>CAVREM010000042.1:0-516055 GCA_963720005.1 uncultured Acidobacteriota bacterium | reverse complement strand
TAAGGCGGCCCTGCAGCCCGCGCGGCGTGCCGACGCCGATCAGCTGCCGCATGAGCAGTCCGAGATTGAAGCCGCCGGCGTGAATCAGCAGCCGCTTCAGGATGTTCGTGTGACCGCGGAGGTGCACGCGGCGCATCCCGCCCGTCTCGTAGAGATGCGCAAACGGCCGTTCCAGGCGCTCGCCGCGGAGCCGCAGCAGGCGCAGGCCCCGCGCGCCGCGAATGCGCCGACGATTGCGGTACACCGCGTCGCGGGCCTCCGGGTTCTTCTTCCAGTTCCGTCGGCCGCGATCGGGCTCGGAGATGTAACTGCGGACGCCGACGGCTTCGAGGTCCACGAGCGACTGATTGCTGTGATAGCCCTTGTCGCCGACGATCTCTTCGATGCCCGTCGCCATCGGGCCGCACCGTCTCCACCTGCTCGGCCGCCTCAATCAGCGTCTCGACGCAGGTCGTGGTGTCGCCGTCGTCGGCATCCTGCACCGTGACGCCGACGATCGCGCCGGTCTCGAGGTCGACGGCATGCTCGGCCTTGTGCGCCAAGTGCGTGCGCCCGTCTTTCATCTTCGTGATCCTCGCGTCGGGATCGTGCGGATGGGTCCAATCGTCGTTCGAGCCCTTCTTCTTCCGCTTCCGGTCGATGCGCGCCAGGTCCGCGCGGGTCGGCGTCTCGATGCCCGACGCCTGCGCCAGCTTCGTCAAGAAGTCCTGATAGCTTTCCCCGGTGTCCCGCCGCACGATGCTGCGCAGCGCCGCGTTCGCCTCCAGCGTCGTTGCGTCAATGCCGACCGTCTTCCCCTTTACCAGGCCCGCGTCGGCGAGACGCTGCAGCATCCACGTGAAGACCGCCTCGTGCGTCTCGAGATCGATCAAGCGACGGGTCCGGGAAATCGTCGAATGATCGGGCGGCGCCTCCGGCAACACCAACCCGAGAAACTCGCGCACGGCAAACGAATCGGCCGCGCGCCACGCGATCGCGCGCTCGGCATCCAAGCCTTCGAAATAGCCGATCAGCAGCAACCGGAAGTAGCGGCCGGGCGGCAGGCCGGGTCGGCCCTCGTCGGCGTAGAACCGCGCGCACAGACCCTCGGCGAAGCCGTCGAAGTCGTGCTGGTCGAGAATCTGATTCAGTCGCGCGTAGAACGGGTGGGCGGCACTGCGCGGCAGGTCCTGCGTGGCCACCCACATCGCGGCCTGCTTCGCATGCCGCCGTCGTTTGCCCATCGCCATTGGCGACAGTGTAGTACGCGGGATCGATCGCGTCGATCCCTAAACGGTTAGAATCGAGGATGGCCGAAGTCACGCCGCCCGGGCCGCTTCTCACTGCGCACCTCTTCCCCACGCTCGACGCTCAGCTGATCGATCTGCTGCGCTCGTTGGCGCCCAATGACTGGGAGCGGCAAACGATCGCGCCCAAGTGGAAAGTCAAGGACGTCGCCGCGCACCTGCTGGACACACAGCTGCGCACGCTGTCGTTCGGCCGCGACGGATACACGCCATCGCCGCCGCCAGCGATCACTAGTGACCGCGACCTCGTCTCGTTCATCGACCGGCTGAACGCCGAAGGCGTGACGGTGTATCGCCGGCTTAGTCCACCCGTGCTGATCGCGTGGATGGAACAGACGTCTCGCGAGGCTGCAAGCTACTACGCGTCGCTCGACCCGTTCGCGCCCGCTCGGTTCGGCGTCAGCTGGGCGGGCGAGTCGGCCTCTGCAAACTGGTTCGATGTCGCGCGTGAGCTAACCGAGCGCTGGCACCATCAACAGCAGATTCGCCTCGCGCTCGACGACCCTGCCAACACCGCGCAGAACCCGTCCGCGAACCCTGCACGACACCTGCGCGCGATCATGACGCGGGAGCTGTATCACCCGGTGCTGGATTGCTTCATGCGCGCGCTGCCATTCCACTATCGCTCGATGTCCGCACCGCCAGGCACCGCCATCAGGATCCATGTCTCCGGCGACTGCGGCGGCGACTGGCATCTCTACCGCGGCGAGGCCTGGATGCTCGCCAGCGAGCCCGTGGGCACGATCGTCGCCACGGTCACCATCCCGCAGGACATCGCGTGGCGCATCTTCACGAAGGGCATCGCGCGCGAAAACGCCCGCAAGCACGTTCGCGTGACTGGCGACACGGCGCTAGGCAACCACGTCCTCAATATGCTCGCGATTGTGGGGTGAGCCCTTCTGAAGCGAAGCGAACCATCTTCCGGCGCGAAGCGTCGTCAGGACGGCTAACTCAGACTTTCACCACGGGCTGCTAGTTGACGGACATTGCATGTATGCAGTGGTTCGCCATCTCATTGGTATCGGCCATAGGGAGCTCGACGAGATTCGTGTATCCGGCGACCGAGAACGCTCGACGTGACCATTCCCGCGACACTGATAAGCATCATTCCGTAGAACAACACGCCGTCGCGGAATGAAATGTAGACGACGTGCCCATGACTATCGAGTTCGTAAATTTGGCCGAGCATCGGGTTAGGCGCTTCCGGCCGCGTGGCGTCATAGTGGAACGAAACGCCGGCAGCACTGAGTCACACGGCCAATGAACACGCGCCCAATAGGTTGACTAATCGGATTGCTGGAGTGGTCTTCCCAATCATCCTTTCGGCTTGCCTCCCTCAGCTTTCAGTTTTGATCTGTACTTGGAACTTCATCGGTCGTAGACACTCACCACACCACCGGCGGCGTGAATCCTCGCCGTGCTGTGCGAGCTGTCCAATGTTCGAACCAGTGTACGTCGCGCCATGTCGTCGCCAATCGTGACCAGCGCGCGTGCAACGTAGGAATTGAGCGTCCAATCCGGCCCGAATAGCGCGCCAAGCATCGGCACGGCTTCGATATCCCTGACCGCCCCAAGGGTATGCACCACCACGAGCCGATATTCCGGGTCATAGACCTCGCCGGAACGCATTCGAGCGAGTTCTTCAGCGTTCGGCAAGAGGGAACGCGCCACGACCGCCGTGCGACGGAGATCGCCCTTGGTGCTCAGGACTTGGAGCGCCCGGTTACGGGTGTTCACCTCTGTGGCGAGTCGTTCAAGAGTGTCGACCGCAGCGCGGTCGCGTCCAGCGGCGAGCCGCGTCTCAGCGGCGGTCAACCGGATGTTCGCATCCTGGTCCGCAAGCCCCGCCTGGAGCAATCGACGATCGTTAGGTCTGAGCGCTACTAACGCCTGAAAAGCCTTATGCCGGACGGCCGCGGACGAAGTCCCCCGCCATGCCCCATTCCACGCGGCCTCCATCGACCGATGCGGGAACGACCGCATCGCAAACGCCGCATCAAGCCGAACCCGCTGGTCGGGATGCTCGAGCGCCTTCACGAGAACCGACAAATAACCTGGCCGGCCGAGCACGTGCAGCGCGGCCATGGCGTTATAGCGAGAAATCACCGTCCCGAACTTCGGATCCTCTCCGGTGGCGGCCTTCAGTAATACGTCGGCGCCCGAATCGCGCCCGAGTCGGGCCAGTATCAGCGCCGCGAAGACTCGGACGACACTATTGCTATCCGCGAGCGCTTTGGTGAGGATGCCCTCCGGGCGGAGACGACGCAGGGCATCCAGGTTGTCGATGGCCGTGCGTGACAACTCCGGCGACAACAGGACGTCAATGGCGGGGATCGCAGCGGCCCGCGTGGTCTCACCCCCCACGTCGACAGCGTGCAGGAGAACGCCGAAAGACATTGATCCGAGGAGCCGGGCAGATCCGACCGCATATTGAATCGTGTCAGGGCCGCCACTCAGGAGCACGTTCTGCAGGAGTGGAAGAACATTAGAGTCGCGCACTCGCCCGAGCGCCCCGACGGCTCGTCGACGGGTCTCGAGATCGGAATCTTTCAGCGCCTCAGCCACCAGCGGCAGATACTTCGAGCTGTTCTCGACCGGCAAATACCAAATCGCGCTGCTTCGTACAGGTGCGGACCCCTCCCGAGCAGCACGCTCGAACATTTCCAGAGCGCGAGGCGTACCAGCGGCGGCGAGAGCCGAAACGGCGGCGATCTGCTCCTGAAGCGTGCCTGTGTCGAGAGCCGCGGTGAGGATCGTCCACGCCCTCGGCAGGATTACCGCTGGTTCGAATGGGTTTGGATTGTCTTGTGCGTGCGGAACGGATCGGCTGCAGGCAATCACGAACAGAAGGGCCGTTAGCGCTCTTCCGATGAATCCGGTCATTTCCCTGGTTAGACCCCGTTCCTGATCTATCGGCGCGGACAAGAAAAGCAGTGACTGCTCACGCTGTTCAGAAGGCATCCGCTGGCGCCGCATGCAGTCGGAGGTCGTTTACTCAACGCGAATGACGATTCCGTCACCGAACGCTCAGTATTGTTCTTCCGACCATACGAATCCTCACCCGCCCGCGATCTACGCGGCCGGGACGAGCCGACCACCACACTTCCCACGTGTCGCGGACTTCGTGCTGGCAGACGTCGCTTGACAGACTGCTGCTCAGCCGTCGCCGGTCCGTCGTTCTAACTCGAACGATGAAACGATGTATCGCTGAGCTGAACGGCAGATCCGCCGTGTTACCCTTGCGCCGTTTCAGGCACCCAAGCCAACGAATGTCCAATGTAACGTCGGTGAAGACCGCAAATCGGTGTTATCAAGTAAAGACGTGTGTGAAGACCCGCGAGGGTATCTTGAGGGGGAGCTATGAAGAAGCAGATGGCCGAGAACATCGGACTGTGCTTATCGCTTCTCGGGTTGTGGCCGGGCACGGCCGCCGCCGCTGACGCGGTGATCACGTGGAACGAGAACGCTGCGAAGGCCGCGACCGCGGCGTGTATACACATAAGCGGGAACGGCCTCGCCGAGTCCCGGATGTATGCCATGGTGCACGTCGCCGTTCACGACGCGGTGAATGCCATCGATCGCCGATCGCGTCCCTACGCCTTCGACGCGAACGTGAACGGACCCGTGTCGGTGGATGCGGCCGTGGCCGCGGCGGCACGTGAGGTGCTCGTGTCGGTAATCGCGAAATTACCCGAATCGCCGGCGTGTGTGGCGAGCGGAATTGTGGAGACCAACGCCCTGTATGCTGCCGCGCTTATGCCGATACCCAACGGACCGGCCAAGACAGCCGGCGTCGCCGTGGGGCAAGCCGCGGCGGCGGCCATTGTCGCGCTGCGAGCCGGCGATCGATTCGAGACGACGACGTGGCTCGACTTCAACTATCCCCAGGGCACCGAACCCGGTGAGTGGCGCTTCACGCCCGATGGTCCGCCCCTGGCGTTCGCGTCCAACTATGGCCAGGTGACGCCGTTCGTCCTGAAGCACAGCGGGCAGTTCTGGCCCGGGCCGCCGTACCCGCTCCGCAGCAAGAGGTACGCAGACGATTACAACGAGATCAAGCGGATTGGCGGCGACGACATCACCACGCCGAGTACACGAACCCCGGACCAGACCGAAATCGGGGTGTTCTGGATCGAGAGTTCGCCGTTGGCGTGGAATCGTCTCGCGCGCGCGGTTTCGGCCGACCGAAGTTTCGATCTGTGGGAGAACGCACGGTTGTTCGGGTTGTTGAACATGGCCATGGCGGATGGGTACATCGCGTCATGGGAAGTCAAGTATCACTACAGCTTCTGGCGCCCGATCACGGCGATCCGGGAGGGCGATAACGACGGCAATCCAGCTACACAGGGCGACTCGATGTGGACACCCCTGCAACCAACCTACCCGATACCCGATCATGATTCGGGGCACGCGGTGCAGGGCGGCGTGGCAGCAGAGATCCTGAAGCAAGTGTTCGGCACCGACGCTGTGTCGTTCACGGCGTGCAGCATGACGGTCGGTCCTGGCGGGACGTGCACGGACGCGACGCCGGTGATCCGCTCGTACTCGAGCTTCTCGCAGGCCGCGGACGAGAACGCGGCGTCGCGGATCTACATCGGCATTCACTTCCGGAAAGCAGTCGAGACCGGCGTTCACCACGGACGAAGGATCGCCGCGCATGCCGTTCACCAATTCATGAAGCCGGTGCACTAGGTAGTCAGGTTGGGGGCGACCAATCGCGTCTGTGAGAATGGCGACTGGAAGGTCTTTCGGCAATTGGCTTTACCGCGATGATCGCTGGGTGCGAGCAGTCTGGCTCCCGCCGTGCTGACCGCAGTTCACTGCTCGCACCCTCTACACAGGCGAGCGACGAGCCCTCGTTCGCGTCCAGTGGTCTCTAGCGGGAACGATCAAGAGACCCTGCGTCTGGTCGACATCTCCAGATCCACGCTCGAATAATCATTCCGGCCGCGACGATTTCGCCGCGGCCATTCCACAGGTTCGTTCCACCCGAGGAGCGCTACAGGTGGCCTTGTGACTCTCGGAGTCCGTGGGCTACGATGGGCAGCGTATCATCGCGTTTCCTCGAAGTCGGAGGATTCATGGACCTGACACGGCTAACTGAAATTGGGGCTGTCACGCCGGAGAGTCCCCGGCGTCACCGCAGTCGGAGGTTACATGGCGAAGCGAGGTCGGAAGCCGGTAAGTTCGACTAACAGCGCGATTGAAACCTTTGCCGAGGACCTGGGTAGGTTACTTGGAAGGGCCAGGGCCAAAGCCGAAGGCTGGCTGAGTCAACGTCAGAACGTCGCCAGGCAACTAGAGCAGATTCGGGATACGGCAGCTGGTCTCCTGAATCAAGTCACCGGCGCCCCTGAACGCAGGCGTCGAGGACGAGCACAAACGCCGCAGCCGGTCGTGCCGATGGGGACATTGCCTGGGAAGCGCCCACGCCGGAAGCTTTCGGCCAAGGCCCGCGCCGCGATCTCGCGGGCCCAGAAGAAACGGTGGGCAAAGCTTCGAAGCGAGACAAAGTAGGTCTTCGACCGGTGGTTCACAGCAGGGGGTTCGATGATGACCTGCAATACGAAACTCGTCGTCGCGTGTCTTGGTACGGCCGCGCTGCTGGTGTCGAGTGCGGCCTCGGCTCAGTCCACGAATCCGTTGAGCGCTAATGCCAAAGTTCAGTTCACGGCCATCAGCGGCTTCGTCACGCGCAGTGCCGAGAAGATTCCCGACAACCTCTATTCGTTTCGGGCAACGCCTGAGGTCCGCACGATCGCGCAGCTGTTCGGCCACATCGCTGATGCCTATTTCGCCATGTGTTCGGCCGCCGCTGGCAGCAAGCCGCCCCAGTCCGGTATCGAGAACTCCGCGACAACACGGGCGGCGCTGATGAAGGCGCTCACCGATGGCGTCGCCTACTGCCAATCAGTGATGGACGGCATGACCGATCAGAAGGGCACCGAGGCCGTGCCGTTTGCTTTTGGTCCAACGCCTCGACTCGGCATTCTCTTCTTCGTCACGACGCACACCTACGAACACTACGGCAACCTGGTGACGTACATGCGTCTCAATAAAATCCTTCCGCCCTCGAGCGAGACACCAGCAACGCGGTAGCGTTCGTTCCGCCTCATGTCGCGGATCACCCGCTCCAACGACGCCTACGGTCACGAACTGTGGGCGTACCTGAGCGAGGGCCGTCCCGACGAAATTGTCGAACGTGATGACGGCCTCATCACCTGCGGAGAGGGTCCGAAGCGCTACTTCTCGGAATTCTCGGCCTGGGCCAAACGCGAACAGCGGGCCATGCGATTCACACAAGGCTCCCGTGCGCTCGATGTGGGCTGTGGCGCAGGCCGGGTGTCACTCTATCTTCAGCGTCAGGGCATGAAGGTGACCGCGATCGATCGCTCGCCATTGGCGATTCGGCTCTGCCGAAAGCGGGGCGTGCGGGATGCGCGACTGCTGCCCATCGAACAGATCCATCGCCTTCCCGCCGACTCGTTCGATACGGTCGTGATGTTCGGGAACAATTTTGGGCTGTTTGGTAATTACAAGAAAGCCAAGCGACTGCTCCGCCAGCTTCATCGCCTCACGGCTGGCGGCGCCGTGATCCTGGCCGAATCCGTCAATCCCTACCAGACCCGCCTCGCCGCGCATCGGCGATACCAGCGCCGTAACCGGGAGCGCGGACGTATGGGTGGGCAGATTCGCATTCGCGTTCGATTTCGAGAGATCAAAGGACCCTGGTTCGATTACCTGCTCGTGTCCCCGTCGGAAATGAAGGAGATTCTCGCTGGAACGGGGTGGGCACTCCGAACACTCCTTCGCAGCAGCGATGGTCCGCCATATGTCGCGGTCATCGCCAAGACCCTTGAGTAGATGTCCACGAATCCAGGCCTTCGCAGCAGACACCCAACCGCAGGGTTGGCAGGCGGCATCTAGAACCCTACGCCATTGCGGACAGTGAACCGATTCCAAGGCGGCGGCGTCTTGCCTCCTGAAAGTGCCAGTCGTATGCGAAGCGCTGGGATGCGACTAGAGGCTGGTCAGCTAGAGCCCGCAATCGCCGTGGATGCAGACCTCGAGCGCGAGTTCGAGACGCGATTGGTTGAGTCGTCCGCCCTCGCGTTTCGCGTCGCTTTCGCCGTGCTGCGCCATCGGCAGGACGCGGAAGATGTGGCGCAGGAGGCGTTCGTCAGGGCGTACCGGCAGTTCCATCGCCTCCGCGATCGCAGCCGATTTCGACCATGGCTCGTTCGTATGACCTGGCGCTTAGCGCTCGATCGCCAGCGGAGCGAACGGCGCCGGACGGCCCGGGAACAGAGTGAGTCCGCGTCACCCCCGGCCGCCAGCAATGAGCAGGACGCAGTGGTCGAACGCGATCGGGCCGCACGGTTGTGGAGGGCGATTGATACCCTCCCAGAAAAGCTCCGACTCGTCGTCGTCCTCGTGAACATCGAAGGACACGACGTCGCCGCCGCAGCCGAGTTGTTGCGACTACCCGAAGGGACCGTGAAATCGCGTCTGTTTCTTGCCCGACAGAAGTTAAAGGAGTTGCTGTCATGCGCGACGAGGTGATCACCGACCTTGATCGCCAGATTCAGGAAGCACTCGCCGTCGATCCGTCGCCTGAGTTTCAGGCCCGCGTGCGGATTCGTCTGGCTGAGGAGCCACGGCGATATCGCGTGGGGATGGGCTGGCTCCTGTCCGGCGCCACAGGGCTCACGGTCGTTGCGGTACTCGCCGTGTTCGTTTCAAGTCGCAATGAAGTCCGCCCTCGTCCTGCTGATGTGGTTGCTCCGGCGGCCGCTGGTAGCGCGGCTGTGGTGGAGCCGGTGTCGCCGCCGGCCATCCAGAAGCCCACTGCTGAACAAGTCCGACGCGTGACTCGCCGCAACGCGACCCAGACGGTGCTGGTGCCCCCCTCGGAACGCGAGGCGTTTCGACGCTTCCTGCAAGCGGTCACTGAGAATCCCTTGACCTATTCGATCCCCTCGGACGCTCGGGAAGACGCTCCTTTGAGCGTGCCTGATATCACGATTGAACCCATACTCATCGAGCCGATTGACGCGGCAGGCGAATGACAAGGAGCTTCCAATGAGGGCTAGATCTCTGAACATTGCGACGCTTGCCGGAGTGCTGATGCTGGCACATGTTGCAGCTGCGACAGCGCAGGATAAGCCGTCCCCGCCACGCGAACAGACACCCACCCCGCTCAAGGTGCAGGTCGTGATCGCTCGTTTCCAGGGCGAGAAGAAGATCGCTAGTGCGCCCTATACGCTGGCCGTCACGGCGCCACGCAGGTCGAGAGCTCGCACGGCTGCGAATTGGAACGGAGGTGCCGATCGCAACCCCGCCGTCAGGGCCGTCGGCTGATGGCAAGACACCAGCGCCCGCGGGAATCCAATACCGTCCCGTCGGCACGAACATCGACTGCACTGTTCGCAGAGTTGACGACACGAGCTTCGAAGTCCAGCTCACCATCGAGCAGTCGTCGGTCGTCGATGATGAGCAACAGAAGCTTCAGACACCGCGAGCCATTCCAAACGCTCCGGCATTTCGATCGTTCAGATTCACGAACAGCGCGGTCCTGAGGGACGGTCAGACCACGCAGTTCACGAATGCGGCCGATTCGCTGACCGGTGAGGTCGTGCGGGTCGATGTCACATTGAATGTCGTGAAGTGAGATCGATGAGTCTGGACGGTATCGACGAGGGCTTGACACCGCGCCCGAAGAGGGCGCAGGATGCTCCCCTGATACGTTTATGGGAAGACCTGTGCCCATGCGAGCGCTCCTTCGACGGTTGCTCGCGCTGTTCCGTCGGAACCGGGTTGAGGGAGAGATCGACGACGAACTCGCGTTCCATTTGGCGATGCGGCAGGAGGAGCAGCGTCAGGCGAGCAGGTCGCCCGAACAGGCTGTAATATTCGCCCGCAAACAGTTCGGTAGTGCGAGCTTGACGAAGGAGCGCACGCGAGAAGCCTGGGGCTTCGTCTGGCTCGATACGCTATGGCAGGACACGCGCTACGCGGTCCGAATGATGCGACGAGCTCCTGGATTCACCGCGATCGCGGCAGGCTCGTCGGCGGTTGGCATCGGTGGGTGCTCGATCATCTTTGCCATTCTTGCGTTCGCGCTGTATCCCCGCCTCCCTGTCGATGACCCGAGTCGGCTGGTGAGTGTCACCGAGGTTGACCAACGCTCCGGGCGAGTCGTCGGCCAACTCTCCTATCCCGACTACCTGGATCTCGTCGCGGCACGCTCATTCGAAGGAGTCGCCGCAGTTGACCCCTTGCTGCCCGCCGCAATCGATGTGCAAGGCGAGCCGCAGCGGCATTGGGGTGCTCTGGTCACTGCGAACTACTTTGCGGTCGTTAAGCCGGCCTTCCTGCTCGGGCGAGGGTTCGACATGCTCAGGGATGATCGACCCGGTGAGTCGCCCGTTATCGTTCTCAGCTACGCCCTGTGGCAGCGTCGGTTTGCTGGCGATCCAACTGTTCTCGGCAGGCAGCTCTCGATTAATGGACGGCCATGTACGGTGATCGGTGTCACTTCAGAAGATTTTCGAGGCACGGTTGCGGGCCTGGCTCCGGATTTCTGGATTCCGTTTTCAATGCTGGACGAGCAACGCGCCTTCGAGGGAATCCTCAGACGGGTGCTCGAGAACAGGGAACGCTACTGGCTGAGCGTCGTGGCCAGGGTTCGGCCGCATGTCGATGTGAGTACCGCGACAGCGGAGCTGCAGGTGATCGCGCAACGGTTAAACGCCGAGCACCGTCGAGACGACGATCGTCGGTTCTCGCTGGAGCGGGCTGGTCAACTCGACCCAGAGTTGCGGACGATGGCGTTTGCGTTGTTCTCGGTCGGGTTCGGCATCACCGGACTGGTGTTGCTGGTCTCGTGCAGCAACGTGGCGAATCTTCTGCTCGGACGCGCGGCGGCACGACGGCGGGAGATCGCCGCACGACTGGCGCTGGGGGCGAGTCGAGCTCGATTGGTCCGCCAGCTCCTCACCGAGAGTCTTCTGCTGGCGTCGGCAGGCGGCGTGGGGGGCTGGGTGCTCGCGGCGTACATCTCCTCGTTCCTCGGACTGGTTCGCGTGCCGCTTGGCTGGCCCCTGGATCTGTCAATCGCACCAGATTACCGGCTGGTGCTCTTCTGCATGGGGCTGTCGCTCGTCACAGGCATCGCTTTTGGCCTGGTGCCGGCCGTCCGGGCGACGCGCCCGGACGTCATTGCCGATCTCAAGTGGGATTCGCGGCGCAGCATCTTCGATCGGGTTCGTCTACGCGACGGATTTGTCGTGGCGCAGGTCGCACTCTGCACCGTGCTGTTACTCGGCATGGGCCTGTTTCTGCGTAGCTTGCAAGCCGCGCGCGCGGCGGATTTGGGTATGACGCCACACAATCTGCTCCTGCTGGCGTTCGATCCTGCCCTGGCCCGGAGGTCCGACACGCAAGCCAAGCTCTTGATGCGAGACATCCTTGACGGCGTCCGACGGGTTCCCGGCGTCGAATCGGCGACGCTGACGAGTGCGGTGCCGCTGACGCTTATCATCAGCAACTCAAACTTCGTCTCGGCCGAACAGGCGAAGAATCCACAGGCGCGGCGGGTTCAGACCGACATTTATTTTGTCGGGCCGGACTTTTTCTCCACGATGGGAATTCCTCTGCTTGCCGGCGAAGGCTCGGCTGACACCGGCGCTTCGAGCGCGGTCGTCAACGATACGTTTCAGCGGATGGCGTTTGCGGGAGAATCCGCGATCGGTCGGCGTGTGGTCGGAGATGGAAAGGCTCTCGACATCGTCGGCGTTGTCGCGACGGCCAAATCCCGCTCTATCGGTGAAACGCATCGCCCTGCGATTTATCTGCCAATCCTTAGTACATATAGCGCCAGGGAGATCCCTCCGGGCGTAACACTCGTCGCGAAAACCCGCGACGCACCGGCGGCGTATGCCGGGCCAGTACGCGAAGCTATTCGTCGCGCGGATTCGTCGGTGGCCGTGTTTGACGTTCGATCGATGGACAGTCACGTCGAGAGTGCGCTTCTCGCTCCGCGACTGACTTGGGCCCTGTCCAGTGCAGCCGGCCTGATCGGCCTTGCGCTCGCTCTGATCGGCATCTACGGCGTCGTCAGCTTTGCGGTTGCTCGGCGGCGCAAGGAGCTCGGGATTCGGATGGCAGTTGGTGCCGACTCTCAGCAGATCCTGTTCATGATCTTCGAGGCAAGGCTTGAGCATGGCCGGTATTGGCGTCGCGATCGGACTCCTTACAACACTCGGCATCTCCCGATTCGCGGTGAGCCTCCTCTACGGCGTGAGCCCAGCGGACCCGTTGACGTTCATCACGATACCCTCATTGCTCATCGGTGTGGCGCTGCTGGCTTGCCTGGTTCCGGCGCGAAGGGCCGCTGGATTGGACTCAGTGGAGGTCCTCCGCGCAGAGTGAGAACGCTCGACCGCATGGTTCTTGCGGCGTCCTGTTAACTGGGTCACGGAGGCCCGGCGTGAGTTGGCTGACTTCAGCGATCCGGCGTCTTGTTGCTCTCCTGCAGGGCAGGCGTCTCGAGCGTGATCTGGACGATGAACTCGCCTTCCATCTGGCGATGCGGCAGCAGGACCACAACCGTCAAGGCGTACCCGCTAGAGATGCGGTAAACGCGTCACTCCGTCAGTTCGGTCGCGTTCTCCGCGTCAAGGAGCGATCCAGAGACGCCTGGGGGTTTCGCTGGCTTGAGAGCGTCCTGCAGGATGTGCAGTTCGCGCTTCGAGGGCTTCGCCGTGCGCCAGATTCTCCGCGGTAGCTATTCTCACGCTCGCGTTGGGCATCGGTGGAGGTACCGCGATCTTCAGCGTCGTGAATTCAACGCTGCTTCAACCGCTTCCCTACCAGGATGCGGATCGGCTCGTTCGGATTGTCGAGAATGTCCCTCCGGACGAAAGCCCGTCCGGCGTGGCACTTCGCACGACAGCGATGAACGAGGATGCGTACATCTGGTGGCGGGATCATGTCACGACACTCGTCAACGTCGAGGCGGTTCTGGCCTCATCCATGACGGCGCAATGCGTGGTTCCACTCCTGGGTTCCGGAAATTCTGGCCGCTCGATTCCGGAAATTCTGGCCGGTTGATGTGATGCCTCAGTGGAGGTCGGGTCGTCAAGTCCGAGGTGCTTGGTCCGCATCGAGGGTCCGTCGAGCGTGAGCAGGCGGCCGCGCTCGAGGATGCGGTCGACGATGGCCTGGGCGAGGTCCTCGTCGTGCAGCACGCGGCCCCACGCGGTCAGCGGCTTGTTCGTGGTGAAGATCATCGCGCGCTTCTTCCGATGGCGATCGTTGACGACGTGGAAGAGCATGTTGGCGGCGTCGGTGCCGTAGGTGAGATAGCCGACTTCGTCGACGACGAGGACGCCCGGGTGGATGTAGGTGGCGAGGGCGTCGGCGAGGCGGCCGCTGCGGAAGGCCGCGGAGAGATCGTCGATGAGCTCGGCGGCGGTGATGAAGCGCGCATCGAAGCCGTTCTGGATCGCGCGGTAGGCGATGGCGACCGCGAGATGCGTCTTGCCGCGCCCCGGTTTCCCGCTCAGGATCAGACAGCGGCCCTCGGTGACGAACTCCGGCGCGAGCGCGGAGCCGAGCAGCGAGAGCCGGACGGTCGACTGATAGGTGAAGTTGAAATCGTCGATCGTCTTGAGAAACGGAAAGCGGGCGCGGCGCAGAGCCGGTCCAAGCGCGTCTGCTGCCGCTGCGCGATTTCTTCGGCGACCAGCAGCGCGAGGAAATCGCGATAGCGTCCACTCCTCCTGCTCGGCGCGCCGCGTCGAGCTCCCGCCACGCGCGGCGGGTGTTGGCCAAGTGCAGCCGCTTGAGTAAGGCATCGAGTGCCTGATCGGAGAGCGTCATGATCGCCCTCCGTCGGCTCGAGAGGCGTGGTGCCGGTGCCGACGGCGGTCGAGGGCGCAGCTGGCTCGTCGCGCGGGATCGACCGGCCAGGATGCCCTAGGAACGACGATCGCACCGCGAGGATGACCGGTACCTATCCCCCTCCGATCGGCGGTGGCGTGGTCACGGCGGCCGCCAGATAGTGCGCGATGTACTCGGCGCCGATCGCCTGCTCCGCGAGGCCGCGCGCGAAGGCGGCGCGCACGCGCGTCGTCGCCGTAGGTGCGCGAGCAGGTCGTGCAGGCGATCGACGTCCCGAATCCAGATGCGCGGGCCGGCGATGCGTGAGCTCGGTCAGATACTCCAGCGCCGCGCGGCCGAGCGCGAGCAGATGCTCGCGCTGCAGATAGCGCTTGGCGCGCTTGCCCGAGACGGCGGCCACGTGTTGCGCCCGATGCTCCGGCAGCGTCGACTTCGGCGTGCGGCTCGAAGAGCCGCTGATGGACGGCCTCGAAGCGGCCGGCGACGATCCGGACGCGGTCGCGATAGAGATACAGCGTCCCGGGAATGCCGATCGCGTCGGGCGGCATCGAGTACGGATGCGTGTCGTGGAGGACCGCCGCCGTCGGGCCCGACGATGATCGGGACGCGCAGCGCCAGCTCGGCCGGCGCGACCTTCAGCGGTCGCAGGCGCGGTCGCTCCTCGTCAAGCCGCACCGCGGGGATCACGCCCGTCGCGCGCGACGGCCGCTGCGTATTCACCTCGATGTGCCACTCGGCGAGTTGCGTCAGCAGATCGTCGTCGTCGAGGAATCGCCGCTGCTTGAAGAACGACCCCTTGACCCAGCCGACCAGATTCTCGACCGATCCTTTCTGCTCCGGGCTGGACGGCCAGCACAGTTCGATCCCCAGCCCGAGATCGAGCGCGACGCCCGCGAAGAGCGGATTCCACTCCGTGACCTGGCCGTCCTTGGCTCCACTTCAACGCGATCGTCTTCGGCCGATCGAACACCGCCAAGAGCGGAATGCCGCCGATCGCGGCGAAGTGATCCACCAGCGTGCGGACCAGCGTCTCGACCTGCTCGTCCGGCACGATCGTCACCTCCACCCAGCGCGAGTACTTCAGCCGCGAGGCGAAGAAGTGGACGCGCTTCTTCGTCCCGTCCAGGAAGCGCACGTCGACCTGGCCGAAATCGTGCTGCGAGAATTCGCCGGGCAGGCCCTCGAAGCGGACCAGCGGGACGCGGCGCTTCGGCCGGATCGCGTGGATCAGCTCGTAGAGCGCGCTCTTGCCGCCCGGATAGCCGGCCAGCTTCGCGCGCCGGAAGATCTCGACCGACAAGCAGCGTCGGGCTCCTTCGTGAGCAGCTCCACGACGCAGCGGCCGAAACGGCTCCGCCTTCGACGGCCGGCCAATCCGGCGCCGCGTCGCGCTCGCCGGCATCGTCGACGTGCGCGACCGTCGGCTTCAGCCTCGACGCGACGGACGCTTCGGACGGAGACGCCGGCGAGCGTGGCGATCTCGCTGTTGGCTGTGGCCGGCTCGCTCGGAGAACCTGAATCGCGTGCCGCTTGAGCATGTCGATCATCCTTTCCCTCGCTGTGTGAAACAGCGAGTGTGTGCCCCGGGAGGGACTAGCTCAGAGCGGCCAGAATTTCCGGAAAGGATTAGGTCAGAATTTTCGGAAAATTACGTCAATTTCCGGAACCCGCAGTCGGCCGCACCACTTACGGATCACTGGTGCTCGAGTGTCGCCGTCGCTGTTCGCAACGCTTGGGACATCGCCGACAGTCGGTCGCCTGATCACCGCGGATGACCAGGTACTCGAACGTCGCGGTTCTGAGCGCCGCCGCATGGAAACGCCTACTCTCGAGCGATCCGCAGGCTGTCGGTCGGACCATCGTGCTCGATAGTGTTCCGCACATGGTTGTAGGGATTGCTGGTTCAGAGTTTGGCGTCCCTTCGGCGCAAACAGAAGTGTGGACGCCCTACGTTGTCCGCCCAATAGCCAACCGCCGCGTCGCCGTCGACGTTCTGGCAAAACTACGAGCCGGGGTATCGATCGAGGCCGCCTCGACCGAGGTCAGCGCGCTCGGGGACACGTCTATGGGCCAACCACCCGCAGACGGGACGAACGGCCCACCGCGCTCAGGTCGGTTCGAGGTCGTCGGCTTTCAAGACCACTTCGTCGAGCCGGTTAGACCTGCACTGCACGTCCTGATGGCATCCGTCATCCTCGTGCTGCTCAACGTGTGCGCAAATATTGCGAATCTGGTGATGGCGCGATCGTCTGGCCGAGAGCGGGAACTCGCGATTCGTCGAGCCCTGGGTGCGGGCCGCAGCCGTATCACTCGGCAACTCTTCACGGAAGGTATCGTTTTATCCACGGCTGGACGCTTGGCGGGAATTGCCGTTGCGTTCGGCGGCGTGCGGCTTGTGAAAGCAGTGACGGCGATCAAGCTGCCGATGCTCTATGGCGGGAGCCAGACCCTGTTGCCCGGCATCGAGCGCCTCGCTATCAACGGCTCCGTTCTGACCTTCACCGTCATCATGTCGGTGGCAACGGGGTTGCTCTTTGCCTCACTACCAGCCGTTCAACTCTCACGCCCCCGGCGGCGACCACGAGAAGCCAGCTGATCGGCCGGCGTGACGCGCACCGGAAGCGGGATTCGTCGTGTGCTTACCGTCAGTCAGCTCGGCTCGCAACGATACTCCTCGTTGGCGCTTGTTTGCTGACTCGCAGCTTCGTCAAACTCGCGAACGTCGACCTTGGTTACAGCCCGATGAGCGCCCTCACCTTTGAACTCATCCTTCCCGAACACCTTCCTGAGGCTCGGAAGCTGGCCCTTGCCAACGAACTCGTAAACCGTCTCTCGTCCATGTCCACGGTGTCGGCCGCCGGTTTTACGAGTGCCGCCCCACTATCCACGCTGCAACGGCGGCTGGGCGTTACCCCGCCGGGTGCTCGCTCCTCTTCCACTTATTCAATCGGCCGGAGCTGCGCGTCGGTGCCAGTTCCGTCAGTCCCGACTATCTACAGGCAATCGGCGTTCGGCTACAGGGGGACGGTGGCTTGACGCGGACCACGGACTCCACGAGCCGCCCGGCTTACTTTCAATCGTGCGCTGGCTCGCCGGTTCTTTGAGAACGAGCAGGCTCTGGATCAGTCCGTAAACCTCGGCGGAAGAGTGTGGCGCGTGGTTGGCATCGTCGATGACGTCAGGTCACAACGTCTCGACGTGGATCCTGAGCCTCGCGCCTACCTGGATCATGACCGCTTCGTTGCTGACGCTCGTGATGCCGGTTGGGAGAAGTTGGCACCTGTTCCGGCACCGCGATTCTTGTCATTTGCCGTTCGTGTTGACCAGGATCCGGTCATGTTCGTACCAGCGGTGCATCAGCTCGTGAGCGAACTGGAGCCGCTCGCCGTTGTTGACGGAACGGTCGCGATGCAGGACGTCGTGTCCGGCGCACTGGCCCGCCCTCGGTTCTACGCCATCCTCATTGGTTTCTTCGCCAGTGTCGCGAGTGTGATCGCGGGTGTCGGCATCTATGGTGTGCTGTCGTATACCGTCTCGCAACGCACGCGGGAGATAGGCGTTCGATTGGCGCTGGGTGCGACGAATCGACAAGTGATGGGTATGGTTGCGGGCGAGGCTGGCGTGATGATCGGCATCGGCGTTGCGATAGGCGTGATCGGGGCCGTTGCCCTGACGCGCTATCTCCACACGATGCTCTTCGGTCTTACGCCGCTCGACGTGACCACATTTGTCGTGGTCCCGCTGTCGTGTGCGCTGGCAGCGCTTCTCGCTCTGTACGTCCCCACCCGCCGCGCGTCCAAAGTTGATCCACTCGTGGCCTTGCGGTGCGAATAGCCGAGTTCTTCCATCGCCTGTCGATGGGGCTTGACAGGCCCTTCAGCCACGGGCATACTCCCATCGTCTACCGATGGGACTCGCCCCTCAGCCGCCTGACCTGCTTCCTGGCACCCTCGACCTGCTGATACTCCGCAGTCTGGTTGGCGGAGCACGCCACGGTTACGGGATCGCGCTGCATATCCGCACCCTGTCTGAGGACGTTCTGCAAGTCGGCGAAAGCTCTCTCTACCCCGCTCTGCAGCGGCTGCTCCTGAACGGCTGGGTGAAGGCGGCATGGGGTGCCTCTGAGAACAATCGGCGAGCCCGGTATTACTCCCTCACTGCCGCAGGAAAGAAACGCCTCACCGCCGAGCGACACGAGTTCAACCAGCTCATATCAGCGATTCAGAAAGTCCTCAACGCATAGACCATCCATGCGCAAGCTGTTGCGGCGGCTCGTTTACCTGTTCCGACAGAATCGCGTTGAAGCAGAGCTTCATGAAGAGATGGCGTTCCATCGCGAGATGATGCGGCAAGAGCTGGTGACGAAGGGCGTCGACGACACGAACACGGTGACGCGGCGGTTTGGCAATCTCATGCGTGCCCGCGAGGATTCTCGAGCTGTGTGGATTCCGATTTGGCTTGATCAGCTTCGTCAAGACGTTCGCCACGCAGTGCGTATGGTCCCGCGAAACCGGGGTTTCACCCTGGTCGTGGTTCTGACTCTTGCCCTTGGCATTGGCGCGAGCACGGCGATTTTCTCAGTCGCCCACGCGATTCTCTTACAGCCGCTGCCGTATCACGAATCGTCGCAACTCGTCGCCATCGTGCCAACTCCGAAGGACCAGTCAGCCACGGCCGAGAACATCTCCTATTTGACCTTTTTGGACTGGCAGCGCGACAGCCGTTCGTTTGATTCGCTGGGTGCGTATGTCGTGGCAGGCTCGACGCTCACCGGTCGTGGCGAAGCAACGCTACCCACCACAGCGGCCGTCACCCCGAATCTGTTTTCTCTCCTCGGGGAGACACCGCTACTCGGTCGCACATTGATCGCCTCCGACGCCGGAGCCGGCCGTGATGACGTAGTCGTCATCAGCGAGTCGCTGTGGCGCGACCACTTTGGCCGGGACGCGCAGATTGTCGGCCGCCAGGCGATCCTCGATGGTGTCCCGTACACGGTCGTTGGCGTCATGCCGGCAGCGTTCCGCTTTCCCCATATCAACCCGCCTCCGCAGATCTGGATGCCGCTGACGCAGTTCCGGCCCTTTCAAGTGCTCCTGCCGATTCGGGAAGCGCCACTGCTCAACGTCGTGGGTCGATTGGCATCCGGAGTCGACGCCGATGGCGCTCGATCGGAAATAGCGGTTCTCGCCGCGCGGCAAGCGGAGCAGTACCCGGGACGTCTGCGCGAGCAAGTCATCGACGTCCGCGACCTGCATGGCCAGGTTGTCGGCGAAACACGGTCGTCCCTTCTGATGCTGCTTGGCGCTGTCGGCCTGCTGTTGTTGATTACCTGCACGAATATCGCGGGCCTGCAGGTGGCTCGCAGCGTCGGCCGAGTCCGGGAGATGTCGATCCGTGCCGCCCTCGGCGCAGGCAAACGGAGACTGTTTCGTCAGGTGCTCGTCGAAAGTCTCTTGCTCACACTGGCAGGCGGCGCCTTCGGAGTGTGGCTGGCGCAGGCGGGTCTACAGGTGTTTGCCGCCTCAATCATTCGTGATCTTCCTCAGATTCGCGAGGTGCGAGTCGACGGCTGGATGCTCGCCTTTGCCGTAACGCTATCGTGTCTGGCAGGCGTGGTCTTTGCCGCGATCCCAGTCGTGGGGGTGAAATGGGTTGATGTCGCTGAACGACTGAAAAGTGGCGCGCGCACTGGCACCAACGACCGGCGGCACACCAGGGCACAGTCCATGCTGGTCGTTCTTGAAGTGGCCTGGGCCCTGGTGATGCTTACGAGCGCCGGCCTGCTGATCCGGAGCCTCATTCATTTACAACAGGTCAATCTGGGCTTCAATGCGGAGCGGCTGCTTACCGCCACAATCAACCTTCCACAATCGGAGTACAGCCGCCCCGAACAATGGTTGTCGTTCAACGACGAGCTTCTGAAACGGATTCAGCGGCTGCCGGGAGTCGAAGCGGCGGCACTTGGTGTGGGCGCGCCGTTCCTTGGGGTGCCTTTTTCATTACCGATCTCTATCGAGGGTCATCCACAGCCTGCCGGCTACGAACCGAGGGCCGAGATGGCCGAGGCCAGCGCAGACTATTTCACGGCGATGAAGCTTCCGCTGATTCAAGGCCGGGCTTTCACGGATGCTGACACGCGCCTTGCACCACGAGTGGCGATCGTCAACCGCACGTTCGTGCGACGGTTCATCGGCGAGCAGGAACCCGTCGGACAGTTTCTGCTGTTTGGCCAGGGACAACCCGTGCGGGCGCAGATTGTCGGCGTGGTCGCCGACTCAGTGCAGGCCTCGGTCGTAGCGCCGCCGCCGGCTCTGTTCTATCTGCCATTCGCCCAGCGCCCCTTCTGGATCACGAGCTTCGTGATCAGAACGACGGTCGATCCACAAGGTCTCGCCGCTCCGATCCGCCGTGAACTGTCCGCGCTGGGTCCGACGGTGCCGGTACTCGGGATCGAGACGATGGAGGCGCTCGTTGAACGCTCGTTCGCGCAATCCAGCTACCGCACGCTACTGCTCGGGCTGTTGAGCGGCATCGCGCTGATGCTTGCCGCGGTCGGCATTTATGGCCTCCTCGCGCACACAGTGGCTCGGCGAACGCGCGAAATTGGCATCCGCATGGCACTGGGGGCGGACCGGACGCTCGTCCTTCGATTCGTGCTCGGTCACGGCGTGCGCCTGACGCTGTCGGGCATTGCGTTGGGACTCACGTTCTCGTTCGCAATCACGCGCTTGCTCACCACGCTGCTGTTCCGCGTCAGCGCTACGGATCCGGTGACGCTGGGCGGTACGGCGGCGTTGGTGTTGCTGGTGGCGCTTCTGGCATGCTGGATCCCGTCGCGCCGCGCAACGAAAGTCGACCCGCTTCTGGCGCTGCGGTGCGAGTAAAGGCCAAGCCGCCTTCGAGCTAACGCATCACCGCCTCGTCAGAATCAGCTGGTGATGCTTCGATACGCACCTTCCGTGCGGAACGGCATTGGCCGGGCAACTGAAAGTTGAACCCATCTCCGAATTGCGTTCACAGTAAACGATCGCGCCGTCGAATGCAGCGGTGATCGTGGACACGTCAGACGTCCCGATGGTGGCACTCGGAATCCCTTCAAAGGCGAGATACGTCGTCGGCGCAAGCTGCTCCACGATGCCTGGATCGCCGTGCAGGTCGCCCAGGAAGCCGGACAAATAGTCTCCGCTGACGCCCACGTCGAACCCGTTGTAGCGGGAATGAAATGCCGCGCCGCCGAGGATGACCGAGTAATAGTGCTGGCCGCTTGGACTCGAGCGCGCCGTTACTGTTGCGTCGTACGTTCGCGTCCGGATTGCCGCGGGGAGTTCGCAGTCGGCCACGAACGTCAGCGAGTAGTTCCCGGCGATGTCCGCCCTCGGGCCAACCGTGTCGAGCATGAAGTGCAGCCACCAGTTGGGATTACACCGGTCGCATTTGCTGGGAAACGAATAGACGGCCGCGACATAGCCGTCCTTGGTCGCACGGACCTGAGTGGTCTCGTCGAATGCTCCCGCCAGGCGGAACTCGCCGTTGCGGTCGGTGGACGTCGATAGACCGGCGTTCGGGCCATTCACGATTTCTACCGTGGCGCCTGCGAGTTTTCTCCACGCCTCGTCTGCCACGGTTCCGGCGAGCTGAGCCGTAACGGGCGGAACCGGCGCGGGTGCTGACGGCGCGGCCGACGGAGCCATGGGCGACGGCGACGGGGAGGAGTCGCAGCCGCCCAGGGCGCCGGCCAGCAGGAGCGTGGGAATCACCAGGAGCAATTGACGGGACATCGACACACCTCAATGCGCCGTAGACGGGCGCATAGGTGTAAACGCTGCCGCTCCGAATTACTAACAGGTTGAAAGCGAGCCGCTCGCGACAGGGTCAGAGCGAACAGGCTAGCCCGTCTACTTCACGAACATGCTTCGCATCACGAACCACACGTTGGCCGGTCGTTCCGCAAGGCGGCGCATGTACCACGGAAACCACTGTTCGCCATAGCTGATGAGGCACCGGACGACGTGGCCCTCGGCGGCCAGCGCGCGCTGATCAGCCACGCGGATCCCGTACAGCATGTGGAGTTCGAAGGCGCCCCGCGGGAGCTGGAGCGCCGAGGCGCGCGCGACGATCTGCCTCACGATGGACATGTCGTGCGTGCCGAAAATCGGCACCACTTCCCCCCGCCGGGCGGCATCGAGCAGGCGGGCGGCGTGGGCCACGTACTGAGAGTCCACGTCGCGTTTGGCCGGGTAAGCGATGTCCGGCGACTCGGCGTATGCACCCTTCACGAGGCGGATCATCGGCCTCAGGTTCAGGAGCCCTTCGATGTCCTGCGGCGCCCGGCGCAGGTACGCCTGAATGGCGACGCCAACCGGTTCGTGGAGCGAGCGCACCTGACGGTAGAGCGCGAGCGTGCGATCGACGTACCTCGAATCCTCCATGTCGATCCACAACTGGCTGCCCGTCTCGACGGCTTTCTGCGCCAGTTGCTGAAGGTTCCCAAGGCAGATGTCGTACGAGAGGTCCAGGCCCAATTGGGTCGGCTTCACCGACACCACAACCGGCAGGCCCTCGCGCCGAATCTGATCGTAGGCGCCCAGGTAGTGTTCGCGCACTTCGTCCGGCCGCGTCTCGCCCGTGAGCGACTCGCCGAGGCGGGTCACGATGCTCCCAATTCCCACGGCGGCCAGCTGCCGCGCGGCGTCGAGCGCATCCTCGAGCCGCTCCCCTGGCATGAATCGGCCGACGGCGCGTCGGGCAAAGGAGCGGCGCGTGAACTGCTCTGACAGCCACCGGCTCCGCGCCGCCCGAAGGAAGATGCTCCTCGAGATGGACATGTCGTTAACCTTTCCCCCGCGGTCCTCGTATATGCAGGTGTGGCCATTCTTCTCCAGGATCTCCGTTACGGTATCCGCACGCTCATCCGGACGCCCGGCTTCACCGCGATAGCCGTCACCCTTCTGGCGATCGGGATTGGGGCCAACGCCGTCGTTTTCAGCTTCGTCAACGCGTTTTTCCTGCGGCCACTCCCGGCGTCCGACCCTGCGAGCCTCGTCCGGGTGTACTCCAATCGCTACTCGAACACACCCTACCGCTCGTATCTCGAATATCGGGAGCGAAACTCGACGCTTGCCGGCCTGGCTGCATCGCAGCTTCAAACCTTCGGGCTCCGGATCGGCGCCGAGACCGAGCACGCCTTCGGCGCGATCGTCAGCGGCGAGTACTTTCCCGTGCTGGGGATCGTGCCCGCGATGGGCCGCCTGATCGGCCCGTCCGACGATCTCGCCACGGCCCCACCGGTCGTCGTGTTGTCGCACGCCTTCTGGAGGCAGCGGCTCGGCGGCGCGCCGGACGTCGTCGGACGAACCATCGCCCTCAATGATCATCCGTTCACGATCGTCGGCGTCGCACAGCCGGACTTCCGTGGCATGACGCTGCCCATCGTGGGCGACCTGTGGGTTCCTCTGGCGGCCGACGCCGTGCTGCGGCCGGCGCTGGATCCGGCTGTCCGGCTCGACACGATCAGACTTCACCTGGTGGGTCGTTTGAAGCCGCGAATCGATCGCGCGCGCGCCCAGGCCGACCTCGACACCATCGGGCGTCAGCTCAGCCGGGCTCGCGGAGAGCCCGACGACAGACAGGCCGTGACGGTGTACGGGAGCACGGTGCTCGTGCCCGAGTTCTCGTCGCCCGTGGCCGCGTTTCTCGCGGCTCTCATGACACTCGTGGCGCTGGTGCTGCTCATCATCTGCGTCAACCTGGCCAATCTCGTGCTCGCGCGCGCGGCCGGGCGAAGGGCAGAACTGGCGATTCGGCAATCGCTCGGCGCCGGACGCGCGCGACTGGTGCGCCAGTTGCTCACCGAAAACGCGCTGGTCGCGCTGGCGGGTGCGGCTGCCGGTGTCTCGCTCGCCATCTGGTGCACGCGCCTCCTGATGCTGGTCACTCTCCCGACGCCGTTCCCGCTGGCACTCGATCTGTCAGTCGACGTCCGGGTCCTCGCGTTCTCGGCGGCCGCCGCGATTGCCGCGGCGCTCGCATTCGGCGTCGTACCGGCATTGAGCGCATCGAGCATCGATCTCGTCAGTGCGGTCAAGAGCACCGGCGGCGGGTCGCGTCACGGCCGATTGCGGTCCGCGTTTCTGGTGGCGCAGGTGGCGTTGTCGGTTCTGCTGCTGATCGCAGCGGGACTCTTCGTCCGCAGCCTTCGCCATGCCCGGTCCATCGACCCGGGCTTCGATGCCGCCGGCATCCTGACCGCATCGGTCGACGTCGAGACGCACGGTTACTCCGAATCGCGCGGCCGCGCGCTCATCCAGTCCCTCACGCGCCGACTGGAGGCGGCGCCCGGCATCGCCGCGGTCAACATCGCCGACATCGTGCCGGTCACGCTGTCCAATTCCACGACCTTCCTGCTTCGCGACGCCGACGCACCGCCCGCCCCGGGTCAGCGTCCGCCGACGCCGCCGATCTACACCAACGCCGTGGCGCCCGGCCACTTCCGGACGCTGCGCATCCCGATGCTCGCCGGACGTGACTTCAGCGATCGGGACGACGCTGCCGCGCCACGCGTGGCGGTCGTCAACGAGACGCTGGCTCGAACCTTCTGGCCCGGAGAATCCGCGTTGGGTCAGCGGCTGCGGCCCTTGCGAGCGGGCGACATCATCGAGGTCGTCGGAGTCGTTCGCGACACCAAGTACGTGACGCTGGGCGAGGCGCCGAGGCCGTTCATGTATCGCCCACTTTCGCAGGACTACACGCCGCGCCTCACGATGCTCGTCCGATCGGTCGACCCGCCCGAGTCTGCGGCGGCGACGATCAGGCAGGCCGTTCGAGAATTGGATGCCGCGCTTGCGGTCTTCAACGTCGTCCTTCTTTCCGACGCAATGTCGGTGTCGCTCCTGCCGACGCAGGTTGCCGGAACCCTGCTGGGAGGGCTCGGCATTCTCGCACTGGCGCTTGCTGCGCTCGGCGTCTACGCCATGCTGTCGTTTCTCGTACGCTCGCGCACACCCGAAATCGGACTCCGGGTTGCCCTCGGCGCGACGCCGCGGGCCGTCGCGACGCTGGTGGTACGTCAGGCCACGACGTGGATCGTCGGCGGGATTTTGATCGGGATGACGATCGCGTTCGCTGCGAGTCGGCTTCTCGGGGCGTTTCTGTTCGGAATCAGTCCGACCGATCCCCTGACATTTGTCGGCGTCGCGGTGCTGCTGGGGCTTGTCGCTCTAATCGCGGCGCTCGTTCCCGCGGTGCGTGCCAGCCGTCTGGATCCGCTCGTGGCCCTGAGACGTCTCTAAACTGCTCGCCATCCAGTGGCTCTCGGCGGCAGCGAGCACCTGGGCGACGACCGCGCTCGCGTCAATCGCGGCGCTCAAATGCAACGCGAAGACGCGAAGACCCGAAGAATGCTCCGGGAATTTTCTTCGCGTCTTCGAGTCTTCGTGGTTGCATTTCCGGCTACGTTAGGTTGAAACGCGCTCTAGTGCCGGGGCCCTTCGGCCGCCGTAAGGCGGAGGAACGCAAAATGAGCTGCAGAGGATCCGGAAATCCGAATCGAGTGTGCAGTACGTTCCTTTGAGCAGCCGCGATGTCGCGCGGTGACGCACATCTCATTGACCGGCTTCGGGTTTGGTGCCAGACTAGCCGCCCCTCGGACCCCAATTGGACGTCGGTCAAACGCGAATTTGGAGAGAGACCATGCGTAGCGCATCGCGGAGCGTCCTGACGGCAATCTGCTTGGCACTAATTCATTCGACGGCGGCGTTGGCGCAGGAGACCTCGATTGCCGGGGTCGTCAGAGATGCCAGCGGCGGTGTCATTCCCGGCGTCACCGTTGAAGCGTCGAGCCCGGCCCTCATCGAAAAAAGCCGCACGGCGGTCACCGATGGACAAGGCCAGTACCGGATCATCCAGCTCGTGCCGGGAATGTACACGGTGACGTTCACGCTCGAGGGATTCAACAAGACCGAACGGACCGGCATCGAGCTGCGTGCCGAGACGACTCTACCCGTCAACGCCGAAATGAGAGTCGGCGCGCTGGCGGAGACGATTACCGTCACCGGCGCCTCGCCGGTCGTCGACATGCAGACGGTCTCGTCCGTGACCGTGATGACGCGCGAAATACTCGATGTCGCGCCGATTTCGAGGAACCTGCAGACGGTCGGCATCCTGATTCCCGGCACCTCGCTGCAGGGGTCGGCGCAGGCCGTGACCCGAGACGTCGGCGGGTCGTCGCAGGGCGACCAGTATCCGCTCACCTATCGCGGTTCGACTGCGTCGGTGACGTCAGTGGACGGGATGCGCGTCAGCGTCGTCGTCGCCTCGGGCCAGTACGGCCTGTTCCAGAACGACGGCGGGGCCCAGGAGATCAGCTACAACACCGGCGCCGATTCGGCGGAGATGGGACAGGCTGGTCTCCGCATCAATGTCGTTCCACGGGAAGGCGGCAATACCTTCAGGGGCACGATCAGCAGCAACTTTACTGGCGGCGATGCCTGGAACGCCTACAACCTGAGCGACGACCTCACGAATCGCGGTATCACGTCCGTGAGCAGGATCCGCCACGTGTACGACTTCAACCCCGTGTTTGGCGGACCCATCAAGCGGGATCGCTTCTGGTTCCTCACCACGGCGCGCTGGCTGGGCGTCACCAAGACCGCCACGGACACCTTCTACGACGCCGATCCGAATCCCTACAAGGTACGCGCCCGATCCGAATCGCGAAGGGTACGATGACAGCCGGCAGACCAGCTTCCTCAATCGCCTGACGTGGAAGGTGAACGATATGAACAAGGTCACCGGCTACATCGACAAACAAACGAAGTACATCGGCCACATTGCCGTGAGCTCGACGAACTTGCCGGAGGCGTCGTCGTGCCAGTGTCTGCCCTATCAGTGGGTGGGCAATGTGAAATGGACGTCCACGTTGGCCCCTCAGCTGCTGCTCGAGTCGGGTTGGGGCCTCTACAACGTGGAATGGGACTACACGAACCAGCCCGACGTCCCGATCACCACCTTCCGCATCAACGACCAGACGACGGGACGAACCTTCGCCGCGCCCACGTCTCAGCAGCGGAACATCTCCAGCTTGCACAGCTACACGGCCAAGCTGACCTGGGTCACCGGGACGCACAGCCTGAGCGGCGGACTCAACGGGAATCTGGGGTCGTATCAAGTCATCACCACACGCGGCAACGGCGACGTCTCCGTGATGCGATACGGGGCCATCGGCGTGGGCGCCCCGGGCGCCGATGCCACCGGTTACGGTCCGAACCAGGTCACACTCAACCTTCCCACCGACAACTTCAACAAGATCGACGGCGACAACGGCTTCTGGGTGACGGACCGGATGATTTACAAGCGGGCGACGATTACCGCGGGGCTGCGGCTCGACTGGTTCATGGGATCGGTGGGCGACTCGGCCATCCTGCCAAACAAATGGGCGGACTCGGCGACATACGAGGGGTTCGGCGACGCGCCGAACTGGAGGGACATCAGTCCGCGGCTTGGCTTCGCCTACGATTTGTTCGGCAACGGGAAAACGGCGGTCAAGGTGGGCGCTTCGAAATACCTCAACGCCGAGACGGTGAATACCGCGGGGAGCGTCAACCCGATCAACACACTGACCTCCAGCCAGGCCCTCACCTGGACCGACATCAACGGGGACCACACGATCTTCAACCCCGATGGCACGGTGCAGGACAAGGACCTGAAAAACGGCAATCCCACGCAGGATGAGCTGGCGCCGATTCCTCCCAGCTCGACGTTCGGCCAGCTCGTTCCCAGCACGACGATTACGGACGCGAAAGTCCGGGACGGCTTCGGCGTCCGCGGGTACTCGTGGGAGTTCTCGGCCGGCGTGCAGCACGAGCTGCTGCCGCGCGTGTCGGTGAGCTTCAACTACTATCGCCGTCCGACAAACCTCAACGATGTCAGCACGGACAACGTCAACGTCGGTCCGTCGAACTATATCGGCCCGTACTGCGCCACGGTTCCGACCGACCCACGTCTCCCGCAAGGCGGCGGGTGGCAGCTGTGCGACATCTATCAGCAGTCGCCGGCGTCGTTCTTGATTCCGACGCAGAACGTTCAGACATTCACGAAGACTCACCTCGAGAACGCCAACTCGTCGTTGAAGCGGATCACCTACAACCACGGATATGACTTGACCGTGAATGCGCGCACGACGCATGGGACGATCGTTCAGGGGGGCATCAACGCCGACCGGTCGATTAACGACACCTGCTATCTGTCAGTGCTCGCCAGCCCGCAGAATTCGCAGGTCAACCCGATCACCGGCGAGCGGTTCTGCCGAACGGTGACACCATTCCGGCCGGACGTGAAGCTCATCGCTGCGCAGTCGCTGCCGTGGTGGGACCTGCAGCTGTCGGCCACTTACCAGCGGACGCCGGGTCCGCCGCGTCTGGCGACCTGGACGATCAACCAGGCTGTTGCGAACCAGAACGGGTGGACCATTACCACCGCCCCCGGGTCCACGCCAGCTCAGATCGCTGCGGCGACTACCAGCTTCAGCCTGATGCACACAGGACAGCAGTACGAGGATCCGTTGAATCAGGTCGACCTCAGGCTCGCAAAACACATCAACATGGGTGTGAAGCGGCTGCAGATCAACGTCGACTTGTACAACGCCCTCAACAGCTCCTGGGTCTACACACAGAACAACACGCTCGGCACCAACTACGCGATCTCGAGCACCTGGCTCCGGCCGGCGCAGATACTTCAGGCGCGCATGTTCAAGATCGGCGGGCAATTCGATTTCTAGGTTCTTGGATGGGATGGGTCCGGAAGGGCCCATCCTTCTCCTGTCCGACTTGCTCCGTCATCTCGCGGACCCACCGTCTGGCCCTCGCCGTTCGGGCTCATCGTAAACGCCGTGATCCCCTTGACTGCGCGGTGTACGATCAGCCCACGCAAACAAGACAGCTCTACTCGTAATGGCAGAGCCTGACCGCGTGCAAACCGTTGTCGATGCCGCCGAACGGGCGGCGGCCGAGAAGGATTTCGCCGCCGCTGAACGACTGCTACGCGAGGCGGTCGGATTGCAGGAAGCCGATCTGGGTCCGCACCATCCCGATCTCGCGAATACGCTCAACAATCTCGGCGTCGTGTGCGAGATGGCCGGGCAGCCGTCTGAAGCAGAGACGTGTTATCGACGTGCGTACGCGATCGCGGCGGCGGCCCTCCCGCCCGATCATCCCTTCGTGACTACGAGTCGCGAGAACCTCACGGAGTTTTGCAAGGCGCGAGGCAAGCCGATCGACTTACCGATTCCCGGCCAGGCTGTCCCGTCCGCGGAACCAGTCGAGCAGGAGCCGCCGGAAAGTAGGCCGGACCTTTCAGGTCCGGCGCAGCCACCGCCAGTCGTCGAGAAACCGCCGTCAGTGGTCGCGAAACCGCCAGTTGTCATGCCGCCGCGTGCCGAGACACCAGTGCGGTTCTTGCCCAGGATTTCGTCTCGACTTGCCATCGCCATCGTCGCCGTCATCGTGCTGATGCTCGTCATCATCGTCCTGACGCGTTCCGCAGACCGTGACTCACCCACCAACGCCGTAGCATCGCCACAAGAGCGTCTCGCGCCGCCAGAGCCCAGTGCTTCGCCGGCCACGCCATCCCCGGTCGCTCCGGCTGCAGACCCGAAGGCGTCGTCCAGCCAAGCCGTCCCACCGTCCCGCCCCGGCGGCGACAAACCCCAGCGCGGAGCGAGCGCGAACCCCGGTGCGGCGCCGCTACGATCGATGGTGGCCTCAGCGCTTCTCTGCCGGCGTTTCACGCCCCGCGGGGCGCCCGACTGGGACTGTGAACAGGCGCGCGGCCCGGTGGACCCCAGCACGCTCGTCTTCTACACGCGGATCAAGTCGGTGCGCCCTACCACGGTCCAGCATCGTTGGTACCGCGGCGACGAACTGCACCAGAGTGTCAGCCTCGACGTTCGTGCCAATCAGGTCGACGGATACCGCACCTACAGCCGCTATACAGTGAAGACGCCCGGCGCATGGCGGGTCGAGCTCAGGACGATGGACGGGGCGCTGCTTCACGAAGAACGCTTCGACGTTCGGTGAGGGCCCCTTTCAGGACCGTTCTCGATTGGACCCGGGGGATCGGCGTATACTCGCGACCGTGGGGAGGGGGTCTCCTCGTTAGCCTCATCTGTGAAGGAGAGACCGATGGGTTCGAAACGTCTTAATCGAAGGGAACTCCTGAAGGGCGTTCCTGCCTTGGCCGGTGGTTTGACCCTGGGAGCGGTGGCGCCCGCGATGGGCCAGACACCAGCGTCCGGAACCCAGACACCAGCGTCCCCACCGATGATCAGGGGTGACGAGGACAAGATCATCGCCTACGGCAATCGCTCCAAGCATGTGACGTCGGTCCGCATCCCCCACGGCGGCCGGCCCTCGCCCGATAACTTCGGGCTTACGTTTCATGTGGCAGCGCCGCTTCAGGACTCCGTCGGGGTGATCACGCCATCCTCGCTCCACTACTTCGCGACGACCCGTGGATCCTTCCTCCCGGACATCGATCCTCGTGAGCACACTCTGATGATCCATGGCCTGGTAGACCGTCCGCTGACGTTCACCATGGAGGACCTGAAGCGCCTTCCGTCCGTCACCCGCCTTCATTTCATCGAGTGCGCAGGAAACCGGACGTCGCCCAGGGCCAAGACGGTTCAAGAATCACACGGGATGACGAGCTGCGCCGAATGGACGGGCGTCCTCCTCTCGGTGCTGCTCAAGGAGTGCGGAGTGAAGGGCTCGGCGACGTGGTTCGTGGCAGAAGGCGCGGAGGAAGTGAAGGGCGCGTCGAGCATGCCGATCGCGAAGGCCATGGACGACTGTCTCATAGCCTACGGCATGAACGGCGAGGCTGTGCGGCCGCAGAATGGGTTCCCGCTCCGGCTCATGATCCCCGGCTTCGAAGGCATCTTCCACACGAAGTGGCTGCGGCGCATCAAGCTCGTGGATCGGTACTACATGAACTACAACGACTTCGGGCATCTCGATCAGGACCCGAAAGTCGCTGCGTTGGAGTACCAGATCGGGCCGAAATCGGTCATCACGTTCCCTTCTGCGGGACAGCAGCTGCCCGGCAAAGGCTTCTACGAGATCAGCGGTCTTGCCTGGTCCGGTGGGGGAGCCATTCGCAAGGTGGAGGTATCCACCGACGGCGGCAAGAAGCTGGAATGACGCCGTGATCAAGGGCACAGCACAGCGGATGGCTCACACCCGGTTCGGCTACGAGTGGAACTGGGACGGGCAGGAAACCGAGCTCCTTTCCCGCTGCACGGACGAAATCGGCCAGGTTCAACCGTCGCGGGCCCAGCTCGCCAAGTTCTGGAACAGGCCGCTGGATGTCATTCAGCGTGCCTGGGCTGGACAACACGATTCAGCCGTGGCGGATCGCCAGCGATGGGAGCGTCCACAATGGCCTCGCTTAGGCTTGTCGCGCTGGTGCTGCTGCTGGGGGGGACTGCGTTGGCGCAGTCGTCACCCAAATACGGCATCGGAACCGCACCCGAGCGCGGAGGAGCTCCGTGCCTCGGATATCTCCATTGGCCCGACGGGCGCGGAACTCCCGCCGGGGCGCGGCACCGCCAAGGAAGGCGCGCAGCTTTATCGGTCGAAAGGGTGCGCAGGATGCCATGGGGCGACGGGTATGGACGGCACGGCTCCCGCACTGAAGGCGAAAGCCGGCCCAGAAGTTGAGACCTGGCGGCGCGGGCGAATACTGCCGGTCCGCGCGCCCTACGCGACGATAGTCTGGGACTACATCAATCGCGCGCATGCCCCTCAATAGAGAGGGAACGCTCACCGCCCGATGAGGTCTATGCGCTGACGGCCTTCCTGCTGAACATCAACGGCGTCATCCCGGAAGACGAGGTGCTCGACGCCCAGAGTCTGCCGAAGGTCAAGATGCCAATTGGGGATGCATACGCCGACCTGCCCGACTGGAAACCCAGGACACGACGGCTTCAAGGTTACCCCTATTAGGATTCAACCAAAGGGCCACCTTCGCCCAGCCGCATGAGCAAGGCGTTCACGAAGGAAACGGACAACGAGGACGACGAGCACGACGACGGCGCCGAAGAGCGCGCACATGCCCAGCTCGTCGGAGTCAAGAACTACATCACGCCGAGCGGCTTGCAGCGGCTCAGAGACGAGCTGCGATTTTTGCTCTCCAGGGAACGGCCGGCGGTGACGGGGGTCGTGGCCTGGGCGGCCGGCAACGGCGATCGCAGCGAGAACGCCGACTATCAGTACGGCAAACGGCGACTGCGCGAGATCGATCGGCGGATTCGCTTTCTCAGAAAACGAATTGATGCCGCGGCGGTCGTGGACCCGGAAGCCCCCAGAGATGGGCGGGCGGCGACGCAGGTCTTCTTCGGGGCAACTGTTCGCTACGCCAACGCCGCCGGAACAGAGCGGCTTGTCCGCATCGTCGGCATCGACGAGATCGATCTGGATCGCAACTACATCAGCTGGATGTCGCCCCTGGCGCGCGCGTTGATGAAGTCGGGGCCAGGCGACTCGGTGGCCCTCCACGCGCCGGGAAGCACGGAGCAACTGCAGATCCTCGAGGTGCGTTACGAGCGCATCCCCGTGGAACCGTTCAGCGAACCACCTGGTGCCGAGTCTGCGCCGAAGACGCGTTCTCGGACTTAGGCCTGGTTGATGGTATGGCTTGTGCCTCGGCGGCCTCCGCCTCAGCGAGAAGCCGTCGACGCAGGCGCAGTTCGCGATCGATGGCTGACGCACGTTTGCCCTTCGCGATGAACTGCGGCAGGACGCGTGGCGATCCCCGGAATGCGGCCCCGAGCACCCACCAAAGCACGTGTCGAACAGGGAACGTCTCAGTGGGCGAGAGTCGATGCTCCACCGTGGCCGCGAGGCGGGCGCGCAGCGCGGGCACCTTCGCGGCACGAGCAAAGACGACTTGCTGAAGCTCCGAAGGAGGCCCCAGCGCCCCTTCATCCTGCCCGAGAAAGAAGAACGGTAGCGCCTCGACGTCCCGCGCCCGCCACCACCGAATCAGCGCCGCCTCGGTTCCCTGCGCGATGGCCGCGGCGAGATTACGCGCTTGGAGAAGGGCCTCCGTGATGCCGTCTCCGATGACGAACTCCTTGTGATGGCCCGCATCACCCACCAGCGTCCACCCGGCCCCGGCGCCTCTTCGAAAAAAGTACCGTTCCTTCAGCGTGCCGCGGACCGCTCCATCCGGCGTTCGACCGGCGATCAGCGGACCCGTTGTGGAATCCGAGGCCAGATCGGCGATAAGGGCTGCCTCAGGATTGGCGCGCCATGACATCGCGTGCTCAACGGACGGCAGGCTGCCGATGAGAAGCTGATCGTGATCGGTCTGAAAGATCACGCGGATGTGACCCTCGGTGTTTGCGACGTACATCCCGAATGGATAGGCCGGATCCGTGCGCCAGAACGCAGGAGCGTTCCAATACCCCCAATACATCGCGCGCGGGGCATCGTACGCGAGGTATTCCTCGGCATCGACCTGGCGTGCGATCGTGGAATGCCGGCCGTCGGCGCCCACAACGAGGTTCGCCCGAAACACGCGCTCCTGACCTGTCGGCCCGGCGGCTCGCACGCCGACAACGCGATCCCCGTCGCGTAGGAGCGATGTCACCCGCGTTCGGTCAAGGATCTCGACTCCGGCTGCCGCTGCCGCGTTCTGCAGGAGACCGTCGAGCCGCGCCCGGCGGGGACGGTACTCCGCTCTCTCATCGGGAAACTCGATATCGACGAAGGCCTCGTTTTTTCGCAGCCGCACGATATGCGTCGGCGGCGCCACCGCGCGGACTGCGTCGCCGACACCCACGTCGTCGAGAACGTCCAGACCTGGCGAATGGATCGTGTGAGTCGACAGGATCTGATCGCTCGCAAGCGGGTCTTTGTCCAGGAGCAAGACGGAAGCGCCGGCTCGGGCGAGGAACGTCGCGAGCGTCGCACCGGCGCATCGCGCGCCGACGATGAGGACGTCATAACGGGACTCTGTGGCCATGGTCACGCTCCAGCGGCTCGTCTCCGACGCCCGCTCGTGCCGGATGCCCAGAGGTGTTGCGCCGCGTAGGCGCGCCACGGCCGCCAGCGCTCGGCCATGGCGAGCAGTTCGCCGGATGTCGGCCTCTTGCCTTCCGAATCGGCCAACGCGCGCAACAGGCCGATGTCGCCGGCCGGGAACGCGTCCGGCTCGCGCAGTTCACGCATCGCGATGTACTGCGCCGTCCACTCGCCGATGCCGGGTAGCGCACGCAGCTGCGCCACGCATTCCGTGAGGGTTCGTCCGGCCCCGAGGACGTGTGGATCCGCAACAACGGCCGCCGCGAGCGACGTCAACGTCGCGGCGCGCATCCGCGGTATCCCGAGCGCCGTCAGGTCCGCCGACGCCACATGCTCAGGGCGAGGAAAGACATGCGTCAGCTCCTCCGTCTCCAGTCCGGTGCCGGCAAGCGACCGGCCGCAGCGCGCCACGAGCCTCCCTGCCAGGCCGACTGCCGCGGCGACCGTGATCTGCTGACCGAGCACCGCTCGAACCGCGAGCTCGAACCCGTCCCACGCCCCCGGTACGCGCAGGCCCGGTCGCGCTGCGACCAGCGGGGCGAGGACGGGATCCGCTGCGAGCTGCCCGTTGACGGCTTGCGGGTCGGCGGCGAGATCGAACACGCGCCGCACGCGCGCGATGATCGTCGGCAGCGCCGACAACCGTGGAAATCTGATCGCGACCCGAAGCGTGTGACCGGCGGCCGGCTCCACCGCAACAACCCCGTTCACACCTTCGATCTCGATCGTCCGCGCATAACGATCGTTCGAGACCACCTCGACGCCAGGGATGGCGCGAGCCTCGAGAAACGCGACCATCGTGGCCCAGTCGTATGGGGGCCGATAGCCGAGACGGATCGAGACTTCGCCGTTCTGTCTGGACGATACGTCGGCGACGGTGGCGCGCCGCAGAGCACGAGGCGGACGGCCAAAGAGCCCTTGGAAGATTTCGTTGAAGCGTCGGATGCTGCCGAATCCTGACGCCAATGCCACTTCGGCCATCGGCAGGCGTGTCTCATGAATCAATTGCTTCGCCAACAGGACACGTCGTGTTTGCGCGACCGAGACAGGGGACGCACCGAGATGCTGTCGAAACAGTCGGCGGAGCTGTCGCTCTCCGACGCCCAGGCGGTCGGCGAGCCGATCGATGCCCCCTTCATCGAGTGCGCCTCGGTCGATGAGCGCCAACGCCCTCGATACGGTGTTCGACGTCCCGCGCCAGGCGGCAAACTCTGGCGCCGTTTCCGGCCGACAGCGCAGGCATGGGCGGAAGCCAGCTTCCTGCGCCGCTGCGGCCGTCGCGTAGAACGTCATGTTTTCCCGTTTCGGCATCGGTGCCGGGCAGATCGGACGGCAATAGATCCGGGTTGTCCTGACCCCGCCGAACAGCCGACCGTCGAAGCGCGGGTCGCGAGTACGGAACGCGCGATAACACGCGTCAACATCGAGGTCCATGACCCATCGTTGCCCCCGGTCGAAGGGATGTCTAGCGGTTTTCGGACATCATCGACGGGCGATGAAAGCCGAAGGACCTGCATGGGACAATCGTCGCAGTGGAGGACCTTCGCCGACCATGACCGCACGCGCCGGCCGCTTGACAAAGCGCGCCAAAACCGCGGGCTCAGGCAGTTCCGTTCCATCGTCCTGCCCTGCGAGCAGTGCGCGCGTGTTCGTCGATGCGCTCGAACGGCTGAACTACCGTGTGGAGTCCCTGCTGGGCGACGCCGGGATCCGTCGAGCGGATTTGGATGACCCGGACGCGCGCATACCGGTGTGCGGCCTGGGGCGCGATGTTTCGCCGAGCGCTCGAACTGCGTCCGATGAAGAATGCGGGCATGCGGCTGGCCATGGTGACGCCGCTCGGAGCGTTCCCGCTGATCGACTACCTGATTGCGACGTCCCAGAGCGTTGGCGAGGGGCTGATGCGTCTTGTGCGCTATCTGCGTCTTGCCGAGGCTCCCGTTCCCTGCCTTCGAGAGGACGAGGACCCGATTCGGGTATTACTAGAAGGTTGCGACGCCCCACTCTCGGCCGAGTTCACCGTGACGCTCAATCTGCTGCACTTTCGTCAGGAGACTGACGGCCGGTTTCGCGCCTCTTACGCAAGTTTCTGCCACAAGCCGGATGATGTTGCGGAGATGGAACAGGTGCTCGGTTGTCCGGTGCACGCCGGAGCGTCCTGGAACGGGTGGGCGCTGTCGCGCGAAACGTGTCAACTTCCGCTCCGGCGACGCGACCCCGCCTTGGGCCGGCTGCTCCAGCGACAGGCTGACGAAGCAATCGCGCGCCTTCCGCCGATGGACGGTGTGGCGCTCGATGTGCGCCGGGCACTCGCATCACGCGTCGGGGGTGGCGACATGCGGATCCAGACAGTCGCTCGGACTCTTGCGACGTCGGCGCGGTCACTCCAGCGGCGTCTGGCTGCTGCGGGTGTCTCGTACCAGCAGCTGCTCGATCTGGCAAGGAAGGCCGCGGCTGAGCGCTATCTGACCGACTCGCCGCTCTCGATCGGCGAGGTCGCGTACTTGCTCGGCTATTCGGAGCCGGCGGCCTTCACCAGAGCATTCAGGCGATGGAACGACGAAACACCTCAAGCGTTCCGCCAGCGTCAACGAAGCGGTCATCATCACCGGTTGATCGAGTCGGCCGCCTCCTAGCGGTTGAATCCGCTCGCAAACAAATACATCACCCACAGCCAGACGGAAGAGGCACAAAAAACGCTACACTTGGAGCCCGGCTCGGGCTGAAGTTGACATCGCCCATACGTCACGATCGCTAAGGCGGAGAATCACGATATGCGCACTCGTTTATCTCGTTTGACTGGATGCTTCGTCGCGGCGGCCGCCGTGGCCTGGCTCGCGTCTGACCGGCCCGCGGCGCAGGCGCCGGCCCGGGGGACGAAACCGGCCGGAATCCCCCGCATGGCGGACGGGCGCCCCGACCTCCAGGGTACGTTCAACGTCGCCACGATTACTCCCGTCGATCGGCCCGCGGAGTTCGGCAACCGGCTGGTGCTGAACGAGGCGGAAGCCAAGGCCATGGAACAGTACGAGGTTCAGCGTAACGAGAAAGATCTCGCCCCGAGCGCTGCCGATCGGACCGCGCCTCCGGTCGGCGGAGACCGTTCGCCGACGAAGTCCTATCTCGAAGGGCTGTTCCGCGGCGGCGGCGGTGTGGTCGGAGGCTACAACCTCATTTGGATCAATCCCGGCGATAGCGTGCTCACCGTGGACGGCCAGAAACGCACCTCGATCATCGTCGATCCGGTCGACGGCCGGGTGCCGGCGATGAAGCCCGAAGCGCGCAAGCGGAATGCAGCCTTCCAGGCGCGACAGGTGAGCCCCGACGCGGCGGAAGGCGCGTCCGGTGGTCCGAGTGGTCAGTACGACGGACCCGAGGCGCGTCCACTCGCCGAGCGGTGCATCCTCGGGTTCAGCTCGACGTCGGGACCGCCGACGCTGCCCAACTACTTCTACAACAACCTCAAGCAAATCGTGCAGACGGGCAACACCGTCATGATCCTCAACGAGATGGTGCACGACGTCCGCCTCATCCGCATCGGCGGGACACATCCTCCCGCGCACATCAAGAAGTGGCTGGGCGATTCGATCGGCCGTTGGGAGGGCGACACGCTGGTCGTCGAAACGACGAACTTCACCGACAAAACGCAGTTCCGCGGCTCCGGCGAAAACTTGAAGGTCACGGAGCGGTTCACGCGTTTGGCGGATGGAAACCTGCTCTACCGCTTCACCGTAGAGGATCCGACTACGTGGGACCGCTCGTGGACCGGAGAGTATACGTGGAACGCTTCCAACGAGCCGATTTACGAGTACGCGTGTCATGAGGCCAACTACGCGCTGGAAGGTGTGCTCAAAGGCGCGCGGCTCCTCGAGTCGGAAGCGGCGAAGAAACCCTAAGGTAGCCTGCGACCCACGCCCGTTCGACTCCCTCGGGATCCGAACGGGCTTTAGCGGCCTTCAGTTCCCTCGCCCGAGTCCTGACCGTGAGCCCCTCACGATGGAATTTGCGCATTACAGCACGGAGGCCCCATGGCTCCCGTGCTGCTGTCAGTCTTATCCCTCCTCCTGGCGTGGGCTCCCGCCCGCGAGGTAGCCGCCCAGGAACGAGCGCCGGCCACACCCCAAATCGTTGACGAACCCCGACGAACTCCGCGCCTGACCGTTGGCGTCGGTGCAGGCACAAGTTGGGGTGAAGGCGGACCCACCGCCCTGCTCTCGATCCAGGTGCCGGTTACCAGGCATCTGGTGCTGGAGGGCGAAGCGACCCGTCGCTCGTATGAGTTCGGCAACGACGTCACGACCCTGGGAGGGAACCTCCTCTTCACCGTAACCGTGCCATCCAGTCGTGTGTCGACATTCGCGGGTGGAGGACTCGGGGTGCATCACACCACCGCCCAGCCGGTGTCGTTTCCGCTCGTCTGTGCCCCGGCTGATTCTCACGGATGTCGACTGCTCGTCCGCGGCCACGACAACGGCATCATCGGTCAAGCCGTCGGTGGCGTCCAGATCGGGGTCACGTCCCGGTTGAATGCCTTTACTACCGTCCGTGTGGGAACCGCACCGGAAGACGGGATTCGGATGTTCGCCGGAATGCACGCCGCTCTGCTGATGCGCGACGCTGCACCGCGCGAATCTGCACGGCCGCCCCGCGCCGACCTCGCGGGCCGGGAAATCCGCGTCATGTTTGCGGATGGCCGAAGCAAACAGGCCGATTCGTCGCGCTTTCCGATACCGAGGTCACCTTCGTCGCGACACGTGAGAAGACGCAGGCGACAATACTGCCTCTCGCCGGCGTGCGGAAGGTTGAAACCGTGTCGCACCATGCGCGGACCGGAGCGATCGTCGGCGCGGGCGTGGGAGGAGTCCTCCTGGCGATCGGGTACGTCGGTGACTGTGCCGACTGCGAAGACCGCCGCGTGGGTTTCTTCTTTCCTCCAATCTTTGCGGGCGTGGGCGCAGCGCTGGGAGGAATGATCAACGTCGCCACCGCGAATCGACACGTGCTGTATCGGGCATCGGCGGCGACTGGCTCGGTGAGCATCGCGCCGATCTTCTCCCCGAGACACCAGGGCGTCGCGCTCATCAAGCGATGGTGAATGCGAGCCTTCTCATGGCGGCTTTTGAGAACCGAGGTGCGAAATGCATGACGGCTTCAACTTCCATACGGCACTCACCGCCTTCGCACTCCTGGTGCTGTTGGCGGCGAGAAGCGAGGCACAGGCCATCGCGGAGAATTTCGATCAGCTTCGTTTTCGTCTCCAGGCTGGAGATACCGTGTACATCGTCGACGGCACCGGGCAGGAACAGGAGGCGCGGGTCCTTGACGTGTCCAGCTCACTGCTGGCCGTATCGATTGATGGCACCCGGCGCAGCCTCGCCGAACCTGATGTGACCCGGATCCGGCGGCGTCTTCCGGATTCGCTGCGGAATGGGGCGATCATCGGCGCGGCAACAGGGTCTGGTCTCGGTATCGCCCTGTACGCCTCCCTCGGCGAGTGAGTGCAGCGCGACGTGCTCGGCCACGGGCGTCGCTTTCTATGGTGGCCTCGGCGCTCTTGTCGGCACAGGCGTCGACGCGCTCATCAAGGGTCGAAAAACAATCTATACGGCAGCGGGGCGCGACCCTTCAGCGAAAGTGGTCGTACGGCCCCTCATGCTACCCGGCGTCAAGAGCCTTAGCCTATCGGTGCAGTTCTGACGCAAGTTGCGTTTACATCATCCGTGGCCTTCGCCGAGCGGCCCAGGTGCGGCGCCAAGTGCGAGTCCGCGCCGCGCACTTTGGCTGCATGATGTCGCCGGTTCCGTGCGTGGATTGACGAATCCGTGCGGAGGCGGACCTGAAGGTCCGCACTACAGCAGCTGTAGTGCAGGCCTTCAGGCCTGCCGCGAATCCCGAGCCTCGAGTCCCGAGCCTTCGGTAATCAGCAGCGTGCGGGAGGCCGTCGACCGCGACATCACGTGAGCGAACAGGCTCACTGTGCCGGCAATGTAATAGACGCTCGTCCAGGTCTCGACCACCTGCTCGAGCGAAGCGATTGAAGCCCCTCCGGCGAGGACCAGGCCGAGCACCAGGGCGACCAAGAGCGGGGTGATGCGAAGGCTCTTCCGCGCCTGTGCCATGAACGCAAAGCCGTAGAGACCGACCAACTCCTGGCAGACCCACACCGAGGAGCGACCGTGGGCGATCTCTTCCATCAGATCGCCGACAAGAGCCTCCCGCGTGCCAGGGGCACTCGTGCTCGTCAGGAGCCATCGCGCGAATCGAGTCACGGCCATGTTCATCCCTCGTGGACCGGTATGCCCCGCCACAGCACGGTCAGCGCCTTCTTGGCCGCCCTGACCTCTCGGAATCCCGCCCGGGTGATGGAAAAGTACCGCTTGGCACGGCCGCCGCGCTCGGCAGTGGGCTCACCGAAGCTCGATGTGACCAATCCCTTTTGTTCGAGCCGCTCCAGCGTGTTGTAGACGCTGGCGAGGATGACGCGCTTGCCGGTGCTCTCCGCGATCGCATTCGCGATCGGCACACCGTAGGCCTCGTCTCCGGCGCGGAGCAGCGCCAGGAGCACGAGCAGTTCGAAATGTCCCAGCGATTCCCTTGACATATGGCCACCTTTTACTACTAAATGTCGGGCGGACGCAAGCCATGCTCGATATACGGCACCTCACGAAGTACTGACTCGGCCGTCGCGGCGATTCGCGACGTCAGCTTCAGCGTCGCCCCGGGCACGATCGTGGGACTCCTGGGCCCCAATGGCTCCGGAAAATCGACCACGGTTTCGATCCTGACCGGGCTGCGCGAAGCCTCGGCCGGCGAGGTGTGGTTCAACGGCTCCAACATCGCGGCGGCTCTCGTCGAGTACAAGGCGCGCGTCGGGTACGTGCCCGAAGAGGCGCATCTCTACAGCTTCCTGTCGGGTCGCGAACATCTCCAACTCGTCGGCCGCCTGCGCCGCATCGCGGAACCCCTCCTCACCAACAAGGTCTCCGCGCTCCTGGAGCTCTTCGGCCTGACGTCGGCCGCCGACCAATCGATGAGCGGGTACTCCAAGGGCATGCGGCAGAAGGTCCTGATCGTGGCCGCCCTGCTGCACGACCCCGATGTGCTCATCCTCGACGAGCCGGAGTCCGGCCTGGACCTGACGGCTGGTCTCGTCCTGCGTCATCTGATTCCGCTCCTCGCGGCCCGCGGCAAGATCATCGTGTACAGCTCTCACCTGCTCGATCGCGTCGAACGGCTCTGCGCCGACGTCGTGGTCCTCCATCGCGGCCGCATCGTGGCGCAAGGCCCGGTTCGACAGCTGCGCGCCATGATCCAGAGCAGTGCGTCGCTCGAGGACGTCGTCGCCGAGCTCGTGAGCACGCTCGATCCCGAGCGGACCGCCCGTGACATCGCTGATGTCGCGGCCCTTCGGCACTAGCGTTATGAGTGCCGACGACGTCACGGTCCGCCTGCTGACGCGCCTGTTCGTTCGACGGCTGCTGGACAACGACGTGATCTCGCCCCATGCCGACCGGCACGACTCGCTCGGCGTGCTGTATGCCGTGATCCTGTCGCTGGCGCTCTTCGTGACGTTCTTCGTCTCAACGCCCTACCTCGCCGCGTACATCCAGCTTCCGGGGCAAACGGCGCTGAGCGCATTGCCCGATCGCTTCCTCTTCATCGCCGCTTCGCTGGGCGTCTCCGCCCTGGCGGCCCTGCTGGTCTGGGACGCGCTGGGCCTCGAACTACGCGATGCGGCGATTCTCGGACCGTTGCCGATTGCTCCGTGGACGATCACCCGGGCGAAGCTGCTGGCCGCCCTCGTCTTCGGCGTCGTGTTCTCGATCGCCGTCAATGTCGTGCCCAGCATCCTCTATCCGATGTTCCTGACCGTGAACCTGCGCGGAGTCACCATGGGCGGGATCGTGCGCCTCGATCGCGGCGCAGGCCATCAGCGTGATCATGGCAGGCCTCCTCGGCTTCTTCGCGGTCCTCGCGGCACGTGGCGTGTTGCGTCTTCGCTCTGGGGGAACGTGGATTCGGCCGAGTCTCGAGCAGGGTCCAAAGCCTGCTCGTCGTCGCCGCGGTCACGGGCCTCATGCTGACGCCGACCATCCGCGGGAAGACCGTGACCGAGTGGATCGCCGGCGCGTCGTGCCGCCACGCTACTTCGCCCTGCCCGTCCTGTGGCACCTCGGCGTGAACGAAACCGTGGCTGGCGACGTGGTCGTCGACGCGCCAGCCGTGATGCCACGCCGACTCACGCTGCCGGCCTGGTTGCGCCGGGACGACGAGGAGCATCGCTCCGCCTATCGGGCGTTGCGTGCGAATCTCGCAACGCTCGCGCAGTCGGGCGTGGCTGGTCGTTCCAGCGCTGGTCTTCGCTGGCGGTCCTGACGTTCGTCTGGAACAACCGCCGTCTGCCTGAACAGGCAGCCGCCCGGCCCGCGCACTCCCGCGCCAGTGCCGCGGTCCGCGCCGATCGCGCTGCGGCTCACCCGAGGGGATCCGGAGGCGCAAGCCGGGTTCTTCTTCACGCTGCACGCGCTGATGCGAAGTGGACCGCATCGCATGATCGTCGCGATTGCCGTGGCGGCTGCGCTGACGCTTCCTTCCGTCATGCTCATTCTGGGCAGCGCCTACCTGCAGCGAGCCGATGTCGTCGTTTCCGCTTGGGCTGCTAGGGATGCAGGTGACGGTGCTGCTGGTCCTGATCGGCGGGTTCCGGTATGCCGTCATGGTTCCAGCGGAACTGGTCGCGAACTGGTCGATTCGACTGGCGTGGCGCGGCGACGAACGTCGGATATCTTGCCGGGGTCAAACGTGCCGCGTTCCTCTCGACGGTCGTCGTGCCGTCGCTCGTCCTCCTGCCTCTTCATGTCGCACTCTTCGGGGTCGCCACGGCTCTCGTTCACGCGCTGTTCGGCTGCCTGTTCGGCGTCGCGGCATTGGATGGCCTGTTCCTCGGGTACCGGAAAGTCCCGTTCGCCTGCGCCTATCTGCCGCTCGGAGACCCGAAGCTGCTGTGGTCGGGCGGGGCCGCGAGCCTTGTTGCTCGTGCCCTACGCCTTCGCGTACATCGAACGGGCCGCGTTGAAGTCGCCGGGGTGGACAGCGGCGCTCGCCGCAACACTCGCCGGAATCGTGCTGACCATCAAGATCATCGATCGCGTTCAACGACGTGAACGCCGGCAGGTGGATTTCGACGAACGCCCGGCGCCGCCGACGCAGCGGCTGGGAGTCTTCGAGAGCATGGCGATTCACGACTGAACACTTCGCTGTCGTTCGAGGCTCGTTTCCTTCCGCGAACTGACCCTCGCGCGTGTGAACGCGATGTTTCAGGAACTCAATCAGAAGCGCCTGCGGCTATGCGAGCCCGAGCCACCTGCGCGCTTCGCGCTACGGTGGCCAAGGGACGTCCGCTTGCCCACCGTAGCTCGCGAGGTTAGTCTGCGAGCGAAGGTGGGAGGGCGAGCATCAGCGTAAGTTCGCGCTGGGGATGGGGCCCAGCGCCATTGGAAAAGCGCCTGCGGCCATGCCGAGCCAAGGACAAGCGAATCCGAGGCGAGGCATCAGCGTAAGTTCGCGGCGGGGGTGGGGCCCCGCCGCCAGTGGAAAAAAGTTGGCCGGTCTTGGTGTCCTTGGGGTGTTGGGACGCTACGACGGATCGAAAAAGGGTCTTTCTAACCGGCTTTCGGCCAGTCCGTGACAGGCGGCGTCGCGGACAGCGCGGCGTCGATCGCCTCGAACGGCAGCGTTTCGGCGAGGCGTTCGCGCGCGCTGAGCGCCGGGCGGCCGGCATCGAGCGCCGGCCGCCGGGCGACGCCGGCTTCAGCTCCGCGGTTCGCCTTCTCGAGCTCCCTTCTCAGTTCCAATGAGTTCCAGCGATTGGGCGTCGATGACGTGCTGGAGGCGGTCGCGCGAAGCGGCGAATTCAGCACGCTGTTCCTCGGCGGCCCTGGCCGCGGTTTCGCGCGCGTCATGCAGCTCCTGCTCGAGTCGACGCGCTGTCTCGCCGCCGTCGCGCGTGGTCTGCCTGAACGCTCTCGAGTTCTGTTTCCGTCGATTTCAGCAGGTTGGAGAGGCGATTCGCCCGGTCCCGTTCGCTGGCCGCGACTTCGGTAAGGGCGACGACGACGGAGGTCACCGATTCGAGCGACACGAAGCCGCACTTGCGAAGGCGCTCGATCGAGTGTTCGCAGCACTTGATGAGATGCGCGCGAAGGTCGTCCAGCTCGCGCCCGACACGCTCGCTGGCTTCGTCCCGAAGGCGGTCGAGCAGTTCGAGCGCAGGATCCCGGGGAGTGGATTCAGTCGCCACTGAGCCAGGCTCGCCCAAGCTACTGGGACGGGCTCGCGTCCGATTTCGTGGCGACAACCGCCGTCACCGCCGCCGCTCCCGCGGCGCCGAGAACCGCCAAGCTCGCCGTCGGGCCAAGCCCAAAGAGGCTGAAGCCGCCGCCCGCCGCCGAAGCCGCCGTCACGCCCAAGCCTGACGCCATGACCGAGACGGCGACAGGCCCCTGGCCAGCCACCACGAAGGGCGGCGCCATCCCGACAAGCTTGCCGCTGAAGTCCACCAGCTCGATCAGATAGTTGCCCGCGGCTACCCCGCTGAACGCGAATTCGCCAGATGGTCCAGTCGTCGCTGATGCGACGACCGCCCCATTGCCGTCGAACTGGCGCAGCCGCACGGTCGCGGCCGGCAGCGGTTTGAAATCGGTTCGTAGCGCACTTCCGGACATGGTCGATCCAGCGGGTGCCGGCGCCGGCGCCCCTGCGCGACGCCCGCCGGTTCTCACCGGCTGCGCGCCGGCGTATGTCCTGCGCACCAGCCAGGAGGACGGCTGCAGGCCCGGGACGATCATCAGAGGCTATGGCGATTGACGCGATCGAGCGGCTGCGCATCTCTTCTCCTGCCTCTCCTGCCCAGACGCGAACTTCACTCACGCGATGACGGATCGCGCTGGTGCCTGGCCGGCCAGCGACGGAAACGGTGAGGCAATCCGCAAGCCACCGCTCGGCGATGACGGAATGCGTGCATGCGTGAGTCGTTGCGTATATCCTTCCTGCCCTCGAACCCGGAGGCTCACCGTTCTGAGGGTCGATCACGTTTCTGTCGATTAGCGTCGACGGCGTCCTCACAGGTGGAAAATCTCCGCTGACAAAGAGAACTCGTTCTGCCGCCGCTCGGACAATTAGAGGAGGACCACGACTGTAAGTGATTCTCTATACAAGGGTTATGACGTAACGCCACGATTTCTCACGGCGGCACTTGTCGTGATGAACTCGCCTCAACGGAGGTCTTCATGATCCGGCTTGCTCCCCCAACGCTCGCCGTCGCGCTCTTCGCCTCGCTCGCAGTGGCGGTCCCGGCTGCGGCACAGGAACACGCGACGCAGCTGCCGGCGGCAGCGATAACCATCTGCCGCTGTGCAGCTCCACACGGCGCCCGAGCTGACGGCCGGCAGGTTCGAGAGCGCCGCGGCGGCCCGACGCCCTCTTGCCGCTTTATCTTTCCTTCGCCGCGCTTCAAGCGCTCGATGTCCATTCCACGCTCGGAGCGCTGAATCGCGGTGGAGTGGAGGCTAATCCGCTGATGAAGTCGGTGACCGGCAACCCGGCGAGTCTGGTTGCGATCAAGGCAGCGGGGACGGCAGGTGTGCTCTATACCTCAGAGCGCTTGTGGAAGAAAAATCCGGCGGCGGCAGATCGTCTTCATGGTCGGGGCGAACTCGGCGATGGCCTGGGTGGTGCAGAACAACTACCGCGCGGCACGTTGACCCTCTGCTGGCTTCGCCGCGCTATTTCCAGCCGACAAGGGCGGCGAACCGTTGAAGTATGCCGGGATCGCGGCTCGCCGCCGATGCCTGGCCGAGAATCTGGAGACATTCGTCGATCGAAGCGGCCACGCCAATTCCCAGCTTGCGGGCCGTTCGAGCCGTCGCCTCCTCGCCGGGCGGCACGATCAGGATCGGTCGTGCCCGAGAATCCGACAACACGTCCACGCAGTTCTGCGCAAGATCGTCGACGTGATAGTCCAGCCGCAGAGCGCCCGCCGCCGCCCCACGCGAACCCGCAATCACGAGAACGCTCGGCAGGTCGAATCCCTGCGCCACGAGCCATCGCTGCGTCTGTCGCTGGACGGTTTCGCCTCGTGTCGCCGGCCGCTGGGTGATGAAGAAGACCTCCCAGTGATGCTCCAGCATCATCTGGTGAATCCGACGGACCGCGTGTTCGCGGATTGGCGCCACCGTCGTCCAGAAATTCTCCGTCGCCCGTATTTGGCGCCAGACGGCAGTGCGCCTGCGCCGCTCCTCCGATAGCGTCGACGCGCGCGGCGTCAGGTTCCTCCTCGACCGCGCCGGGATCGTCGGCACGGGTCGGCGTAGCCCGTCCGAACAGCTGGACTTCGACCTCGCGGTATGCGGACGCGAAGTCGGCAAGCACGCCGTCCATGTCGAAGCCTATCCTCACGGTCATCGGGCGGTTTCTCCCATCTGATCGATTTTCCTGTCCAGCAGCGACGAGTCGGAGGCTTCGGCCTGGTCGCGGCGGCGACCTTCGGTCGTCAGGGGGAGCGTCGGAGACTCGCCGGAGCGCGCTGGAGGCTGATGGCGCAGACGACGACGAAAAGCGCCGCGTTGCCAGGCATCTGCAGGCTGAACTCGACCGACTCCTGCAGCGCGATCGCAAAGAGCGACGTGATGGCGCCCGCCCGCAACCACCATTCAGTCGAACCGCGCTGGTCTCGAATCGCCCGGCGCACATCGCGCACGAACATGACCGAGGCAAATCAACGCCGGCACGGTGAGGAGCAGTCCTCCTTCCGCGGCCAACTGGAGATAGTCGTTGTGGGCTTGCGCGAAGAACGAGGCCAGCTCGTGACGCTGGTAGAAAAGCGACGCAGCCCAATAGGTGTTCAAGCCGGTGCCGGCCAGCGGAAACTCCCGCACCACGCTCCACGCGTCCGCCCAGGCTCCCCGGCGGTTGTTGAACTCGCCCCAGTCGGCGGACGCGAAACGGCTGGCGAGGACGGTCGGGCCGGTCCACAGCACGACAGCCGTCAACAGGAGCACGACCAGACACGCAGCCGCGCCGATCCTCCTGGGGCGGCTGTCGAGCGCCCGCCCGACGAACCAGCCGGTGATCAGCACCGAGACGACGAACGCGGCGATCCCGGATCGCGACATGGTCAGCATCAGCGATAACGCCATCACGCCCGCCGCGGCGCCGACGAGCAAGAGATGGTTGGCCTCCGCCGTCGACAGCCACAGCAGTTTGTGTCGCCAGCCGGCCTTGACCTTCGACATGCTTCGGGCGATGCCAGCCACGAGCAGCGCGAGCGTCAACGGCAGAGCCATCACCATCCACCCGGCAAAATGGTTCTTGTTGACGAACGGCCCGAATGGCTGCCGGCCGACGTCCAGCTGCCACAAGCCGTAAATCGCGCCGGTGAAGAGTGGCTTCTGCACGATGCCGATGAGCGCCAGGACCACGCCGAACATCGTCAGCGCTTCGACGAATCGGCGGGTGCCGGTGCGTGAGAACAGCGCGGTCAGACCGACGAGCAGCAGCGAGAGCGCGGCGAAGAGCGCGAGCGCGACGCCCGTGTCGCGCGGCCACACGGAAACGGCATGCCGGGCCAACAGTCCGGCCGCGAATGACGGGATCGAGAGTCGTTCAGCAGGTGCACCGATCGCGGGCTCACCGCGGCCAGGCGGCCACTGGCACCGGAATCAATTGCACCAGATCGCCGCGCCGACGGCGACGAGCGCCCACATGAACGCGCGGCTCACCGGCTGCCCGGAATGGAAACCACTCGACGAACAGCCCGATGGCGCCGGCCGCCGCCGCCGCAGCCGCCAGCGGCCAATACGCCCACGGATACACGCAGCCAAAGGCGAGGGCGCCCCACGATCACGACGCAGAGCGCAGCCACGCTGTGCGCGCTGACGAGAACGCGGGGCAGTGTAGCGATTGACATGGTCACCGATCTGCTCAGTGCAGGTCCCGCGGGGAGAACCCGCGCCGCAGAGTGGGCCGGACCGAATGCAGGGCGCTGTCGAGAGAGCCCAGGTCGGGTGCGTCCGGAGCCGTGATCGGGTCGAAATCGCCGAAATCGAGCGGGATGAGCCAGCCGCGCCAGCTCGCAGTCGTCGCACCGGAACAGCCGCCGCGCAGAGAAATTCCGGCGTGACGCGCTCCGGCAGATTCCGCACGCGCGATCGATGGAGCCGCGACGATCCGCATTCAGGACAGGGCTGGGCCAGGCGATGCGCCGCCGGCAGGCGACGACTCCGGTGCCGTTTCCGGCGCACGCGCCGCGACAACCTCCGGCTCGATCTGGCGCCCGGGCGCGGGATGCTCGTTGGCGGCCGACAGTCCCGCGAGATCGCTCAGCCCAGCCAGCACGTTGTCGCGGCGGCCCGCGGGCCGCGTCGCCTTCGAGGCGGGCCACGACGTCGAGCAGATCCGCCCGCGGCGGCGTCCGGCTCGTCACGCGCAGGATCTTTTCGATCGACGACGGCGCCGACCTCTTCGTCCGACGCCGACCAGCTCCTCGTAGAGCTTCTCGCCCGGCCGCAGGCCGATGAACTCGATCGCGATCTCCGAGTCGGGCACGAAACCCGACAATCGAATGAGGTCCCGCGCCATGTCGAGCAGCTTCACCTGCTCGCCCATCTCCAGCACGTAGGTGGCGCCGGCGTCGGCCTGCGCCGCCGCGTGCAGCACGAGCTGAACGGCTTCCGGAATCAGCATGAAGAAGCGGCGAATCTCGGGATGGGTGATGGTGACCGGCCCGCCCTTCTTGATCTGTTCGAGGAAGCGCGGCACCACGCTGCCGTTGCTGGCGAGCACGTTGCCGAAGCGGACGACGGAGAACGACGTGCCGCTGCCGGCGGCACGGGCGCGAACGATCAGCTCCGCCGACCCGCTTCGACGCACCCATCACGCTCGTCGGGTTCACCGCCTTGTCGGTCGAGATCAGGATGAATCGATCGACGCCGCACTCCTCGGCCGCCTGGGCGAGCAGCCGCGTGCCCGCGCACGTTGTTCTTGATGGCCTCGCACGGATTCTCCTCCATCAGCGGCACGTGCTTGTGCGCCGCCGCGTGGAAGACGATCTCGGGTTCGAACTGACGCATCACCTCTTCGACACGAATCGGATCGGTGACGTCGCCGACCACCGCGTGCAGGCCGAACCGCTGGTGCGCATCCTCGAGCTCGATACGAATCGCGTGCAGGCTGTTCTCGTAGCGCTCGAACATCACCAGCGAGGCGGGCTTGAGCCTGGCAATCTGCCGGCACAGCTCGGACCCGATGGATCCGCCGGCGCCGGTCACCATGACGCGACGGCCGCCGATCAGGTACTTGAGCGGCGCCGGGTCGAGGCCAACGGGTGCGCGGGCGAGCAGGTCCTCGACCGACAGGTTCCGGATCTCCGACAGCGCGACCTTGCCGTCGATCATGTCGCGCAGCGCCGGCAGCGTCTTGATCGGCACCTTGAACTGCTCGAGCGCGCGGACGACGGCGCGAATCGCCACCGGATCGGCGTGCGGAATCGCGAGGAGCACTTCCTGCGGGCGGTATCGCCGCAGGATCGACGGCAGGTCGGCGCGGGTGCCCACCACCGGCACGCCATGAATCCGCAGCCCGACCTTCGACTTGTCGTCGTCGACGAAGCCGATCGGGTGATAGCCGTACGAGGCGCTCGCCTTCATGTCGCGAACGATCAGCTCGCCGGCATCACCAGCACCGAAGATCAGCACGCGCTTGCCAGGATGCGGCCGCCGCAGTTCGGCAAGCAGCCGCCGGCTCATGCGCACGGCGCCGAGCAGGAGCATCAACAGCACCGCGTCGACGATGAACACCGATCGCGGGTAGATCGGCGGACCGAGCGGCGTCTGCGTCAGGAGGAAGAACAGCCCGGAGCTCACGCCGATGCCGCCGACCAGCGCCCGAAGGTCGTACAGGCTCGGTGTACCGCCAGAGCCCTTCGTAGAGCCGGAACGGCACGAAGACGAACGCGCGCACGGCGACGAGCCACGGGAGCATTTGCCAGAACGCCTCGTCCCCAAAGGGCGGTACATCGCCGTCGAATCGCAGCAGGAACGCGACCCGGTTCGAGGCGACCACCAGCGCAAGCTGAACGGCGACAGCGAGAGGTCTTTGCAGACGCCGGCCAAAGAGCCGCAATGCAGAAACGTCCTCAGCCATGGACCATCCCTCCGGCTGCGCCGGCCCGCGGCGCGCATCGCTCCTCCACCGCCTCGATGACGAGCGCCTGTTCCGACGCCGTCAAGGCCGAACCGCTGGGCAGGCACAATCCCTGTTCGAAGAGCCGTCGCCCGACCTCGCCGCCACGGACCCGGCAGGCGCGGAAGACCGGCTGCAGGTGCATCGGCTTCCAGACGGGACGCGATTCGATGTTCCGTGACTCGAGGTGCAGTCGAATCTCCTCCCGGGTCGTTCCGAGCCGTCGCGGGTCGACCGTGATGCACGTCAGCCACGCATTCGATCGGCCGTAGTCGGCTTCGGGCAGGAAGTCGATTCCCGGCGTAGCCAGCGAGCGCGTCGATGTACGCGCGCCTGATGCCTCGCCGGCGTTCCACCTTCGCCGTCGAGGCTTTTCAGCTGGCCGCGCCCGAGCGCCGCCAGCAGGTTGCTCAGCCGGTAGTTGAAGCCGATCTCGGAGTGCTCGTAATGCGGCGCCTGGTCCCGGGCCTGCGTCGCCAGGTGCCGCGCCCGATCGACGATCGCGCGCGAGTGCGAGACGAGCATGCCGCCGCCGCTGGTCGTGATGATCTTGTTGCCGTTGAAGGAAAAGATCCCGCACGCGCCGAACGCGCCTGCCGGACGGCCGCGGTACGACGATCCGAGCGCCTCGGCGGCATCCTCGATCAACGGCACGCCGTGCCGTTCGCAGAGGTCCGCGATGCGGTCGTAGTCGCAGCACTGGCCGTACAGGTCGACCGCGATCACCGCCGCGGGCCGGCGGCCGGCACGCACGCGCTCCGTCAGTTCCTCTTCGAGCAGGTCGGGATCGATCGTCCAGGTCTCCGGCGACGCGTCGATGAAGACCGGCGTCGCGCCGACATAGGCGATGGCGTTGGCGGTCGCGGCAAACGTCAAGGTCGAGGTCAGCACCTCGTCGCCGGGTCCGACACCGAGCGCGGCGAGCGACAGGTGAAGCGCGGCCGTGCCGCTCGACAGCGCGACGGCGTGCGGCACGTCCGCCACGGCCGCGACTTCACGCTCGAATGCGTCGACGTGCGGTCCGAGCGGAGCCACCCATCCCGACTCGAGCGCGTCGAGAAGCAGCTCGCGATCGAGACGGCTCAGAGTCCGGCGGCGACAGGTAAATTCGCTTCATCGATCCACCAGAAGATGACTCGTGACTCCGCGGCTCAAGGGTGATGGAAACAGCCGCGCGGGCACCCCGACCGCCGTCGCGCCGTCAGGCACGTCGCCGATCACGACCGCGCCCGCGCCGATGGTGCACCCGGCGCCAACGCGGCAGCGCGGAAGAACGACCGCCCCAATGCCGACCAGCGTGCGCCCGCCAATCGCCACCTCGCCGCCGAGGTGAACGCCCGGCGCGATGTGCGCGTAGTCGCCGACGTGTGAGTGGTGATCGACGGTACAGCCGGTGTTGAGGATGACGCCCCGGCCGATTCGCGAGCGCCGGTGACGACGACCGCACCGGCGGACACCATCGTGCCGTCGCCGACTGTCACGTTCCGGGAGACGCTGGAGTGCGGGTGCTGAATCGAGACCAGCCGCCGGCCTTCGGACTGAAGCTGCTGGGCGATCCGCGCGCGTTCGGGATTGCTTCCGATCGCGACGACGAACGCGTCGGCCGCCACACGCCCGATGCTGCCCAGGTCGCCGAGAACCGGTACGCCACCGACCTCCGCCCCAACGAGGCCGGGATCGTCGTCGAGGAACCCTACGAGCTTCAGCTCGTCATCACCGACGCGCGCGCCCGCGGCAATCATGTCGGCCACCACCTGGCCGTGGCCGCCCGCACCGACGATCACCACTTTCATCGCGTCACCGTTTCCCGTGAATTCTTCAGCGGTCGCATGACCTGGCTGATTGATGTCGCGGCGGAGGAGGACTTGCCAGATGGTCCGCGCCAGAATCCTCACGTCCAACGCAAACGAGCACCGGTCCACGTATTCGCCATCGAGCTCGAATTTCTCCTCCCAGCTCAGTCCGTTCCGTCCGCTGACCTGCGCCAGGCCCGTGATGCCGGGCCGGACGAGATGGCGGCGGGCCTGACGGGGTGTATACCGATCGAGGTACGCGAGCAGGAGCGGTCTCGGCCCCACCAGGCTCATCTCGCCAACCAGCACGTTCCACAACTCGGGCAGTTCGTCCAGGCTGGCGGCGCGGAGAAAACGTCCGAGCCGTCCAAGCCGTTCAGACATCGGGCAGCAGGCTGCCCGCGTGGTCTCGGCGGTCGGTCATCGTCCGGAACTTGACCAGCCAGAACGGCACGCCGTTCAAGCCGGGCCTGCGACTGCCGGAAAAGTACTGGCGAACCCAGGAACACGCGCACGATCGACGTGCGACCGCGGCGGCAAGAGGCAAGAGGACGACGATCGCGGCGGCCGCGCCAACGATGTCGAACGTCCGCTTGCCGAAGCGGCGGTACCACCCGCTCTTCACGCGCAGCAGCGCGATCGGCGGCGTGGCTGGCATAGAGATCGAGCAGGCTTGACGCGAGAACTGACGGCGCGAAAGTCGCGCACGGCACGGTCGCGAGCCGCCGAGCCGAGCGCGCACCGCAGTCCAGGGTTGCTGGCGACTTGACGCAGGCAGGCGGTCAGGTCCGCGATGTCGCCTGGCTCGTGCAGCAGACCGGTTCGCCCGTCGACGACCGCGTCGACGAGTCCGTAGATGCGCGACGCCACGGCCGGCAGACCCGCAGCAGCGGCCTCGATGACGACGCTGCCGAACCCCTCGCGATAACTCGGCAGGCACAGGACGTCACCAGCGGCCATGATGTCTTCCGGGCATGTCGTGTAGTCGAGGAAGTGCAGCCGCTCGCCGTGCTTCGCGCAGAGACGCGCGAACGCCGGCCGCAAACCCTCTTCGTCGGGTCCCACGACGAGGGCATGCACGTCGGGGAATTCGGCCGCGAGTGCGGCGAACGCCCTCGCGAAATCGAGCACGCCCTTGTCACGGCTCAACCGCCCGACGAAGAGCAGCACGACGCTCGCATCCGGAATATGGAACTGTTCGCGGACCTGGCGGCGGCGACCCGCATCGGGTCGGAATCGTGTGGCGTCGACCCCGCTGACCGATCCGCTGCCCAGGACCGCGATCCGATCCGGCGCGACGATCCGCTCGCGAATCAGGAATTCCCGCTGCGACGGGCTGTCGGCGAGCGTGGAGGTGGCGCACCGGGCGATGATTCGGTCGGCGAGCTTGAGAATCGCTCGGGAGAAGCCCGGTGCGAGTCGCCCAGACCTGGCCGGTGAACGTATGGAGACGCACCGGGATTTTCGAGAGGCGTGCGGCGACCATCGCGAGCAGCCCCGCCTTCGGGGTCATCGAGTGCACGAGATCGAAACGCTGCCGGCGCATCAATCGCACGAGCGCAAGAAGAGCCCGGACATCAGCCTGCGATCGAGATCGCCCGCGCCGATCGCGACATCGCGTCACCGTGCCAGTCACACCCAGGTCGCGGAGCAGGTCGGACGCTTGCGAATTCACGACGACGGTCACGTCGTAGTGGTCCTGCATCGCCCGCAGCTGCGGACCCAGGAAGGCGCGGACGGTCATCTCGCTGGCGACGACCACGCAGGCCTTCGGCTTCATCGGCCCGCCTCGTGGGCCACCAGCTCCGCCAGCCCGGCAGCAATCGAGACCCGGGGCACGTAGCCGAGCTCCTGCTGGATTCGATCGGATCGCGTATCGCGCCCGGCTGACGAGCGCGTCGATGCGCGTCTGGGTCAGCGGCAGCGCGACCAGCCTGACCGCACGCATCGACCATCATGCGAACCGGACCTTCCGGGAGGCGCAGCCGCGGCCGCGGGCGGCCCAGTGCATCGGCAATCGCCCGCGCGAACTCCTCGACCGTGGTCCAATCCGACAGGTTGTAGATCCGGCCAGCGGCGCTGCTCCGACGTCGCCGCACAGCACGAGCGCGTCGACCACATTGGACACGTGCACGTAGTTGGCGGAGGCGCCCCGCCGGCCGATGAAGAAGAACAGGCCACGCTCGATCACGGAATCATCTGGGCGATCGACCGGTTGGGCATGCCCGCACCAAAGACGATGGTCGGCCGCAGCACGGCGACCGAGTCGATTCGGCGTTGCTGCATCCGCCTCGATGACCAGCCTGTCCGCTTCGGCCTTGCTCGTCTCGTACTCGCCCTGCGGCGTCACCGGCGTCTTTTCTCGATGACGACGCCCTCGCGATAGCGCCCGTAGACGCCGGCGCTGCTCAACTGCACCCATCGGCCGATGCGCCCGGCGGCGGCCGGCAACGAGCGCGGCGGTGCCCTGAAGATTGACCGCACGCATCCGGCGCTCGTCCGTCACTGCTCGCCAGCGCAGTGATACAGGACGTCAAGGCCGTCGGCGAACCGCGTCGAGCCGCACGTCTGGTGTCGTCAGATCGCCGCGAACGAACTCCATCCGTCCGTCGCGGCCTGGCGGACGACGCCGCGACAGGCATCGCACGGCGTCGCCACGCTGGAGGTGACGCTGCACGACAGCCGAGCCGATGAAACCGGTTCCCCCGGTGATGCCTACGAGCATGACCTGCGGTCTATCTCTTGCGCGCCACCCAGATGCACGTGCTTCCCCACTCGCGGACGATCGGGACGTAGTCCAGCGGCAACGCCAGCGCGTTCCTCATGCGATCGGGGACGCGCCAGCCGGCGAATCGGACAAGCGTATCGAGCGCCGCATAGGGCCTGACTTGCAGAACCGCGAATCCCATCCCATCGAGCAGCTTCGCCATTCCCGAAGGTGCAAACGCGTACTCGTGGAAAGCGGCGCGAGGCGGCGCCTCAGCGGAGGCCAGCGCCGCCGTGCGACGCTGCAGCCACCGGTTGAAACAGGGCGACGACACGACGGCGATGCCGCCGACGCGAAGCACTCTGCGGGTTTCCTGCAGCACGGCCACAGGTCCGTCTTCGAAGTGCTCGCAGACGCCGGGCGAATACACGGAATCGAATGTGCGGTCGGGATATGGCAGGCGGCGGACGTCGCCGACGTGCCACGGAATCGATGGAAAGCCTTCTCGCAGGCGCATGATGGTCGGCTCGGACCAATCGAGGCCCTCCGCACGGTACCCGAGCGCGTGAGCGGCGACGGTAAAGTGACCCAGCCCACACCCGGCCTCGAGCACGCTGGCGCCTGGCTTCACCCATCGCTTCCACGTGGTCCGCAGCTGATGCGGCAAATGTCCTCGGCGCTCGCGTTCGTACGAGACGTCGCGCGCGGTCTGCCATCGCTCGGTCCAGTAGTCGACGTCCGCCGCCCTGGAGAAAAGCTTCAGGCGCGGTCCGGTATCGGCGCCGTGGTCGACGACCATCGCCTCACGCACAGGTCGTCACCGCGCGGCCCGCACGGCTCGCGTCGTACACCGACTGGCAGAACGCCCGCCGGATTGCCGCCTGCTCGCGCTCGTGGTAGGCGCGCGCGACAGACGCGTTCCGCACGCCTGCCGCCTCCCTCGCCGCTTCGGCCGTCATGAGCCAGTCAATGCGTTCAGCAAGTTGTTCCGGCCGGCCGGGCGGCACCAGGAACTCCGGCGGCAGCAGTTCGGGAATGCCTCCGACGGCGGACGCAACGGCCGGCAATCCTTTCGCCATCGCCTCGAGCAGTGCCCGCGGCAGCCCCTCGGTGAGCGACGGCATCACGAACACGTCGGCGGCGTCCAGCGCGCGCCTCACGCCGGCGCGATCGAGCTGTCCGAGAAACTCGACCGTCGATTCGAGACCGAGCGTGCGTGCGCGTTCCCGCAGGGCCGGCATCAGGCGGCCGCCGCCGACGATACGCAGGCGGACCGTGACACCGCGGCGCTGCAGGTGGGCGACGGCGTCGAGAAGCACCGACGTTCCTTTGTACGGCTGGTCCAGCGCGCCGACCGTCACGAGCGTGAACGGCACCGAGCTTTCGCGCGGCGGCCTGGCGCCCGAACGCCGCATCGTCGAGGACGACGTCCGAGGCGGAGTACGCCTTGCCCTTCGTCGGGTACTTGCGTTGAAGCGTCTCGTTCGTCACGAAGAGGACCGCGATGGCGCGCTGCGACAGCTGCGCTTGAGCGGAGGTGGCAATCTGCCGGAGCGGTGCGCGAAGCGGATGGCTGAACGCCCCCCTCGAGAACACCTGGTCGGGATCCCCGACGATGTGAGCCCCGTAGGCTCGTGCGCTGGACGAGACCTGCCGCGCCGTCAGGTAGGCAATCGGCGACGGCGATCGGACGATGACCGCCGGCGCAGTCGTCGACGGCCTGGCCGATGGCGGCCTGCACTGACGGGAAGTGCCTGCAGAAGCCGGCCAGCCCTGAGTACGGCGGCAGCGAACAAAACTCGATGCCGGGACCGGATGCCTCGACATAGCCGCTCGACGGCTGCGCGACGTCCGCCACTCGCGCCGCCATCACGACGCCGGAAAACACCTCCAGGTACCGTCGCCATACGGCGCTGCCGTAGGCGGCTGCCGCCCACACCGTGCCGTCGGGCGTCCGCTCAAACCTCGCTTCGGATGTAAGCAGGACGCGCATATGAACTGCCAGAGATCGAACCGAGCACGTGGCGGATCGCCGCGAGTGCCAGGATCAGCGCGACGCCGAACGCCCAGTGAGCAGGCACGGACACGAACGAATTGCGAATGTTCACGAGCAGCGGACCGTAAACGATCGCCAGCGTCAGCACGGCCGTGCGGCGGATGCGCATCGTGTCGATCGCGGCCACCCCGGCCCCGATGACAGCGAACACCGATCACGACGCCGAGCGACCCGAAATTGCGATACGCCTCGGCAACGGGCGAATAGCCGATGGCGCCGACGCGGTCGGACACCAGAACGTTCGCGATGCGCAGATCGTCGTCCGCGGCGACGCTCGTGAGGCCCGGCAGCAGGCGCGCCGCCGCTCGCTCGATCGGCGCCCAGTACGAGCGACCCATACTCCAGCGGCTCGCCCTGCGCGCGCCATCGCACGACCTTTTCAACCGGATGGAGCGAGGCCCCCATCTCGGCAAAGGCTTCGGAGATGCGCGGTTCGAGGACCGCGCCGGGCAGCCCGCGCAGGCCGGTCTGCCGCACTTCGCGGACGATCGGAATCAGGAGCGAGCAGCGCCAGCCAGCAGCGCGGCCGCCTTGGCCGGGTTTCAGGATGCGACCGCATCGGCGCGGCAGCGACCATCGCCGCGACACCTCGAAACATGACCTCGCCCCGGAGGCCCATCGGGAGCACCACCATCGAGAGCAGCGCGAAGGCGGCTGTCGCCGCCGTCCGCAGCCATCCCGTCCGTGCCCGTGACCGACAGCACCAGGCCGCAGCCGAGGGCCAGCCAGATGACGCCCAGCAACGCCCCGTACTCGCGCGGTCGCCTGGAGATACTCCCCGTACGAGACGAAGAACCCTCCGAGCCCGCCTGTGGCCAGGACGATCGCGCTCCACATCGCGGCGCCGCCCAGGACGAGGATCGATCCGGCAGTCCCGTGAGGATGAGCGGGCTCCGGCGATTCGACCGGGTTGGTGTGGAACAGCGAGCGGACGGCGGCAGGCCAAGACGATCGTCACGCCGCGACGCAAACGCGAGGGTCCCGGCGAGCGCCACGACTGCCGCCTCTGCCGCATGGGGACCGAGCAGCCAGCTCAAATCCCACACCGAGAGGTCCTCGACGCGGCATAGCCGGTCGCCAGGACGGCGATGAGGCCGAAGTGGAAGCACCAGAAGACGAGCGCGTACATGCCGACCGCGGTCCAGACGCCGCTCATCGCGACCAGCGAGCCGATCACGACGACGGAAGCGGCCGAAATCCAGGGGAAGTGACCGAGCGGCTCTATGCCCGGCATCGAGGACAGCAGGACCTGCCGCGACCGCAAGGCCGCCGGTCAGCAACGCATACGCGATCAGAAGCAGGCGCGTGACCGGAAATCCGGCTAGGCATGCGGCCGGCTCCAGACCTCGTAGTGCGCTTCGCAAGAACGATCGAAGGCGAACGGGCTCTGCGCAAGACGCTCCGTCGCGTCGGCGACGACGGGCGCGCGCGCGTTGATCAAGCTGTTCGGCGGCCGCCGCCCATGCCTCGTCGTCCTCGTGCAGCGACATCAGGTGGAGATGCGGGAAGTAACGCGCCAGCTCGCGCGTGCCCGGCAGGTCGGACGCGAGGACGGGCGTGCCAAGTGCGCAGGCTTCGAGGACGGCACACGGCAGCCCTTCCCAGAGCGACGGCAGCACCATCAAGTGCGCGCTGGCCATGAGCGGCATCGGCTCGGACACCTCGCCGACGAGGCTGACGCGGTCGGCCACGCCGGCTTCGGCGGCCGCTCGTCGCACTCTGCTGGCCGTAGTCGCCCACCTCGCGTCCCACCAGGCGGAGCTGCACACCGGGCACACGCCTGACGAGGCGGCGCATCACCTCGATCAACCGGGCCTGGTTCTTGAGCGGCTGCACGGATGCGACATTCACGACGGTGGGCGTCGGCGTCCGGGCGCAGAGCGCCGAGCGCACGCGGTCGGCTCGAACGCCGAAGTAGATGACACGGCACCGCGGATCGGCAGTCCACCTCGGACCCCACGCCACCTGCATCGTCCCCTCGCCGCACGCGACGATGTCGGTGGCGTGCTGCTGAAGGAGCCCGCGACAGATTGCCAGCTGCGCGCGCCGGCGGAGCGTGTTCTGCCGGCCGTTGACGACCGCGGTGTGGAGGTGCGCCACGCGGCCAGGGACGCCGGCCGCACGGGCAAGGGCCAGAATGACGCCGGACGAGTAGTGCACGTGCGAATGCACGACGTCGTAGCGGCGCTTCTTGAGCAGCCGATAGAACGCCACCGCAAACCGCGCGTCGAGGCGGCACTTGATCACCTCGCCGCCCGCTTGCCGGACGCGCTCGTCCAGGGCGCCGTCGAGCCCGGTCAGCACCACGAAATCCGACTGCACGCGGTCGGCCGGGAAGTACTCGGCGAGCTCCACCGCACGCATCTCGGCGCCGCCGCGCTCGAGGCGTCCGAAGACATGCAGGACCCGGAGCGCGCGCGTCCGTTCTCGTCATGGCTGGACGCTACCGGCAGCGCGCGAGGCACGAGGTTGGCGCGTCGGCTGCTCGCGTCTGAAGTCGCGAACGGTCAGCACGCGTGTACGCGCCCAGCTCGACGATCGAGCCCAGGAGGAGCGAGCAGGCGGCGCCATTCAGACCGAAGCGCTGCACCAGCGGCCCGAGCGACGCCGCCACGACGGCGAGGGACGTCGTGCTGATCGCGAGCTGCGCTCCGAAACGGCCGCGCGCAATCGTTCCAGTACCCGAGAAACACCGATGTGAACGTGATGACGGCGGTCGGCCATCAGCCAAGACAGGACGCTGGCGTGCTCGGCGTATTCGGGGCCGTAAATCACGCTCGAGCACGCGTCCGCCCCACGACAATCGTCAGCACGAGGGCGATTGCGTCCGAGGCCAATGCCCGCCGCCACGAGACCGAACAAGCGCGCCTGATACGACGCCCTGCAGCCTGCGGCGTCCTCTCGCCAGCAGGGGCAAGGCGGCCTGCGACGCGGCGTTCACCGGCGAGGTGACCGAGCAGAGGGACGTGCGAAATCGCGGCAAAGACGGCGAGCGGCGCCGGACCGAGCAGCGAGGCGATCGCGTATCGGGGCAGGTTGCTCTGGATGCTGCCGACTGCGGAGCTGAGGCCAAGCGGCAACGCCCGCACCAGCAGCGACCGCACGCCCGTCCACGTCCGGCGCTCGGCCAAGCCTTCGCGGCCGCGCGTTCAGCATCGCCGGACGACGCGCGGCAGGTCCCACGCGACCAGGGCGAGGCAGGATCCGGCGGCGTAGCCGACCGCGGCGAGTGGCAGCGACTGCCAGATGCACGCAGCGCGCCCTGTACCAGCAGCACGCTGACGATCCCGTTGATCATCAGGCCCGCGCCGCCGTCCGCATGTCAAGCTCGCGCTGAAACAAACCGTGGCAGATGTCCGACACGGCATCGCAGCTCTTGGCAACGCGCCACCAGCGCGATGACGATCAGCGTCTCGCGGCTCGAGGTTGACAACGCACCGATCGCCAGGGACGCGAGCAGCGCACCAGCCGGTCGTCAGGAGACGGGTCGTCAGGTAGTCGCGGAAGTCATCCGGGCGACGCGACCGCGCGTGGCCAGCACGTTTCTCAGCCTGACGCTGGCCAGCACGAAAATCGGCGAGGTGACCGCCAGCGCGTACGCGTATCGTGCCGACTTCGCCGGGCTGAGGGCGTTGACCAGGAGAACCAGCACGGCCCATTGGCATCCGGCGTAGACGGCATTGCCGGCAAACGCCCATGACGTGTTCACCCGCATCACGGAACGCCTACGACGATCTGCCGCCGCCTGGTGGTAGTACTGGCCGTACTCGCGCCGGTAGTAGTTGGAGTAGTAGTAGCCGTTCCGCTCGAGGTCGACGCGGTTGAGCACCGCGCCGATGAAGCCCGGCCGGCTCTTCTCCAGCTGCTCGACCGCGGCTCTCGCCGCCTGGCGGCTGGTCATCTCGGCACCGATCACGAAGACGATGCCGTTGGTCGAGCTCGCCGCGATCGCCGCGTCGGTCACCGCCATGATGGGCGGCGAATCGATGATCACCGAGTCGAAATGCTCGCGCAGCGTCTGGATGAAGTCCTTGAAGCGCTTCGAGCCGAGCAGCTCCGCGGGATTCGGCGGAATGCGCCCGGCGGTCAGCAGCCACAAGCCCGGCACGCTGCTCTTGCGCATCGACCTCGCTCGGCGCGGCATGGCCGACCATCAGGTTGGACAGGCCTGGCTCCTGACGCTGATTGAACATCGTGTGCACGCGGGGACGGCGCATGTCGGCGTCGATGAGCAGCACGCGCTGCCCCGCCTGCGCCAGGCTGATCGCGAGATTGGTCGCGACCAGCGTCTTGCCTTCGCCGGGACCGGTGCTCGTGACGACGAGACTGCGCGAGCCTTCCTCGGTCGACGAGAACAGGACGTTGGTCCGGATGGCGCGAACGGCCTCGGCGAAGTTCGGCGGCACGCCGCGGCTGATCAGCGGCTCGGAGCCGGTCCACGCAGTCTCGGCGTCAGCGCGGGCACCATCCCGAGCGACGCCAGGCCGAGGTAGGTCGGTGATTTCGTCGGGCGTCTTGATCCGGCTGTCCAGGTACTCGAAGAAGAACGCGAGGCCGAAGGCGAGGAAGCTGCCGCCGATGAGCGCCAGCGACAGGTTCAGCGCCTTCCTGGGCGACACCGGGGCTCGCGGCCGTTCGGCCTCGTCGACGACCCTGATGTTGCTGGTCTTGAGCTCGGTGCTGACGCCGGTCTCCTTCGCGCGCTGCAGCAGGCTCTCGTAGATCTGCTTCGTGCTCTGGACGTCGCGCTCGAGCACGCCGTAATCGATCGCCTTGCGGTTCATCGTCTGCGCCTCGCCCTTCTGCTGATTGAGCGCGGCGATCAGGCTGTTCTCCTTGGCGAGCGCCGCCTGGTATTCGTTGCGCACCGACTGCACGACCTTGGCGACCTCGCCGTCCAGCTTCGTCTGGGCCATCGCGATCGCCGGCCCGCACCTTGATGATGTCCGGGTGCTTGTCGCCGAGCTTCTCCGACAGCTGCGCCTGCTGGCGCTGCAGCTGCGCCAGCTCCGCCTTCTGCTGCTGGATGTAGGTGTTGCCGAGGATCGCCGGGAAGCTGTCGAGCGCGGCGGGGTCGCTGTGTCAGCGACTGCAGCTGCTTGTACAACGCCTCCTTCTGGAACCGCTCGGTCTTCGCCTGCGTGACCGCGGCGTTCAGGTCGGACAGCTTCTGGACGACGATGTTCTCGCGGTCCTCGAGCGAGATCGCGTCGTTCTGCTCGCGATACCGCTGCAGCGCGGTCTCGGCCTGCTCCACCTGCTTGCGCTGCTCGGCGAGGCGCTCGCCGAGCCAGTCGCTCGCCCCTTTCGACGTGACGAACTTGTACTCGAGGTCCTGCTCGATGTAGTTCTTGGCGACGCGCGTTCACGATGCGCGACGCCAGCGCCGGATCGTCGAGCCGATATTTCACGTCGACGAGCCGGCTGTTGCGGATCGGCGACACCGTCAGGTTGCGGAGGAAGCGATCGATGGCGCGCGACTGCTCGACCGTCTCGGTCCCGTCGGACGCCTGCCCTGAGCTTGCCGAAGCGGCCGCAGCTCGGCCGAGCAGGCCCGCGAACCAGCCGCCGCCGGCCGGCGCGAAACGGGTGTCGCCCCACAACTGCAGGCTGTCGAGCGTCTTGCGCGCCAGCGCGCGGCTCTGCAGGATGTTGTACTGCGTCTGGTAGTAGTCGGCCTTGGTCCCCTGCTCGTCGATGACTTCCTTGAAGTTGAGGACGTTCGGGTTGTCCGACTCGATCAGCAACCGCGTGCGCGCCTCGAAGAGCGGCGTCGCCGTGAAGGTGTAGACGGTCACGCCGACGACGCACGATCAGAAAGGCGGTGACGGCTGTCCAGCGGCGCTTGTGCAGAATCCTGAGGTAGTCGACCAGGTGGCCGAAATCGCCGGACGATCCGACGGACCGCCGGTCCTGTTGCTGGCCGGGCGGGGCGAGCCGAAGCAGCCGTGGCGAGTCCTGTGGTTCGATCGGCGATGCGCTCATGACGTCTGTTCCCTTTCCCGGCGGAATCTCGAGTCCCGACTCAGAAATACCGCTGGGGGACCATGATGGTGTCCTCGGGCCGGACCCGGTCCGTCAACTTGACCTTCAGCTCCTTCTTGGAGCCGTTCTCGATGCGGATGACCTGAATGCGGTTCATCGCCGCGTTCTCGGTCACCCCGCCGGCCAGCGACAGCGCCTGCAGCACCGTCGTGTTCTTCTGGATGCCGTACGCGCCAGGATTCTTGACGTGGCCGAACACGTAGACCGACTCCGCGCGCGGCACGAAGATCGTGTCGCCATCGCGCAGCTGGATGTTCTGCGACAGCGCGCCGCTTTCGAGCTCGCGGACGCTCGCCCGGAAGATCTCGGTGCCCGATTCCTGGTCGGGCGTGACCGGGCCCGAGGCAGCGCCCTGGCGCGGCTCGAACGATTGCCACTTCACCGGAGGCGGTCGGGAGCGTCGAGCCGGCGCGCGCCAGCGCCTCGATGAGCGTCATGCCGCCAGTGAGCGCGACCGGTCCGGGCTGGCGGACCTCGCCCATGACGAACACGCGCTGACTGCGATACTGCTCGACCGCGACCGTCACCTGCGGATTGCGGAAATAGCCGTCGGCGAGACGCCGATTGCAGTTCAAGCTCGAACCCGCGCAGCGTCAGGCCTCCCGCCTTGATGCGGCCGATGAGCGGAAAGCTGAAGGTGCCATCCGCCTCGACCGTGAACTTGCCGCCGAGATCCGGCTGATCGAACACCTGAATGCGTGAGCACGTCCTGCGGTCCGATCACGTAGTCGGCCGCCGACTGCGCGGCGCCGGTTCAACGTCGCGAGGATCAGCAGCACGACGCATCAAGCGACGACGGCAGGTCTCTCGATGCTCGTCGATGCTGCATGGCTAAAACCCGTAGGTCATGCTGCAGCCGATGTGCAGCCTGTCGTAGTCGCGGAACACTTTCGTGTTCGAGGTCCGTTCGAGTAGGACACGCCGAAACCCACGCGACCCTCGCGTGCCGAGGCGGTAGCCGACGCTGCCCGCGTAGCGCCAGGTCGTGTCGAGCCGGTCCGGCAGCGCCGGTCCGTCGAGTGGAACGACGTTCTGATACTCGTAGCGGTGCCGATCGGCGGACACCAGCACGTCGAAGCGGCTGCCGAGCGCGCGGCGGATCGATGCGCCCACGGATCCGTCGATGAAGAACGGCTGGAGTTCCTCGTACGAATAGGTCAGGTCGCGGCGATACGAGACGCCGAAGGTGGTTGCGCTGAGCAGCGTGTAGGACAGCGACAGGTCGGCGACCAGCCCCTGAAGTCCGGCAGGAGCTGTGGGCGACTCCGGCACGAACTTCCGGTAACCGACCCACGCGGCGCCCTTGATCAGCGCCTGGGGCCTGAACTCGACGCCGGGCATGATCCGCTGGCTCGTCGAATTGCGGACCGGCGAGAACTCGAACCGATCGCGCAGCCTCTCGACGCGCGCGGCGATCGTCGTGAGCGACGTGAGGCTGTGACGAACCGTCACGTGCACCCCGTCGGTTTCACGGTTCAGCGTGCGCTGCAGCGCGGTGCCGTCGAACTGTGCATCGGCGTCGTACTTCACCGCCAGCTGCCGGGCCGCCACTTCAACGCTGAGACGAGGCGAGATGGCGATGTCTGCGCCGGCGGTCAGGCTGATCCTCGACGTGCCTCGAGCGGATGTCGATTTCGTAGTTGGGACGCTGCCGGGTGTTGAGGTAGGCAGTCTCGCCGAACAGCATGACGCGGCTGAGATAGCCCTCGGCACGGAACGTCAGCTGCGGATCGATCGATCGTTCAGCCTCGTACTGCGCGTAGTAGACGAAATCGGCGCCGGTCGTCGTCTTCAGCAGCGCGCGGCGCGCCACCGGCACCCAGATCTCGAATCATCGGCGCCACCGTCATCGTGAAGTCGGACTTCTGCTCGCCGGCCGCGTTGAAGACGTTGCTGTCGGTGCCAACCTCCTTCAGCAGCAGCTGCGGTTTCGCATAGAACGGCCCGGCGTGCAGCTTCGCGTCCTCCCGGACCGCATCGATTCGCGTGGTCCACGTCGGCTGCGCTGTGGCCGCGGCCGGTATCGCGATGCGCGATCATCGTCGCGATGATCCGCGACAGGCGCGTTTCTTCCCACTGTTGCCTCCCGCTGCGTTGTCTCTCGCGCGCTCACCGCGTCACCGCCTGTCACTGTTCACACTTATGCCTGTTGCTGGGGGAAGCAACGTCCACCGGGTTATCGACGCCGTATCCGAGACCTTTAGCGTGACGAAGCGCAAGCTCGTGCACCGCCTCCACGCCTCTGAGTACAACGCCGCGTCATCGGCCGAAACACCCTATCGATGCGGGCTCGGGCACTCTCGCGATCCTGGCGGCTGCGCCGTGATCGCGTGCGCGGATGCCGAGAAAGAGCGGCTGAAACGGACGACGGTGCCGACCTACGACTCCACGACCGGCAAGCTCACGCAACTGACCTACGACGCGAACCGCGACGGGCGAGTGGACACGTGGACGTCGATGGACGGCACCAGGCCGCTGCTTTCCCGTATCGATCGGAACGAGGACGGCAAGATTGATCGGTGGGAGTACTACGACGACGCTGGCGCGCTGGTGAAAGTCGGATTCTCACGGAAGGACGACGGCAACGTCGATGCGTGGGCGTTTTCCGGATCCAACGGCCAGGTGGAGCGCGTCGAATTCTCGTCCACGGGCAGTGAAGCCAGCATCGATCGGCGCGAGTACTACCTGGCTCCACAACTCCGAGCTGCTGCGCAGCCGGCGCTGGTCCGCGCCGATGTCGACGCCGACAACGACGGCCGGATCGATCGGTGGGAAACGTACGAAGACGGCGCCATTCGCACAATCGCCTACGACCAGGACGGCGATGGCAGACCCGACCAGCGCCTCACCTACGCTCAGCGCGGCGCTCGTCCTGATCGAATCGGACCCGGACGGCTCCGGCGGATTCGCCACTCGCCGGCACGTAAAGCAATAGCACGCGTCACGCAGTAGCATTTGAAGCCCCCTCCTGCAGTATTGCGTTTCAGGTACGAGAATCGTCAGTCCGCTCGCATCTCCTCGGTCCCCCGTCTCCACTTAACAACCTGCATCGTCAACGAGTTACTCGGTCACCACCGGGACGCGGCCAGCTGGCGTCGTCCTTGCCGATACCGCTCCGACGTTGAGAACCGCTCACAAAGGACACCGTCGCCCATGAGAAACTTGGTATCGCCATCCGCTGCGCTCTGTCTGACGCTGTGCCTCCCCACGTGGTGCTTCGCCGAGAAGATCACTGTGGCGTGGGACGCGAATACCGAGCCCGCGGTCACATGGCTATCGCCTGTTTCTACGGGACCGCTTCGGGTGTCCACCCACCGACCCTGGACGCTGGGAATACCAGACCACGGCGGCGCTCACGGGCCTCACACGCAGGCCAGCAATACTGCTTCGTGGTGAGGGCATATATCTGCGACGCGAAATCAGCCCCGCTTCGACTCGAGGTCAGCGGCGTGGCGCTTGGGTCGGTCGCGTGACCTCCACCGCGGCGTCCTCAACGATTCCGACCGGTGCGCCGGTGACCTGGACGGCTTATGGCTTCCGGTGGGCATGACGCTCGATACGAGTTCTCGCGGCAGCATCAACTCATCCGGCACCTGGAGCGTCGTTCAGAGCTACAGCAGCCGAATACCTTCACGTGGACGCCGGCGATCGGAGAAGAGGGCACGTACGTCATCCGGGCCTGGGTGCGAGTTCCGGGATCGGACTGAAGCGTTCGACACCCAGCGGTTGACGAGTCCGTTCACGGTGGCCAACGGTCGCCGCGACGCATTGGTGCAATCGAGGCCGATGTCGCGCTGCCTGCCCCGGTGGGCAGCCCGATTACCTTCAAGGCAAAGGCGACCGGCGGGCCCGCACCGCTTCAGTATCGTTTCTACCGGCTGAATCGCCAGACGAACGCGTGGACCCTGGTGCGCGACTACAGCCCCGTCGACACCTATACATGGACGCCCATCGCCGGGGAGCAGGGCTCGTACACCATCCAGGTCTGGGTCCGCGGCGCCGGTTCGACGGCGGCATATGACTCGTGCCGCAGCTCGGATACCTTCGCCATCGCTGACGCACCGCCCAACATCGCCATTGTGAAGACGGAAACCTCGTTCCCGGCGGCGACGGGTGCTCCGATCACCTGGAAGGCCGTGGCGAGCGGCGGTCCGGGTCCGCTGGAGTATCGCTTCTATCGGTTCGCGCGCGCCACGAACACGTGGACGCTCGTTCAGGATTACGGGCCGTCGAACACCTACACGTGGACGCCAGGCGCGAGCGACGCAGGGCACGCTATGTCACTCCAGGCATGGGTGCGCCGCGCTGGAACGACTGTGGCCAACGATGCGTGGTCGAGCACACCGGACTTTCCAGATCGCGAACTCCGCTGCCGTGATTCGCAGCATTACGTCCGATGCCGGCGCGCCCATGCGCGGCCGGCGCGCCGGTCACGTGGAAGGTTGCCGCCGGAGGCGGCCCAGGCGCGCTTCAGTACCAGTTCTGGCTTTACAGCATGCGCGCGCGATTCGTGGTCGATGGTCAAGGACTTCTCGGCCAGCCAACACGTTCACCTGGATACCGGGACCGGGGACGCAGGCACGTACCAACTCCAGGTGGCGATGCGCAAGGCAGGCTCGACGGCTGCCGCCGCCTTCGGCGACCACGACGTCCGTTCGACGTCGTGGTCAACACGCATGCCGCCATCCTGTCCGTCGTGACCAGAGACACCGGCACGACGCTCCGCCCTGGCATGCCGATCGTCTGGACCGCCAAGGTGGCAGGCGGCCTCGCGCCGCTGGAGTATGCATTCGCTCGCTGGAACTCGCCGACGCTCCAATACACGCTCGTCCAGGGCTACAGCTGGGACAACAGTTGGGGGTGGATGCCGACGCCTGGCGACCTGGGATACTACGTCCTGCAGGTGTTCGTTCGCCGCGCGGGCAGCACGGCACCGCAGGATACGTACACGACGACGCCGACCTTCGTCATCAACTAACCTGAGGGGCTCCGCCCCTCGGACTCCCCCACACGCTCTCTCGCCCTTCGACTTCGCTCAGGGCGACCCTGAGCCTGTCGAAGGGTCGCGCGCCGCTTCCGCCGGCGCGCTTCCACCTTCGCTGAAGCTACGGTGGACGGGCCGTTCGCGTGGCTCGCTCGCGCGCTCGCTCGCAACGCCGGTCAGGGGCCCCGCCCCTCGGACTCCCTGACGCGTATTCCGGTCGAGATGGCCTGCATAAAAGCTGCGTCTGGATACAACCGATTAGATAGCCGCCTGCGACAGCTACACTGGCCAGTGTATTGATTCAGCATCGAATAGCCCTGAAATAAAATCCTCCGAACGCGTGACCCGCGTCGAGCGGCCCTTCCAGAGCCAGATCGAAGTGTGCATGATCTACGGCAACCTGACCATTGCCAGGCGGCACTGCAAGAACGACGACGAGGCGATCCGCTGGTCGGGACAGCGCCGGGACGCGTGGGAAGCGTACTGCTGGATGGAATAAATTGACGCAGCCGCTGCTTGTGACCGCCCCCAAATCGCCAGTGGCCGGGGGTTTGATGGACCCGTCGGCGTATCTCGAGCGGATTGGGTACCGCAGGTCGCTGACGCCGACGGTCGAGACCCTGCGACGCCTCCAACTCGCGCACTTGCTCGCCGTGCCATTCGAGAACCTCAGCATTCACGCACGCGAGCCGATCGTTCTCGAAGAACCGGCATTGTTCGAAAAGGTCGTAAGACGGCGCCGCGGGGGATGTCCCTCCGGCTGTTGAAATTCAGCGGCGGCTCGGTTGACGACTACGCGATCTGTCGCTCCTCCTGAGCGACGCTGAGACCGAGCTGCCGATCGCGCGCACGAAGCGCGGCGACGAGCATCGGCATGTCAGCATATCCCTTCACTCGACGGAAGCCTTTCACGGCTTCGAGGACGCCGGCGGCGACCCAGCGCAGCATCATCTGCCCACTGCGCCACCGCTTGACGTTGCGCTTCACGTGACGCGTGCGACTGAGCAGACTCTCCGCGGCGTTGGTCGTGGCCAGCGAGCGACGCAGCCGCGCGGAGAGGTTCAGCGTGAGGACGGTCAGCGTCTCGTCGAGTCCTTCGCGCACGCTCTCGGCGGCGCTGGGATGCTCCGTCTCCAGGCGTCGCGCGAGATCGAGCAGCAGCCGTTGCGCGGTCTTCACGTCGGCGCTCTGGTAGGCGCGGCGCAGGATCGCCTGGGCCCACGGCCGCTGCCGGTCATTGAGATACTCGAGGATGTTGCGCATCTTGTGGACTTGGCACCGCTGGACGAGCGCGGCGTCGCCGAAGGTCGCGCGCACCGCTTTGCGCAGCGCCTTCGAGCCGTCGAGGATCACGAGCAGGCTGCGATCGGTGCGCAGCCCGCGACTCTGGAGATTCGCCAGCAGGCCCTGGCACACGGTCGCGTTCTCGGTCGAGCCGTCCCAGAGGCCGAGCGCGTGTTTCTGGCCGTCGGCGGCGATGCCCAGGGCGACGATGAGGCAGTGATCGCCGAGGTGCACGCCGTCGATCAGCAGCGCGACGAGGTCGAGGCCGTCGAGCGGCGCGCTCTGCCAGGCCGCGAGCTGCGCCGTCGTGCGGGCGACGAAGCGGCGGCTGACGGCGCTCTTGCTCGTGCCCCGGCTCGCCATCTCCGGGCCGAGCGGCTCCAGGCTCCGCGCGTACTGCCGCGTGGCCACGCCCACCAGCATCTGCTCGACGACGCGACGATCGAGCGGATCGGTGGCGGCCATCGCCTGGAACGTCGGCAGCGCGACCTCGCCGGCCGTCGGTCCGCACGCGCGGGCGCTGGATCGCGACCTTCCGGCCGCCCAGGACCACTTCGCTCGCGCGTCGTGCCCGCGCGGCTCGCCGGCCGCTCGGGCTCGTGCGCATACCGCGGCCCGCAGATGCGCCGTGCGATCCTCTTCGAGCATCGCGGTGAAGACCTTCAGGCCCGATCGCAGCGCCAATTCCAACAGCTCGGTCTTCGTGTCGACGAGCAGATCGACGAGCGGCAGATGGCGCAGCGGGGATTCGGCTTGGGGAACGGGTGGGGCTATGCGAGACTTCGTTTCATGGCGGCTCCTTGTTGGCGGGCTTTCGCCCGGGCTTAGTCACCACTCGTTTTACACGAGCAGTGAGGAGCCGCCGCTCTCAAATTTCAACAGCTACTGGGACATCCCCAACAACAGAGTGCGTTGACGCAGTGGTACACCGAGCGGTTCGCCCGCGGCGGGCCGGTGGCTCTGAAAATCGGGATCGTTGCTGTCGCCCGGCGCTTGGTGATTCATCTCTGGCGCTACCTCGACGCGGGCGTCATCCCCGAGGGCGCCGTCTTCAAGGATCACGCGGCCGCGACGAATGCTACTGGAGGATAAGCGAATAAACACAGCGATTGATGGCTGGTTTGAGTGTATATCGCCAGGGACGGCTCGACGCCTGGCGATGCAAGCTGGTTCGAACGACCCGCTGACGTTATGCGGGTCTTTGACAGGACCGTCGGTTAGAGGGGCTCGTTCGCCTCAGGCTCCTCGGCGCTACGGAGCGCATAGATTATGTGGTGACCAGTCCAGCGAGGTTGACACGAATAGGACGCGAGGACGAGTCCGCAGGCACCGCCCAAAATATCGACTGTCCGCTTGAACATCAAAGCCCCATTTTGTCGATCAGCAGTCGGCTGACAAGCCGCACGTCGTACTTCTCGATCGCGACTTCCCGACTTCTGCGCCCGAAGCTTTCGATCAGGGCCGGGTCCTGCAGCAGGCGGATCAACGCATCCGCGAGCGCGGCCGAGTCCGCCACGGGAACCAGGAAGCCGTTGTCGCCATCGACCACGGTCTCGCGACACCCGGGCGCGTCGGTGGTCACGATAGCGCGGCCGATCGCCATGGCCTCGAGAACGGTGCGCGGAGTGCCCTCCCGGTACGAGGGCAACACGTAGGCGGCGCACTCGCATAGTGGCGGCCTGACGTCTCGGACATGCCCCAGATACTCGATCACGCCCTCAGCGACCCATGCGTCCAGGTCGGCTCGTGTTATCGCAGTCGGATTGTCGTCGATCCATCCGATCAACCGGAACCGCGCGTCCGGGAAGCGCGACTTCACCAGCCGCGCCGCATCCACGTATTCACGGACGCCCTTGTCGCGAACCAGCCGGGCGATCATCAGGAAGTTCGGTCCACGGCCTGCGGGCCTGAACGGGTACTCGTCGACGTCGATGCCGGAGCCCGGGACCAGCGAGACCGCCTGCGTATCCGAAAGGATGCGCTGCGATCTGAACAGCGCAAGATCATCGGGGTTCTGCAGGAACACGCCCTGGCAGCGGGAGAGCGCTGCACGATACATCAGGCGCGCTATTGCACCTGTCAGCCGCCGCAATCTGCCTCCGCCATCCGTGAAGGCGAACCCGAGGCCGGTAATCAGCGCGAACCTGCGCGGAACCCCGGCGAGCGCCCCGGCCATCGACCCGTAGACCACAGGCTTGATCGTGTACGCAAAGACAACGTCCGGCTTCAGCTCCCTGAACAGACGGAACAGCGACCAGAGAGTCGCGAGGTCCCAGTACGGATTCAACCCTGCGCGACGAAGCGAAACGTCGCGATACTCGGCGCCCATCGCGGCGAGCGAGTTCACGACGTCGGCACCGGCGCCGGGCGCGCATGCCACGACCCGATGGCCCCGCTGAGTCAGGCTCGCGATGAGATGCCCCCGAAACCGAACAAGGGAATCGGCGAAGCTGCCCAGGACGACGACGGTTCTATACGACACCAAACTCCTCGCGCCAGGCCTCGAACATCAGGATGCTCCAGAGGTGGTACTGCCAATTCTTCCTTCCGCTGAGATGCTCGGTCCACACGCGGCGAATTTCCGGCGGATAAAAACCGCCGGTGCGCAGCCGCCGCTCATCGAGCAGACTTTCGGCCCAATCCCTCAACGGTCCGCGCAACCAGGTGTCGATGGGAATCCCGAAACCCATCTTCGGCCGATCTATCAGGCCCCTGGGAACGTGTCGATACAGCACCTCTCGCAACGCCCACTTCGACACGCCGCTGCGGATCTTCATCGCGTGCGGCAAGCGCCACGCATACTCGAACAGCTCCGGGTCGAGCAGCGGCACTCTGGCCTCGAGACTGACGCCCATGCTGGCCCGGTCCAGCTTCACCAGGATGTCGTCGGGCAGGTAGCCGACTGCGTCTGCCACCATTGCGGCTTGCCCTGCGCCCATCCGTTCGTTCCACTGAAAGTCGGTCGCGGCCGGCGCCCGCTCGCTTCCGTTCACGAGCGCGAGAGGGTTTCGCCAGAACGACGCGAGACGGAAGTACATCTCCTGGGGCGACTCGCTATCCAGCACGCGCATCAATTTGTGCAGCTTCTCGCCGGGCGTCCTGACATTGAGCTCATCGATGACGCGTCCGAGCTGCCTGAAGATCCAGTCAAGTGTCGACGGTCCGACCGAAAGTACCGTCGCGGCGGCGGCACGTCGGCATACCAGCGGCACCCAGCCGACGCCGCTCCAGAGCTTCGGAATCCATTGATGGCGGTTGTAGCCGCCGAAGAGTTCGTCACCGCCATCGCCGGACAGCGCAACGGTCACGTTCCTGCGCGCCAACGCACTGACCAGGTACGTGGGGATCTGCGAAGCATCGGCAAATGGCTCGTCGTACAGCCGGGGCAGCTTCGGAACTACCGCCAATGCGTCGGCCGGACGGACGATCAATTCGGTGTGATCGGTGCCCAGGTGCCTGGCAACCTGTGCCGCGTGCGACGCCTCGTCGTACGCCGCGTCGTCGAATCCGATGGAGAACGTTCGCACGGGGCGATTGGACTGCGCTTGCATCATCGCCACGACGAGCGACGAATCGATCCCGCCCGAAAGGAAGGCACCCAGTGGTACGTCCGCGTGCATGCGAAGCCCGACGGCACGACGTAGCCTGGATTCCAGTCCATCCAGCATCTCTGCGTCGTTTCCCGTCGAAGGACTGAGTGCACCGGCGGACGCCACAACCACTGCGTTCCAGTACGTCTGCGGTGCGTCCGGGCTCCGCGCATTGCGGATGCGCATCAGTGACGCCGGCGGCAGCTTGGTCACGTTGCGGAAGATCGATCCCGGCGCAGGTACATAGTCCAAGGTGAGCAGAGCCGCGACCGCGTTTCGATCCACCTCGCCCGTCCAGCCCGGAGCGAGACGCAGCGCCTTCAGCTCGGACGCGAACGAGATTCCACCGGTCGCCTGGAGCAAGTACAGCGGTTTCTCGCCGAAGCGGTCCCGTGCCAGGACGAGCTCCCGCTCCTGTTGGTCCCAGAGCGCAAACGCGAACATCCCGTTGAAACGCACGAGACTGTCTTCGAGTCCCCATGCCTCGATCGCCGCGAGCATGACCTCCGTGTCGGAGTGTCCGCGCCACGCCGGCGCGCGACCCGTCCTTTCGAGCTCGCTGCGCAGCTCCGAGCAGTTGTAGATCTCTCCGTTGAATGCAACGACGAAGCGGCCTGACGCTGAGCGCATCGGCTGTGCACCCGCGACGCTGAGATCGACGATTGAAAGTCGACGATGCCCCAGCACGACGCCTTGCAATGCATCGTGCCAGATGCCTTCGGCATCCGGACCGCGATGGCGGATCGCGTCGGTCATCGCCCTGATACGTTCCTGATGATCGGCAGGCAACGACGCGAACCAGAATCCGGCGATTCCGCACATAGTCAGTACGCAGCGGCAAGTTCGTTGAAGAGAGTCGCCAGACGCGGACCGGTTACCTGGAGGCAGTATTTCGCTTCCACCATCCTTCTTCCCGCCAGCCCCATTCGTCGCCGCAGCGCCGCGTCCGACACCAACGACATGATCGCGTCTTCCCATTCGCTCTCGGAAGACGCGAGACAGCCGTTCACCGCATGCTGCACAACGTCGCGGTTCATTCCGACCGGCAATGCAACGACTGGTAGCGCGCAAGCCATGTACTGAACCAGCTTGTACGCGCACTTGCCCCTGCCCCACGGCTCGTCCGGCAGCGGCATTACACCGAAATCGAACTGCCGTATCTCTCGCACCTCGCTGTCCTCGGACCAGGGTTGACAATAGGAAGCATTAGGGCCAGTCTCGCGGTTAGCAGCGCTCCTTCTCGGACTCTGCTCAACCCCTTCCCCCTTCGACAGGACTCTGCTCAACCCCTTCCCGCTTCGACAGGACTCTGCTCAACCCCTTCCAGCTGATTAGTGCTCATAGTCGTTCAGGGCAATGACGGGAAAACGCACATAACTCACACACGCTGTATCGGCCTGAAAGCACTGTGCGTGCAGCCCACGCTCCGTCGTGCTCGAAACGAAGGCCCATCACGCTCTCGAAGAGATAAACCGCCCAGAACGCGTTCCGAGCAGCGGGCTCACGCCGGGTCGCCGGCGTGACGCTCGTCGCCGTGGCGTGTGCGCCCGCGTCGCCGGGCGATTCAACCGAGCTCGGAAGACCCGGTATCAGCCCAGGATGCTGTCCTCGTGCTGTTACAATCCCCCGCGCGTGTCGACCCAGTCTATTCCGTCCGAGATCGCCTCCATCGAGCTGCCGAGTCCGCAGCTGTTCAAGTACTACGTGCTCAAGGCGGTGGCGACCACCTTCGCGTTCCCTCTGACGATGGTCCTGCTGTATTTCCGCTACCACACGATGCGGTATCGATTCGATGCGGAAGGCATTCACATGCGCTGGGGGATCCTGCTGCGGCGCGAGATCATGCTGAACTATTCGCGGATCCAGGACATCCAGCTGCGTTCGAACGTCATCGAACGCTGGCTCGGCCTCGCGCGGATCGAGATCCAGACGGCAAGCGGCAGCGCCGGATCCGAGATGGTGCTGGAGGGCCTGCTGAATTTCGTGGCCGTCCGCGATTTCCTGTACTCGAGGATGCGCGGCGCCCAACATCCCGGCCGCTCGAGCCCTGGCCCGAGCGAAGTCGAGGGCCCGGAGTCGCTCGCGGAGGTCCTGCGCGAGGTTGTCACGGAGCTTCACGCCATCCGCCTGGCCGTCGAGCGAAACACGCAACGTGAGCGACACGGCTGATCCAGACATTCGCTTGCGGGCCGCCCCCTGGGGCTTGAGCGCTGGGTGCTCGCTCTGCTCGCGGTCCCAACGGCGCCGGAGCCGCCGGACGGATCGCCCGAATCCATCCGCGTCTTTCATGCCGGCCGCAATTATTACCTGTGGTCCATTCTGGTCTGGGCGGGTGCCAGCGCCGCCGTGTTCGCGGGTCTGATCGCGGTCAGTGCCCTCATCTCGACGCGCGTGCCGATGACCTCCAGCTGGGTGCGGGGCGGCTGGCTTGCCCTGCTGAGCGTTGTCTGGATCAGCTTCTTCGTCACATTGATCGTGACGTTGATCGCCCGCCGCCTGAACTACCGTCTTCGCTGGTACATCGTCACGGACCGGAGCCTGCGCATTCGCAGCGGCGTGTTTCTTGTGGACGAGCTGACCATGACCTACGGGAACATCCAGGAGATCCGGGTGACGGCCGGGCCACTGCAGCACCTGCTCGGCCTCGCCGATGTCGAAGTCCAGGCGGCTGGAGGCGGCGGCGAGAAACACGATCGCAAGGGTCACATCGGCCACTTCGAGGGTGTGTCGAACGCCGCCGCGATCCGTGATCTGATCGTTGAACGGTTACGCCAATACCGCGACTCCGGCCTCGGCGACGCGCCGGTTCGTGCGACCGTGGACGATCCCTCTGCGATTGCCGCGGCGAGGGCGCTGCTCGAGGAGGCAGGCGCGCTTCGGCGACTTCTGGTTGCGGACCAGGCAGGAACCGGACCTGCCGCCGAAGAACCGAAGAGGTAGCCGCTTGAGACGGCTACACGGTCCTGTGTATTAATTACGCATCAAATGGCGCTGAAATGACCTGGTACGGGCTTGCAGACGTGTGCACCGTGCCTGCCGAGACCATCCGCTGGACCCTCTCGAAATCCGCCGAACGCGTGACTTGTGTCGAGCGGCCCTACCAGAGCCAGATCGAAGTCTGCGTCATATACGGCAGCCTGACGATTGCCAGGCGCCACTGCAAGAACGCGGATGAGGCGATACGCTGGTCGGGACAACGCCGGGACGCGTGGGAAGAGTACGGCTGGAAGTCGAAGGACTGATCGCCGCCGCATCTTCGAATGCGGCTGAGGTTATTAATTTCTAGGCCGACCCTTTTCAGGGTCGGCCTACGTCATTAATGGACCGGCAGGGCCGCCGACTCGTGCCAGGCGGGAATGTGCACGGCCGGTGAGACGATCGGCGATTCCGGCCTCCAGTACTCCATACGCCCGTGACGACTCTGGAGTCCTCAATTGACGTAACCAGTACCTGAAGGTGTGGCTTGCGGTCGAAGACGCATTCGCAGCAGGGCGATCGACGACTACCCCTTCAATCGAAACAACTGGGTAAAAGCAGAAGTCTTGGCGGGAGTAGATTTCCTGTCGGTGTGGAGACCTGAGTGAAGTCCTTCCTGACTTCGCTTCTTCGATCGGGCCAGCCGCCGTTCGCGCTCACGAACACGCGCAACAACCGGATCGTGGCGCGGACGCTTCTCACCGCTTTTGATTCAGCGAGCCGCCGGAAGGGCCTGCTCGATCACGACAGCCTGGCGGACGGCTGCGCGATGATCATCGCCCCGACGAGCGCCATCCATACCTTTGCCATGCGCTTCGCGATCGACGTGATGTTCGTAGTCGAAGGACGGCCGTGTGCTCAAGGTAAGGCGGGACGTGAAACCTCGTCGGATTGCCGCGGCGTGGCGAGCGTTTGCGGTCGTCGAGCTGCCCGCGGGAGCGATCGAACGAAGCGACACGCGTCCCGGCGACCGTCTTCAGGTCGACGCGCTCTGAAACAATCTGGCCGGGACCAGACAATTCGACTGACTGCCGCCAGAGAAATGCCCGCCGTGCAGGGCCGTGTCGCGTGTTTCCTGCAGGTCTGACTCGCAGATCCCGCCAAACTCCTCGTTCTCAATCGAACATCCTGTCGCGGCATGTCCGTTGCTGTCCTATGCGGCGTGACGGATCGAAGACGCGACAAGAGATTCAGCATCACCGAACCAGCCGACGGCTCGCTCAGGGTTTTCCCCGATGTCGTCGTGCAAAAGGACGGCGATGGCCAGTGGACCGGGATCAGCCGGCTGCCCGTTGCCGCCGGCGAGACGTTCGTTCTCGACGTCGTGCAGATCGACCCCGCCGGGTCAATCCGCCACGCCGTCGCACGCTGTGTCATGAACCTGGATCGGTGGGCAAATGGGCCGCGTGATGTAGCATGAAATGCGAAAAGGGAGGCCTGCGCGGGTCTGGTACTTCACCACCCCAGAAGGGCGGCGAGTCGGTTTTCGACCTCCTCGCGAGGCGGAGGCGCTGTCAGGAGTTCGTTGAGAGGCACCGCCTGCTTCTCGAGCAGGTACGCGACCATCAATTGATAACGCAGGTACAGGCCTGAGCGGAGCGGATCGAGCTCGCGCGCCCCTTCTTTCATCCTGCTCAACGCATCACCGAGGTCGATGTCGCGCGCAACGTAGTCGGCGTAGCCGTCGTCGACCCACTGCGGCATGCGCGCGTAGCGCCAGCGTCCGACGGCGCGGGCATTCGCGACGTGCATCAGTTCATGCGCGATGAAATACGACAACGGCCGATCGGCCGACGCCGGGCGCCCGCTCGGGCCGATCAGACGGTCGTTCTGCATATCGCTCTTGCGCAGGAAGACGTGCTGGCCGACCAGCCAGTCGGCGACGCCGCCGACCCGATAGTTCTGCCGGGCGAAGAGGCCGAACAACCATGGCGAGTCGCAGATGAAGACGTGGACGTCCCGGGTGCCGGCACCCAACGGACTGCGTTCAAGCCGCGCCCGCGCGCGTTCGAGCGTGGTCTTCATCGCCTCCGGGACAGGCTGCGTCGAGTGGACGGTGATGCCGGCGGACGTCAGTTCGTGGGCGAACAGTGGGTGTGGGTACGCCAGCAGAAGGAGATACACGCTGCTTGCGCCGAACAGCGCCAGCAGCACGCGTCGGGAGATCTTCATCGGTATTGCGATTGTAGCGCCGATGGGAAAGAACCCGCCGGTGGCGAGCCCCGAGCCCCGAGAAAAGCCTACGAATCGACGATGTAGTCCATCACGCGAAGCTTGCTCGTCCGGTGCCGAAACTCGAAGACGCCGCGACACCACGGACACAGAAATCGATCCCACTGCTCGATCCGCCTGACGCCAGACAGAAAACTCTGAAGATAGACCATCGACTTCCGACACCTCGGACAATCCAGTGTCGGTGGATCCTTCGGCGGATATTTCGTGACGCGGGTCCGTGATTGTCGCATCAGCCCAAGCCGCTGCACATCCCGACGGAGCAAGCGCCTTGCCGCGGAAAATGCGCGCGTTTTGCGGCTGACGTGTCAACGGGCAGGGACGACGGCGGTCCGGATCGAGACAGGGGGCGCGATTTCAGAACACACGGTGACTGGGTGCCGGGTGCTTGGTGCTGGGTGCCGGGTGCTGGTGCCGGGTGCTGGTGTGCCGGGTGCCGGGTGCTGGTGTGCCGGGTGCAAGATGCCAGGTGCCGCGTGCAAGATGCCGGGTGCAACGTGACCACGCGCGCGTGCACCTTGGCACCTGGCACGTGGCACCCAGCAGCGAGCACGTGCACCCAGCACCCAGCACCCAGCACCCAGCACCCAGCACCTGCACCCGCACCCTGCACCCGGCACCTAGCACCCAGCACCCAGCGCTATGATCCGTATCCGTGGCCGAGAAGCCGACCGGGAGCACACCGCGCGGATGGCGGCAGGCGTTGTATCAGTGGTTGATAAGCCCTCAACCAGAACCCTCCGAGGTTGCTGACACGCAGCCCGCGAATCATCCTTCGGCACCGGTCCTGCCGGCGCGCATCGGCCACTACGTCATCAACCGGAAAATCGGCGAAGGCGGGATGGGCGTCGTGTATGCCGCGCGCGACGAGCGCCTGGAACGCGTGGTCGCGCTCAAGACGATGTCGTCGCTGGCCGGCCCCGACGAGACGGCGCGTCAACGGTTCTGGCGCGAGGCACGCGCCGCCGCCAGCGTCAATCATCCAAACGTGTGCCAGATCCACGAGATCGGCGAAGACGCCGGCACGCTGTTCATCGCGATGGAGCTGCTCGATGGCGAATCGCTCGCCGACCGCCTGCGGGCCGGACCGCTGCGCCTCTCCGAAGCGGTCCCGATTGCGCTCGGCATGCTGGCCGCGCTCTCGGCGCTGCACGGCCGCGGCCTGGTCCATCGCGACCTGAAGCCATCGAACGTGTTCCTGACGCCCCATGGGGTCAAGCTGCTCGACTTCGGCCTGGCCCGGCCCGGGCTCTCGGGATTGACCAGTTCGGCCCCCGGGCTGACGCAAAGCGGCATGGTGATCGGCACACCGCGCTACATGGCGCCCGAACAGGCGCTGGGCGACCCGGTTGACGCGCGTTCGGACCTTTTCTCGGCCGGGGCCATCCTGTTCGAGATGATCGCCGGCCGTCCCGCATTCGGCGGCGCGACCGTCGTCGACGTCCTGCACGCGACCGTGCACGAGCAGCCGCCGGCGCTCACCGGCTCGCCAGCGATCGCGGCGGCCGATCGGGTGATCCGCCGGGCGCTCGCCAAGCGGCCCGCCGATCGGTTCGCCACGGCCAACGATCTGGCGGATGCGTTACGCGAGCTGCCGAGTGGGGACGGCGACGACAGCCGCGCCGTCGCCCGCGCGCTCACGCGGATCGTGGTGCTGCCCTTCCGCGTGCTGCGCCCTGATCCCGAAACGGACTTTCTCGCCTTCAGCCTGCCCGACGCGATCGCGACCTCCCTGTCCGGCGTCAGTTCGCTGGTGGTGCGCTCGAGCGCGATGGCCGCGCGCTTCGCGGCGGATGCCCCCGATCTGAAGCTCCTGGCTTCTGAGGCGGACGTCGATCGGGTGGTGATGGGCACGCTGCTCCGCGCCGGGGACCAGGTGCGCGCGACGGCGCAGCTGGTCGAGGCGCCCGCCGGCACCTTGATCACGTCCCAAACGATCCACTCGTCGCTCGGCGATCTGTTCGCGCTGCAGGACGACATCGCACGCCGCATCGTCGCCGCGCTGGCGCTGCCGCTGGGCGGCGACGTGATGTCGCCGATGCCCGAGGCGCCGCGCCATCCGCGCGCCTACGAGTTCTACCTGCGCGGCAACGAGGCGGCCCGCTCGTACGACACGCTCATCCAGGCGCGCGACCTGTACCTGCAAGCGCTCGATCTCGATCCGCAGTTTGCCCCCGCCTGGGCGCATCTCGGCCGCTGCTACCGGGTGATCGGCAAATACGTCGACGGCACTCCCGGACAGCGAAACGCAGGCCGAGGCGGCGCTCGAGCGCGCCCTGTCCATCGCAGCCCCGCCTGTCGGTCGCGCACAAGTTCTACGCGGCCCTTGAAGCGGACATCGGCCGTGCCGAGCAGGCGGTCGTGCGCCTACTGCGTGAAGCCGCGCGCCACGGCAACGATCCGGAACTGTTCGCCGGCCTCGTCCACACCTGCCGCTACTGCGGGTTGTATGACGAGTCGATGGCCGCGCATGCCGAAGCGCGGCGGCTCGACCCCAACGTCGTCCACGAGCTTCGAGCAAACGGTGCTGATGACCGACGACCTCGAACGCCTGCTCGCCGTCGAAGCGCCGCCGCCGCCGGCGGCGGCGACGAGGGTATCCGCATCATGGGGCTGGGGCTGGGCGGCCGCCGCGACGAGGCGCGGCAGCGCTTGATCGCGATGCGTCAGGCGATCCGGCTGCCCGCGTTCGAGGCAATGGACCGACTACCTGATGGCCTGGCTCGATCGCCGGCCGTCGACATGCATGTCAAGCTCGATGGCCTCAACGACGTTGAAGATTCAGCAGGATCCGGAGGCGATCTTCCTGGAGGGATGGCTGCAGTGCGAGGTCGGCGCGCACGAGAGCGGCCTCGAGAATCTGCAGCGGGCGGTCGCGAAGGGCTACTACGCCGCGCCCACTCTCGTCGCGCAGCCGGCACTTCGACGCGCTCAGAGCGCTTCCCGCGTTCCGCGCGCTGCTCGCACAGGCCGACGCCGGCCGGCAGCGCGCGCTGGCGGCGTTTCGCGACGCCGGTGGCGAACGGCTGCTGGGGCGGCAGGCGGTCCGCGGCGCCGCATGAAGACGCTCGCCAACCGCGCGATAGGGACACGCTCGTGCAGCGGTTGCGATGCGTTCGCCCCGACAGCGCTCCGCAGTGGGGACGCATGTCGGCGCATCAGATGGTCTGCCACCTGGCTGACGCGCTTCGCATGGCCACAGGTGACAAGGCGGTGAGCGAGGCCTCGGGTCTGCTGCACCGCACGCTCCTCAAGTGGCTCGTGCTGTACGTGCCGCTTGCCTGGCCCGCTGGAATTTCCACGCGGCCCGAAATCGATCAAGCGATCGGAGGCACGAAACCGCTCGACTTCGCCCGCGACGTCGCGCAGGTCGAATCGCTGCTGGGCAAGACCGCTTCGTGCCACGCGACCGCCTGGCCGGCACACCCGATCTTCGGCCGAATGTCGCAGAGCGCCTGGCTCCGATGGGCGTACCTTCACACAGACCATCACCTGCGGCAGTTCGGAGCGTGAGAGAAAGCTGGAGAATGGAGGCTCGAGGCTGGGGACTGGAAACCAGTCCCTAGCAGGGTGCTGAAAAAGTGACTTCGAAGGGATCGACATCATGATCCCCTCGGACGACGATGCTCCCGACGTTTCTGAACGGAGCGAGCCGATGCGTGGTGATGACCAAGAGACCGGGTACGTCTTCAGTTACCTGTCGCCGGAGGAACGCGTGCCGGCCGATCACCCGCTTCGCGTGATCCGGCGCATGACGGACGCCATCTTCGATCGGTTGTCGTCGCGGTTCAATCGGCTCTATTCGACGATCGGCCGCCCGTCGATCCCGCCCGAAAAGCTGCTGCGCGCGCTGCTGCTGCAGGGCCTCTACACCGTGCGCAGTGAACGCCTGTTGATGGAGCAGCTGCAGTACAACCTGCTGTTTCGCTGGTTCGTCGGCCTGAGCATGGACGACCCGGTGTGGGATGCGACGACCTTCACGAAGAATCGCGACCGGTTGCTCGAAGGCGATATCGCGACGGCGTTCTTTGAGGAAGTCCTTGCGGAGGCGAAGGCCGCGGGCCTCGTGTCGGATGAGCATTTCACGGTCGACGGCACGTTGCTGGAGGCCTGGGCGAGCCAGAAGAGTTTCCGGCGACGAGGCACGCCGCCCGACACGCCCGATGACCCTGGGAATCCCACGGTCAATTTCCGCGGTGACGCGCGGAAGAACGACACGCATCAATCGAAGACTGATCCCGACGCGCGACTCTATAAGAAGTCGTCGGGCAGCGAAGCGAAGCTGGCCTACCTGGGCCATCTGCTGATGGAGAATCGGCACGGGTTGATTGTCGATGCCTTTGTGACGGCGGCGACCGGTACCGCGGAACGCGATGCCGCGCTGACGATGCTCGGCGAGCTGCCGGACAACGTGCGCATGACGGTCGGTGGCGATAAGCACTTCGACACCCGCGACTTCGTGCACACGTCGAGAGCGATGGGCGTCACCCCGTATGTCGCGCATACCCGAGACCGACCACCGTGGGAGTGCCATTGACGGCCGCACCACTCGACATGCCGGCTATGACATCAGTCAACGCAAACGGAAGCTCGTCGAGCAAGCCTTCGGCTGGATCAAGACCGTTGGTCTCTTGCGCAAACTCCACCATCGGGGCGGTCCCCTCGTCGAGTGGGTCTTCACCTTCCATGCGGCGGCGTACAACTTGGTCCGCTTGCGCACGCTGCTGGCGAGGCCCGCATAGGCGAGCGAGTCCGAGCGCCCGAACATCGCGATAACCCGGACGCCTATTCGAGGACAATGTCGCGTCTTACAAGCCCGTCTCAGCCCCTTAGCCCATGAATAATATACACATATGATATGGTATCGATATGCCAAAGAAAGCCGTGTCGCTGACGCTCGACGAGGCGAACCTCGTCTGGCTGAAGGGGCGGGGATACGGGCAGGGCAACCTCAGCGCCGCGGTGGACGACCTGATTACTGCGGCGCGCGCGGGCCGGCTCGGCGCCCCTGCTCCCGTGCGGACCATCGTCGGCACCATCGATCTCGCCGCCGACGACCCGCGGCTCGAGCGCGCGGATCGTACGGTGCGCGACCTGTTCGCGGCGTCGCTGGCGCGACCGTTCAGGGTCTCTGAAGCGCGCCCGTCGTACGAACCGGTTCGGCGCGTCAAACGCTCACGCCGCCGTGGCTGATCTCCCGGCCGCCGTCGCCGACACGCACGCCCTTCTCTTCCACGCATCGGCGAGCACGGCGTTGGGCCGTCGGGCGGCGGCCCACTTCGAGGCCTGCGAGCGCCAGCAGGCGCTCGTCTACATCCCCACGGCCGTCATTTGGGAAGTGAGCCTCCTGGCGCGCGCCAGCCGGATCAACCTGCGGCGGCCGATTCGCGCCTTCTGTGACGATCTCTTCAGCAACCCGGCGTACCACGGATTCGACCTGACGCCGGAGCAGGTCTATCTGGCCGACGAGCTGCGTTTCACGCGCGACCCGTTCGACGCGCTGATCGTCGCGGCCGCCCGGACGCTGGCGCTCCCGCTGCTCACGCGCGACGCGGACATTCGCGCATCCAGCGCCGTAGGCGTCATCTGGTAACGGATCGGCTCTTCCGGCCTTCTCAGGTTAGAACGCGAAGACCCAGAGCGCGGCGCCACCCCTGAGCGTCGTGACGGCCTCACCTCTGTTCTTGAGGAAGGCGTTGTACGTCCCCGACAAATCGTTGATGTGGTTGTTGCGCAGGCCCACGACGACCGCGACGTACTGCGTCGTGCCGCGCTGTAGGTGATGATGCTCGAGCTCGGCAAGTCGTCGAGCGCAGCCTGCCACAGTAGCTTGCCGGTGGCTGCGTCGAACGCCTTCAGTGACGGATCCAGGTCGCCCGCGAAGAGCACGCCGCCGGCCGTGGCGAGGACCGACGCCGAGAAGGGCGCACGCTGATGGTGCACCCACGCCAGTTTCCTGCCGGCCACGTCGACCGCCTGCAACCGTCCCATCGTGCCGTCCGCGGCGTCGGGATGCACGGCGGGCATCATCCCGACTCCAGAGGTCAGCAGCTTGAATCCTTCAGCGCCGAAGTTCTGGCACCACTCGGTCAGCGGCAGATACAGCAACGTCGTCTGAGGGCTATACGACGTCGGCGGCCAGCTTCTCGCCCCGGAGATGGCCGGACAGATCAGGGCCGGCCGCTTGGGGTCGGGCCACTTTTCGAGATCGATCCTCTTGGCCCCTGTCTTCGGATCGATGGACGTGATGACGTTCTGTGTTTTCGCGTCGACCGAGAACAGGTACTCGCCGGTGGCCGCGTCGAGCGCGTCGAGGATCGCCATCTTCCCGACGTTCATCACCACCTTGCGCTGGCGCCCGCCGATCGTCATCTCGACGAGCTGCCGTTCGAACACCCAGTCGAGGTCCCACTGATCGTTGCTGACGTGCTGGTAGTGCCAGACCAGCTTCCCGGTGTCGGGGTTCAGCGCGATCGTGCAGTTCGTGAACAGCGCATCCGAGGTCACACCGGCGTCGCCCGACGGCTGCAGCAAGGGCAGCGTGTCGTACGTGGGCGCCACGCCGAAGTAGATCAGGTTGAGGCTCGGGGTCGTAGGTACCCTGGTGCCAGACCGATCCGCCGCTCCGCCGATCCAGCGGCAGGCCGTTCCAGCTGTTGCCGCCAGGCTCGTCGGGGCGGGCGATCGTGTTGAATCGCCAGAGCTCTTTCCCTGACTCGATGTCGAGGCCGACGATGAAGCCTCCGCCGGGACTGAAGCTCGCCGTCACGCCCTGGATGACCTTGTTGCCGACGACGAGCGGCGCGCCGCGAATTTGATAGCGGCCCCGCGGCGACGTTTGACTCGCGGCCGCAATCTCGTGGTCCCAGGCCAGCGCGCCGGTCCGCGCGTTCAGCGCCACGACGTGCAGATCGGAGGTCGGCACGAACACCCGGTCGCCGTGCAGCGCGAGGCCCATCTTCTGGCTCGCCGGAACCGACGGCGTGTACTGATAGCGCCACAGGATCTCGCCGTTGGCGGCGTCCAGCGCGAGCACCGTATCCGGGATCGTCTGCAGGAACATGACCCCGTCGTGAACGAGCGGCGTCGGCATGCTGAGGCCGGCCCGCAGCGGCACTCGCCACGCCGGCTTGAGCTTCTGCACGTTGTCGCGCGTGATCAATTTCAACGGGCTGAAGTTCTGGCCGTCGTAGGTGCGTCCCCACTGCAGCCAGTCCCGGTCGGGCGGGTTGCGCAGCATGCCGTCCGTGACCGCGCTCAGCGCGGCCAGCCGCGCCGCTCCGCCTGACGATGCGACGACGGGCGCAGGCGGATCCGACGTCGTGCCTTCACGACGCGGGATCGTCATGGCCGCGAGCGCATTGGGATCGGACGGCAGCGCCTCTGCAGCGGGCTCGAGACCGTTGGCCTGCAGCAGGTACGCGAGGATGCTCGAGTAGACGTCGTCGCCGAGCCCTCCCGGCTCGCGGCCCGGGTTCGGCGGCATGCGGCGGAGATGAAACATCAGCGTGCCGGCCGTCCTTCCCCGCCAGGTCCGATCGAACCGCTCTCCGGTGAGGCCTGGCGCCAGATGCTGGCCTTCGAGCTCGGCGCCATGACACGACGCGCAGTGCTGCTTGTAGGCCGCGGCGCCGGCGGCCGCCTGTGCCTGCGTGAACGCCGGCCCCTGCGCTCCGACCAACTGACCGAGGAAGACAGCCCCGCACGCACTGAGCGCGACCGCACAACTGCCACCGATCCATGCCGGCTTTGTCGTTTTCATGAACATCCTTCCAGGCGATGACCAACCCTCGCTCGCCTGCATTCACGAGCGAGCTATGGTTGGCAAGGACGCGTGTCCCTGCCGGATGAGACGGAACGCCGCGACAAACGTTCCTCAGACGTACATTTCCTGCGCGGCCTCCCACTCGTGCGGGATATTGCGCATGATGAGCCCGCAGTCGAACGTGACCGAGCCGGACGGAAACATCGCCGGGTCGTCAAAATACGTCGAGTGCGCGTGTTCGACCGCGAGCGCTTCCACCTTCCACGACTCGGTCTTGAGCACGACGCCGTCCAGCCGTTTCCCGGACGACGTGACCGAATAGCCGATGCCGCCGCCTTCGAAGAAGGCCGAAGCCTCGCCCACGCTGCCGAAACCGGAACCCTCAGGCAGTCGCTCCGCCGTGCGAGCGACGACATCAACGGCAATCCGTCCATCCGCGGAGCGCATGTGCAGCGCAATGCGCTGTTCGTCCTCGGTGACGTTAAACGTCGCGCGCTGGTGCTCGCCTGGAAACAGTCGGCCACCGGCCAGATGATTCAGGAGTGACCCGCTATCACGCCGCGGGATGTACACGCCTTCACGCATACCTGTTTGGTCTTCCCACACGACCGCTATCCGATGGGCCGCGTTCTCGCTCGAGAGGCCAACGGCCTTCGGGAACCTCCGCGGCCTGATGTCCTCCAGTCGAATCAGGCACATTCCCGCAACGGCGTACCCCTTGTGCAGCTTCGGGCGGAACGACGATGGCAGTTGACGTTGGATCACGGCTGGATCCACCCGGTAATTTATCAACAACCGCCGCCTGATCGTGCCGTGGACCTTTGGCAGTCGCATGTCGCGACCCTTCTCTTTTTGTAGGCCGACCCTCTAGGGCCGGCAACAACCGACCCCTTCCGCGTCGACAATCGACTGACCCTTTCACAGTCGGCAGTCGGCTTCAGCCGCGCATCAAGTGCCTGGCCATCGCGTGATAGGCCGGCAGCGACGTCGGGTCGAGATTCACGTTGGCGCCCAGCGGATGTGACGCGAAGCGGGCGATGACCATCTCGGCGGCAGGATCGATGTAAATCGCCTGCCCATGGATCCCGCGAGCCGTGAACGCCCCGTGCTCGTTGTGTGACACCCACCACATGTTGCGATAGCTCCACCCGGGGAGGAGCGTGTAACCGGCCACCGCGAAATGAGCCGGGTTGCCGCCGCGGCGGATATCGTCGACGACTTCCGGCGGGATGATTTGCTGATCGTTGAACCGGCCGCCGAGCCGGATCATTTCACCGAAGCGCGCCATGTCGCGCAGCGTGAGGTTGAAGCCCCCACCGGCGAACTCGACGCCTGTCTCATCGACTGTAAAGTAACCGTCCTCCTCGACGCCGAGCTTCGACCACAACCGCTCGTCCAGCAGCTCGCTGGCACTGCGGCCGGTAACGCGGCGCAGCACCCACGCCAGCGTGTCGGTGTTGACGGTCTTGTAGGCGAAGCGCTCACCGTGCGAGCTCTCCTTCGCGATGGTCCGGATGAAGTCGTAGAGCGATTCGGGTCCCTGATAGCCGGGCGGACGCGGCCGGAAGCCACCGGCGCGGGTGAACTGCCAGACCGACGAGTTCTGGTCAGTGTAGTCCTCGGCGTACTGCAGACCGGTCGTCATGTCGAGTAGATGGCGGATCGTGGCATCGGCGTAGCCGGACGAAGCCAGTTCAGGCAGGTACTGGGGCACGGTGGCGTGCTCGTCGATGATGCCCTCGTGCACGAGCGTGGCGGCCACGGTCGCAACGAACGACTTGGTGACCGAGTAGGCAATGTGCGGTTTGTGAGCGTCGAGCACACCGAAGTACCGCTCGTAAACGATGCGGCCACGGTGGAGGATCAGGATGCCGTCGGTGTAATTGGCGAGGAGCGACTCCGCCCAGGTCATCGTGCCGCGGCCTGCCACGCCGAACGAGACGGCGTCGAGATCGGTGCGCTCGTCGCGTGGCAGCGTCCGAACCGGTCGATCGGCGCGCCGCACGACGCTCGTCGGCAGGAACTGCCGCATGTTCGAGTACGACCACCGCGTGCAGGGAAAGCGCGCGAAGCTGCTGTCGGCGAAGCGAATCAGCTTGTCGGGCGGGGGCGGCGACCCGACCATCCAGCCCATGCGAACCGGGTCGCTTTCAGTCGCATCGAGGTCATCGGGCGCACTGGGCTCGTCGAGGTGTGCCATGGGTCTGGCGATTCTATCCGCCGCCCTTTCCTGGGCGCGCGAGTTGAATCCGGGAGAGGCCATTGTAAGTGGTATGTGCAAGTTCCGCCTGACATCTGTCGCCTCTAGTGGCCCGTCCACGCTAATCAAGGACCACCTCGCGGGCGGGGCATCCCGGCTGGCTGCGTTGCTCCTCCCTCAAATACTCCCGGTATTCTCGGTCGTCGCGCCTTGCCATCCGGGCGCCGCGCTCCGCGATCTGGTCCTCGTTCAGCGAGGACGGGCCACTAGGAATAGAGGCCTCTAACGAACTCCGGCAGGAATTCACTGTTCACCCGGGCGGAATTGCGAGCCGAAGCGCGGCCACATTTCGCATTCAAGGGTTGGATGGAACACAGGCGCTATCGCGGAAGTGTTCCAGGCCGAACGGAATTCGAAAGAGAGGTGTGAGTATGAAGGCCCAAATCGTCATCGCTTTCGCCCTTGCGGTCGCCGTCGGATGCAGAGAGGACGAGAGCCCCACCAGTCCGTCATCGTCGACACTGGCCAGCCTGTCTATCACGCCGGCCACGGATTTCATCAAGATCAAAGGCATCGAGACATTCAGCGTCACCGGCACCTACTCAGACGGGAGCACGCGCACGGAGCAGGCGACGTGGGGGACCGACGACGCGGGAATCGCCACCATCGACACGAGCGGACGCGCCAGTGGCGTGGCCTCTGGACAGGCCACTATCTTCGGGGACACTCAGGGACAGCGGGCGACCAGATTGCTGCGCGTCGTTCCCGACTACGGTGGCCGCTGGCGTGGAGACTGGATGGCAACCGCCTGCAGCGACGACGGTGACTGGCGTGGAGCGTGCGAGACCTTTCCGTCCGGTTCGCTGTATGGCCTGTCGCTCGACCTCACTCAGACGCGCGATACGATCTCCGGCACGACGGACTTCGGCGACGACCTGCCGGGCGCTGTGACAGGGACCATCCGGATGGACGGGCCGCTCGTCCTGAGCGGCACCTATGCCATCGTCATCGAAGGCATTCCCGTGGAGATCACGGTCGCCGACTGGGAGACGGTTACCACCGACAACGAGCGGATGACAGGCCGTTTCCGGGTCTCCATACGCGCGCCAGGGCTGCAGGGGTCGATGGGCGTTGAGGGCGAGGCCCGCATCGTGGCCAAGACATCGGCAAGCACACTGGTCTCAGCGACCGAAGGCGCGCGGAGCGTCCGCGGCGCGATCGCGAGGAGCTTGCGCCGAAAATGACGACAGCGCCTATGCTGTTGTAGGCATGGACTACCGAACGCTGATCGTTCACCAGGTCTACGACGAAGCCGAGCACATCGCCGACGATGCGCGGACAGCCTTCGGCCAGTTGAACGCGCATCAGCTCAATTGGAAGGCTGCTCCCGACCTCTGGAGCCTCGGCCAATGCTTCGATTGCCTGATCGCGGCGGACCGTGCGTTCGATCCCGGTTTCGAGATCGTGGTCGCGCACGAAAGGCGCCACATGGCGCAGGCGCGGCGGGTGATGGCCTCCGATGGATTCCCACCATGCGCTTCCTGATTCGATTCCTCACCAACGCCGCGGCCCTGTGGGTAGCCACCAGGATTGTCCCAGGGGTGACGTACGAAGGAGGGTGGCTGCCGTTTCTCGCCGTGGCACTGGTCTTCGCCGTGATCAATGCCACGCTGCGCCCGCTGATCAAGCTGCTCACCTGCCCGCTGATCCTCCTGACGCTCGGCCTGTTCGCGCTGGTCGTCAACGGGTTGATGCTCTGGCTGACGAGCTCCATCTCGGAGTCGCTCGATCTCGGTTTTCATGTCACCGGCTTCTGGGCCGCGTTCTTCGGCGGTCTCGTCGTCAGCATCGTCAGCACACTCGTGTCGATCGCCTTGAGGCCGCCGGCCGTCCACGTCGAGGTCAACACTCGGGAGTGAGCCGTGTCAGTTGAAGTACAGGATGACGCCCACTGCCGACCGGACGCCGAACGTCGAACCTTCGGTCTTGATCAAGGATGAAAGCGACGATTCGGTCTGCTGCGAGGAATAGTTGAGTCCGAGCTCGCCGAACACGCTGAACCGCCGGTTCGGTGAATACTGGGCACCGTACGATCCAGCGAACGAATAACTCGATGATTCGCTGCGGATGTCCGGGCTCGGTATGGGAAAGGGAAGGGGCTCCGGCAGGGTAATGTAAAAATCCGGTCCTTCGGACTCCGATGTGGCCCTTGGCGTACGCGAACCGAGGGCTGAAGTACGTGCTGACGTTGTCGTTCCTGCTGACGTAGAACAGCCCCGCGATGCCGATGCCGAAGGAGTCGGTGTGCGTCTCCCGCCCTGACAGAAGCGGGCTTGCATCGAACTCCGAAGAGCTGAGCGCGAAAGTGAATTCCCCCTTAATCCCAACCCGGTCGGTGGCGTGCCAGACGACGCCAATCGCGGCCGGATAGCCCATCGTCAACCCGAACTGTCCACGTTCCTGCGCGACCGCGTTCGAACCGCCAAGCAGGACGACCGCCGCACCCATCCATGCCACGAGACCAACGCGCATCATCGACCTCCATCGACACGGCTACACGTCTTTACCGCCCACGCCCTTGTGAGAGCGCCCGCTCCAGTTCGTCCAGCCGGGAGTTGAAATCGATCCACCTTTCCTCCTCCGACTCGACGAGGCGCATGAGCTCCGCCTCCTCGTTCCGCAGTTCCTGGGTGCGCCTCTGCTCCTGCTGCACTGTGTAGCGCAGCGGCGCCAGAATCTGGCTGTTCGTTTCCAACGCCGGCTTGATCTGGTCGGTCGCCGGCGCCAGCCTGATTCGCGAATCCGCGAGCTGCTGGCGGACGTTCGCCAGCTGCTGTGCGGCAGTGCTCAGGCGCAGTTCCTGCAGCGTCATCCGGGCGGTGAGCAGTTGTGCCCGGATACTGGCCGACGCGGCACGGTTGATCTCGCCGCGCATCGCCCGTACCTCAATCACCAGATCATCGAGCGTCGCCGGGGAGCGCTGCGCCTGCCCCGCGGCGCCACTGACGACTCCCAACGCCAGGCAGGTCCCGATCATGATGCCGCGCCACATGGTTCACGTCCTTTCGTCGACATTCACTGAGATTTCAGATTTAAGATTTCAGATTTCAAGATTGGCGATCCAATAGAGCTTTGCACGAATCTTAAATCTTCAATAATCTTCAATCTTAAATTCCACAGCTCAGTCGTGTTCATCGTCGCGCGCCGGGCGCGATCGACTCGAGCATCTCCATGATCGCGGTGACTACGACTGTGTGCGCCTCGATGGGCATGTAGTGCCCGCTTTCAGGTGCGTGTGTGTAACGCGCATTCGGGGCGCGGCTCACCGTCGCCTTCCACGCGTCCTGAACCCGCTGCACCGACCTGGCCGTTCCAGCGGTCAGGACATGGACGGGAACTGGAGGGAGCTCGGGACACTCGCGGCGCAACTCCGCCAGCGAGCTGCGCACACCCATGGCTTCGGCACGAACCGTCCGAAGGACTCGAGCCCAAAGAGCCTGGTCGCCGAGCGTGTGTTCAATCCGGGCCCGATACGCGGCCGGGGAGCCGGGTGGGCAAAACATCGTGATGAGCCTGTCCCGTACGAACGCTGCCCGGGATGCGAAACCCATGACCGAGTACATCGCTGGCAGGAGTGCGAATCCCGCGGAGTCGATCGCCTCATGTGTGGCATCGACCAGCACGAGGCCAGCGACGTCAGAAGGATGTCTGTGAGCGAACAGCCGCGCGATGACACCGCCCCAGCTATGACCGACGATGACAGAGGGAGGAGTCACGGGCGCCGCGCCAAGCAGTTTCGCGAGATCCTCCGCCATCGCCGAGGCGGTCCGCACGGGCACAGGGCCGCTCGGCGGCACCGGACGACGCTGATAACGGAGTCACGCGCGTACGCTCGGCGACAGGCGCCGCGACGTGGTCCCATACCTCGAGCGAAGTGCCCAGCCCGTTCTCGAATACGACCGTCACAGGACCCGCACCTGTGACGACGGCCTCGAGCTCGACGTCCCCGGTGTGACCTGCCGCTGGTTCATCGCGCGGTTAGACACCAGATTGCTTCATTGGGGTGTCCTATCGCGATCCTGGCTTGCTCCGAAACGGAACATGCAGAACTGGGCAACGAACGGATTCGAGGGCGTTTAGTGAGACATTGAGCGGCACGGATCGTGGAATGTCATGGAACCATGACTTCTACCGCCGCTAACCGGTCGATCGCCTCCGCGTTCGACGCCGATCTGCCCCCGCAATGCCCGAAGTGCGGGTGCCATCGCGTTCGCGTGGTGGGACAACCGCCGCAGTCCGCCCTGCGTTTCATGCGATGCGAGGAGTGCGAATCGACATCGGCGTTGTTGACGCGGCACCGCGCGTAAGCACCACCGTTGCACGGCGTCGACAGCGATGATCAGTCGCCGCTGTCGTCGTCGTCCCCCTGCCTGTTTCTCCGCAACTCGAGCAGTCGCTTCAGTTCCTGCAGCGCCGACCCGCTGCTGACCCACTGCTGCCGTTCGAAGAACTCGTCGAGCGTTACCGGCAACGAGGGACGTCGGGTGGGATCGCCGAGCGTCAGCAGCTGCCTGAGCGTCCGGCGATCGGTCACGTTGAAGACGTCTTCAGGCCGCTTCAACGTCAGGCATCATCACGAGCGGCTGGATGGCTCCGGCTATCCGGACGCTCTCTCGGGCAATCAAATCCCGCTCCTGGCGCAGATTGTCGGGATCGTGGACACCTACGAGGCCCTCACGGCGCCGAGACCCTATCAGCCGGCCGTCCCGCCAGAGGGAGCATTTACGGTGCTGCGCCAGCATGTGCGTCGCGGCTGGAAGCGCGACGATCTCGTCGACACGTTCATCTCAGTCGTCGAGCGACTGCACGCAGGCGACGCGTCGTGACGCTCTCGATCAGGAAGCCTTCTTTTCGGTGAACCCGCAGTAGCGGCAGGCCGCCCAGCCTGTGTAAGCGCCCATCGCAGACCCTGAGACCTGCTATCCTGCGATCCGGTGAGCATTCGATCGCGGACGGCTCGATACGTCTTGCTCCTCGCCCTCGGCGTGCCAGCGTCAAGCGCACCTCAAGTCGCCGAGCTTCCCACAGGTCCGTTGGTCTTCGGCGGATTCACCGCGGTGCTCCGTGCAGACGGCACGTTCGAGCTGCGGGGCGGACCGAATGCTCCGGGATGGCCCGAATTCAAGGGCAGCTGGAAGGCATCGGCAAGCGAGATCACGCTGCAGACGTCAGGCGGGCCGCCGGATTGCGCAGCGCCGGGCCGTTACCGGATTCGCGTGGCCAATCGGCGCGTGACGTTCGACGCCGTCGACGATCCGTGCGTCGACCGCCGGATGATCCTGGATCGGAGCACGTGGCGTCCCGCAGGAGAAGTCGATCCGATCCCCGAACGCCGTCTCGTCGTGACGCGACCGGAAAAGCGGCTCGCTTTGCCGCGCGCCTCGAGCCCGCAGGGCAGCTGGCCGTCGTTCCGAGGCGCTCAGGCGGCCGGCATCGCCGAGGGACAGAGCTTGCCCGACTCGTGGGACGGTCCGTCGGGCCGGAACATTGTCTGGCGCACGCCGATTCCCGGCCTCGCACATTCGAGTCCCGTCGTCTGGGGCGACCGGCTTTTCGTCACCACCGCGATCAGCAGCCGCGGCGTTGCCACCTTCAAGCCCGGGCTGTACGGCGACGGCGACGCCTCGGAAGACCGCTCGTCGCATCGCTGGATGGTGTACGCCCTCGACAAGTGGTCCGGCAAAGTGCTGTGGGAGCGGCTGGCGTACGAGGGCGAGCCACGCAACAAGCGGCACGTGAAGTCGACTTATGCCAGCTCGACGCCGGCAACCGACGGCCGCATCGTCGTGGCCTGGTTCGGATCGCAAGGCGTTTATGCGTACGGGGTGGACGGCTCTCGCTTGTGGAGCGTCGATCTTGGGCGCCTCGACATCGGCGCCTACGACATTCCAACGTATGAATGGGGACCGGCCAGCTCCCCGATCATCTGGAATAACCTGGTCATCCTGCAGTGCGACACTCAGGCAGATTCATTCGTCGTCGCCCTCGATGTCGAGACCGGCGCCACGGTGTGGAAAACGGCGCGTGAGGAACTGCCTTCCTGGGGGACGCCCACCATCGTCACGACGCCGGCCGGCCCCGAGCTGGTGACCAACGCTTCGAATTACATCCGCGGCTACGACCCGCGGACCGGCCGTGAGCTGTGGCGGATTGGCCGAAGCTCGAAAATCACGGCGCCGACGCCGGTGTTCGGCGGCGGTCTGTGGGTGATCGCAAGCGGACGTGCACCTGAGCGGCCCATCTTCGCCGTCCGTTCCGGCGCGCGCGGCGACATCACGCCGCCGGAAGGCGCGTCCGCCAGCACAGTCCATTGTTTGGAGCCGGACGAACCGGGGCTCCTACATGCCGACGCCGCTGATCTATGGAGACCTGCTCTACATCCTCGCCAACAATGGCATCCTCGACGCCTACGACCTGAAGACCGGCGACGAGGTTTACCGGCAGCGTCTGCCGCACATCGGCAGCGGCTACAGCGCATCCCCGGTGGCCGCCGACGGAAAGATTTATCTGTCGAGCGAGGATGGCGAGCTGATCGTCGTCCGGGCTGGCCGGAAGTTCGAGCACCTGGCGACGAACTCGATGGGCGAGACGTTGATGGCCACACCGGCACTATCCGAGCGCGCGATGTACGTCAGGGGCGCGGCCAACATCTTTGCGGTTGGCCGGACTCGCTAGCCATTCGCCTTGAAGGTCTCGAAGCGTTTCGCACCGAACGCTCAGCATCAGACAATTCAGTCGCCAAATCCCACCAGATCCGACAATCATGTCCGGCGGCGGTTGGTCCGGAGGCGACAATTCCTCGAAAAAACGCGATCATGCGCAGCGATTCGACGGTACAGCGCTTGCCACAGTTCGTTGCATGCTACGCCACGATGATCTGATTCCATTGCGGGGCTGGCGCCCGAACATCCTGCTCGTTGGACCCTCCGCCGCCAGCCTGCTGCCGAACCTTCTCTCTCAGTGCCGCGCGCCGGTGCACGAGGTCAGTGCGAAACACGTCACGGTGATGCCCGACGCCGGCACAGTTGTCCTGCGCGATGTGGCTGATTCCGACCTGGACGCGCAGCGCACGCTGTTCCATTGGCTCGACGCGCAGGGTGGTCACGTGCAGGTGATCACCGTCGCGCCCGCGCCGCTCTTCCCCCTTGTCGGCGAGGGCGGCTTGTCCGAAGCGCTCTTCTACCGGCTCAACGTCGTCACCGCGGCCGCCTCGTACCAGTAACCCGCTCTCACAGGCTTGTCAGCCTTCGTTCAGTTTCGTCGCCCGCGAGGGACGGATCTGAAAGGGACCCACCGGATTTCGCTCGGCTCCGCGCCGGTCCGGTGCTTGCAACCGTCGCGTCCGGCTTTAGTAGTAGTCGTAGCGTCCGGCTTTAGCCGGACGTTCCGGCTCTTTCCAGTCTGGATAGCGCCATGTCCGTTTGGGTCCGCTACTCGCGCCAGCGCTTCATCTACACCGGCCGGATCGGCCGCGCGCCGTTCTCGCGCTGGGCGCAGACCGAACAGGGGCGCGCCGCCGTCGAGGAGCTCGCCGCGACGATTCGCTTCGCGTTCTTCGGCCGGCAGTGGGCCGCGCGGCGACGCCTCTGGCGCGCGCTGACCGCGGCGGCCGGCGACGACACGGTCGTCGAGGTCATCCGGGCCGAGGCGCAGCGATACTTGAAGCACCTGGGCGACCTCGCGTACTCGGACGGCCTTCCGCGCGATACGATCCTGCTGCGTCGCCTCGTCGCCGTCCCGACGGTCCTTCTGAACGGCAACGCGTACGGCGCGCTCGAGACGCAGCTCGCCTCGCATCATGCGTTCTCAGGCATTGAAGGCGGCGATGCGCTGCGGCAGTTCTTCGTGCTGAAGCTGGTCGAAGATCTCGAGGCGGGCGCCGCGCGCGCGTGCCCGTCGATCAAGAGCCCGGTGCCGGCTGGACGCGGATGGGTGATCGTTGGCAGGAATCGGACGTTCGACTGGCGGTTACCCATCCTGAACGAGCCGCTGTGGGCCGGCCACCACTACGTGCTGGAGTTGACGCGCGAGCCGATCACGCGAGCGGTGCGAAAGGCCGTTGCCGCGAGCATGACGGCCATGGAGAAAGCACTCCCCTCGCTCGCCCGCCTCGAACGCAACGACATCCTCCGCCGCGCGCGCCCCGTCGTGTAACCGGTCGTGGACTAACCGGTGATGTAGGGCGGACTTTTAGGTCCGCCGAGGTCCGCCTGGTATGGCCGGCCTGAGAGGCCGGCCCTACATTCACGCGGCTTTCGTCGATCCCTGGCGGCGAAGCGACTCGGGCAGCCAGCGATCGATCGCCTCGTCGGTCAGACCGCCGCCGCCGTTCAACCTGACGCTTTCGAAGGCGCGCTGGTCGGCAGGGAACGCCTGATCGTAGGCGGCGTGCACGCGCTCGATGAGCTGATCGCGCCGCCGCAGGAGCACCGACGGATCGATCAGGCCGTCCTGCAGCTCGGTCAGCAGCGATCGATAGGCTTCGGCGATCACCCACAGCCGGTGCCCGCAAGTCCGGTGGGCCTGCACGCGCGTTTCCAGCCCCATCGCCGCCTGCGCCACGTACGCCGCCAACGCGAGCGACGACGCGATCGCGACGGAGACGTCGAAGTTCCAGGAGGGCTGCACGATCGCCGCGACGGCGGCGATCACGGTCATCGCCAGCAGCGCCAGAATCGTGATCCGGACCTTGAGGACATAGCCCGCGAGACGCTCCGCTGCTTCGGCGTGGACCGTGTAATTCTGCGCGACCTGCCCGAAATCAAGACGGATGTGGTCCACCACGCTCAGACAGAACATGCACGACTCCTTGGCAAAAAGCGCGAGTTTCGTGCCGGTTGACCGGGAAGGCTGCTCTGCTATTCACGCTTCGTTCCACGCCGCCAGGCGCCTGGCGGCCGTATAATCGCCAGGAGTCGGAGACCGACTGACAGGAGGATTTGCATGCGGAAACGCATCGTCACGGGGGTCAGCGTGTTCGGCGTCGCCCTTCTTTCAACGGTCGCCCTGTCGGGCCAGGGCGCCCCCGCGCCCATCGGCCGCCGCGCTGCGAGCACTCGCGTTCCTCGCACGCCCGACGGCAAACCGGATCTGCAGGGCATCTGGGACTTCCGCACCGTGACGCCGATGGAGCGCCCGGCGGAGTTCGCCAACAAGCCGTTCCTCACCGAGCAGGAAGCGGCCGAGTACGAGAAGCGCATGACCGAGCAGCGCAACGCCGACGCCAACCGCGACGAGAGCAAGAAGACCTCGCGCGGCCAGGTGAACGGTACCGAGGTGACCGCGGACGTGGCGCTCGCCTACAACGACTTCTGGTGGGACCGCGGCACGAAGGTGATCGGCAGCCGGCGCACCTCGCTGGTCATCGATCCGCCTGACGGCCGGATCCCCGCGATGACCCCGGCGGCGCGCGCCCGCGTCGAGAAACTCGAGGCCGCGCGCGAACGGCTGGCCGAGGGCCCTGAAGATCGCTCCGTCGGCGAGCGCTGCCTGCTCGGCTTCAACGCCGGGCCGCCGTTCGCGCCCGGCGGGTACAACATGAACATCCAGATCGTCCAGACGCCGAAGTACGTGATGCTCATGAACGAGATGGTGCATACCGCGCGGATCATCCCGATGGACAGCCGCCCGTTCCTGAACCTGCCGCAGTGGGTCGGCACGTCGCGCGGCCGCTGGGAAGGCGACACGCTCGTCGTCGAGACGAAGGGGTTCAAGGGCGAGACGTCGTTCCGCGGTTCGAGCCCGAACCTGCACCTGATCGAGCGCTTCACCAGGACCAACGCCGGGACGCTCGTCTACCAGTTCACGGCGAACGATCCGAGCACCTGGGTGCGTCCGTGGACGGCCGAGATCCCGCTGCAGCGCACCGACGACCAGATCTTCGAGTACGCCTGCCACGAGGCGAACTACGGGATGACGAACCTGCTGCAGGGCGCCCGCGCCGTGGAGCGCGAGGGGGCAACCAAGACGACGAGCGCGTCGCCGCCAGTCGTAGGGCGACCCTTTAGGGTCGCCGGACGGATTATTGCGGACAGCCCCCGCACGATTGTCGACAAGGTGATCGGCTGCGACTGGCGCACCCGCGCGCCAGTCGCGCTGACGAATTCGGCGCCCGTCAGTCGAATCGTCGCGCGATAGGTTTCCGGTTCTCGAACGCGAAACACCGGCGACAGTTCGACCGTCGCCGTTCCGGCGACCGCCCGCCATTGTCTCTCCTTCGTCGCCGATTACATTCGCACGTCGCTGCAGAACGGCGAATCCCGCTGCGGTCGCGTCGGACACATGTGCAACTCGCCTCGAATCCGAGTGCTGGCCGATGACTGAACGTCGACCCGGAAGACGCGCCTCGGAATGCTGGCCGGGCCGAGGCGCAGCACGATGCGCCTCGGTTCGGTCGCTGGACCAGCCGTACGCCAGCGGGCCCCATGCAGCCTCGCTGCTCGAAGCCGCGTACACAAACGACGGCGCGCGGCTCGATTGGTCGCCGCAGCGACCAGTCGACCTCCTTCTCCGCGCGTCTGCCGCGCGCGCTTTTCTGCGGCGAGTTCCTGCCGCTCGGCATCCGTTTCGATCACGTCGCCGCGCTGATCGGCGCCGCTCAGCAGCACCCATTCGGCATCTCCGTCCGCATTCACGCGCACCGTGGCAAGGCGTCGCAGATCGGCGGCGTCGAAGCCGGGCGGCTGGTCTCCGTCGACCTGTCCGGACTTCCTCGATCGTGACCTCCACGAGCGTGTCGCGGACGATCTCGAGGACGAACCACATCAGCGTCCAGCGATTCACCTGGGCCGGCATGAACACGAAAGGCTTCGAGGAAATGGCGCGGCTCCGGGCGTGGGCGCAATGACGTCAATTCCGTCACGGTGAAGGGCAGAACCGGACCGCCGCCATGTTCAGGCACAGGCACTTCGACGCGGCTCTCTTTGCCGTCGTACTCGATGCGGGCCGAGACGCCACGGCCTGCTCCGACGAGTCCTCGAGCCTGATCCAGTGGCCGGGCGCAAGCGAGAAGGTGACGGGCTGGAAGTCGTTGTCGAAGCCGACGTCAACATAGGACATGCATCGTCCCATCTGGTCGGGCTCAGACGGGAGTTGAAGTCCTGGGCGAGCGACTCTGCTGCGAAGGTCAACGCACGCCCGGCCGCGTGCGGATTACACGGGACGTCGTCCGAAGGAGCAGCGCGCATGCACGCACCGGATCCGGCGCCACGCCAAGCCCGTTGTCGTACATCATCGCCATGAAGAAGGCGGCGATGTTGTCGTGGGGCATCGCCAGCGCTCGGCCGCCGGCTTCAGATCTCGACGGCTCGCGCGTAGTCGCCGCTGACGAATGCGGCAATGCCTTCTGCAGTTGACGCGGATTGGCGATCGCGACGTGTGGCGCAGCGTCATCAGGCCCGCGACGCAGCGCGCGGCGCATCGCTCATCGAACACTCCGCGGCGGAACGGTAACCTGCGGCGAGCTCCTGCCGATGACGACGCGCGACCTCGCCGTTGCCGCCACGACGAATCGTGCGACGTCCTCGATCTGGAACGTGTCGGGCGGCACCGCTCCGGTGAATCTCGCGATGCGCCATCGCCAGGAGAGCGGTAACGTCAGTGCCCGATCACTTCGGAGGCGAACCAGACAGAGCCCACAACGGCTGCTCGACCGGTGCGTGGGCATCCAGGCGAAGATCTCGAGGAAATATCGCGGCCTGGTCGGCAGAGCCGGTCCCATCTCGTCAGGCGAGTCGGCAGGACCTTCCATCCGGCGCCGCCCCACGGCCTTTGGGACGTGCTCGCGCGCTATCGTCGATCGTGCACCGTCCGGTCGATTTGCACTCGATGATCGCGCGAGCCTGAACGCCGCCGCCTCGGTTCACTCCAGCTTCGCGTGGCGGCGATCGCGCATGCGATCGCGCGCGAGCGGCGAGTTCAAGTGAATTCGCTGGGCCAGCGTCTCCGCCTGCCGCATCGAGCGGGTTCGCGGGCATGGCCGCCTTCATCAGCAGGCCGCAACAGCGCATCGACTGCGAAGGCCCGGCGCCGACCTGATATGCAAGGGCGAGAAAAAAGGCGGCAACGGGATCCGGTTCCGCTCGCTCCTCGACGAGCGGTCGAAGGATGCGGACAGCCGCAGCGAATCCTCGCGAATGACCGCCTGGACGCCGTCAGCGCAGTCGTCTGCGCGGTTGTGTAAGTGGGAATTACAAGAATGCAAGCGGCCAGCAGTGCCCGCAGTCGCATACAGGGTTTGACGCCTGTGGATGCATTTCAGCCGCCACGACCTGCCCTGCCCTCCTGCCTGCCCCGCCTGCCCCTGTCACGAGCACATGTCCCACCCACCGGCCTGACAACATGATGCCGATCCACAGCAGCAGCGAGCAGGCGCCCGCGAACCTGGCGGCAGTCGTCGTCGGCGCTGCCGTGTCCCACCGGGCGATGCCGCGCGCCGAGACGAGATGGAACACCGCCATGTTGATCGCCGCCAGCACCAGCAGCGCCATCTTCACCTGAAACCACGGAATCTCGGCGTAGCGGCTGGCGCGCGTCGAGAACATGGCGACCCCGGTGACCACCGACACAGCGCTGGCGGCGTAGGTCCAGGGAATGACTTCCTGGATGATCCGGCTGACCGCGTACTTCGTCCCGGCGAGATTCAGCAGCCGGAGATCGACCATCAGGATTGACCCGACGATGAACGTGGACGAGAGCACGTGAAACGACTCGAGCAGGGGAAACCACCAGGTCGCGCCGATCTGCTCGGCGATCGGCAGCGTCTCGAGCCACGCCCAGAGGTCAGCGAGCTCCACGCCTCACTCCACCGGCAACAGGTAGTCGACGTAGGCGATCCAGCGCCCGGCCATCACGACGCCGATCCAGAGACACAGCGAGAGCGCGCCGAGCACCGTCGCCAGCCGTCCACGGGCGTCGGGCCGTCGATGAAACGCCAGCGTCGTCGCGATGGCCGGCACCATCAGCGCGAACTTGAGGCGGAAGATCGGGTTGTCGAAATACCGGTACGGCTGGGCGACGATGAACACCAGCCCCGACAGTGCGAGCATCGGCAGCGCGCTCCAGGTCCACGGGGCCAGACGCCGAATCAGGTCCTCGGTGGACTGTCCCCGGAGCGCCAGGCCGAGCACGCGCAGGTTGATGAGCACCGCCGAACCCATGACGACGGAGATGCCGAGCAGATGAATGGTCTGCACGACTGGCGGCGCACCCGGCACATTCGACAACAAGTAGAGAGCCGCCCGATGAAACGGTGTGCCGTCGATCGCCTGCCCCAGGAACCTGGCGACGTCGCTCAGTTGAGCCCTCCAGTGGCAGTCGGCGCACCAGCGGCCGCCTCCTGCACGACGTACTTGCCGACCATGCCCGCGAGCAGATGCGGACCCGTGTGGCAGTGGAACAGCCACGTACCGGCGGCATCGGGCACCATGTCCGCCACCAGCATGCCCATCGGCAACAACCCGACGACGTCGGTGCGCATGTGGTTGGCGATCACCGTGTTGCCGTGCCAGTGCGGCGCGTGCATCTCGAAGTTCGTCGAGCCGAACAGGTACCACCGCACGCGCTCCCCCTTCTTCATCGTCGGCGAGGGCAGGTGGCCGTAGATGAATCCGTTCAGGCTCTCTTTCAGGTTCACCAGGTAATCGGGCTCGGCGAAATTGAGCACCTTGCGCACCGATTTCGGCTCGACCGCCATCGCGATCGACTCGTCGAAATGCCAGCTGAGATTCTCGTCCATCTCGATGAAGCCAACCACGAACTCACGGTCGACATCCTTCGGTGAGCCGTCCGGTTTCGCCGCACCGCGGCGGGTGATCACCATCGGCCCGATCAGGCCGGCGTTCACGTCCAGGTTTTCGTCGACATGCGAGTGATACATCCACATGGCCGAGCTCGTTTCGTGCTCGGTCGGGCCGGCACGCTCGGGCACCTGCCACTCATAGTTGTGCGTGCCGCCCGGCGGCGTCGTGCCGCGGTTCATCGTCGTCCCGTCGCTGTACTGCGCGCCCTCTGACGCCTTCTCGTAGAACACGCCGTGCGGGTGCATGCTGAAGGGATGCTTGCCGTTGTTCTTGAAGACGACCTTGATGGTGTCGCCGACTTCGGCGCGGATCAACGGACCGAGGAAGCCGAGGTGCTCCCAGTCGGACGGCCGCGGCTTGAGCGTCGCGAACGTGACGTCCGTGTACTCGCGGTAGATCGTCTTCTTGTATTTGCTGCCGATCACGCCCTTGCCGGGCACCGCCACCAGACGCTCGAACGGGTTGGTGAACGGTTCGCCGGTCACCTGGTTGCGGCCGCTCGGTGCGTAGTCCCAGACGACTTCGTCGGCTGCAATGAAGTAGGTACGGACCTGCCCGGCAGCCGCTGCGGCACCGGCAGGCTGCGCCGAGACCGCCGACTCGCGGCCGATGCGCGGAAACGCCACGACGCCGACGATCAGGAGCGCCAGCGCCGCCAGGGCAATCCACTTCACCATGATGGCTCCTCGTTAAAGATGGGCTTGAAGGCGCCCAAGTGTAGGGTATTCTGTCGCGCACTGCCAGGAGTTCTCATGACAGGTTCGCGTTCCATTCCGCTCGCCGTCGTCTGCGTACTGGCGCTGCTTCAAACTGTTGGCGCTCAGAACAGGTCAGCGGCGAAACCAGTTCCTCCCAGCGACTGGCCGATGTATCGCCGCGACGCGGCTGGTACCGGTCATTCGCCGCTCACGCAAATCACCACGGCGAACGTTTCGCGCCTCGCTCGCAGCTGGACGTACCGGCTCCAGACCGAGGGGGCGCCGAACGTGAACTCGCAGGCGACGCCGATCGTGATCGCTGGCGTCATGTACGTTCCTGCCGGCGATCGCGTCGTCGCGCTCGATGCGGCGACCGGCACCGAGAAATGGCGTCACGTGGTGACCGGCGGCACGCCATCCAGGCGCGGCGTCGGCTACTGGCCCGGCGAGGGCGCAACCGGCGCGCGCATCATTTTCACGGCCGGCCGGCGGCTGATCGCCATCGATGCCGCCAGCGGCACGCTGTCCAGCGGATTCGGCACCAACGGCGAGGTCGATCTGGGCATCCCGTACAACTCGGTCCCCCTCGTCCACGACAACGTCGTGGTCGTCGGGGCGAACACGCCGCAGGGAACACCCGGGGGGATCGGCAACGCTCGCGCGTACGATGCGCGGACGGGCGCGAAGCGCTGGGAATTCAGCTCGGTCCCCCAGCCAGGGCACGTCGGCCACGACACGTGGGAAGGCGACAGCTGGAAGGATCGCCTCGGCGCGAACGCGTGGCCGTTCTACTTCACCGTCGACGCCGCGCGCGGGACGCTCTACATTCCGCTGGCATCTCCAATTCCCGGCGCCTGGGGCGGCGATCGCGGCGGCGCGAACCTGTTCGGCAACTCCGTCGTTGCCGTCGACCTCCAGACCGGGAAGTACAAATGGCATTTCCAGACGATTCACCACGATCTCTGGGATGCCGATCCGCCGGCGCCGCCGGGGCTCTTCGACGTGGTCCGAAACGGCAAACCGGTGCCGGCGCTGGCGCTGACGACGAAGTCGGGCTACCTCTACCTCCTGAACCGTGAGACAGGCGAACCGCTGTACGGCGTCGAGGAACGCAAGGTCGCGGCGAGCAACGTCCCCGGCGAGAAGGCATTTCCCACACAACCGATCCCGGTCAAGCCTCCGCCTCTTGGGCGCGTCACGTATCGCAACGAGGATCTGGTGACGGCGGCGGATACCACTCCGGAGCACGCCGCCGCGTGCAGCGAGTTCGTGCAGAAGATTGGCGGAGTGAGGAACGAAGGACCGTTCACGCCCTGGCAGCTCCGCGCCGAGAATGCGCCGTGGTCGCTCGTATTCCCGGGAGGCCTGGGGGGCGCCAACTGGGGCGGGACCGCGTCGGATCCGAAGACCGGATTCGTGTTCGCCGTCTCGCAGGATGTCGGCGCGCTCGGCGGGATGCAGCCGTCGAAGCAAGGTTCGACCGTTCCCTACGAGAAGACGACGCCGGGTCGCGGCACGTTCGACGTCCGGGTCCAGGGTGCCGACGTGCGCTGGCCGTGCCAGAAACCGCCATGGGGACGGCTCACCGCGATCAACACGGCAACTGGAGACGTCGCGTGGCAGATCCCGCTCGGGATCACCGAGCAGCTTCCGGCAGGACGGCAGAATACCGGCCGGCCCGCGCTCGCCGGGCCGATCGCGACCGCCGGCGGCCTGTTGTTCGTGGCGTCGACCGACGACAATCGGTTTCGCGCGCTCGAAACGACGAGCGGCAAAGAGCTGTGGATCACGCGCCTCGACCGCCGCGGCAACGCGAACCCGATTACCTACACGTCAAGCGACGGCAAGCAGTACGTGGCCATCGTCGCTACGGATACGCTCGTGACCTACGGGCTGCCGTAATGACGCTATCGCTGTAGGTGCTTCGCACTATCGCTCTAGGGTGCTTCGCACTATCGCCGTAGGGTGCTGGGCGCTGCCGCTCTATGGTGCTTGGCGCTTTCGCGGCAGGGTGCTTCGCACTTTCACTTTCACGCAGCACCCTACGATGTGAGGCCAAAGCACTCTTACCGCGTGAGTTCAAAGCACCCTACTGCGTAAGTCCGAAAGCACCTTTCAGCGTGAGTTCAAGGCACTCTACCGCGTGAGCGCGAAGCACCCTACCGCGTCAGCCCCTTACAACGGCAACCGCGTTCCAGGGGCGTACTCTTCAGGCGCCTGTCCCCGCCTGAACAACCGCGCCCCCGTACTGCCTTCGAGCGTCACCCCGCCATCGTCGACCCGCAGCCACGCGCCTTCCCGCAACCCGACCACCGGCGGCAGGTTCTCCTCGTGAAACTGCGCGATCCGCTCCTCGCGCGTCTCTCCCATGTGCGTCGAGCCGGGCACCGGGTCGAGATAGTGCGGGTTGATGTTGAACGGCACGAGGTTCAGCGCATCGAAGGTCGGCGGCTGGACGATCGGCATGTCGTTGGTCGTCTTGATGGTGACGCACGCGACGTTCGACCCGGCGCTCGACCCGATGTACGGCATGCCCGAGCGCACGCGGCGGGCGATCGGCTCGATCAAGTCGTTCCGCCAGAGCGCGTCGAGCAGACGAAACGTATTGCCGCCGCCGACGAAGATCGCCTCGGCGCGCTCGACGGCCATCGCCGGGCCGGTGGCGTCGTGAATCGAGTCCAGCTCGAATCCCATCCGGGCGAAGCGATCGCGGGCACGGCCGGCGTAGGCGTCGCGGTCAACAAGCGCGTAGGGAACGAACAGCACGCGCGACACGCCCGGACGCAGGAACCCGTCGATCGCCGCCGCGCAGTGATCCAGGTAACCGCCGCCGTACAAGGTGGAAGTGCTGATCAGGAGCAGGCGCATGTGAAGTGGTAACACGAACCGCGGCGGCCATTCCAGCGCTTGACGCCGCGCGAGCCACTGGGCAGAATCGCGCGAGTTTCGATTGGCGACGCCTGACGACAACAATGTGACGCGGCTGTTGCACGCGTGGCGCGAGGGCAACCTCGCGGCGCGCGACGAGCTGATGCCGCTCGTCTACGACGAGCTGCGCCGCCGGGCGGCCGCCTACCTCCGCCGCGAGCGCGGTGGCCACACCCTGCAGCCGACCGCACTCGTGCACGAGGCCTACCTCCGCATGGTCGACCAGCGCGCGTCCTGGCGCAATCGCTCCCAGTTCTTCGGCGTCGCCGCCGAGATGATGCGGCGCATCCTCGTCGATCGGGCGCGCGCCCGCCGTGCCGCGAAGCGATCCGGCCAATGGGCCCGCGTCACGCTCGACGAAGCCATCGCGGTGACGCGATCGGCGGACGTCGACGTCCTGGACCTGGACGCGGCGCTGACGCGGCTGGCGGCGCTCGATCCCCGCAAGAGCCGCATCGCGGAGCTCCGCTTCTTCGGAGGACTGTCCCTGCAGGAAACCGGCGAGGTGCTGGAGGTGTCGGTCGCGACCGTCGAGCGCGACTGGCAGTTCGCGCGCGCCTGGCTCTACGACGCCCTGTCGAGCCCGCCGCGCGACGAGCGCTGAAACGCCGCCAGGCTTACGAGTTCACCGCGCGCAGCCGCCGGGCCTGCGGGTGGGCGTCGTAGTTCTTCTCGAGGTGGTCAACGCCGTCGGCGGTGATCACGAACAGCGAGCTGTCCGACCGCTGCACGAACTTGCGGTTGCTGAGATACCACAACGTGAACTCGAGCTGCTCGCGGGCGCGGCCGGTGAACTTCTCCAGGTCGAGCGGCGACAGGCCGTCGCCGTGCGGATCGGTCCGGCGCTTGGTGTACAGCACCTCGAGCACTGTCAGCCGGACTCGCTGCTCGAGATCGAAATCATGGTCGGCATTCTGGCCGGTCTCGACCAGGCGCCAGCGCTCCTTCTGCTGCCGATCGTGGACGACGTCGAAGCGGGCGCGTTTTTCCGGATCACCCAGCACGGCATACGCTTCGGCAATCTCGCGGAACTTGGCCGGGTTGCCCGTTTCCTTGTTGTCGGGATGAAAGCGTTGCGCGAGCAGGCGGTAGACGCGGTGGATGGTATCCGGCTCCGCGCCGGGGCTCACCTGCAGCACGTCGTAGTAGTCGACTGGTACCTCGTGATCCATGCAGGGGCCCGTGCAAGGCACGGACCCCTGTCAGATACGCAATTCCGGGCAGAGCGCGCCGGACTCAGCGACGAAACTGCAGGCGCGCTGACAAACTCGTCAGGCGGTTGCCGACGCTCAAAGGGTAGTGCGGCTTTTTTCGTGCGCGGAGTGTACACTCTGGAACCCATCATGGCGCGGCGTATTGCGTGGGCGGTGGCAGCGATCCTCGTCGCCGGGGCGGCGGCCGGTGCCCAGCGGCCTCCGGCGGGCGCGCCCCGGACGTCCGACCGACGACCCGATCTCCAGGGCGTCTGGGATCTCCGCACCGCGACGCCGCTCGAACGGCGAAAGGAGTTCGTCGGCAAGGCGTTCTTCACGCCGGAGGAGGCCGCCGAGTTCGAGCGGCGCGAAGCCCAGCGCATCGCGGGCGCCGTTGCCGTCCACGCACCCGGGTGGCTCGATTACGGTCCGAAGCTGCTGCCCGATCTGCGCACGTCGCTCATCGTCGATCCCCCGGATGGGCGCATTCCGGCGATGACGCCGGCGGCGCAGCAACGTGCCGCCGCGCGGTCGGCGACGCGCCGCGCCAACGGCCTCGACGGTCCGGAAGCGTTCAGCATCCAGGAGCGATGCCTGTTGTTCGGCGCCGGGCCGCCGCTCTTGCCCGGCCCGTACAACAACAACGTCCAGATCGTTCAGACGCCGGACGCCATGATGATTTACACCGAGATGATCCACGACGCGCGCGTGATCCCGCTCGACGGCCGCCCGAACCGCGCAGCACACCTGCGCACGTGGCTCGGCGACTCACGAGGCCGGTGGGATGGCGACACGCTCGTCGTCGAGACCACGCAATTCATGCCCGAGGCGGCGTTTCGCGGAAATTCGGAGGTGGCGTTTCGCGGGTGGGACGAGCATTTGCGCGTCGTCGAGCGCTTCACGCGGACCAGCGACGATTCGCTCGGGTACGAGTTCACGGTCGACAACCCTGCGGTCTTCACGCGTCCCTGGACGGCGCGGCTGCAGATGGCCCGCAGTAAGGAATTGATCTACGAGTACGCCTGTCACGAAGGCAATTACGGGTTGGTGAACATGCTGACCGCGGCGCGGTCAGAAGAAGGCAGCAAATAGTTCGGCGGAGGTTTCGATGAGAAGGAACAGAGTTCACGCCGCGGCGACGGCCGCGGCGCTCCTGGCCATCACGGTCGCGGCTGCGGGACAGCAGCCGACATTCAAGCGGACAGAAGTGCAGCGCGGCGATTTGTCGGCGCCTGGCAAGGAAGTGGTGCAGGCCATCGCCGAGATCCCCGCTGGCGTGTCGGCTGGACGACACACGCATCCCGGCGAGGAAGTCGGCTACGTGCTCGAGGGAACCGTGCTGGTCGAGATCGACGGTAAACCGGCCGCGACGCTCAAGGCCGGTCAGGCCTTCATCATCCCGGCCGGGGCCATTCACAACGCGACCAACAAGAGCAGCGCCGGAGCAAAGGTGCTGGCGACCTACATCATCGAGAAAGGTCAACCGGTCGCAACGCCAGCCAAGTAGTCAACAGTCGACAGTCGACAGTCGACAGTCGACTGAAGACTGTCGACTTTTTTATTCCCGACGAGTCGACTAATGTAGGGTCGTGACGTACACGCCGCTCGCGCGAGCTCTGCATTGGGCGACTGCCGTACTGCTGCTCGTGCTGTTCGGGCTCGGCATCTCGATGACGCGTTGGGTGCCTGACGAACAGAAGATCCGCGTCTTCAGCTGGCACGAATGGGCGGGCATTACCGTCTTCGCGCTGACTGCGCTGCGCCTGGTGTGGCGGCTGACGCACCGGCCGCCGCCGCTCGACGTGCCGGCCTCGGAGAAGATCGCGGCCGGCATCGTCTACGTGGCGATGTATCTGATCCTGGTCGCGCAGCCGATCGTCGGCTGGCTGATGAGCACCGCCTTCGGCTTTCCAGTGGTCTACCTCGGGCTGCTTCCGCTGCCGGCGCCGGTTTCGGAAGATCGCGAACTGGCGGAGCGGTTGCAGGGAGTCCACGAAACCCTCGCGTTCGTGCTCGCCGCACTCTTCGCCGTCCACCTGGCCGGCGTGCTCTATCACCATCTCGTTCGCCGTGACGCCGTTCTCAGCCGGATGCTGCCGTCCGCCTCGCCGCCACCAGGCGGTACTGCATGAGCCCGCGCCGGTAGAGCCGTTCGAGCATCAGCCCGCCATACAACGAATCGATCAACTCGGCTGCTCCCGTCCAACCCACCAACATTCGCCATCGGCGGTTGTTCTTCGTCAGCCGTTCGAGCGCATGAGGATCGCGCAGGGCGACGAGCGGCGTCAGGTCGTGCTCGGTGTCCACGGTAAGGCCGGCTTCTGAAAGCGCGCCGAGGAGGACGCCGCGGCGCGCGATGGCCGGACAACGCCACCCGGCGCGAAAAGCCGCGAAGTCGTCGTCCGTCAGGGCCAGCCCGTCGTCCGGCACGTCGTCCACGACCACCAGCCGTCCACCGGTGCGAAGGGCGCGGGCGAGGTTGGCGATGCTGCGCACCGGGTCGGGCGAATGGGCGAGCGATTCAATCGCCACGACGAGCTCGGCGCCGCCAGGCAGGATGCCGCCAGGGTCGTCGTCGTACGACCGCAGGTGGAAATGGCATGCGGCAGCGACACCACGCCGCCTCGCCTCGCGCTCAGCATGAGCGCGCTGGGTCGGGCTGACGGTCAGGCCGTGATACTCGCCGCCAAGCTTCCGGTGGAGATAGAAGATCGTGCCGCCGAGGCCGCAACCCGCATCGATGACGCGCGGCGCCTGCAGCGACCCGACCACCGCCAGAATCCGCTCGTGAACCACATCGGCGCTGGCAATCGCGGGATCGCTCGACTTCAGCAGCCGGTGAACGGTGAGCGACTGATATCCGCCACCCTGCCCGACCCAGCTGGTGACGCGCTGAAACCAGGACAGCCAGTTGTAGTAGCGCGACAGAGTCATCTGGGCGCCAGGTGCGCGGGTGCTGGGTGCGGTGCTGCGTGCTGCGCTTGGTAAGGCCGGCGATTACCTAGCGCGGTAAGCCCGGACTCACCTTCGCCGTTGCCATCGCGCCGGGCTTCGGCACGGCAATCCCGCAGCACCCGGCACCTAGCACCAGCACCCGGCACCTCAGTGCGTCATCCCGTACATCACGTAATTGACGCCGAGCTTGTAGGCTTCGTTGGTTTCGTCGAACGGCCGCAGCCCGCGGCCCGACCACTCCCAGTACTGCGAGATGTCGGTGTTGTAGTTCACGATCATCTGCAGCCGCTTGCTCGGGTCGTTGTCCTCGTACAAGCCGCGGAAGATGGGCTCGCCGGCGTTGTAGGCCTGCGGGAAGTTCCGCAACGAGTGGATCTCGAAGAACGAATGGAAGATCGGGTGACTCGCCTGCATGTCGACGAAGCGCGCGCCCGGCAGGACGCGGCGCATGTTGGCCTCGAACAGGTCCCATCCACCGCCGCCGTTGAAGTTCGGCGTCTTGAAGTCGTCGACGATGACGAAGCCGCCCTTCGCGAGGTAGGCGCGCAACGCAGCCGCCTCGCTGTCGGTCAACGTCCACCACCCGACCTCGATGATGTAGGCCATCGGATACTTGAACAGCTCGGGATCGTCGAGGGCGAAGACGTTGAAGCCGTCGACACGGCCGCGCAAGTGCGTGACCTCGTTCATGATCCGCAGCAGGTTGTCCTCGGAAACAGGATACCCGTGCGACCAGGACGGCATGCCCTGGTACCAGTAACCGCCGGGCGCGGTGGTGTATTTGATCCGGGCGAAGGTGAACCGGCCGTCGTAGGGAACGTTGTGCAGCCGCGGCTCGACCGCGTACTCGTCCCACAAGCTCCGGCGCTGCGCCGCGTCGCCCGACGCAATCGCCGCCGCGAGGAGATTAAACAAGATGAGGGCGGCCGCCGCGGTCCGCCTCACTTCTTCGACGCGGCGCCCTCTTCGACGCGCGTGCCCTTCATGATCCCGAACATCCCTTCGTTGCCTTCGTGGCACGCGTACTCGTAGATCGGCTCCTCGCTCCTCGCCATCGGGAGCGAGACGGTCCACGGATGCGTGTACGACGAGGGATCGTTCACGGTGAACTCGTACAACAGGGTGTTGGCGTCGGGGCGGCGGAACCGCTCGACGAGGTGCAGCCGGTCGGTCGTGTTCCGGAAATTCGTCTTGGTCGAGAAGTTCGTCGTCTCGACCACCAGCGTATCGCCTTCCCACCGGCCACGCGAGACGCCCTGCCATGGACGAACGGCGTCGGGCGCCGGCCCTCGCCCGTCGAGCGGGACAATGCGCGCGTCGTGGATCATCTCGTTCAGGATCACCACGTGCGTCGGCGTCTGGAAGATCTGCAGGTTGTTGTTGTACGGTCCCGGCAGGATCGGAGGACCGGCGCCGAACATGATGCAGCGCTCCGACAGGCCCCGGTCCTCGGGGCCGTCCGCGGGCCCGCGCTGCTTGCGGACCGCGGCGCGTTCCTGCGCTCTCGCCTGCGCTTCGGGCGTCAGCGCCGGGATGCGGCCGTCGCGCGGGTCGATGACGAGTGACGTCCGGCGCGTCCCCACCGCCGTGGAGCCGCGGTCGTACCAGAAATTGTTGTACGCGGAGCCAACATCAGCGGTGGCGCTCTGGCTGCGCCGGTTCGCGTCGACGTCACGCGACTGGACGGTCTGGCGCGCGAACGCCTCGGCTTCCTCCGGCGTGAGGAACTCCTTGTCGGCCAGTTCCCGTGGACGTTCGAGCGGCGTCACCGTCCCGTAATTCCAGACTCCGTGGAGGTCGGGCTTCCCATCGGGGGTTCGCGGCGGCTTGGCGGCGCCCTGGCTCGCCGGCACGGCTGGCTGCAGCAGGACGGCGATGAGCGTCAGACAACCGGCGACGGCGACGGACCTCATCTTTGCCTCCCCTCGGGCCTCCCCTCGGGCCTCCCCTCGGCAACCCGGGCGTTTTTCAGGATGTTCTGCAGGCCGTAATTGGCCTCGTGGCAGGCGTACCTGGTACATCTGGCCGTCGCTCTTCACCAGCGGAAACGTCACGGTCCACGGTCGCGTCCACGTCGCGGGATCCTCAACCGTGAACCGGTACTCGATCGTGTCGCGATCGACCCTGGTGAAGCGTTCGATCAGCCGCAGATTCTCGCTCGCCCCGCGGAAGTTCGTCTTCGGCGAGAAATTCGTCGTCTCGACGACCAGCGTGTTGCCCTCCCAGCGGCCGCGTGAATCGCCGAGCCAGGAGCGGATCGCAGCCGGCGCGTGTGGACGGCCGTCGATCGGCACGATGCGCGCATCGTGAATCATCTCGGAGACGATGACGACGTAGGCCGGCGTCTGCAGGAACTGGACGTTGTTGTTGTACCCCGCCGGCAGCATCCCTTCGGGAAGCCCCCGCGTGATGCAGCGTTCCCACAGCGTGCGATCTTCGGGCGAGTCGGCGGGGCCGCGCCCCTTGCTGGCGGCGCGGCGCTCGGCCGCTCGCCTCTGCGCATCGGCAGTCAGCGGGGGGATCCGCCCGTCCGGTGGATCGACGATGAGCGACGATCGACGCGTCGCGACGACACTGCGCCCGTAGTCGAGCCACCACGGCGGGTGCACCGACGGATCGCTGCGCGGATCATCCGGCGGGCGTCCATCGTCGCGCGCCGCGGCGCGGCGTTCGTACTCGGCGATCTCCTGGTCGCTCAGGAATTCCTTGCCGGCGAACTCAGCGGGGCGCTCGAGGGGCGTTGCCGTCCGGTAGTCCCACACGCCGCCGAGATCAGGTTGTCCGTCCGGCGTCCGCGGCACCACCCAGCCGGTGTTCCCCGCGGCCGCAGCTACGGTCTGCGCCGTCGCGGCTGCCGGCATGACGGCAACCGCCGCCAGCAGGACGGCCGCGGACCGCGTCACGGCCGGCTGCCTTCCTGATACCTCGCGCCGCGCAGGACGTTGCCCACGGCCTGGTTTCCTTCGTGGCAGGCGTATTCGAAGATGCGGTACTCAGGATCGCGCGTGAGCGGAAACGCCACCTTCCACGCTTGCGTGTAGATCTCGGGATCGTCGATGGTCGCTTCGTACTGCAGCGTGTCGGGTCCCGTCCGCGTGAACCGTTCGACGACGTGGAGCTGCTCGGTGTGTGGAATCCCCTTGATCCGGCCGCCCGCCGCGCTCGAAGCGATCCAGCCCCTGTTGTTGTAGTTCGTCACGTCGACGACCAGCGTGTTCCCTTCCCAGCGGGCTCGCGAGTCGCCCATCCAGTTGCGGATCGGCGACGGCGCGTGCGGGCGCGGACCGATCGGGATGATGCGGGCGTCGTGAATCATCTCGTAGAGGATGATCACGTAGCCGGGCATCTGGAGGATCTGGTAAGCGTTGTTGTAGCCGGCGGGAAACATCGAGCCGGGTATACCGCGGCTGATGCAGCGGTCCCACACGCTCATGAACTCGGGATCGTTGAAGCTGCGCTTCAGATGCTCGTCGCGCACCCTCTCGGCCGCAGGCCGCACCGGCACGCGGCCGTCGGCGGGCTCGACGACGAGCGACGTCTGGCCGCCCGGCAAGACCTTCGTGCCCGAATCCATCCAGAAATCGTTGTAGGCGCCCGGGTCGGTGGCTTTCGCCGGCCGGGGAGCGGTCTCGGCCTGCGCGCGCCGCTCGAGCGTCCGTCGCTCGAGGTCGGCGGCTTCTTGCGGCGTCAGAAACGCCTTGTCGGCAAGATTCGCGGGACGCTCGAACGGAGTGATTGTGGCGTTGGTCCAGACACCCTGGATATCCGGGTGGCCGTCCGGTGTGCGAGGCGCCGGCCATGTCTTGGACTGGGGCTTGGACTGGGGGTTGGACTGGCTGGCGAGCGTCGCCGCCAGCGCGGCCACCATGGCGAGCGCACAGCCGATCGCGCGCATGTGGAGTATCACGAGATACATAATACGCGCGTGCGGGGCGTCGTTCACGTCGTTCTTGCCGTCGGGCTGGGCGCAGCCGTCCAGGCACAAAAGGCCGAACTGCCGACCGCGTCGGCCGTGCGCGCGATGACGCGCGACGCGCAGGCAGAGGGCAAGGGTGACAGCAGCGCGATCGTGCTCGCGCTCGACAAGCGCGTGCGCGCGCGGTGGGGCGACTTCGAGACGTTCCCCGTGTCGATCGTGCGCAGGCAGGACCTGACGATCTACCTGGCCACGCCGTACATGGCTTATCGCCGCGCGGTCATCGAGCATCTCAGGATGCGCGAGGCGCTCACGGCCGTGCCGTGGACCGACGCGGCGGTCTTCAGCGTCAACCCTGAGCGGATCGAGGCACCCGACGTCACGGGCGTGACCGTCACCCGGGACAGCCGGGTGATCAAGCCGGTGAAGTCCGACCTGCGGCCGATGCAGTTCAGCAACGGCAGCGGTGCGTCGGCGTCACTCCATGCCGGCGAGGTGCATTTCCCGATGAACGCCTTCGCCCCCGGCGCGGAGGTCGTAGTCAGGGTGTTGTCTGCCGCCGGTGAGCCTTTCGTCGTCACTTTGCCCGACGACCAACTCCGCCAGCTGAAATAGCCCTCTACAAACGTGTGATGTCACGACGAGAATTCGCCGGCGAAGGCGGCCAGGTACGGAGCAGCAACGAACTTGGTCAGACTCGGTGAACTCGCTGCATCGCGGACCTGAAGTCCGCGCTACAGGGCGGACCTAAGGGTCCGCACGACGGTTGGACCTGAAGGTCCGCACCCTCCCCACCTGTCTCGAAACAGAACAGCGGCATTTTGCGTGCAACGTTTCGAGTGGTTCTTCCATTCGTCGGTAACATCCGTTCCGGCTCGCCTCTCTGACACGGTTTTGTAAGTAGCCGGTTTGTGCCGGCTGCGTGGAGGTTTCGATGCGCCGTCGCGCCGTTATCAATTTGTGTCTTCTGGCCGGGGCTATCGGCGCCATGTGGCTGCCCACCTCGGCGCAAGGGCCGGGGCGACGAGCGGTCGAACGCGTCGACGGACGCGAGGCGCGGGCGCGCGAAGCGCTCGTGCGCTTCCGCAGTGCGCCGCGCGACACCGACCTGGACGCCGTGACCAATGAGGTCGACGCTGACGCGATCGCACGAGTGGGACGCACCGGCATCTATCGCGTGCGCTCGCGAAACCTGAATGCGGCCGCGCTGATTGAGCGGCTGTCGCGGCGCGGCGATGTGGAGTACGCCGAACCGAACTACGTCGTCACGATCGTGGGCACACCAAACGATCCGAGCTTTTCAAGCCTCTGGGGCCTCGAGAACACCGGCCAGCCGGTCGCAGGCATGCCGGGGATCGCCGGTGCCGACATTCACGCCACAGCGGCCTGGGATGTCTCGGTCGGATCGCCGAATACGGTCGTCGCCGTGATCGATACCGGCGTCGACTATACGCATCAGGATCTCGCGGCGAACATGTGGACGGCGCCTGCGGCGTTCACCGTCGACATCGGCGGCACACCGGTGACCTGCGCCGCGGGTACGCATGGCTTCAATGCGATTCTCCGCACCTGCGACCCGATGGACGACCACAACCACGGCACGCACGTGTCGGGGACGATCGGCGCCGTCGGCAACAACCAGCTCGGCGTCGTCGGCGTGAACTGGACGACGCGGATCATGGGCATCAAGTTCCTCGATGCAAACCGGCGGCGGGAGCATCGCCGATGCGATCGAGCGGGATTCGATTTGCGATCGAAGCGAAACAGGCATTCGCCGCCTCCGCCGGCGCGGACATCCGCGTGCTCTCGAACAGCTGGGGCGGCGCCGGATTTTCGCAGGCGCTGCTCGACGAGATCAACGCGGCCAACGAGGCGGACATGCTGTTTGTCGCCGCGGCCGGCAACAGCTCCTTCGACAACGACCTCCTGCCGACCTATCCGGCCAGCTACACCGCGGACAACATGATCGACGTTGCCGCCACCGAACAATTTCGATCGAGCGCGCCTGGTTCTCGAACTACGGCGAGCTGTCGGTCCACCTCGGCGCGCCCGGCGACAACATTCTCTCGACGACGATCGGCAACACCTACGCGGCTTTCAGCGGCACGTCGATGGCGACGCCGCACGTCTCGGGCGCGGCCGCGCTCGTCCTGTCGGTCTGCCAGCATCGACACACCTGCGTTGAAGGATGCGCTTGATCGGGACGGTCGACGCCGTCGCGGGCTGGCCGGCATCACGATCACCGGCGGCCGCCTCAACGTCCACAGCGCCGTGTCACTCGTGTCTGGCGCCGCCGCCGACCCCGCAGAACCTGACGGCCGGCCCCGGCGACAATCGCGTGTTCCTGTCGTGGTCGGCTTCGCTCGGCGCGACGCGCTATCTCGTCAAGCGCGTCGACGACGGCCGGCGGACCTTACACCACGATCGCGTCCAACGTGAAAGGCAGCCAGCCTACACCGATACGTCAGCGGTCAATGAAACGACGTATTACTACGTCGTCTCGGCGGCAAACTCGCTCGGCGAGAGCGGCGACTCGAACGAGGCGTCGGCGACGCCTCATGCACCGGCGGACCTCATGATCACGTCGGTCCAGGCGCCGCCGCCGGCCGGGGCCGGGGTGTCGTTCACCCTGACCGTCACGACGCGCAACCAGGGCACCGGCGCGTCCGAAGCGACGACGACGGCGTTGTACCTCTCGGCGAACGGCATCGTCGAGCCAGGCGATCCCAGTCTGACCGAGCTGGCGATTGGTCCCCTGGCGCCAGGTGCATCGGTCACGTCCACCGCGACGATTACCATTCCGCCGAATACGACCGGAGGGACGTACTACCTCTTCGCCGTCGCGGACGCTAACGACACGGAGCTCGAAAGCGCCGAGACGAACAACCTGTTCGTACGGACCCTGAAAGTCGGGCCCGATCTGGAAGTCACTGCGCTCGGCGTCCCGCTCACCGGCGCACCGGGCGGCGTGCTCAACATCAGTTCGACGATCGCCAACACGGGCGGCGGGAACGCGGGCGCGTTCGCCGTCACGTTCTATCTTTCGTCGAACTACATCCTGGATGCGTCTGACATCCTGTTGAGCGGAACCCGCACGTTCACTTCTCTGGCGGCAGGCACGTCGAGCGCCGGCACAACGGACGTCACGATTCCTGCCGGCACCGCGGTTGGCACCTACCTGCTGATCGCCAAGGCCGACGGGAACGACCAGATCGTCGAGGCGCTCGAGAGCAATAACACGTCGCCGCGGACCATTCAGATTGGCGGCGATCTCGTCGTCTCGGCGTTGACCGCTCCGGCGATGGCCGGCGCGGGCACCGTGATCTCTGTCACGGAGACGACGACGAACCAGGGCACGGCCACCGTGGCCGCCTCCACGACTCGCTTCTACCTTTCCACGAACTGGCAGTGGGATGCGGGTGACACCGAGTTGAACGGGAGCCACGTGGTGCCGCAGCTCGGGGCCTCCGGGACCAGCACGGCGACGACGTCGCTGACCATTCCAGCCGGCACGGTATCGGGCGCGTACTATCTGCTTGCGGTGGCCGACGCGGCGAACGTCGTGGCGGAAACACAGGAATCGAACAACACGGCGTCGCGTGGGCTGCAGATCGGCACCGACCTCGTCGTCTCGGTATTGACGGTTCCGACGAAAGGCGGCGCCGGACTGCCGCTCGCCATCACAGAAACGACCAGGAACCAGGGTTCGGGAAGTGCGGCGCCGTCGACAACGCGCTATTACTTCTCTGACAACCTGATCCTCGACGCGAACGACACACTGTTGATGCCCGAACACCTCGTGCCGCAGCTCGAAGCGGGCGCCAGTCATACCGCGTCGGTCTCGGTGACCTTACCCGCCAGTGCGCCGGCCGGAACGTACTACGTGTTCGCGAAGGCGGACGCCGCCAACCTCGTGGCGGAGACCAACGAAGCGAACAACACGCTCCCGAAGTCGGTCCAGATCGGCGGAGATCTCATCGTGTCGGCATTCACCGCGCCAGCCAAGGGCGGGGCGGGACGCACCATCGCCGTTTCGGATACCACGGCCAACCAGGGAGCCGGACCGGTCGCCTCGACGGCCACGCGGTTCTATCTTTCCGTCAACTCGCTGCTCGAGCCGGGCGACACGCTGCTCGGGGAGGCTCATAGCGTGCCGACACTCGACGCCGGCGCAGGCCACTCGGCGTCGATCAACCTGACGATTCCGGCGAATACGGCGACCGGCGTCGTATTACCTGATCGCCAAGGCCGACGGCGATTCCCAGGTCGTGGAAAGCCAGGAGACGAACAACACCACCTTGCGCGGATTCCAGGTCGGTCCGGACCTCACGGTCTCGAGCGTGACCGGGCCGTCGAGGGGGGCCGCCGGCGCCCCGATCGTGGTCACTGACACGGCGACCAACCAGGGCGGCGGCGATGCGCTGGCGTCGTCGGTCGCGTTCTATTTGTCGGCCGACTGGATCCTGGATGCCGGCGACCCGAGCCTGAACGTCACCCGTGCGATCCCGGCACTGGCGGCCGGCGGCATCTCGTCAGGTCCAACCACGCTGACCATTCCGGCGGGGACGGCCTCGGGCGTCTACTACGTGATCGCCAAGGTCGATGCGTCGAACGCGATCGCGGAGACGCAGGAGGGCAACAACACGGCGACATATTCGCTCCGCATCGGACCCGACCTCTGGCTTTCGAGGCTCTACCCGACGCCTGCCGCGATCGCGGCGGGCGGCACGGTGAACGCGAACGATACGATCGTGAACCAGGGCAGCGGGACCGCCGGGGCCTCGACGATCCGGTATCTACTTCTCGACCAACTACACGCTGGATGCGGGCGACATCGTGATTGGCGAACGCAACGTGCCGGCGCTCGCCGCTGGCGTGTCGAACAGCGGCGTGACCGCGGTCCAGATTCCCGCCGGCACTCCGGCCGGCAACTATTACCTCCTCGCCCAGGCCGATGCATTCGGAGTCGTGGACGAGAGCCCCGAGACCAACAACGTGACATCGGCGCCGATTCAGGTGACGATCGTGCCGTGACGTTCCGTCCGGCTGTCGCCGCTGCCGCCTGCGCCGCCACGCTCCTGGCCGCATGCGGCGCAACAAGCCCCCCCGCCAAGATCGAGCGGGCGCGCGTCGCGATGGGCTCCGAGCTGCGGCTGACGGCGTGGACCGCCGACGAGGCGGCCGCGACCGCGGCGTTTGACGAGGTCTTCGCGGAGTTCGATCGGCTCGAGTCGCTGCTGAGCATCTGGCGCGATGGCAGCGACGTGCAGCGGCTGAACGCCGCGGCCGGCATCCACCCGGTCTCGGTCAGCCCGGAAACCCTCGAGGTCCTGGCGATGGCCCGCCAGATCGGCGACTGGACCGAGGGCAAGTTCGACGTCACCTTCGCGGCGCTCTCCGACCTCTGGAAATTCGATCACGATCAGGACAACTCGATTCCCTCCCCAGCCGCGATTCAGGAGCGGCTGCCGTTGATCGACTACCGGCGTGTCGAGTTCGATCCCGCGGCAAAAACCGCGTTCATCGCGCGTCAGGGCATGCGCGTTCACTTCGGGGGAATCGGCAAGGGGTACGCGGTCGACCGCGCCGTTGCCGCCCTCAGGCGGCACGGCCTCCGCGATTTCATGGTGCAGGCGGGCGGCGACATGTACGTCGCCGGCAGGCGGGGCGACCGAATGTGGCGGCTCGGCATCCAGGATCCGCGGGGACCCGCTGACAGCATCTTCGCGTCGCTCGAGCTGTCCGACGCCACGTTCAGCACGTCTGGCGACTACGAACGGTTCTTCATCAAGGACGGCCGGCGCTTCCACCACATCATTGACCCGGATCTGGGTGAGCCCGCGAGTGGCTGCCGCAGCGTGACGATCGTCAGCGATCGCGCGATCGTGGCGGACGGGCTGTCGACCGGTGTGTTCGTCCTGGGTCCGGCCAAGGGGATGGCGCTCATCGAACGGCTGCCGCAGGTGGAGGGCGTCATCGTCACCGCCGAGAACCAGGTGCTGGTGTCGAGCGGGCTCAAGGACCGGCTCGACGATCATCTCGGCGCCGACCGACGGCCGGCCGTGACGCCGACCCTTTAGGTCGGCGCGTGGCGCCCGGCCTAAAGGCCCGGCCTACTTCTTCGGAGGCGTCAAGAGCTGGGTCGCGACCCGCCTGGCGCTGTTGCGCACGGCGCGCGACGCGCTGCCCACGGTCATCGTGGCGCGCGACACCGCGTCCACGTCCGCGCCCAACCGGAACGGGTCGCGGATGCTCTTGCCCTTGAACTGCGCCGAGAACGCGGGCAGGTCGACCGAGAAATAGCCGTACGGTTCGTGGTGATCGACGACGAGCACGCTGACTAGGACGCCGGCCGTGTCCATGCCGACGAGCATCTTGATCGGGCCGTCGTAGCCGCGTTCGAGCGGATCGAGCTCGGTCGTCCAGAACGCCAGCCCCGCGAGCACGGGCGACCCCGTCGCCGGATCCTTCTTGAAGACCTTGAAGTGCGGCGGCTCGCCGCCCTTCGGCGAAAACGACACGGCGTCGGGAAAAATCCGGCGCAGCTGTGCTTCCTGCTTGGAATCGACGGGCGCCTGGGCGGCGAGCAGGGCCGCGCCGGCCATCACGATCGCGAGGATCCGCATCTCCTGCAGGATTATAGTGACAACCCCTCGATATGGTCATCAGCAGGCGCGAATTCCTTGCGCCGCGGCATCGCGCAGCGAGCCTTGTCCCCCGAAGCTCGGTCTCGATACCGAGCCAGGACCTATCCGCTTGGCTTCGACACGCACCGGGACGGCCTGGTGTACGTGCCCGGTGGGTACCGCGACGGCACGCCGGCGAAACTGATGCTGCTCTTCCACGGCGCCGGAGGATCGGCGTCGCGCTCGGCCGCATGGTTTCCCCTTGCCGACGCCTTCGGCGTCGTCGTGCTCGCGCCGGACTCCAGGGACGAGCGCAGTTGGGATGCGGTGCTTGGCGACTGGGGACCCGATGTGGAGTTCGTGGCCCGCGCCCTGCGGCAGACCGTCGATCGCTGGTCGATCGACCGGAACCGGATGTGCGTGGCCGGCTTCTCCGACGGCGCCTCGTACCTCCCTGTCGTTTGGCATCGGCGCCGGCGATGTGTTCAGTCACGTCGCCGCCTTCTCGCCGGGCTTCATGACGCCGCGGGATGCGCGCGGCACGCCCCGAATCTTCATCTCGCACGGCACCAGCGACGCCGTGATGCCGATCGACGAAACTAGCCGAAAGTTCGTGCCAGCCTTGAAGAAACTGGGGTACGACGTGACGCTACCGGGAGTACGAAGGCGGCCATTCGGTCCCCGAACCGGTCGTCCGCGAAGCGTTCGCCTGGTTTGCGAAATGAGGTGTGCCACCAGCGCCAAGGCTTGCCACTGACCGCTTGACAACTGCTGAGCTTGTCACTAATACTCGACGCCCCTGTTAAAAAGACTGCAGTCTTTCGAGGCGGAAACGCGCCTCTATTCCCGGGATTTCGAAAGGAGCATCTCATGCGTTTCCATATGTCCTGGGTTGTTTTCGCCGTGTTAGTGCCCACCCTTGCGTTTGCTGATAATCACTGGGCCGACGGCAACGCTGGGGGCTCAGGGGGCGGAGGGGGCAGTACCGTATACGGGGCACATCTGTCGTTGGCCATCGGGATCCCCAAATTAATGAAGCCTCTGATGGTCGTTCCTGCCGACCTCAGCGTGCAGTTTGGGGAGCAGCAGACGCAGGTCATCTACATGGTGGGAGCGCGCTACACATGGGCGATGAGCAGCGATGCCACGACGCATCCCAGGATGCATGCCAATAAAGTACTCCTCCAGGCGCTTCTCGGCACGGTGCGTACCTAACGAGGCCGCTAAACAGTCGATCGACAACGACTTCGCGTGGGGGCTCGGGGCCGGGTATGAATTCCTAATAAAGGAGAACGTGACGTTCGGCGGCATGTACGATCGCATCAAGAGGAGCGGCTACCGTGATGAGTGGTTCAACCGGTTTTCGGCCGGAGTGGGCTATCGGTGGGGCTATCGGCCATAGCGGCAATCACGCAGTAAAGTAGCAGGGATCGCACCGGGCGCCGCCGGTCGTTGCCGCGGTTGTTGACCGTGCACGTGTCGATGTGTGAGTTAGCGGCACGCCATGACCTGGAGCCGAATCTCGAAGCTCTTTAACAGCGCGGTCAACAAGACCAGCACGGAACGCAGGGCATACCTGGAAGGCGTCGAGGACCCTGCGGTGCGTCAGCAGGTCGAGTCGCTGCTGAAGCAAGCCGGCGGGTCGGATTCGTTCTTCAACAAACCTGCGCAGGGCGGGGCCGCAGGCATGATGAGCGTGGCCGAGCCCACCGATCTGACTGGCCTCTTTGGTCCCTATCGACTGATCCGACGCATCGGCGGCGGCGGAATGGGGGACGTCTACCGCGCACATGAAACTCAACTCGGACGTGACGTCGCGATCAAGCTCCTGCCTCTCGCCTTTCAGGAGGATCGCGACCGCTTAGCGCGATTCCACCGGGAAGCCCGCGTATTAGCGGCGCTCAATCACCCGAATATCGCACCCATCTACGCCGAGGCGGAAATTGACGGTCGGAAAGCCATCGTTCTTGAACTCATGGACGATGTGCTTTCCGAGCGGCTCACACGCGGGCGCCTGGCATTGCACGATGCGCTCTCCTTCGCGCGCCAAATCGCGGACGCTCTCGAAGCCGCGCACGAGAAAAGCATCGTCCACCGGGATCTGAAGCCCGCCAACATCGCGCTGACCGGCAACCCCCCAACCGTCAAGGTGCTTGATTTCGGGCTCGCGAAAACGCCGGAGGCCGACGGCGTCGAGGCGACGTCGGATGGGCGGACACTCGAGGGGATGATCATCGGTACCCCCGCGTACATGAGCCCCGAACAGGCACGTGGCCAGCCAATCGACAAACGGACCGATATCTGGGCGTTCGGGTGCGTCCTTTATGAAATGCTGGCGGGAGAAAAGGTCGTTTCGCGGCGACACCGCTCCCGACATCCTCGCGGCAGTCCTGAACAGCGAGCCAGATTGGTCGGCGCTCCCTGCGGCCACGCCGCCGAACGTCCGTCGATTGCTCGAGCGCTGCCTCGAGAAGGATCCGCGGCGCCGCCTGCATGATATCGCCGACGCGCGGCTGGAACTGGACGACGCGTTGACAGGGCGGACGATGGCGCCGGCGTCCGCCCGGAAGACGGTCAGTCGGCGGTGGCGTGTGGCCGCTGTCATCGCGGCACTGCTCCTGGCTGCCACGGGCGCCGCTGTCTATTTCACCCCGCCCATGGTCCCCACCTTCACGGAGCTCAGCTTTCAACGTGGACGCATCGGAGGAGCGCGGTTCGCGGCGAACGGGACCGCCGCGGTCTACAGCGCCGCCAACGAGGGACGGCCGCTGGATGTCGTTCGCGTCGACCTCGAGGACAGCCCATCGCCACGCTCGTTGAACTACCCGCCGGGCAGCGACGTGCTGGCGGTACGCGCGGGCGAGGTGGCGCTGTGGCTCCAGCCGCGTTACGTCGCGGGCGAGCGGTTCGTCGGCACGCTGGCCCAGGCTCCGCTCGGCGGCGGCCCGCCCCGCCCATTGGAGGAGAACATCGAGGACGCGGACTGGGACGCTGTCGGACAGCTGGCCGTCGTACGCTCGACAGGCGACTCGTTGGGCCAGAGCGCAATCGAGTATCCGATTGGCCGTGTGCTGTACACCACGACAGGCTCCATTCGATTCTTGCGAGTGTCGCGCGACGGGCAACGATTGGCGTTCCTGGAGGACGTCGGGGCGCGCGGCGGGGTCGGCCATGTATCGGTCCTCGACGCGAAGGGGCGTGGGAACCCGATTCGACTGACCGGCGATTGGGCCAGGGTGCGCGGCCTGGCCTGGTCGGCCAGCGGCACTGAGATTCTGGTTCACGGCAGGCGAGGCGCGCGCCAATCGATTGCTCCGTGCCGTCGACCTCAAAGGAAAACAGCGCGTCGTCTACGAGGCGCCCGGCTCGCTGACGTTGTGGGACATCGCCGCGGACGGGCGAGTCCTCCTCAGCGGCGACGAGGAACGGAGATCGGTGATCGCTTTACCGCCCGGCGAGTCGACGGAGCGCGATCTCTCGTGGCTCGACGACACCGGCCTCTCGGACATCTCGGCCGACGGGCGATGGATCCTGTGTGGCGATCGGTCGGGTGTCTATCTTCGCGCGACCGACGGCTCGGACCCGATCCATTTGTTGAAAGACGGCTTCGCCGACTCGATCGCGCCCGACGGCAAGCAGGTCCTCGCCACCGTCGACGGCCAGCGCACGCTCATGGTGGTGCGCACCGGCGCCGGCGGCTCACGACCGCTTCCGAAAGGCGGGATCGACCGGTACCGCGGTGCTCGATGGTTTCCTGACGGCCGCCGCATCTTTTTCACCGGCTTCGAATCCGGCAAGGACTCGCGAACCTTCATCCAGGATTTGGAGGGCGGGCCGCCGAAACCATTCACGCCCGAGGGCACCCAGGCTCACGCTGTTTCCCCTTCTGGTGACACCCTTGCGGTCGAGGGCCGCAAACAGGTCAAGAGTGGGGAAAAGGTCGAGAGCCGCGAACGGGAAGTCACGCTGTGGCCCGTCGCCGGCGGGCCACCGCGCCCCCTTCCTGGTTCCCAGCCTGGCGATCGCCCGGTCGCCTGGAGCGACGACGCGCGATCGCTGTGGGTCTTCCATCAGGGTGAAGTGCCGGCAAAAGTGTTCAAGCTGGACATCGCCACTGGTCACCGGGAGCGCTGGAAGGAGGTGGTTCCAGTCGATCCCGCCGGCGTGTACGCAATCGTCCAATTCAGAATCACACCTAGCGGGAACGCATACGCCTACACCTACATGCGTCGGCTGTCACAGCTCTATCTCGTGCGCGGACTCTCCTGATCGCGGTCGGCGGGCTAGCCTACTATAGAGAAATGAGTGAGGTTGCTGCGGTTGAGCCATTCCTCGAACGCTACGCCGAGTACCCGGGCCACCGCGGCAATCGACGATCTTCGTGCACGGGACTACGGCCGGCTCGACCGCGAAGGCCACATCTACCTCGACTACACCGGCGGCAGCCTCTACGCCGAGTCGCAGATCCGCGCGCACGCCGACCTGCTTGCAAGCGGCGTCTTCGGTAATCCGCATTCGGGCAGCCTCAGCTCGATGGCGTCCACGTCGCTGGTCGAGGAGACCCGCCGCCGGATTCTCGAGTTCTTTCACGCGCCGCCGGGCCTCTACACGGTCGTCTTCACCCAGAACGCGACCGCTGCGCTGAAGCTCGTCGGCGAAGCCTATCCATTTACCGCCGGAAGCCGCTTCGTCCTGACGTTCGACAACCACAACTCGGTCAACGGCATCCGCGAGTTTGCGTGTGCCGGGGGCGCAGCCGTCGAGTATGTCCCGCTGACGTTGCCGGACCTGCGCATCGACGGCGAGCGGCTGGCCGCTGCCTTCAACACCGCAGATCGACGATTCAACAACCTGTTCGCCTTCCCGGCGCAATCGAACTTTTCGGGTGTGCAGCATCCGCTCGAGCTCGTCGACGCGGCCCACGATCAAGGCTGGGACGTCCTCCTCGACGCCGCGGCGTTCGTCCCGACCAATCGGCTCGACCTGTCGCAGGTCCAACCCGACTTCGTGACGATCTCGTTCTACAAGATGTTCGGGTACCCGAGCGGCGTTGGCTGCCTGCTGATCCGGACCGAGACGATCGCGAAGATGCGGCGCCCGTGGTTTGCGGGGGGGACGGTCAACTTCGCCACCGTCCAGGGACGCCGCCACATCCTCGCGCCCCGCGAGGCGGGGTTCGAGGATGGCACCTGCAACTACCTGAACATCCCAGCGGTGGAGATCGGCCTGCGGCACGTCGAACGGATCACGATCGACGCCATCCACACGCGCGTGCGGTGTCTGACAGGATGGCTGCTGGAGCAGCTACTGGCGCTTCGCCACGCGAACGGCCGGCACATGGTCCGGATCTACGGACCTGCAACGACGGAGATGCGCGGCGGATCCGTGACGATGAACTTCTACGATCCCGAAGGCCATCTGCTCGACTACCGCCGCATCGAGGAACTGGCAAGCGCCCGTCGCATTTCGCTCCGCACCGGGTGCTTTTGCAATCCGGGAGCGGGCGAAACGGCGGAGGGGCTGACCGAGGAGGACATGCTGGCGGGCGGCAGCAGCCGGCGCCGACATGACGCTGCCCCGTTTCATCCAGGTGATCCAGCATCGCGGCGGCAAGAGCGCCGGCGCCATCCGCGTCTCGCTCGGCATCGTCAGCAACTTCGCCGATGTCCACCGCTTCGTGCAGTTCGCGTCGGAGTTCCGCGATCAGACGCGGCTGACGATGGGCGAAGTCACCTTCGACATCGAATCGTGCCGCGTCATTCGCGACGGCGCGTAGTGCGGACCTTCTAGGTCCGCTGTAGGGCGCACCTTTTAGGTGCGCCTAATAGACGATGCGCCCGTCGCTTTGATCTGATACGCGACCGGCGCGTCTTTGCCCTGAGCCTTGGCGTGCTCCGCCGCCGCCGAATGGCTCTCGTGGTCTCCGCCGACGCGTTGGACGACGCCCTGGGCGGCGGCGCGCTTCCCTTTCGCGCTCACCGGAAAGACGATGACGCCGTCGTCGACCTTGATCATCAGGGTCGATCCGTCCTTGGCCTGATCGGGGGCCAGCGCCATCCAGCAGCCCATCTCCGTGCAGACGGCCGAGATCGTGCCTTCGACACGGACGGTCTTCCCTTCGAAGTCAGACGGCCGCGCAATGATTCGGTCGATCGGAGTCGTGTCCTTCAGCGAGACGCCGGTGCCGAAGCTTTCCGGCGCCGCCGCGGCAACGGGACCGGCGGCGAGGGCAAGGATGGTCAGAGCAACAAAGTGGCGAATCATGACGGGCCTCCTGCGCGTGGAATGGTACGCCGGAACGGGCTGCGGCGCCAGCTAAGACGCTTGTTGGGGAGGTGTCAGGCAGTGAATCGTGAATTCACGATTCACTGCCTGACACCTGGTCCGCCTGGTCCGGACGTTCCCGGATCCGGCGCGATCATGAACAGCTCCGTCGTCGTGCAGAAATACACGACGCCGGTAGGACCCGCGCCGATCGCCAGGATCGGACCGACCGCGCCGCTGAGCAGGTACTCGCTCGACACGATCCGGCGGCGGTTGTTCGGATCGAACCTCAGACGCAGAATCGCCCCACCGTCGGCGCTCGCAACCAGCAGATCTCCGGCCAGGCCCGGGATCAGCCCGCCGCGGTAGATCGTCATCCCCTCAGGATCGGTGCCGGCGGGCAACCGGTAGTTCACCATGGCCGTCGCCCGCCTCGCTGCCGTCGATGTGTCGACGACTCCCTGCAGGCGCAGCGACTCGGCGATCCACAGCGTGGCGCCGTCCCAGTCCATGCCGCGCGGCTCGTTCACGTGCAGCGCGTACACCGGCGTGCCGCCGGCCTGATCTGGCGGGGTCGTTCCATCGAGGTTCAGGCGCAGCACCTTGCCGTTGAACGATCCCAGATCGCCCGGGCGTGACGGATCGCCGGCGTCGTCGAGCCCGAGATAAAGCTTGCGGTCGGGCCCGAATCGAAGCGTGGCGGCCGGCGTGGCCAGCGTTGCTTCGATGCCATCCACGACCGTGGCAGCCTCTCCGAGCGTCTCGCCGGCAGCTCGATAGCGAACGACGCGAAAGCCGGTGGCGGCCGTGTAGACCACAAACAGGTGGCCGGTCTTCTCGAAGTCGGGATCGAGGGCAATCGCGAGCAGGCCGCGGCGATCGGAGGTGACGACATCGTCGATCGCAACCGCCGCAGGCTGGAGACGGCCATCGCGGAACACGCGAACGCGGCCGGCACGCTCGCCGATGAAGACACGGCCGTCGCGGCGCCACCGCGAAGTCCGTGGGATCGTCGAGACCCGCCGTCAGCGAGGCCACCGTGAGATGAATGCCGTCAGCCGTCACGAGGGTCGAAGGAGCCGTCGGACCGGCTGCCGTGGCAGCCTGACCGACGCTCACCGTCAGCGCGGCCGAGCGAGCGCTCTCGAGCCGCGAGTCGGCATCGATGAACGCGGTGATCTCGAGAACGTGCCGGCCGGGCCCCATCGACGGCAGCGCTCCACTGCACGGAAAACTGCCGGACGCGGCCACCGATCCGCAGGAGACGCCCTGCATCTCCATTGCGACGTTGTCGACATAAATGTTGTAACGGAAGGTCGACAACTCGGCGGCGGTCGCGGCAGCCTGCTGCCACCCGATCCGCTCGTTGCCGGTGATCTGTTCGCCGTTGCCGGGAGGCGGTTGTGGCGCATCCTTGTCGCAGGCGGCTATCGCCAGGCTGACGCAGAGACACCCGAACGCGCGTTTCAACACTCCTTCGGATGATAGCGCGGTTAGGGGGCTACTCGCTGCGAAGCGCCACCATGGGATCGACGCGGGCCGCCCGGTGGTGCGGGGAGGTAGCCGGCAAGCATCGAAACGGTCAGCAGGACCGCCACGGCAAGGGCGATCGTGCCGGCGTCGGTCGGCTGCAGCCCGAAGAGAAGGGTGGCGACCAACCGGCCGCTCGCGAGCGCCGCTCCGATGCCGATGACGACACCAGCGCCGACCAGCACAATCGACTCGCGCATGATCATGCGGACGACGTCGAGGCGCTGCGCGCCCAGGGCCATGCGAACACCGATCTCGTTGACCCGGCGCGCCACGCTGTAGGACATCACGCCGAACAGGCCGACGCCGGCAACCAGGAGCGCGAGGCCGCCGAAGAGCGCATACGCCTGGGCGAAGAGCCGCTCCTGCGAGAAGCGCGCTTCGATCTGCTCCATCTGCGTCGAGACGTTCATCAGCGGCACGTTCGGGTCGGCCTGCCGCACCGCCTCCCGGATCGCGCCGACCGTCGAGGCTGGATCGCTGGCCGTGCGCACCTCGAACGCCATTCCGCCGACCGGACCTTGCGTGTACGGCACGTACATCGTCGCCGGCGCCGTCTTCGCGGACGCTGTTGTACTTCGCATCGCGGACGACGCCAATCACCTCGATCTGGCCGCTCGTCTCCGGCGCTGCTGCCGAATCGCCGGCCGAGCGGGCTTTCGTTGGGGAAGAACTTGCGGACCGCAGCCTCGTTGATGACGGCGACGCGCGGTGCGGCGAAGTTGTCGCGCACCGTGAACGCGCGGCCGGCCAGGAGCGGAATACCCATCGTGTCGAAGAAATTCGCGGCGACCCTGACCCGGTTGATGTCGTTCTGCTGACCGCGCACAAACGGACGGCCCTGGACGATGAAGCTGGTGCCGTTGACGCTGCCCGACAAGAGCGGCGGGTTGGAGAGCGTGACGGCCCTGACGCCCGGAACGCCCTGCAGCCGCTCGATCACTTGCTCGTACAACGAAGCGGTGCGTGTCGAGTCGTAGCGGTTCAGCTGCGGGTTCATGCGGAACAGCACGAGATTGCGGGGATCGAACCCGACGTCGACGTCGCGCAGGTTCTCGACCGTGCGCAGGAACAGGCCGGCGCCAATCAGCAGGACCAGCGAGATCGCCACCTGGACGACGAGCAGCAGCTTGCCGAGGAGCGCTCGGGAACCGGCCACGGTTCGACTGTGCTCCTTGAGCGTGGCGCCGACCGCGACGCGAGTGGCCCTGAGGGCCGGAGCGATCCCGAAGAGGATGGCGGTGGCGATCGCGAGCGCACCGGCAAAACCCAGAACCCGCCAGTCGAGCGGTGCCTGGCCCGACTGGCCCGGCAACAGCTGTTTGCCCCAGTAGGCAATCAGGACGCCGACGGCAGCGCCGACGAGCGCGAGCACCACGCTTTCGGTGAGCAGCTGGCGGACGAGGCGGACCCGCGTCGCGCCCAGCGAGAGCCGCACCGAGATCTCACGCTGGCGCGGCGCGGCGCGCGAGAGCTGCAGGTTGGCGACGTTGGCGCACACGATCAGCAGGATGAGTGCGACGACGACGCTCAGGATCGTCACCGTGCGCATTTCGTTCGGCGTGTTGTCGTAGAGCCCGGCCGCGGCGGAGCTGACTTGAAGCCGGGACACTTCGTCGCGGTCCTGGAACATCGACGACCGCTGCTCTTCGGCGGGCATCGCCGCGAGCACCGACGCAAACCCGCTACGCGCAGCCTGCTGGAAGACACCGCCGAGGTTTCCCTCGACTTGCGCCATGGTCACGCCCGGCTTCAGGCGGCCGACGACCTGCAGCCAGTAGTACGTCGGGTCGTCGATGCGAGGCTTGCCCTTCGGGTCGGCTGCCTGCGCGTTGATGCGTCCGTCGAGCGCGAGCGGAAAGCTGATGTCGGGCGGCGTCGCCAACGGCACGTTGCACGCCGGTGAATTGCGGCGACAAGACACCGACGATCGTCACCGGGATGTCGTTCACGTTGACGACCTTGCCGATGACGCCGGGGTCGCGCCCGAAGCGTCGGGTCCAGAACCCGTGGCTGACAACGGCGACCGGCGCCGCCGACGGGTGGTCGTCGTCAGGCGCGATCGGCCGTCCCAGGGCGGCCGGCACGCCGAGCAGCCCCAGGAAGTTGCCCGACAGGATGTACGAAGACCCGATCTCGGCCTTGCCGTCGACCACCACGTTTACCTGTGAGCTCGGGGCCCCTGCGGCGAGATCGACGAGCGTCTGGTTGGCGTTCCGCAGCTCGCGGAATATCGGATAGGAAAAGGTCGTGCCCACCCGAGTGCCGCCCGGGCGCGCCACCGCCCCGTACTCGCTGACGTTCTGCGACATCTCGTTCTGGCCGACGTGGCGGAAGCGGACGAGCGAACCAGGATCGCCGACCGGCAGCGTGCGCAGGGCCAGGCCGTTGACGGCGCTGAACAGCGCGGTATTGGCACCGATGCCAAGCGCGAGCGACAGGACGACCATCGCAGTCCACCCCTTGCTGCGCAGGAGAAGCCGGGCCGCGTAGCTGAGTCCTTCAGCATTTCGAGTCATTCTGCGCCTGCGGCTTCAGCTCATCTAGCATGCCTCAGACAACAGATTGGGATACAGCCGCTGATACCCGCGCTCCCGCGCCCACAGGTCCAGCGGCAGGCTCGCCAGATCGTCGACCGTCGGCACCGCCAGCCCGTCCTTGGTCAGGTCGATCGTCTTGATGTACGTCCGGCAGCTATCGCACGCGTCGATCCGCACGTCCGCGGGAGCGTCGGCAGTATAGACGGGCAACGCATCGAATCGGTTTTCTTCGCACGCCGGGCACTGGATCCGCAGGTAGTCCCATTCGGTGAAGCAAAGCGCGCAAACGAGCGACCGCCTGGCGCCCTGCCCTTCCTCGCGGAGCGCCGCCGCGACCGGCGGGCTCCCGCAGATCGGACACCTCGCAGTGCTACGTAGTGTCCGCCTTTAGGCGGACCGTCCGCCTTCAGTGCGGACCGCGCGCCGCCGTTCCACGAACGGCTGCAGGACCGCCTCGACGACAAAGGCCGTCGGCCCATCGTCGTCACCATGGACGCCCGTCGTCAATCCGCTGCCTCAGGAGCTCTCTCCACTCATCCGACGGCATCTCGCGCCGCCTTCCGCTCGCCGCCTGGGCGAGCGGTGACGGCGCGTGGTCGCTGCAGCCATTCGAGGAAATCGGCAAGCGATCCGGCAGCGGCGTCGACGGCCGCTTGGAAGCCGGCTTGATTGAGTCCGTCTGGCGTTGCGATCGACCTGGCAGCGCGCCGCTGGAAATCCGCCAGCTCGGCGTAGAACGTCAGGATGTGCGGACGCGTGGAGAGCCGTCGGCGAGCGATCGCGCGCGCGCGATGCGTTCGTCCCAGCGCCCGGCCTGAAAGGCCGGGCCTACGGGCACGCTCACGAGGGCCTGCGCCAGGCCGGATGGTGATGGCGTGCCCACGTCTCGCTCACGTCGCCGTGGACGATGGCGTGCAGCCCGCCCGGCACGACGGCGATGCCCATGTAGACGTGCACGATGAACGCGCCGATGGTGACGAGCGCCGCGATGGCATGGACGAGCGGCGCGACCGTCCGAAGCCCCATCGAGTCCCGACCGGGACGAACCACATGACGAGGCCCGAGGCGAGCAGCGACGACGCCGCCCCAGAGCATCACCCAGAACAGCATCTTCTGCCCGTAATTGAAGCGTCCGGCCGGCGGAACGCTCGCGTCCTCGTTCCTGATGTAGCGGCCCATCGCGCGGCGCCACCGCTTGTCGTCGGCGGTGACGCGCATGTCGCGCCACCAGCCGCCGGCCATCGCCACCACCGCGCCGGCGAACACGAGGCCGATCCAGGGATGCAGGACGCGCGACAGGAAGCCGCCGCCCAGCATGACGGCGATCCAGTAGAGCGCCGGCGTCCAGAACGCCAGCCCGGTGAGCAGCAGATAGACGATACGAAAGGCCCGCGACCGCGTGAATCAGCCGCTCGCGGAACGCGTAGCGGACGATGCGGCCAGGGTTCACGGGGTGCACAGGTTCATGGGGTGCACAGGGTGCTCAAGGTTCTCCGGCCTCCCTGGGGTGCTGCTTGCGTCCGAAGCGGATGAAGTGGGCGGCCGCCGCAATCACGCCGCCGAAGCATGGCCATGTTGCCGAGCGTCTTCAACGGCCCCTTCCACAGGCGCACGGCGAGCGGGATGGTCGGATTCCGCGGCAGGCCGTACAGCTCCGGCTGATCCGCATAGGCCAGCACCGTGACGACGCCGGTACCGCCGACGCCAGGCGGATCGTAGATGCCGGCCTGCGGGAAGCCGTTGTCGCGCAGCTGATCGACCCGCTTCTGCGCCACCTCGAGCATCTGCTCCTTGGTTCCGAACTGGAGGCAGCTCGTCGGGACACGCCTTGACGCACGCGGGCTGCAGCCCGACCGACGTGCGGTCGACGCACAGCGTGCACTTGTACACGCGCCGCGTCTTCTGGCTGAACTTCGGGCACGTTGAACGGGCACCCCGACATGCAGTAGCCGCAGCCGATGCACTGATCCTGCTGGAAGTCGACGATGCCGTTCGTGTACTGGACGATGGCGCCTGGCGCGGGACAGGCCACGAGGCAGCCCGGGCTCCGTGCAGTGCATGCACTGGTCCTTCCGCATCAGCCAGCGCAGGCCGTTCTCGCTCGTCCTCGTGCTCGCGGAACCGGATCAGGTTCCAGAAGTTCTCGGTCATGTCGGGGAGCGTCTGGTACGTCCCCATCTGCACGGTCGTCTCGGGCGGAAGATCGTTCCACTCCTGGCACGCCACCTCGCACGCCTTGCAGCCGATGCACGTCGACGTGTCGACGAGCTTCGACACGATCGGCTGCAGCCGGATGCCCGGCGCCGGCGCCGAGGAGGCGGAGATGCGGAGAATTTCGAGAGTCGCCATCTTACTTACTGTCGTGGGGCCCCACCCCGCTCGCGTCACGCAGCTTCGCGTGCCTCGCGCTCGAGCGTAGACTCTCGCGCTCGGCGTGTCTCCGACTCACGCTACCTTCTCCAGTTTCACGAGGAATCCCTTGTACTCCGGCGCGAACGAATTCGGATCGACCACGGTCGGGGTCACGAGGTTGGCGAGCGATCCGAGCTGCTTGCCGCGGCCCAGGAAGCCCCAGTGAATCGGGAACCCGATCTGGTACGTCGTCTTCCCGTCCACCTTCATCGGCTTGATCCGCCGCGTCACCATCGCCCGGCCTTCGAGCGACCCGCGCGCGGAGGTCACGCGGACCGTATCGCCGTTGGCGATCGTCTTCTCGCGCGCCAGCTCCTCGGGGATCTCCACGAAGAACTCCGGCTGCAGCTGCATCGAGTACGGGTTGTTCTTCGTCCAGTAGTGAAAGTGCTCCGTCAGCCGGTACGTCGTGCACACGATCGGGAAGTCCTCGGGCTTGCCGAGGACATCGAACTCGGTGGTGAACAGCTTCGCGGCCGGGTTGAAGCTCTGGGCCGGGTGCAACGGATTCGCCACCGGCGATTCCGCCGGCTCGTAGTGCTCCGACCAGGGGCCGTCGACGAACTGCCCGGGCACGAACAGGCGCGCGACGCCTTCGGGATTCATGATGAACGCGCCGAGGTTTGCGTCGGGCGGACTGTCGACGGTGAAATCGGGGACGTCACCGACCCAGCGCTGGCCGTTCCAGGCGATGCCAACGCGAGAGGCATCCCATGGCCGGCCCTGTGCATCCGCGGAGCAGCGGTTGTAGAGGATGCGGCGGTTCGCGGGCCAGCTGACCGTCCACTCCGGATAGCGGCCGAGCCCGCTCGGGTCGGCGTACGATCGCCGCTGCGTCAGGTTGCCGGCTTCCGTGTACATCCCGACGTAGAGCCAGTTGCCCGACAGCGTCGAGCCGTCGGCCCGCGTATCCAGGAATCGCGAGAGCTGCTGGCCGGCGCGGACCACGACGTTGCCGGCGGGATCGCGCACGTCGTCGATCGCCCACCCGTTGATCTCCTTGCACACTTCCTCGAGCGACGGGTTCGCCTGGTTCGTGTACCACCAGTTCAGATTGAGGATCGGCTCGGGGAACGACGCCGCCCTCGGCGCGATACAGATCCCGGATCTTGAGAAACAGCCTGGCGACGATTTCCTGATCGGCGCGCGCATCGCCCGGCGGATCGACCGCCTTCCACTTCCACTGGATCCACCGCGCCGAGTTGACGAACGAGCCGTCCTTCTCGGCGAAGTTGGCGGCGGGCAGCAGGAACACCTCGGTCTGCACGTCTTCCGGCTTCAGGTCGACGAGCGACAGGATTTCCGGCTTCCAGAACGACGCGGTCTCCTGCTCGAAGTTCTCGGCGACCACGAGCCACTTGAGCTTCGAGAGACCGGCAATGGCCTTGCGCGAGTGCGGCCCGTTGTTGACCGGGTTCATGCCGAAGCTGAAGAAGCCTTCGATGTCGCCGCGGTACATGTGGTCGAAGATGAACGCCCAGCTCCAGTTCTCGTACCCGCCGGCTGCCTGGGGCAGCTTCGGGTGGTAGTCGTAGGCGAACTGGTTGGCCCGCGTCGCGGCCGATCCGTAGAACGCCTTCAACTGGCTGACCGTGAACCGATCGGTGTTCGACCAGAAGTTCGTCGATTGCGGGCGGAGCGGCGCCGGCGTCACGGCCTTCAGGAACGCCTCGAGGCTCTGCTGATCCGCTTTCGGAATCGGGATGTACCCGGCAGGTTGTGGTACGCCATCCCGCAGTCGGTGCCGCCCTGGATGTTCGCATGACCGCGCAGGGCGTTCAGGCCGCCGCCCGGCCGCCCGATGTTGCCCAGCAGCAGCTGCAGCATCGCGGCCGCGTGGATCAACTGCACCGAGTGGCTGTGATGCGTCCAGCCGAGCGCGTACATGATCGTCCCGGCGCGATCGGCCGTGTAGGTCGAGGTAATCATCTCGGCCACGCGGGTGAAGTCCTCGGCCGTGCAGCCGCAGATGTTCGCGACCATCTCCGGCGTGTAGCGCGCGTAGAACCGCTTCATCACCTGGAAGACGGACCGTGGATGCTCGAGCGCCGGATCGACACGGGCAAACCCGCGCTCATCGAGCTCGTATTGCCAGCTCGATTTGTCGGTGTAGGCCTTCTGCTCGGGATCCCACCCCGAGAACACGCCGGCCGTCTCGTCGAACGCATAGCGCTCGTGGATGATGAACGGCGCGTTCGTGAAGAGCCGCACGTACTCGTCGTGATACCGGTTGTGGGTCAGCGCGTAATGGATCAGCCCGCCGAGAAACGCGATGTCGGTGCCGGCGCGAATCTGGACGAAGCGATCGGCGACGGCAGCCGTCCGGTTGAAGCGCGGATCGACGCACACCAGTTTGGCGTTGCGGTTCCGCCGCGCCTCCATCACGAACCGGAAGCCGACCGGGTGGTTCTCAGCGGGGTTGCCGCCCATCGCCAGGACGACGTCCGCGTTGCGGATGTCGGTCCAGCCGTTGGTCATTGCGCCTCGTCCGAACGTGGCGGCCAGACTGGCCACCGTGGGGCCGTGTCATATTCGGGCCTGCTGTTCGAGCGGGACCACGCCGAGCCCGGCTCGAAACGTCTTGACCAGCAGGTAGTTCAGCTCGTTGGTGTCGGTGCAGCCGCCGATGACCCCGATCGACGTCAGCGCGTTCAGCGTCCGGCCGGCGTCGTCTTTCTGCCGGAGCCGTCCGGTCGCGCGTGTCCTTGAACAGGCGCGCGATGCGGTCGAGGGCGAAATCCCAGTCCTTCTCCTCCCAGGCCGCGCTGCCCGGCGCGCGGTACATGACCTTCGTCAACCGCCGGTCGTTGACGATGTTCTGCTTCAGCGTGATGCCCTTGGGACAGAGCGTGCCCTGGTTGATCGGATGGTCGGGATCGCCTTCGACGTGCACGACGGTCGGCGTCACATTGCGCGACCGGTCGCCGAGGGTGTGGATGATCACGCCGCAGCTGACCGAGCAGTACGGGCACGTCGACCGCGTCTCGGTGGTGCGCGAAATCTTCAGCTCGCGCACCGCCGCGTAAGCCGGCTCGAGGTCGAAGCCGAGCATCGACACGGCCACGCCGCCAATCGGCGACAGCCTTCAGGAAGTCGCGGCGAGTGGTCTGCACGGGCGGAATGATACTCCGAGAAAACCTGCAGTTCACGCTTCTCGGTTCTCCCTTCTCGGTTCGTGTTCAGGTTCGGTTCGAAGTTCGAACTTCGAAGTGCCGTGTTCCGGGTTCGCAGGTTCCGGGTTCGGGGTTCGCGGGTTCGCGGGTTCGCGGGTTCGGGCGCGGAATCGAGAGAGGAGCCTGCCGACCCTGAACCCTGAACCACGAACCCTGAACTTGAACCTGAACCTGAACCGAACTTGAACACGAACCGAGCACCGAGAACGGAGAAGCGTGAACTGCGATCTTCGCACAGCGCTATAATTCGCGCGCTATGCTGTCGAGGCGACAGATCCTGCTCGCGCCGGCCGCTCTTGTCGTGCGCGCGCGCGGCAGCGGCCGCTGACGGCAAGATGACGCTGGCACTTCACCAGAACACGTCGTCGCGGGCCGGCTTCCGCGGATCGCTGGAGGGCTGGGCCAAGGCCGGGATCAAGCAGGTCGAGATCACCAACAACCTGCTCGACGGCTTCCTCAAGTCGGAGACGCTGGCCACGGCACGGCGTCTGCTCGGCGACCTCGGGTTAACGCCGGTCTCCGGGGCGTGCGGCGTCAACGGGTTGATCGAGCCGAATCCGAATCGAGCGGCGGCGCTCGACAACTTCAAGCGGCGCTGCGAGATGTGGGCCGAGCTGGGAGTGCCCCGCATCTACTCGACGACGGCGACGATGATCAAGCCGGCGCCGGACGACTACAAGGCGGCCGCGGACAACGTGCGCGAGGTGGGCCAGATCGCCGCGCAGTTCAAGCTGACGGCGATGTTCGAGTTCGTGCGCCAGTCGACGTTCGCCTCGACGCTGCCGACGATCCTGTCGATCACGCGGGCGGCGGCGCAGCCCAACGTCGGTCCGCTGTTCGACTTCTACCACTTCTGGTCGGGCAACAATAAGCTCGAGGACATCGACGCGCTTCGCCCCGGCGAGATCAAGCACGTCCACTTCCAGGACGTCCCCGACATGCCGCGCGAGATGCTCGACGCGACGACCCGGTTCATCCCGGGAGACGGGGTCTCGCCGATCGACGCGATGCTCGCGCAAGCTCGCCGAGAAGGGCTACGACGGCGCGCTGTCCGTGGAGCTGTTCCTGCCGCGGTTCTCGGAGGGCGATCCGTTCGAAGTCGCGCGCGAGATCAGGAGCAAGTGCGAAGCGGTGATGCGTCGCGCGAAGGTTCTCTGATTGAACGACCTGCTGGCGCGCGACCGCGCGCACCTGATTCATCCCCAGCACGATCGCGCCGCCTGCGATACCGCGCACGTGTGGGTCAAAGGCGAGGGCGCGCTCCTGACCGACGCCAGCGGCGCGCAGTATCTCGACGGGCTCGCCGGACTCTGGAACGTCATCGCCGGCCACGGGCGCACCGAGCTGGCCGACGCCGCCCGCGATCAGATGGTCGCGCTTGCCTTCGCGTCGGGATACGCGGGCAGCTCCAACCCGCGCGCCATCGAACTGGCCGAGCGGCTCGCCGCCGTCACCTACCCGTCGATCAACCGGTTCTTCTTCACATCGGGCGGCGCCGAAGCGAACGAGACGGCCATCAAGATCGCCCGCTCGTTCTGGAAACAGCGCGGCAAGCCGGACAAGACGAAGGTGATTTCCCGCGAGCTCGGTTACCACGGCGTGACGCTCGCGGCGATGAGCGCGACCGGGATCAGCGCGTTCTGGCCGCGGTTCGAGCCGCGCGTCCCCGGGTTCCTGCACATTCCCTCGCCGTATCCGTACCGCTACCGGGGTCGCGGCTGACGTCAGCCAGGGTGTCGCGGCCGCCAACGAGCTCGAACAGGCGATCCTGCGGGAGGGCGCCGATACCGTGGCGATGTTCCTTGCCGAGCCGGTGCAGGGCGTCGGCGGCGTGATCGTGCCGCAGGACGACTACTTCGCACGCATCCGTGCGATCTGCGACGAGCACGAGGTGCTGTTCGCCGCCGACGAAGTCATCACCGGCTTCGGCCGCACCGGGCGGATGTTCGCGCTCGAGCATTGGGGCGTCGAGCCCGACCTCATCTCATTCGCGAAGGGGATCACGTCCGGGCTACTTCCCGCTCGGCGGCGTGGGCGTCAACGACGAGATCGCGGCGGTCCTCGACAGCGATACCACGCCGTGGATGCACGCGTTCACCTACAGCGCGCATCCGGTGGGCTGCGCCGTCGCGCTGCGCATGCTCGACATCCTGGATCGGGAAGCGCTGCCCGCCCGGGCGGCGGCGCTGGGCGACCATCTGCTGGAGCGGCTACGGGCCGCACTCGGGGCTCACCCGCACGTCGGCGAGATTCGCGGCCTCGGCCTGATGTGCGCGGTCGAGTTCGTGCAGGATCGCGAGACGAAGGCGCAGTTCCCGGCGAGTGAGAAGGTCGGCACGCGCATCAACGCCGATGCGCAGCAGCGCGGGCTGTTCAGCCGCAACCGCGGCGACATCTACATGCTCGCGCCGCCGTTCGTCATCACGACCGAACAGATCGATCGAATCGTCGCGATCCTCACCGAATCCGTGCAGGCAGTGCTTGGCACCTAGATCACTTCATGACCCGTGCAGCTGTTCAAATGCAACCCTTCTTCGCGTCTTCGAGCCTTCGCGGTTGCATTTTGTAATGCGTCAGCCTACCGCGGTTTAACGACATTCGCGATCTGCTCGAGCGTCGCAAACCAGACGCCCTGTTTCGATTTCATGTAGGTGACGAGCCTTTCGATCTGAGCGAGCCTGGACCGGTGTCCTGATACATGGGGGTGCAGCGTGATGATCGCCATCGTGCGCTCCTGGTACGCCACGTCGAACTCGTCCTTGTAGATCTGGAACACCGCCTCCGGCGACGGCAGCGAGCCCTGACGCGTTGCCGCTGTAGTACGGAAAATCGTCGAGGATCCATTCGATCGGGAGCTCGACCAGGCCGGTCGGCTTGCCGTCGGCCATGATCTCGTACGGCTCGTCCATCGCCATCATGCTGCTGTCGTAGAGAAAGCCCGCCTTCAGGACGTGCCCGAGCGTGTGCGGACTGAATGCCCACGACGGCGCTCGAAACCCCACCGGGCGCTTGCCGGTCGCCTTCGTCAGGTAGTCGATGGACCTGCGTCATCAAACGCTCCTCGACTGATGCGTCTGCCGATCGAGGGCAGGTTCTCGTGAATCCACCCGTGCACGCCGATCTCGTGCCGTCCTGCCTTCACGATCGCCGGGATCATCTCGGGATGCAGCATCGCCGCGACGCCCGGGATGAAGAACGTGGCTGGAACCTGGTGGCGCTCCAGCATCGCGAGAATCCGAGGGAGGGCCGTGGTCGCGCCGTACTCGCCCTGCGATAGCGGGACCGGGAGAGGATTTGCTCGCGCCAATAGCTCGTTGTCGATGTCGAACGTCAGTCCGACGGCGACGCGCGCTCCCCCAGGCCAGCTCTTCGGCGTCAGCTTGCTGCCGGCCCGCACGCGGTTGACCGCTTGTCTGATCTGGTCGTCGGTGGCGTCGTGCTCGAGCGGACGGACCGCGTCGGGTCGCTGCGCTGTCTGGGCGAAGACGATTCCAGAGCAGAGAACCAGAAGGGACGCGGCCGAAGCCAGCTTCGACATGAGACCTCCAAACGCACGAGCCTCTTTCAGCACTTCGTCGGTGAGCCCGGCATAGTGCACGAACCGATGTCCGAATAGCCTTCCCGAATCACGGGAAGTAGGGACCGAAGCGCTCGCGGACGCGATCCAGTTCGGATGTAATCTGCTCGAGCAGCGATCTGGCACTCGGCTGGTCCGGCACCATCTGGGCAAGGCGCTCGACGAGCCCTTTCAGGTGATCGATTTCCTGCACCAGGCGCGCCGGGCTCCGATCGTCTTCACTCGTCGTTCGACGCAGCTCGACGATCTGGCTGCGAACCGTAGCCAGCTCGAAGCCATTCTTCCTCAGTACGTCGCTCGCGAGCGACGATTCCTCACGAAGCAGTCCGAGCAGCAGGTGCTCGGTCCCGATGTGGTTGTGGAGCAGGCGGTCGGCTTCCTCGGCCGCACACTGCAGAGCCCGCTTGGTTTCCGCGCTGAAGGGAATTTCGACCGCCGTCGACACCTTCTCACGGAAAACCGTTCGCTCTTCGATGTCTTTGCGCATGTTCTCGAGCGACAGGTTCGAGCGTGCAAAAATCCGGCTGGTGAGCCCTTTCTCCTCGCGGATCAGGCCCAGGAGAAGGTGCTCGGTCTCAATAGAGATGCTGCCGAGCTGACTGGCCTCGTAGCGAGCGAAGAACAGCACCCGTCTCGCCCGCTCGGTATATCGCTCGAACATTCAAATCACGCGCAGTCGACGAACGTCGAACGACGAACGTCGAACGGCAGCGTTCTTACCACCCGACCGCCTGACCGTCCTTCCGGTGGTCGGATCCCGCGCGATAGACGCCGTTCACCGGGCGATCCTCGTCGATGCTGCGCTGGTCGAAGGCCGGCTCCGGCAGCTGCGGATCGCGCGTGAACAGGATGCCCTGATAGCCGCCGACCGCGCCGCCGTCGACCGCCCGCACGTCGTGGCCCTTCGCCTTCAGCGCCGCGCCGACGAGATTGAACAGGTTGGTCTCGAGCGACAGGACGTTGCCCGTCTGGTTGTGCGTGAAGCGCGCCGCGTCGGTCGTCATCTGCACGTTCATCCCGAGATCGATCAGGTTGACCATGTGCTGCGCGTGCGTCTCGGGCTGCACGCTGCCGCCCATGTTGCCGAACGTCATCAGCGGCTGGCCGTCCTTCATCACGAAGCCGGCGATGATCGTGTGGAACGGCCGCTTGCGCGGCGCGACGATGTTCGGGCTCTTCGGATCGAGCGAGAAGGCCGCCGCCGCGGTTGTGCAGCACGAAGCCGTACGGCGCCACGGTCGCGCGGCTGCCGTAGACGCTGAACACGCTGTGGATGAGCGACACCATGTTGCCCCAGCGATCGGCGGTCGTCAGGTAGATCGTGCCGCCGCTCGGTGCCGCCGGTCACGCCCGGCTTCGACGCCGCGTTCCGGGTTGATGCGATCGCACAGCGTCGCCGCGTACGCCTTCGACAGCAGCTCCTTGACCGGCACGGCGGCGAACTTCGGATCGGCGTTCTTGGCGAGCAGATCGGCGTAGGCGAGCTTCTTCGCCTCGACCAGCAGGTGCCAGTACATCGGATCGGACGGCCCGAGCTTCGTCAGGTTGAAGCCCAGCTTCGGCACGCACACCTCGAGGATGTTCAGCATCTCGAGCGCCGCGAAGCCCTGCCCCGGCGGCGGCAGCTCGAACACGTCGTAGCCGTGATAGTTCGTCGAGATCGGCTCGACCCATTCCGACTGGAACTCCGCGAGGTCCTCGCGGCTCATCACGCCGCCGTTCGCCTGGACCTTCTTCACGATCGCCTCGGCGATCTCGCCCCGGTAGAACACGTCGCGTCCCGTGCTGCTGGATCAGCCGCAGCGCCTTCGCGAGCCCGGGATTCCGGATGATGCTGTAGAGCGCCGGCGCGGCGTCGCCGGCGAGAAACGTCTGCCGCGAGTCGGGATCCGCGAGCAGGCCTTTGACCGCGCCGCGCAGATCGTCGTGCCGCCGCTCGGCGAGGCCCCAGCCTTCCTCGGCGATGCGGGCGGCGCGCTCGAACGTTTCCTTGAAGCCCGCTGCGTCCCGAACCTCTTCAGCAGCGCGTCGTAGCCGGCGATCGCGCCCGGCACGGTCGCGGCGTTGACGCCGCTGTTCGGGCACGCTCTTGACGCGAAGCGGTCGGTGAAGAACTGCGGCGTCCACCCGGCCGGCGCCCAGCCGCCGACGCGAGCGCGTAGAGCTTCTTGTCGCGCGCCGACCAGACCAGCGCGAACAGATCGCCGCCGATGCCGGTGTCGTTCTGCGACGTGACGTCGAGCACCGCGCCGGCCGCGACGGCGGCGTCGATCGCGTTGCCGCCCCGCCGCATGATCTCGAGGCCGGCCTGCGCCGCCAGCGGATCGCTGGTCGCCACGACGCCGTGCCGCGCGAGCACTTCCGAGCGCCCCTGCGCCAGCCAGCCCTGCGCGCGCGATCCCGGCACGGCCGGAATCGCGGCGGCCGGCGTCGGCTGGTCTGCGGATGGGAATGCCGAATGGCGTCGGCGACTGCGCCGCAAGACCGAGCGCGGCGGACAAGCCGAGCGCAACAACCGAACGCGACACTCATGCGCCGCATGTGATACCTCTCGGCGGACCTAAAGGTCCGGACCACGAAACACGAAACCGCATTCGACTGATCCGACTAAACCGAACTACGAACTACGAACCTCGAACCCCGAACCTGAACGCTGAACCGAACCTGAACACGAACCGAGAACCGAGAACCGAGAAGCGTGAACTGCGCGGTTCACCGCGATATCCAGAACGTCGTCTTCACCGCCAGTATGTTATCGCCGGGCGCCGACAGCGAGCCGAAGAGATCGCCGAAGCCGACCGGGGCGATCGTTGGCTCGGGCCCTCCGCGGCTCTGCTGCCAACGAGGTAGAGCATGCTGCCCGGCCGCCACTCCCAGCGGAGCACGACGTTGCTCTGGAACGAGCGGAGGTTGAAGTCCCGGTTGGACAGCGTGAAGCTGGCGGCGCCGTCGGTCACCTGCCAGCTGCCGTTCGGGCAGGCGCTCGAGTGGTCGTCCCGTCGGTGCCGTACATCCGCAGGTCGCGGCTCGCGCGCGACGGCCAGCTCGCCGAACCCGCTGTAGAGGCCGCTCGCCGCGAACGGCTCGACGTACACGTCGAGGTTGACGTCCGGCTTGAAGGTGTAGCTGACGCGGAACTGCGTCGAGAGCGTCGTGCGATCGATGAGGCCGAAGATGTAGCGGCGGCCGTAGGTCTCGGGCCGGCCGCCGGCGAGCGTGGTGACGTACTGGCGGTTGATCGGCCCGCTGAACGAGGTCGGGCCGTTCTCGACGATGTACTCCGGGGCCACCGAGAACTGCAGCGACGGCGAGGGCCGCGCGCTGACCGATCCGTTGACGCTCCAGCGCGCGATCGCCGAACTCGTTCGTGCGCAGCGACACGTTCCCGTTCCAGCGCGTCGTCGCGCCGCCGCTGTTGCGCAGCGAGGCCGACACGCTCGAGCCCGAGCGGCGTCTGCATCGCCGGACCGCCGCGCGTCAGCTGCGCGTCCTGGCCGCGCAAGTACTGGTTGACGTTGAACGACGTCGACCAGAAATTGAGGAACGTGAGGTTGGCGCTGCCGCCGAGCGTGTTGCCGCACGCCGAGGTCGGTGTCGAAGTACCAGTAGTTGTTCACGTTGGCGCTGAACGAATACGAGCGGAACAGCCGCCCGGGACGCGTCTCGCGGTAGGTGATGCGCGGGTTCGCCGTGTAGTCGCCGGCGTAATTCAGCCGGCCGAAGTCGAGCGGATCGAACTCCGGCGACTCGATCATGATGTTGCTGCCCCACAGCCAGTGGCGGCCGGCGATCTTGTTGAAGCTGCCGGTGATCTGCGCGCCGCCGAGCGTCCGGCGCGTCGGATCGAGCCGGATCGTCGGCTGATCGACGCGCTGCAGGTAATGGCCGCTCGCCCGCTGCACGCGCTCGATCGCCGCCGGCTCGCCGTCGAGGTAGGTCAGCCCGACGCTGAACGCCGCTTCGTAGGTGCGGTTGTCGAAGCGGACGCGCGTGTCGACGCCGGTCGGTGATCGCGTTGCGCGTCAGCACCGCCGCCAGCGGGTCGCGCTCGCGACATGTCGCGATGCACGAGCGTGAGATGCGCGCCGACCGTCGAGTCCGCGTCCGAACTCCTGGATGACGCGGCCGACGCCCCACAGCGTCCGCGGCGCCACCTCGCACCGACGAGACCGACGCCGGCGTTGAACGTGTCGGCCAGCTCGCCGCCGGTCACCGCGCCGAGAACGCCGAGCGACGTGCCGGATTCGGTGCGGCCGGTCAGCTTCGCGGCGCCGAGGATCGTGTTGCGTCGACGGATAGTCGACGTAGTCGCCGGTCGCCGGGCCGGTCGGCCGCGCGCCGATGCGGCGCGAGTAGTAGAAGTTGCGACGTCCCCGCCTCGAGCACGCTGTTGCCTTCGATGAAGAACGGCCGCCGCTCGTCGAAGATCGTTTCGAACACCGTCAGGTTCACTTCGGCCGGGTCGGCTTCGATCTGGCCGAAGTCGGGGTTGATCGTCGCCTCGAGCGTCAGGTTCGATCCGATGCCGACCTTCATGTCGGCGCCGACGCGTCCGCCCAGGTTCAGCGCCGTCGTCGAACGGGTTGTTGCGGATCGCGGTTGCCGGTCATCCGCGACGAAGCCGAGACGTAAGGCAGCACCTCGAGGCGGTGTCGTCTGCGGCACGCCGTCGATGCCGCGCAGCTCGCCGAACCGCGACGCCCAGCCGCGCTCGGTGCGGCCGACGACCACCCAGTAGTCCTCCTCGTTCAGCTGCGGACGCCACCGCTTGACGTTCAGGCCCCAGACGCGCTCGCGGCTGGTCGTTGAAGCGCAGCTGCGAGAACGGCACCCACAGTTCCGCGGTCCAGCCGTCGGCGTCGACGTGGGTCCGCGCTTCCCAGACCGGATCGAACTGCGCGTCGGTGTCGTCTTCGTTGTCGGTCGGATGGTAGTGATCGAGCCGGACGCCGGAGGCGGTGACGCCGAACATGTACGCGGTGCGGCGATCGAGGTAGGTGTCGAGCTCGATCTGCAGGTACTCGGCCTGCGACGCCGTCGTCGCGGCGGCTCATCGGCGCCTGGATCGGCGACGCCCGGACCGCTGCGCATTCGCGCGCCGACCCAGAGCGCGCTGTCGTCGAACAGGAAGCGCACCTCCATCGCATCGGTCGGAGGCGCTCCCTTCGATCGGCTCGGCCTGCACGAACTCGGTGATCGGCGCGGCCTGATTGCCACGCTTCCTCGTCCAGCCGGCCGTCGAGCCGAATCGATCCACGCCGCGAGGCGCGCGGCGCGCGCCTGCTTGCGACCATCAATCGCCGGCTCCTCCGCCCGCAAGTCCAGCGACCGCGGCACAGATGATTACGATTCCGAGAAGCGCACGTCGCCCTAGCAACCGAGGAAGCATTTCGAGATGGAATTTCAGATTTACAGATTTCAGATTGGTGACGGCGCGACTGGCGGCCCAGTCCGGCACGCCAATCTTAAATCTTAAATCTGAAATCTTAAATTCCCGTTAACCTTGCGAGTTCCCACGCCTTGGCGCATGATCCGGCTGCTGCCGACGGTTTTACGACTGGGCGCAACACTTAAGGAGACCGCACATGCGCGCACCGAGGCAAAGACTGCTGACCGCCACTCTCCTTCTCACGACGCTGGCGGCCGGCGCCGCGCCGGCCGCTCAGCGAGCGCAGGCTGTCACGCGCCAGCAGTTCGACGCCTGGATGCAGCAGATCTCCAATTGGGGGCGCTGGGGAAAGGAAGACGAACTGGGGACCCTCAACCTGATCACGCCCGAGAAGCGCAAGGCTGCCGCCGCGCTGGTTCGAGATGGCGTGTCTGTGTCGCTCGCGCTGGACCTCAACAAGGAGCGCGATGCAAATAACGGCAGCCCGTTCGAGCATCAGCTCTCGCTCAGCAAGTTGGGTGAACAACAGGTGGCGGGCGACCGCTATTCGGTCCAGTATCACGGCTTTGCGCACTCGCATGTCGACGGGCTTCCGCACTTCGCCCACAAGGGAAAGTTCTACAACGGGTTCGCGTACGAGGACGCGCAAGCGAACGGAGCCCGCAAGCTCGGCATTCAGAACATGAAGGAGGGCATCGTCACGCGCGGCGTCCTGGTCGACATGCCGTGGCTGCGCGGCGTGGACTTCCTCGAGCCGGGGACTGCCCTCACGAGCAAGGACCTCGAGGCGTGGGAAGCGAAGACGGGTGTGAAGGTGGGGAGCGGCGACGTGCTGCTCATCCGGACAGGCCGATGGGAGCGCGTCCGTCAGAAGGGATCGTGGAACTTCATCTCGGAAGGGGCCGGTTCGCATGCGTCGGTCGCCCTGTGGCTCAAGGCGCGAGACGTGGCCGTGATCGGTTCCGACGGCGTGAGCGACGTCATGCCCTCCGGCGTGGAGGGGCTGATCAATCCGCTGCACGAGCTCGTGCTGGTGGGACTTGGCATGCCGATACTCGACAACCTGGACCTCGACGCAGTCGCACGCGCTGCTCGGACGCGCAACCGCTGGACCTTCATGTTCGTCGGCGCGCCATTGAGAGTTCCGGGCGGCACCGGCTCGCCGCTGAATCCGCTCGCGATCTTCTAGGCTTACCGAGGGGCTAGCGCCCCTCGGACTCCCCCACACGCTCTCTCGCGCGCCGCTGCGCCGGCGCGCTTCCGCTTCGCTACGCTACGGCGGACAGGCCGTTCGCGCCTGCCCACCGTAGCAGCGGCGGCTACGCTGCGAAGGTGGGTGGCTCGCTCGCTCGCTCGCTGGTTTTGAGATAGCTTGTAGCCCGGATCACCGAATCTCCGATACGGGACACCAAGCCGCAGGAGGTTGGTAACTTGATGAAAGCACTCTCGTCGATTCTGTTCGTGCTATTGCCATTGGTGTCGACAGTGTTGCAAGCCGGTGGACAGGCTCCTTCAGCAACCAGCCGGCAAGCGCCCGGCTACGCGACCGTCGGTGCGGCGCCCTGCACGCCGGTCGGAGAGATCCAGTTCATCTGCACGCTCGTCAGTCCTGAAGACCTCGCGATTGTTCCAGGCACGGAGTGGCTGATTGCCTCGGGAAACCGGGAAGGCGGCCGCCTGCACCTCGTCAGCGTGCGACAGAAGACCGCCACCGTGCTGTTTCCGACGCCGAAGCCCAACGTGCGGTTCGACCGCAAGGCCTATCCCATCTGCCCTGGTCCGCTCGATATCGAAAAGCCGGATGCGTTCAGAGCGCACGGTCTCTACCTCAAGCCGGGGGAACGTGCGGTCCACACGCTCTACGTGGTCCATCACGGCACGCGCGAATCGATTGAAGTATTCGAACTGAACGCGGGAGCCGCACCTCCGATCCTTACGTGGGTCGGCTGCGCGCCGGCGCCGCCGAAGCAGGTCTTCAACGGCGTGGTCGCGCTGCCGGACGGGGGTTTCGCCGCTACGAGCAACAGCGCCGACATCAGGCAGTATTTGCCGGCGACAGGATGGAGCCTGGTCCCGGGGAGCGAGGGCACGGCACCGAACGGAGTCGAGATCTCAAAGGATGGGCAGTGGCTGTACATCGCCGGATGGGCCGAAGAGAAGCTCACGCGCCTGTCGCGTGGCCGGACTCCGATTCAGAAGGACGTCATCAAACTCGGATTCCGGCCGGATAACGTCCGGCTGTCACTCGACGGTTCGGTCCTTTTTGCTGCAGGCCATACGGACAAGGACGGACGGTCGATCGTCGAACCGCGCGAACCGCTGCGCGAGACGTCCAACGTGGCGCGGATCGACCCGAAGACGCTGGAGTTCCGCCGAATCTTCCAGCATCCTGCCATCGACGGCTTCGTGACGTCCACGACGGGCATCCAGATTGGGAACGAACTCTGGCTGGGATCGCAGCGTGGCGACCGGATCGCGTTTCTTCCGATGCCCAAGTAGGTCGGGTGCCCCTGTTACTTCGCTCCCACCCGCATTTTTGACGCCGTCGCGCATTCGGCCATCACCGTGAAGTATCGCTGGACGGCGTCGGGGCCCACGATGAACGGGTGGTTTTCGCCGACCTGACGCGGGGCGGCGATGAGGCGCGCTTTCGTGTAGGCGCCGTCATATTCGCTGTGATTGGACAGAATCACGGCGGCGCCCGCGTCGGCGGCTACTTTTGCGATCCTGCGCTGCGACGCGATGTACTCGTCCCACCGCACGCCGTTCGTGCCGAAGTTTCCGGTCAACGTCCCGCCCGAATACGCGACGATTACGGTCCGGCCCTGATCCTTCACTGGGAACACGTACGACAGCGTGCCGGCTGTGTGGCCGGGCGTCGGAACGATCTGAACGCTCGTATCTCCCAGCGTCAGCTTGTAGACGTCGGGCCCGACGGCGATGTCCTTTGTCGGCACACCACCTGCAGCCGTGGCTGGGCGCTGCAGCGTCGATGCCCAATCCGCCTCGCCCATCACCACCTTGGCGCCGAAGCGCTTCTGCAGTTCGGCCGCGCCCTGGTCATGATCGCCGTGCGCGTGGCTGATGACGACGTACTTGATGTCACGAGGGTTCATCCCGAGCTTCGTAAGACCGTCGATGATCTCCGGCTGCGTCGCCCAGTCGAAGTTCGTGTCGATGATGATCAGACCCTCGCTCGTCTGGAGCGCCCAGGAGGAATGCTGCCGGGTCCCAAGCCAATAGAAGTTGTCGAAGATCTTGAAGGGCGGTGCGTACCAGTTCGCGCGGTCCGGCGGCTGCCCCGCGCCGCCGCGCGCAGGCGCTTGCGCACCAGCGCTGCGTCCGGCCGCGCCTGTTCCAAGGGCCGCACCTCGCGCGGCAGCGGGCGGGTTCGCCCCAGCGGCCGGCGCGCCGGCGCCCTGACGAGCGCCACCGCCACCGGACGGCAGACAGAGATTAAGGAACGTATTGCGGAAGTCCATCCCCGCGGCGGATCGCGCCGCCGCGATGCGGGCGTCGACCTCGCTCTGCGACGACTGCGCGGCAAGTGCGGCGCCGAACAGGATGGCCGCGAGTGAATTCCACAGGACGGACGGCACGCGTGACATAGATTTCTTCCTCGTGTCTCGTCGACCGGTGGTCTACTGCTGGCGGTCGGATTTGGCCGGGGTCAGGCTGCCCGCCAGATCCTCGCCAATCTTAAATCTGAAATCTGAAATCTTAAATTCCAGTCTAGCACGCGCTGTCCCACAAGAAATTCAGGACGCTGAGCGCCGCGATCGGCACGGCGTCGGCGCGGAGCGTGCGATGGCCCGAGCGAGATCAGCTGCACGCCGCGAGCCTGCGCCGCCGCCCACTCCCGTTGGTCCCAACCGCCTTCCGGGCCGACGATGACGGAGGCATCATGCGGCGCTCGCACACCGCGAAGCACCCCCAGCGATTCCGTGTCGACGTCGACCCCCGGCTCGACCAGCATCAGCCGCATCGTGGCAGGCGGCTCGTCGAGGTACGTTTCAAAAGTCAGCGGCGTACGAATCTCGGGCAGCACGGCGCGCCGCGATTGTTTCACCGAGGCCAGCGCCACCCTGCGCCACCGGTCGGGGCGCGCGCCGCGGAGGAGGGCGGCGATGGTCAATTCCGTGCGGCGTGTCACGACCGGCTGTATGGCCGCCACGCCGAGCATCACCGCGTCGCGGACCACGTCGTCCATCTTGTCGCCCTTCAGAATGGCTTGCACGAGCGTCACCGCCACCGGCAGTTCAGCGGCCGGCTCGATGCGCGACAGAATCTGCAGGCGGACATCGCGGCGGACCGCGCCAATGACCCGGGCCAGGTATTCGTGACCGCGCCCGTCGAAGACGGCGACTTCGTCTCCGGCGGCGATGCGCAGCACTCGAGTGAGGTGCTCTGCCTCGTCACGCGGGAGCGCAACGGTCTCGTCCCCGGCGTCCAGGGATGGCGCGAAGAAACGGTGCACGGGGGCGAATTATAGGGCGTGCCGGGTGCTGGGTGACTGCGGGTCTCGGTGCTGGGTGCTGGCGACTGCCGAGTGCCAGCTGCGGGCTGCCGAGTGCTGAGTGCTGCGAGGTCGCCGATCTCGCGCTACACTGCGCCGGCGGCGACCCTGAAAAGGTCGGCCCTACCCGGAGGAGTTCTTATGCGCTCGTTCAGCCTCAAAACGTGGCCCGTGATTGGGATTGTCGCGCTCATCGCCTCGTGGACGCTCGTCTCGGCGCAGCAGCAGCCGCCGGCGCCTCCGCCGCCGGACGGTGGACCGTTCACTGGATCCGGCCCGGGCGGCGGCGCGCGCCAGGACCCGGGACAGAACCTGATGAGCAATCCCGTACCGGATGATCGAGAACTGGCCGACGCTGAACCCCGGCATGAAGTGGGGGCCGGCGATCAACTTCCTGCCCGACCAGAAGGGCGGCACCTGGGCGCTCCTCCGGACCGAGCCGCCGATTGTTTACTTCGACCCGTCGGGCAAGATCGCCCAGAGCTTCGGCAACGGCATGTTCGTGTCGGGCCACGGCATGTGCCGCGACCGCGACGGCAACATCTGGGCGGGCGACAGCGGGCCGTTCGGCGACGTCGCCGGCGCGGCCGGCAAGGGCTTCGTGGTTTACAAATTCAGTCCCGAAGGGAAGCTGCTGCTGACGCTTGGCAAGCTGGGCGTGTCGCAGGCCGGGCAGGACACCTTCGTCGGCCCCACGTCGTGCGCGATCCTGCCGAATGGGGACGTGATCATCGGCGACGGCCACTGGCCGCGGCCGTCGACCGCGCAGCAGGACGGCGATCGGCTCGTGCGCTACACGACCAGCGGCAAGTTCGTCGCCGCCTACGGCAAGCTCGGACGCGGCGCCGGCGAGTTCATGGGGCCGCACGCGCTGGCCGTCGATTCCCGCGGCCGGCTGTTCGTCGCCGACCGCTCGAACAACCGGATCCAGATCTTCGACAAGGACATGAACTATCTGGATTCATGGAAGCAGTTCGGGCGGCCGAGCGGCATCACCATCCTGAAGGACGACACGATGATCGTCGCCGATTCCGAGTCGGGCATCCGCCTCGCCGGCCCGGCCGCGTCGTTCGAGGGCGGCCCCGGCCCGCAGTTCCGCAACGTGGGCTGGAAACAAGGGATTCGCATCGGCAGCGCCCGCGACGGCTCGCTGCATCAATTCATCGAAGGCACCAATCCCGAGGGGATGGCCGCCGACGATGCGGGCAACATCTTCGCGGGACTGACCGGCGGCTGCGGCACCAGCAAGTCGGGCGGCTGCGTTCAGAAGTGGATTAAGAAGTAAGAGTCTGAAATCTCAGATCTTCAGAGTCTGTCAGAGTCTCAGAATGGCGACTCGCAGCCGCGGCCTGTCCGGACCGCGGCTACTTCGACGTCGCTGAAGTCTCGACGCGGCAAACCTCGCGCACCCAGCCGTGCCGGTCGGCGGCGCGGCCGTACTGGATGTCGACGAGCGCGTTGTAGAGCTTCGTCGTGGCAGCCGCGGGGACGGCGCCGGGCAGCTCGAGCGACGAGCCGTCATCGAACACCAGCCGCTTGATGCCGATGACGACGGCGGCGGTGCCGCAGGCCATCGCATCGGTGATCGTGCCGTCCTTCACGCCGGCGACGATCTCGTCGATCGCGATCGGCGCTTCGCTGGTCTCCATGCCGAGATCGCGCGCGATCTCGACGAGCGACGCCCGCGTCACGCCGTTCAGGATGGTGTCGCCGAGCGGCGGCGTCCGGAGCGTGTTGCCCTGCACGAACATGATGTTCATGCCGCCCAGTTCCTCCAGGTACTTGTGCTCCCGCGCGTCGAGGAACAGCACCTGCGCGCAGCCGAGCGCCTTCGCGTCCTCGGTCGACCTTCAGCGTCCCTGCGTAGTTCGCGCCGGCCTTGACGCTGCCCATCAGCCCCGGCGCCGAGCGCACGGTCGACTTGCGTGACCATCACGTTGATCGACCCGGGACCTTCGCCGGCGTCCTTGAAGTACGGGCCCGACGGCAGCGTCATGATGAAGAAGATGAAATCGTTCGAGCTCTTGACGCCCAGCGCGGCGTCGACGCCCATCAGCACCGGACGGATGTAGAGACAGCCGGGCGCCGCCGGCACGAAGTGCCGCTCGTTCTCGACCAGCGCCTGAACGGCTTCGAGAAAGAATGCGTCGCTCACGTCGGGCATGCGCATCCGCTCGGCCGAGCGACGGAAGCGCGCGGCGTTCAGCTCCGGCCGGAACAGGACGATCCGCCCGTTGTCGTGCCGGTAGGCCTTCAGCCCCTCGAAGATCGTCTGGCAGTAGTGGAAGACCATCGACGCCGGATGGAGCGAGAACGGCTCGAGCGGCTGGATTCTCGGGTTGCGCCATTCGCCGCTGCGATACTCCGCGACGAAAAAGTTCGGCGTGAACATCTTGCCGAATTCGAGCTTGCGCGCGACGAGCGGCTCGGTCGGCATCGATGGCCGCGTGACATTGGTGATCACACTGCCATTGTATACTGCCGCGTGTTTTTCCGTGGGCAGATCGTCGGCAAATACAAGATCTTCTCGACACTTGGCAGCGGCGGCTTCGGCACGGTCTACCTCGCGGAAGACACCTGGATCGACAAGAAAGTCGCGCTCAAGGTCCCGCACAAGCAGAACCTCGATTTCGGCGAGCTGCTGCGCGAGCCTCGCCTGCTCGCCAGCCTGAACCATCCGAACATCGTCACGATCGTCACGGCCGAAAAGCAGCAGAACGTCTTCTTCATCGTCATGGAGTTCGTGCCGGGCGAGACGCTCGAATCGATCATCGCGCGCGACGGCGCGCTCGATCTGCCGCAGGCGCTCGACTTCACCTGCCAGATCTGCAACGCCGTCGACCACGCCCACCGCCACGGCGTCCTGCACCGCGACCTGCGGCCCTCGAACGTGATGGTGACCGACAACGGCATGGTGAAGGTGGCGGACTTCGGCACGTCGCGTTTTCTCGAGATCGCCGCGCACGGCACGACCGTCATCGGCAGCCCGCAGTACATGGCGCCTGAACAGTTCCAGGGCAAGGCGGTGTTCGCGAGCGACATCTACTCGATCGGCGTCACGATGTACCAGATGCTGACGGGCACGATGCCCTACGACACGCCGACTCCCGCCGATCTCGATCGGCTTGAAACGCGGCGAGCTGCGTCACCTCGCCGCGATTGAAGAACCCGAAGATTCCCAAGGCGATCAGCAACGTCGTGATGAAGGCGATGGCGGCCGACATCCCGGCGCGGTATCAGCGCGCGAGCGACCTGCTCGACGACGTGCTGGCGCTCCGCGCCTCGGTGCGCCGCCCGCGGACGCCGCCGCCCGCCGAGGTGTCGCATGACGAGGTCGTTGACATCCAGTCGCGCCTGAAGGCCCGCGAAACACCTCAGCCGCGCTTCTGCTGGCACTGCCGCAAGCCGCTGCATGCCCGGTCCGACCGCTGCCCCTTCTGCGGCGAGGCGCAGTAGCCGATAAACTGGTAAAACTCGGGGCTCGAGGCTCGGTGCTCGGGACTCGCGACTCGGGACTCGGGACACGACCCGGGCCTTCCCGAGCACCGAGCCACGAGCACCGAGTCCCGCTGAAGATCACCCATGCATGTCAACGATCTCCTGAAGATCGCCGTCGACAACGGCGCCTCCGACCTCCATATCAAGGTCGGCAGCTACCCGATGATGCGCGTCCGCGGCCAGCTCTGCCGCGGCGTCCGAAGACAAGCGGCTCGACCACGAGGACGTCGTCGCGATCAGCGCGGCGGTGATGTCCACGGCCCAGCGCCAGAAGTTCAAGGAAGCGCAGGAGGTCGACCTCGCCTACAGCGTGCCCGGGCTCGGCCGGTTCCGCTGCAACATCTTCCAGCAGCGCGGCACGGTCGGCCTGGTGCTCCGCGTGATCCCGATGCAGATTCGCACCATCGAGGAGCTCGGCCTTCCGCCGGTGCTCAAGAAGATCGCGGACCGAAGAGCGCGGCCTCGTCCTGGTCACCGGGACGACCGGCAGCGGCAAGAGCACGACGCTCGCCGCGATGATCGATCACATCAACCGGACCCGCACCGCCCACGTGATGACGGTCGAGGACCCGATTGAGTTCCTGCACCGGGACCAGCTGTCGCTCATCAACCAGCGCGAGGTCTCGGTCGACACGCGGTCGTTCGCGCAGGCGCTGCGCAGCGCGCTGCGGCAGGATCCCGACGTGATCCTGGTCGGCGAGATGCGCGACTTCGAGACGATCGAGACGGCGCTCCTCGCCGCCGAGACCGGTCACCTCGTCTTCTCGACGCTCCACACCCTCGACGCGACCGAGACGATCAACCGCATCATCGCGGTCTTTCCGCCGCACCAGCAGAAGCAGGTCCGCCTGCAGCTGGCGAGCGTCCTCAAGGCCGTGATCTCGCAGCGGCTGATTCCCCGCGCTCGACGGCCGGGGCCGGGCGCCGGCGGTCGAGGTGATGATCAGCACGCCCTTTATCCGCGACTGCATCGTCGACAAGGAGAAGACGCACCTGATTCCGGGCGCGATCGGCGCCGGGACCTCGCAGTACGGGATGCAGACCTTCGATCAGTCGATCTTCGGCCTGTTCCAGCAGCAGCTGGTGGCGTACGAAGAGGCGCTGCGGTGGGCGTCGAACGTCGACGAGTTCAAGTTGAAGGTGCAGGGTATCTCGACGACCGCCGACATCAGCCGCGAGCAGATGGCCAAGACCGTGGTCGGCGGCGGCGCGCCCGAGATCACGCGATTCAGCCGCTAGTCGAAGAACGCCGACGCGAGGCGTCGAAGGCGGGAAGCACGGTCGACTCAACGGCACGGTTGCCCCGGAAGACTCGGCGGCGAACGCGGGCCTGATGCGGCTCGAAAGACTGACGACGGTTACCGTCTTCATGTACGGGATCAATCAGCCAGTATTCACGCGACGCCTGTACCGCCGGTACCAACGCACTTGCTCGTCCGATCTCGGCGCCGCGTCCTGCTCGACAACACTTCGACGACCAGGTCTGGGCGCGCCCCAGATCTGTTCACGAATGATCGCAGGCGCAGCGATGCGAGACGAAGACGATGTCGGGCTGCACGATTAGCGCCCTGCGGGCGTCGAGGACAACATCCATCGGGGACACGCAGACACGGCCGACGCGGCCTGTCTCCGACGTGTTGATCGAAGCAGCACAATCATCCGGGTCACGACCGACTGATGGCCGTATCGAGGCGCCGCCGGCTCGCGGACCCGCCCCCACACGAGCTCGGTCGACGAAGCGACGTCTTCCCGGCCCGACAAGTAACCGTAGACCGGTCAGCCGCTCACTCATCCATCTTCGGGACGACGATGCCATCGTCATGATCCGGGCGTCAAGCACGCGCCGTGCGCGCGGACGCGGGTCTGCCTCCGGGAAAGCCCGTATAATTCCATATGCCTCATCCCTTACTTAGCTGATGCCGCTTCCGTCCGGCGCCCGTCTCGGTGCGTTCGAAGTCATCGCCGACCTCGGCGCCCACCCTTACATTTGCACGCTTTACGACGTCGGCGAAGACGGTGACACGGCGTTCCTCGTCATGGAGCATCTGGACCCTGTCCATCGCAGACACCTTTGACCGTCGTGGTCAACTGGCAGTCGGCTTCAGCGAGTCAGTGAACTCCACCCTCCGTATAATGCCGACGCATGGGTTCTGACGCCTACGTCGACGGCTTGAAGCTCGCCGCCGGCCGCGAGTTGTCCGAGGCGCAGGTCCGCCAGCGGCTGGCCCGCAAGGGCCATACGCCATCGGACATTGACGCCGCGATCGCCCGGCTGAAGGAGGAGCGCGGCGATCGACGATGCGCGCGTCGCGGAAACGATCGCGCGGGCCGAAACGTCGACCCGGCGCCGCGGCAAGCTGCGCGTCCGCATGCAGATCGAACGCGCCGGCATCTCCGGGACGACGGCGCGCAAGGCGGTCGACGACGTCTTCGGCGAGCTCGACGCCGACGCGATGCTCGATGCGGCGCTCACGCGGCGCATGCTGGGCCGCGACCGCATCGAGGACGACAAGGAATTCCAGCGCCTCTACCGCTACCTGCTCAACCAGGGCTTCGACGGCGACCGGGTGTTGAACGCCCTGCGAGCCCGGCGCAAAAAGTAGCGCGTCGAGCCGACCTGCCAGGCGCGCGCGTACAATGAACCGATGACCTCGAACGAGATTCGCAGCTCGTTCCTCCGCTATTTCGAGACCAACGGCCACCGCGTCGTACCCAGCTCCTCGTTGGTTCCGGAGGACGATCCGACGCTGCTCTTCACCAACGCCGGGATGAACCAGTTCAAGGATGTCTTTCTCGGCAGGGATCGCCGCGACTACACCCGCGCCACGACGTGTCAGAAAGTGATGCGCGTCAGCGGCAAGCACAACGATCTCGACAATGTTGGCCCTTCGCACACACATCACACGTTCTTCCAGATGCTGGGGAACTTTTCCTTTGGGGACTACTTCAAGGCGGATGCGATTCGCTTTGCCTGGATCCTGCTGACCGAGGTCTGGATGCTGCCGCCTTCGAAACTGGTGGTGTCAGTGTTCAATGGAGAGAAGGGAATTCCGCGCGACGACGAGGCCTACGACCTCTGGCGCTCCCTGGTTCCATCGGATCGGATCATGGAGCTCGGAACCGACGACAACTTCTGGCAGATGGGGGATACCGGGCCGTGCGGCCGCTGCTCTGAAATCTATTATGGGAGCGGGAGCCCGTCGGATCCCGGCGTCGAGATCTGGAACAACGTCTTCATGGAGTTCGATCGAGGTTCCGACGGGACGCTGACTCCGCTTCCCGCACCTTCCATTGATACCGGGATGGGCCTGGAACGCATCGCAGCCGTGCTGCAGAAGAAAGACATCGAACTACGACTCGGACCTTTTCACGCCGTTGTTGACCCGAATCGCCGATCTGACGGACGTCCCCTACGGTACAAGTCCCGAGCGAGACATCTCCATGCGTGTCGTCGCTGATCACATTCGTGCGACGACGTTCTTGCATCGCCGACGGCGTGATCCCCTCGAACGAGTGGCGGGGATACGTGCTGCGCAAGATCATGCGCCGCGCGATGCGCCACGGGAAGCACCTCGGGCTGGCCGAGCCGTTCCTCCATCGACTGGTCGAGGTCCTGGTCCGCGAGATGGGCGAGGCCTACCCGGAGCTCGCGCGCAATCGCGAGACGATCGAGAAGACGATCCTCGCCGAGGAGCACCGGTTCGATACCGTGCTGACCGACGGCCTGCCGCGCCTCGAATCGGAGATTGCCAGGGCGCTCGAAGGACCGGCGCGCGTGCTGCCGGGCGACGTCGCGTTCCGGCTGTACGACACGTTCGGCATCCCGTACGACTTCATCGAGGACACGGCCGCGACACATGACATCCGCGTCGACCGCGCCGGCTACGACCTGGCGATGCAGACGCAACGCGAGACCGCGCGCGGGAAGAGCGCTTTTGGCGGCAGCCGCGCCGCGGCGGAGTTCGACGTCAGCGACGCCACGGCGCTGAAGGCCGCGACTGACCAGTTCGAGGGCTACACCGCGACGCGTGTGCCCGATGTGCCGGTGGTCGCGCTGTTCGACGGCGGACGCCGGCCGGTCGACGCGATTCGCGCCGGCGAGGCCGGCTTCGCCGCGCTCGCGCGGACTCCCTTCTATCTCGAGGCTGGTGGCCAGGTGTCGGATACCGGGCGCCTCGTCGGCGCCGCGAATGGAAGCGTGGCCGTCGTCGAAGGCGTCAGCCGAATCGGTCCCGGCTTGCCGAGGGCCCACAACGTGCGGGTCGAGTCGGGCGTGCTCCGCGCGGGCGATACCGTCACAGCGGAAGTCGATGCGACTCTCCGCGACGCGACCCGCCGCAACCACACGGCGACTCACCTGCTGCACGCGGCGCTGCGGCAGGTGCTCGGCGGACACGTGAAGCAGGCGGGGTCGCTCGTCGCGCCCGATCGCCTCCGCTTCGACTTCGTCCACTTCCAGCCGGTCACGGCGCGACGAGATCGCGCGGATCGAGCAGATCGTCAACGCCCAGATCGTGGCGAACACGCCGGTCCAGACCGAGGTGCGTCCCACCGCGGAGGCGATCAAGGCAGGCGCGATGGCGCTCTTCGGCGAGAAGTACGGCGACACCGTGCGCGTCGTGTCCATCCCCGGTTTCAGCATGGAGCTGTGCGGCGGCACGCACGTCCGCGCGACAGGCGACATCGGCTTCTTTGCCATCGTCGCGGAAAGCGGCGTCGCGGCAGGGACGCGCCGGATCGAGGCGGTCACCGGCCTGGGCGCGCTGCAGTGGAGTCAGCAGCAGCGCGCCGCCGCTGAACCGGATCGTGGACGCGCTGCACGTGAACCCCGATCAGGCGGTTGACGCGATCGAAAAGCTGCAGGGCGAAACCAAGCGGCTGGCGCGCGAGGTGACGCAGCTCAAGACCAAGGTGGCCATGGGCGGCGGCGGCGCGTCGACGGCCGACGACACGATCGAGGTAGCAGGCGTAAAGCTGGCGCGGCGCAAGGTCGCCGATCTCGACAAGGAGGCGCTGCGGGGCCTTGCCGATTCGCTGAAGGCGAAGATGACGAGCGGCGTCGTGGTCCTCGCCTCGGCGACGGACGGCAAAGTGCAGATCGTCGTGTCGGTCACGCCCGATCTCACCGGCCGTGTCAAAGCGGGCCAAATTGTGAAGGAGATCGCGCCAATCGTCGGTGGCGGAGGCGGCGGGCGCGCCGACTTCGCCGAGGCCGGCGGCCGGCAGCCGGAGAAAATCGATGAGATGCTGGCGGCGGCCGAAGGGGCGCTCCGCAAGCAGCTCGGCGCCTGACCCCTACTCCCTCAACGGTTTAGGACCGATAACACATCTGTGGATTGTCCGACCTTACGGTCGGGGTGTAAACTGTTGAGCTGGAAGCACATGTTGCTCATCCGTGCGTTGGTCGCGGCGGCCCTGGTCGCGGCGGCCGTGCCAGCTCAGGCGCAGATCTATTCGTGGCGGGACGACACCGGCACGCTGGTGCTGTCGAACAAGCCGCGCGAAGGGGCTGCGCCCGTCATCTCGTACGCGGTCCCGAAGACCGATGCCGTACGCGCGACGCGCTCCGCGCCGGCCGAGCGTGGGCGGCTCTACGACGAGGTGATCGTCGAGCACTCGCGGATGCACAACATCCGGCCCGATCTGGTACGCGCCGTCGTGCAGGTGGAATCGGCGTTCAATCCCTACGCGGTGTCGCCCAAGGGCGCGCAAGGGTTGATGCAGTTGATGCCGGCGACGTCGCAGGCGCTGGGCGTGCTGAACCCCTTCAACCCGATCGAGAACATTCGCGCCGGCGTCAGGTACCTGCGGCAATTACTCGATCGCTACAACAACGACGAAGTGCTCGCGCTCGCGGCCTACAACGCGGGCCCGGTCGCGGTGGCCAAGTACGGCGAGAAAGTGCCGCCGTACCGCGAAACCCGCAACTACGTCACCAAGATCAACCAGATCGCCGGCGCGCCTGCCAAGCCGGCCGCTCAGATTTACCGCGGCTCCGATGTGACCGCCGACGGGCGCGTCATCCCGAAATACACCGACAAGAAGCCCCAGTAGTCGGTAGTCGGTAGTCGGTAGTCAGTAGTCGGTAGTCAGTTCCGTCGAAGAGCGACTGTCGGCTGGACGGCGGCCGCGCGTGATGCGGCGAACCCCGCTGATAGGGAGGCGATCGCGATCACGACGGCTGCGGCGCCCGCGAAGGTCACGGCGTCGAGCGCTCCTACCCCGTACAGCAACGCACGACATGAAGCGCGTCGAGAGCGCAGCGATCGCCATGCCAGCCACGGCGCCGATTGACGCGAGCCTCACGCCGTGCATCAGGAATCGTCCGACGACCGACGTGCGCGACGCGCCGAGCGCGATCCGGATGCCAATCTCGCGGGTGCTTTGTTTGACCGTATAGGAAACGAGCCCGAACAGGCCCAGCGCCGCCAGCCCGATCGCGAGGCCACCGAAAGCCGTCAGACCCAGCCCGGCAAGTTGCTGGATGCCCATCCCAGTCTTGACCTGGTCGGCCAACGTCGCCACCTGCAGCAGTGTGAGCGTCGGGTCGTGAGCGGAGATGGTGCGGCGGCCCAACTCCACGAGGTTGCGCGATCCGGCCACGGCCCGCGCGTGCACCATCATCTCCGATCGATAGTTCTGGGCAAGCGCTGCGTAAAGGAACGGTCGAGGAGATTCATTGACGGTGAAATACTTGATATCAGCGGCGACGCCGACGATCGTCCACCAGCCGCGTCCCGATTGAAATCGCTTGCCGATGGCGTTCGCCGGGCTGTCCCAGAACCGGCGCGCCATCGTCTCGTTGACGATCGCGGCAAGCGGGGCGTCCTGTGTGTCGCGCTCGTCGAATTCACGGCCCGCCCGCATCGGGATGCGCAGCGTCGTGAAATACGAGGGGCCGACCACGTTGGACTGGAAGCTGAGGTCTTCGTTGTCGCGCGCGACATACCCTTCGATCGTGATCCGCCTGACGTCGCCGCCCGGCACGAGCCGAAGCGGCGGGTACGCCGCCACGGCCGCTGCTTCGATACCAGGCTGGCGCCGCAACGAGTCGGTCAGCTGCTCGTACAGGACGCGGCCGCGCGCGTCGTCATAACCATCCGGCTTGACGTCGAGCTGAACCGAGACGACATCCCGCGGATCGAACCCGACGTCGGCTGTCTCCATGGCACGAACAGTGCGGACGACGAGCCCCGCGCTGATGAGCAGCACCAGCGCCACCGCGATTTCCGCTGCGACGAGTGCTCCACGCAGCCGCGCCCGCGACGTGGCCGGCGATGACCCGTCCTGCTTGATGACCGCAATCAAGTCCAGCCGCGAGCTGCGGATCGACGGCCAGAGTCCGAACAGCAGGGTGCTGACGCAGGCCGCGCCGATGGCGAAGCCGATGACAAGCCCGTCGAGGCTCAGGTCGAGCTCCGTGGCCGCGGGAGCGGCCCCGCCGGGGTCGTTGAAACTGATCATCGCCAGGAGCCACGTCGAGACACCCAAGCCGATTGCCGCACCGGGAAGGGCCAGTGCCACGTTCTCGATGAAGAGCAGGCGCAGCACTCGGAGGCGGCTGGCGCCAAGCGCCAGGCGCATGGCAATCTCGGTCTGGCGCGACAATCCGCGAACGAACACGAGGTTGGCGAGGTTGGCGCACACCACGACCAGCACGAGGACTCCCATCGCGCCGAGCAGCCCGACCGCTGGCAGCAGGTAAGTCTGTGCGCCAAATGGTGACCGCCACAGCGGAATCACCGTCCCGCGAGAGGAGAATTCGGGCATCGGAAATTCGGCCGCGAGCTGGGCGGCAAGCACCTCGGTCTGCGCGGCTGCCGTCGCCAGCGGCGTCCCGGGCTTGAGGCGTCCAAGCACCATCAGCATCGACGCCTCGCGACGATTCAGCTGGCCCGGCGGGGCGACTTGCGGCTGCATCATCAGCGGCACGAACAGGTCGACCACCATGCTGACGATCGAGCCCCGGAAACCCCGTTCCGCGACGCCGACGATGGTGAACGTCTGGGTGTTGATGCGAACCGTTCGGCCGACAATCTGCTGGTCGGCGCTGAACATCCGCCGCCACAGCCCGTCGCTGATGACCGCGACCGGATGTCCGCCCGGTGCGACGTCGTCACCCGGATCGAGCACACGACCGAGCTCAGCATTGACGCCCAGGGTCTCGAAGTACCGCCCGCTCACTATCTCGGTCCAGACCCGTTCGGTTCGTCCATCGGCTGCGATGCTGAGCCGCTGATTGCTCGACGCGGCAAGCGACGTAAATACCTGGTCGTGATCGCGGATGTATTCGAAGTCGGGGTGAGTCAACGGCATGATCCGACCGCCGGTGGTCCTTGTGATGACCACGCCGAGTCCGTTCGCATCGTCCACGCCTGGCAGCGGCCGCAGAACGACTCCCTTGAACAGGCTGAACACCGCGGCGTTCGCGCCAACGCCGATCCCGAGCACGGCAATGACGACGAGGGCGAAGCCAGGGGTTCGTCTCAGCAGCCGCACCGCATAGGCGATGTCGCGTGCCAGATCGGCAAACGCCTCGACGAGCCGCTCGCCTTTCCAGCTTCGTCGCGTGGCTTCTCTTGTCAGCATGACGTTGCCGAAGTCCTTGACCGCGGCCCGCCGGGCGGATTCCGGGTCGTCGCCCGCCTGGATCCGAACACGCACGTCCATGGCGAGATGAGCGTCGATTTCCTCGCGGAGATCGACATCGCGCCGGCCTCGTTGAAAGAGCCGCTGCCAGGGAGTCATTCCTGCTCCTTCATAATCCGCGCGACCGCCCCAACGAGCTGGCTCCAGCGATCGCGTTCGCGGAGCAACTGCCGCTTCCCTTCAGCGGTGAGCCGGTAGTATTTGGCGCGCTGGTTGGCGTCGCTTTGCCCCCACTCGGATTTCACCCACCCGCGTTCCTCCAACCGGTGGAGCGCCGGGTAGAGCGAACCGGTCTCGACCTGAAGCACCTCGGCCGACTGCGCCCGGATCGCCTGACTGATCCCGTATCCGTGCTGGGACCCGGATTGAAGGGTTCGCAGAATCAGCATGTCGAGGGTGCCTTGCACCAACTCGAGGCGGTCGCCGCTGGATCGTCTGGTCATGGCTTGTCCACCGTAGCGTGAAACGCGAAGGTGGGCTTGTCCGCCGTAGCGCGAAGCGCGGAGGTGGGCTTGTCCACCGAAGCGTGAAGCGCGAAGGTGGGCTTGTCCGCCGAAGCGTGAAGCGCGGTGGTGGGCTTGTCCACCGACTAGCGTGAAGCGCGAAGGTGGATGTCCCCAGCCTTCGCTCGCCTACCATCGGGAGCGAGCTACGGGGGGCGAGCCCCCGCCTTCGCTCGCCTACCATCGGGAGCGTCTACGTGGGAAGCCCCCCGCCTTCGCTCGCCTGCCATCGGGAGCGAGCTACGGCGCGGCAAGCCGCCCCGCCTCCGCTCTCGCGCGAGGCGCCTGATGTAGGACGGACCTTTTAGGTCCGCCGCAATGCCGGGCCTGAGAGGCCCGGCCTACAGCCCACGCGATAGGACAGGGCGAAGGCGGACTTGTCCGCCGAAGCCCACGCGATAGGACAGGGCGAAGGCGGACTTGTCCGCCAAAGCCCACGCGATAGGACAGGGCGAAGGCGGACTTGTCCGCCAAAGCCCACGTGATAGGACAGGGCGAAGGCGGACTTGTCCGCCAAAGCCCACGCGATAGGACAGGGCGAAGGCGGACTTGTCCGCCGAAGCCCACGCGATAGGACAGGGCGAAGGCGGATGGTATGATTAGCGTTTCCGGAGGAGACGAATTACGTGGCAAGTCATGCATCGGCGCTGAAAGCGCACCGGCAGAGCCTGAAGAACCGCGAGCACAACCGGCAGTTCCGCGCCCGGCTGCGCAACGCCCTCAAGAGCATCCGCGCGGCGATCGACGGCAACGACCTGTCGGCCGTACGGTCGGCACTCAAGGACACGATCTCGCTCATCGACCGGATGGCCAGCAAGGGGATCATCCACAAGAACGCTGCGGGACGGTATAAGTCGCGGCTGACGACGAGGATCGCCAGGTCGAAGGCGGCGTAGGGCGGGCTCGCCCCGCCAGTTCGCCGGCCGCAGCCGGGCCTACGTACGTAGGCCGGGCCTTCAGGCCCGGCGCCTCTCGCACAACTCCACCACCAGCCGTTCCAGCAGCACGCGCGGATCGCCGGCGGTCCGCTTCAGGTCGACGTCCGTGCGAAAGACGGCCTCGACCGACTTCCTCAGCCGGCCCGGCGCGACCTGCGGAAACTTGGCCCGAACCATCCAGCCAAGCTGTCCCAGCACTTTTTCCGGCGGCAGACCGGCGTCGAGCATGAGCGCCAGTTGCCGCAGCGCGGTCGGCGCCGTCACCCGCCTCGATGGCATTCGTCATGGCCCAGTCGTCCTGCAGCGCCGCCGGGCCGACGATCTCCCGGACGTCGTCCAGCTCGATCGTCTTCTGGCCCATCGCGTAGAGCAGCAGGCGCTCGACGTCGTTGCGCAGCCGCTTGACGTCAGGCCCGCATCGTTCGGCCAGCAGGCGCGCGCCGGCCGGGGCCATCGCGATGCCGGACGCGGCCACCTGGTTTTTGATCCATCGTTCGGCGTCGGCCACGGTTTCGAGGACACCGCACTCCACCAGCGCCGCGTGCTTCGAGAGCAGCTTGAACACGCGGCCGCGTTTGTCGACCGACCCGGCGACGATGACGAGCGTCGTCTCTGCCGGGGGTGAGCCGATCAGGCGTTCGAGCTCCTCGAGGGCGCGCGAGGCGGCCTCGCTCTCGCGCTTCGGCATCAGGACCGCATCGGCCTGCAGGAGCACCACGACGCGGCGCGGCACCATCATTGGCAGCGTGCGCACGGCCGCCACCAGCCCCGCGACTCCAGCAGCCAGCCGATCGCCAGTCGTCCAGTCGCCGGCATGCAGGCGCTCGACGTTGAACGCCCGAAGCCCCTCTTCGACCAGATCCTCGAAATCGTGGGCCAGCGCCGCCTTCTCGACGTCGTCCTCGCCGAACAGGAGGTAGATGGGAGCGGGGGTGGCCGACTTGATCTGCTCGAGAACGGCCGACGGTGTGGGCATGAGATCTCGAGATCTGAAATTTACGAATTGTAAATTTACAATTGTGAATTCTTCAGAATGCCTCCAATATCGCACTGACAATCGTCCTGGCGAAGTCAGTGCTCATGCGGTCCATGGCGTTGCGATCCTGGCCGAAGAAGGCCGCGGGATCGAGCGGGTTGGCGGTGTTCTGCGAGTCGAATTCCTGGCGGAACATCAAGTTCGGATTCTCCCAGAGAACCTTGTCTCCGGCCACCTCGCGCAGCTGCACACGCGCCGACATCATGATCACGTAGCGGGTGGCAAGCTGCTGCGTGTTGAAGCTTGCCGGCTGGATCGTGACCGCCGTCACCTCTCCAGTGAGGACGGCGTCGACGCCCGACCCGGCCTCCGGCAGAATCCGGTACCGGCCGCGCCCGATGAACTCGGAGCGCACCTCCTGGGTCAGCTGCGTTTCCAGGTTGAAGATGTTGGTCCGGTTCGCGAAGACCGGGATGCCGATGGTCGCAATGTTCGCGGGGAGAAAGGAGCCGCGGCCGGCGAGCGAGTAGCCGCATCCGATCGCCGAGGACGCAGAGGGAGCAGAGGACGCAGAGGCGCAGAGCGCAGAGGCGTCGCTATACCCACCACGACACTGACCAGTGGCCCCTTCGCCACCACCACTTTGCGAATCGTTTTCCCTGTCGTATGTGTCTTGACCGCCGGGTCCTCGAGCGCGCGATCCTGGAGTTGATCATCGGACAGGCCGGCGGGAACCGTGAGGCGCGCGCGGACCTTGCCGTTGATTTGGACCGGCACCACGACCTCCTCGGCTCGGGCGACCTCGGGGTCGAACGCCGGCCATGACGCCTGGGCCAGCGACTCCGGGTGGCCGACCATCTGCCAGAGCTCCTCGGCGGTGTGCGGCGCGAACGGCGCGATCATCAGCACGAGCGCGTCGATCGCCTCGCGCAGCACGGCGATGGTCTGGGTGCGCTCGATCTGCGCGACCGGCGGCTCGGCGCGGCTTGGCGCGCCGTGCGGCGTGCCGTCGCTGAACGAATACAGCTCGTTCACCAGCTCCATCAGCGACGACACGGCCGTATTGAGGTGCATCCGGTCTTCGATATCAGCGGTGACGCGGCGGATCGTGTCGTGCGTCTTCCGGCGCAGCGCGCGTTCGGCATCCGAGCAGTCGGGGCCGCAGGCGGGGACGCCTTCCCCGCCGATCGTTTCGGCCCAGTGATCGACCAGCCGCCACACCCGCAACAGGAACCGGAAGCTGCCCTCGAGGCCGGCGTCGCTCCACTCGACCTCTTTCTCGGGGGGCGCCACGAACATCACGTACAGCCGGAGGGCGTCGGCGCCGTATTTGCCGATCATGTCGTCGGGATCGACGACGTTCCCCTTCGATTTCGACATCACGGCGCCGTTCTTCAGCACCATCCCCTGCGTGAGCAGCCGTTTGAACGGCTCATCGAAGTTCACGAGCCCTTCGTCGCGGAGCACGCGCGTGAAGAACCGCGAGTAGAGCAGGTGCAGGATGGCGTGTTCGACGCCGCCGCTGTAGAAATCGACCGGCATCCAGTAGGCCGCCTTGACCGGATCGAACGGCAGCTCCGCATTCCGCGGATCACAGAATCGCAGGAAGTACCACGACGAATCGACGAACGTATCCATCGTGTCGGTTTCGCGGCGGGCCGGGCCGCCGCATTTCGGACACGTGGTGTTCACGAACTCCGGGACCTGGGCGAGCGGCGAGTCGCCGCGCCCGCTGAATGTGGCGACCTTCGGCAGCTCGACTGGAAGCTCGCCGTACGGCACGCCGACGACGCCGTCCTTCGAACAATGCACGACCGGAATCGGCGTGCCCCAGTAACGCTGACGTGAGATGCCCCAGTCCTTCAGGCGGTATTGCACTTCGCCTGTCCCGATGCCGCGCCCTTCCGCATCACGGATCATCCGCGTGATCACGTCCGGCGCCTTCTGGCCCGAGTAAGGGCCAGACTCGACGAGCGTGCCGTAATTCGTCGTCGCCTGCGTGAGCCGCGCGTCGTCACGCTCCGCCGGATTCGAGGGATCCGCCACGACCACGACCCGAATCGGCAGCTGGTACTTGCGGGCGAACTCGAAGTCGCGCTGGTCGTGGGCCGGCACCGCCATGATGGCGCCGGTGCCGTACTCGGCGAGGACGAAATTCGCGATCCAGATCGGCACCTCTTCGTTGGTGAACGGATTGATCGCTTTCCTGCCGGTGTCGAACCCTTCTTTTTCGATCGCGCCGGTCAATCGCGCCTCGCGGTCGAGGGCGCGGAACGCCGACAGGCGCTTGCGGAAGCCATCGGGATCCGGGCTCGCGGCGGCGAACGCATCCACCATCGGATGCTCGGGTGCGAGCAGGACGAACGTCGCGCCGTAGATCGTGTCGATTCGCGTCGTGAAGATCTCGATGTGATCGGCCGAGCCGGCGACCGGGAACTTGATGCGCGCGCCGTCGGAGCGTCCGATCCAGTTCCGCTGCATCACGACGACCTTCTCCGGCCACTCCTGCAGCGTGTTCAGCCCCTCGAGCAGCTCGTCGGCGTACTGCGTGATGCGGAAGAACCACTGCTCGAGCTCGCGCGTCACCACCGGGTTGCCGCACCGCCAGCAGGCGCCGTCGACCACCTGTTCGTTGGCCAGGACGGTCTTGTCGGTCTCGCACCAGTTGACCGTCGAGCGCTTGCGGTAGGCCAGCCCGCGTTCGAACATCCGCAGGAAGATCCACTGGTTGAACTTGTAGTACTCCGGCAGGCAGGTCGCGATCTCGCGATCCCACGCGTAGCTGATCCCGAGGCGCTGCAGCTGCCCCTTCATATGGGCGATGTTGGCGAGGGTCGACGTCTCCGGATGCGTGCCGGTCTTGATCGCCGCGTTCTCGGCCGGCAGCCCGAAGGCGTCCCAGCCAAACGGATGCAGGACGTTGTAGCCGCGCATCCGCTTGGTGCGCGCCATCACGTCGCCGATGATGTAGTTGCGGACGTGCCCGACGTGCGCGTGCCCTGACGGATAGGCGAACATCTCCAGGCAATAGAACTTCTCGCGCGACGGATCGACGTCGACCTCGAACGCCTTCGCGGACGTCCACTGCTGCTGCCACTTCTTCTCGAGCTGCTGCGGCTTGTACTCGGTCATTGGAGGCTGAGATTGTACACTGTCGCTCCTCGCGGTTCTCGTTCTCCGTCCGCGTAGGTTCGGTTCGTGCGCTGGAGCGATTGCTGGCCGCTTCGACGGCTCCGCGTGATCCGCTATGCGGGTGTAGCCGTCTGCTTAAGCAGCGCCGTCGCTGCACTGAGGAGCACGCTGAGCGCGACGCCTTCGGCAGCCGTGGCGATCGTGGCGAGGTCGGGAAATGTCGGCGCGATGCGGATGTTGCGGTCCCGGGGATCGCGCCCGAACGGATACGTCGCCCCTGCCGGCGTCAATGCGACACCCGCCTCCGTCGCCAACCGAACGACCTCCTTCGCGCATCCGTCCATCACGTCGAGGCTGATGAAGTATCCGCCGCGCGGCACCACCCACGACGCGACACCGGTGCCGGCGAGATGGCGCTCGAACGTCTCGATGACCGAGGCGAATTTCGGCGCGACGATCGCCCGGTGCCGATCCATCAGCGCCAGCAGCCCGTCGGTGTCGCGAAGGAAGCGCACGTGGCGCAGCTGGTTCACCTTGTCGGAACCGATCGTCCGCTTGCCCACCCGGCCGAGATACCAGGCGACGTTTTCCGCGGAACCTGCGAAGAGCGCCACGCCTGCGCCGGCGAGCGTGATCTTCGACGTCGATCCGAAGACGAACGCACGGTTCGGGTGCCCGTGACGCGCGCACGCCTCGACCATGCTCGGAATCTCGATCCGCTCCGGGGTGAGGTGATGAACGGCGTACGCGTTGTCCCAGAAAATCCGGAAATCGGGCGCCGCCGCGGGCATCGCCGCAAGACGTTCGATCGTCGAGGCCGAGTACACCGTTCCCGTCGGATTGCTGTACTTGGGGATGCACCACATGCCCTTGATGCCGGCGTCCTCGCGGACCAGGCGTTCAACCGCCTCCATGTCGGGTCCGTCGTCTGCCAGGGCGACCGGTATCATCTCGATCCCGAAATCCTGGCAAATGGCGAAATGGCGGTCGTAGCCCGGCACCGGGCAGAGAAACGCCACCCGCGATTCCTTCGACCAGGGACGCGGGCTGCCGACCGTCCCGCGCAGCAGCGCATACACAATCACGTCGTGCATGAGCGCGAGGCTCGAGTTGTTGCCGAGCACGACCTGCGCGGCCGTGACACCAAACAGCGGCGCTAACAGCGCCCGCAGTTCCGGCAGACCCTGGGGCACGCCGTAATTCCGCGTATCGGTCTTGTCGGCCGCCAGGTAGTCGTCGCCGGGAAGCGACAGCAGGCCGTTCGACAGCTCGAGCTGTTCGCTGGAAGGCTTGCCGCGTGTGAGATCTAATTTGAGGCTCCGCCGCTTGAACGCGTCATAGCGGCTCTGAACCTGGTCGCGAAATGCCGTGAGGTCGTCGGTCGAAAGAGTGTCGAGTGTGGACATCAGCCCTATAGGTTACATTTCCCGGGGCAGGTGTGTCTCGGTCCGTGTTAGCGTTCCCGCTATGAAGACCGCGTTCGGCTTTGGACTCGCGCTGGCCTTGTTCTGCGCCGCCTGCGATTCGAATCGCGAGACGAGCGCCGGCCCCGCGAACCTCTCGAGCGGCTCGGTCGCGGTAGACGGCGGCAGCCTGTATTACGAAACCCTCGGCAAAGGCGCGCCCGTCATCCTGATCCACGGCGGGTTCGGCGACCGGCGGATGTGGGACGCGCAGATGGAACCGTTGTCGCAGGCCTTCCGGGTCATCCGCTACGACCACCGCGGCTTCGGCAAGTCGTCGGCGCCCGACAAGCCGTACTCCCCTGTCGCCGACCTGGTGGCGCTGATGGAGCATCTGGAGCTCAAGCGCGCCAACCTTGTTGGCAACTCGATGGGCGGCACCCTGGCGCTCGACTTCGCGCTGCTTCAGCCCAACCTCACCGGCGCGGTCGTCGTCGTCGCAAGCACCGCCGGCGGTTATCCGGTACCCGAGGAAGACATCAAGAAAGTGAACGAGGTGCTGGGTGTCGCGAAGGACAAGGGGACGAGCGCGGCCATCCCGTTGTGGCTGCAGCACCCGATGGTCGGCGTCGCCTCGCGTCATCCAACAGCCGGCGCGCTCCTCCGCACGATGGTCGAGGACAACCAGAAAATGTTCCTTGCCGAGCACTGGCCTCAGGAACCGATGACGCCGCCGGCGTACGAACGGCTCGCGGGTTTGAACGCCAACGTCCTATTCGTCGTCGGTGACAAGGACGTCGCGTCAGTTCGCAACGGCGCCGAAGCCAGCGCGGCCCGCATCAAGAAGGCGAAGGTCGTGACAATCAAGGATGCCGACCATCTGCCTCAGATGGAACACCCCGAAGCCGTCAACAAGCTGCTCGTCGAGTACATCAGCCTGAACGGCTGTTGACGAGGCGCGGATGAGGTAAGCGCCGGCAGATTTCTGTGGCAGCCTATGGTCGGTGCTTCGCCAGATGCGCCAACAGATACCGCGCGGCGTCGCTCACCATACGCGCAGGATCACGCTGCATCTCGGTGAGAAAAGCGCGGACTTCGGCAATAAGCGCGCTCGACGCCGCCGGCCAACGCGGCTCGGGTTGTTCGAGTTCCAGCAGGTTATAGGCGGCATTTACTGCCTGGGTTCGGACGCGCTCGTGTGCATCCTTCGCACCTAACCGCTGGTCTGCAAGCGAATCGGGACCAAGCATGTACTTGAGGCCTTCGTACGCCATCGCGCGCGCGCCAGGATGGGTATCCTCGGCGGCCACGCGCCGAAGCGCTGGCAGATACGTTCGATCTCCCGTGCCGCCTAGTGCCATTGCGGCCCACGCCCGCTCATCCCCGTTGGCGGACATCGCAAGAATTCCGTCGAAGAAAGACGCCGCGCGTTGGAGCCGCCACCTCACCACCGCGTTGGCCACCAGCCCCACTGCGTTGAATGCGCCGATTACAGGGCCTGCCTGCATGGACCACCGGGCCAAATGCGCGTCGGACAGGGCAGCCGACGGAACCTTGATTTGCTGCATGGCATTCCAAAGCGCCCACATCTGGACCTCGGGGTCATCGTTCCTGAGCGCCGCGACATACGCCACGTCAGCTTCGGCCTCCCCCTGAGCGGCCCGAGCCTGCAACGTGACGAGCCGCTCGATGGCGGCCAACGTCTGCGAGAGGCTCCGCGGTTCGGATTTGAATGAATCGGTCAGCTGTTCGCCATTTACGGCCAAGCGTCCGTACTGGTCCTGGACAAGCGCATACGCGTCGCCCTTCTTCCTCAGGAAGAGCAACTCTCGAGCGTTGAGGACGAGTGCTTTTTGGCCCTCCGGTCGACTGAAACCGTCGACGTACGACACCAAAGTGATTTGTTTCGCTGGTTCGCCTTTTAGAACGCGCTCGACGCTCATCAGAGCACGCGCTGCGTCTACCACACGAGCCAAGACAATCGTGTCGGACGCCTGCACACGTCCCTGCAAACCGATATCGAAGTACTGCGTGGCTTCAGCAAGATGGACATCGATGAATCCGCAGGCCAAGGCCAAGACGACCGCGTGTGTCGGGAGCTTCACCATTCCAATGAAAGTGTAGCAGCGAGCATCGACTGTCACGCAAGTGTCGCGGTGTTCCAAATCTGTCCAGTACGTCGAGACGGAACCCACGTCGACTCGCGGGGTCTAAGGGAAGCAGAATTCGACACGGAGGAACCGATGGCCGCACACCGGCACTTCGGCGCGGACACCGTTGTATTCGCAGAACGACCGCGCGCCAGCGCGGATATGAACGTCACGCCGCTCATCGACGTGCTCCTGGTGCTGCTGGTGATCTTCATGGCGACGCTCCCGCTCGCGCAACGGAGCCTCGATACGAGTCTGCCGGCGCAGACCACGAGCGGCGAAGCGTCCACCGCGCACATCATGCTCGAGTACACGGCGGATCGACGGATGTCGATCAACCAGCAGCCGGTCGATCTGACCGAATTGCCCGAGCGCCTGAGCACGATTTACGGGGGTCGACGCGACAAGACGATGTTCATCGCCGGCGCGGCCACGCTTCGTTACGGGGACATCGTCCAGGTGATCGACGCGGCGAAGGGAGCGGGAGTGCAGCGCGTCGGGATCGTGACCGAGGGGATGCGCGGTCAAAAGTAGGCCGGGCCTCCGTAGGCCGGGCCTCTCAGGCCCGGCGTTTCTCGGGAATCGGCGGACCTAAGAGGTCCGCCCTACAGCGGTCCGCCCTACAAGATCCGCACTACAGCTTCCAGTGCGAGGCCAGCGCCTTGCGGGCGGCGTCGACCGCGACACGCCCGCGATTGGACCGCGCATCCGTCCGTGGCCACTGCGCGGCCGCCGGCGGGCCGGCCAGCACGTCGACGACGGTCCGCATCGAATCGGCAAGCGCACGCAGGTCGTAGCCGCCTTCGACGATGGCGGCAATGCGGCCCTCGCAGCACGTCTCGGCAACGTTCCGCAGCTCCATCGTCATCGCGCCGAACGCGGCGGTCGTCAACCGCATCCCGGCGAGCGGATCCCGCTCGTGGGCGTCGAATCCGGCCGAGACGAGGATCAGATCCGGATCGAACTGCCGCACGATCGGGAGCACGAGCTCGGCGAACACGAGGCGGTAGTCCTCGTCGGTCGCGCCGACTTCGATCGGCGCGTTGACGGTGAAGCCGGCGCCCGCGCCCAACCCGATTTCGCCGGCCGCACCTGTGCCCGGATAGAACGGATACTGGTGCAGCGACACGTACAGCACCGTTGGATCGGACTCGAACATGTGCTGTGTGGCGTTGCCGTGGTGCACGTCGTAATCGACGACCGCGACGCGCCCAACCCCTGTCGCCCGGGCGTGTGCCGCACCGACCGCGACATTGTTGAACAGGCAGAAGCCCATGGCGCGGCTGCGTTCGGCGTGATGGCCGGGTGGCCGGACGAGCGCCAGCGCACGCTGATGCTCGCCGCCGAGCACGCGCTCCACCATTTCGACGCCCGCTCCCGCCGACAACAGGGCAACCTCGTGGGTGTCGGGTGAGGTATACGTATCGGGATCGAGCGCCACCGAGGTGCCCGCCGTCTCGGCAATCCGGCGCAGGTGTTCGACGCTATGCACGCGCGCCAGCTGCTCGCGGGTGGCTTGCCGCGGGGCCACGACTTCACCGCGGCGCTTCCGCCACTCCTCCGCAATCACGTCCATCACCTCAGCGCGCTCGGGCGCCTCGGGGTGACCCGGCGGCGTCTGATGGTCGGCGAACCGCTCGGACGCGATAACCACGAGTGACATGGGGAGCGCAATTCTACATTGGTGAGTTGGTGAATTGGAGAGTTGGTGAATTCATCGACTCACGAACTCACCAACTCACGAACTCACCAACTCAAGCGTGGGTCGGCTAAGATCAGCGCCGGATGAAGAGCCAGACGACCGTCACCCGCACGCCGCCACCCGCGATCTGGCGCTGGGCCGCACTCATCGCGATCAGCGTCGCGATGTTCGGCAACTACTACGTTTACGACTCGGTGGCGCCGGTCGCCGATCTCCTGGAACGGCAGCGCGGATTCACCGACACGCAGCTCGGCACGCTCAACGCCATCTACAGCCTGCCGAACATCATCATGGTGCTCGATCGGCGGAATCATCGTCGATCGGTACGGGACCCGGCTGTCGACGCTGGCGTTTGCGGTGATTTCCCTGGTGGGCGCCGTGGTGACGGCGATGGCGCCAAACTTTGCGGCGATGGCCGCCGGCCGGCTGATTTTCGGGCTCGGCGCCGAGTCGATGATCGTCGCGATCACCGTGGCGATCGGGCAATGGTTCGTCGGCCGTCAGCTCGGCTTTGCGTTCGGCGTAAACCTCAGCATCGCGCGGGCCGGTTCATATACCGCCGACATGTCGCCGACCTGGTTCAGGCCGCTCTACGCCCAGGGCTGGCAGCCGCCGCTGTGGCTGGCCGTCGGGTTTGCGGCGATTTGCGTGGCGGCCTGCGTCGTGTTCTACGTCATCGAGGTTCGCGCCGCCCGCCGCTTCGCGCTCGTGCAGTCCGCGGCGCCCGATCGAATCGTCTGGAGCGATCTCTGGCGCTTCGATCGTTCGTACTGGTACATCGTCGGGCTGTGCGTCACGTTCTACTCGGTCATTTTCCCGTTCCGCAGCACGTTCGCGATCAAGTACTTCCAGCAGGCCCACGGCCTGCCGCTCGAAGAGGCGGGCGCGATGAACGGCTACGTCTACCTGGCCGCGATCTTTGCGACGCCGTTGTTCGGCCTGATGGTCGACAAGATTGGCCATCGGGCGTTCTTCATGGCGTTCGGTACGGCGCTCCTGATGGTCGCGTTTCCCATCCTCGGATACACGAACCTGAGCTTGTGGGTCAGTACCGTGCTCATCGGGATCGCGTTCTCTCTGGTGCCCGCGGTTCTGTGGCCGGCGGTGCCGTATGTGGTGTCGGCCGAACGGCTGGGAACCGCCTACGGCTTGATGACGATGCTGCAGAACATCGGCTTGACGGTCTGTAATCTCGCGGCGGGCATGCTGAATGACGCAAGCGACGCGGGTCCGGAGAATCCTTCAGGCTACCTTCCGATGCTGTGGATGTTCTGCCTGTTGAGCCTGTTCGGGTTCGTGTTCGCGGCGGCGCTGCGGAAACGCGAAACCGGACCCGAGAGCCACGGCCTTGAATCGATCAAGGCTGCTGCAGCTTAGAGCCAGGACAAAATGCCCGACGTCGGTCCAACCTTCAGGTCAAGGATGGTTCTCCGCGCCAGGATCTCGTCCAGTCTCTAGTCGCCAATGAGCCGCGGAGCTATCGCTGCGGGCTGGGAGTGCGCGAGTCGTCGAATGCAGACCGAAGGGATTTGATCCCTGCGGCTTCCGTCGTTCTCGCCTCGTCGAGCATCGTTTGCAGCACCCTGCGCGCGAACGCCTGATCCTCGGCGGACAGCAGCGCCACGGCGCGCTCGCGGGCTGATAATGCCCGCGTGTGTGACGGATCCTGTTTCTGGCAAGCGTGCCAGCGCGAATTCCGCCAACAGGTACGCCTGCCAGGACCGCTGACCTCCCCGACTCAGCCCACGGTGGAGCATCTCGCTGAGCGCAATCTGCGCTTCGGGGTGGCCCAGGTCCGCCGCTTTCTGAAGCCACTTTTCGGCGAGCTCGTCGTCCAAACCGACGCCGCATCCGTTCAAGTACCATCGTTGCGAGCTGATACTGCGCATCCACGCTTCCACGGCTGGCTGCGACTTCGTACAGCTCGCGCGCGCGCCCGAAATCCTGTTCGACGCCCATTCCGCACGCATAGGCGTCAGCTTGCAGGTGGGAGTGCTGAGACTGCAGTAGCCAATAGACAGCGGCGCGATCGTCTTGCGGTACGCCACGACCGAGCGCATACATCGCGGCGAGCGCCAGCTTCGCATCCGGCCACCCCTGAAGCGCCGCCTGCCCGTACCAGAACGCCGCCCGACTGGTCGTCTTGCAGCACACCCAAGCCTGTCGCGAACAGGTAGCCGAGCTCGGCCTGGGCATCGGCCTGCCCGCGATTCGCCAGCTCCACATATCGTTGGACACCGAGGGCGACCGCATCGGGGCCGTCGAGGAAGGGCAGGCCGCGGCCGGTAATCAACGTTCGCGGGGAAAACGGATCGACGCTCGATTCCGTGTCGAACATGTCTCGAACCACCCGCAGCGCCGATGCCGACGGCCGCAAAGGCACAACCGATCCGCTAACGGGCGTGGGCGACTCCACGATTCGCGGAACGAGCGCAAACGCAGCGTCGACGCAAATGCAGCTTCGTCGAAAACCCTTATCAAAGGGCTCCAGCAATTTGAATGGTTCGACAAAGTACACGCCGACGATCGGCCGCTCGGCAGGTGAGACCGAGGCCACGGGCTGGCCGGCGACATCGTTCGCAAGCCATAGGCAAAATGCGACCAGGACAATTCGAGTCGTCACAGGATGCCTGTGCAGCTGGCAGGTTGCGTGGCGAAGCTCGAGATCATGCACCGGGCAATGCCACTAGTGCTTCCTGAACACTTTCAGTTAAAGTTCGAAATCACCATCACAGCAACATCTAATAGTCGTTCAGAGCGGTGAGATTTGTTCCCGGGAATGGGCACATCCTGGCAGTCCAGGAAATCGCAGGGAGTTGTTAGAGGCTCTTAGGAATCGAGCAGCCGCGCGGGCGCGCTCTTCCAACAGTGCGAGCCGATCTTCGAGGTTCTTCCTCGCAGCCTCGAGTTCGCTCTCCCCGGCCTCCGCGGAGACGTCGAACGGCTCACCTATCGCGACCGAGACGGTGGCGAACGGCTTCGGGATCAGCGTACGGTCCCAGCTGCTCAACGTCCAATGGCGGCTGGCTTCCACGTGAAACGGCACGACTGGATTGCCGGTCGCCTTCGCCAGCCAGACGGCGCCAGGCTGCGCCACGCGCGCAGGACCCCGAGGACCGTCGATCGTGAAGGCGGCGGGCCTGCCGGCGGCCATGTCCCGCTTGAGCTGCAGCAGCGCCCTCCGTCCGCCGCGCGACGTCGAGCCCCTGGCGGTGCCGTAGCCGAACCGCTCGATGATGCCGGCAATCCATTCGCCGTCGAAGTTCTCGCTGGTGATGACGACGATGCCGCGGCGGCGGAAGTAGTAAGTCGCCGGCAGGATGCGGCCGTGCCAGAACGCCATGATCGGCTGGCGGCCGCTTCGAACAACCGCGTCGTAGTGTTCGAGCACCCTCGCTGCGCCACTTGAGCGTGGCCCCGAGCGCCGCGATCAGGCGATACCCGAGCGGCGGGATCAGCCGGCCGCCTCGCAGCCGTCTTCAGACGCGATGCTCGCGCCAGTCGACGTGCTTCGCACAGTACGATTCTGGTCAGCCTGGCCGTTGACGAACGTCATCAGGTCGACGAACTGACGTCGCCCACCGCCCGGCGCGCTCGTCTGCGCCCCTTTCAGCATGATCGAGCAGAACGGACACGCGGTCACGACCGTGTTCGCGCCGGTTTGCTGCAGCTGTTTGAAGCGGACATCGCTGATGCGCGACCCGGGCTCCTCTTCCTTGTCGGCGAACAGGAGACCGCCGCCGGCCCCGCAGCAATAGGGGTTGTCGCGGTTCCTCACCGGCTCCTTGACGTCGGCGCCGAACCGCGCGAGCAACTCGCGCGGCTCGTCGACCTTCCCGCCGTAGCGCCCGAGATAACACGGATCGTGATACGTAAACGTCCCACCGTCACCGGCCGCCGGGCGGAGATCGCGTGTGAGCTCCTCCACGAAGACGGCCGAATGGACGATCTCCACCTGGTATCCGAACTTCCGGTAGTCGTCGCCGATCGTCTTCACGCAGTGCGGGCACGACGTCAGGATTTTCTTCGGGCCGGCGGCCCGGAGATCCTCGATGTTGGCGTTGGCCAGCTCCTGGTACATGTACTCGTTGCCGGTCCGCTTCGCCGGATCGCCGTTGCAGCGCTCCTTCGACAGGACGCCGAACTTCACCTGGCGGGCGCGCAGGATCTCGAAGAGCGACCGCAGCGACTTCTGGAAGTCGGCCTCGAACGCCCCGGCGCATCCCAGCCAGACGAGGACGTCATGCTTCGCCGGATCGAAAATTTCGAGGCCGGAGGACTCGACGAATTTCTGGCGCTGGTCGTAGCTCAGGCCCCAGATGTTGGAGCGGCGCTCGAGGTTGTTGTACATGCCCCCGAGATAATCCGGCGCATCGCCGTTCGACACGAGGCCGCGCCGCGTGCCGATGAGGAGCGGCAGGTGCTCGATGCCGACCGGGCACTGGTTCTCGCAGGCACCGCAGGTCGTGCACTGCCACAACACCTTGTCGGTGTAGATCTCGACGAGCTTCGCATCGCCCGGGGCCTTGAGGAGCGCTGCCTGCGTCTGCAGGATGATCGTCTTCGGGTTCAGCTCCTTGCCGGCGCCCCACGCCGGACAGTTCACCTGGCACCTGCCGCACTCGACGCACGTGAAAGCGTCGAGAACGGTCTTGCTGCCCAGATCCTTCAAGACCTCGAGGCCGACCTGCTCCTTTTCGAAATCGAGGTTCGGCAGGTTGCCGAGCTCGGGCGATTTCAGGAAGACCGTGATCGGCGAGAGCACGAGGTGAAAGTGCTTCGACGCCGGGATCAGCGCGAGGAACGACGAGGATGACGAGCGAGTGGATCCACCAGTTGATCCGCCCCGCCGGCGATTCCTCGTCGAGCCGCCAGCCGAGGAGAAACGTCGCCATCAGCGTGGCAATGAACAGCCCGATGACGACCGACTCGATGGAAAGGGTCTGGCCGAGCGCGACCGGCCGGACAATCGCTCGCCGAACCAGGAGGAACAGGATGCCCGCCAGCACGGCGACGGCGAACGGCGTCAGCGCGACACGATAGGCGTAGAACCACCGCGTGTCGGTGAGATCGACGATCCCGAGGCCGTGCAGAAACTCCGTGACCGTGTAGCCGCCGAACGCGACGAATCCCCAGAACACGAACGCGTGGGCGAGCCCGGGAAGCGGCCGCTCCTTGATCGTCTGCCGCTGCAGGACGACGTCGACCAGGAAGCGGCGGACGCGGACCGCCGGATTGTCGATCGAGAAGGTGTTGGGAGCTGCGGCAATGAGGCGGACGCGGGTCGCGACCTGCGCCGCGAACGCGCCGACGAACCGAGCACCAGCAGCCAGAGAATCAACGTCGACATGACGGACAGCCGGCCACGAAACAGCGAAATAAGGCAGGCTGCCACGAAACGCGACACGAATAAGACTTCTATTTGTGGCTTCGCGCTTTCCGTGCGTGGCTTATTCCTTCAAGGCGTTGATCATCGCCGGCACGATCTCGAACAGATCGCCGACGATGCCGAAGTCGGCCACCTCGAAGATCGGCGCGTCAGGATCCTTGTTGATCGCGACGATCGTGCTGGCGCCCTTCATGCCGACCAGGTGCTGAATCGCGCCCGAGATGCCCAGCGCCAGATAGAGCTTCGGCGCGACCGTCTGCCCGGAGCTGCCGACCTGGCGCTCCATCGGGAGCCAGCCGGCGTCGCAAATCGGCCGCGATGCGGCGAGCTCGGCCCCCAGCGCCGCGGCCAGCTGCTGCGCGAGCGGGATATTGCTCTGCTCCTTGATGCCGCGGCCGACCGACGACGATCCGCTCCGCCTGCGACAGGTCGACCGCCTGTTTCGCTTCCTGGAACGGCGCTTCGGGCTTCTGCCGGACGCTGGACGGCATCGACGCGACACCGCGACCGTACGGGTTGGCGCCGGCGATCCGCCGCGCGCGACCTGATCGGCGCGGAACGCGCCGATCTGGAACGTGACGAAGTGCGGCGCCGGCCCCTGCGGGACGACGTCGGCGGTCAGCTTGCCCTGGAACATCGGCCGCACGAACGCGACCTGATTCACCTGCCACCTGCCCCACCCGCCCCACCTGCCCTTTTGATCGCCGTGACGTCGGTGATGATCGCGCGATCCATCCGCGCCGCCAGCTTCGGCGCGAAGTCGCGCGTCTGATAGGTGTGCGGCAGCACGACGATCGCCGGGCTTCAGCTGGTCGATGGCGGCCTGCAGCGCGGACGTGTAGCCGTCAGGCGTATACGCCTCGAGAGCGGGGCTCTCGACGGTAATCACCTCGGCGACAGCCGCCGCCGCCAGTTCAGCCGCGGCCCCCGCGGCATGCGCACTCGAACCGGGCACGGCAATCGCAATCGGCTGGCCGGCGGCCAGCTCCTGGGCCGCCGCGACCGTCTCCCAGGTCGCGCGATTCAGCTTGCCGCCGCGCTGTTCCCCGACGATGAGAATCACGCGATCACCCGCGCTTCCTCGCGGAGCTTGCGGACGAGCTCCTTCGCCGCTTCAGCCGCCGACCCGGAAATCAGCTGCGTCTTCTTCGTCTTCTCGGGGACGTAGAGCCTGGCGATCGTCTGCCGCGACGCAGGCCGGCGGGCGCGGCCGCCTTCCGGACCTCTTTCTTCTTGGCCGCCATGATCCCCTTGAGCGTCGCGTAGCGCAGCTGGTTGATGCCGCTCTGGATGGTCAGCACGGCCGGCAGCGGCATGGCCACCCACTGGAACCAGCCGCCCTCGAGCTCCCTCGTTTGATTACGCGGCACCTGCCGCGTCATCGGCGGCCGCGTTCACCTGCACTTCCATGATGATCGTCGCGTGCGGCAGCCCGAGCCGCTCGGCGAGAATCACGCCGGTCTGCGCGAAGCCCTGGTCGTCGGACTGCAGGCCGGTGAGGATCAGATCGAACTGCTCGTCCTTCATCGCGGCGGCGAGCGCCTCCGCGATCGCGAAGGCGTCCGCGCTCGCCAGCCCATCGTCTTCGACGTGGATGGCGCGATCGGCGCCGCGCGCCAGCGCCTCCCGGATGACCTGCGCGACCCGCGCCGGCCCCGCCGAGCAGACGACCACCTCGCCGCCGTGCTTTTCCTTGAGGCGCAGCGACTCCTCGAGCGCGTACGCGTCGGGCTCGTTCATCTCGTAGGTGGCGTCCTGCTCGCGAATCCACGTCCCGGCGTCGTTCAGCCGCGGCTGCCAGTCGCGGGTGGGAACCTGCTTGATGCAGACGGCGATCTTCATAAGAGAAGCTGAAATTTAAGATTTCATGATTTCAGATTTCAGATTGGCGCAGGTTATCGATTGGCAGCCCATCATGCGAGACCGTTCCAATCTTAAATCTGAAATCTGAAATCTTAAATCTTCACGATCCACTCTCGTGTCGCTTGAACAACAGCGCGGCGTTCGTCCCTCCGAACCCGAACGAGTTTGAGAGCGCGTACGTGATGGGGACCGCGCGCTTGACGTTCGGGACGTAGTCGAGATCGCACTCGGGATCCGCGGCGTCGAGGTTGATGGTCGGCGGCACCATCTGGTGGTGCACGGCGAGCGCGGTGATGCCGGCTTCGAGGCCGCCGGCGGCGCCGAGCAGGTGGCCGGTCATCGACTTGGTCGACGAGACGGCCAGCATCCGCGCGTGATCGCCGAAGCAGCGCTTGATCGCCACGGTTTCGAGCTTGTCGCCCTGCGGCGTCGAGGTGCCGTGGGCGTTGATGTAGTCGACCTGCTCGGGGCCGATGCCCGCGCTGTCGATCGCCGCGCGCATCACGCGGAACGCGCCGTCGCCGTCCTCGGACGGCGCGGTGATGTGATACGCGTCCGCCGACATGCCGTAGCCGACGAGCTCGGCGTAGATCCGCGCGCCGCGGCGGCGGGCCGATTCGTACTCCTCGAGGATGACCACCCCGGCGCCCTCGCCGACGATGAAGCCGTCGCGGTCCTTGTCGAAGGGGCGGCTGGCCCGGCCCGGTTCGTCGTTGCGGGTCGAGAGCGCGCGCAGCGCGCCGAACCCGCCGATGCCCATCGGCGTGATCGCCGCCTCGGAGCCGCCCGCGATCATGACGTCGGCCGCGCCGCGCAGGATGATCTCGTAGGCGTCGCCGATGGCGTGCGCCGACGCCGAGCAGGCGGTGCAGGTCGCCGAGTTGGGCCCGCGCGCGCCGAAGCGGATCGACACCTGGCCGGCCGCGAGGTTGATGATCGCCGACGGGATGAAGAACGGGGAGATCTTGCGCGGCCCGCCCTCGAGCAGGGCGCGGTGCTCGCGCTCGATGGTCGTGAACCCGCCGATGCCGGAAGCGATGAACACGCCGACGCGGGTGCTGTTCTCGGGCGTCACCTTGAAGCAGGCAGTCGTCCATCGCGAATTGCGCGGCGGCAATCGCGTACTGGATGAAGACGTCCATCTTCTTGACGTCCTTCTTGTCGACGAACGGCGAGCGGATCGAAGCCGCGGACCTCGCCGGCGATCCGCGTGGCGAATTGCGTGGCATCGAACTTCGTGATCGTGTCGACGCCGCTCCGGCCGGCGGTCAACGCCGTCCAGTTCGCCTCGGTGCCGATGCCGAGCGAGGACACCAACCCGATCCCCGTCACGACGACTCGCCGGTTCGCCATCATCCTTGGTATCCGGGGCCCCATCCCCGGCGGTTCCTGGTCACTTCTTGCTCTTGGCGTGCGACTCGATGTACTCGACCGCTTCCTTCACGCGGGTGATCTTCTCGGCGTCCTCGTCGGGAATCTCAATCCCGAACTCCTCTTCGAACGCCATGACGAGCTCCACCGTGTCGAGCGAGTCGGCGCCGAGGTCGTCGACGAACGACGCGTCGGGCGTCACTTCCTCTTCGTCCACGCCGAGCTGCTCCACGATGATGCTCTTGACCTTGTCGGCTACCGCCATCACGCCTCCTAATCGAGAACGCTGAAATTTCAGATTTAAGATTTCAGATTTAAGATTGGTGGCTGCCGCGAGACGGGCTGCCAATCAAATCGGCGCCAATCTGAAATCTTAAATCTGAAATCTTAAATTCCACCGCTACATATACATTCCGCCGTTCACCGCCAGCACGTGCCCTGTAATATACGCTGCCTCGTCCGAGGCGAGAAAGCACGCCGCGGCCGCCACGTCGTCGACCGTGCCCAGCCGGCCGAGCGGGATCTGCGCGGCCCAGTCGACCTGCGCTTTCTCGGCGATGGCTCGCGTCATGTCGGTGTCGATCATGCCCGGGGCGATCACGTTGACCGTGATCCCGCGCGACGCCACCTCGCGCGCGAGCGCCTTGGCAAAGCCGATCAGACCCGCTTTCGACGCGGCGTAGTTGGTCTGGCCGGCGTTGCCCATCTGGCCGACGACCGAGCTCACCGCGAGGATCCGCCCGCCGCGCTGCTTCAGCATCGGGCGCATCGCCGCCTGGGCGAGCGTGAAGGCAGCCGTCAGGTTGGTCGCCATCACGGTGTCCCAGTCGTCGCGTTTCATGCGCATCAGCAGCTGATCGCGGGCGATGCCGGCGTTGCTCACGACGATGTCGAGCCGACCGTGGCGTTCGACGATCGACCCGGGCAGCTCGGCCACCGCGCCGTGATCGGTGACGTCGACGCCGACGCTCTCGGCTCGCCCTCCGGTTCTGGCGATTGCGGCGGCAGTTTCGGCCGCGTTGTCTCCGCGCGCCGCGGCAACGACCGTCGCACCCTGTTCCGCGAGCCGGACCGCGATCGCGCGGCCGATCCCGCGCGACGCACCCGTGACGAGCGCCACCTTGCCGGAGAGATCGAACATCAGAGAAGCGCCTCGACCGCGGCCAGATCGTCCGGGGCGCCGAAGCTCGCGATCGACGCGTCGCGGTGGATCTTGCGCACCAGGCCGCTCAAGACCGTCCCCGGACCCACCTCAACATACGTTGTGACGCCCTCCGACGCAAGACGCCGGACGACGGCTTCCCACCGGACGGGCGCCGACACCTGGGCAATCAGCGCATCGATCCCCTCGCGCGCGGCGCGTTTCGGCTGGGCGTCGACGTTGGCCACGACCGGGATGCGCGGGTCCTGGACCGGGAGCGCTCGCAGTTCGGGGGCCAGGCGTTCTTCGGCCGGCTTCATCAGCGCGCAGTGGAACGGGGCGCTCACCTGCAGCGGGACGACGCGCTTCGCGCCCGCGGCTTTGGCGCGGTCGCCGGCGCGCGCGACGGCGGCTTTCGAACCGGCGATGACGACCTGGCCGGGGCCGTTCAGGTTGGCGGGACTGACCACTTCTCCCTCGGCCGCCTCCTCGCACGCGCGCGCGACTTTCTCTTCGTCCAGTCCCAGAATGGCGGCCATCGCGCCCGTGCCGACCGGCACCGCCTCCTGCATGTAGCGTCCGCGCCGCCGCACGATCTTCAGCGCGTCGGCAAATGCCATCGTCCCGGCGGCAACGTGGGCCGAGTACTCCCCGAGACTGTGGCCTGCGACGAACGCGGGCTGGTAGCCCTTCGACATCAGCAGCCGGCAGGCGGCCACGCTGACGCAGAGGAGAGCCGGCTGGGTGTTCTCGGTCAGCGTCAGCTGTTCCTCGGGACCTTCAAAACACAGCCGGCTGAGCGGCTCGCCGAGCGCGGCGTCAGCCTCCGCGAACGTCTCGCGACAGACGGGAAACGCCTCGGCGAGCGACTTGCCCATCCCGACCTTTTGCGAGCCTTGTCCGGGAAAGGCAAAGGCGAAGGAGCGATCGCTCAATGCGAAACCCCGCTCCCGCTGGCCTGGGTCGCGGCGGCCGCGATCTCACGTTCCACGCGCTCGATGAATTGACTCGAGACGAACCGGTAAGCCATCGCGACGGCGTTGCGCACCGCTTTCGCGCTCGAACGGCCGTGGCCGACGATGGCGATCCCGGCGGGGCCGAGCAGAGGCGCGCCGCCGTATTCGGAATAGTCGACGCGCTTCTGGAAATGCCGCATGGCGCGGCTGGTGAGCAGCGAGCCGACGCGCGTGGTGATCGTGCTCGAGAGTTCGTCGCGCAGCAATTCCTCGATCACTTCCACCAGTCCTTCGCTCACCTTCAGCGCGATGTTGCCGGTGAACCCGTCGGACACAATCACGTCCGCCGCGCCGCTGTAGACATCGCGCGCCTCGACGTTGCCGATGAAGCACAGCGGCGAGGCCTTCAGCAGGCGGTGCGCCTCGCGCGTCAGCTCGTTGCCTTTCGTCTCTTCCTCCCCGATTGACAACAGGCCGACGCGCGGCGTGTCGATGGCAAATGCCACTCGCGCGTACACGCTGCCCATGACGGCGAATTGCAGCAGGTGCTGCGGCCGGCATTCGACGCTGGCACCGACGTCGAGCAGCACTGCGGGATGACGCCGGGTCGGAATCGTCGCCGCGAGCGCCGGGCGGTCGACGCCGGGCAGCATGCCGAAGGCCGCATGGGCTGCCATCACCGTGGCGCCGGTGTGCCCGGCGCTGAAGAGCGCGGACGCCTCGCCGCGCGCCACCGCGTCGGCGGCGATCCGGATCGACGCGTTCGGCTTGCGGCGCAACGCCGCTGTCGGTGATTCCGCCATTTCGATGACTGCGTCGGCATGGACGATGCGGACGCGATCGCGATCGACGCCGGGATGGCGGCTCAATTCCTGCTCGAGCCGATCCGCGGGACCGACCAGCGTGACGCCAAGATCGAAGTGACGCGACGCCGCGAGGGCGCCGTCGACGATATGCCCCGGGGCCTCGTCACCGCCCATCGCGTCGACGGCGATATGAATCATCTGGGGTGCTGGGTGCCTGGTGCTCGGGTGCAGTGCCTGGCACTGCTCGGGCCGACTAGTCCTCGTCCACCGCGCGGGCCTGGCGGCCGCGGTAGTACCCGCAGTTCGGGCAGACACGGTGGGGCGGCTTGGCCTCATGACAGTGCGGGCATTCGCTGAGGCCGACGGCCTTGAGGGCGTCGTGCGTGCGGCGCTTGGCCGTTCGCGTCTTCGAGTGTCGGCGTTTTGGATTCGGCATCTTCTTACGCTCCTAAGACTCCCTCCGTAACGCCTTCAAGGCGGCAAGGCGGGGATCCTCCCATTGGTTCGAACAGTCGCAGGCGCCCTTGTTCCAGTTGGTTCCGCAGGTCGGACACAACCCTTTGCACTCGTCCCGGCAGAGTGGCTTCATCGGCACCGCCAGGTAGAACTGCTCGCGCATCAACTGTCCGAGATCGATCGTCTCGTTCTCGTAGAACGCCGTCGTCAGATCGTCTTCCTCGATCTCGCGCTCGCCCTCGCCGGTGTTACGCGCGTGCGGCTGGTACCGCAGGTCGAACGACGAGTCGACCGGCCACGTGAACGCCTCGAGGCAGCGGCTGCACGGCAGTTCCAGCGTAGTCTGCACGCCGCCGACCAGCCGGAACTGGTCCTTGTCCTTGTAGATATCGAAGGCAAGGGTGACCGGCCCGGCAACACGGAAGGCGTCGTCGAAGGTGCCCAGCTGTTCGGGGCCATAAACCTGCTCGAACCGCTCGTGGGCCTCCCTGACCTTCGCGAGGTTCAGCGAAAGCATGAACCTCTCAATATACCTTGCTCGCGGTGGATCCTCCAAGGTGCCCGGGGACTTCGGCTCCACGACCAGGCCGGCTGACTACTGCGTGGCGTTAAGGCTTCGGCCTGAACACTTTCGCGCCGTCGAAGTACCGGCTTTCGCGGCCGTTGAGCGAAACGGTCGAGAACATGGCCGTCGCCGCATATGCGTCGTCAGGTGTGCGCACCGTATGCGTGAACGTCACCGCGGCGGAGGCGCCGAGGTCCGGCCGCCCTCGCAGCGCTTCCCCGAGCGGCCGGCCGTGCATGGTGGCGGGAACCGGCAAGCGGAGCAGCCTCAGGAACGTCGGCGCGAAGTCAACGTTCGCGCTCGGCACCTCGATCGTCACGCCCTGCTTCAAATCAGGACCGGCCGCAATCAACGTATTGTGGACGTCCCATGGGCTGGCGCTGCCATGTCCCGCCACTCCGCCGGACGACACCATGCCGCGCAGCGCGTGCGCGTTCTCACTATCGGTCCAGTCCGGCGAAAAGAGGATCTGGGCCGATCGATCGTGATCCCACCGCACGACGTCGAACGACAGCGTGCCCGGGACGCCGCCGTCGAGCAACTGGCGCGCGTTCGCGCGGGTGAAAATCGCGCCGACGCCCGGCGTGCGCTGTAAGGCGGCGACGATCGCCGAGACGGTCGCTTGATTGTCGTCCCGCACGTAAATCGCGCCTCCGTTGGCCACGATTCGCGGAGAGCCGTCAGGAAGCGCGCCAGCGAAGGGCTTCAATATCGCGTCGAGCGCGACGGCGCCGGTATGGGTCGAGAACCCATGATCGGAGGTGACCCAGATGTTGAAGTCGTCGAACACCCCCGCGGCCCTGAGGCCGTCTTCGATTCGCTTGATTTCCGAATCGACGTGCCGCAGTACGTCCACCGTCGCCGGATCGCCGACGCCTTTGGCGTGCGCTGTCGAGTCGAGATCGCTCAGCCACATCACCGTGACCGATGGATCGACGCGCGGCAGACCAACCTTGAGGAAGGCATCGACGGCGTATCGATCGAGCGAACCAGCCGGCGCGTCGTCTTCGGGTGGAGGGCCCAGCGCCTTCATGTCTTCGGCGAGCGACTCGGGGAGTGTGTAGCGGTAGTGCAGGATCGCACCGCCCGACACGGTGTGGTTGTTCAGAAATGCCGACCCGGTCGAGCCCGAGCTCACGACGAGCATCTTCCGTCCGGCTGCCTGCAGGAGCTCGCCGAGCGTGGGCGCCGTCAACAGGCGGCCTTCCACTTTTTCGATGTCGACGAGGTTCCCGCGATCGGCCGTATCGAGGAACCGCGCCGGGTTGACCCTCGAGAAAAAGACCGAGTTCCCCATCAGCCCGTGCGCCTCCGGGTACGAACCGGTCGAGATCGACGACGCGTTCACGCGCGTCACCGTCGGGTACACCGAATGGTGCCGGGTAAACACGACACCGCGGGCAGCGAGCGCCGTCAGCGCTGGCATCACCTCGGGCGTGACGTAGTCGGGCCGGAGCCCGTCGACCACAATCACCAGGTGCCGCCGCGGGGCAGAAGGCGAGCAGGCCGTGGAGGCCACGACGAGGGCCGCAATCAGAACGGTTCCGAAACGGACACTGCAGCTCGGCATGGCGCGTGATCATACCGTGCTGAGGTGAACGTTCACGTCACACCCCGAGTGGCCCGTGCGCTGCGCTCCGGCGACGCGTCGTGCTACGATCGCTTCCCTGTTCTCACCCGGCATCGTATGACGATGGGCCGACTTCGAAAACGCCCCGCCTCGCCGAATCGACCTGCCGACGACGAGATTCGCAACCAGGAAGTGCTGCGGGCCACCCGCGAATTGGCGGCGTACTTCAAGGGACGGCGAACCGAGCGCGAAGCGCGGGCGGCGTTGAAGATCATCAAAGCGTTCATCCGCGAACGCGAGCGCGCCGACCCGGCAACGCGGCGACCGTTGCCGATTGGCGGCCGGACAAAGCCCGCCGGCCATCCGGCGACGGCGCGGCCGCGGCGCAGACGGATGCTGCGGCCGGTTGTGCCTCATCCTGCGGCTCATTCGCCGGCATCGGAGGCGGACGAGTTCCCACCGAAGAAAGACGACGAGTAGCGCACATGTCAGTGTTCACGAACCCGGCATCCGGCGCGGCAGAGCATGCGGCCGCCTATGTGGCCGCGGTGCTCGACCTCCTTGGCAATCGCGATCCGCTCGCAGTGATGCGTGAAACGATCGACATCCTGCCGCAGGCGATCGCGGGACTGTCGCCGCAGCAGCTCCGCCAGCCCGAGCGTCCCGGCAAGTGGTCGATCGCGCAGGTCCTGCAGCACCTGTCGGACTCGGAAATCGTCGGCGCGTGGCGATTCCGGCTGATCCTGGCGCAGGATCGCCCACAGCTCACCGGTTACGATCAGGACATCTGGGCCGATCGCCTCCGCTACGCCGATGCCGATCCAGGAGCCGCCCTGGAATTGTTCACGGTCGTCCGCCGCGCGAACCTGCGCCTGCTCGAACGCGCCACCGCCGACGACCTGAAACGCGTCGGCCTGCACGCCGAGCGCGGCGAGGAAAGCGTCGGCCACCTGCGCAGCCTCTACGCCGGCCACGATTTGCTGCACCGCCGCCAGATCGAACGCATCCGCGCCACGCTCTGACGCCGGCGGTCAACCGACTCTCGACTACCGACTACCAACACCGACTACCGACTCTTCCCCTTGACATTCTATGTGTGCCCGTCTACTCTCACCTAGAATGTCTACCACACACAAGATCGAGCTCCTGCAAGGCACCCTCGACCTGCTGATCCTGCAGACCCTCGAGGCCGGGCCCGCCCACGGCCATGCCATCGCCAAGGCGATCGAGCAGAGCTCCGACGCGGTGCTGCGGGTCGAACAGGGATCGCTGTATCCCGCGCTGCACCGGCTGATCAAGCGCGGATGGATCGCCTTCGCCGAGGGCACCTCCGAGAACAACCGCAAGGCGAAGTTCTACCGGCTGACCGCGAAGGGCCGCAAGCAGCTCGTCGTCGAAACCTCGAACTGGGATCGGTTGGCGCTGGCGATCGGCCGTGTCTTGAGGCGCGCATGACGAAGCACCCCTTGTCGGATCTCGACGGCGACATTCGCGATCACATCGAGCGCGAGACCGAGGAGAACATCGCTCGCGGGATGACCGCGCGCGATGCACGGTACGCCGCGCTGCGCAAGTTCGGCAGCGTCGCCCGCGCTCAGGAAGAGGCTCGCGGCGTCTGGATTCCCGTGTGGATCGATCAGCTGCGCCAGGACGCTCGCCACGGGTTTCGAATGCTCGGACACAACCCCGGCTTCACGACCGTGGCCGTCCTGACGCTGGCCTTCGGCATCGGACTGACGACCGCCGTATTCAGCGTCGTCAATGCCGTGCTCCTTCGGCCACTCCCGTACACCGACGGCGAGCGGATCGTGCTCGTTCGCGAAACCCTCCGGCAGGTCGGGAACGCATCGGTGGGCCACTTTCACGACTGGACCGAACACAGCACGGTCTTCGAATACACCGCATCGGGCCAGGGCACGACCTTCAATCTCGCGGGAGAAGGAGATCCCGAGCGCGTTCGCGGTATGCGCGTGACACCTGGCTACTTCGACGTGGCGTTCATGCCGCCGGTAATCGGCCGTTATTTCACGAAAGACGACGTCTCGTCGGACGGACGCGTCGCCGTGTTGAGCCATTCGTTGTGGCAATCAGGCTTCGGCGGCGATGGCGGTATCGTCGGGCGGCAGATCAGGCTGGACGGCGAACCCTTCACGGTCGTCGGCGTGGCTCCGGCCGCCTATGCGCTGATCGACCCAACGCGCGCCGGCATCACCGGCGGGTTCAGCTCTCAGTTGTGGACACTCCTGACATTCTCGCCGGCACAGCGGAACAACTTCGGGTCGCACTATCTGAGCGTTCTCGCGAAGCTCAAGCCGGGCGTGTCGCTGGCCGGGGCACAGGACGACCTCGAGCGCGTCACTCGCGGGATCGTCGAGCGCCATCCCCAGGACATGGAAGGCCGGGGCGTGCTGGTGCAGTCGCTGCAGGAGGAGCTTACCGGTAACGTCAGGACGCAGCTCGTCGTGCTGTCGGCCGCGGTCGGCTTCGTCCTGCTGATTGGGTGCGTGAACATCGCGAGTCTTCTCATAACCCGTGGAGCCACCAGGCGCCGGGAAATCGCGATCAGAAGCTCCCTCGGCGGTGGCCAGTCCCGCATCGTCAGGCAGCTCCTGACCGAAAGCGTGGCGCTTGCGCTCGCCGGCGGGCTGGCGTCGCTGGTCGTCGCCTCGGCCACGATCAACTTCCTCGTTACGCACGGGCCGATAACCCTCCCGCGCCTGCACGAGGCCGGGCTTCAGCTCGAAATCCTTTTGTTTGCGCTTGCCGTTACCGGCCTCGCGGCGATTCTGTTCGGGCTGGCGCCCGCGCTGCGCGCCGCTCGCAGCGATCTCCAGAGCTCGCTGCGCGACGGCGGTCGAACGGCGTTCGATGGCGGCGGCCGCGACCGGCTGCGGACAACGATGGTCGTCGTCGAGACGGCCTTCACGGTCATCCTGTTGATCGGCACGGGCCTGCTGCTGCGCAGCGCCGACAGGTTGCGGCAGGTGCCGCTCGGTTTTAACCCGCACTTCGTCGTCACGGGGCGACTGTCATTACCGGCTGCCCCCTACGGCAGCGACAACCTCGTGGCAGACGCGTACGCCCGTATACTGGCGCCGCTGCGGAGCACGAGCGGCATCGGATACGCCGCAGCTGCAAGCCATCTTCCGCTGACCGGGAATGACGTGGACTCGACGACCGTTGCGGAGGGGACAAGCTCCATTCCGGGGACCGAACCAAGCCCGATGGTCCGTCTCGTGACCGACGACTACTTCGAGGCGATCGGCATGAACATCGTCAGAGGTCGATCGCTTCAAGCTCGCGACGTGGCGGCAGGCAGCCCCCGCGTCGTCGTGATCAACGAACGCCTCGCGGCCGCGTTGTGGCCAGGCGACGACGCCGTCGGCAAACGCCTCTCCACGTGGTACGGCCGCGATAACCCCGATTGGCGCGAAGTCGTCGGCGTCGTCGCCGATGCCAGAAGCTCCGGACAGACTGCGTTGGCGCCGATGGAGCTGTTTCTACCCTACACGCAGGCGCCGGAGGGTGCGTGGAACGCATTCCAGCGCAGCATGGCGCTCGTGGTCCGGAGCGCGGAGAACTGGCCGGAAACATACATCCCGGCGATGCGTCAGGCGGTCCGCAGCGTCGATCCGACCGTGCCGCTCTTTGCCGTCCGACCTATGGAAAACGTTTTCGTGGCGGCGACAGCAAGTCGGCGTTTCTACCTGCGGCTCGTGCTCGTGCTCGCCGCGAGCGGTCTGGGACTCGCTCTGCTCGGCCTCTATGGCGTCATTGCCTACTTCGTCACCCAGCGCACGCCGGAAATCGGACTGCGATTGGCCGTCGGCGCTGGCAAGAGGGATGTCGTCCGGATGGTGATCGGGCAGGCGGTGCGCCTCGTGTTCATCGGGATCCTCATCGGCATCCCGGCAGCGCTTGCGCTGACCGGCGTCATGAGGACGCTCCTCTTCGAGGTCGAGCCAACCGATCCGATCACGTTCGCGTCGGTGGCGACTCTCCTCGTCCTCACCAGCCTGGCGGCGGCCATGATTCCATCCGTCAGAGCCGCCCGCGTGGATCCGCTGGTCGCGCTCAGACACGAATAACGCACCCTGCACCTAACGGCGACCCTGAAAGGTCCGGCACTACCACGGATTGGCCGGCCCAAAGGCCGGCCCCACGCGTCTAATTCCTGAATCCGCCGATACATAGGCAGAGCTTCTCGCGCCGAAGCCCGCCGTCGAAATGTACGTGATTGCCTTGTTTTTCACGCTAATCGGCCTGGCCATCGCGGTGCTCCCGATTGTCGCCCTGCTCCGGCAGATGGGGTTCACCCGGAGGCTGGGAACCCTAGAGCGTGAACTCTACGAGCAACAGCGAACGATTGACGAGCTGAGGCGCCGGCTCGCCCAGACTGAACGGGCGGCTCGGGCCAGCAGGCGGTTCCGGCCCCCCGCGCCGACGCCGGCGGCCCAAACCCCGCCGGCAAGGCCTGCTGCTCCCGAACCACCACGCGATCGTCCGGTTCAAGCGCCTACGCCCGCTCCGCCGCGACCGGCTGCCGCACCACCTGGCGCAATGCCGCCGGTCATCGCGTCTCCGCCTCCTCCGCCGCTGACACCAAGGCCGCCTGCGGCGGCTGTTTCAGCCGTTCCACCAGCCATGCCTGCGCGGCCGGCTCCGGCGGCGCCGTGGGCCGGCTTCGACTGGGAACAACTGGTGGGCGTCAAGCTGTTCTCGGCCATCGCCGGCATCGCGCTCGTCCTCGCGGCGATCTTCTTCTTCAGGTATTCGCTCGATCGCGGCTGGCTTGCCCCGCCCGTCCGCGTCGCGATCGGCGTCATCGTCGCAGTAGGTCTTCTGGTGGTCTGCGAGCTGCGGGCGGCACAGCGATACCGCGTGACGGCGAACGCGCTCGATGCCGCCGCCATCGCCATTCTCTTCGCGACCTTCTTCGCGGCCCACACGTTGTGGGGCCTTATTCCATCGACGCCGACCTTCGGTCTCCTGATCCTCGTCGCGGTCGTGGCGGTGCTGCTGTCGATCCGCCGCGACTCGATGTTCATCGCAATTCTTGGCCTCGCCGGGGGGTTCGCGACGCCAGCGCTGCTCTCCACGGGAGAGAACCGGCCGATCCCGCTATTCACCTACCTGCTGCTCTTGAACATCGGGCTCGCCTGGGTGGCGGTTCGCAAGAAGTGGCCGTTGCTGACGGTGCTGACGCTGGTCCTGACCACGCTCTACCAGTGGGGCTGGGTCATCCGATTTCTCTCGGCAAGCGACTTGACGCTCGGCATGGGCATCTTCCTCGTCTTTGCCGTCACGTCCTTCGCGGGGCTGACGCTGGCGCGCCAGACCGCGACCGGTGGCGCGATGAGTGCGGCCCTTGAACAATCAGGGCTTGCCGCGTCCGCCATGCCGCTGGTGTTTGCGGTGTTCCTGTCCGCAGTCCCTGAGTACGGTGCCCGTGCCGGCCTGCTGTTCGGGTTCCTGCTGATCATCGTGCTGGGCATCGCGGCGGTCGCCATCGCGCGGCGCGACGGGGCGCTCCACGCGATGGGCGGCCTCGCGACGTTGCTGGTCTTCGGCGTGTGGCTCGCGACTTCCTATGCGACCACGTCCTGGCAGACCGTCGCGGCATTTGCCGTCGCCTTCGCCGCGGTGTTTGCCGCCACCCCGTTCGTTGCCGATCGGTTGCGTCGGCCACTGCCGGACGTTGGGAGCCACGCCTGGTACGTCGCGCCAATCCTGTTGTTTACGATCGCGGTGATCGTTCGCATCGAGCCGCAAACCGAGGCGCCGTGGACGATCTTCGCGGCGGCATTCGTGATTCTCGCGATCGTGGTGTGGCGGGCCTTCACGGCCGGGGATGCCGGGCTGTACTTCGCGGCAGCGTTCTTCGCGCTTGCGGCTGAAGCGTCCTGGTCGGCGACGCATTTCAGTCCGGCGCGCTTGTGGACCGCGGTGGCGTTGTATGCGGCCTTCGCCCTGTTCTATCTCGGCGTACCGTTGGCCTGGCGGCGCCTCGGGCGCGTCATGGAGCCGAAGTGGGGCTCCGGCGCGGTGCTCCTCGCGAGCCTCGCCATGCTGCTGTTTCTCGCGGCCGGCCCGCGCGCCGGTGGCGCGCTCTGGGGCCTCGCGATGCTCCTGGCCATTCTGGATGCCGGTCTGTTCATCGAGAGCGCCGCTGGACGGACGCCGGTTCTGTCGATGGCCGGCGGACTGCTGTCGTGGGTCGTCCTGGCGGTGTGGTGGAGCAACGCCGGCACAGCCGTTGGCGTTTTGCCGTCGCTGCTCGTGGTTGTCGGTCTGACGATGATCATGTTCGCGGGGCACGCGTGGGCTGCCCGCCAGGCTGCGTCGGCGGCACCAGAGGAAGGCGGGCCGACCGGCTTCCGCCAGGGCATTTATCTCGGTCTGGTCGGTCACCTGTTCCTGTTTTACGTGGCCCAGGACGTCCGCTGGGCCCTGCCGCCGTGGCCGCTGCTCGGTGCCCTCCTGGTCATGACATTGGCGGCCACCGCGGGATCGCTCAACGTAGGGACGCCGCATCTGCACGCAGCCGGCACCGTTGCGGCCGCGATGGTCGTGCTGGCGCTTGCGCTGAACGTGCCTGCCGCCTGGGCCATCACGACGCTCGCGGCGATCGAGGCGGTGGTGGCGTACGCCGCTGGTTCGCTGTTCGTTGGACAGTTCGCGCGTTCGAGCTCCGCTGTGCGTGCCATCGGCGCGATCGCCGCAGCATTTGTCGCCGAGCTCGGCGTCATTGCCGCAGCGCACGTCGGTGCTGATTCGATCCTTCCGCTGGCTACGCTCGCTCATGTCGCCAACATTTCGCTGATCCTCTGGCTGGCGTGGCAGCAGGGTTGGCCCTCCGTCGGCATGGCGGCGGTCGTGCCAGCGTGGCTGGCGACCGTTATGTGGCAGTCGGATCACTCGGCGGCGGGCGACTGGCGCGGCACCCTGGCACTCGCCGCGGTGCTTTACGCGCTGTTCGCCGCCTACCCGCTGATACTCCATCGGCGGGCGCTCAAGGATCGCGGACCGTATCTGACGGCCATTCTGGGGAGCGTCTTTTTCTTCTTCGCGGCCCGGCAAGCGCTTCTCGTCGGCCAGCTCCGCTCGGTGGTGGGGGTCGTGCCGGTGGTCGAAGGCATCGTGCTGGCGTTCACGCTGCGACAGCTGCTCCGCCTGGAGCCGGCCGGCCAGCGCGACCTGGGCCGCCTCGCGCTGGTCGCCGCCAGTGCGCTGGGCTTTGCCACCGTTGCCATTCCGGTACAACTCACAAACCAGTGGATCACAATCGGCTGGGCCCTCGAAGCGGCCGCGCTCGCGTGGCTGTACCGCCGCGTGCCGCACAAGGGCCTGCTGTACGGCGCAAGCGCGCTGATGGCGATCGTGTTCGTCCGCCTCGTCCTCAATCCGGCGATCTTCGTTTACGAGCCCCGGGGGAGCGTGCGGCTCTTCAACTGGTATCTCTATGCCTACGTGACCTGCGCGGTCGCGATGTTCGCGGCCGCCCGCTTGCTGCAGCCGACCGACGATCGCATCGTCGCCGGCGCGCCACGCATCTCCACGCTTCTCACGCCGGCCGGGGTCATCGTGCTCTTTCTGCTGCTCAACATCGAAGTCGCGGATTTCTTCGCGACGGGGCCTGAAATCACCTTCCGATTCGGCGCCGACGTCGCGCAGGACCTGACCTACACGCTGGCCTGGCTGGTGTTCGGCATGGCGATGCTCGCTGTTGGTATTTACGCGAACAACCGCTACGGGCGCATCGCCGCCCTCGCTCTGATCGCAGTGACGACGTCGAAGGCCTTTCTCTACGATTTGGGCTCGCTCGGCGGCTTGTATCGAGTGGGCTCGCTGGTTGGCCTCGCGGCGTCGCTCGCGCTGGTCGCCCTCGCGCTGCAGAGGTTCGTGCTCCTGACCCCAAAAGAGCGGACATGAGACTCCGTGCGGCCATCGCCGCGGTTGCCACTGGCCTGCTTGGCGCAGTCTTGCTCGCTCAGACGCCGGCGCCGACGCCATTTCGATTCGAACGGCCGATCGTCACGGGCGCGGATCCGGGACCGCGGCGTCTGCCGCTCGATGTCGCCCTCGTTGCCGCTGGGAGTCCGTTCAGCGTGCGCCTCCGTGCGCCGGACGATCCCGACGCCGGGGCCGTGGCCACCGGCGGCCTTGCTGATCTCCGGTTGTTCGATGCAGCGGGCACGGAAATCCCGCATCTGCTCGTTGCCAACCCCGATGCGGCGCCGATCTGGCGGGAGGCGTCCGCGATTCTTCCAGTAGCAGCGGTCGAGACCGAACGGCAGCGGACGAGCGGCTTCGAGGCCGATCTGAGGGAGGCCGTGCTCGTCGATCGATTCAGGCTCGATCGGCTGCCGCCGCCTTTCCTGAAACGGCTTCGCCTGGAGGGGAGCGGCGATCGCGCGCACTGGACGCTATTGGTTGAGGAAGGCACGGTGTTCGATCTTCCAGAGCCTCGGTTGCGGCAGGTTGAGCTTGGCTTCGTTCCGGGGTCGTATCGATATTTCAGGGTCACGTGGGACGACAGCCGGAGCGGCCGGATCGGACCGCCTCCCTCCGCATCCGCGCGGATTGTGTCGCACCTCTTGCCGGCTGTGACGCTTACCACGGCCGTGATCGTCGAGCGGCGGCCGAGCGAGCCTGGCCGTAGCCGGTTTCACTTGCGCCTGCCGGGCGCCCGCCTGCCGATTGTGGCGCTGGACCTCGACGTGGCCCCGGGCCACGTGATGCGCGACGCCGAGGTCTACGAGGCGCGGCTCACCGGCGCTGAAGCGACGCCGGCGCTCATTGGCCGCGGCACACTGAAGCGAGTCGAACAGGAATCGATCACGGCGGAAGCGCTCCGCATTCACATTCGGCCACCGGTCGAACCCGAACTCGACCTCGTCATCGACGACGGCAACAATCCACCGCTGGACTTGCGCGGCGTCACGGCGAGATTCGCGGAGCTGCCGTGGATCTACTTCGAGAGTAAGGGGACCGTCCTGGCCCGTTTTGGCAATTCGACGCTGCCGCCACCCCGGTACGATCTCGAGGCGGTCCGGCCGTCGCTCCGGATCGAGCAGGTGCCTGAGGCGCGTTGGGGTGAGCCGCGAACGCGGACGGACGTCGACAATCAGACGTCTGCCGCCGGCCTGCCCACGGTGGGCGCCGCCATCGACGCCACGAAGTTCAAGTACGTCCGCGACATTCCGTCAGGAGAGCCGGGCATGGTTGCCCTGCGCCTCGACGAAGCGGCGCTCGCCCACAGCCGCGGAATCGTTGCGCGCTTTGGAGACGTCCGGCTGATCAGTGAAGACGGCCGCCAGGTGCCGTACCTCGTCGAGCGATCCTCCGAGCCGCTGTCGGTGGACGTCATGCTGGAGCGGCTCGACCCTGTGCCTCCGTCGCTCCGGACCAGGCCGAGCGAAACGGTGTACGGAATCGCGTGGCCGCACGAGCGGCTGTCGTCCGCCCGGCTCGTGCTGACGACCAACACTCGGGTGTTCCGGCGGCGCGTCAACATCGCCACCGAACGGCAGCCCGATCGTCTGCGGCGCGATGCCTGGATCGAAACGCTCGCCTCGGCAGAGTGGGTGAACGCCTCTCAGGAAACCGCCGCGCCGGCACTCACGCTGCCCCTGCCGGACACCGAGGCCAGCCGACTGCTTGTCGTGGTGGACGAGGGCGACAACAGCGTGCTGCCGATCGCGTCGGGCCGGCTGCTCTTCCCTCAATACCGGCTGCGGTTCTTCCGGGGACCGGAGACGATGCTGCGCCTCGCGTACGGCCAACCCGAGCTGGCGGCGCCTAGTTACGACCTCGCGCTGCTGGCGCCGCGACTTCTCGGCGTGAGCGCGATGGAAGTCGCCGCCGGCGCCGAACCGGCTGAAAGCGGTGCCCCGCCTGCGTCGCCTCTATCACCGCAGGTGTTCTGGGCTGTTGTAGTCGCCGCGGTTCTGGTGCTGGTGTTCCTGATCGTCCGGCTGCTGCGATCGTCCGCCGTGTGAAACGTTACCCGCCAGGTCGGTGGCTAATAGGGCACCGGGATCAGCCGATCCGCTGTGCGCATGTCCTCCTCGAGCAGCCGGAGAAGCGCCTTCGCGACGGGTCCTGGCCTGCCGTCGCCAATCATCTGCCCGTCCCACTGGATGATCGGCGCGACTTTCACCGAGCTGCCCAGGAGCAGCATCTCGCGAGCAGGCGTGCGCCTCGGCCACGGGGATGTCGCGGACCTCGATTCCCTTGAGGAGTCCCTGATCGCATGCAAACGGTCAGCGAGTTCCAGGAGCCGGAGCGATGTGCAGCCGGCGAGAATGTGGTCGAACTTCGGATGGACGAGCACGCCGTCCCTGGTCACGAACGCCACGTTCATGTTGGAGCTTTCGCCGACGTGACCATCGGCATCGATGAACACGCCGTTGTCGAATCCCGCCTCCTTGGCCTCCATCTGCATCAGGACATTCGGCAGGTAGTTGGTGGCTTTCGTGATGGCGTAGAGGCGGTGCCTTGATCGGGTAGGTCGTCGTCATCACCCGCAGACCCTCGGTGTACCACCGCTCGGGGTACGAGAGACCCGCAAACACCATGACGAAGAAGCCCGGCTCGGCGCCCGCGGCGCGGGCGTGAGCTCCAGGCTGCCCGGTCCCGACGACAGCCAATAGCGAATCGAGCCGTCCCGCCGGCCGCTGACCGCGGTCGTCTTGACGATGATGTCGCGAATCTCATCACGTGAGCCGGGGAGCCGAAGCTTCGATCGTTCGGCAGAGAGCAGGAAGCGATCGAGGTGCGCCTCGAGGTCGTAAATCTTGCCGTCGACCAGTCCGGCGGTATCGAAGATGCCGTGACCGCGGTGCACCATGTGGTCGTCGAACGGGATCACCATGAGCGCGGGATCCGTGACGATGCCCCCCAGCTGACTCGAGTAGAACGCCCAGTACTGCACCGGCTGCCGCGCGCGCAGCGCCCTGAAATGTGAGAGCACGTCGTCGGCAGTCAGCAATTGGAAACGCGCTGTAGAGACTGTCATGCGCGCCAATGTAACACGGTGGGCTCCGTGTTTTATCGCCCATGGCCTTCGTTCTTGTATACCTTCCCGCCCTTCATTGGGGCGAGCGGACGAGCTTCAAGGCTGTCGATCGATCCGGACCCCGTGATTGAGGGCGAACCTCCGAATGCGGGACACGACCGAGGTCGCCATGGCCGGGTCGAGAGCGCCGACGTCCAGCGTGAATGACGCTCCTCGCGGGTACTGCGCGAGCTTCTCCTGGAGCGCCGTGATCGACTGGAAGGAATACTGAGCGAGGTGAACCAGGGAGGAGTCCGGTTCGTCCACTCGCAGGATGACGATTCTGCTATCGTCGGCAGCGCGGGCCAGGTGCGCCGTCAGGGTGCGGCAGTTTTCCGTCACGCAGAGGCCTCCCAGCACACGCAGCTCGGTGGAAGTTGTGAGCCACTGCTGCCCCGTGCCCAGGGCCTGCTGGAACGCGCTCTCGACCATCGCCTGCCGCGCGTGCGGGCGTTCGACACCCATTCCGCCTCGAAGCTCGGATGCGCGGCCGGCCCAGGTGATTTGCCATCGCTCGAAACGCCGCGTGCAACGGAGCGAAGGCCGCCGGCGAACCGTGACGTCCCAGCGTTTCGATTGCATCGACCACGACGTCGGGGTCGGCGTCGTCGAGACGGGCGATTGTCAGAGCTTCGACAGCCCGCGCGGCGCGCAGCGCCGCGACGGGAGCGAGTCGCGTTCGGCATCCGGGCCCTTTCCGCGGCGCGAGCGCGCGGTCGAGGAGGCTCTTGCCGACGACCTCGTCCACGCGGAGGAAATAGGCCAGCGTTGCTGCCTGAGTCTCGCACGCCATCCGATTCGAGCCGGATGCTCGCGCTTCGCAGGATCCGGTCCGCAATCACCCTTGATGCGTAGCGGTGCACGAGCCCGGCGCGAACCGCGGCGCCGTTGAAATCGCCAGTCGCCTCGAGATCGTTCAAGGCCTCGACGTTTGCGGCCAGCGCCTCGTCGAACGTCGGCAACTCGGCGTCCGGCAGCCTGCCGAGCGTCTTCAAGGTTGCGCCAGGCCGGGGCCTCCGGATTTCCCGCAGGATCAACGGTCGCGCCTCCTCGGGGGCAAGATCGTAGAGCCGTCGGAGCGCGAGATCCGTCACTGGCCCTGCTGCGGTTCGCTGACGCTCCATGAGTCGGCGCAGCGTGGGAATCATGGCCGGGCTGGCAAGGGTGGACCATTGGAAGTCTAGAAGGTGCTCCTGCCGTTCCTCGGGCAGCTGAAGAAACGTGGCGGCAACCTGTTCGCGGGAGGCCGCGGAAAAGGATCCAGACGAAGAGAGCGGCCGTGATTGCAGCTGCTCGGCAAGAGAAATCGCTCGGGCCTGTCCGGTTTTCTGCGGCAACGCCTCGGCGAGGATCTCTGCGTACTGGGCTGCTGCGGACTCGATGAGCTCCTCGCGCCGTCTGAGATCGTCGCCCGCCGTCAATTCGTCTGTCGCCTCGCGCGGTGGCGGCCGGAGTTCAGGATGTTTCAGGTAAGTCGACAGTCTCGCGAGCGTCAAGAGATAGCTCGCCGTCACCGGTTGCGCCGCCTCCTGGAGGCCGTTCTCCATCTGCCTGACCACGTGCTCGCGGCCGCCGGCGCCGTAAAGACCCGCTGTGAGCTCGAAGCCACAGCCCGTGTTCGTGCCATGACGCCGGATCATCTCGTCGACGGCCGCCGGCGTGCCAAGGAACCGCATCATTCGACAGCTTTTATGCGAATCGACCGACAACCCCTTGGCGTCGGCGAGGCGCCTGGCGGTCTCGAGCTCCGAGGCCTCCCAGGCGGCATCGCGCGGCGAAATCCTGAACGATACGCTGTTCGATTCAATCGGGACAATCGTATACGTTGGAGCCGCCTGGTCGGCGACGCGCTTCGAGCGCACCGACAGTCGAAACGTCCCGGGCCGGTCGAAGCGGAACCACTCGTTCAGATCGAGCCGGACGATGTACGGCCGATCGCCGAGCACGCCGGTTCCGCGCAGCCCGCCGCCGGTAACCGACCAGGGATAGTCGAGCATCGGATCGGCTGCCGCATTCTGCGGGTTGAGTCGGAACTCGTCGATCGTGAGACGACCACGCCTGTCGTATATCGCGCCATCGACGGCAAAGCGCTTCGGGATGGTGCTGTGGAACTCCAGCTCGATGGGAATGATCTCACCGGGCCTGAATTCGCTGCGTCCGCCGGAGATGCGAAGCGTCAGCGTAACTGGCACGTCTGCCTGGAGAGTCGGCGGCGGAGCCGCCGGCCGCGCTGCCGCAGGTGCCAACAGCTGCGCCAGAAGCGGAAAGAGGAGGAGGGGCGCCGTCATACGTCGGCTTTGTATGGAGGTTAGACGCCTCCCGCGGCTGTTCGGCCGATTCGTCGACCGGCAGCTGAGCCGTGCGAACAGATTCCGCGACGACGTGCGTTTACGCGCGCATCGCGCGTTCGTGCAGGTTGGTGAGCGCCGTCCACGCCGACGCCACGGCGCCCTCGAGCCAATCGGGCGAGGAATACGGCGCGGTCGCCGCCGAGCCGATGACGATGCGGTTGTCCATCACCGCGAGCGCCTGGCGGCGCGAGGCGCCGCCGCCGGACGCGTACCCGCCGAGGCTGTACTTCACCTTGCGCCACCAGACCGCGTAGGCGCTCTCGAACTCCTGGCGAATCTGCGGGTGTACTTTGCTGGCGTGTGTCAGCACGTGATCCACACGCGCCTGCACCGGCTGATCCAGCAGGTCGCCGACCGGTCCGTTCGCGTATAGCCCGAGCAGCACGCCCTTGGCCGAGAAATAGTCGTTCGACGGATACGAGAACTCGCCAAGCGGCAAGCTCGAATACAGGTGTCCTCCGAAGATCTGGTCGTCCTCCTCCCAGAACCGGCGCTTCATGGCGAGCCCCATCTTCGCGCTGTTGCTGTAAGTGGTGGCCGTGACGTGGGTCATCAGCTCCGGCGACAGGTTGATGTCGACGTTCGCGAGGCACGACAGCGGCATGCACACGACGACGTAATCGGCGGTGGTTTCCGTCTTCTTCCCGCTCTTGGTGTTCGCGTGCACGACCTTCACGTCGGTCTCGGTCTGATGGACCGACAACACCTCCTCGTTGAGCGTGATGTGGTTCCTGCCGAGCACACGCTGAAACGCGAACGTAATCTGGTCCATGCCGCCGATCGGCTGGAACATCAATCCTGTCGACGTGCCGGAGCGTGCGGCGATCGAACGCAGCCGGTTGGCGAACCCGCCCCGGAGCAGCACGTCAAGCGCGTAGGGATCGCCGCCGCCGCGCGTCTCGAACGCGCCGTAGGCATGGCTCTTCGCATCGAGGTAGCCGTGCGCGGTCAAATAGGTGACGAACCGCTCCCTGTCCTCGGCCGTCATCGGCACGTCGAGCTGATGTTGATCGATGGCCTTGACGATGAGCTCGTTGGTATGGCCGATCATGTCGGCCTTCACCTCGCGCAGGCGCACGCGTTTGCCCGCCAGCGGCCCGGCCGCCTCGCTGTCGTAGAAGAAGTAGGCGTTCTCGGCCTCGTTGACGAACAGCTCCATCGGCACGCCGAGCTCTTTGCAGTAGTCCAGCACGCCGGTATGCGTGTACGGGATTCGCCAGGGTCCGACGTTGATGTAAAGCCCCGGATCGAATCTGCAGACCTGCCGCTCGCCGCCGATCTCGGTGTGCTCGCTTCCGCGTCGCACAGCCCACGCCAGGCCGCCGACCCGGTCGCGGGCTTCGAGGATGTGGTAGTCGTAGCCCAATCGTCCCAACTCATAGCCGACGACGAGCCCGGACATGCCGCCGCCCAGCACGACGACCCGGGACTTCCTGGGCCGGCCGGACAAGGAAGGGCGAGCGCCGGCCTGCCCGGCCATCAGGTCGAGCGAGCTCATGGCGGTCATCACCAGCGAGGAGCCGCCAATCAGGCCGAGACGCTCGAGAAACCCGCGCCGCGTCACGATCGCCCTGAGCGGTTTCAGCATGCCGCCACCATACACCAAGTCGTACCCGAGTCGCCCGTCCCCACAGCTTCCGCCTCCGCTAAAGCTACGGCGAGACCTCGCCGAACGCCTTCGGCGCGAAGGCGGGCTCTCGCGCGCCGCTTCCCGGCGCGCTCCGTTCGCGTGGCTCGCTCGCGCGCTCGCTCGCGAGTTCGACCTTGTTAGACGAAGCGCCTGAAACTGCCCGGGCGCGAGCCGTTCGGAGGCGCGCGCCTCAGCGGGCCGACTATTCAATCGCCCAGGGCTTGGGAATGAAAAGCTGTTCGAACAGGCGGATGGCGTAGCGGTCGGTCATGCCGGCCACGAAGTCGCGCGTCGCCGCGTCGAGCCCTTCGTCCTCGACGGTCTTCGCATCGAGGAACTCGCCGGGCCGCTCGCGGACCTTCTCCCACAGCCCTGACAGGATGTCGGAGGCTTTCCGGAACTCGGCGGTGGCAACCGTGTTCTCGTAGACCGCATCGAACAGGAACGCGCGCAGCCCGAGGACGGCATCGAGAATTGGCTGGCTCATTCGAATCTCGGTCAGGTTCGCGTCGAGCGTCTCCGTGACGACGTCCGTGACGAGCGTGCCAATTCGTGCGGACGAGGTCGAGCCGAGCGTGGCGACCAGGTCGCGCGGCAGGTCTTCGGGACGGATCAACCCCGCGCGCGTCGAGTCGTCGATGTCGTGGTTGACGTAGGCGATCAGGTCCGCGACGCGCATGATCTGGCCTTCGATCGTGCTCGCGCGAACCCCCGCCGGCATGCCCACCGGCGCCCCCGACTTCCCTTTCGAATGCTTCGCGATCCCGTCGCGGACTTCCCAGGTGAGGTTCAGGCCGCGGCGATCGTTTTCCAGGACGTCGACGATGCGGAGGCTCTGCTCGTAATGGTTGAACCCCCCGGGCATCAGCCGATCGATGATCCGCTCGCCGGCGTGGCCAAACGGCGAGTGCCCGAGATCGTGGCCGAGCGCAATCGCCTCAGTCAGTTCCTCGTGCAGGCGCAGCACCTTGGCGATCGTCCGCGCGATTTGTGACACCTCGAGGGTATGCGTGAGGCGCGTCCGGTAATGGTCGCCGGTCGGCGCGAAAAAGACCTGTGTCTTGTGCTTGAGGCGCCGGAATGCCTTGCAGTGGATGATGCGATCGCGATCCCGCTGAAAGGCCGGCCGGACATCGTCCTCCCGCTCCGGCCGCAGCCGTCCGCGCGAATCGGCGCTCTTGGTCGCCTGCGGCGCGAGGATCTCGCGCTCCCGCGCCTCCAGTTGCTCGCGCAGCGTCGCCGCGCCTTTATCGCTCGAGGATCTCATGCAGGAAGCTCGTGCCGTGGGCGAGCGGACCGACACCGAACAGGTCGGCGAGCGTCTGGCCGAGATCGGCGAAGGTCTGTCGCGTGCCCAGGTCGGTGTTGGCGCGGACGGCGGCGCCGGCGGCAATGATCGGTACGTATTCGCGTGAATGATCGGTGCTCGGCGTCGCCGGATCGTTGCCGTGGTCGGCCGTGACGACGAGCAGGTCGTCGTCTCGCAGGAGAGGCAGAAGCCCGGCAAGCCGCACATCGAACCGCTCCAGGTTCTGTGCGTAGCCGGTGACGTCGTTGCGATGGCCGTACTGCGTGTCGAAATCGACGAGGTTGGTGAAGATCAACCCGTCGCGCACCGACCCCATCTGAGTGAGGACGCTGTCCATTCCCTCCTCGTCGCTCGCCGTATGAATCGCCGTCGAGATGCCGCGGCCTGCAAACAGATCTTCAATCTTGCCGATTGCGACGACCGGGCGCGACGCCGACCTGAGCCGATCCAGCAGTGTCTCGCCGGCGGGCGGCAGCGCAAAATCGCGGCGATTCGCCGTCCGCTTGAAATGGCCCGGTCTGCCAATGAACGGGCGGGCGATGACGCGGCCGACACCCAACCCTTCCCCGGCCAGCCGGTAGGCGACTTCGCACGCACGATAGAGCTCAGGAACCGGCACGATTTCCTCGTGCGCGGCGATCTGAAACACGCTGTCGGCCGACGTGTACACGATCCATTTGCCGGTCTTCATGTGCTCGGCGCCGAGCTCGTCGATGATCACCGTCCCCGACGCGGCCTTGTTGCCGAGCACGCCGCGGCCGGTCTGGCGCGAGAAATCGTCGAGGAGTTCCGGCGCGAATCCGTGTGGGAAGACCGGAAACGCGCGATCCAGCACGATGCCCATCATCTCCCAGTGACCCGTGACGGAATCCTTGCCGGCCGAAGCTTCGGCCATGCGGCCGACAGCAGTCGGAAGGCTGGAATTGGTGCCCTGACCGGAGGCCGGGCCGAGCGCGGCGACGCGGCCGAGACCAAGCGCGCGCAGGGTCGGCAAGGCCAGCGGCACGGCGCTCGCGATGTGGCCGAGCGTGTCGCTGCCTTCGTCGCCGTACGCCGCGGCATCCGGCAACGCGCCGATTCCGACGCTGTCGAGGACGATGACGATGGCTCGGGTGGGCGCGGCCACGCGCTAGTGAGCGGAGAAGGCGTGATTCAGCATCTCGTCGACGGCTGCGATCGTGGCGGGCGAGTCGCCGGGGCCGTCAAACCACCGTAGATTAGGCTCTTTGCGGAACCAGATCAACTGCCGGCGCGCGTAGCGGCGGTTCTCCTGCGCGATGAGCGCCCGCGTCGCTGTTTCGTCGCGGACCCCGCGCAGGTGTTCGAGCGCCTGCCGATACACGAGCCCGCCAAACGGACGCGCGCTCTCGGGCACGCCGCTCCTGAGCAGGCCGCGAATCTCGTCGAGCAGGCCGCGCTCGAACTGCTCATCAACCCTCCTCGTCACGCGCGCCGAGATGGCCGCGGCCGGCATCCGCAGCCCGATGGCGAGCACGTCCATGTCGGGGATGGGTGAGGTCGTTTCGGCGAAGTGGGCAGTGAGCGGGCGGCCGGTCAGGAAGAACACTTCGAGGGCCCGAACGATCCGCTTCAGGTCGCGCGGCTGGATTCGCCGTGCCGACTCGGGATCCACGCGAGCGAGCATGCGGTGCAGGAACGTGACGCCGCGCCGCTCGGCGACATCTGCCAACCGCTGCCGGAGCGCCGCATCACTGCCCGGCCCCGGGAACAACCCCCGCGTGAGCGCGCGGTAATAGAAGCCGGTGCCGCCCACGACGAACGGCAGCCCGCCACGCGCCTGCACCTCTCGGATCACGCTCGCGGCATCCCTGGCGTACTGGGCCGCCGTGTATTCGGCTGTGGGATCGACGATGTCGATCAGGTGATGCGGGATACCGCGTCGATCGCCGGGGGCGACCTTGTCGGTGCCGATGTCGAAGCCCCGGTACACAGCGGTCGAGTCGCAGTTGACGATCTCACCTCGACGCTCGGCGGCCAGCGCGAGCGCCAACGCGCTCTTCCCCGTCGCCGTCGGCCCGAGAATCGCGACGACGAGCGGACGGTCGGTCGCGGCGCCGGAAGTCGACTTACGCACCAGTCCGCAGAAGCACGTACGCGATGAACACGAACAGCAGGATGAGCAGGCCCAGTTGCTGCGTACGGGTGAACATCGAACTCAAAGCACTCTACAGTTCACGCTTCTCGGTTCTCACTTCTCGGTTCGTGTTCAAGTTCGGTTCGACGTTCCAGGTTCGCGGTTCGGAGTTCGGGGTTCTGGGTTCGGGGCACCTCGAACTGCGAACCCCGAACCGAACCGAACCGAGAACCGAGAACCGAGAACCGAACTTGAACACGAACCGAGAACGGTGCACATGGAAGTGTGAACTGCTGCGAAGTACTAGCGTGGCGATTCGTTGTAGAAGAACGTGACCGTGAAAAATGCCTTGTCGGCCGGATACTCGGGCGGCAGCGGGATGGTCGGGTTCGACGAGACCATCGCGCCGTACGCCGCGTTGTTGAAGCCGTCGATCCGCGACGGCTGCACGACGGTGAGGTCGGTGATCGTGCCGTTCTTGTGGACATTGAAGGTGAGCACGGTGTGGCCGCTCATCGACATCGCCGCCTGGGGAATCAGCGGGAACCAGTTGCGCTCGACTTGCGCTTTGAAGCGCAGGATCCAGCGGCCGAAGTCGACGCCCATCGTGTCGAACTGGATCGCCGGACCGAAGTCGCCGGGAGCGCCGCGCGGGTTGCTCAGCTGCTGATCCTGGACGTACCGCTCGAGGTTCCGCAGGGCGTCGCCGAGCGAACCGCCCGAGGCACGGCCGCCCGCGCCGGTCGTCGGCGGCGGCTTCGGAGGCACCGGCAGCGCCAGCGCCGACTGCTGCTCGGGCACGGGCGTGTTGTCGGGCGGACTCGGTTCCGCCGGCGGGCCGGCCTGAGGTTCAGGAACGGGGCCGCGGCCGCGCGCTCGCTCCGCCTCCATCGCCTCAGCCAGTTCCCGTGAGTTGCCGCGCGAGTACGGGAGCGGATTCGTCGGCTTCTCGGCACGCTCCGGTGCCCGGGCGACGCGATCCTTGTCGGAAAGGTCGGCGCGCGGCGGCGGTTTCGGCGCGGGCGTGTCCACTCTCGGCTGGACGAAGACGAACCGGAGCGGCTCGTCCTTGTCGTCCTTGGCGGCAACCACCGCTTCGGGGACGCGCGCCACGCGGGCGACGAGCCACTGGGGCGCCGTCAACAGCGCGATCACCATCGCCATGTGGACGATGATCGAGATGAGGACCCCCTCGCGCCACGAGATGGCGCGACCCACCGGCGTGATGTCCGGACGGTGGTCCTCGAAATCGAAGTACATCAGGTAGTTAGCCAGTATACCAGCGGCGACTTCTGGACGGCCCGCTTCGAGTCAGTTGGTGAATTCGCGAATTGGAGAGTTGATGAGTTCAGGCGTAAGTCTGCGATCCGCACTCTCTCGAGTTCACCGATTCTCCAACCTTCTAACTTCTCCAACTCTCTAACTCTCCAACTCACCAACTCACCAACTCTCCAGCTAGGGCTTTCGCGCGCTGTACAGCACCACGGCCCCGGCCGTGAGCGGGCGTATTGAAACATCGACAAATCCCGCGCCACGAAGGAGCGAGGCAAACTCAGCAGGCGACGCGAACGCGCCGACCGATGCCGGCAAGTACTCGTATGCCGTGTCGTGGCGCGAGATCAGCCGGCCCAGCCGCGGCAGCACGTGCTTGAAATAGGTCATGTACACCGAGCGAACCAGCGGCGACGAAGGCACCGCGAACTCGAGGATGGCGAGACGGCCGCCAGGGACGAGGACGCGAAGCATTTCCCGGCAGGCAGCCTCCGGGTCTTCGACGTTCCTGATGCCGAACGCGATCGTCACCGCGTCGGTCGAGCCGCTGGACAGCGGCACCCTTGTCGCGTCCGCGCGCACCAGTTGAACGCGGTCGGCGAGTCCGCGCCGCCTCACCTTGTCGAGGCCCATCGCCAGCATCGCCGCCGCGAAGTCGACGCCGACGACCCGCGCCGCGCCCGGATGACCGGTGCGCAGCGCAATCGCCAGATCGCCGGTGCCCGTGCAGAGATCGAGCACGCGCTCCGAGCCGGTCAGGCGGAGGCTGCGGACCGCCTGGGTCCGCCAGTGCCGATCGATGCCGGCGCTCAGGAAGTGATTGAGGAAGTCGTAGCGGGCGGCGATCGCATCGAACATGCCTGCGATCTTCGGCGCCGATTTCGAAACGTCGGTCACGGTACAATCGACAATCTTAAATCTGAAAACGAGGATCCCCGACTCGCTGCGCCGCCCTGCCTGGATCGGCGCTCTCGCGGCTCTCTTCCTCGGCCGTCTCGCCTTCGGTCTATCGTCGGAATTCTGGTCGGAAGACGAGACCCAGATCTACTTGATGGGCCTGCGGTACTACGCGACCGGCGGCTGGCCGTATTTCGGCCCCGACGTCGTCTGGACGCAGAGCCAGATTGCCGGAGCGCTGCAGCCGCTGCTCGTCGGCGTGCCGCTCCGGATCGCGCCTGTGCCCGAGGCGCCGTTCGTGTTTCTCAACGTGTTGTCGTTCGCCGCGCTCTGCGGGCTCGCGGCCTACATCTGCCGCCGCGAGCCATCGCTCCCTCGATGGCTGGTCTGGGGCTGGCTGCTCACCGCGCCCTGGACGCTCCAGTTCTCGACACACGTCAATAACCCCTCGTACGTGCTGCCGGCCGCGATCCTCTTCTTCGTCGGCTTCTTCGAAGCCGTGCCAGCGTTGTCGATCGGCGTCCTCTCGCCGCGCACCGCGTTTCTGGCGATGGGCGCGGCACTCACCTGGATCATGCAGGTCCACATGTCGTGGCCGCTGCTGCTGCCTTTCGCCGCCATCGCGCTGTACCTGCGCGGCGTCCGCCACGCCGGGTGGCTGGCGCTCGGCGCCGCGATTCCCGCGGTGGTCCTCGCACCGACGTTCCTGAAGTACGGGCTGGGCGGCGGATCCGGCGGAGCGGCGACCAACCTGTACTTTCACGTCGTCTCGCCCGATCGACTGCTCGTCACGCTGGCGCAGTTCTTTTCGTTCGCGAGCCTCGAGATCAACCGGTTCGTCGCCACCGACAACGCGAAGCGGCTGATGTTCATCGTCTGGCATCCCTGGATCGTGCCGCTCGCCGCCGTTGTACTCGTGGCTGGCTTTGTGCAGCCGGTGTGGATGCTGGTGTCGGCGTTCCGCCGCCGCGAGGGGCGTCCCGACTGGCTGCCCCTGCGCGCTATCGTCGCGTTCACCGTCGTTCTCGTCTACGCGAGCTATTGGTTCGTCAAGGAGGAGCCGCAGGCTCATGCGTTCTTCGCGGTGGCGCCGATTGCCTTCATTTTCGCCGCGTCGTGCTGGACGCTCATCGACTCGCCCCGCTGGCGGCGTGTCGCGGCCGTGGTGCTTGCCGCCAACGTCTCGTTCCATGCGGCGCTGGCATGGATCCAGGGTCCCGAGCAGTCGCTGTACACCAATCGCGAGGTGGTCGCGGCCGCGATTCGGGAGAAACAGCCGGAGATCTTCGGACACCGGCGGCCGTATGCGATCGATGCCGGCCCCCGCGCCATTTCCGATCCGTCCCGACCCCACGACGTCAAGGACTTGAAAATCGTCGAGAGCACCGTGCGCATCGCAACCGGCGGCGCCGCGGTGTGGACGGTGATGGTGACGAACGTCAACCCGCGAGTCGCGTTTAGAAGCTTGATCTACCGCGCCACTTACGCAGACGGTGACGGCGTTGTCGTCCAGCGGCGGGAAGACGTCATCAAGGACGTCCTGCAGCCGGGAGAAACCAAGCGGTTCGAGGTGGTGGACACGATCGTCGGCGCCCCGTTCCAGGACGCGACGTTCGCGATCGCCGCGGCAGAAGCGCTGCTGCCGGCAAATGGATCCTGAGGGTTTCGCCCGGCCTAAAAGGCCGGGCCTACCTGTCCGACCTGGCCGGTCCACTGCGGATACAGGTCGTGTTCGAAGCCGAGCGAACTGAGGATCTTGCCGGCCATGAAATCGGCGAGGTCGTCGAGGGTCTTCGGCAGCTGGTAGAACGCCGGCATCGCCGGCAGGATCATCGCGCCGGCTTCCGCGCAGAGGACCATGTTCTTGAGTTGCGGCAGGCTCATCGGCGTCTCGCGCGGGACGAGCACGAGTGTCCGCCGCTCCTTCAGCATGACGTCGGCCGCGCGCTCGATGAGGTTTCGCGACAGCCCGTGGGCGACGCCGGCCAGTGTTTTCATCGAACACGGCACGACGACCATCCCGCTGCAGCCGTGGCTGCCGCTGGCGATGGTCGCCCCGAGATCGCGGTTGTTGTGGATCGTGACCGTTCCGGCGGTAACGGCGTCGCCGTACTTCCCCGCCAGAAAGGCCTTCAGCCGGTCGAGCGACGCCGACTCCCCGAGCTCGTCGTGCAGCAGGCGGCGGCCGTAATCGGAGACGACCAGCTCGACATGCAAGCCAAGCGATAGGAGCGCCGCAACCGTTCGCGTCGCGTAGATGGCGCCGCTGGCCCCGGTGATGCCGACCGCGATCGACTTCATCGCGTCATCGCCATAACGACAGCGCGAGGACCACCAGGTACAGGATGCCGACGTAGCCGTTCAGATCGAAGGCCCGCTTCACCTGTGACAAATCGGTCGGCCTCACCAGCGACTGCTCGTAGACGAGCAGGGCCGCCACCGCCCCGACACCCGCGTAGTAGAACCACGGCAGCGGCGTCACCGCGCCGAGCGCGAGGAGACAGACGACGGTCACGGCGTGCATCGCCCGTGAAATCGCGAGCGCCGACCGCACGCCGAATCGCACCGGGATGGAGCGCAGGCCGTGAGCGCGATCGAAGTCGAGGTCCTGGCAGGCGTACAGCACGTCGAAGCCGCCCACCCAGGCACCGATGGCAAGTGCCAGCAGCCATGGTTCGAGTCCGCCGCGCCCGCCGACCGCCAGCCACCCCCCGACCGGCGCGACCGCCATCGCGAGACCGAGGAACAGCTGGGTCCACGCCGTGTAGCGCTTCGCCAGCGAGTACCAGAACACGATCGCGAGAGCCACCGGGCGACAACGCAAAGCAGATCGGGTTCAGCCGCCATGCGGCGTAAACGAACACCGCCGCCGCGGCGACGACAAAGACGACCGCTTCGCGCGCGGACATCGCGCCGCGCGGGATCTCGCGATTCGCCGTGCGCGGGTTCAGCGCATCGAAGCGCGCGTCGACGAGCCGGTTGAACCCCATCGCCGCGCTGCGCGCCGCCACCATGGCCACCAGGATCCACGCCATCGTCGGCCAGGTCAGCGGCGCGTGGCGCGCCGCCAGCAGCGCACCGGCCAGCGCGAACGGCAGCGCGAACACCGAGTGGCTGAAGCGCACGAACGACAGGTAGGTGGCCACACGCCCGAACACGTTACGGTCGCTCACGTTTCCAGCCATCGAATCTGCTCCGGACCGATCCCGCGACACCAGGTATTCTTCCACATCGGTCGTTCCGGGCGGCAGCGCCACGGCCAGGAGGCGCGCGCGCTTGCCGGGCTCGATCGTGCCGAAGTCGGCGTCGAAGCCGAGCGCTCTCGCACCTTGCCAGGTGGCGCTCTCCAGCAGCGAGGTCGCCGGTATCGACGGCGCCAGCGCGCGCATCGTCGCCAGCTCCGCGAACACGTTCAAGTCGGGCGAGCTGGCCAGGCTGTCGGTGCCAATCGCCACGCGAACGCCCGACGCGTAGAAGTCCTCGAGCGGCGGCGCGCCGGCGCCGGTGTGCCCATTGCTGCGCGGGCACGTGACGAGCGTCACGCCGCGTGCTTCGAGGCGCCTCAGGTCGTCCGGGGACATCTGGACGCCGTGCACAGCGAGGACGCGAGCGTCCAGGAATCCGCAATCCTCGAGAAATTGCACGGGGCTGCCGCCGGGTGGGACCCAGGCCGGGTCCCAGGCCCGCAGCTCCTCGAGGAACGTCCGCCAGGGGCCGCTGCCGGTCCGGATGAACTCGACTTCTTCGGCCGATTCCGACAGGTGGACGCTGCAAGGGGCGAGCGGGTCCCGGCGCGCGGCCGCGCGGATCGCCCGAAACATCAGCGGCGCCACTGAATACGGTGCGTGCGCCGCCAGGCCTGCGCGCACCAGGTCGGTTGGGACCAGGCCGTCCAGCTGCCGCATCGCCTCTGCCACGACCCGTTCAGCGCCGTCAGCGGCGAAGCGGATCAGTTCGTAAAACACGACCCCTGCCAGAGCGCTTCTGGCAAGCGGATCGAACGTCACCAGCGTGTTGCTGATATCGCCCACGATCGCAGTGCCGCAGGCCAGGGATTCGGCGATGGCGGCTTCGACGCCGCTCATGAATCTCGGCGGACTTCGGATCGGGACGCTGCCGCCGCGCCGCGACGACACTCGCGAATCCAGCTGACGAAGTCGGCCGCCGGATCGACTTGATCCCGAAGGTAGGACAGCTCGAGATGGGTGTGGGCGTTCACCACGCCCGGGAGGATCGCCACGTCGCCGAGGTCGAGCTCGCCCTGGGTGTCGCCGGGCGCGGGACGCCCGTAGGCGACGATCCGCCCGCGATCGATCGCCACCCACCCATCCCTGATGGGCGGCTCGCAGATCGGGACGAGCCACCGCGCGCGGTAGCGAATCAATGGGAGATGACGCGCAGCTGCTTGCCGGAGCGGCTGCGCGCGGGATAGTTCAGCAGCTCGTCCGGTACGCTGGTGTCGCCGTCCGCGCGCGCCGTGGCCAGCTCCAGCATCCGCGGCACCTCGCGCTCGCGGAAGATCGGGTCCGCCGAGGATCTCGTAGTGCATGTTCCGGCGGCGCGCGGCAAAGCCGGCGTCCTCGATGTTCCGGACGATCTCGACTTCGTCCATGCAGTAGCTGGCGCCCGCGGCGCGGACGACGTTCTCCTCGATCATGACGCTGCCCATGTCGTTGGCGCCGTAGGCGAGGCTGAGTTGCCCGACCTTCCCGCCCTGGGTCACCCAGGACGCCTGCAGGTTGTCGAAGTTGTCGAGCACGATCCGCGCGATGGCCAGCGTCCGGAGGTAGTCGACGCCGGTCGCCTCGCTCCCGGCCAGTTCGGTGTGTTCAGGCTGATAGCTCCACGTGATGAACGCGGTGAAGCCGCCGGTCTCGTCCTGCAGCGCGCGGAGCCGCAGCAGGTGCTCGAGCCGCTCCTCGTCGGTCTCGACCGTCCCGTACATCATCGTCGCCGTCGTTCGCAGTCCGGCGCGGTGCGCGTGCCGCATCACGTCGAGCCACTCGTCGGCGCTCGCCTTGCCGTAACAGTGCAGCAGCTTGCGGACGCGGTCGACGAGAATTTCAGCGCCGCCGCCCGGCACGCTGTCGAGGCCCGCGGCGATAAGGCGGCGCGAGCACCTCGGCAACGGGCAGCTGCGACAGCCGGGAAAGATGGATCACTTCCGGCGGCGACAAGGCGTGAAGCTTGAACGACGGATACCGCTCCTTGATCGCGCGGAAGAGATCCTCGTACCACGTCAACGGCAGGTCGGGGTTGTGCCCTCCCTGCAGCAGCAACTGGACACCGCCGACCGCGATCGTCTCGTCGATCTTCCTGAACAGCTCGTCGAAGCCGAGCACGTACCCTTCGGCGGATCCGACCGGGCGATAGAACGCGCAGAAGTTGCACTTCGCCACGCAGACGTTCGTGTAGTTGACGTTGCGGTCGATGATGTAGGTGACGACGCCGTCCGGGTGCTTGCGGGCGCGAACAGCGTCCGCGAGCTGGCCGAGCAGCGCTCGTCGGCGCATGGCGATAGAGCTCGAGCGCCTCGTCGCCGCTCACGCGCTGACCTGCGCCGATCTTTTCTGCGATTCTGTCGATCATTCATGCTCATGGCGGACCTAAGAGGTCCGCCCTACGTGCGATTCATGCTGTCGTAGGGCCGGCCTCCGATAGGCAGGCCTCTGGCCGTCAATAAAACCTCAGCGGCTGCGTGCTCTTCACGACGCCTGCTTCGACCGCGTACCGATAGAACAGCTCCAGGCCGGCGCGCTCGTCGTCGCCGAGGTCGTACCTGATATTATCCCGCAGGTAGCGGGCGCCTATCGCCTGTTGCCGCGGGTCGCGGAAACACCCCGCGCGCGATCTCGGCCGACACGGGCGACACCCTCATCGCGCGCCCGTTGGAGCGCTGCGACATCCTCCTTCGTCAGCACGTCCGGCCTTCCAGCCCAGAACGCGTAGACGAACGGCAAGTCCGGTCATACGCGTCCACACCTCACCGAGATCGATCTTCTGTCGAGGGCGGCTGCCCGCCGGGCCATTGCCGGCCTCGAGGAAGAGAGCGTTGTCGCCGATGAGCAGCGCCGCGTCCGCCATGGCGAGCATGTCGTCGAGGTCGCGGACCGCTCGAGTACAGCATCGGCCGGATCTTGAACTCGCGCGCGCAGAGGACGCGCACGAGCGCGACCGAGGTGCGCGAGCTGGTGTCCAGCGCAATCGACCGCACATCGCGAATCGCCTTCGCGGTGAACAGCGCGACGGAAGCGACCGGGCCGCGCGACGCGATCGCAACGCCCGGCACGATCCGGTAGGTGTGCGGCGCTTCGGCCGGTCCGCGGAGGTACTCGATCGACGGAATCAAGCCCGAGGTCGATCGCGCCGTCGTGCAGCAGGTCGGCGCACTTCGACGGCACGTCGAACCGCACCTGAAAGCGCGGCGAGCGATCGAGGCCATAGACGTGCGGACGGGAGTTGAGGTACTCGACCGCGCCGAGGCGAACCGTCGTCATGCACGAATGCCGAGCGGCGATCGAAGCGGCCGTCGCGCTCGATCGGCTCGAGGCCGGCCGCCTGAATGTTCCGGCGGATCTCCTCGAGGGGAGCGCGGCGCGGCCCCGTGCCGGCATCGTCCGCGGGCGACACGGCATCGACATCGTCGGCCCCGACCGTCAGCGCGACCTGCGCCAGCTTCGGACCGTAGAGCGTCCAGTCGACCTGGATGGAAGGAATGTTGTCCACGAAGAGCCGCGCCAGCGCCACGCGCTTGACATCGTCGTAGCCGGTCGTCGGCACCGCCGCATTCACCCGGCGCGGCAGCGGCGCGAACGCGCGAATCACCCCGACCTCCTGTTGCAGCATCGAGACCCTTTCATCAGGTCGGGGACCTCGGCGGACGGGAGCTGGTGGATGGTCAGGCGAGCGAGCGCCGAGGCCGGCGATGTTGACTTCCTCGATCGACCGGCGGCTGTCCTGCAGCTGGTCGAACGGCGCCTCGGCGACGAGCTCGAGACCGGCGGCGTGAAGCTCTTCCAGCAGCGCGCGCAGCGTGACGCGTTCGCGCCCCGCGAGCTGTTCGAGATCGGCCAGCGAAAACGCCGAGACCGGGATGGACGTCGACGTCGCGCGCCACTTCCCTGACCCTGGCAACGGCGGCATTGCGATCCGACGGTACGCCGACGATCCGCACTTCGCCGGCCGCCGGCGCGACGACGATCGGAGATCCCGGTTCGGCCGGCACGTCGGCCACGCGGACAAAGGTCGTCACGCGCGCCGTGCCGCCCGCGGCGCGCTTCGTCCGCCATCATCCCGATGGCGATGATGTCGTGGCTGGAAGCGAGGGACGTGAGATCGGCGGTCGAGCTGGCATGGGGCGGCGTTGTAATTATGAATTAAGAATTTGGAATTAGGAATTCGGCCTCACGCATTCCAAATTCCTAATTCCAAATTCCTAATTACAGCTCTCTCTACGATACGGTTGGTCCGAACAGCACACCCAGCACCAGGGCGATCGCGATTGCCAGTATCCAGCCGAGCGCGCAGACCGCAACGGCCGGACCGGTGGTCCGGTAATCCAGGGCCTGTCGAACCGCGACGATCATTGCCAAAAGCATCCAGACGGCCGTGACGGCGAACACCGGGATCGCGACCGCGGGCATCACGCCGAGGATCCGCAGCAGCCCCGGCGTCGACGCAAAGCCGATCGTTCGCAACAGTTGGCCGACGTCGACGCGGGTTTGAGGTTCCGGCATGAGGCGCGCGCCGATTTCGAACGTGATCAGCGCCCACGCCGCCCACGAGACGAGCGCGATCGCGCTGTAAAGAAGCACGCCCGGCATCGTGACGGAGGTGAGCCCGCGGGCGCCGATCCCGGCCGCGAGGCTCGATGCGATGACGATCGCGAACGCCTGGGGCAGCGCCGCGGAATCGCTTTCCACTTCCTCGTAAATCGCCGCATCCAGCGCGGCCGCACCGATCAGCCGTTGCAGCAACGTGTTACGGGCGACAGTGGTAGCCATGCGCAAAGCTCATGCAAAATGCAATCCTGCTACTGCCAGACACGCCATCGGACCACTGTCCGGGTGCGGCCGCCGAGGTTCCGGCAGCTACGCCCAGCGCCGGCGCCGCGCCCGGTCTTCCACGATGGGCGCGAGGGCGACGGCAAGAGACCGATCAAGCCTCCCGTCTGCGGCAGGCAGAAACTCGATCTGGACTTCGGCGCTCGCGGCCGTCGCCCCCATGACCGCAGTCAGCCGGCACACTTCTTCGCCAGCGGCCGTGATGGTGTACATGGTTTGATGGAAGCTGGCGCTCGACTGCAGGACTTCCGCCATCACCTGCCCCTGTCCGTCGGTGATCTGCCAATCGTCGCCCTGCGGCAGAAATCGGCCGATGACCGCGCCGGTGACCGGATCGCTGACGCTGTAGGCGCGTTTCAGGAAATCGTGGCGCTCGGCGGCTTGCAACCGAAGGATTTGCGGACCGGCAGGCGCTCGCCTGAGAAGGCCTGTCGCCCACGAAAATGAGAATTCCGAGCGCGAGCTGGGAGGAACCGTCTGGATGGTGTAGTCGATGAAGCTCCGTCCGAGCATCAAGCCGGCCAGCCCCCACCCCGCCCGAAGCCGAAGAACGTAGAACCGCTCGTCGAAATGCTCTGCGCCGGCTGCAATCAGCGGAGGAGCCGCAACGATCGGCGTCGGCGCTGGCGGAGCGGGCGTCGGCAATGGGGCAGGCGGGATCGCCATAGCCGCCGCGACTGGCTGCGCCAACGGCGCCAGGTACCGCGCGACAACAAGGGCGGTGACATAACCCACGAAGAGCGCGGCGAGCCATGGCGTCATGCTCCGCGCCACGGCGTCATGCCGCGATAACCACGCGATCGCGTCAGCGGTGTCGGCAGGAGGACCATCTGCCATCAGGCGAAGCGCGGCCGAACTGAGGTCGCGAACGCCACGCGAGATCAGGTAATGGATGGCCACGAAACCTGTCTGGAGAATGACGCCGGCCGTCAGAAACCGGTACGCGAGCGTCCGGGATGCCAGCGACCGCTGAGGGACGTCGTAGCGAAAAGCACGAGGAGTACGGCGGCGAGCGTGGGAAGCGAGTACAAGATTGCGGCGGGGACGAGGTGGAGACCCAGCGGATCCGTGCTGCGGCCCCAACAGCTCCAGGAGCAGAGCGCGATCTTCATTGAACCAGGCCAGCAGAAGCGGCAATTGAAGGAGTGCGCCGATGGCCAGGCCTGAGAGGAGGATGACCTGGACCGGATGATTCGGCTCCGCCGGCGCGATGCGGCGCCGGACTTGGGTCATCGAAGGCAAGCGGCGCCACGAGACGACGGCCGCGACGAGACCAATCGCGGCCACTTCGATCGCAAGCGTAGCCACGTTTTCGACCCACGCTCGATTGACGTCGCCGGCCCATGGGAACAGCCACGTCATCGCGGCGGTCGCCAGTGCGCCCATGCCGATCGCGAACAAGAGCGCCCTGCTGATGCGAAGTACGGCAAGCGCGGCCGCCAGCGCGACAGTGGTCACATCACCACGCGATGTCGTAGGCGTAGTCGCCGAATCCCGGCAAGCTGTAGGTCAGTTCGAAGCGATGCGGAAGAAACGTGTCGATGTCGATCCACAACGTCTGTGCGGCATCGAGCTCGGAGTGCGGGGGCGTTCCAGGACCTTCGATGCCGCGGAGCGTCCGGTTGTCGACGCTTCGAATCCCTGCATCGCTCACCGGGACGCCTCCACCCAGCACGGTCAGGACCTCGGCGCGGCCCTTCGCATCCAGCGCACGGACGGCGCCCTGCTCACGCACACGAACCGGCCGCCCACCCACGGCCGCGAGCGTGTAGCTGACCAGTTGGTTGACCTCCGCGTGCGTCAGCGAGCCCGGCGTCTTGAGCCGTTCCTGGAAACGCGCGCGCGTCGCTTCTTCAGGCGATTCGCACGCGACCGCGATGAGACACAGGGTCAGCAGGAACGCTGCAGCTCGCATGGGCCTTTCAAAACAGCCTCGGCAAAGCGGGGCGTTCCGCCTGCCGCCTCGGTTTCACGCGTGTCTTGACCAGGCGGCGCGCGCCACGAGGCGCCGCCTTCAACCCTGCCTGGCGGCGCGACTGCCTCAGGAGGGAGCGGATCGCCGGGCGCGCCAGGTCGGCGGACGCCTTGACCTTGATGTGCCGCATCCCTTTGCCAGCGCCTTCCAGGATCCCGTCCGGGTCGTCGAGGTCTGCGCCGCGCTTGAACGAAAGGTCCACGTGCCGGGCGAACACGCCTATCAAACAGATGTTGTCGTCGATCACGCGATCCGATGAGCCATACAGCAGGACGACCTTCGTCCGCATCCAGAAGATGTATTCATGGCACGGCGCCATCTCGCCGACGACAATCGTCCGAAGACGGAGCGCGAGCGACCGCACGGTCGGATCCCATCCACGAAGAAACTCCAGGAGCTCCGGCGGCGGCTTCGTGGCCATCAGCCGCGGGTGAGGCGGCCCCAGATGTCGGCGGCGCGCCGATCGATGGCCTCATCCATCCGGATTCGCGACGGCCAGTTCCGCGTGTAGCCTTCCGACGCCCACTTGCGCGTCGCGTCGATGCCCATCTTCCCCCCGTATGCCGGCAGCTCCGCCGCATCGTCGAGGTCGTCGACGGGCCCCTTCGTCATCTGGACGTCACGCACGGGATCGATGTGCGTGCCCACGATCCACGTCACCTCGCGCAGATCGTGCACGTTGACGTCTCGGTCGACGACGATGACCGTCTTGGAGAACATCAGCTGACCGAGGCCCCACACCGCGTTCATGATCTTCCGCGCGTGGCCGGGATACCGCTTGTCGATCGAGATAATCACCAGGTTGTGGAAGATTCCCTCTGCCGGGAAGTGCATGTCGACGATTTCCGGCACCGTCTTCTGGATGAGCGGCAGGAAGATCCGTTCGCTCGCCATCCCGAGGTAGAAGTCCTCCATCGGCGGGATGCCGACGATCGTCGTCAGGTATGTCGGCCGCCGCCTCATCGTCACGCACGTGAGGTGGAACACCGGAAAGTCGTCGGGCTGCGAGTAGAACCCCGTGTGATCGCCGAACGGACCTTCCACCCGGCGCTCACCCGGTTCGACATACCCCTCGAGGACGATGTGGGAGCTTGCCGGCACCTCGAGGTCCACCGTGACGCACTTGACGAGCTCGATGCGGCGTCGCGCCAGGAACCCTCCGAGCAGCAACTCGTCGAGCCCCTCGGGCATCGGCGCGGTTGCCGCGTAGGTCAGGACCGGCTCCGGACTCAGGGCCACGGCGACCTCCAGCCGCTTGCCGAGGCGTTCCGCGACGCGGTAGTGCTGCGCGCCGCCCTTGTGGCGCTGCCAGTGCATGCCGGTGGTGCGGCCGTCGAACACCTGCATCCGATACGTCCCGATGTTGCGGACGCCGGTCTCGGGATCCTTCGTGAAGACCAGCGGCAGCGTGATGAATCGCCCGCCATCCCCGGGCCAGCACTTCAGGATGGGCAGGGCGTCGAGCGTGCCATCGCGCTGAACGACTTCCTGGCACGGGGCGTCCTTGACGGTCTTCGGCATCAGATCGCGCAGCCGTCCGACCATCGGCAACATCTTCAGCGCGTCCATGATGCCTTCGGGCATCTGCGGCGTCATCAGCGCGTTGATCTCCCGCGCGAGATCGTCGAGCGTGCTCACGCCGAGCGCCAGGCACATTCGCTCCAGCGATCCGAAGACATTGGTCGCGACCGGCATGTCGAAGCCGGCAGGCTTTTCGAACAACAGCGCCGGCCCGCCGCCCGCGCTCTTGCACGCGCGATCGGTCACGGCGGCGATTTCGAGATCAGGACTGACCGGTTCGGCGATCCGGGTCAGCAGCCGGCGCTTCTCGAGATCGGCCAGAAAGTCTGAGAGGTCGGCGTACATATTAGGCTAGCCACGAAAGCGCGAAAGACAGGCCACGAAAGCACGAAGACACGAAAACAGAATTATCAAAGAAGGTTTCGTGTTTTCGCGTTTTCGTGGCTGTCGTCTTTCGTGTTTTCGTGTTTTCGTGGCATCAAATCGATCGTCATTTTATCGGTTATCTGCTGCGCCAACGCGAGCGCACGGCGGCCCTGTTCGCCGGTGACGAGCGCCGGCGTCCGGGTCCCGGCCGCTCGAACGAAGTCTTCCAGCTCGCGCTTGAGCGGCTCCTCGTTGACGACCTCGACCTCGCCGCCCTGGATCGTCGGCAGCGGACCGTCGCCCTTGACCAGCCGCCAGACCTCCAGTTTCTGCGCCGCGTAATCCACCGACACGTAGGCGGACGGCTGGAAAAAACGGATCTTCCGGACGCGGTCGCGGCTGATCCTGCTGGCGGTGATGTTCGCGATGCAGCCGTTGGCGAACCGCAGGCGCGCGTTTGCGATGTCGACGCGTCCGGTCAGCACCGGCACGCCGACCGCTTCGATGGTCTCGACCTCCGCGCCGACGAGCGACAGCGCGATGTCGAGGTCGTGAATCATCAGATCGAACACGACGTCGATGTCGAGGCTGCGTTCGGGAAACGCGCCGAGGCGGTGCACCTCGATGAAGCGCGGATCGGCGAGCACACTGCGCGCCGCGGCCACCGCCGGATTGAAGCGCTCTGTATGGCCAACGGCCAGCGGCGCGCCGCCACGGGCGGCCGCCGCAATCATGGCGTCGGCCTCGACGATGGTTCGTGCGATCGGCTTCTCGACCAGCACCGGTATCCCGGCTTCGAGAAATGGCAGGGCGATGGAGGCGTGCGACTCGGTCGGCACGGCGATGGTGACCGCGTCCACCTGCCCATCGAGCTGACGCGCGTCGAACAACGGCCGCGTCCGATGTGCGGCCGCGATCTCTTCTGCCCTCGTTCGATTGATGTCGACGACCGCCGCCAGGGATGCACCCGGGAGGGCCGACAGGATCCGTGCGTGATGCTTCCCCGAGCGCTCCGACGCCGACGACCGCGACGCGCAGCGGGTTCATGTCGTAGAAAACCCAATCGGGACTCGCTGCTCGGGACTCGGGACTCGCAGACCTCGGTAACCGAAACGTCGAGCACCGAGCCACGAGCACCGAGCCCCGGCCGTAATCATCACGATACCCGCCGCCCGACGATCGCGATGCCTGCATCGTCAGCGGCGTTGATGATCGCGTCGCCATCGATCATCAGCGTCTTGCCGGCATCGACCGACAGGAGGGTCGCGCCGGCGGCCTTCATCGCCTCGATCGTCGAGACGCCGACGACCGGCACGTCGAAGCGCATGTCTTGCTTCGGCTTGGCGACCTTGACGATGCGCACGCCGCGGCCGGCGAGCTGACCGGCACGGGCGATCACCGCGTCGGTCCCCTCCATTGCCTCGATGGCGACGACCGCCGCCGCCTTGACCGCGATGGTCTGGCCGATGTCGAGGCCGGCAATGGCATCCGCGACGCTGTACCCGAACGTCAGGTCCGCCTGCTCGTCGACGGCAGGGGCTCTTCGCGTCAGGACACCCTCGCGCGCCAGCAGCGGCGCGAGGAAAGACGTCGAGTCGAGCAGGGTGATGCCGTGATCCCGCAGCACGTCCGCGACTGCAGAAATGATTGCGTCGGTGTTCCGCGCCTTCAGCTTCGTGATGAGGCTCAATGCCGTCAGGTCGGGACGGATGTCGGCGAACAGCTTCGTGTGCTTCACCTGCCCGGCCATCACCGCCTGCGTGACGCCGGCTTCCTTCAGGAGGCTGATGCACTTGCCAAGCTGGCCGATCGAGATCCAGTGAACGTCGGCGGCAGGCGGCCGGGCCGCAACGGCCGCGAGGTCGGGGAACGCCTCATCCTTCAGGGCGATCACGGTCACCTGATGGCCGGACGCGCGCGCGGCGTCGAGCACCAGGAACGGAAAGCGGCCATTCCCCGCAATGAGCCCGAGCCGCATTACTCGTCCGCGAGCGGCATCATTCGTCCGCGAGCACTTCTTCCTGCCGCCGCGTGGCCCGCCTCAGGATGACACCGCGCTGCGACGTGCGGATGAAGTCGATCAGGTACTGCACTTCTGCGCACGCGAGCGTCCGGTCGCGCTCGATCTGGCGCAGCGCGCCGGTCGTGTTGAGCTTCGACTGCAGCAGGTAGCGGAAGGTGCGTTTCAACTTCGTCATCACCTCCGGTGCGATCCCGCGCCGCGACAGCCCGACGCTGTTCAACCCGAAGATCCGCGCCGGACGGCTGCCGACCGTCTTGCCGAACGGCAGCGCGTCTTTCGTGACGACCGAATAGCCGCCGATGAATGCGTGCCGCCCAACGCGGCAGAACTGGTGCACCGCGGAGCCGGCGCTGATGTTCGCGTAGTCCTCGACCGTGACGTGGCCGCCGAGCGTCGCGTGCGGACCGAAGATCGTGTCGTTGCAGACGTGGCAGTCGTGCGCCACGTGCACGTAGGCCATGAACACGTTGCGATCGCCGATCCGGGTGACGCCGCCGCCGCCGGCCGTGCCGCGGTTGATGGTGACGAACTCCCGGAAGATGTTCCGGGCGCCGATCACGAGCTTCGTCGGCTCCCCGCGAAACTTGAGGTCCTGCGGCACGAGCCCGATCGAGGCGAACGGGAAGATCTCGGTGCCCTCGCCGATCTCCGTCCACCCGTCGATGACGGCCGACGCGCCCACCTTGCAGCCGGGCCCGATGCGGACATGCGGTCCGACCACGGCGTGCGGCCCAATGGTGGTCCCGTCGCCGACCTCGGCGGACGGATCGACGATGGCGGCCGGGTCGATGTCGGCGCCATCAGCCACCAACCCGAGGAGCAGCTCGCACTCGGCGACGATCTGGTCGTCGACGAACGCCGACGCCTGCGCGAGGGCGAGCGCCCCGCGGCGCTTGCCCAGCGTGACTTCGACGCGGAGCCGATCCCCCGGCACGACCTGCCGGCGGAACTTCGCGTCGTTGACACCGCGCAGGTAGACCCGCGTCCTCCCCTCGCCGACAATCAGCATCGTCGCCACCTGGACGAACGACTCGATCATCAGCACCGCCGGCATCAACGGGGCGCCGGGAAAATGTCCCTGGAAGAACTCTTCGTTGATGGTGACGTTCTTGACGGCGACCATCCGGCGTCCGGCCTCGTGCTCGAGAATGGCGTCGACGAGCATGGAGGGATACCGGTAGCAGAGGCGATCCAGCGTCTCTGGGATGTCGATGGGCACGGGGCGAACAGTCTATCAAGATTCGCCGTCGTTCGACGTTCGCCAGCCTTCGCCCGCCGTGCGTCGTTCGTCGTGCTGGCAGACCATCCGTGCCGGGCCGCAGATGCGTGCCGGAACATGGTAAATTCCTTGGAGACCATGTCCACGAAGCTGTTTCCCGCGGTCATTCTGGCGATAGCGCTCGGGCACGTGGCGTGCTCGGAAGACATCAACCCCGCGGTTCCGTCGCAGCCCAACAACCCCGTCACCGAAACGTTCACCGGCACGCTGACGCTGAACGGCGGCGTCACGCACCCCTTCAGCGTGACCAGTTCTGGAGCGATTCGGGCCTCCATCGCCAGTCTGGCGCCGGATTCGACGGTCACCATCGGCTTGAGTCTGGGAACCTGGAACGGCACGGCGGAAACGTGTGCGACGGTGATCTGCGAACGATCACGCCACGGTCGGGACCGCCATCGTTGGAGCGGCCGACCGCGAAGGACGGCTGTGCGTACGGGTGTACGACGCGGCGGGAACGCTGCCTCAGCCCACCGACTACGAGCTGACGGTTATTCGGCCGTGAGCGGTCCGCCTAAAGGCGGACCCTGACTTGACCCCTCCGTCGAGCCGTTTGACGGCTTCCTCGGTCAGGTTCAAGCCTTCGTCGGCCCAGATGAGACCGGCATCGGCGGCGCTGAAGAGCATGTGCAGCCCCTTCTCCTCGGCCATCTTCTGCAGGACCGGAAACAGCTTCTTCTGGAACCCGTCGTTCAGCTCGACCTGCAAGTCGTTCAACTCGGCCTGCGCATCCTGCTGAAAGCGTTCCAGCTCGCGGGTCAGCTTTTCGACTTCCTTCTCGAGCTGTGCACGCGCCTGCTCGTTCATCAGGGTGCCGCCGGTCTGGAGCTTCTGCTGGTTGGCCTGGAGCAGTTTCTGCCGTTCGGCAATCTGCGCCTGCTTCTGCGTCGTGAGCGACTGAACCTTCGCGGCGGCAGCCTTGCCGTCGGCCGAGAGCTGGAAGACCGCCTGCAGGTTCACGAACGCCACCTTGGCGCCCTGCGGGAACGGCTTGGGCGGAGCGGGGGGCGGCGCCGGGGTGGGCGCTGGCGCTGGCTTCGTCGCCGGCTGCGCCGGGGCAGTTGGCTTGGGCTGCGCGGGAGCCTGGCCCGCGGGCGGTGCGGCCGGTGCCTGGGCAAACACCGACATGGCGCTCACCAGCAGCGCAGCCGGCACGGCGACAGCAAGACGTCTCATTACGCGGAATCCTTTCGCTGATTTAAGCGGGTAATTATAGCAAGGCAGGCCGGCGCAGGCCGGGTGGGCAATGCAGGCGCGCGGAACGTCACGCCCTCCCTGCCCCGCCTGCCTTTGTTAGAACGTCGTCCCCACCGCGAACCGGAACTGGAACGCCTCCTGGGGCCGCAGCGTGGACTGATCCATGACGCCTTCCCGGCTCGGGTTGTAGGCGAAGATCAACCGGAACGGCACGTTCAAGACCGGCATGAAGAATCGGACCTCGGCGCCCGTGGACGTCTTGAACGCCTTCTGGTTCACGAGCTTCATGGGAACCGCCGGGGCACTCGGATCGCTCAGGCCGCCCGTGTTCGGATCGAACAGGATCGGCCTCTCAACGGAGGCGAGATCGACCTGCAGCACGTCCTGAGTCCAGCCGAAGCCCTCGCCCTGCGGGCGGACCTGGCCGGCATCGAAGAACAGGATCAACCGCACCGGGCCGGCGATGTTGATGTTCTGCTCGACGTTGAACAGCAGGCTCTTGTTGCCGCCGAGGACGAGACCGGTCACTGGATCGGTCGGCCCGATCGAGCGGATGTCGAAGCCCCGGACGCTGTACTCGCCGCCGAGAAACAGCTTCTCGAAGATCGGCAGCTGCCGGGTCCCGGCGTACGGGTTGATGAGTTCGATCTGCCCGCGTGAGGCCAGTGAGAAGCGGCCGCCCTGCCGCCAGATATAGATCCCCTCGAGCTGCGGCTTGTAGAAGCTCGTATTGCCGCCGAGGCCCGCCAGATCGATCGAGGCCGACAGCCGTTTGCCGCTCGTCGGGAAGATCGGCTGATCAACGGTGTTGTGAATGATGCTCGGCGTGATCTTGCTGATCCGCCGCTCGCCGTTGAGGCCGATGAGCAGCGAATCGAAGAGGAACGGGTTGCGGCGGAGCAGCGCCGCGTCCTGGTACGCCTGGCTCAGCTCGGTGACACGAACCCGCTCGTAGCTGTAGTTCGTGAACATCCGCGTGAAGCCGCGGCCGAGCGGGAATCCCAACGTGAGCGCGCCGCCCTGCGAGTCCTGGGTGAACTGGCTGATGTAGCGGTATTGCTGTTTGAAGAGATTGACGCCGGCCGTGATGTTGCGGTCGAAGAGGAACGGCTCGGTGAAGGCGACCGTGAAGTTCTGCGCCCGCTGCCCGCCCTGGAGCGACACGGTGAGACTTTCGCCGCGGCCCATGAAATTGGCGGTCTGGAACGACAGCTGGCCGAAGAAGCCCTCGAACTGCGAGACGCCCGCGCCGAAGGTGAGCTGGTTGCGATTCTGCTCCTCGACTTTGAGCGCGACGTCGAGCCGGTCGTCGCGGCCCGCCGTCTTTTCGATCATGACGTCCTTGCCCGGTCCTTCCAGCGACTTGAAGTAGCCGAGCTGATTGATGCGCTTGATGCTGTTCTGCAGCGCCATCGTGTTGAAGACCGAGTTTTCGTAGAGCCGCAGCTCGCGGCGAATCACGTTGTCGCGCGTCGTCGTGTTGCCGACGAACGTGATGCGGTTGACGAAGTACTGCTTCCCTTCCTGCAGGCGCATCGTGATGTCGACGATGGGGGGCGAGGACGATCGAGCAGACGCACCGGCGGTCGCCGGCTTCTGGGCCGCTGATGCCGTTGCCGTCGCCACTCCCGTTGCCGTTGGCGGCGCCGCCGGACGTGTCGCGAGCGACCGGCTCGGGATATCCGGTGAACTCGTAATAACCCATCGAGCCATAGGCTTCCTGGGCCTTCTGGAATCCTTTTCGAATCGCCTTCTGGCTGTACCAGTCGCCCTCTTTCAATTCGAACAGCGTCCGGAGGGCATCGGCCTTCACGACCGTGTTGCCTTCGAAGGTGAAGTTGCCGACGCGGTGGCGATCGCCTTCAATCACCGGGACGCGCAGCTCGACCCACCGCGTATCGCCATCGGGAGAGTCGCCGAGGTACTTCAGCTCGGGCGCGCCGACCTGCGCGAAGATGAAGCCTTTCTCGCGATACTTTTCGATGATCCGCTGGGCGTCTTCTTCGAACAGGTTTTCCTGGTAGGTGCCGCGGCCGGTAATCCAGGACCAGGTCCAGCGTTCCTTGTTCTGCTTCATCGCGCCCTGCAGCGTGCCGTCGCTGAGCGCGCGTGTTGCCCATGAAGTCGATGTTCTTGATCTGGACCTTCGGACCGTCGTCCATGTGGAACGTCAGCCGGACCAGCTTCGGCCCGCCGGCCAGCTCCTCGATCTCCGGACGCACCTCGGCGAACTGGAATCCTTTCTCGCGCATCATGTCGCGGATGATGCCGCTCGCCTTCTTCAGGAGCGCCGCGTCGATGAACGTGTCGAGGCGGATCTCGGAGCCCAGCTCCTTGAGCTTCTCGTCGATCTTGGTGTCCTCGAATTTCTTGGAGTGCTGGTAAGTGACGATCTTGACCCGCTGCCGCTCCTCCATGTTGTAGATGAGGATCTTGCCGATCACGCCATTCGAAAACGTGTAGTCCTGCGTCTCGATCGAGATGTTGTCGAGGAAATTCGTGTTGTACAGGCGGCGTGAAGTCCTCGCGCATGAGCTGCTCGACGCTCTCGTCGTAAGTCACCCACACGCCCTGAGACGGGATGCTGCGCTTCTGCTGAATCTGCATGTAATACAGATAGGTCTGGGGATCGACGAGCGTGACGTTGCCCTGCTTCTCGAAGCACGGCACGATCTGCCAGACGATGGGAGCGGAGTTGGCGGGCGGGAGCGCGGCCGGCGGCCCCAACGGGCTGTCGCAGACGGTCGTGGGATTGGACGGCTTATCCTGCGCGGCGGCGGCAGGCACCATCGGTCCGGCCAGCGCCGCAGCGAGTGCTAAGTACTTGATCATCCGGGCTTTCCTGAGAACCGACGCCTAAGTTTACTAGATAATTAGACGGGGCTCGACGGCCTTCGGCCGTCTAACCGGGTGATCGGGTCATTGAACAATCGGGTAATTGGATCCAACGAACAAGCTGACGGCCAGGGAACCTGGCCATCAATCACCCGATGACCAGATTACCAATTACCAGATACTTAGGCGAGTTTCCGCCCGGTCTCCAGCTCACCCGCAGGGCGGTAGGCGAGCGTCCCGGAATCGAGGTAGACCTCGATGTCCCCACCTCGCAGGTGCCCTCGGATGAGCTCCTCCGACAGCGGATCCTCGACATAGCGTTGGATGGCGCGGCGCAGCGGCCGCGCGCCGTACGAGCGGTCCTTGCAGGTGACCTCGATAATCCAGTCGACGACGTCCGGGGTGAGCGCGATCTTCAGCTTGCGATCCGTGAGGTTCTCGTTGAGCTGCGTGACGAGCAGCGCCATGATGCGCCGCAGGTCGTCGTCGGTGAGTGCCTCGAAGACGATGATCTCGTCGATGCGGTTGATGAATTCCGGGTTGAAGGTCCTCTTCACTTCGCCGAGGACCATGTCCGAGACGCTCTTGTCGATCGCGCTCGTGTCGGAGGTCTGGAACCCCATCGAGCTCTTCTTCTGGATGAAGCGGGCCCCGATGTTCGACGTCATGATGATGATCGTGTTCTTGAAGTTCACACGATTCCCCAGGCCGTCGGTCAGGTGGCCATCCTCGAACACCTGTAGCAGGATGTTGAAGATGTCGGGGTGCGCCTTCTCGACCTCATCGAGCAGCACCACCGAATACGGATTGCGCTTCACTTTCTCGGTGAGCTGACCGCCCTCCTCGTGCCCGACGTATCCGGGCGGCGAACCGATCAGCTTCGACACCGAGTGCTTTTCCATGTACTCGGACATGTCGAAGCGGATGAGCGCATTGTCGCTGCCGAACAGGAAGTTCGCGAGCGCCCGCGCGAGCTCGGTCTTGCCAACGCCGGTCGGGCCGAGGAACACGAAGCTGCCGACCGGGCGGTTCGGGCTCTTGAGCCCCGCGCGCGAGCGCCGAATCGCGCGCGAGATCGCCGAGATCGCCTTTTCCTGGGAGATCACGCGGCGATGCAGCTCCTGCTCCATGCGCAGCAGCTTGTCGCCCTCGTCCTGGTTGATGGACGCGATCGGCACGCCGGTCCACTTCGACACGACTTCGTCGATCTCGGCCTTGCCGACGACCACCTTCCGCGTGCTCGACTTGACGTCGAACTTCTCGCGGATCGACACGAGGTTCTCGCGCGCCGCCATCTCCTGCTCGCGGTAGAACTGCGCCTTCTCGAAGTCCTTCTGCGACGAGGCGCTTTCCCACTGCTCGACGGCGACGCGGATGCTCTTGTTGATCTCGCCGAACTCCTCGCTGTAGCCCGCCTCGCGCAGCTTGGCGCGCGCGCCGGCCTCGTCGACCAGGTCAATCGCCTTGTCGGGCAGGAAGCGGTCGGTGATGTACCGGTTCGACTGATAGACCGCGGCCTCGATCGCCTCGCGTGTGTACTCGACGTGGTGGAACGTCTCGTACCGGTCCTTGACCCCGGTGAGGATCTCGATCGTCTCGCTCTCGCCGGGAGGGTCGACCTTGATGGCCTGGAACCGGCGCTCCAGCGAGCGATCTTTCTCGATGTACTTGCGATATTCCGCCGGCGTCGTGGCGCCAATGCACCGGATTTCGCCGCGCGACAGCGCCGGCTTGAGGATGTTCGCCGCGTCGAGCGACCCCTCGGCCGACCCCGCACCGACGAGGGTATGAAGCTCGTCGATGAAGACGATGATGTTCGGGTTGTCGGTCAGCTCTTTCATGATCGCCTTCAGGCGCTCTTCGAACTGACCACGGTATTTCGTGCCGGCGACAATCAACGAAATGTCGAGCGCAAGGATCCTTTTGTCTGCCAGAAAGTGGGGAACGTCGCCGTAGACGATTTTCTGCGCCAGCCCTTCGACGATGGCCGTCTTGCCCACGCCCGGCTCGCCGATGAGCACGGCATTGTTCTTGGTGCGGCGGCAGAGCACCTGCTGCACGCGCTCGAGCTCGTGTTCGCGGCCAACCAGCGGATCCAGCTGGTTTTTCATCGCCGACTCGGTGAGATCGCGGCTGAACTCGGCCAGCAGCGGCGTCTCTTTCACACGCGTCAGCGTCGTCTTTTCATTCAGGAGCTGGACGATATCCTCGCGGACGGCGTTGAGCCGCATCCCCTTTTCCATGAGGATGGAGGCGGCCACCGACCGCTCTTCCCGCAGGATGCCGAGGAGCAGGTGCTCGGTCCCGATGTAGTTGTGGAGCAGGCGGTCGGCTTCCTCGGCCGCAAACTGCAGAACCCGCTTGGTTTCCGCGCTGAAGGGGATTTCGACCGACGTCGAAACCTTCTCGCGGAAAACGGTTCGCCCTTCTATGTCTTTGCGGATATTTTCGAGCGACAGGTGCGACCGGGCAAAAATCCGGCTGGTGAGCCCTTTCCCCTCGCGGATCAGGCCGAGGAGGAGGTGCTCGGTCTCGATAGAGATGCTACCGAGCTGACTGGCCTCGTAGCGAGCGAAAAAGAGAACTCGCCTGGCCCGTTCGGTGTACCGTTCGAACATCCGGCCTACCTAGGTGAAAGCAGATGCAGTTGTGGTCACGGAGGCGATGACCACATTATACAGACGCCCCCAGCGAAACCCAACCGCATTCTGCGTATAACTTACTGTCATCATTAGGGTTCACGCCCCACCATTTAGACGCTGGGATCGCAACTCGCGTGCCCGGTCGAGGTACTTATCGGTCGGTAGCTGGTCCGGGAGGCGTGGCTCAGACTGGAACACGGGCGGACGCCGCCGTCAGGCGCCCCCCTTCGAGGCGCAGGATGCGGTCGCACGCGGCGGCCAGGCGCGGGTTGTGGGTCGCGATGATCGAGGTGAGGCCGTAGGCCGCGTGCATCTCGCGCAGGAGCGTGTGCAGGGCATCCGCGGTCTGTTCGTCGAGATCCCCCGTCGGCTCGTCGGCGAGGAGGACGCTCGGACGCATGATGAGCGCCCGCGCCACGGCGACGCGCTGCTGTTCGCCGCCCGACAGCATGCCGGGCCGGTGCGTCAGCCGCTCACCGAGCCCGACGCGCCGCAGGAGTTCGTCGGCCCGCGCGCGCGACTCGCCCACGCGGAGCCGCGCGATCCGCATCGGCATCTCGGCGTTCTCGACGGCGGTGAACTCCGGCAGCAGGTGATGAAACTGGAAGACGAACCCCACGTGTTGATTGCGGAACGCCACGCGCTCGCCGTCCGCGAGCCGCGTCAGGTCGATGCCGTTGATGGCAATCGTCCCACCGTCGACCGCATCAAGGCCGCCGAGCACATGCAGCAGCGTGCTCTTCCCCACCCCGGACGCGCCGACCACGGCGACCATCTCGCCCGCTTCGACCACGAGATCCAGGTCGCGGAGCACGACCAGTTGCTGCGAGCCCACGGTGTAGCTCTTGGTGACGCCGTGTGCTTCCAGGAACGCCATGCGCTAAATGCAACCACGAAGACTCGAAGCCACGAAGAAAGGGTTCGACGGTAAGACCTTCGAGTCTTCGAGTCTTCGTGGTTGCATTTCATTCATATCGAAGTGCCTGGGCCGGATCGAGGCGGGCGGCTTGCCGCGATGGATAGATGGTCGCGACGAAGCAGATCACCATCGCGGAGGCGACCACTATCACCAGATCCACCGGCCGGACGGTGAACGGCATGTAGGACACCATGTAGATGTCCGGCGCCACCGAGACGAGGTGATAGCGGTCGGCCAGCGTCGCGGCGACCACCCCGGCAATCGTGCCGACGGTCGTGCCGATGACGCCGATGATCACCCCCTGCAGCATGAAGATCGCCATGATGCTCCGCGCGCTCGCGCCCATCGTCTTGAGGATGGCGATGTCGCGGTGCTTCTCCATCACCATGAGGATCAGCGACGCGACGATGTTGAGCGCGGCGACCATGACGATCAGCGCGATCGCGAGCGAGATCGCCTTCCGCTCGAGCGACAGCGCGCCGAACAACGACTGGTTCATGTCGGCCCAGTCCTCGGTCAGGTAGTCGCCTTCGCCCAGGCTGTCGATCTGCGCGGCAATCTGCGGCGCGGCCCAGATGTCGTCGACGCGGAGCTGGATGAAGTCGATGTGGTCCTTGCCGAGCGTCCGCTTCGCGGTCTCGATCGACACGTAGCCATAGGTGGAGTCGAACTCGGGCAGGCCGAGCTCGAACGTCCCTGCGACGCGCAGGGGACGCGGACGGAGCGAGAGGCCCGTCGGCGCCAGGTCCGGCGAAATCACCTTGATCTCGTCGCCGACCCTGACACCCATCTTGACCGCCATCTGCGCGCCGAGCAGGATGCCCGGCAGCCGATCCTCGGACGCCTCCAGATCGTCGAGGCTCCCGCTCCGCAGCGCCGACTGAATGTCGGTGACCTGCTGCTCGATGTGCGGGTCGATCCCCTTGATCTGGATCGGCGAGCTGACGCCGCGCGCGTAAGCGAGCGTCTGGTCGAGAATGGCGGGCGCCGCGCCGAGCACCCGCGGCACCTGCCGGAGCCGGTCGGCTTCGGCGCGGTAATCGGTAATGCCGCCGCGCTTCCACACGTAGATGTGCGGGTTGGACGCGAGAATCCGGTCGCGGACTTCCTGCATCAGCCCGGTCATCAGCGCCAGGGCGATGACCAGCGCCATCACACCGACGGTGACTCCAAGCGCGGAGATGAACGAGATGACCGAGATGAACGCCTGCTTGCGCTTGGCGACGAGATACCGGAAGGCGACGTGAAGCTCGAATGGGACGTTCAACTATTCTCTCTTCCTCATTAATGGAAACAGTATGACATCCCTGATCGATGGACTGTTCGTGAGGAGCATCACGAGGCGGTCGATGCCGACACCCTCGCCGGCGGTCGGCGGCAGGCCGTACTCCAGCGCGCGGATGTAGTCCTCGTCCATCGCGTGTGCCTCGACGTCCCCGCCAGCGCGGCTGCTCAGCTGGGCTTCGAACCGCCGGCGCTGTTCGACCGGATCGTTGAGCTCACTGAAGGCATTGGCGACCTCGACACCGCCGATGTACAGCTCGAATCGTTCGACGGTTTCGGGGTCGTCCGGACGCTGCTTCGACAGGGGGGACACCTCCGTCGGGAAGTCGTGGACGAACGTCGGCTGCACCAGACGATCCTCGCATAGCGCCTCGAAGAGGCTCATCGTGATCTTGCCGGCGCCGTCGCCGGGCTTCACTTCGACGCCCAGCCTGCCGGCCAGCGCCGCAGCCGGTTCGCGCTGCCGGAGCTCCGACTCCTCGACTGACCGGCCGAGCCGCCTGGCCGCGGCTTCACGGGCGGCGTCTCGCAGGGGCACCCGGGCAAACGGCGCCTTCAAGGAGATGCGGTGTTCACCGAAGGCGACTTCGTCGGTGCCGATCGCCTCCCGAGCCACGGTGGCGAAGAGCTCCTCGGTCAGGGTCATCAGCGCCTGGTAGTCCGAGTAGGCCTCGTAAAACTCCATCATCGTGAACTCGGGATTATGCTGCGTCGAAATCCCTTCGTTCCGGAAGTTGCGGTTGATCTCGAACACCTTCTCGAGCCCGCCGACGACCAGCCGCTTGAGGTACAGCTCCGGCGCCACGCGGAGGTACAGCTCCATGTCGAGGGTGTTGTGGTGCGTGACGAACGGGCGCGCCAGCGCGCCGCCGGCGATCGGCTGCATCATCGGCGTCTCGACCTCGAGGTACCCGCGCGCGGTCATGAAGCTCCGGATCGCCGTCACCACGCGGCTTCGCACCTCGAACACACGCCGCGAATCGGGATTGACCACGAGGTCGAGGTAGCGCTGGCGGTACCGGATTTCCACGTCGGTGAGCCCGTGCCACTTCTCGGGCAGCGGGAGGAGGCACTTCGCGAGGAAGTGCAGCCGCGACGCCCAGATGGTGAGCTCGTTGGTCTTGGTGCGGAACAGCCGGCCCTCGACGCCAATCCAGTCGCCGAAATCGAGCAGCTTGAAGATCTGGAAGTCGAGCGGCGGCAGCGAGTCCTGCCGGATATAGATCTGGATCTTCGCCGATCCGTCGGAGATGGCCAGGAAGTTCGCCTTGCCAAACGAGCGGACCGCCAGAATCCGGCCGCTTGTGACCGTTTCGGGCCGTTCGGCCTCCAGCTCGTCGTGACCCTTCGACCCGTGCGCCGCAACCAGATCGGAGACGGTGTGGCGCCGATCGAAGCGGCGGGGGTACACGTCGATCCCCAGTTGCTCGAGCTGCTGAAGGTTCGATCGGCGTTGGGCGATCTGTTCGTCCTGCGATGACATAGCGCTACGACGCGACCTTCTTTCGAATGGCGTCCAGCATCCCGTTGATGAACTTGACGGATTCTTCGGTGCTGAAGGTCCGTGCCAGCTCGAGGGCTTCGTTGATGATGACCGGGGGCGGCATCGAAACCGGGCGCAGCAGCTCGCAGATGGCGAGCCGCATGATCAGCCGGTCGATGACGGCCATCCGCTCGGGGCGCCACCGCTCGGTGGTCTCGGCGATGAGCGCGTCGATCCGCGCCAGATGGCGGACGGTCTCCTCGGCCAGATCGGCCGCCTGCGACCGCAGCTCCTCCGGCGGCGGCGTCTCGTCGGGCCACTGCAGCGAGAAGAACGTCTCGGTCGCCCGCGGCACGTCGGTCTGCCCGATTTCCCACTGATACAGGATCTGCAGGGCCGCCTCGCGGGCGCGATGTCGCAGGTCCTTTTTCACGGAGCGTGCCGAGCCAGCGTCATCCGCTGCGAGGAGCGTGCCATTTCGACAGCCGCCATCGCCGCTTCCCAGCCCTTGTTGGAGGGACCGTCGCCGGCGCGCTCGAGCGCCTCTTCCACCGAGTTGGTCGTCAGCACCCCGAACGCCATCGGCACGCCGGTCGCCCCGGCGGCATCGGTCAGCCCATGCGACACCGCGGACGAGATGTACTCGAAGTGCGGCGTGGCGCCGCGGATGAGACACCCCAGGCAGACGATCGCCTGGAAGCTCCCGGTCTTCGCCGCCTGCCGGGCAGCCGCCGGAATCTCAAAGGCGCCAGGGACCCGCAGGACCGTGATGTCGCCACCGTCCACGCCCGCGGCGTCCAGGGCCGCGAGCGCGGCCGCCTGCAGCCGATCCGTCACGAAGTCGTTGTACTTCGACACCACGACCGCAAACCGCATCCCCTTCGCCGACTGGCTGCCTTCCAGAGTGATCACTTTTTTCCACTGGCGGCGGGGCCCTCCGCCTCCGCTCGCCAGACCACCTGCCGAGCTACGGCGAGACCTCGCCGTAGCTTTAGCGAAGACGGGCACCCCCGCCGCGAACTTACGCTGATGCCTTGCCACCTGCGCGAACGCGGATGGCTCGGCTGGCATGGCTGCGGCTGTAGCAAGGCCCGCCCTCCTGCCCTGCCCGCCCTACCTGCCCTACCTGCCCTGCCCGCCCTTCCCGCCCTACCTGCCCTTAAACTCGGCTTTCCGCTTTTCCAGAAACGCGCGCGTGCCCTCGCGCATGTCCTCGGTCGACGCCACGAGGCCGAAGAGCGTCGCCTCGAACACCGCGCTCTCGGCAAATCCCATCTCGACGCCTTTGTTGATGGCCGCGATGATGTAGCGGACCGCCACCGGCGCCTGCGCGGCGAGGTGGCCGGCGAGCTTCTTCGCCTCGCTCATCAGGTCCGCCGCGGGAACGACGCGATTGACGAGCCCGATGCGTTCCGCTTCCGCGGCGCCAATCGGCGTCCCGGTCAGGATGATCTCCATCGCCTTGCCAGTCCCGACCAGGCGGGCCAGGCGCTGCGTGCCAGCATAGCCGGGAATGAGGCCGAGATTGATTTCCGGCTGACCGAGCTTCGCCGTGTCGGCGGCCAATCGAAGCGTGCATGCCATCGCGAGCTCGCAGCCCCCGCCCAGCGCGTAGCCGTTGATCGCGGCAATGACCGGTTTGCCGAGGTTCTCGATCAAGTCGAGGACGTGCTGTCCGGCGAGGGCATGCTCGCGGCCGGCCGGCGGCGACAGCACCGCGAGCTCGTTGATGTCGGCGCCGGCGACGAACGCTTTGTCCCCCGCTCCCGTCACGATGATGGCCCGCACGCCAGTCGTCCTGCTTCAGGTCCAGCACCACGCGGCGAAGCTCGTCGAGGGTCTGCGTGTTGAGAGCGTTGAGGACGCGGGGCCGGTTGATGGTGATGACCACGACGGCGCCGTCGCGATCGACGAGCAGGTTGTCAAAGGGCATGGCGGTAAGAATCTACAATTTACAATTGGGAATTGAAAATGGTCGAGATCATCGGCCCAGGCGCGACCGGACGGCCTGCGCCGCGTACAGCACCGCGACGGCGACGACGGATCCGATCGCGTCAGCGGCGAGATCGGCGAGTTCAGCCGGTACGAGGCGGGACGAACATCTGATGGATCTCGTCGGTCACCCCGTAAAGCGTCGAAAGCGTGATGGCCCCAGCCGCAATCCGGACCCCGAACGATCGCCACCACCCGCCGGCCAGCGCGCGGACGAACAGCGCCGCAAGGCCGGAGTAGAGGATCGCGTGTCCGCCCTTGTCGCCAATCGACGTCGACAGATCCGGAGGGCTGGAGATTGAGGAGATGCCGAAGATGAGCGCCATGTAGATCGCCACTGGCGCCCAGAGTTGAACCCGACGGCGAACGGCCTCCTCCATCGCGCATGCCCGTCTCCCCCGCTAAAGGGAAAGGGAAACATCAGCCAGCTGATCGCGATAGCCGTCCCGACGAACCCGGCGAAGAGCAGCCCGCCGAATTTCAGTTGATCGCGCGGATGGTCCTTGGCGAGGACGGCAAATACCAGCGAGACGAAGAACGCAAACCCCGCGAGCAGGAGCAGATGGCTCGCCATCACTTCCGGCCCAGCGCGACGTCGTACACGTCGATGACGACCAGCAGGTTCAGCAGGCCGGCGACGATGATGTAGGCATTGCCGGCTTCGTAGGTCACCGCGCGGACGTTGCCGGCCCCGGCCCCGATCGCGTTGGCCACGAAGTACGGCACGCCGATTCCCAGGTCGGCCAGGGCCTGCAGCACCACGAGCGGCTGGCTGAAGTCGAAGGGAAACAGCCGGCCCGACAAGGCCAGGCCGATGGCGAACATCAGCGGAATGGCGACCAGGAAGACCAGCCCCTTGGCGCGGCGGCCCAGCCAGAGATGCCCGGCGCCGGGGATGGCCCACGCGGCGACGCACAGGAGCACGAGCGCACCCGTCTGGAAGTCTTCTGCAACGCCGTCACGCACGGACCGGTAGTTTACCTTGTTGAATCGACCGCAGCCAGAATGACATACGCCACGGCACCGCCAAACACGATCCCGGTTCCCGCGCGAACCATGTTGGATGGCACGTCGCCGGTCGTCCATTCGTAGACGAGCGACGCCACCATCGGCACGGCGGCGGACGCGAGCAGCAGGCGGGCGGTGCCAGTCCCGGCCGCCCTGGAGGGAGGGCCCTCGACTCCGCTCGGGCCAGGGCCGGATTTGGGCCTGCGAAAGAGGCCCGACGTACGAAATGGCCGCGATCGCTGCGCCGGCATAGAGTCCGGTGCAGCGAGCGCACACGGGAAGCTGCTCAGCGAAGAGGTGGAACGACCGCTCGTCCCGCTGATGGCAGATCGCGCTGCCGAACGCGTAGACGGCGAACGCGAACACCTGCGCCGCCGACCGATCGGCAGGCAGCGCGGCCGCGTAGGCAGCCGCCGGCAGCATCGCCGCCCAGATCACCGCCGCCCCCGCAACGACCAGCCCGGTCACGATGAATGGGCGCTCATCCTTGTGGAACCTCCGCACGTTGTCAACGCAGTAGAAGCTATCTTACAAACCGTTGGCCTGTCGTCGCGAGCGAGCGCGCGAGCGAGCCACAACTAGCGGAGTGGAAGCGCGCCGTCGAAGCGGCGCGCGAGAGGGAGGGAGCGTGTTGGGGAGTCCGAGGGGCGAAGCCCCTCGGATAAGGCTAGACTTGTGCCGTGCGTACACTGGCGGCCGTCGCGGCCATTGCTGCTTCTCTCCTCATGACCGAGCTCGCGCTGACGCGCATCTTCTCGGTCGTCATGTACTACCATTTCGCGTTTCTCGCGATTTCGATTGCCCTGTTCGGGTTGAGCGCCAGCGGCGTTTACGCGTACCTGCGCCGGCGCGCGCTCGAGCGGCGCGAGACCGAGGCGCTGCTTGCCCGCCAGGCGCTCGTCTACGCGGCGAGCACCATCGTCGCCCTGTTCGCGCTCGTCCGTTTGCGCGTCGGGCTCAACTACTCGCCCTCGAATCTCGCGCTGATGCTGGCGATCTACGCGCTGGCGGCCATTCCGTTCTTCACCGGGGGCCTCGTCCTCACGCTCGCCATCAGCCGGCTGGCAGCGCGCATCAATGTCGTGTACGCCGCCGACCTGACCGGCGCCGCGCTCGGGTGTCTCGTCCTCATCCCCCTGCTGAACCTCCTCGGGGCGCCCGGCGTCGTGCTGGTGGCGACCGCTCTTGCCGCGCTGGCCGCCGTCCTGTTCTCCCCACCATCCCGCCGCAGCAGGGTTGGGCTGGCGGCGGCTGCTGTCGTGCTGGTACCGCTGGCCAGTCAGCTCTCCGGCCTCGGAACCTTCAACGTCACCGATACGAAAGGACACCAGGGCGACCGCATCCTGTTCAGCAAGTGGAATTCGTTCTCCCGGATCGGCGTGTACGAACGCGCCCACGGCGACTGGTCGCTGAGTCCCACCTATTCGGGTGAGCTTCCCGACACGAAGTTCATGGACATCGACTCGGCCGCGTCGACACCGATTGCTCACGTCACGCCCGATCTCTCCAATGCCGGTTACCTCCGCTACGAGCTGACGGCTCTCGCCTATCACCTGAAACCTTCGGGGTTCACGGCGCTGGTGATCGGGCCCGGGGGGGGCCGCGACCTCGCCTCGGCGCTGGTCTTCGGGGCTGCACGCGTCGACGGCGTCGAAATCAATCCCATCATCGCCAACGACGTCATGCGCGGCGCCTTCCGGGATTTCTCGGGCGGCATCTACGATCACCCGCACGTCCGCGTCGCGGTCGACGATGGCAGGAGCTTCGTCCGGCGCTCGTCCGACGAGTACGACGTCATCCAGGCATCGCTCGTCGACACCTGGGCTGCCACGGCGGCTGGCGCCTACACGCTGACGGAGAACACGCTGTACACCGTCGAAGCGTTCACCGATTATCTCGATCACCTGAACGACAACGGCATCCTGACGATTACCCGATGGGTGTTCGATGGCCTCCGGCTCGTGTCCCTCGCGCAGGAGGCCTGCGCGCGGCGCGGCTGGGATGCCGCCTCACGCCTGGCGATCATTCAGCACGACCGCGTGGCGACGTTCCTGCTCAAGAAGTCGCCGTTCACGTCCGAGGAGCTTTCTCAGCTCCGTACAGCTCGCCGACCGCCTGCAGTTCCGCATTCTCTATGCGCCTGGCAACGAGGGCCCCATCGCACCGCCTCCTGGCGAGTGGGTCGAGGGCACGGAAACCGCTGCTTACGCCAACCTCATCGTCGCCCCGGATCGCGAGCGCTTTTACGACAATTACGAGCAGGACATCAGGCCGACGACGGATGACCGGCCGTTCTTCTTTCACACGACGAAGCTCGAGGACCAGTTCGCCGTGGCGTTCGGGCGGGCGATGCTGTTCGGAAACGGCCTCAGCGCGCTGCTGACGCTCATGGGTATCTCAGCTGCGCTGGTCGCCGGGTTCGTCGTGGGTCCGCTCATCGTCGCGGGCGGCGACCGCCCGGCCGGCTGGCTGTCGTGGCTGGTCTACTTCGGCTCGCTGGGAGCCGGATTCATGCTGATTGAAGTGGCCGTGCTGCAGCGGTTCGTCCTGCTGCTTGGTCACCCCGTGTACTCGTTGACGGTGACGCTCTTTTCGCTGCTCCTGGGCACCGGCATTGGCGCCGCGCTCAGCCGGCGCTTCGCGCCCGAATCGCTGCGCCGCAGCACGGCCGTCGCGCTGGTTGCGATCGTCGCGATCGGGCTCCTGGCGATCGCCGTCGTCGCGCCGTTCATCGCCTGGGCGATCCCGTTCTCGCGGACCGGGCGCATCCTCCTGGCGGTCGCGACCCTCGTGCCGATCGGGATGGTCCTGGGCATTCCGATGCCGGCCGGCATCCGGCTGCTGGCCTCGCGGTCGCCTCAGATGCTGACCTGGGCCTGGGGGATGAACGGCGCCCTCTCCGTCGTCGGCGCCACGCTGGCGATTTTCATCGCCATGAACTGGGGATTCAGCGCGACATTCCTCGCGGCGTCAGCGACCTACCTGGTCGGGCTCGGCGCCCTCCTGAGTTCGACTAGGAGAGTTGGAGAATTGGAGATTGGCGAGTTGGTGACGCGGATTCCTCACTCTCTAACTCCGACCTCCAACTCTCGCGCTATGGCATCGTCCACTTAGCGTAGCCGTTCGAGATCGGCCGCGGCGGCTTCAATCAATGCCGTCTCGCGACCCAGCGCACGCGCAATGCGAACGACCTCGGCCTCAGCTTCGTCGTAGTGCTTCTGCTCAATCGCCTCGCGAACTCCCGGCAGCGTCTTGACGGCGTAGCCGGTGTAGAAGCCGGGCGCGTAGAGCAGGTGGCGGTACCACGGGCGCCGCGGCAGGCCGCCTTCGTCGGTCAGCTGGCGTTCGCTCTGAATCAAGCGCTCGTTGACCGACCGCAGGACGTCGGGATGCGAGGCCAGGCGCGGCCGCGCCGCGGCGGCCGCCTTCTTGTAGCGCTCCGCCGCGCGCGTGAGCGCGGCAGACGCGTTCTCGAGCGGCGCGAAGTTTATCGCCGGCGGCACCGGCTCGACCTGCGGCGCCTTGCTCGGACGCCGCGGATCGGCAAGCGCCGCGAACACCCCATCCTCGATCTCCCGGTTGCGTTCCTTGACCGTGTCCTGCGCCGTCGTCAAGAGCTGCTGCACGTCCTTGACATAGACCTGTACCGTGTCGGCGAGATTCGTGAACTCGAACGGCAGGAGCTCCGCGTCGGCAAGACGGATCACGGCGGTCCCCACGGTTTGCGCGAGAGCGCGGCCGTAGCGGAAGTCGGTGTCCAGGAACTTGGTGAAGTGATAGAAGTCGTCGTAGATCGAATGGTAAATGCCGTCCTCGTCGAGCCCGCCGAAACCGAGATTGAGCGTCGCCGTGCCCAGATGCTGGAGAAACGGCGAGTAATCCGATCCTGATCCGAGCGCAGCGATGCGAAGGTCGGCCCGCGTTCGCGCGGCGTTCCGCTCTTCGGTCGTGCCGTTCGCCACGATGGTCGATTGCCACCGTTTCCAGACGCTGACGCCGGCATCCGGATCCTCCACGTCGCGCGCCACGCCGTTGATGAACGTCTCGAGCGGATGCGACCCGCCGGCGCTCAGCGATCCACGGCCGTTGCCGTCCGTGTTGATGTACACCGACCGCCTTCTGCCGCAGTTCCTGGGCATGGTGCTCGACCCACTCGGTCGATCCGAGCAGCCCTGGCTCCTCGCCGTCCCACGCCGTGTAGACAATGGTGCGCCGGGGCCGCCAGCCGCGCCGGACCAGCTCGCCGAGCGCACGCGCCTCCTCGAGCTCCGGCGCCATGCCGCTGACAGGATCCTGGGCGCCGTTGACCCATGCGTCGTGATGGTTGCCGCGCACGATCCACTCGTCAGGAAACGTCGAGCCGGTGAGCCGCGCGACCACGTTGTAGATCGGCTTGATATCCCAGTTGAACGCGAGCTTCAGGTGGACCCGCGCGGGCCCCGGGCCGTAGTGATACGTCATCGGCAGGCCGCCGCGCCACGCGGCTGGCACAACGGGGCCGCCGAGCGCCGCGAGCAGCGGCTGTGCGTCGCCGTAGGAAATCGGCAGGACCGGAATCCTGGTGAGCGTGGGCGCGGCGCTGACGGCGAGCCGCTTGGCGCCCGGCACCGAGGCGGTGAAGGGCGTCAACGGGTCGCCAGGATGCGTCGGCATGTCGAACACGCTGCCGCGCTGAACGCCGTCGCGGTTCCGCATCGGACCCTGCGGGAACACGTCGTCCACCACGTAGCCGTCGTCGGCCGGATCCGAGTAGATCAGGCAGCCCGCCGCGCCGTGCTCGGCCGCGACTTTCGGCTTGATGCCGCGCCATGACGCACCGTAGCGCGCGATGACGATCGCGCCTTTGACCGAGATGCCCTGGCGTTCCAGTTCCTCGTAGTCCGCCGGCCGGCCGTAGTTGACGTAGACGAGGGGGCCGGTGACGTCACCATCGATCGAGTACGCGTTGTAGCCCGGCAGCTGCTCCGCCGTCTGGCCGGAGGTGGGATCGACCGCGAGGGCAGGCTCGCGAAGCGCCGCCTTGAACGTCGTCGGTGCAACCATCTCGACGACCCGTTCCTTCGGTGTCGGGAACAGCACCTCATAGGTTTCGATGCGCGCGTCCCAGCCCCATTCCTTGAATCGCGCCGCCATCCATTCGGCGTTGTCCTTGCCGTATGGCGAACCCACGTGATGCGGCCGCGCGCTCAACCGGCGCATGTACTCGCCAATGTTCGGCGGCGCTCGTCAGCGCGCGGAACGTCGCGTCCCACGCCTGCGGCGAGTTCTGCGCCGCCAGCGGCATCGACGCCGCGCCAGTGGCAACGATCAACGCCGCGACCGCGCGTCTCATGGCTCCTCCCCGTCCGTCAGTTCTCCAGTTCGGCGGTTTCGGTCTTTCCGACAGGTAACGGGCCAAAATGGCTCTCGAACCGCTGTCTGAACTCGTCCCACGTGTAGGCGTGGCTCTGGCCGCCCGAGATGCTCCAGCGCATAGGTCGCCGCGACGCTGCCGATTCGCGCGCACACGCCGTACGGCAGGCCCAGCGCCAAGCCCTTCATCAGGCCTCCCCGAAAGGCGTCGCCGACGCCCGTGGGATCGACGATCCGCCGCGGCGCGACCGCCGGCACTTCGGCACGGCCGCGCCGCGTGTAGACCCAGGACCCGTGCTCGCCGCGCGTGACGACCAGGGCTTCGCTGTGCTCGAGGATCTCGGCTTCGCCGAAGCCGGTTTTCTGGCGCAGCAGCTCGAACTCGTAGTCGTTGCAGATGACGATCGCCGCGCCCTTGACGCCGTCGGCCAGCTCGCCGCCGTCCATGCGCGCGCACTGCTGCCCGGGATCGAAGATGTAGCGGATGCCGAGCGCCCGGCACTCCTCGGCATACTGCACCATCGCGCCGGGATCGTTCGGCGAGATGATCGCCAGGTCGCAGGCATCGAGCGTCCGGAACGACAGCTCGCCGGCGTTGGCCATCGCGCCCGTATAGAAGGATGCGATCTGGTTGTTCGCCTGATCGGTCGAGCAGAAGAAGGAGGCGGTGAACTTCCCCGCCACCTGCTTGACCTCTGAGGTGTCGACTCCGGCCGCCTCGAGCCAGGTGCGGTACTCGCCGAAGTCCTCGCCCGCGGTCGCCATCAGCAGCGGACGCTCGCCGAGCAGCGCGAGCGTGTAGGCGATGTTCGGCGCGCACCCGCCGCGCCGCTTGTCCATCGTATCGACGAGGAAGCTGAGGCTCACCCGATGGAAGTGCTCCGGCAGGAAGTGCTCGGTGAACTTCCCGGGAAACGACATCAGATAGTCATAGGCGATCGAACCGGTCACAACCAAACGCATTCTTCGCTCACCTTCGGAGACTTCGCTGTCGAGTGCTTCACTTCGCTGTAAGTGCTAGCGCCTTCGGATCAACGTGCTGCAGCACGCCGAGCATGCGTCAGTTCAGAGCACCCTACAGCGTCAGTTCAGAGCACCCTACAGCGTCAGATCCCCATATATTTCCCGATAATCGGCGCAAGTTCCCGTTTCGTCTGCTCGGGGACGTGTTCGGGCCGCGTGATGATCGCGGTGGCGAGCGCGTCCTTGCAGCCGCAGGTCCGTTCCGGCGGCAGGCGCGACACCGCTTCGGCGATCGTCTTCTGCGCCGTCGCGGCATTCTGCATCAGGTTGGCGATGATCAGGTCCACCGTGACCGAGTCGTGGTCCGGATGCCAGCAGTCGTAGTCGGTGACCAGCGCCAGCGTCGCGTAACAGATCTCGGCCTCGCGCGCGAGCTTCGCTTCCTGGAGGTTCGTCATGCCGATCACGTCCATGCCCCACGACCGGTACAGCTTCGATTCGGCCAGCGTCGAGAACTGCGGCCCCTCCATGTTCACGTACGTGCCGCCGCGATGGACGGTCGCCCCGACCGCCTCGACCGAATCGGCGGCGACCCTGGCGAGATCTCCGCACACCGGATGCGCAAACGCCACGTGGGCCACCAGGCCGCGGCCGAAGAACGTGCTGATGCGGCCTCTGGTTCGATCGAAGAACTGATCCGGCACGACGATATCGAGCGGCCGATACTCTTCCTTCAGGCTGCCGACGGCGCTCGCCGAGAGGATCCGCTCCACGCCGAGCACCTTGAAGCCGTAGATGTTCGCGCGGAAGTTCAGCTCCGAGGGAAGGATGCGGTGGCCGGGGCCGTGGCGCGCGAGAAACGCGACGCGCCGTCCGCGCAACGTGGCGAGGACATAGGCGCCCGACGGATCGCCGAACGGTGTCGTGAGCCGCTTCTCTTCGCGGTCGGTCAGCTCCGCCATGTCGTACAGGCCGCTGCCGCCGATGATGCCGATGGTTGCTGACGGTGTGCTCATAGGGGTTGAAGGGATCGCCGGCCGTTCTGTTCGACGATGTGCGCGGCCTGAATCCGAGGTTCGTGATCGAAAAAGACGAGCGTCTGCTGGGCTGCCGCCTCCGCCACGAACGCCTGCTTGGAGGCCAGCGTCTCGAGCGGGAACTGGTCGACCGCCGCAATCCACGCCAGCGACAGATGCGCGGCAGTGGGCATCAAGTCGGCCGGAAACGCCGCACGCTGCCCGTTCGACTCGATGAGCACCATCTGGTGGTGCATCGTATGGCCGCCCGTGTGTTTCACCTTCACGCCCGGCATGATCGTCTGATCGTCGTCCACCAGTTCGAGCACGCCCGCCGACATCAGCGGCAGGAAATCGTCGGGCAGATAGTTGCCGCGGGTCCTGGCATTGGGATGCGTCGCGTCTTCCCACTCGCCGCGGCGCACGACATACCTCGCCCGCGGAAATCGGGGACGCAGCCGGCCATCCGGATCGCGAACCGTGAAGCCGCCCGCGTGGTCCCAGTGCAGGTGCGTCGCCAGAACGATGTCGATGTCGTCCGGAGCCACGCCGGCATCGGCGAGCGCGTGATCCAGGTTCCGCCGCCGATCCAGGGCGAAGTGCTCGCGGAATGCCTCGTCCGTCTTGTCGCCGAAGCCCGCGTCGATGAGCATGGTGCGCCTGCCGCGCACGAGCAGCTGACGGACCGCGATCTCGACGCGATTCCGGTCGTCGGCCGGGTACCGTTCGCCCCACAGGACCTTCGGCACCACGCCGAACATCGCCCCGCCGTCCAGCCGGAAGGACCCGTCGCACAGGGAGACGAGTTCGAGATCACCCACGGTGTGACGCGAAATTTCAGATTTCAGATTTAAGGATTTCAGATTGGCGGTGGCTGCTTCAGTTCCACCAGCACGCCGTGAGCGCTCGACGGGTGGATGAACGCGACGAGGGCGCCCTCCGCGCCCGGCCGCGGCTGCTCGTCAATCAGCCTCGCCCCGCGGGCCTTCAGCTGCGCCAGCGCCGCCCCGATGTCCTCGACGCGCAGGGTGATGTGGTGCAGGCCGGGGCCGCGCTTGTCGACGTATCTGGCGATCGTCGAGTCGGCGCCCGTCGCTTCCAGCAGCTCCAGGCTGGCTGAGCCGACTGGAACGAAATGCGCGCGCACGCGCTGCGAGGCGACCTCTTCGGACGCTTCGACCTCGAGGCCGAGCGCATCGCGATAGAACGCCAGCGCCGAGTCGAGATCGCGCACGGCGATGCCGATGTGATCGAGGACGGCTTTCATTTTTTCTCTGGCGCTGGGTCCGCCCGCTCGAAAACAGCTTCCGACTCGGGCGGACGTCCGGCGCGACGCAGGCAGTCCTCGGGCTCGCAGGCGGCGCTTTCGCTGGCTAGGGACGCTGGTATCTTCGTGCTCGGGCTAAAAGCCCCGCCGCGCCGTATACGGATCGATCTCGCGTGCCGCAATCCTGGCCGCCACCGCCGTCAGCTCGCCTGGTTCCAGGACGGTTCGTTCCAGCTTGTCCATGAATCCGCGAGTCACCAGCCCGCGCAGCTGATGCTCGGCGCGCGCACGCCGGCGCGCCTCGGCCTGGCCGGGTACCTTGCCGGTCCCGCGGAACGTCTGGATCGCCGCGACGAGCTCGGCCACCCCGTTGCCGCTGGTCGCGACCGTCTTGACGATCGGCGGACGCCACTGCCCGGGAGCGTACGCCTGGAGGCTCAGCGTGGCCTCAACGGCCGCCACCAGACGGTCGGCGCCCTCGCGGTCGGCCTTGTTGACGACGAAGATGTCGGCGATTTCCATGATGCCGGCCTTGAGTGCCTGGACCTCGTCGCCCGCGCCTGGCACGAGCGTCACGATCGAGACATCGGCGGTGCGGACGATCTCCACCTCGTCCTGCCCGACGCCAACCGTCTCGATGATCACGAGATCCTTCCCCGCGGCGTCGAGCACCAGCGCGGCGTCGTCGGTCGCGCGCGACAGCCCGCCAAGATGACCGCGCGTCGCCATGCTGCGGATGAAGACGTCCTCGTCGACGGCGTGCGACTGCATCCGCAGCCGATCCCCCAGCACGGCGCCGCCGGTGAACGGGCTCGTCGGGTCGACGGCGATCACGCCAACCGTCAATCGCTGATCGCGAAACGCCGCGGTGAGCCGATCGACGAGCGTGCTCTTGCCGGCGCCGGGCGGGCCGGTGACCCCGATGAGATATGCCCGTCCCGTGCGGCTGAAGATCGCCCGGATCAGGTCGGCGCCCGCGCCCTCGTCGTCTTCGACGAGCGAAATGGCGCGCGCGATGGCACGCGGCTCGCCGGCGAGCACGCGCTCGGCCAGGTCGGACCGAGCGGTCATCGCGCCAGCAACTGCCGTGCGATGACGAGCCGCTGGATCTCGCTCGTGCCCTCGCCGATCGTCGTGAGCTTCACGTCGCGGAAGAATTTCTCGGCGGGATAGTCCTTCACGAATCCGTAGCCGCCGTGGATCTGCACGCAATCGTCCGCCGCCCGGACCGCGATCTCGCTCGCGTACAGCTTCGCCATCGACGACGCCATCGTCGTCCGGGTCGCGCCGCTGTCCTTGAGGTAGGCGGCGCGATACGTGAGCAGGCGCGCCGCCTCGATGCGCGTGGCGTTGTCGGCCAGCTTCCACTGGATCGCCTGGAACGTGCTGATCGTCCGGCCGAACGCCTTCCGGTCCTGCGCATACTGCAACGCCGCTTCGTACGCGCCCTGCGCCAGGCCGACCGACAGCGCGGCGATCCCGATGCGGCCGGCATCGAGCACCTGCATCGCGCCGACGAATCCCTTCCCCTCTTCACCGAGAAGGGCGTCGGCGGCGACGCGGCAGTTGTCGAACAGGACCTCGCTGGTATCGCTCGCCCGCATGCCGAGCTTGTCTTCCTTCTTGCCCGGCGCTCATCCCGGGAGTGCCGTGCTCGACGATGAAGGCGGAGATACCCTTGCGCCCGGCCGCCTTGTCGGTCACCGCCATGACCACCATCACCTGCCCGACGCGGCCATGGGTCGTGAAGGTCTTCGAGCCATTCAAGACCCAGCACGCACCGGCCCGGACGGCCGTGGTCCGCATGCCGGCGGCATCGCTGCCCGACGTGGATTCGGTGAGGCCCCAGGCGCCGATCTTCTCGCCGCGCGCGAGCGGCGGGAGATACGTCGCCTTCTGCGCGTCGGTGCCGAACAGCAGGATGTGCGCCGAGCACAGCCCGTTGTGCGCGGCCACGGACAGCGCGACGCCGGGATCGACGCGGGCGAGCTCTTCGATGCAGATGCAGTAGTCGAGGGCCGACATCGCCGCGCCGCCGTACTGCTCGGGCACCTGGATTCCGAGCAGGCCAAGCTCGCCGAGCCGCGGCACGAGCTCGTTCGGAAAATGCTGTGCCTCGTCCCACTCGCGGACGTGCGGGCGGATCTCGGCTTCCGCGAACTCGCGAACGCTCTGACGCAGCAGCTGCTGATCCGCGGTCAGGCGGAAGTCCATGTCGCGGCGCGATTGTCCTATCATGGCCAGGAGGCTTCATGAGGGCGCGAGCGACGCGTTCTGACATGGCTCTTTCTGTTTCTGCTCGCCGCGCCGGCGGCCGCCGATGCGACGCTCTTTCTCGGCACGAACACCACGCCCGAAAACCGGAAGACCCAGGGCTTCGCCATCGGCGCCGGACTCCTGCTGCTCGGTTTCGAATTCGAGTACGCGAGCACCTCGGAAGATCTGCGAATCGCTGGCGCCCGCCCTCAAGACCTACGCCGGGAACGTGCTGCTGCAGACGCCGTTCACGATCTTCGGCATCCAGCCGTATTTCACGACCGGCGCCGGCGTCTATCAGCGAGACGCTCGACAGCCGGGAGCACACCGGCTTCGGGTTCAATACCGGGGGCGGGGTGAAGGTGAACCTGTTCGGCCCGTTGCGGCTGCGCGTGGACTATCGGGCGTTCCGGCTGGGAGACGATGCGCTGGACTCGCCAGCGCACCGTCTCTACGCGGGTCTGAACCTGAAGTTCTAGAGGCCGGCCGACTACTTGCTCAAGTCCTGCAGCAGCGTCAGCGTCAGCTTGTTCGCGCTTGGATTGGCGCTGACGTCGAGGTACTGCTTGTAGAGCGCCTGCCCTTCGGCCGGAAACGCATCGTTGATGATGAGCGGGATGTAGTAGTCGGCGTCCTTGACGGCGGGGTGGATCACCGACACGTACATGATCGCGCCGCCCGCGCCGGGCTCAGCCGCCTTGAAGAGTTTCCATGAAGCCGCCTGCGCCTTGCGCTCGGGCTTCTCGCTCTTCGCGAGCGCCTCTTTCAGCTTGGCGACGAGCATCTCGAAGTCTGCCCCCTTGTCCGGCTTGATGAAATGCAGGATCACGCCCCCGTCGCTCTGGAACACGAACGGGCTCTTCTGCGCCTGTGCCTGCTGGGCGGGCTGCGCAGCGGGCGTCTGCGCCTGGACGGGCGCGGCAGCCAGTAGCCCGACGACCAGCGCGGGAGCAATCCATCGAAACATCACGGCCTCCTTCGAGGATAGGTTCAAAAAGGGTGTTACTTTAGCGTACTCTTGAGATCTACACGAACACCGCCATCACTTCGTGGGCAAGCAGCATGCCGCGGCGGGTCAACCGCATTCGTCTATCCTGCCGCATTAGCAGGCCGCCTTCAACATACGGCTGGAGATCTGAGCCGTACCGCTGCCACACGTCGATGCCGTAGCGGCGCTCGATCACGCGTTCGTCGATGCCGTCGTTGAGCCGAAGGCCCATGAACAGGGCGTCGCCGAGCCGCTCAGCTTCGGTCATCCGGTGGGCGTCGACGCCAGCGGCGCTCGCCGCGCACGACACGGTCGACGTACTCCTCCGTGGCCGACACATTCTTCCAGCGCACGCCGTCGCGGGTCGAGTGCGCGCCGCAGCCGAACCCGAGCCACTCGCCGTCGGTCCAGTACTTCAGGTTGTGCCGCGAGCGGCGCCCGGGCCGCGCGACGTTCGAGATCTCGTACTGCTCGTAGCCGGCGGCTTCCAGCCGCTCCATCGCGGTCACGTACATCGTCGCCGCATCCTCGTCGGGCGCCTGCGACCACTGCGCGCGCGCCATCTCGTCGCGGAGCGGCGCGTTCGGATAGACCTCGAGCAGGTACAACGACAGGTGCTCGGGCCGCGAGCGCGAGGCCGCCTCGTCGACCGACTCGAGCCACTGCGTCAACCTTCTGCCCCGGCAGCCACATCATCAGGTCGAGGCTGACGTTGTCGAAGCCGGCCGCCCGCGCCTCGCGGAGCGCCGCGCGTGCGCGCTCGGCGCCGTGCAGCCGCGACAAGCGCCGGAGCTCGTCGTCCCTGAAGGATTGGACACCGAAACTGAGCCGATTGACGCCAGCCCGGCGATATCCCTCGAGCCGCGCGGTCGTGACCGTTTCGGGGTTCGCCTCGAGCGTCACCTCGCGGTCGGGGGAGACGTCGAAATGCTCCTCGCAGGCCTGGATGATGCGGGCGACCTCGTCCGGCTCGAGCAGCGACGGCGTGCCCCCGCCGAAGTAGATGGTGTCGGCTGGCAAGCGCTGCGGCTGCGGCCAGGCGTGACCGAGCTGCTCGGTGAGTTCTCGGCGGGATGGCCGCAGGCGCGCTGCCGATTCGATAGGATCGCGACGTCTTGAGGTCAGCGTCGAAGAGACCGCGATTGAAATTACAGTAGTTGCAGATGGCCGAGCAGAAGGGAATGTGGACGTAAAGCCCGAGCATGTGAGAGTTGGTGAGTTCGAGAGTGGAGAGTTGGAGAGTTGGTCAAGAACTCACCAATTCACCCACTCCTCAACTCACCAATCTTATGATCCGCTCTCCCCCCTGGCCATTTCAGGTCGGCCCGGCCGTCACGAACGGCCGGCTCTCTCAGTTGGGCGCGGGCCTGGCGGCCGGCTCTGGCGGGCAGCGTCTTCTTGCGCGTCTTCCACAGGGCAACCAGGTCGTCGATGCCGCCGTTGACCGGCATCTGCCGATAGTCGCCGCCGTCGAGCACTTCGAAGTCGCACATCTCGTGCAGCCGCGAACGCATGCGGTGGCCGATGCGGAAGACGAGCGAGTTCGGTTCGGTGTCGTCGGGAATGTCTTCGTAGTTCGACGTGAAGATCGTCACGCGCCGCTCGTTGTAGCGCGTGTTGACGATGAGGTTCATCGTCTCTTCCACCCACTCCGACGTTTTCTCCGCACCGAGATCGTCCAGGACGAGCAGGTCGGCGGTCATCACCGGCCGGAGAATCTCGAGCTCGGTGGTCCGAATCGACGCGTCGTAGGTGCTGCGGATGAGCCGCAGCAGGTCGCGCGTGTCGTAAAAGAGGCCGCGCGCGCCGGTGGTGCTGGACCACCTGCTTCAGCACGGCGACCGCGAGGTGCGTCTTGCCGACGCCGGGCTGCCCTTCGAAGAACAGGCCCTTTTCGACGACCGGAAACCGCTCGGCGAGCTGCCGCGCCCGGTCAGCCGCGCGCTCGAGCGATTCGTTGTAGGCGGTGAAGTTGGCGATGGTGCAGTGCTGGTAGCGCTCGGGGAACGTTCGCGTCGGCCAGCCGCTGCTGCCCGACGCTCTCGCGCCAGCAGTCGCAGCGCACGACGCGCCGCACGCCATCCGCGTCGACGGGCTTCCATCCGGTGTCGTCGCAAAGCGGGCACGGCATGCACCGAGCATTCTACCTGCTCGGTTCGACTTTGCGCGCCGACTTTCAGTTCTTCGTTTTCGGCTTTCGACTTCTCGGCGTCCTGACGTCGGCGGGGTGGCGCGCACGAGATCGGTCGGGCTCGACTTGACGAGCGCCGTCGACAGCCGCTGCTCCCAGTCGTCGATGCCGCGCGCCAGCTCGCGCTTCACGTACTCCATGAACTCGTTGACCTCGCCCTGCATCCGCTCGATCTTGCGGCGCATGTTGAGGATGATCTCGACGCCGGCCAGGTTGACGCCGAGATCTCGGGTCAGCGACAGAATCGTCTCGAGCTGCTCCAGATCCTCTTCCGAATAGAGCCGCGTGTTGCCTTCCGTGCGCGACGGCTTCAACAGCCCCTCGCGCTCGTACAAGCGCAGCGTCTGCGGGTGGATGTTGTACTTCTGCGCCACCGCGCTGATCATGAAGTAGGCCTTGCCCGTCTTCTTCATGGTCGCTCCATCGGCCCAGCCCGTCGCGGACATCCTCGCGCATTCAAGCGGCCGAACTCGCGCAGCAACTCCTTCGAGCGCTCGTCGAGCACGCGCGGCAGCACCAGCCGGACTTCGACGACCAGATCGCCGCGCCGGCCGTCGCGGGGCGACGGCACGCCGCGCTCGCGCAGGCGGAACCGCTGGCCCGACTGCGTGCCCGGCGGCACGCGCAGCCGCGCGTGGCCTTCGAGCGACGGCACCTCGACCTTGCGCGCCGAGCGCCGCCTCGTGCACCGCGATCGGCACGACGAGGTGGAGATCGTCGCCCTCGCGGCGGAACAACGGATGCGGCTCGACGCGGACCGTCACGTACAGGTCGCCCGGCCCGCCGCCGTTCCGGCCCGCGTGACCCTTGCCTGGCACGCGCACGCGGGCGCCGTCGGCCAGCCCGGCGGGCACCTGGATGCCGAGCGTCTCGGCGCGCACCTCGACCTGCGCGCCGCCGCAGACCGGGCACCGCATCTGCGCCTGCTGGCCGGTGCCACCGCAATGCGCGCACGGCTTCGAGAACACCATGTGTCCGCGGGCCGACTTCACGACGCCCGCGCCGTGGCAGTGCAGGCACGCGGCTCTCAGCCGCCTGCAGGCGGCCCGGTCCCCTGGCAGGCTCGACACGCGTCCTGTCTGGTCAGCGCGACCTGGCGCTGCCCGCCGCGCATCGCGTCCTCGAACGGCAGCGAGAGCGATTGATGCAGGTCGGCGCCGCGCTCCGGCGCGCCGTGCCGACAGGGTCGCGCCGCTGCCGCAGCACTTCGGCAAACAGATCGCCGAAGGTCGGCGCCGATGCGCCGCTGACGCTCACCGAGAAATCGAAGCCCTCGAACCCGAACGTCGGATCGACGCGCGAGACGGTGCGAGCCGCCGCCGCTGTCATAGTGGTGGCGGCGATCCGGATCGCTCAGCGTCTCGTACGCCTCGGCGATCTGGCGGAACTGCGCCGCCGCCAGGCGATCGCCGGGATTGATGTCCGGGTGATACCTGCGGGCGAGCCGCTTGTACGCGCGCTTGATGTCGTTCAGCGTCGCGCCGCGCTCGATTCCCAGCAGGATATTAGAAGATCCATGAGGATTACAGAATTGAGCTAGGGCTTTCCCTCGTCCACCACTTCCGCGTCGATGACCTCGCCGTCGGCCGCGCGCCTGCGTCGCCGCCGGAACCAGCCGACGAGCCCGCAGCCGGCGTCGCCGCCCGCACCCGGCGTCGGCCCGGCGCCGGACCGGCCGTTGACGCCTGCTGATAGAGCGACGCGGCCGCCTTGTGCTGCGCCTGCGTTGAGGCCCTCCATCGCGCGGCTGATCCCGGCCGCGTCGTTGCGCGTCGATCGCCTTCCTGAGCGACTCCGCGGCGGCCTCGATGGCGCTCTTGTCGGCCGCCGAGAGCTTGTCGCCGCAATCCTTGACGAAGCGTTCGGCGCCGTAGACCGCCTGGTCGGCGCGGTTGCGCGCCTCGATCTCCTCGCGGCGCTTCTTGTCCTCGTCGGCGTGCGATTCGGCCTCCTTCATCATGCGGTCGACCTCGTCCTTGCTGAGGCCGCTCGACGCGGTGATCGTGATCTTCTGCTCCTTGCCGGTGCCGAGATCCTTCGCCTGCACGTTGACGATGCCGTTCGCGTCGATGTCGAACGTCACCTCGATTTGCGGCACGCCGCGCGGCGCCGGCGGCAGGCCGATCAGGTGGAACTTGCCGAGCGTGCGGTTGTCGCGCGCCAGCGATCGCTCGCCCTGCAGCACGTGGACCTCGACGCTCGTCTGGTTGTCGGACGCCGTCGAGAAGATCTCGCTCTTCCGCGTCGGAATCGTCGTGTTCCGCGGAATCAGCGTCGTCATCACGCCGCCCATCGTCTCGATGCCGAGCGACAGCGGCGTGACGTCGAGCAGCAGCAGGTCCTTCACGTCGCCGGCCAGCACGCCCGCCTGCACCGCGGCGCCGACCGCCACCACTTCGTCGGGATTGACGCCCTTGTGCGGCTCCTTGCGGAACAGCTCCTTGACGATCTGCTGGACCTTCGGAATTCGCGTCGATCCGCCGACCAGCACGACCTCGTCGATCTTCGAGGGATCGAGGCCGGCGTCGGCCAGCGCCTGCTTCGTCGGGCTCGACCGTCTTCTGCAGCAGGTCGTCGACGAGCTGCTCGAAGCGCGCCCGCGTCAGCTTCATCTGCAGGTGCTTCGGGCCGCTCTGATCGGCGGTGATGAACGGCAGGTTGATGTCGGTCTCCATCACGGTGGAGAGCTCCATCTTGGCCTTCTCGGCCGCCTCCTTCAGGCGCTGCAGCGCCATGCGATCCTTCGTCAGATCGATGCCGTCGCGTCTTGCGGAACTCGGCCGCGATCCAGTCGATGATCCGCTGATCCAGGTTGTCGCCGCCGAGGTGCGTGTCGCCGTTGGTCGCCTTGACCTCGACGACGCCTTCGCCGACTTCGAGGATCGAGATGTCGAACGTGCCGCCGCCGAAGTCGTACACGGCGATCGTTTCGTCCTTCTTCTTGTCGAGGCCGTAGGCGAGCGCGGCGGCCGTCGGCTCGTTGACGATGCGCATCACCTCGAGGCCGGCGATCTGGCCGGCGTCCTTCGTGGCCTGCCGCTGCGCGTCGTTGAAGTACGCGGGCACGGTGATCACGGCCTTGGTCACCGGCTGACCCAGATACTCCTCCGCGGCGTGTCTTCAGCTTCTGCAGGATCATCGCGGAGATTTCCGGCGGCGGGTATTCCTTGCCGTTCGCGCTGCACGCGCGCGTCGGCGTTCGCCGGCGCGCACGACCTGGAAGGGCACCATCTTCATTTCCTCGCTCACTTCGTCGAACTTGCGGCCCATGAACCGCTTGATCGAGAAGACGGTGTTCTCCGGATTGGTGACCGCCTGACGCTTGGCCACCTGTCCGACCAGCCGTTCGCCGGACTTCGTGAAGGCCACGACCGATGGCGTCAGCCGTCCGCCTTCGGGGTTGGTGATCACGACCGGTTCGCCGCCCTCCATCACCGCGACGACGGAGTTCGTAGTGCCCAGGTCGATGCCGATGATTTTGCTCATTGAGTCCTCGTGAAGTCGTATCGTGCAGCCATTGCTGATACTGCTCTGAGGATAAAACCTGAGTGTAGCACTGTCAATGTTTCGGGTGTGAGGTGCTGGGTGCTCGGTGCTGAGCGCTGCCGCAGACACCCCTCTGCACCTTGCACCCGGCGGAGCGTATAATTCACGATGCCAGCAGCCCTGCCTCTCGACGTGCGAGGCGCTTCGTATGGGTTCCGTCCTGTTCGGTTGCGCGCGCGTTGCGCCCGCACAGGCTCTGCTGCTCCTGAATGCGTCAGCGGCTCGGCGCAGGATTCCGAGCAAACGACGCCGTCGCCGGCGCATCTGGCCTACGTGGACGGCACTGCGACCCTCGAGCGCGAAGGTCAGGCCGAAACGGCAACGCTTCTGGCATGCCGTTCGTCCCGGGCGATCGTCTGCAGACCACGCGCGGGCGCATCGAGGTGCTTTTCTCCGACGGCACCGCACTCGCGATTGACGAGTACACGACCGTCGAACTGCAGGATGGGGCGCTCCTCCGGATGATGGCGGGACGCGTGCAGCTGACGGTCGTCGGCGTGAACGATCCGGCGAACGCCAGTCGCTATCAAATTGACACGCCGTCAGCCTCCGCGGCGACTGACGGCCCTGGCGAGTATCGCGTCGCCATGATGAACGGGCGCGGCGCGCCTGAAACCGAGCTCGCGGTGTTCCGGGGCTACGCGACGCTCGCCACCGACGTCGGCTCGACAGCCGCTCGCGCGGGCGAACGCATCCTCGCGCGCGATGCGATCTCGCGCCCAGCCAGCCGCTGCCGTTCAACTCCGCGCGGTTCGACGCGTTCGATCGCTGGGCGAGCGCGCGGCGCGATGCGCGAGCCGGCACGCGTCGACCAGATACCTGCCGCGCGATCTCGTACGCCTACAGCAGCACGTTCGATAGCAATGGCACGTGGGGTTACCAGGCGCCGTATGGAATGTGTGGTATCCCACCGTGACGCCGGGATGGCAGCCCTACTTCTACGGCTATTGGTCTCCGGTCCCCGTCGTACGGCTGGACATGGGTTGGGTACGACGCGTGGGGATGGCCAACGCATCATTACGGCCGCTGGGGATTCGCCGCCGGCCGGTGGTTCTGGGTTCCCGGGACAACCTGGGGATCGGCCTGGGTCTCGTGGGCGTCGGCGCCGGGATATGTCGGCTGGTGTCCGGTCGGCTACTGCGGAGGCAGGCGGGTTTTCGTTCGGCGTCTCGTTCGGCAATCCATGGGGATGGGTGGTGGTTTCACGCCGTACTTCGGCCACGGGTACAGGTATCCCGTTCATCACCACGCGCTTCCGCCGACCGCGATTCCATATCGGACGCCGTTTGTCGTCCAGGCGCGCGCGCCGCTTGCACCGCCAGCCGCCGTGCCGCGACCACGGCCATCCCGAGGCCTGCCAGCGGGCGGCACCGGCATCCGCGCCAGCGCGCGCAACCCGCTCCGGGCCGCCAGCCGGCGACGGCTCCAGGCGTCGCTTCTCCGTCACGCCAAATCAACCTGAGCTCGGCGGCGCGCGCGCGGTTCGCGCGGCCAGCCGTCAGCAGCCGTCGGTGCGCCCGCGGGCCGCGACCGCGTTCGACCGTATGCCGGGCCGCGAGACGGACCGCCTGCCACGCAATGACAATCGCTACGTTCCCGACACGCGGACGCTTGGCGGCCGGCCGCCAGCGCCGTCCCGCGCCGAGCGACACCAGCCCCGCCTGCCTCGAACGACAGTGCGACTGGCCGCCTCGCCACGCTGGTATCCGCCGGTCAACGACGACGCGACCGCGCAGGAGCAGCAGTCCACCGTCGCCCGCAGATGCCGCCGGGCATATCGAGCGGCCCCGGTGCAACGAGCGCAGCCGTTCGACCGCTTCCGCCGAACGGCGCCGCCGGGAGGTGCGCAGCCGCGCCGTCCGGCCGGCGCACCTCCGCCGTGTCCGCCTTTCAGCCGCCCCGGGTGAACAGCCCGCCGGCATCGCCTCGAGGATCGTTCGGGGTTCCGCCTGCCAGCTTCCAATCGCCCGTGGGCGCCGATGGCCGTTCCGCGCGCGCCCGCGCCGGGCGGGCCCCGCAAAGCGCCCCAGCTCAACCGGCGTCTCCTTCTCAACCGGCTTCTCCTCCCGCTGGCGCGAGAAGCCCAAGGAGTCGGTAGTCGATAGTCGCCAGTGAGTGAGTCGCAGTCGGGTCGGGTGACGCCGAACAATAGTCGACGTCCTGCCCAGCCTTGGTACACTGGCCTCGCAAGGTCCTCTTGGACTGATACTGACTACCGTACGACTGGCGACTGATTTGGCCCACTATGTCATTCGCTACGCGCGTAACGCCGTCATCGCCGCCCTGTTCGTGACGGCGGCGGGCCTTGGCGTGCTCACCGGCGTGGTGTTCGCGTACGCCGGCGATCTGCCGCAGATTTCCGCGCTCGACAACTACAACCCCAGCACCATCACGCGCGTCTACGGCGTCGACGGCCAAAGCATCGGCGACTTCGCCGTCGAACGGCGGCTCGTCGTCGGCTACGACGAGATCGCGCCCGACCTGCGGATGGCGATCATCGCCGCCGAAGACGGCGACTTCAATTCGCACTTCGGCCTGAGCATCTCGCGCATCGCGGTCACGCTGGCTCGCGACGTGTTCGAGTTCGTGACCGATCGCATCCGCGGCCGCACGTCGCGGCCGGCCGGCGCCAGCACCTTGACGCAGCAGCTCGCCCGGATCGTCTTGCCCGAGGCGGTCGGCTTTTACGAAGGAGAAATCAGCCTCGAACGCAAGATTCGCGAAGCGATCGTCGCGATTCAGATCGAGAAGCGGTACACGAAGCGCGAGATCCTCACGATGTTCGCGAATCAGATGTACTGGGGGCACAACGCGTACGGCGTTGAGGCCGCTTCACGCCTGTACTTCGCGAAATCGGCGAAAGACGTCACGCTCGAAGAAGCGGCGATGCTCGGCGGCATCATCCAGGGCAACGTGCGGCAGAGCCCGTATGTGAACATGGACGCGGCGGTCCGGCGGCGCAACTACACCCTGGATCGCATGGCAGACGAGGGCTTCATCTCGACCGAGCAGGCGGAAGAAGCCAAGGCCAAACCGATCGTCGTCCGCGGTGAGCCGCGGCAGCCGCCGTCGATAGCGCCCTACTTCCTCGAAGAGGTCCGCAAGCATCTCGAAACGCGCTACGGGGCGAAGCGGCTGTACGAAAGCGGCCTCTCGGTGAAGACGACGCTCGATCCAGTCCTGCAGGACGCGGCCAACCGCGCGGTCGCGGCCGGTCTGCGCCGGATCGACAAGAGCGCGCGGCTACCGCCGGGCAACGAGGAACGTGCTCGCCGAGAAGCAGACGCCGCAGGGCTTCGCGCACGAGCGCTGGACGCGAGCGATGGCGCCGGGCGACGTCGTGCCGGCCGTGGTCACCGCCGTCGGACGCCGCGCCCTCGGCCGGCGGCATCAAGGTCCGCATCGGACGCTACCAGGCCGAGTTGACCCGCGAGAGCCTTCTCGCCTGGCCGCGGCCGCCCTCCCAGCGTCGTTCGCCGTCGGCGATCTCATCGAGGTCGGCATCATGTCGCTTGACGAAGGCACCGAGCAGGCGATCGTGACGCTCGAGCAGACGCCGCATGGTCGAAGGGGCGCTCGTCGCGATCGACAACCGCACCGGCCAGATTCGCGCGATGGTCGGCGGCTGGAATTTCGGCCGGAGCAAGTTCAATCGCGCGATGCAGGCCTACCGCCAGCTTGGATCGACGTTCAAGCCGATTGTCTATACGGCCGCCATCGACCGCGGCCTGACCCCGACGACGCTGATCGTGGACCAGCCAGTCAGCTACCCGGCGGGCAGCGGCGGCCTCTACGAGCCGCAGAATTACGACCACAAGTTCGAGGGGCCCGTGACGCTGCGCCGCGCGCTCGAGAATTCGCGCAATATCCCGGCCATCAAGATGATGGAAGAGGTCGGCCCGTCGAACGTCGTCGTGTCCTACGCGCGGCGCTTCGGATTCTCCCGCGAGTTCCCGCCGTATTTGCCAATCGCGCTCGGCGCGGGCGAGGGCACGCTGCTCGAAGTGACGAGCGCCTATACCGTTTTCCCGAACCGCGGCGTCCGCGCGAAGCCGTATTTCATTCAGACCGTCACCGACCGCGAGGGCAACCTGCTCGAGGAAGGCCGGATCGAACCGGTCAACGTCATCCGCGCCGACACGGCGTTCATGATGACCAGCCTGCTCGAAGGCGTGGTCCATCAGCGGGTACCGCGGAAGCCGCATCGAGCATCGAGTGGCCGCTCGCCGGCAAGACCGGCACCGTCGACGAGAACACCGACGCGTGGTTCATCGGGTTCGATCCCGACATCACGGTGGGAGTGTGGACCGGGCACGACGCGAAGAAGACGATGGGCGCGAACGAGACGGGAGCGGTCGCGGCGCTCCCGATCTGGATGGACTTCATGAAGGCTTACGTCGCGCACGCGAACCGATCCGCCATCGTTCGTCGCGCCGGAGAACATCGTCTTTCTTCCGGTCGATCGCGCGACCGGGGCCGTGGTGCCCGAGCCAGACGCCGGGCGCCATCACCGAAACGTTCATCGCCGGTACACAGCCCGGCGGCATCGACGTCGACTCGCTCGATCGCTAGCGCCCCACGCTAGCGCCCCACGCTCACCTGCGCGCCGTCGACCCGAGCCGCTCCAGCCAGCGATACAGCGCCCGGCGGCTGATGCCGAGCAGCCGCGCGGCTTCGGTCTTGTTGCCGCCGACGCGTCGTCAGGACGCGCTCGATTTGCCGCCGTTGCGCGCTCGACAGGAGGTCCGTCTCTCTCCCTTGATCTGCGACTCGGCGGCGCCGCGTGTGACCGTTTCGCCGGACGCCGCGGCGATGGCGGCGAGGATCTCGCGCTCACCCAACAGGCGCGAATCGCTCATCGAGCAGGCGCGCTCGACGACATCTTTCAGCTCACGGATGTTCCCGTCCCAGCTGGCATGCTGCAGGACCCGTTCGGCGGCCGTCGTGACGCCCGAAATCACGCGATTGGTACGGAGGGCGTACTCGTAGAGAAAGGCGGCCGTCAGGAGCGGGATGTCTTCGCGGCGTTCCCGCAACGGCGGGACGTTCAGCCGTACTGCGCTCACCCGCTTGATGAAGTCCCGCTGCAGTCGTCCGGCCGCCACTTCTGCCCGCAGGTCGCGGGCGGTGGCCGCGATCACGCGGACATCGAACCGACGTGCGTCAACCGCGCCCATTGGCTGCACCTCGCCAGTTTCGATCGCGCGCAGCAGCTTCGGCTGGACGCTGGGAGCCACGTGAGCAATCTCGTCGAGGAACAGCGTGCCGCCGTCGGCCTCCTCGAAGGCGCCAACCCTCGCTTCGATCGCGCCGGCGAACGCCCCGCGCACGTGCCCGAAGAGCGCGCTCTCGAGCAGCGTCGCGCCGGCCATTGAGCAATGCAGCGTCACAAAACGCTGATCCCGCCGCGGGCCCACCCGATGGAGCGCACGGGCGACAAGCTCTTTGCCCGTTCCGGCCTCGCCGGCGATGATCAGGCTCCAGGCGTGCGGCGCAAGCCGCCGGATGGCGTCGAAGAGCTCCTGCATCGGCGCGCTGCGGCCGATGATCCCGTGGAACTCGAACTGCCGGGCGGCCTGCGCGTCCTGCTTCAGCCGCGTCTCGCGCCGTTCGATCCCCTTGACGACCGTGGTCAGCGCGTCGCGCAACCGATCAAGATCGGGTGGTCTGCTCAGGCAGTCGAGCACGCCGAGCTTCACCGCCTCGATCGTCGAATCGACGCTCGTCTGCCCGGTCACGAGAATGACGGCGCACGAGGGATAGACCTCGCGCATCGCGCGGAGCACTTCGATTCCATTCGTGCCCGGCGTCTGCAGGTCGACGACGACCGCGTCTGGCCGCAGCTCACGAATGTCCTTGAGTGCGTCGGCGACACCGCTGCGGCTGACGACGTCCACCCCGTGATCACGCGAGGCGCGCTCGACGAGCGCGAGAGCCTCGGGGGCGTCGACGACTGCGAGCAGGTTGACGCGTTTCTCTATGAGGGCGGGATGCCGAAGAATGCGCTCGACCGTGTACATGTCAGACTTTGGCACTGATTCCTCTGCGTTATGAAAAGGTTGCGCGCGTCTAATGTTAGTACTTCCGGACATCTAGTCTGTCCGGTTGTGTCTGACACGGCACGCTTTGAGCGGACCGTAAGTGACACGCTGTAGGTGTTCGTCTGACGACGACCGAGTGTGCGTGGACATTCATCGGGATCTCGTGTAGGAAACGACTGGTAATGCGCGACCCCGCGCGATTCGACGCTGACACTCTTTTTCGCACGGTCGCAGACGATGCGCCCGTCATGCTGTGGATCTCCGGTCCAGACGGTCTCTGTACGTTCTTCAATCGCGAGTGGCTGGCTTTCACCGGGCGATCGCTCGCGGATGAGCTCGGACAGGGCTGGTGGCAGGGGGTCCACCAGGATGATCGCGACCGGCTGACGCGCCATTCCCAGCGTGCCGCCGAGAACCGGTCTCCTTTCACCTTCGAGTACCGGCTGCGGCGGGCAGACGGCCAGTACCGGTGGGTCATCGGCCACGGCTCGCCGCGGCTCGGGCCTTCCGGCGAGCTGATTGGCTACGTCGGATCGTGCGCCGACATCACGGATGAAAAGCAACGGCAGCGCGAATCGGAGGAGCAGCTGCGGCAGCTGGCGGCGCGCGTCCAGACCGCGCGCGAGGAAGAACGTGCCAACCTCGCGCGGGAGCTGCACGACGAACTCGGTCAGACGCTGACGGCGATCAAGCTCGAGCTCGCGCGGACGACGAGCGCGCTCCGCAGCGATCGCGTCGATCGTCAGACGGTCGATCGCGTCCAGTCGCTGACCGGCCTCGTGGACATCGGTCTTTCAACCGTCAAGCGCATCGCCACCAACCTGCGGCCAGCAACGCTCGACCACCTCGGGCTGGCGGCGGCGCTGCGGTGGGAAGCGTCAGCGTTCCGCGCGTCCACCGGCATCCGCTGTTACCTGCGGGCGGCGCGCGAGTCGACCGGCCTGACCGGCGAGCAGCAGACCGTGGTGTTTCGCATCTTCCAGGAGGCGTTGACCAACGTGTGCGGCACGCGCGCGCGAGCGCCGTCTACGTCACGCTCGCCGAACGCAAGGGCACATTCGAGCTGCGCATCCGCGACAACGGCCGCGGCATCAAGGACTCCGATCTGACCCACCCTGGGGCGATCGGACTGCTCGGCATGCGCGAGCGCGCGGCCATCATCGGCGGCGCCTTCGCGATCTCTGGACGGCCAGGCAAGGGCACCGTGATCACGGTCCGCGTTCAGACCGCGGGCCGCCGGCGGCGATGATGCGCATCCTCCTCGTCGACGATCATCCGGTCGTGCGCCAGGGCATCCGCACGATTCTCACCGATCGGATCAAGGGCGCGGTTGTCGGCGAGGCGGGCGACGCGGTCAGCGCGCTGATGCAGGTCCGCAGCGCCAACTGGGACGTCGTCGTCGCCGACATTTCACTGCCTGGCACGAGCGGGCTCGAACTGATCAAGGAGCTGCGGCGCCTGCAGCCGACGCTGCCGACGCTCGTCGTGAGCATGCATCCCGCATCGCAGTTCGCGCGCCGCGCGCTGGCGGCCGGCGCGGCCGGCTACCTGACGAAGGACAGCCCGCCCGAGGAGTTCATCGTCGCCATCGAGGAAGCCCGCGCGGACGGCGCTACGTGGGGCGCGATGCCGGTGAGGTGCTCGGCCGCTGGTCGACGCGCACCGCTGGCGCGCCGCACGACTCGCTCTCCGATCGCGAATATCAGGTGCTGCGCTTGCTCGGCTCCGGCCAGACCGTCTCCGACATCGCGCGCGATCTGAGCCTGAGCGTCAAGACGGTCAGCACCTATCGGATGCGCGTGCTCGAGAAGCTGGGGATGCGCACGAACGCCGAGCTGATGCGCTACGCGATCGAGAACAGCCTGCTTGAATCCTAGCAGCGTCACGGAGGTTGCGGAGGCCACGGATCAACACGGAGACACGAAGAAACGGAGGACGCGCGGAGAAAACCTGCAGGTGTGCGACAGCGGCCGGCGTAGCCGGCTGCGGTCGCGGGGCATTCGTCCCCATTCTCGCGGTCTTCTCCGTGGTCGTCTCCGTGTCTCTGTGTCTCCGTGTTGAACCGTGACCTCCGATCAACTCCGTGGCCGGATGCGCCGCACCAGCGCCCGCGCCTCCGGGATGCCGCGCAGCAGCGCGCCGCCGATGAAGAGCGACACCGTACGGGCCCGAGGATTGCCGCCGCGGCGATCGCCGGATGCAGCGGCGGCAGGACGCTGCGCACGCCCCACGACGCGGCCGCCGACGCGATCGCGAGCAGCCACAGCGTCGCGACATAGGATGCCGGCAGGCCGGTCCGTCCAAGGCGCGCGTTCAGCGCACGCCGGAGCAAGAGGAGCTCGATCCACCCGGCGAGGCTCGCGGAAAGCGTCAGGCCGGCAGCTCCCCAGACGCGGGGAATGCCGAGCGCGGCGGGCGCATGCACCGCGAGGAAGTAGCCGAGGACCGTGCCGACGCCGATGCGGACAACCGCGAAGGCCAGCGGCGTCCGCGTGTCGTGCAGCGCGTAGTAGCTCGACGAATACAGGCGACCAAGCGTCGACGCCAGCAGCCCCAGCGCCGATCCGGCAAGAATCCCCCAGACGTACACCGCATCCTCGTTGCGGAAGCGCCCGGTCTGCAGCAGCGCCGCCGCGATCACGTCGCCAAAGGCCAGGAACGCAACCGCTGACGGCACGACGAAGAAGGCGATCCGGCGCAGCCCGTCGTCGAGCCGCGCGCGAAGCGCATCGCGCGCGGAACCTTCCAGGCCCGCCTTCGACGGCCATGGCCGGCAGTTCGGCGGCCGCGACCGACATCCCGAACAGGCTGACCGGCAGCGTGTACAGCAGCTGGGCGTTCGCCAGGCCGGTGACCGCCCCGGTCGGCAGCAGGCTCGCGATCAGCGTGTCGACGAACGCGCTGATCTGGACGACGCCCCGCCCGACGAACACCGGGCACGAAGTTTCGCGCGACCTGGCGCACGTGCAGCCGACGCCGCGATCGACGCGAAAACCGCAGACCTGGCGCCAGCGCGCAGAACGGCGGGCAGCTGCACGGCGAACTGAAGCGCGCTGCCTGCCACCGATCCCCACGCGAGCAGGACGGCAAGGCGCGGCAGCGGCGTCGAGGCGCCGAACATGACGAGCGTCACGAATCATCGCCGCGTTCCACATCACCGGTGCGGCGTACGACAGCAGGAAACGGCGGTGGCTGTTCAACACGCCCAGGCACCAGGCCGACAGCACGAGCAGTCCCGCGCCCGGAAACAGCACGCGGACGAGCAGAATGGTCAGCTCGCGCTTGCTCGTCGCTCGAAGCCCGGCGCGATGACGGCGGTGAGCAGCCGGCGCAGCCGCGACGCCGACCGCGACGAGCGCGGAGGTCGTCAGCGCCAGCAGCGCGCCGACGGCGCCGGCGACGCGATCGGCCTCGCGGGCGTCGCCGCGGCCGACGAGCGACGCATACACCGGGATGAAGGACGCCGACAGCGCGCCTTCGCCGAACAGGTTCTGCAGGAGGTTCGGAATGCGGAACGCCGCGTTGAACGCGTCGGCGGCGTCGGACTGCAGGCCGAAGTAGTGGGCGAAGGCGCGAAGCCTCACCAGCCCCGCGACGCGGCTGATGAGGATGCCGGCGGCGACGAAGAACGGCGCCTCGCGCTTCAGTCGCCTTGGTCGTCGTCACCAGCAGTCCGCCGCACCGAGCGTGCCGCTCGCGCGCTTCATCAGGAACGACTTGATGAAGGCATCGATGTCGCCGTCCAGCACGCGGTTGACGTCACCGACCTGCTCCTTCGTGCGGTGATCCTTGACGAGCTGATAGGGGTGCAGGACGTAGCTGCGGATCTGGCTGCCGAAGGCGATCTGCTGCTTCGCGCCGCTGATCTGTTCCAGCTTCGCCTGCTGTTCCTTCGTCCTGAGATCGTACAGACGCGCCTTCAGCACCTTCATCGCCGAGTCGCGGTTGCGATGCTGCGACCGCTCGTTCTGGCACGAGACCACGATGCCGCTGGGCAGGTGCGTGATGCGGACCGCCGAGTCGGTCACGTTGACGTGCTGGCCGCCGGCGCCGCTCGAGCGGTAGGTGTCGATCCGGAGGTCTTTGTCCTCGATCTCCACGTCGACGTCTTCCGGAAGCTCCGGCCAGACGTAGAGCGACGCGAACGACGTGTGCCGCCTCGCGGCCTGATCGAACGGCGAGATCCGCACCAGCCGGTGGACGCCGGCCTCGGCCGACAGCAGCCCATAGGCGTAGTCGCCCGTGACCGTGAACGTCGCGCTCTTCAGGCCCGCCTCGTCGCCAGGCTGGTAGTCGATCAGTTCCCGCTTGAACCCGCGGCGCTCGGTCCATCGCAGGTACATGCGCAGCAGCATTTCGGCCCAGTCCTGCGATTCGGTCCCGCCCGCCCCCGGATGGATCGTGACAATCGCGTTCTTCCGGTCGTGCTCGCCGCCGAGCATCTTCTTGATCTCGCCGGCCTGGACCTCCTGATCGAGCACGTCGAGCGCGGCGGCGAATTCGCTGTCGACCGACTCCCCCGCGTCGGCCCACTCGACCAGGACGGCGAGGTCGTCGCTCTTCTTGCGCAGCGACACCATCAGGTCGCGGTCCTGTTCCAGGCGCCGGCGGCGCTGCAGGACCTTCTGCGCTTCGGCCTGGTCTTTCCAGAAATCGGGCGAGGCGGCTCGGGCCTCGAGGCGGGTCAGCTCTTCCTGTGGACGGGCGGCTTCAAAGATAACTCCGCAGATCGCCGGCGCGCTTGCTCAGTTCTTCGTAGCGGCGCATCAGATCGTCGACAGTAGGCATGCGGCTCCTATCCTGGAAATTTAAGATTTCAGATTTCAGATTTAAGATTGGCGACCGGGTCTGGACTGCCGACCAACTCCGAGCTTTCCAATCTTAAATCTTAAATCTGAAATCTTAAATATCAGCGATCAGCATGGCGATCGTCGTCAGCACCGCCATGTACGCGAACGTGTCGCCAATGCGCGTATACAAGGTCTTTTCCGTCCGGTACGTCACCGTCGCCGTCACCACGGCGGGCTCGAACAGCCGGCTCTGGACGAGCACGCGGCCGTACGGGTCGACCACGCCGCTGATGCCGGTGTTGGCAGCGCGGACCAGGTACCGGCCGTTCTCGATCGCGCGCATCGACGCCTGCGCGAAGTGCTGATGCGGCGCCGACGTATCGCCGAACCACGCGTCGTTGGTGATCGTCGTCAGCAGTTCGCTGCCGGCAGCGACGAACCGGCGGACGAGATCCGGGATAGACGATCTCGTAGCAGATCGCGGTGCTGATCGGAGTGGCCGTCGACCGGCATCAGCACCGCGGAGTCGCCCGCCGAGAAGTCGGATACGGCCTCGACGAGCGGCGCCGCGAAGAACAGCAGGCGCTTCAGCGGCACGTATTCGCCGAACGGCACGAGGTGCATCTTGCGGTAGACGCCGCCGGTCGACCCGTCGGCGCGGACCAGATAGGCCGAGTTGTAGTACCTCGTCGGCGCGCCCCGCTCGATCTGATCGCTGCCGAGCAGAATCGGCACGCGCGCGTCGCGGGCGATGCGCCGGATCGACTCGGCGGCGGCATGCTCGCATCTCGAACGTGAACGGCGTCGACGACTCCGGCCAGACGACGAGGTCGGCGCCCTCGGCGATGGCCTGGCGGGTCATCCGCAGGTAGTTCTCGAAGATGTCCGTGGCCCGCCGTGGATCCCACTTCTGCCCCTGCTCGACGTTGCCCTGCACCAGCGCGACGCGAACCGGCGTTCCGGCCGTGGCAAGGTCGCCGCGCGCGACGCGGAGGCTGCCCCAGGCCGCGAGCGCAATGACGACGACAGGACCACGGCCAGCGGCAGGGTCCTGGATAACGTCCGGCTAAAGCCGGACGCTACGAAGCCGGACGCTACCAGCCCGTCGTAGTGTCCGGCTTTAGCCGGACCCAGGCGCAAGACGCAATCGCCGCGCTGACCGCAGCCACGAGAGCGGACAGGCCGTAGACGCCGAACAGGCTGGCGACCTGCGCGACCGGCAGGACGGATACCTGGCTGTAGCCAAGCAGGACCCATGGAAATCCCGTCAGCAGGTAGGTCCGGCCGAGCTCGGTCGTGACCCAGACGAGCGGCGCCGCAGCAGCGCGCGCGGCCCGTACGAGACGAACAAGGCGGCGTGTCAGCAGACCGCAAAGAGCGCCGGGAAGAGCGCGAGATAGACGATCAGCAGCGCGTTGACGAGCACGCCACGAAGGGCTGCAGGCCGCCGTACACCGCCATCACGCGCGTGATCCAGTACAGCGTGCCGGTGAAATAGACGACGCCGGTGACGAAGCCGAGCGCCAAGGCCCGCGAGCAGCGTCGCGCCCGCCAGCGCGACGAGCAGCGGCGCGAGCGCGACCCACGCCACGGCGGGATGGCCGAAAGTCGGGAAGCTGAGCGACGAGCAGGATCCCCGAGACTGCGGCGAGGAGGAAGTCGAGGGAGCGGGAGACTAGCGGGCGGCGACCCAGGGCTTGAACTGGCCTTCCTTCTCGATCTTGGCGGCAACGGTCTCCGCTTCGCCCGCGTCGTGATAGTTGCCGACGCGCACGCGGAAGATCGAGGGCGCGCCGCGGCGGGCCCCTGCACGTATGCTTCGTAGCCCTTGGCCGTTCAGTCGCTTCGCCATCGCGTCGGCTTCGCCGCGCGAGTTGAGCGCGGCGAGCTGCACGGCGTAGCCCGGTTTCGCTCGGTCGCCGGCGACGACGCGTGCCGGCAGCCGCAGGCGCGGGCTTGGACGCCGCAGGTGGCGCGGTTGCCGGCGCCGGTGCGGGTGGCGGCGCAGACGCCGGCTTCGCTGTCGGCGGCTTCGCCGACGGCGGCTGCGCCGGAGGCGGCTTCGCTGCAGGCGGCGGCGACGGCGACCGGAGGTGGCTCGGCGGCTCGGCGCGTTCTGCCGCGCTGTCGGGTGCCGGCGGCCTTGGCGAAGGCTGTCTTCAAGATCGTCCTGAACCGCTGATCGGTTCTCGAGCCGCTCGAAGTAAGCTGCACGGTCGTCGACCGCAGCGGGCGGCGGCGCCGATGCGAGGGTCGGTAGCCGTCCGGTGCGCTACCGGCTGTCGGCGTTGCCTGGTCGGCGATGGGCACGTCCGCGAGCGCGGCTGATCAGGTCGCGCCGCGCTCGGCGCGCACGCCCCGGCCGACGAGCACTCCACAGAGGAAAATCACGACCGAGACGACCGTCGCAGCCATGAAGAGAAACACCAGCTGCTTGCCGTTCAGCTGGATTTCGTGGAAGCCGTCGTCAGCAGGATGAGACGTCAAACCGGCGGAGATTGTACCACGGCCGTGGCGAAGTACCAGTGCCCGCGGATCATTTGGTCCGCTCGAGAATCGCGTCGCGCCGCCTGGTCGCCGGGATCCAGCGCCAGGGCGCGCTCCGCCTCGGCGCGGGCCGACGTCGAGGTCCTTCGCGGCGAGATACGCCTCGGCGAGCGCCGCGTGCGCCTCGGCGGTCTCCCGCTCCAGAGCGAGATCTTCAGCGCGTCGATCGCCTCGGCCACACGGCCGCCCGCAGGTGAATGCGGCCGACCAGCAGGTGCGCCCGCGCCTCGTACGGCGACAGGAACAGCGCCCGGTTCAGCTCCTGCAGCGCGTCCCGATCGCGCTCCTCCTGGAACAGGCGCTGGCCGCGCTCGAGGTGAAACTGCGCCAGCTCCCGCTGATCGCGCTGGCCGCTGGCGGTCGAGCGCGTCGCCGAGCGCTGGGCGAGTACGGCAGCTCGACGTCGCTCTTCACGCGCTCGAGGCCCGCGGGCACCGGATCCGCTGGCTGGACGCCGTCGATGTCCTCGTAGGTCGACGAGAGCCGTCGCGCCAGCTCCTGCTCGCGGGTCGCTTCGACGGTCTGGCCCGCCGACGAGAGCGCGGCGGCGAGCACCAGGTGCGCGTCGCCGTCGGTCGGGTCGCGCCGCACGGCCTCGCGCAGCCAGTAGATGGCGGCCTGGCATGTCGCGCTGCAGCCAGTAGGCGTAGCCGAGATTGAAGAAGTAGTCGGCATCCTGGGTGGCCATCTCGGCCGCCCGGTTGAAGTAGAACGTCGGCCTGACCGGTCTCGGCGATGCGCCGCGACGCAGCTGAACGACGCCGAGGTTGTTGTAGACGGCGGCGGTCGGCCGCTCTTTCAGCAGCGCCTTGAACAGTCGCGAACGCCTCGTCGAAGCGCTTCAGCGTGAGCTGCGACAGCGCCGGCGAGGAACGCGCGCGCGGCGGCCGAATCGAGCCGACGCCGGAACCGCCTTGACGGCCGCCAGGGCGCGCTCGTGGTCGCCCTGGTCGGTGTAGACCTCCCACAGCGCGAGCCGCGGCCGGTCGAACGACGGGTACGCCTTCAGCGCGGCGTTCAGATAGTTGATCGCCGTCGCCGGCGTCTCCGCGAGCAGCCCCTTGATGTAGTTCTCGAACGCCCCGACCGGCGGGTTGTCGGCGGAGGCTGGCGGCCGCGCGCCGCCGTGCCGGGCGGTGCGAGCTGCGCGGCCCGAGACGCTCGAAGATCGAAAACAGTCGGGCAACGGCCCGCCCTCGCGTGGCGCTGGTCTGAATCCGGCCCGGCTTCGAGCGCGATGCTCCTGGCGCGAACGAGCAGCGTCTCCCCTTGCAGCTGCAGCGTGCCGACGATGACCTGCGAGGCGCCCACGAGCTGGCCGATGCGGATGACGGTCGCATCGGTGAGGACGGCGGCCGGCGGCACCTGCAGCCGCTCGAACGCGGCGCGCCGCTCTTCGCGCGTGATCGCGTTGGCGCCGAGCGCGTTGAGATTGTCGGCCAGCAGCACCGCCGCGGCCTCGCCCAGCCAGAAGATCCGGCTGTCGCGCGCGACGTTCTCGAACGGCATGACCAGGATGCGCGGCGGCGCCTGCGCCGCGCGCGCGGCCGCGCGAGGCCGAGCGCGCCAGCGCGAGGACGCGCGGCGACGATCGCGCGGCGCCTCACGCGTGGCCTCCGCCGTCGTGCGATCCGTTGCTCAGTGCCATGCTCATCACGCAGGCCGGCTCGCCCGTGCCGCGGCACGCGAGCACCTCGGCGCGCGTCCGCAGGTTGAACAGCGTCAGCAGGCGCGTGAAGGCGGCCGCGTAGAAGCCGCACAGCGGGTGGTCGACCGGCTCGCGCACGGTGCAGAAGATGCTCGCGCGGACGTCGATCCGCGCCGTGCCGCCGCGGACCTTCGCGATCGCCCGGCTGCCCTGATAGCTGTTCCGCACGAGCTGACGGGCGAGCCGCAGCAGCAGCCGCCCGCGCAGCCACGCGGGCGATGCCGCGAATCATCGCGCGCTGCAACGGCGGCATCGACTCGACCGTCCACTCGGCCGCGTACTCGCCGGCGCGGCTGGTGATGATCGTGTAGGCGTCACCTTCCTGCCGGAGAAAGCTCAGCACCGCGTAGAGCGGCGCGAGCCCGATCGTGCCGTCGCGCAGCCCCTCGGCGTTCAGCCAGTTCTCGTAGAAGCCGAGCCGGGTCGGCAGGATGTCGGCGATGCCCTGATGCAGGCTGGCGACGAGCACGCGACCGATGCCCGCTTCGCGCACGTTCAGGCACCGCAGGATAAGATCGACGCGCCATGGCGAGTGCGGCAATCCTCGCCGGCGGACGCGCGAGCCGCTTCGGCGGACGCGACAAGAGCGCCCTCGTCGTCGGCGGCCGCTCGATCCTCGACCGCCAGCTCGGCCGAACTGGCGCAGGTGCCGACGATATCATGCTCGTGGTCGGCGAACGCGCGCCCGAGACGGCTACCGGCCCGGCTCAGGCTGGTGCGCGATCGCGTGGCCGGATGCGGCCCGCTGGGCGGCCTCGACGCCGCGCTGGCCGCGGCGCGCCACGACGCGCTCGTGCTCGTCGCCTGCGACATGCCGTTTGTCACCGCGCGGCTCCTGGGCATCTTCTGGCGCTCACCGCCGAGGCCGACGCCGATCGTGCCGCGGACCGAACGCGGCTATCATCCGCTGTGCGCCGCCTACACGCGCGCCTGCCAGCCGGCGATCGCCGATCGTCTCGACCGACGGCAGCTCAGGATGATGGATTTTCTCGCCGATGTGCGGGTCCGCGTGGTGACCGGCGACGAGCTCGCGGCGCTCGGGCGATCACCATCGGCTGCTCGCCAACGTGAACACGCCGGCCGAGTACGATGGACTCGACCGGCCACTGGTCACGAACTGTAATCGTATCACGAGCTTACCGACGCTCCGGTCGTCCCGATGATTCTCCACGTCCAACGCCAGGTCCACGATGCGATCGCCGACGCGGCGCGGCGCAGTTCAGCCTCCGGAGCTGCCGCCGTTCGCTGTCGAGGTGCCGCCGAACCGCGCGCTCGGCGATCTCGCGGTCACGCTGCCCGTTCCAGCTCGCGCGCACGCTGAAGAAAGCGCCGCGCGCCATCGCGCAGGAGCTCGCCGCCGCGCTCGGGCAGCTGCCCGGCGTCGCGCGCGTCGACGTGGCGCCGAACGGCTATCTGAACCTCTTTCTCGATCGGTCCGCCTTCCTGCTGGCGCGCGTCCGCGGCGAGGTCGCCGCGGTCCGGGCGGACGAGCCGAAGACGATCGTCGAGCACACGGCCATCAATCCGAACAAGGCGGCGCACATCGGCCACCTGCGGAACGCGGCGCTCGGCGACACGCTCGTCGCGCGTGCTCCGGTTCCGCGACACGCCGGTCGAAATCCAGAACTACATCGACGACACCGGCGTCCAGGTGGCCGACGTCATCGTCGGATTCCGGGAGCTCGAACAGCAATCGCTCGACGACGTGCGGCGCATCGCCGACACGACCCGGTTCGATTACTACTGCTGGGACCTGTATTCGCGCGTCACCGAATGGTACGAGCAGCGACAAGAGCCGGCTCGCCATCCGCGCCGCCACGCTCCACGATCTCGAGCACGGCACCGGCGAGACCGCCGCGATGGGCGCGTTCATCGTCGATCGGATCGTCCGCGCGCACCTGGCGACGATGGCGCGGCTGAACATCGCCTACGACCTGCTCACCTACGAGGGCGACATCCTGCGGCTGCAGTTCTGGGCGCACGCGTTCGACATCCTCAAGGCGCAGGGCGCGGTGTTCCTGCAGACCGAAGGCCGGCTGGCCGGCTGCTGGGTGATGCGGATCGACGAGGACGCAGACGGAGCAGAGGACGCAGACGGCGCAGAGCGCAGAGCGCAGAGCGCAGACGGAGCCGGAGAGCCGCGAGAAAGTCATCGTCCGCTCCAACGGCGTGGTCACCTACGTCGGCAAGGACATCGCCAACCAGTTCTGGAAGTTCGGGCTGCTCGGCACGCGACTTCCACTACCGCCGGTTCGCGGACGCAGGCCAACGGCAAGACGCTGTGGGCGACGACGTCCACCGGCGGCGAGGCAGGGCGCGCCGCCGTTCGGCCATGCCGGCCGCATCTACAACGTCATCGACTCGCGGCAGATGTACCTGCAGGCGCTGCTCAGCCAGGCGCTCGAGACGCTCGGGCACGCGCGCGAGGCGGAGAACTCGATCCACTTCTCCTACGAGATGGTCGCGCTGTCGCACGCGACCGCGCGCGAGCTCGGCTACGAAGGCGAAGCGGCCGCGGACGAGCAAGCCGTTCGTCGAGGTCTCCGGCCGCAAGGGCCTGGGCGTCAAGATCGACGATCTGCTCGACCTGCTGACGGCGAAGGCCTCGGCCGAAGTCGCCAAGCGCAACCCGGAGTTCTCCGACGACGAGCGCGCGCAGACCGCGTCGCAGATCGCGGTCGCCGCGATCCGCTACTTCATGCTCAAGTTCTCGCGCGGCAAGCTGATCGTCTTCGACATGGAGGAGGCGCTCAGCTTCGAGGGCGAGACCGGCCCGTACCTGCAGTACGCGGTGGTGCGGGCGAACAACATCTTCGGCAAGCTGAAGGAGCGCGAAGGGCTCACCGAAGCCGACCTGTCATCCCGGACGTCGGCGCGCGACTTCCCCGCCGGACGAAGACGGCGCTGTGGGCGCTGGTGCTCGAGGCGGCGCGGCTCGACGAGGTCGTCGAGCAGGTCGTGCGCTCGCTGGAGTTCTCGTCGCTGGCGAAGTACGCCTTCGGCCTGGCGCAGCTGTTCAATGCGTTCTACCATCGCTCGCCGATCCTCAACGAAGAGGACGCCGATCGGAAGCGGTGGCGGGCCGCCGGCGTCGCCTATTTCCGCTCGCAGCTGACGCGCGCGCTGGACCTGATGGGGATTGCAGTTCCGGCGCGAATGTAGCAGGATGGCCCGTCCCCGTTTCCAAACCCATGCCCCTCATTGGATTGACCGCGTGCCGCAAGATCGAGGACTACCGGCAGGCGGTCCTTCACGTCGGCGGCGAGGTGCGCATCGTCGATCCGTCGATGGCGGTCGGCGAGGCGCTCGACGCGATCGACGGCCTGCTGCTGACCGGCGGCGAGGACGTCGCGCCGGCGCGCTACGGCGAAGCGCCGCATCCGTCCGTGGTCGACGTCGACCCGGCGCGCGACGAGTTCGAGATCGCGCTGGTCGGCGAGGCGCGCCGCCGCAACCTGCCGATCTTCGCGATCTGCCGCGGCATCCAGGTCCTGAACGTCGCCTGCGGCGGCACGCTCGTGCAGGACATCCCGTCGCGAGGTCGCCGGGCGCGCTCGAGCACAGCTGGACGGTGCCGCCGCACAAGCCGTACGACCTCGCGCACGAAGTCTGGGTCGACAAGGACACGCTGCTGGCGCGGCTGATGCGCGAGCGGCTTGAGCGACACCGACGCCTGCGAGGTGAACAGCCGCCATCACCAGGCGGTCAAGACAGGTCGCGGCCGGGCTTCCGCGTGTCCGCCACGGCGCCCGACGGCGTCATCGAGGCGATCGAAGACCCGGCCGCGCGCTTCTGCCTCGGCGTCCAGTGGCACCCGGAGAACTTCTGGCGCACCGGCGAATTCCGGCCGCTGTTCGAAGGCTTCCTGGAAGCCGCCACCAAGCGCCGTAGCGCACAGCTCGTAGCGTCCGGCTTTAGCCGGACGTCACCAACTCCGCCCGTCATAATGAACTCGTGACTCTCGCCGTCGGTACCGAGCTCCGGCTGCAGATCGACAAGCCGGCCGCAGGCGGCTGGATGATCGCGCGGGAGAACGGTCAGGTCGTCCTGGTCTCCGGCGCGATTCCCGGCGAGACGGTGTTTGCGCGTGTCGAGCGCTCAGGCAAAGGTGTGGCCTTCGCGCGCGTGGTGGCCATCGCCGAACCGTCGCCCGATCGCCGTGATCCCTTCACGGACCCGCAATGCGGCGGCTGCCTGTACGCGCATGTCGCGTATCCGCGCCAGCTCGAGATCAAAGGTCAGGTAGTCGCCGACGCGCTGACGCGCATCGGCCGGATGCCTATGACGACCCCGGTCGGTGTCGCGGCTTCGCCGGCCGAAGGCTATCGGATGCGCGCGCGCCTCCACGTGCGGGGCGGCCGGATCGGATTCTTTCGTGAAGGTACGCATGAGATCTGCGATGCGCGATCGACGCGGCAGCTGCTGCCGGAGACGTGCGATGTCCTCGATGGCGCCGGGGCGCTGTTGCGGTCGGTTGGCGCCGGCCTCGTGCGCGAAATCGAAGTCTCAGAAAATGTCTCCGCTGAGGCGCGCGTGCTGCACCTCGAGGCCGCCGGTCCCTTCGATCCGCGGCCGCTCGCGGCACTGGCCACAGCGGCCGGAATTACCGGCCTGGCCCTCGGCTCACGGCTCGTCGGCGGCGATCCTCACGTCTCGGATAAGCTGGAAATTGACGGTCGAACGATCGCGCTCCGGCGTCACGTGCAATCGTTCTTTCAGGGAAACAGGTTCCTGCTTGGCGCGCTCGTCGAGCGGGTGCTGGAGCACGTCCCGCGCGGCGCCGAGGTCGTCGACATGTACGCCGGCGTCGGGCTGTTCTCGATTGCGGCCGCCGCGGCACGAGACGCTCATGTGCAGGCGGTGGAAGGCGACCGCGCCGCCGCAACGGATCTCGCCTTCAATGCGGCCGCGCACAAGGGCGCCGTCGAAGCCATTCCCCAGCCCGTGGAATCGTTCATCCGCGTCAGCGACCGTGCCGTCGACGTCCTCATCGTCGATCCCCCGCGGACCGGGATGTCGCGGGAGGCCCTGGATCGCGCGCTCGCGCTCAATGCCCAGATCGTGGTCTACGTGGCGTGCGACGTCGCGACGCTGGCCCGCGACGTGCGGCGGTTCAGCGAGGCCGGGTACCGCCTGGCCGCTGTTGATGCGTTTGATCTGTTCCCGAACACGCCGCACGTCGAAACGGTCGTGAAGCTGGAACGGTAGCGTCCGGCTTTAGCCGGACGTCTGTCCATCCGGACGTCATCAAACTTGCGGCGAGTATTTGCCAGATCCCCTGTTGCCTCCAGCAACTCGGCGAGCTGATACGTTCGCGACCCCGAGAACGGGTAGTCCTCAGGTCTCTCGACGAGGCCTGCGCGCAACGGATTCTCCAGAATGTACCGGGCGACCACGAGCGTCGACTCGTCGTCCCTCAGCGTGCGCTCGAAGTTGTAGCGCTGCCACAGTCGTTGACCGAACTGCCTCGAGAAGTGATACCCGGAAAACTGCTTTGCACGCGAAATGAACCTTAGACAGTTCGACGATTCCGATTGCCCTTCGACGAGCAGGTGCAAGTGATCCGGCATGAAGCAGTACGCAACTATTGCAAAGCGGTCGTCATCTCCAGCTCGCACAATTTGCTCCAGCACCGCGTCGACAGCGGCCTTCCCAACGAATAGCCGACGGCGGCTATGTGTGCAGAAAGTCAAGAAATAGCGATACAGACCGAGGTAGTCGAACGTCTTGAGATGAGGGGGTCGGCGGGGAGGCACGCGCCGGATCGCGCAAACGGCGTTACCGGCTGACGTCCGGCTAAAGCCGGACGCTACGGGTGGATGCTACGGAAACGCCGCCCTCGCCAGGACGATTGATGATTCGGCCGCCATCTGGTCGTAGTACGAGACGAACCGGCGCGTCTCTGCGGCGTCGTAGGTGGCGAGATTGCGCGCCCATCTGAAGGCAATCGGCTGATACCGGAGTTCGGCTTCGATGGCGAACGGCCCAGAGGCGCCCCCGACATCGACGCGGTAGGTGACGCGATCGCCGCCGCCGACAAACGTGTCGTCCTCGGCGGCGCCGCCGCGCACCGCGATGTCGGCGTCGGCCGCTCGCTTGTCGAAGCCGTCCGGCAGCAGCCGGTTGTCCTTGACGAACGCGATGCCACGGAGGAGGCCGGTCGTCGGCGCGCCCGAAGAGTCGGCCATCACCGACTCGTAGATCTGGCACCTCGCCCGGCGCTGTCGATCTCGTCGTAGTGCGGCTCGTACCCGCAGCGGATCATCGTCCTGATCGTTGCCGGCGATCGCGCCGCGCGCGTCGACCGCACCCGACTCGAACACCGTCCGTCCCGTGCCGTCGCCGGACCGTCACGTGCAGCCAGGCGCGCCGCGATGGATATCCGGTCGGAAGCTTGTGGCCGGTCTTGTTGGTGACCGCCACCTCGAATCGCAGCTGGCGCGCGGGATCGATCGTGGGTGACCCGAATCGACATGGTGGCCGTGTCCGATTGCAGCTGACGCACGGTCGCGTCGGCCGCGGCGTCGAGCTCGCGCCGGCAGCGCCGCGACGCCCAGCGCCGTCCGATACCGGTTCAGCATCCGGAGCATGAAGAAATTGCCGCCGAGAAACGTGTGGCGGCTCAACCCCTCACGCGGCTCGCCCAGCACCGACGCAATCGGCGTCGGATGATCGACCGACGGGCATGTGGCATGCCTGGCAACTCCGGCGATCGCGGAACGAGCTGTGGCGCCATTCGAGATACGGCACCTGCTCGGGCAGCGAACCGATCGGCTCGCCCTTCGGCGCCGAGCGCGGTCGTGAAGAGCGTGTGGCAGGTCGCGCACAACTCCGACTCCTGCACGTAGCGCGCCTCACCCGGCGCGACGCCGGTCGCCGAGCGCATGAGCGGCGTGCGGCCCCGCGTCGATCTCGAACGGTCCGAGCATCGTGCGCGTCCCCGACGTGGGGTTCGCGATCGAGAAGCCGCCTGTGAAGCTCGCGCGCGTGCCCAGGCCCTGCCGATCGATTTGGTGGCAGACCGTGCACGACACGCCATCCGCCGCCAGCACGATCGTCCAACGTCGACCGCTCGCCAACCGGCAGATGGGCGAACACCTCGCCGTGGCCGTCCCGGACGCTTTCGCGCTGGTCCGCGGGCCATCGGCATGTGGCAGATCGAGCACTCGTCCTCGATCTCGCGGACCGCCGCCGGGATGATCGATCGCCTCGCGCCGGACAGCAGCCTGCCAGTACGGGTCGCGCGACGAGTTGGCCATCATCGACGCGCGCCACGCCAAACCGATCGAGACGTCCTCGCCCGACCCGGTGATCAGCCCGTTGTGGCAGGCCACGCAATTGTCGGCCGACTGGAAAATGGCGTCCTGGCCCGCACGAACGGCCGGGCGCGGCGGCTGCGCGGCGCGCGGCGCAGCCGTCAGGCACAGCGATGCGAGCCAGACGACCAGGACTCGGCGGCGACACAGACGCCACCCCGGGCCGCGGGCTACCGCCAGCCATCGAAGATTCCCCCGTCGAACCAGTCCCAGAGCAGATAAGTCAGGAAGGCTCGGCCCCGCTCGTCGCGGCCGTTGATCGGGCTGGCGAATACCGGCGCTGACCATGATGTGCTGCCGGCGGCTGAGGGTCACCTGCATCTGCGGGACGATGTCCCAGTCGGTTTCTGCCGCCGCTCGCAGCTCGCGGGCCGCCGAGCACTTCCACCATCGGCGACCACGATCGCCCGAATCCGTGCTCGAGGAAGCTCCTGCCGAACGCGGCGCGCCAGAACGCTTCCTTGTCGGCGCGATCCGGATCGGATGGCATCTCGATCGCCGGCCTGCAGCTGCAGGAAGCTGTCGCGCGGCAGGATCTGACCGAACGCGACGAACGGCTCGAACACGGTGACGCCCCGAACCGAGGCCTCGCGAGACTCGCTGCCGGTCGGCAGCGTCACCTCGCCGGCGGCACTGACGATTGAGCCGCGAGCCAGGTTGTGGTGCAGCACGTGCTTGAAGGCGACGGCCATGTCGCCGAGGCCCTGCGTCCAGTTCGCGTCGGCTTCTGGCCTCGAAAGGAACGGCGATCTCGAACTGCTCCGCGCTCCGAGCCGACGCTCGTAGAGCGCCGCGCTGGCGAATTCGTTGCCACCCGTTGCCGCGATGGTGAACAGGCCTCGTTTTCGGGAAACGCCTTTTCCGTGACGAGGGCGCGCGGCAGGTTCAGCTCGCCGCGCGGCCACGCCGTGGGCGAGCACAGAAGCCACGCACGTGGTCGAGCACGCGCTGAATCTCGGCCGGGGACAGCGACCTCGCCAAACGCGGGCATCCGGCGATCGAAGGCGCGGACGGGACCGCCCCGCTGAACGATCGCCGCCCAGTCGGCGTCGGGCTCCGGGCGTGGCGAAGCCGCAATCGGTGAAATCCGGCAGCGGGTTTCGAAGCCGACGCGGCTGCGCGGCTGCCCGCGGCCGTCACGGCCGTGGCAGGCGGCGCACGCCCACTCGTACAGCTCGGCGCCGCTCCGGTCCTGAGCGGCAGCGCCCAGCGGAGCAGGATGCAGAGCGCGGCGACGACCGCGACGACCGACCGCATCAGTCGATCAGTTGATGGTGACGTAGCGCTCCAGGCGCGCGACCTCGCGCTTGTCGACGTACTTGCCGATCTCGCGGCGGAACTGCTCGATCGCCTTGTACGGGCGATACTCCTTGAACTCGTGCAGCATCCGGTTGCCCAGCCCGGGAATCGTCAGGATGTCGGCGTCGCTGGCGGTGTTCAGGTCGATCGGCACGAACACGTACTGCTCGAGCCGCGCGAGCTCCTTGTCGTCGACGTACTTGTCGATCTCGCGATGGAACTGCGCGAGCGCCTTGTACGGGCCGATACTCCTCGAACTCGTGCGCCATCCGGGGACCGGCGTTGGGGATGAGCAGAATCTGCTCGCGTGTCGCGGTGTTGAGATTCAGGTGGACGAACAGGCGGCCATAGAGCTCGGTGAGCTGCTCGCGCTTCAGCGACTTGCTGAGAAGCGCGTCGAGATCGGTGATGCTCGGCAAACGGCCGCCGGTCGAGGATGGTCTTGACGGTTGCCGCGTTGAGGTGCGGCATCGCCGCCAGTTCCTTCTCTGTACGCGACATTGGCGTCGACGATGGTCACCGACTTGCCGACCTGGGCCACGCCGCCGCGAGTGCCGAGCGACCGCCGCCGCCACGATCACCACCAGAACCAATCGTGCGATAGAATCATCGTCATCTCCTCGGCTATTTACGTATCCCGTATGAAGCCATCAGCCCGATGGCGCCGAGCAGCGCCATCGTGCCGGGCGCGAACACCGGCGTCGCGCCAGTCAACGTCTTGTCCGATCAACTCCATGCCCGCAAGCGCCGGATACATCTCCAGCTCGAACTCGACGTTGCCGCGGTAGTGCAGCGCGATGCCCAAGCCGCCGCTCGCGACGAACAACACCATCAGCCACCGCAGCGCCGCGACGCTCGCGCGCGCCGAGGCCAGGTGCCACGCCGCCGTCACGAGTCCGGCGGCGAGCAGCACCAGCGGAACGAGCTGGGTGATCTCCTCGAAGTGGCCGAGCAGCAGCAGCTCGAGGCCCGTGCCAGAGGCTGCCGACGGCCAGAAGCACGAGCAGGAGCTTCCGAAGCCGGGCCAGCACCCTGTGTCGTCGATCACGAACGTGACCCGTAGGCTAGCATCAGCCCGATGCGGTCGGCACATGAGATTGCGTCTCAGCGAAATGCAGTCGGACTGGGGCGGGCCGGACACCGTATCGGTCAGGACTGGCAGAGCCGAGACGCTCGCGGAATACCGAGACGATCGCTGCGGCCGATCCGCGCACGGGCGCGCCGGTACGCCGCTTCCGGCATGCGCTCGCGGAACGCCGGACAGCTCCTCCTCCGCCTCGCTGCTCGATGGCGGCACGCGCGCGCCGCGTCAATGGACCCACGCGCGACCTGCAGCAGCTCCTCGTCCAGCGCCGTCAATCGTGCGATGGCCTCCCGTCGCGCCTCACCGCGAACGCCGTTCGCCGCCGCGCGGGCGGCGTCGAGCTCCTGCGACAGGCGATCGATCACCGCGTCCGCTTCCGCGCCGATCGCCCCGGTCGCGCGCGCCGTGGTCAGCCGCAGCGACGCCCGCTCGAGATGGCGCGGCAACGAAGCCGTGCGCAGACGCGCCCGTGCGCCGCGGCGGTTTCGCCTCGGCGCGGTCGGCTGGGCCAGGCCGACGGCGCGCCGCCACTCGTCGAAGACGTCGCGCACGTCGGCGTCGCAGAAGTCGATCCGCACCGGCCGGCGCCGCGGCCCCTTGCGGTAGTAGCGCTCGAAGTACCGATCGATGCCCTCGAAGGCGATCTTCAGCGGAATGCCGTCGGCTTCCCAGCCCGAGACGAGCTCGAATGATGGGCCGACGACGCGGATGAGATGTCCGTCGTTCTTCCGACAGAGGTAGGCTTCTATCTCGCGGCAGTAGTCGACTGGTTCCGTTCCCACACCATTCTCAGCCCGCGCAGGGTCAGGTCGATGTCCACCTGTTCGATGGCAGGAATCTCGCTCGCGATGGTCACGGCCAGGCCGCCCGTCGCCACGCACAACGCGTTGCCGCCCAGCTCGGCGCTCATGCGCCGCATCAGCCCCTCGACCATCCCGACGTACCCGTAGAACAGGCCCGACTGCATCGCGCCGACCGTGGTGCGTCCGATCACCGTGGGCGGCTTGCGCACGTCGACGCGCGGCAGGCGCGCCGCCCGCTGAAACAGCGCGTCGGCGGAGATCGTCACGCCCGGGCAGATCGCGCCGCCGAGATACTCGCCCTTCGCCGTCACCGCGTCGAGCGTGGTCGCGGTGCCGAAGTCGCAGACGACGAGCGGCCGCCGCGCGTCGCGTCCGAACATCTCGTAGGCGGCAATCGCATTGAGAATCCGGTCGGCGCCGACCTCGTCGGGGTTCTCGTAGAGAATCGGCATCCCGGCCTTGCGCGGATCGACGATGAGCGGATCGCGGTCGAAGTAGCGCTTGACCATCGCCCAGACCGTGGCGGTCAACGGCGGCACGACCGAGCCGAGGATGACGCCCGTGACGCTCGACGGGCTGAGGCCCCGATGGGCGAACAACCCGTCGACGAGCAGCCCGAGCTCGTCCGAGGTCCGTTCGCGCAGCGTCTGCAGCCGCCAGCTGTGGATCAGCCGGCCGTTGTCGAACACGCCCAGCACGATGTTGGTGTTGCCGACGTCGATGGCGAGCAGCATGAGAGCCCGTCAGATCCAGCGCACTTCGCCCGCCACGATCCGCTCGACGCGGTCCGACCACCCTGACCAGCAAGGCCACCGAGCGATCGTCGATGCCATCGGTGATGCCGGATTGCGGCCCGGCGGGCGTGTCCCAGACGACGCGCGCGCCGCGATGCGTCGGGGCGCGGCGCCGCCACGCGTCGAGAATAGCATCGAAACGGCCGCTGACGAGGTCGTCGTAGCGCGACGCGAGCGCGGCGAGCGTCTCGACGGCGACGACGGCGCGATCGATCGGACGTCCGAGTTCTGTCTCGAGCGACGTCGCGCGATCGCGAAGCTCCGGAGGATAGGCCATCGGACCGACGTTGATGCCGTATCCAAGCACCACGGCGTCGCCGTACCGCCTCCGCAAGAATCCCCGCGAGCTTGCGGCGGCCGACGAGCAAGTCGTTCGGCCACTTGATCGCGGGCGACAGGCCGGTCGCGCGCTCGACCCCTTCGGCGAGCGCGACGCCGGCGGCGAGCGTCAGCAGCGTCGTCGCCCGGTCCGGGTCGGACGCCGCGCGCGACGGGCGACAGAATCACCGAGACGTACAGACCGCTGCCGGCGGGCGAAAACCAGGTGCGGCCGCGGCGGCCGCGGCCGGCCGTCTGGGCGTCCGCGATGACGACGGTGCCGAACGATTCGGGCGCCGGCGGCCAGCGACGCGGCGACGTCGTTGGTCGAGCCAATCGTCGTGAAATAGCACGACCCGGATCCGCCAGCGGCCCCAGGCGGTCGCGCGCGCGCTCGAGCGCCTCGTCGAGCTCCGGCGGCAGCGCCGCGTCAGATCGGCTCGATCTCAAAGCTGATGTCCACGGCGGGCGCCGAATGGGTCAGTGCGCCGACCGATACGTAGTCGGCGCCTGTCGCGCGCAGCTCCGGGATCCGGTCCAGCGTCACGCCACCAGAAATTTCGACTTTCGCGCGTCCCCTGCGCGCGGCGCACGGTCTCGCGGATGTCGGCCGTGCCCATGTTGTCGGCCAGGATGATGTCGGCGCCGGCCGCCAGCGCCTCGTCGACCTGCGTCAGGCTCTGCGCCTCGACCTCGACCCGAAGGGCCGGGCTGTGGCGGCGTGTGCGCGTGACGGCCGCCTCAACGCCGCCGGCGAGCCGGATGTGGTTGTCCTTGATGAGAATCGCGTCGTAGAGACCGGCGCGATGGTTCGTGCCGCCGCCCGCGGCCACGGCGTACTTTTCCAGCGCGCGGAAGGTCGGCGTGGTCTTGCGCGTATCGAGGACCGTGATCCGGCCGGCCGCCGCGTCCACAAACTGCCGCGTCCGCGTGGCGATGCCCGGACAGCCGCTGGAGGAAATTCAGCGCCGTTCGCTCGGCCACGAGCAGCGCCCGCGCCGGACCCGTCACGATCGCGATCTCGTCGCCCGGCGCCGAGCGTTCGCCGTCGAGCCGCCGGCAGGCGATGGCGACCGAGGCGTCGACTTGACGAAACGTCTCGGCGGCCACGTCCAGGCCGGCGAGCACGCAGGGCGCCTTCACGATGAAGACGCCGCGGGCCCGCACCGCGGGATCGACCGTCGCATCCGTCGTCACATCGCCGGTGCCGATGTCCTCGTCGAGGGCACGGCGCACGAGGTCACGATAGACGGCCGGATCGAGGCGCTTCACGCAGCCTCGTATCCCTCCACGACGATTTCGCGCACGTCGGCGGCGGCGATGGTGAATGCCTTGACGCGAAGCGCCGATTTGAGGTCGGCCTCGACCTGCGGGATCGCGATGAGGGCGCGGAACGCGTCCGGCAGGACGACGCCGGTGATGGGACACCTTGATCGGCTTCTTGTCCTCGGAGCGCCGCTTGCGGACTTCGAAGAGCACCTCGGTCGCTTGTTCGTAGATCTCCTGGTCGCGCTCCTGCGAGGCGGGCGAATCGTCAGCGATCAAGCGTTCGAGCTCCCCCGCGGTCGGCCACTCCGACGTGTGGATCGAACCCTCCTGCCACCACGACCACACTTCTTCGGTCACGAACGGCAGAAACGGCGCAAAGAGCCGCAGCAGCACTGACAACGCGGCGACGAGCGCCGAGTTGGCCGAGGCGGCGGCCTCCGGTCCTTGCTCGCCGTACCGGCGGCCCTTGACCAGCTCGAGGTAGTCGTCGCAGAAGCGCCAGAAGAACTCCTCGCTGCGCTGCAACGCTCGTGCGTAGTCGTACTCCTCGAGTTCGCGGGTCGCCTCGTCCACCAGCCGCGCGAGACGCCGCAGCATGGCGCGGTCGACCGATGCCGTCACCGCGCCCTGCGGCTCGGCCGACGCGAGCGCGAACCGCGACGCGTTCAGCAGCTTGATCGCCAGCCGCCGGCCAACTCGCATCTCGTTCGAGTCGAACGCCGTGTCGGTACCCGGCCGGCCGTTCGCCGCCCAGTAGCGCACGCCGTCGGATCCGTGCTCCTCGAGGAGCGCCATCGGCGTGACGACGTTCCCCTTCGATTTCGACATTTTCTTGCGGTCCGGATCGAGCACCAACCCGGAAATGGCGGTGTTGCTCCACGGCAGCGAATCGTGCTCGAGGTGCGACCGCAGGACCGTGTCGAAGAGCCAGGTCCGGATAATGTCGTGCGCCTGCGGCCTCAGGTCCATCGGGAACGTTTGCTTGAACAGTTCCTGGTCGTCCGGCCAGCCGCACACAATCTGCGGCGTCAGCTGACGAGGTCGCCCAGGTGTCCATGACGTCCGGATCGCCCACGAATCCACCAGGCTGGCCCCGCTGCCCCGCCTCGTACCCTGCCGGGACGTCGGTCGACGGATCGATCGGCAGCTGCTCTTCAGGCGGCGTGATCGGCCGTTCGTATTCGACACGGCCGTCGGCCGTGACGGGATACCAGACCGGAAACGGCACGCCGAAGAAGCGCTGGCGGCTCACGCACCAGTCGCCGTTCAGGCCGTTGGTCCAGTTCTCGTAGCGCGTCTGCATGTACGGCGGATGCCAGTGCAGCTCGCGGCCCGCGTGCCAGCAGCGCCTCCCGGAACGCCATCGTCTTGATGAACCATTGCCGGCTGGTGATGATCTCGAGCGGCCGATCGCCTTTCTCGTAGAACTTCACCGCGTGCGTGATCGGGCGCGGATCGCCCACCAGGTCGCCGGCCGCCTGCAGCTGGCCGACGATGACCCCGCGCGCTTTCGCCGCTGAGAGCCCCGCCAGGGCGTCGTACTGCTGCTGCGCGCGATCGGCGGCGACCGACTCCCAGCCCGGCGTGCCCCAGGCCACGCGGCGCAGCGTGCCGTCCGGCTGAATGACCGGCGCGGACCGGCAGATTCAGCTCCCGCCACCACGTCACGTCGGTCAGGTCGCCGAACGTGCAGATCATGGCGATGCCGGTGCCCTTCGCCGGATCGGCCAGCGCATGCGGCCGCACCGGGACCCGCGCGCCGAAGAGCGGTGTGATCGACCTCTTGTCCGAAGAGCGGCTTGTATCGTTCGTCGTCCGGGTGGGCGACGAGCGCGACGCAGGCCGGGATGAGCTCGGGACGCGTGGTTTCGATCTCGACGCTGTTCGACCGCTAAGCCGGACTCGACGGCCACGCGAGCGCGAACTTCACGCGGTGATACGCGCCAGCGACCTCGCGATCCTCGAGCTCCGCCTGCGCGACCGCGGTCTTGAAGTCGACGTCCCAGAGCGTCGGCGCTTCGACCTGGTAGGCCAGGCCGCGCTTCAGCAGGCGCAGGAACGCGACCTGCGACACGCGCTGCGCCCGCGAGCCGATGGTCGCGTAGGTCATCGACCAGTCGACCGACAGCCCCAGGAACTTCCACAGCCGCTCGAACGCCTTTTCGTCCTCCCCCGTGAGGCGGTTGCACAGCTCGATGAAATTCGGACGCGATACCGAGACTGGAGGCTTGGGCGGTGTCTCCGGCGGGCTGAAACCCGGATCGTACGGCAGCGACGGATCGCATCGCACGCCGTAGTAGTTCTGCACGCGACGCTCGGTCGGCAGGCCGTTGTCATCCCAGCCCATCGGATAGAACACCGCCCGGCCGCGCATCCGCTGGAAGCGGGCGATGACGTCGGTATGGGTGTAGGAGAACACGTGACCGACGTGGAGCGACCCGCTCACGGTGGGTGGCGGCGTGTCGATCGAGTACACGTCGCCGCGCGGCCGCGACGGGTCGAACCGATACACCCCGCCCGACTCCCAACTCGTCATCCACTTGGCTTCGAGGCCTTCCAGGGCAGGCTTGTCGGGTAACCGGAGGCGTGCCGGATCCAGCGCGGTCAACGGACGAGGCATCCGGAAATCGTATTACGAAATGCTTTTCTTGATGCGCTCGATCTCTTCGCGGACGAGGCGCTCGGCGACCTGCGAGACCATGTCGGCCACTGTTTCACGAACGGTTCGATCCGACATCTGCTCGAGCACGCGGCGCGTGACCTGGTCGACGAGGTCGGAGGGCACGATCGCCGGCGGAGCGGCCGCGGGCCACGCGGGCGCCGCGAGCGCAGCAGGTGACTTCTGCTCGGCCTCGAGCAGCGCCGTGAACGCATCGGCCAGCGGCGGGAACGCCGCAGGCGCAGGCAGGGTTTGGGCGACCGGGACGGACGGCGGCGCGGGCGCAGCCGGAGCGGGCTGCGGCAGGGCGACTGCGACAGGTGCCGGCGCGTCGTGCTGGCGCGGGCGCGGGCCGCGAGAACCAGTCGATGGCGTCGCTTGAAATGTCCTCGGCCGCGCGATCGCGTGCCGGGCTTTTCGGGACCGCCGTCAGCGTCGCGAACGCCTGATCGAGCTCCTCGAAGTACTCTTCGTTCACCAGCCGGTGCGTTTTCGGCTGCGCAGGCGCGGGCAGCTCAGGCGACGCGAGCGGCTCGGCGCGCACCGGCGCGGAGGGACGCCGCGCGAGCAGTTCCTTGACACGCCCGATGACGAGCTGCGGCTCGAAGGGCTTCGCGAGCACGCCGTCGCAGCCAACGGCAGCCGCGCGGGCCTGGTCAATCGGCTCGAAAGCCCCTGTGAGCAGCACGACGGGAATGTGCGCCAGGCGCGGCGTGTTCTTGATGTGCTGGGCGACCTCGTAGCCATCCCGGCCCGGCATGCCGACGTCCGCCAGCACGATGTCTGGCGTCCGCTGATCGACCGCGGCAATGGCCTGGTCGCCGTCGCTGACGGCCATCACCTGAACGTCCTCGTCGGCAAAGGTCAGCTCGATGACCCGCTGAATCGTGACGCTGTCGTCGGCCAGGAGCAGGGTATGCGGCACGGTCCTGTTATCGGATGCTCGGTTCCCGGACTTCAGCTACCCGAGGCTTCGACTCTCGAGCGACCGAGCTCGTCGCCGACTCGAGCTACCGACTACCGACTACCGACTCAAACCCTCGCCCGGCGTTGGCTGTTGATGAAGTCGACGATCGTCCTGCATCGGGGTCCCCGGCAGGAAGATACCCTTCACGCCGATTTCCTTGAGCCTCGGCACGTCGACGTCCGGAATGATCCCGCCGATCACCACCAGCACGTCGTCCAGGCCCTTCGCCTTGAGCAGGGTCATCAACTGCGGGGCGATGTGGTTGTGGGCGCCCGAGAGAATCGACAGCCCGACCACGTCGGCGTCCTCCTGCAGCGCCGCCGCCGCGATCTGCTCGGGCGTCTGGCGCAGGCCGGTGTAGATCACTTCCATGCCGGCGTCGCGAAGGGCCCGCGCGATCACCTTCGCTCCCCGATCGTGCCCGTCGAGCCCCGGCTTGGCGATAATCACTCGCAGTTTGCGCATCAATTCCTGAAATCTTAAATCTGAAATCTTAAATCTGAAATTCACGTCAGATGACCGGCACTTCCTCGTACTCGCCCCACACGTCGCGCAGCGCATCGCACATCTCGCCCAGCGTCGCATAGGCGCGCACCGCCTCGAGGATCGGCGGCATGACGTTGGCTCCCTCCCGCGCGGCGGTGCGAAGCGCGTCGAGCGAGCGGCTGACCCGATCGCCGTCGCGCGACTTCTTCAGCTGCTCGAACTTCGCCAGCTGCCGCTCGGACGCCGATTCGTCGATGTACAGAATCTCGATCGGCGGATCGTCCTCCTGGACGTAACCGTTCACGCCGACGATGATTTTCTCCTTGCGCTCGACCGCCTGCTGGAAGCGGTAGGAGCTCTCGGCGATCTCCTTCTGAGGGAAGCCGCGCTCGATGGCCGCGACCATGCCGCCCATCCGATCGATCTGGTCGAAGACGCCCTGGGCCTCTTCCTCCATGTCGCGGGTCAGCCGCTCCACGAAGTAGGAGCCGCCGAGCGGATCGACCGTCGCGGTCACGCCCGTCTCGTGGGCCAGGATCTGCTGCGTGCGCAGGGCGAGCGTGGCCGCCTCGGCGGTCGGCAGCGCCAGCGCCTCGTCGAGCGAGTTGGTGTGGAGCGAGTTGGTGCCGCCGAGCACCGCCGACAGCGCCTGCAGCGCGGTGCGGACGACGTTGTTGTACGGCTGCTGCGCCGGTCAGCGACACGCCGGCGGTCTGGCTGTGGAACCGCAGCTTCCACGATCGTTCGCTGCGGGCGCCGAACCGGTCGCGCATCGTGCGCGCCCAGAGGTTTCGGGCGGCGCGATACTTGGCGATCTCCTCGAAGAAGTCGCTGTGAGCGTTGAAGAAGAAGGACATCCGCGGGACGAAGTCGTCGACGTCTGGAGCCCGGCGTCAACGCCCCACTGGACGTACTCGATGCCGTCGCGCAAGGTGAAGGCCAGCTCCTGCAGCGCCGTCGCCCCCGCCTCGCGGATGTGATAACCGCTGACCGAGATCGTGTTCCAGCGGGGCACTTCACGCGCGCAGAAGCCGAAGATGTCGGTGATGAGCCGCATCGACGGCCGCGGCGGGAAGATGTACTCCTTCTGCGCGATGAACTCTTTCAGGATGTCGTTCTGAATCGTGCCCGAGAGCGCCTGCCAGCCCACGCCCTGCTTTTCCGCGACGACCAGGTACATCGCGAAGATCATCGCCGCGGGCGAATTGATGGTCATCGAGGTGGTGACCTCGCCCGAGCGGAATCCCGTCGAACAGCGCTTCCATGTCGGCGAGCGACGTCACGTTGACGCCGCACTTGCCGACTTCGCCGAGCGACAGCGGATGATCCGGATCGCGGCCCATCAGCGTCGGCAGATCGAAGGCGACGCTGAGGCCGGTGCCTCCGGCGGCGAGCAGCTGCTTCAGGCGGCGGTTCGTTTCCTCGGGCGTGCCGAACCCCGCGAACTGCCGCATCGTCCAGAGCTTGCCGCGATAGCCGGTGGAGTGGATGCCGCGCGTGTAGGGAAACTGGCCCGGCTCCCCGGGATCGGCGCCGGTGACGTCGTCGGCCGTGTAGAGCGCCTTGATCGGCCGGCCGGAGATCGTCGTGAACGCTTCCGCGCGCTCGGCCTGGGCCTTCTCCGCCGTCTTCACGGCTTCATTATATCGACGCGCCCGTCGCTGCTAGTGCGGACCGTCAGGCCGCCAGTTCGGATGCGGATCGCGGATCTCGGGCGAATCGGTCGGTCTAGTGGACGATCTCGCCATCCACGACGTCGTCGTCCGGCCCTTCGAGGTGCGGCAGCTCGAGGCGCCGCAGCTCGCGGATCGCCGCGTCGAGCGCCTCGCAGCGCGCTCTCCGTCCCTGCGGCGCGCCACTGCCGCCGCAGCGCACGCAGCGTGCGCAGCACCTGCGCGCGGTCGAACCGCTGCCCCTGACAGTGCTCACAAAAGCTCATGGGCCATCATGACACGACACGCTGCCGCGCATTCGCAGCGACGTGCCGGCGGCACGCGGCGGCGATGATGTGCTAGGCTCCAGAATTGGGCCCGACGGCCCTGGGGAGCGTCATGTCGACACACGGATCGGTCTTCGGGGCCATGCTTCAGGAGTTCGACGGAGCGGCCCGCCTGCTCAACCTCGAGCCGGGCATCTGGAAAATCCTCACGCATCCCAAGCGCCAGATCACCGTCTCGTGTCCGGTGCAGATGGACAACGGCGAGATCGAAGTGTTCACCGGCTACCGCGTGCAGTACAACATCACGCTCGGCCCGGCGAAGGGCGGCATCCGGTATCACCCGGGCGTCACGCTCGACGAAGTGACCGCGCTCGCCGCCTGGATGACGTGGAAGTGCGCGGTCGCGCACATCCCCTTCGGCGGCGGCAAGGGCGGCATCATCTGCGATCCGACGCGCATGTCGCGCCGCGAGCTCGAGGCGCTGACGCGCCGCTACGTCGCGGAGATCATCGACGCCATCGGTCCCGAGAAGGACGTCCCGGCGCCCGACGTCAACACCAACGAGCAGACGATGGCGTGGGTGATGGACACCTACAGCATGCACGTCGGCCACACCGAAACCGCCGTCGTCACCGGCAAGCCGCTCGAGCTCGGCGGTTCGCTCGGGCGCCGCGAGGCGACCGGGCGCGGCGTGATGATCGTGACGCGCGAGTCGGCCAAGCACGTCGGCTTCGACATCAAGGGCGCGACCGTCGCCGTCCAGGGGTTCGGCAACGTCGGGTCGGTCAGCGCGGAGCTCCTCGCGGAGCTCGGCGCCCGGATCGTGGCGGTCACCGACTGGAAGGGCGGCGTCTACAACGCGAAGGGGCTCGACGTCTCGCAAGCTCGGCCAGCACGTCTGGCAGCACAAGACCGTCGCCGGCTTCCCCGGCGGCGAGCCGCTGACCAACGACGAGCTCTTCGGGCTCGACGTCGACGTCCTGATTCCGGCCGCGCTCGAGAACCAGATCACGATGGACAACGCCCCGCGCATCCGCGCGAAGATCCTCGTCGAAGGCGCCAACGGCCCGACGACGCCGGACGCCCACCGCCACCTGCACGAACGCGGCGTCTTCGTCGTGCCGGACATCCTGGCCAACAGCGGCGGCGTCACGACCTCGTACTTCGAGTGGGTGCAGGACCGCTACGGCTACTTCTGGACCGAGAAGGAAGTCAACGAGCGGCTCGAAGCCAAGATGTGCGAGGCCTTCAACGCCGTGCTGCAGACGGCGCTGCGTTACAAGGTCGACATGCGGACCGCCGCCTACATCGTGGCGATCAACCGCGTCGCGACGGTGACGCGGATGCGGGGGATGTACGCGTAGCGGCAGCGGCAGCAAGGGCAGGGCAGGCAGGTGCAGCGGAGCGGACGAGACCGGAAGGGAGCCGGTAGACTTCGGCTGCTCAAGACTGTCGACGGCAGACGTTGAACATTCGTGTCGCGCGGACCTGACCTCCGTAACCTCCGCGCTCTGCCCTACCTGCCCTTCCTGCCCTACTGCCCACCTGTCTGATCAGTCCTTGAACCGCCGCCAGTCGATGCCGAGCTTGCGCACGCGGTAGTTGAAGATCCGCTCGGTCGTCGCCAGCAGCCGCGCCGCCTTGGCGCGGTTGCCGCGCGCGCTCTTGAGCGCGTCCTGCAGCGCGTCCTTCTCGAACGGCTTCGAGCGACCTCGCGCAGCGAGCGCGTCTGACCGGTGCCGGACGCCTCGGCGGTCTGCAGCGTCGGCGGCAGATGGTGCGCGTGCAGCACCTGGCCGTCGCAGACGACCACGGCGCGCTCGATGGCGTTGGCCAGCTCGCGGACGTTGCCCGGCCAGTGATAGCTCACCAGCATGTCGATCGCCGGCGTCGAGATGCGCTTGCACGTCCTTGCCGTGCTCGCGCGCGAACTTCTCGAGGAAGTGATCGGCCAGCAGCAGGATGTCGGGCTTCCGCTCGCGCAGCGGCGGCACGAAGATCGCGAAGACGTTCAGCCGGTAGTAGAGGTCCTCGCGGAACTCGCCCGCGGCAATCGCCTTCTCGAGGTCCTTGTTGGTCGCGGCGACCAGCCGGATGTTCGGCGCGGATCGGTCTCGGTGCCGCCCAGCCGCTCGAACTCGCGCTCCTGCAGCACGCGCAGCAGCTTCACCTGCGTCGCCAGGTTCAGCTCGCCGATCTCGTCGAGGAACAGCGTGCCGCCGTCGGCGAGCTCGAAGCGCCCTTTCTTCGACGCCGTGCGCGCCGGTGAACGCCCCCTTCTCGTAGCCGAACAGCTCCGATTCGATCAGGTCGTGCGGCAGCGCCGCGCAGCTCACCTTGATGAACGGCTTCTTCGCGCGCGGCGAGTTGTAGTGGATGGCGTGGGCGATCAGCTCCTTGCCGGTGCCCGACTCGCCGCGCAGCAGCACGGTCGTGTTGGTCCGCGCGACCTGCGCCACCTGCTCGTAGACCTGCCGCATCGGGCCGCTGGTGCCGACGAGGTTCGAGAAGTCGTAGCGCTCCTTCAGCTCCTGGCGCAGGTGCGTGTTCTCGTCGACCAGCCGCTGCCGGTCGGCCTGGATCAGCCGGTGCACCTTGACCGCCTGCGCGATCATCGAGCCGACGACGCCGAGGAACTTCGACGGTGCGGTTGTAGTCGCGGTCGGCCTTGAAGCGCAGATCGATGCCGACCGCGCCGACCGTCCGGCCTTCGAGCGAGATCGGCGCCGAGATGTAGGTCAGCTCCTGCTGCGCGCAGCTCGGGCCGGTCGGCGGCGCGGTTCAGGAACATCGGCTCGCGGCTGACCCGCGGCACGACGATCGGCTTGCCGGTCTGCACGACCTGGCCGGTGATCCCTTCGCCGAGCCGGTAGCGCACGCGCTTGCCGGGCGTGACCGCGCCGGCCGACGCCTCGACCTCGACGTCGCCGGTCTCGTCGTTCAGCAGCACGACGGTGCTGCGCATGCGCGCCGTGATGGCGGCCGAGAATCTCCAGCACGCGCTGCAGCGCCTGCTTCAGATCGAGCGTCGCCGACAGCGCCTGGCTGGCTTCGAGCAGCGTCGAGAGCTTTCGCACTTCGCCGGCGTGCGCTTGCTGCCGGCTCCATCCACTTCGCGAGGCTCGACGACATAAGGGGTCCGGGGAACGCGTCCGTCCATCCGGGAAGCAAAGAGAGTTCCACGGACTGCGCCGTCTTGCTGGCGCCCGAACCGCGCGAATTCGGCCATTTTTGCGAAAACGCGGCTTCGGCGTCCCGTCAGTCATCCCTACATTCTTGTCGCAACGACTGGGTCTACTCTACAAACGTGTCGCTCCACGACTGCCGCCGCCGCGCCGCGCGTGCATCTCGGCGACCACCGCCCGGCCGGCGTCGATCGCGCGCATCGTCTCGAACATCTTGTCCGTCGAGAGCCACACGCCCTTGTGGCCGGCGGCGAGTGCGGGCAGGCCCAGGCCGTCGAGCTGCTCGATGAGATGCTCGAACTCGTGGGCAATCCATTCGACCGGGTTGAGCCGCAGGCTGACGTCGACGCGCGCGAATATCTCGCCCGACGGGGTGCGCGCAATCAACGTCCGCGCGCGGTAGCTGCGCTCGACCAGCGCCGGATCGATGCGGATCACCACGCGCAGCGAAGGCGCCTCGGCGATCCGCCGGCACTGCGCACGGAACGTCGCGGACATGCGCCAGCATCGACTCGACGTGGCGCCGCAGGTCACCGGGAACGGAAACGGTTGCGGGAAGGGCGGTCGGGCTCGTTTCTTCCGCGGCTACGACGACGGCGTGGAGAAGAATCGCGGCCAGTTGCGATCCGATCCGGTGCACCATGCGACGCGGACGGAGCAAAAGCACCGCCGCTCATGCGATGCGGCGTTTTTCGAATGAAATCGCCTGCGCCGCGCACGCGCCGCCGCGAAAGCGACAAGCGTGCAGGCCCGCGCCTTCGCCAGACCGACAACGTTGTCGAGGATGTGGCTTCGTTCGCCCTGCATTGCACAATTCTCTGAGCAATCGAGTTCTGCTTCGACCGCGCCCCACAATTCACCCCTCAAGCACACTCGAGCGCGCTCGGCTTACTTTAGACAGGCCCGGGACTCGAGGCGGAATCAATGCGATCCGCTTGTGCGGACCCTCAAAGCGCTACCGCCTGCGACAGGCTGCGTCAGAACCAAGGCCGAGGCCCCGTTTGCGCACGAAGGGCTCCAGAAAGCGCACGTGCGCTTTTCTGAAGGCCGTCTGTGCGTCTGTTGCGGGCGAGAGTTCACAGCGGGCCAACCGACCCAGCAGCACCGTCGCCCCCGCGTGTTCGGACGACTGCCTCACGCTCACGGGAAACGGCACGGCGGGCAGCGCTGCTGGACCGGCGACCCTGTCAATCCTGGGCGCCCGGAGTAAGGACCGGAGGAAGCATAGGATGCCGAGACTCGTCAAAGTCAGTGTGTGCAACTGACCGATCAGGAACTGGACGACCTCGCTGCGTCTGTCGACGGCTCCGACCCAGCGAGGGCCACCGCGTTGCGCCATTGAAGAACTGGGCGACGCGAACATCCTCCTCCAACTGTTCACGAATGCGAACGCATTTACATGGTGCTGCGATGACCCGCGTCGGAAACGTCCGTTGGCTTCAGCAACAAGATTCCCGACGATAGTCGGTGCGTTCGTGGAGACGGAAAGGACTTGGCGAGAGCGCCCCGGTCACGTCAGTGAAGTACAGACTGGATTACTGCGGCTTGGACTCGTTCGCCGAGCACGTCCCGCCTGAAAACCCCACGTCGCACCAACGGTCAGGGACCGGGGGCGTATAAGGTTTTGCCCCCATGCCAGCGCCGCTGTTGTTGCAAAAATACCGACGTTCTCAGTGAACGCGAACGTCACGCCACCGCCGAAATTGAGGAAGTTGCTGCGAGCCAGTCGGTCGTGATTGAGACCATGAGCCTGGGTGAACTGGCTCCCATCGTGGACGGCAAGAATGAAGGGGCTTGTTATCGTCCAGTCAATTCCGTCATGCACGAATTGGAACGTCTGGACAAACTGGATCGCCAGGCGAGGCGTGACGAAGTATCCGACGGCGCTGTCAATTCCAGTGCGATTCGGACGGATGTCAACGGCGTCTTGAACGAAGGCGTACGAGAGCCGCGTCTGAAAGTAGAGTCCAGGAAGCAGGTCCTCAGCGAACCCACCGGCCGCCGCGCCAACGACCAGCGCGCGCAGATCGCGACCCACGGCCGAGTGACCCAGACTCTCGTAATGGTGGCTTGGGATAATCACTTCCACAAAGGGCGTGAGCGCGAACCTTGCCGATTCCAGAAGCTTGAATCGCGTCCCGAAATAGAAGTCCTGAAACGCTCCGTGATACGTGCCATCGTCGATGTCTGATGGTTGCCCGTTCACGCCGACCGTGTGAGCAGTCGGTCCCTCGTACCGGACCATCATCGTGGGGAGAGATGCGTGCACGGCGATCCTGTCGCTCAATCCGTACTCGACGTGCCAGATGAACGCATGGGTTCGGGTTCTGTCGAGAGGCGGCTCAGGAGAGAAATCAATACCTAGTTGCCCGTTCGATGAGACGAACTGGTACGACGTGCTGACCGTGCCCTCCCCCGCTGCGGGCACGAACGCCTGCGCGGCGGCCTCTCGAGGCCCGGTAGCCAGTAGGCACGCGGTGACGACGCCCGCCGTGACAGGGAGGCATGAGCGACGACGTGTCCGACGAACCACGTTACGGCCGCCGCGCCGTTGTCTTTTTCGCGCTTCAGCTTCAGCTCCATCGCTTGATCGACGGCGTGGCAGTAGTGTCCGGGCCGCCCTGGCACTTCGACGATCACGCCGAAGTCCTTCGATGCCTTGTCACGGTCAGCTTTGGACTGCTGCTTGTTTGTCCCGGGTGACGCGGGCGCAACCAGGTAGATTGCGGGAAGCACGACGGCGCTTCGTTCGGCGACACTCTTCGCCTTCTCGAGTTCCGGCGCCTGGGTAATGTTCGCGAGCACGACATCGAACGTCCCTCCAGCGAAGGCGGTCTCCAGATCGGCGGGCGTGGTGACCGCGCGGACAGCGTGGCCAGCCTCGCGAAGCGCTGATTCGAGTTTCGGGTCCGTCAGCGCCAGGCCCGTGGCACTTTCCGGAAGGTACAGAAGCACTGCGGCTGCGCGGGGCGTGTGCTTCGATTGAAACTTAATCCCTCGGCCCAGCATCATCAGCTTGTCGCCGCACGCATGAAGCGGAACGGCGCCCTGGCCGACGGCTGCCGCGATGACCGCCGCCACAAGAATCTGACGCATCGCTAGACCTCCAAGCTGAACCATATACCGAAAGACTGAGCGTGGTCAACGATTTGCGCGCACTGGACTAGCTCTTACTTGAGGCCCTGGGCGAGGTAGAGTTCTCCTTCGAACGTCCAGTATGTGTAGGCGTACGATTGCCGTCCGCGCTTATCCGCACCTGTCCGGGGTCCGAACCGATGTCAATGAGGACCGTCGGATCGGGCGGCACCAGCTCCTTCCAGAAGCGTCGATCACCAGTCGCGATATCCAAACGGTGGATGCGCAGGACGAGGTTGCCCGCCTCTCGAATGAAAAAAGAACGGCCGTCCGCGCTCCACTGAAGCAGCACATCACCGTCGATGTAACCCGGTATCGGGCCGCGGCTCGGACGTACCATCGACCGGATACAGGTAGTACTCGCCGTACCGGTCAATCGTGGCCAATGTGCGGCCGTCTGGCGACAACAACAGTCCAACGAACCCGTCGGGCGTGACCGGCCGGGGCTCGCCGCCGTCGAGGTCCTGCACGTAGGTTCGGTTAACATCCGACGCGTCGCGTGCCGCGAAATAGATGCGTCGGCCGTCGGGCGAAAATACCGCCCAATCCAGGTATTCGGCGATCGCGCCACGCGGCAGTCGCCTGACCTCTCCGGTTCGCGTCGGCAGCAGGGCGAGTTCGCCAGGTATCTCGCCTTGAACGGCAAGCGCCCACTGTGCGTCCCGTGACAAGGCGAGCGGGCGGCCCTCACCCAGGCGTACGGCGTCGCTTCCGTCCATCTTTCGAATGAAGATGGTGGACTTTGCGCCGACGCCTTCACCCCACTCGTAGAACAACAACGTGTTCCCGTCAACCGAAAGGTCGCCAACTGTCGAATAGTCGAACCATGACAGCTCACGATCCTTCGTGGCTTCAGATCCAAGTCCCACAATTCCGCCGCGTGTCGTGCCTCGTGTGATCAGGACATGACCGCTCGGAGCAATGTCATTCAGCTTCAACGTGCCGGGAGACGCGAAGACCGTTCGTTCGCGACCTGTGAGGGAAACCGCGTGCAACGCAGAGCTGCCGCCCTTGCCCGTTCGCGAGCCCGTGAACCAGATCTCGTCGCCGGCCCAGGCGAGGCCTTGCAGCGACTTCCAGTCGGACGAGAGCGTCACCTTTTGACCGGCCATATCGATCAGCGCGACGGAACCGCCGATATCACCGAGGCGAGGATGATCCAGGAACGCGATGCGATCGCCTCGCGGCGACAGACGCGCGTACGTAATCCAACCAGGCGGCTCGTACAACACTTTGCCCTGGGGATACTCGAGGCGGTATCGGCCACCGGCGAACGAGACGACCGCCATGTTTTCGCCGTCAGGGCTCCAGTCAGCAACGTGAACGTCCTTTACCAGCTCACGTGGCGCGCCGCCGGTCATCGGGACGCGGGCCAGCGTCCCAGTACATTCCCCCCAATTCAGACGGCATCCGAGGGCAACGGCCAGTTCACCTTTTGACGAGACCGAAAACACGCCGGCATCAGCAAGGCCGATCGATCCGGACTGCGGGCTCTCCGGGCGGAGAACGTACACCTGCGGCGGTGTGCCGATCCATGCGGCGCTGTACACAACCGTCTGTCCGTCCGTTGCGAGGCGAGCGCCGCGAAGCGACCCGTGCCGGAAGGTCAGCTGCCGAAAAACAGGCTCGATACCATCACGATTCCGTCTGTGCGACGAAGGCGCCGATCAGGGCCGACGCGATCACGAGACTGGCTGCCGCCGCGACCCGAACAAGCGGCCGACGTGGAACGTTGGCGCGAGCCAGGCTCCGAGGGCGCCGCTCTCGCGATCGGAGACGCAGTCAGGACATCGTCGATCTCGATACGCGCATCGCCAATATCCCGGAGTCGACGGTTCGGGTCCTTCTGCAGACATCGCCGCAACAAGTCCAGAATGCGAGGTGGGACAGTTTGGAGGAAGTGTCGACCAGTCAACCTCCCGTTCGAGAACGCGGGCGATGGTATCCGAGATGGTCTCGCCTCCGAATGCCGTACGACCGGTGAGCATCTCGAAGACGACACAGCCAAATGACCAGATGTCCGTCCGCTTGTCCAGCGTCCTGTCCACGAGCTTGTTCGGGACTCATGTAAGCCGGCGTCCCGAGAATCGCCCGCTCACCAAGTTGCGACGCCGTCACCGTCGGACTGCCGGACAGGAGGGCGCCTGGGCGCCCTCCCACACCTTGGCCAACCCGAAGTCCAGCACCTTGACCGGACCGTTGCCTGCGATCTTGATGTTGGCTGGCTTCAAGTCACGGTGGATGATGCCCTTGTCGTGCGCGGCTTCCAACGCCTCAGCGATCTGACGCGCGATGGTGAGCGTCTCATCCAGTGTCAGAGGACCACGCGCGATCACTTCCGCAAGCGTTGGTCCGTCCACCAGTTCAAGGACGAGCGCGTGCTCGCCGCTCGCGTCCTCAAACCCGTAGATCGCGGCGATGTTCGGGATGATTCAGCGCGGCCAGCATCTGCGCCTCTCGCTTGAAGCGGACGAGGCGATCTGCGTCGACAGCGAAGACAGCCGGCAGAACCTTGAGCGCCACGTCTCGATTCAGCTTCGGATCTCGCGCGCGATACACCTGCCCCATCGCGCCCGCGCCAAGCAGCGCGGTGACCGTGTACGGCCCGATGCGATGCCCGCGCTGAGAGTGGATTCGAGAGGATTTCGGTCATCTGGCGGGAAGTCGCTGGATGCCGCGGCAATCACGGCGGCGCCGGCCAGCGGCAAACGATCGAGTACGCTGATACCTGCGGCGTCCGCCCGCAGCAGCAACTGCACCTCCAGTCGCAGCTCCTCGTCGTGTTCGACCGCCGATTCCACGAAAGCGGCGCGTTCCTCTGGAGGATGCTCCAGAGCGGCCTGAAACACCGCCTTGGCGCGTTGCCACTTTTCGCTGTTCACGGCCGGATCTCGAGACCCAGCTCGCGCGTGAGCCACGCCTTGGCGGTGCGCCATTCGCGCTTGGCAGTCGTTGGCGACACCTTCAGAACACAAGCGGCCTCTTCAATCGTGAGTCCGCCAAAGGCGCGAAGCTCCACGATGCGGGCGAGACCTTCGTCGAGTCCCGCAAGACGATCGAGCGCATGATCCAGCGCGAGAATCGGGATGCGATCGGGGGCGGCTTCTTCCATCGCCTCGTCGATCGACACAGTCGGAAGGCCGTCGCCGCGCTTGTTCGCACGACGGCGGCGCGCGTGATCCACGAGAATCCTGCGCATCACCTGCGCCGCGACGCCGAAGAAATGCGCCCGATCCCGCCAGTCGCCTTGCCGCTGGTCGACCAGACGCAGGTAAAGCTCGTGAACGAGCGCCGTCGGCTGCAGCGTGAGGCCACCCCTTTCGGCGCGAAGCTGGCGTGCGGCAATCCGCCGCAGCTCCGCGTAGACGAGCGGCAGCAACTCGTTGAGAGCATTGGTATTACCACGCCCCCATTCAGACAGAAGCGCCGTCACGTCAGGCCGGACGCCATGCGGATTCCCAAATCGTTGAAGGTAGGCGTTTAGCATAGAGACCCGGCCGCTTTCTCTGCAGCGATCTCCGATGGCCCCTGCCGAATTCGGGTAGTCCGAGGGTTTGGTCGCGTCAGTGCGTAACGGCGATCTCCTTCCTGTCTTCGACACTTCTCCTGCGCCTGTGAGGTCTCACTCCTCGGGCGTGCGCCCGCCGGAAGGCAACGTGCTCGCGTCGTTCGACCGGCCAGGACAGGCCTCCAGGCCGGTAGTCGGCACCGGCGCACTCATCGGCGGCATGGGGAATATCGATTTTTGCGATCCCGTCAATACTGCGCGATGTGCGCACCAGCAGCGCGCGGATCGCGGCTGGATCCATTTATCACGACACCGCAGTCGAAGCCCGAGTATGATAGGCCACGCAGGCAACTCAACCATATAAGGCAGAGGAGGCAGCCGATGAGACGCTCAAATGTGTTGCCGCGATCGCCGTTTGTACAGGTGCCATGTACGCATCGCTGGCCGGCGCGGAACGGCAGCTGGTTTTCACCACCCTCGAAGTGCCCGGCGCCGTCTTGACGAATGCCCAGGGCATCAACGCGCGCGGAGACGTCGTCGGGTTCTACATCGACACCGCCGGACTCAATCACGGGTTCCTCTGGAGGCGCGGCGAGTTCGCGAGCATTGACGTGCCGGGGGCGCGCGTCACGGCGGCGCGTGGCATCGGCCCGAACGGGAAATCGTTGGCACCTATCAGCGGGTGGGCGAATCCGGCAACATCCCGGCCCACGGTTTCCTGCTAACCACGCAGGGCCAGTTCCTGTCGATGGATTTCCCTGGTCATGTGAACACGATTCCGCAGCGCATCCTAGCCGATGGGTCAGTCCTCGGCTGCTATCACGACGCAGATCTGATGGGCAGTATGCATGGGATGATGATCGCGACGTGACGGCGTCGCCGAACTGCCCGAGGGAATGTCCATGCACAACGGTGCGACCCCGGACGGCAGAGCTGATTGTCGGTCTCTACACGGACATGATGGATGGCCGAGGCAAAGGCTACTATCTACGAGGGCGGCACATTGACGCCGCTCGAGGTGCCCGGCACCTTGTCCACGGCGGCGTGGGACATCAATCCGGCCGGAGTGGTGGTCGGTGTCTTCAACGATGCGGCCGGCGCACACGGGTTCACGTTCGATGGCGCGGCGTTCGCCCGTATCGACGTGCCGGGCGCCACCGCGACGCGCGTCTTTGGAATCAACGCCGGCGGCGACCTGGTTGGCGTGTACGTCCAAGGCGGCCGAACCCGTGGATTCCTCGCACAACGGGTACCGACCAACTAGAACAGGAACCGGCGGCTCCGAGGTCCAAGCACTCGGAGCCGCGATGTCGCGTCAGTGTTGCGGATGCGCCCCTCTCGGTTGCTATTACACAACTTACAGTAAGATTCGGTTTCGCAAGCACGTCACCTTCGAGTCCAGATCGCCAAGGCAAGATGCGTGCAGTGTTTTCGCCCTCGACGTGCGGGTGTATGCTCGCTTGGAGACCATCGCCACCCGGAGAATCGGCAGTGGAAACCAAGACCCACTGGGAGCGACGTGTAACTCGACCAAGCACGGCGACGATGTCAGCTGGTATCAGGCGCATCCAGCCCCCTCGTTGCGACTGTTGGACGACGTTGGTATCGGCCCGAATACCTGAATCATCGATGTCGGAGGCGGGGATTCCCGCCTCGTCGATCACCTTCTCGATCGCGGGTTGGCGTGCCTCATCGTCCTCGACGTGTCGGGAGCCGCTCTGACACTCGCGCTCAAGCGACTAGGGGCACGAGCCCCGCGTGTCACCTGGATTGAAGCAGATGTTACCGGAGGATGGCAGGCACCTCCAGTCGACATCTGGCACGATTGCGCCGTGTTCCATTTCCTCACCACGCCTGAGCAGCGCGAGGCGTACCTCGAGCATCTGAAAGGAACGCTAAAAGCAGGAGGGACCGCGATTATCGCGACTTTTGCACTCGACGGCCCATCTACTTGCAGCGGGTTGCCGGTGATGCGATATTCCGCCCAAACGCTTGCGGCGGAGCTGGGCGACGAGTTCTTGCTGCTCGACAGTCGTCCCTTGCAGCACATCACTCCGTGGGGAACCCCACAATCATTTCAGTACTCGCGGTTTAGACGACTTTAGGATGGGCGGTTACGAAGCGGGTCGGGTCCAAAAGGGGAGCTGCGGTTTGATCAGAATGGTGAAGGCGCGCGGCCACTTTGAACGGGAGGTCGAGGAGGTCCGGCAGCGTGTCGTCGCGCGCTCGAGGCCGCCGCGCCGGTTGAACGGCGAGAGGTTCCTCGACGACCTCCAGGCGGCGTCCTGCGCCAGTCTGGAGGCGTCCCTCGACGCATTCGACCCGGACGACGAGACGCGCCAGACGGTCCGGGAGGGCTGAGACGAGTATCTCCGCCGCTGGCGATTCCAGACCCGAGCGGTATTGCTGGCCGCGCCGACGCCGTTTCACTTTCGTCCGCTGCGCTGACTCGACGCGGCTAGTTTGCCGACGCCGCCCGTCGAGGGCGCGAACCAATCAAGCAAAAGACTGGCGACGCTGAAGACTGGCACAATGTGCGGGTGCGCGCTGCGCCCTCGATTGCCGCGCTACTCTGTGCCGCCCTTTTGTGTGCGGCGTGAATGCGCCTCCGCCGACGTCGATAAGCGAACTGACGTTTCTCACGCGTGGAAATTGCCCGACTACGCCGGACATGCGGCGCGTCTGGAAGCGTCACTGACCGCGTTAGGGCGACCGAACGACTATCAGGTCGTCGATCTGGACACGCTTCCGGCGACCGACCCACGCACCGGATATCCGACGCCGACCATCCTGTATCGCAACCGGGACGTGTTCGGTATGGCGGAGCCGACGCCCCCGTTTCCGAAGCCGACTTGACGACTGTATCCGGACGAAGTTCCGTCCTCCGATCAGTTGAGTGACGGGCTGCGTCAGGCGGGTCTGTAGATGGAGCTGTTCGCTCGGCCCGTTGTCGCCGTTGCGTTCGGCGTATTCATCGTCTGCGCTGAGACCTGCCTGCACTTTGAGTCACTGGTCGCGGCAGACTGGCTCGACATGCCATGGCATAACTGGATTGCGGGGGGCTGGTTGATCGTTGCTGGCACGAGCGTCGGCACCCACTCGTCACGAGTTCGCCTGGCCGCTCCTTGGCCTTTCATGCTCAGCCTGCTCGTCGGCGCTCTTTTTGGCCTTTGGGGAGAATGGCGGGCGGGGACAGATGCCTCGGACGACTGGCTGTCTGTCGGAACGCTTTTGAGTGTCGTGATCGGGTTGATGGGCATCGCGATATTCGCCCTGGTTGGAATACTCAGGGCTCGCGCGGAGCCCGGCCATATAGCCCTGCCCTGACGCGAGCGTGGGACTGAATCTCCCCGTATACGGCTGTGAGACGACTATATGTCACTCCCCCAAAACCGCCGCCCTGCATCTTCTGCGGCACGCCAGATGCGGCCGACGTTACGCCCGAAGATCAGCTCGACTCGAATAACCGCTGGTATCGCTGCGAGCACTGCCAACGCACCTTCTCAGCCAACTTCGTCGACCTGCTTCCCGATAAGCCGTCCTAACCAGCGCGTAGGGCTCACGGCGCGGGCACAGGCACCGCTACGAGTCCGCCGCCAGTGACCAGCAGTTCGACCGTGGTCGTGACACCCCGCCGCTCAATGGTGAAGCTCACCGTGCGGTTCATCAGCGCGGTATCCAGCCAGAACAGAACCGACCCATCAAACTCGGTCGTGCTCTCGACTCCGTTCTCGACAATGACTCGCGCGTTCGAAACGCCTCTGTCGGTGCGCTCATCGACCACCTTGACCCGGAACGGCGCGGTCCGGCTCGCTGGATAGCAGACGACCGCGAAACACAGCACCACGCCGACCAACACCGCCAGCGGCACGAGCTTCTTCATCGCTAACGCCTTTCTGTTTGCGACTCCGGATTGTACGTGAATGGTGTCCAGGTGACCGAGCAGGGACGCGCCGATCTCCGTGCTGCGGCTCAGATGTTCCACGAGCAACGGGAAACTGAGGATAAATGGGGACCCTCTCGCCGAGCTCAGCTTCACAGCCCCAGGATGGGCCTGACCACCTGAGCCAATTCCGTGGCAGCACCAGACGAGCTCTCCGAGCGCGAGCGCCGCTTCGTCGAGGCGTTAATGGGACCGGGGCACGGCAACGCCATAAAGGGCGGCACGCCTGGCCGCCTAACCGGCAAACACCGCAGATTTCCTTAGTGTTCTGGGAGTTCTGGCGGAGGGACAGGCAATCTCACACACCAACTACAGTCGCGAGCGAGCGCGCGAGCGAGCCACGCGAGCCGCCTTCGCGCTTGAAACGCGAGCGCGCTACGGCGGCCAAGACGGAGCGGGGCGACTGTGAAAAGGATTTCGCGCTTGCCCGCCGTAGCCCTGGCGAAGGCGGGAGAGAGCGTGTCGGGGAGTCCGAGGGGCGAAGCCCCTCGGGTAGGACTACGGTGTCACGCGGAAGATGACGCTCTCGGACGTATCGCGTGTTCCGCTCGTCGCCGAAAACTGCACGGAGTACTCGCCCGCCGCCAGGCCCGCGAGCGGGACGTCGACCTGATAGACGTCGGCGATCGCCGTCGTCTCGACGTCGAGCGTCCGCATCTCGCCGCCGACCCTGTTCAGCAGCCGGGCGGCCGACCCTCGGCTCGCCGTCGGCGGCGTACGCACCGACGCGCACCCAGAGCCGCTCCGTGCGGCTGAAGACGCGCGTGGCGACCGGCACGGCGGCAGGGCTGCCCCCAAGCAGGCTGTGTTCGCGCGCGGTCCGCGACCGGAGCACCTGCGGCGTGCCAATCACGACCGGCCCCGAGAGCGGCCGCACGATGACGTCCCGCACGTCCGTGTCGATCACCCGCGTCGTCGCATCCTCAATCGACATCTCGACGCGAAGCCGTCCCGCCGGCACTGAGAAGGCCAGCTGCGCTGGTGTATCCGGCGGCCCGAGCGGCGCGCCGGCGGGACGCACCGCGCCTTCGTAGATCGTGCGGCCGTCCGTCGCCGATCGCTTTGAACTGGATTCGCGCGGGCATCGCCGGCACGGCCGCGCTCACCCGGCACGCGATCGGTCGGCTCCCAGACGAAGCTGAGTTGCGACGCGCCGTCGGCATCGCGCGTCACACCAAACCATGGCCGGATGAGGGGGCTTGCCCGGCGTGGAAGCGGTGGCGGCCGCGCGGGCGAGCGTTCCCGGCGCCGCCTCGGACGCACGAAACAGGTCGTCCGGCGTCGGCGACCAGTAGCCCTTGCGCGCGCGGACCGAAATCCCGGGGCGGCGCACCCGCACGTCCACGGCGTGAAACCGGCCGCCGTCGGGGTGTCCAGTCCGGACAGCGTCAACAGGTAATGAGCGCCCACTCGCGCACGATCCGGTCGAGCCCCGGCTTGACGGCAGCGGCAGTCAGCATCGCGACGCCGTCGGTCTCGGCAGCGAGCCTCGTGAGCACGTCGGCGTCAGCAGCCTGGTCCTGGTTCGCCGAGGGCCCATCGACGGGTCGAGGTTCCGCGGCGCCTGGAGGAGCAGCAGCGCGCGCGGATCGATCGTGGAGATCGACACGGCGCCGCGATTGGCGTTGCGGAACACCGAGTCGACCGTCGGCAGTGCGCCTTCGCCGCGCCGCCTGACCGGCATGGAGAACCCTTCGCTGACGACGATGAGCGACTTCCGCGCGATGCTCAGCCGTCCGAGGTGCGCCGCCATGGCGTTCAGCGCCGACGTCGACCACCTGAACCCGAACGGCATCCGCCCGCTCACGGCTGCCGGCCGTGATGCTCGCCTCGAGCGCGGAGCGCGGCTCGTAGATCCCCTTGCGTCCCTCGAACTGCGCGATTGAGCGCCGGACGGCGTCCAGGTCGCGCGTCATGCGCAGCGTCAGGAGCGAGTCGAGCGGCTTGACGACGAGCACCAGGTCACGCGGCCCGAGTGCCTGTTCGATAAAGCCGGTCAGCACCCTGCGCGCCTGCGCCGCGCCGTCGCCGGGAGTCACGTGATAGTCGTCGAGGAAGATCGCGAAGAGCCGCGTCCCATCCTTCGCCGCCTCGGACTGTTCGTCGGACGCGGACTCGATAGGCTGGGCGCGCGCTCCAGGCTCGAGCGCGCCGTTCGCTCTGATGAAGGTTACCGAGGAGACGTCCCTGCGGGCCCCGTTCTCGACGACCTCGAAGTCCGCGGCGGTCAGGGTCTCGACGGCCGACCCGGCGCGGTCCTCGGCCACGACGTCGACGCGAATCGCCGGAGACGAAGCGGCGGACGCACCGCCGCCTGCCGCGATCGCGGCCGCGCACGCGAGGGCGATGGCCGCCGCGCGCACGTCAGCCCGAGATACGGAACGCGACGAGCTCTTTCAGGTCGGTGCCCGCTGCGCTGATTTCGAGGATGTACTCGCCCGACGGCATCGAGGCGAGAGGTACTTCGAATACTGCCTCGGTGCCTTCCATCGCCACCGGCACGCTCGGACATCGCCTGTCCGGATCGGTTCAGGATCTTCGCCGCCACTGCCCCGGTGGCGTACGCGGCACACGGATCAGCAGGCGATCGGTGCGCAGGAACTCCCGGACTGCGGTGGGCGCCAGATCGCGGTTGGCGCGGAACTGCTGGATGTCGCGAGCGGTTCGCGCGCGATAAATTGCCGGCGTGCCGAAGATGGTCGACGCGTGAGATCCGGAACCGTCACCTCGCGCGATTCGGAGTCCAGCACTTGCGCGTCGGCCCCCTCGACGGAGAGCCGCAGCTGCATCGGACCGGGCGGCGCTTCGAAGGTCACGTGCGCGCCTGCCACGGCGGCTGCCGGCGCCGGGGCTGCGCCCGTGCTTGGCGCCGCGGCCGGCACGCGCCCGCGGAAATACGGCGAGCCGTCGGTGCCGACGGCGGTTACCGACACGCGCGCCGGCTGCTCGGTCTCGCGCGCCGGGCGCCCCAGGGGCACGGTTCGCCTCCCACACGAAGGTCATGCGCGTCTTTCCGTTCTCGCCACGCTCGGCGCCAATCCAGGTGCGGATCACACGCATCCGCGTGGGATAGGCGAGCGACGCGAGCGCGTTCTGGACAGGCTTGGGCACCGGCGCCGCCGTCGCCACCTTCGTCATGCGCTCGACGTCGGCCGGAGAGACGGCCCAGTACCCCTTGCGCGAACGGACCTGGACGCCGGGCCGGCGGATACGCACCTTAATCTCGTGGAACTTGCCGTCGGTCGGCGCTGACGCGGAGCTGTAGCCGAGCAGGTAGTAGGCGCTCGCGTCGCGGACGATCTGCTTCATGGCGAGCGTCAGATCGTTGCGGTTGAGGATCGCGCGGCCGTCGGTCTGCTCCGCCATCACCCGCAGCGTATCCATCGTCGAGTTCAGGTACTCGCGATCGGTCCGTGAATTGATGTTCTCGGCGATGTTGAACTCGCTCGTGGCCAGGCCGCGCGGGTCGACGGCGTAGATCGAGACGTTGTTGCGGTTGGCGGCCTGGTAAATCTGCCGGAGGTCCTCCTGCATGTCGAACGACGACAGCATCTGCGCCCGGAACTCGTTCGGGTCGTCGCGTCCCGCGTTGGGATCGTTGTGCGCGGGGTTGCCGAGGCCGGGAATCGACGCGACCGGCGTTGCGCATCTGGGGCGGCAGCATGTTGCTGTAGCCCTCGCTGACGAGGACCATCGTCTTGCGCCCCTCCTTCAGGCCGCCCATGTGCGAGACGAGCGACTCCATCGCCGACAGCGAGATCTGGTTGCGCACCTTCTCGACCGTCTCGGTCGGATAGTAGACGAGCTTCTGCTCGTACTCGTTTTTGGGCTCGTACTCGAACTTGCGGCCGACGAACTGCTCGATCGCGCGGCGGATCGCGTCGTGATTGCGGGTGAACCGCATGCTGGCGATCGGCTGCAGCGGGTACATGATCGCGACCATGTCGGTCGGACCGAGCTGCGTCTCGATGAAGCGGGAGATCTCCTGGCGGCTCGCCATGCTCGTTTCGCGGCGGACGTGATATTCGTCGAGGAAGAAGGCGAACAGCCGGACGTCGTCGCGCGCGGCCTCGACCTCCTCGTCGGCATCGGTGCGGATCTGCCGCGGCGGCGGCCCACCCGGATTCTGCATCAGCCCGCCGTCGAGCTCGACGAACTTGAAGGTCTCGATCTTCTGCGGCTTGCCGTCTTCGGTGACCTCGAAGTCGCTCGGCCTTGAGGTCGGCGATGATCGTGCCGTCGCGGGCGCTGGCGATGACGTCGACGCGGACGAAGTTGATGCCGCCGCGGAAGGTCGGCTGCTGCGGCTGGCTCAGCCGCCTGCTGCTGGCCGGACGCGGCTGGGGCCGGCTGATTCGGCTGCTGCTGCCCGACGAGCGTTGCGCCGGCCGCGACGACGGCGCAGGCCAGCAGTGCGCTCAGGCCTCTTCTGAAGAGCCGCCATGGTCCCTATCTTAGACGCAAAAGCCGCCGGCAAGTCCTACAATGCGGCTCATGCAGATCACCGACGTCGGCCGATCGCCACTGACGCATCCTCTCGGATGACGAGCGGCTGTTTCTACGACGGCATGTACGAGTTCGCGGATCGCGAAGTGCGCCCGCTGGTCCGCCAGATGGACGAGCAGGCGAAGATCCCGCGCACCTTGATCGACCGGCTCTTCGAGCTCGGCGTGATGGGGATCGAGATCCCCGAAGTCGCTCGGCGGCGGCGGCGCAACGTTTCTTCCACTCGGTGCTGGCGGTCGAGGCGTTCTCCCGCGTCGACCCGTCGATCGGCGTCTGCGTCGACGTGCAGAACACGCTGGTCATCAACGCGCTGCTGCGGTACGGCAGCGACGACATCAAGCACCGGTACCTTCCCAAGGTCGCCACCAGCGTCCTCGGCGCCTACGCGCTGTCAGAGGCCGGATCGGGCAGCGACGCGTTCGCGATGGCGACCCGGGCCGTTGACCGCGGCGACCACTGGGCGCTCACCGGCCGCAAGCTGTGGATCACCAACGCCGGCGAGGCCGACCTGTTCATCGTCTTCGCCAACGCCAATCCCGAGGCCGGCTACCGCGGCATCACCGCGTTTCTCGTCGAGCGCGGGTTTCCGGGCTTTTCGGTCGGCAAGAAGGAAGACAAGCTCGGCATCCGCGCGAGCAGCACGTGCGAGCTGCTGCTCGAGGAGTGCCGCGTGCCGCGCGCGAACGTGCTCGGCGAGGTCGGCAAGGGCTACAAGGTCGCGATCGAGACGCTGAACGAGGGGCGGATCGGGATCGGCGCGCAGATGGTCGGCCTCGCCCAGGGCGCGCTCGATCACGCGGTGAAGTACACGCGCGAGCGGAAGCAGTTCGGCAAGCCGATCGCCGAATTCCAGGCGGTCCAGCACCAGATCGCCCGCGCCGCGACCGACGTCCACGCGGCGCGGCTGATGGTCTACGAAGCGGCGCGCCTGCGCGACGCGGGACGGCCCTTCCTCACGGAAGCGGCGATGTGCAAGCTGTTCGCGTCGGAAGTCGCCGAGCGGGTGACGTCGCTCGCGGTCAACCTGTTCGGCGGCTACGGCTTCGTCAAGGACTACCCGGTCGAGAAACTGTTCCGTGACGCGAAGATCGGACAGATTTACGAAGGGACGAGCAACCTGCAGCTGCAGACGATCGCCAAACAGGTGCTGGGCTGAAGTTGGAGAGTTGGTGAGTTAGAGAGTTGGTGAGTGTAGACCACTCATTCGCTCGCTTCTCCTGTGAGCAGGGCTTCGGTGTTGCGGGTCTCAGGCCCATTCTCGGTGCAGACGGCAAACGTCGACGCGTACATCGACACCCCCGCGAATTCGCCCTTCGCATTCAGCACATAGAAGTTCAGGCCGAAGTTCGGCAGTCCGCGCGAGTTGAGGAGGCGCTTTTCGACGGTGTTCTTCTGCACGCGCCTGAGTGCCGTGATGGCCGCATCCTTCGGATGGGCGCCGCGCCGCATCTCCTCGACGATCAGGAACGAGCACAGGTTGTAGAGATTCGCCTCGCCGCGGCCAGTCGATCCGGCGGCGCCGACCTCGCCGTCGACGTACAGCCCCGCGCCGAGAATCGGCGAGTCGCCCACGCGCCCCGGAATCTTCCACGCCAGGCCGCTCGTGGTCGTCACGCCGCAGATCTCGCCGCGCGCGTTGATGGCGTCGCAATTGATCGTGCCCCAGTAGTGATCGGGATCGATCAATCCCTCGCGCACCATCTGCAGGCCGGCCTCGTGCCACGCCTGCGCCCGCTTGGCGGGGTCGAGGTAGTGGTCGGGATCGGTCCGGCGCTTCCACTCCAGCCACCGCTCGCGGGAGCGCGGCGTGTTCAGGTCGCCTTCGATCGGAAATCCCATGCTCCGGGCGAAGCTCTGCGCACCGCTTCCGACCAGCAGATGATGATCGGTGACGTCCATCACCTTCTGCGCCACGTTCGACGGCGTCCTGACGCCCTCGAGGCTGGCGACGCCTCCCGCGCGCTTCCGGGGCCCGTGCATGCAGCACGCATCCAGCTGGACGACGCCGTCCGCGTTCGGCAAGCCACCGTAGCCAACGCTCGTGTCTTCAGGATCGAGCTCGACGATGTTGACGCCGGCGATCAGCGCATCGAGGACATCGGCCCCGGCGGTCATCGTCGCAAACGCCTTTTCGACCGCCGTCTGCGTGCCGCCGTTCCTAAAGCGGTTTCCGTTGGCGGACGCGATGACGACCGGCTTGATGCCGGCGGCGCGGACGGCGGGAGCCTGGCCAAACGCAGGGCGAGCCGACGCCGACAAGAGCGCCCAACGCCGGTGGCCTTCGCGAACTCACGGCGGCTTAGAGATTTCGGCATGGTGGCCAACTTTTTCCACTGGCGCTGGGGCCCCACCCCCGCCGCGAACTTACGCTGATGCCTCGCCTCGGACCTTCGCTCGCGGATCACTCGCGGCTCGCGTGGCCGCAGGCGGACTTCCCTTGGCCACCGTAGCGCGAAGCGCGAAGGCGGCTCGGCTCGGCATGGCCGCAGGCGCTCTCTCTGCGTCTCAGCACCTGCCGAACCCGCCTTTCCTGCCCCACCTGCCTAGGCACGCGTCAGTATTCCGTTGGCAATGATCATCCGCTGCGCTTCTGACGTGCCCTGGTAGATCTCCGTCGGCGCGCACGTCGCGGAACAGGCGTTCGGCGACTGAGCCGCGGCGATACCCGGCCGAGGCGAGGATCTGCATGGCCCGGTCGGCGGCCTTGTGCGCCGCCTCCGAGGCCGCCACCTTCGCCATCGCCGCTTCGACGGCGCCGCGTTCCTGGTGCACGCGGCCGCCGCGGCCTTCCAGGTCAGCATCCGCGCCGCCTCGAGCTCGGTGGCCATGTCGGCCAGCATCCACTGAATCGCCTGGTAGTTGGCGATCGGCTGGCCGAACGTCTCGCGCTGCTTTCGCGTAGGCGATCGCCTCCGCGATGGCCGCCTCGCCGATGCCGAGCGCCTGCGCCGCAATCGCGATGCGGCCGCCCTCCAGCGCCCACATCGCCATGCGGAACCCGTGATCGACCGACGCCGAGCACCTGGCTCTCGCTGACCGTGACGTCGAACTCCAGGTCCATGCACCCGAGCCCGCGAACGCCGAGCGAATCGGCGCGGGCGGTCCGTGTGATCCCGGGCGTGTCCATCGGCACCAGAACGCGGTGATGCCCTTCCCGCGCTGCCCGGGCCGCGTGCGCGCGAAGACGATCGCCACCGATGCGACATCGGCGTTCGCGACCCACACCTTGCGGCCGGAGATGCGGTAGCCGTCGCCAGCTCTTCACGCGCGCTGGTCTTCTGGTTGGCGGCGTCCGTGCCCGCGTCAGGCTCCGACAGCGCGAACGCGCCGATCGCGTCGCCGGATGCGAGCTTGCGGAGCCACTGCTCCTTCTGGTCCGGGCCGGCCGGCGTGGGCAATCAGGTCGGCCGACGAGCGAGTTCTGGACGACGAGCGATACGGCGACCGTGGCGCTGGCCGACGCGATCGCCTCGATCGCCAGGACATAGCGGAGAAAGTCGAGGCCCGGCGCCGCCCCACTCGCCGGGCAGCGTCGCCCCGAGCAGGCCGCGGCCGGCCGCCGCGCGCATCACGTCGAGCGGGAACTCACCCGATTCGTCGATCGCCGCCGCCCGCGGCGCGACCACCTCGCGGGCGAACTGCTCGATCGACTTCCGGAAGGCGAGATGTTCAGCGGAGAGCTCGAGAACCATACTCAGACTAGACAACGCACGAAGACTCGCGAAGACACGCAAGCTCAATGTTTCGTGTCTTCGTGTTTTCGCAGTCTTTGCGTTTTCGTGGCTTGCCGTCATGTTCAGCGGTTCGCGGCGTCGCCTTGAGCCGCTCGAAAATCGGCTTCAGCCGCGCGACGGTCTCCTGCATGTCCTCGGGCAGCACGCGGGTGCCGCCGACGACCGACATGAAGTTCGTATCGCCGGTCCAGCGCGGCACCAGGTGGATGTGAATGTGGTCGATGATGCCGGCGCCGGCCGGCCGGCCGAGATTGATGCCGACGTTGATGCCCTGCGGCTGGTACGCCTCGCCGAGCGCGATCTCGGCGTCGCGCGCGAACGCCATCATCTCGGTGCAGCTCGTCGTCCGCATCGTCTCGACCAGCGACGCGACGTGCCGGTTCGGCACGACCATCAGGTGGCCGTTGTTGTACGGATACAGGTTGAGGATGACGTAGGAGCGCTGCACCGCGAACGAGCACCAGCGAGTCCTGGCCGGAAGGATCGGGCGACGGGATCCGCCGCGTCGCAGAAGACGCAGCGCGCCTTGTCGCCGGTCTGACCGGTCACGTAGGCGAGTCTCCAGGGAGACCAGAGGCGTTCCATCGGAATTTACAATTTACAATTGTAAATTGTAAATTTCGCGAGCTTTAGACCGCCAGCGCGTCCGGCGGCACCTGGCCGGTCGAGGGCGTCGCGTCGGGCTCGCGGTTGATGAGCTCTTTCAGTTCCTTGCCCGGCTTGAAGTACGGCACTTTCTTGGGCGGGACGTCCACCTTGTCGCCCGTCTTCGGATTGCGGCCCTTGCGCGGCTCGCGCTTGCGAAGACGGAAGCTCCCGAAGCCCCGCAGCTCGATCTTCTCGCCGCGATGCAGCGCGTCGATGATGCTCTTGAAGACCGTGTCGACGATGACCTCGGAGTGCTTCTTCGTGAGATCGGAGACCCGTGACACTTCCTCCACGAGCTCCGCCTTCGTCATGCTGCCGCCATTCATGGTGGATCTCCGCAATTAGGAATTATGGAATTTGGAATTAGGAATGCGCGAAGCCGCTCGTGCACGAATTCCTAATTCCTAATCCCGAATTCCTAATTACCGATTTCTGAAGTGATCGCCCAGCGTCGCCGTTCCGTCGCCCGAGCCCTCCTGGTAGCTCTCCCAGTCGGAGCGGAACTCGTCCGACTTCAGCGCGCGGATCGACAGGCCGATCTTCCGCTCCTCGGGCGCGAGCTTGATGATCTTCATCGGGTAGGTCTCGCCCACCTTGAGATCGATCTTCTCCTCGCCCTTGCCCTGCCGCGTATCGTCGAACTCCGACACGTGAATCAGCCCTTCGATGCCCTCGTCGAGCTCGACGAACGCGCCGAAGTTCGTCATCCGCACCACCTTGCCCTCGATCGTGTCGCCGACGTGATGCCGCGCGAAGAAGTCGTCCCAGATATCGGTCGCGAGCTGCTTCAGCCCCAGCGACAGCCGCTGGTTGTCGGCGTCGATGTTGAGCACCATCGCGTCGACCACGTCGCCCTTCTTCAGGATCTCGGACGGGTGCTTGACGCGCTTGCTCCACGACATGTCGGAGATGTGGATCAGGCCGTCGATGTCCTCTTCGACCTCGACGAACGCGCCGAACTCGGTCAGGTTGCGCACCTTGCCCTGGATGCGCGAGCCGACCGGGTACTTGTCGGCCAGATCGTTCCAGGGATTGCTCTCGACCTGCTTCAGGCCGAGCGAGATGCGACGGGCGGTCGGGTCGACGCCGAGCACCATCGCATCGACGGGGTCGCCGACGTTCAGGATCTTCGACGGGTGCTTGACGCGCTTGCTCCACGACATCTCGGACACGTGGATCAGGCCTTCGACGCCCGACTCGAGCTCGACGAACGCGCCGTAATCGGTGAGGCTGACCACCTTGCCGCCGACGCGCGCCCCGACCGGGTAGCGATCCATCACGTTCGCCCACGGATCGGTGATGAGCTGCTTGTGGCCCAGCGACACCCGTTCGGTCGCGGGGTCGTACTTGAGCACGATCACGTCGATTTCGTCGTTGACCTTGAACAGCTCCGACGGATGGCCGACGCGCCCCCATGACATGTCGGTGATGTGCAGCAGGCCGTCGATGCCGCCGAGATCGATGAACGCGCCGTAGTCGGTGATGTTCTTGACGACGCCCTTGAGCACCTTGCCCTCGGCGAGCGTCTCGAGCGTGTGCTTCTTCTTCTCGGCGTTCTCTTCCTCGAGCAGCGCCTTGCGCGACAGGACGATGTTGCCGCGCTTCTTGTTGACCTTGATGACGCGCATCCGCAGCTCCTGGCCGCGCAGCGCGTCGAGGTTCCGCACGGGACGGACGTCGATCTGCGAGCCGGGCAGGAACGCGCGCACGCCGATGTCGACCGCCAGCCCGCCCTTGATCCGCTCGATGACGCGGCCGATCACGACCTTGCGATCGGCATAGGCCTTCTCGACCTCGTCCCAGATCTTCATCTTCTCGGCTTTTTCGCGCGAGAGGACGACGTAGCCGTCGCGGTCCTCGGTCCGCTCGAGCAGCACGTCGACGATGTCGCCGGCCTCGACCGTGACCTGGCCGGTCTCGTCCAGGAACTCGCCGATCTGGATGATGCCTTCCGACTTGTAGCCGACGTCGACGATCACCTCCGACGGCGTCACCTTGAGGACCGTTCCCTTGACGACCTCGCCTTCCGCGATATTCCGGAAGCTGTTATCGTAGGCCTTCAGGAGATTGTCGAACTCGGTGGGGTCGATCTGCTCGTCGTCGTCCCGCCGCAGGGCTTTGAGCCCGCCGCGGTCCGCTCGGTCGTCGCGGTCCAGAGTGCCTGCACTGCCCCGGACCGCACCGGGAGTGTGTTCGTCTTCAACCTTCGCCATGCCTTACCTAGTCCTCCTCGTGTCGTCCCTCGTTGGCCCGTAAGCTGAATGAGCCGGCGCGCAGGGTCGATCGATGTCGGCGGATTGATAGGCGGGGGCCGACGCCCCGCAAGTTCGGGTTCAGGAGCGTCGGACGGGCTCGCGCGACGTTTCGCGACATTTCGAAACGTTCGCACCCGTACTGCACGGTTCGCTGAATTCCGATAAGCAACAGAGCGTACGACACTTATCGCAACACTGTCAAGGTTGCCCAAGGAGCTGGGAAATGGCCAAACGGAAGGCCAGAGGCGGCGGCAAAAAGGCGAAGGCGTCGCGGAAACCCAGAAAAGCCCAAGCTCGCCGCTCGATGCGATCGAAGGCGCCAAAGGGCAGGGCGGCGCGCAAAGCTGCGCGCAAGCCGGCACGGCGGAAGAAGGCGGCGGCACGCGCGAGCGCGCCCGCGAAGAAGGCGGCCGCGCGCGCGAGCGCGCCCCGTGGGAAGACGCCCCGTCTCGATCGGCCCCGGCGGACCCTGGACGACGCCGACGACACCATCCCAACGCCGCCTTCGTCGCTGAACATGGACCGCCGGGGTTCGGCCGCGCGCACCGGCAGAGCCGAGCTCGAACAGGACCGCCAGGTGCATGGCTCGATGACCCGGGGCATCACGGGCGGCGACGTCGACGTCAACCTCGAGCAGGCGTACTTCAGCGGCGACGAAGCGCCCGGCGGCGACAATCCGACGCCGGACCAGGACGTCGTCGAGGACATCGGACGCGCCATCGGGATCGAGTACCAGGACAACGAGGAACTGCGCGGGAGCGACAAAGTCGCCGATCGCGACAAGCACCGCTGGGAGCTCGATCCGGCGTCGGCGGAGGATTACAAAGAGAGAAAGTAGGGCGGACCTCTTAGGTCCGCCGCAAGGTAGGGCCTGGAGGCTGGAGGCTGGGACTTCTAGCCTCTAGCCTCCAGTCCCCGCTGATTGATCACTCGCAGCACCTCGGCGACGACGGCATCGATAGACTGCCCCGTCGTGTCCACGATGATGGCGTCTGAGGCCGCATAGAGCGGCGAGGTGATCGCGTCGAATCCAGCCGATCGCGCTCGGTGAGGAGCGTCGCCACATCGGCAACGGCCGTCGGTCCGCCCGAGTGAGCGGGATCCGCGGCGCGCCGCCGGGCGCGCTCTTCGGCGCGACGCGTCGAGATAGATCTTGACGTCGGCGTGCGGGAACACGACGGTGCCGATATCCCGCCCTTCCATCACGATGCCGCCGTTCTCGCCGAACTCGCGCTGCCGCGCCACGAGCACCGACCGCACCTTGGGCAAACGGGCGACCGAAGCCGCGGCTCGATCAATTTCCGGCGTCCTGACTGCGCGAGTGACGTCGTCGCCGTCGATGGTCACGCGATCGGGGCCGACGTGAATCACTGAAGCCTCGGCCAGACGCGCCACCGCGGCCTCGTCGTCGAGCGGCACGCCGTCGCGCAGGGCTTTCCACCCGACGGCGCGATACATCGCACCGCTGTCGACGTGGCGGTATCCCAACCGTGACGCAACCGCGCGAGCGACCGTCCCCTTCCCGGCACCGGAAGGGCCGTCAATCGCGATGACAAGAGGACGGCTCATGAAGCTGAAATTTAAGATTTCAGATTTCAGATTTAAGATTTCAGATTGGAGACGGCGAATTGGCTTTCAGAGAAGTGAGCCACTCATTCCACGCCAATCTTAAATCTGAAATCTTAAATCTTAAATTTCACTGTTAGCTGTCATGGACCGCGTCCGCGTCCAGAAAATCCTGTCGCAAGCAGGCGTCGCCTCGCGCCGCGCCTCGGAGCAACTGATGCTCGACGGCCGCGTCACTGTGAACGGCCGGACCGTCCGCGAGCTGGGCACGAAGGCCGATCCCGCGGCCGACGACATCCGGGTCGATGGCCGCCGCATCCGCCTGCCGGAACGCCACGTCTATCTTCTGCTGAACAAGCCGCGCGGCTACGTGACGACCCGCTCGGATCCGCAGAAGCGGCCGACCGTTGTCGATCTGGTCGGTGCCCGGGAATATATCTATCCGGTCGGCCGCCTCGACTTCGACTCCGAGGGGCTCCTCGTTCTGACCAACGACGGCGACCTGGCGGCGCGGCTCACGCATCCGAGCCACGGCGTCGATCGGGTCTACGAGGCGCGTGTGCTCGGCGTGCCGGACGCGCACGACCTCCAGCGCCTGGCCCGCGGCATCGTGATCGAAGGGCGCCGCACGGCGCCGGCGCAGGTCGAGCTGCTGCCCGTGCAGGCGCCACGATGCGCATGGCACGCTGCGCATCACCACTGCATGAAGGCCGGAACCGCCAGGTCCGGAACATGTGCGAGGCGATCGGCCATCCCGTCGGTCGCCTGAGACGGGTGGCGATTGGTCCGATTCGGGACGATCGGCTGAAGCCGGGTCAGTGGCGGGAGCTGACGGCTGATGAAGTCGATCGATTGCGAGCCGCGGCAAGCTCAAGCGGCCACGAAGGCAACGCGGCTGCTAGCGGTTCGGGTCGGCGGCTCGTCACGGCCCTCGCGCTCGGCGAAGCGGGCGCCGCTGAGGATGTGCGCCAAGCCGTAGTTGCCTTCGTGGCACGCGTATTCGTAGAGGCGGCCGTCGGTCGCCATCATCGGGATCTCGGCGCTCCACGGCTTCGTCCACGTGCCCGGATCTTCGAGCGTCACGCGGTACATGATCGTGTCGGCGCTCACGCGGGTGAAGCGTTCGATCACGTGCAGGTCGGGCCCGGAACCCTGGATCGCCGCCTTCTCGTTGAAGTTCGTCGTGTCGACGACGAGCGTGTCGCCCTCCCAGCGGCCGACTGAATGGCCGGCCCAGTTGCGAATTCGATCCGAGGGATGCGGGCGGTTGTCCATCGGGATGATGCGCGGCGCCGTCGCCAGCTCGCGATACACGATCACATAGCCGGGCATCTGCATGATCCGCAGGATGTCGTTATAGGGCGGCGGCATCATCGGCGGCCCCTCGTGCGTCCAGACGATGCAGCGCTCCTGCGCGGGACGCGTTTCATAGCTGTCGAACCCGGCCACCGCTCGACGCGCCGCCGCCCGCTTCTGCCCTTCCGGGGTCTGCGGAGGAATGAGGCCGTCGGGCGGATCGAAGATCAGCGACGTTCGGCGGCTTGAAAGCGTCTTCGGTTTCGCGGTCGCGAGCCACTCGGCGTTGTTGTAGTGCGTCTCGTCGGTCTGCTCAACCCGCTTCAGCCGTTCCTCGTCGCTCGCGCCGAAGATGTTCGTGGCCAGCGGATCGACGCCGGCCTTCGCCAGCAGCTTGATCAGCTCGTCGGCTTCGGCCTCGGTCAGGAATTCCCGGCCGGCGTAGCGCTTGGGCCGCTGCAGCGGAGTGAACGTCTGGGTGGTCCAGGTCCCCTGGAGGTCCGGGTGTCCATCCGGCGTTCGAGGCACTTTCCACCCCGGCGCCGCCGCGGCGCCTGGGCCAAAGAAGGCGCGGCGAGCGCCGCGACAATCACGCCGATGGCGAGCAGCAGGCGCTTCATCGTCCCCCCCGACAGATTGTAGCGGGAAAGCCGTCCGGACTCACGGCGTCACCATTTTCAGCGAAAGCGCGCCCCCGGAACGCCGAGACCGAAAGGCCACGAAATCATGCGCCCGGTGACACGTAGCCGGTCTCGCGCGATGGGCGGGGCGGTCCCATCCTCCGCAATCAGGTGGCCGGACATGCGCCAGCCCGAAGTCGCGGTCAATGTGATGCCATCGATGTCGTCGCCGTTGACGACAATCGGCTGGCGGATCGTTTCAGCTGAACCATTGGCGCTCGCATTCAGCGCGTACTCGCCCGGAGGGATGTTGCGGATCGTGAAGCTCCCATCGGCCGCGGCCGTCGCATTGCCGGCTGTCCGAAACGAGGCCCCGCTCGGGCCGCGGAACGACTGTTCGAGGTGGACCGTCTGCAGCGGCCGGCCCTGCGAATCGCGGGCGGTGCCGCTGATTCGGGCCGCCCGGCCAGGAGCGAGCGCCACATCGACGCTGGTCACACGTTGGCCGACGCCCACCGCGACCGCTCGGGCTTCGCTGATATTGGCGGTGCCGGGATGGTAGGTCGGCGCGTATCCCATGACTTCCTGCCGATCGCCGGCGGACTGCGTCCAGGTGTCGTTCGAGACCGCCATCTGTCAGCCGTCTGCTGGTCGGCAATCTGCAGCGGCTTGCCGGCCTCGAGCGGGCGGCGCTGACCGTATTGCAATCCGAGGTAGCCACTGCGCTGGACGCGGATCGTGTAGCGTCCCGCCGGCAATTCCTCGATTTCATAACGGCCGTCGAGGCCGGTGCTTGCCGTCCGGTTTTCAGTCCCGAGCGCCGGCGACGTGACCGTAATCACCGCGCGGCGCAGCGGCCGTCCGCTATCACCCGCGACGACGCGGCCTTTGATGATGGAGGTTCCAGTTTGTGCGGGGGGCCGCTGATCTCGAGGCGCCGGCCTCATTTGAGTCGGAGGCGCGGGCTGAACCGGGGGTTGCGGGGCCTGGGCGGCGGCCCCCAGCGTGAGCAGGAGCAGGATTGCGCTCATCGAATACCTCTCCGAGCGCACACAGTGTGCTCCCCTCCGGCGGCCTGGTTCAAGTCACTCAGCCCTTGCTGAAGCGCCGTGCCGCGTACACACTTCCCCATCAGGCGTTTCTCGACGGCTGGAGACCTCATGAAGCGAATTCTTCCGGCTCTCCTTATCGGCTTGCTGCTGGCCGGAGGCGGACTACGCGGCCAGATCGGGGCAACAAATGGCGAATGGCGCAGCTACGGCGGAGATCTTGGCCATACGCGGTACTCGCCCCTCGATCAGATCGACGCTTCGAATTTCAGCAAGCTGGAGGTGGCTTGGCGGTTCAAGACCGACGGCCTCGGCCCGCGCCCTGAATTCCAGCTCGAATCGACGCCGCTGATGGTGGGCGGACGCGTGTTCTCGACGGCAGGCACGCGCCGCGCGGTGGTGGCGCTCGATGCCACCACCGGCGAGATGCTGTGGATGCATAGCGAGCACGAGGGCGCACGTGGCGCGGCAGCGCCGCGTCAGCTGTCGGGCCGCGGGCTGTCGTACTGGAGCGACGGCAAAGAGGAGCGGATTCTTTACGTGACGCCCGGTTATCGTCTCGTCGCGCTCGACGCGAAAACCGGACAGCCGGTTCGGAGCTTCGGCCGCGACGGCATCGTCGATCTGAAGCAGGATTTCGATCAGCAGCTCGATTTAGAGAAAGCGCCCGTCGGCCTGCACGCCACTCCGACTGTCGCCGGGAACACCGTGATTGTCGGGGCCGCATTCGAAACCGGCGCGAATCCGAGGAGCAAGACGAACGTCAAGGGCTACGTGCGCGGCTTCGATGTTCGTACAGGCAAGCGGCTCTGGATCTTCCGCACGATTCCACGGCCCGGCGAATTCGGCAACGACACGTGGCTGAACGACTCGTGGGCGTACACCGGCAACACCGGCGTGTGGGCGCAGATTTCGGCGGACGAACAGCTCGGCCTCGCGTATCTGCCGGTCGAGATGCCGACTCACGATTACTTTGGCGGCGAGCGGCCTGGCAACAACCTGTTCTCCGAAAGCATCGTCGCCGTCGATCTGAAGACCGGCCAGCGCAAGTGGCACTACCAGCTCGTTCACCACGGGTTGTGGGACAACGACATCCCGTGCGCACCGATTCTCATCGATATGACGATGAACGGACGCACAATCAAGGCGCTCGCGCAACCGACCAAGCAGGCGTTCTTATACGTGTTCAATCGGGAAACCGGCGAACCGATCTGGCCGATCGTGGAGCGCCCGGTACCGAAAGGCGACACACCCGGCGAGTGGTATTCGCCGACGCAGCCGTTTCCGACCAAGCCGCCGGCCTACGATGGCCAGGGACTCGAGATCGACGACCTGATCGATTTCACGCCGGAGCTGCGCGCCGAGGCCGTGAAGATCGTGTCGCGCTACCGGATTGGCCCGATGTTCACGCCACCGTCGGTCAGCCGCGCGGAAGGACCGATCGCTACGCTGACGCGCGGCACGCAGGCCGCGGCAACGAACTGGCCGGGCGGTTCGTACGACCCCGAAACGCACACCGTGTTCGTCGCCTCGCAAACCGCTATCGCAACACTCGGCCTGATGCCATCGCCGCCAGGAGCGTCAGACATGCCGTACTTCCAGGGCACGGTGCTGGCCGGCGCGCGCCTCACCGGTGGGTCCGGCGCAGGTGCGGGTGCAGGTGCGTCGCCGGGAGGAGACACGCCGGGCGCCCGCGGCGCTGCGCCGGCGACAACTGCGCCAGGCGGCGGACGGGGCAACGTCGAAGGAGGAGGTGGCGGAGGAGGTGGCTTGAACGTCCAAGGGCTTCCGTTGATCAAGCCGCCGTACAGCCGAATCACCGCCATCGACATGGACCGCGGGGAGTTCCGGTGGCAGGTGCCGTTCGGCGCAACGCCGGACAACATCCGCAACCATCCGGCACTGAAGGGGCTCAACCTCGGACCGCTGGGACGACCCGGCAACAACGTCGGTACGCTGGTGACGAAGACGCTGCTCGTCGCGGGCGAGAGCAACTTCGGTCCGACGCCGTCCGGGCAGCGCGGCGCGATGCTGCGCGCGTTCGACAAGAGCACCGGGAAGGAAGTCGGCGCCGTGTATATGCCGGCACCGCAAAGCGGATCGCCGATGACCTATATGTTCAACGGCCGTCAGTACATCGTCATCGCGATCAGCGGCGCCGGGTACAGCGGTGAGCTGATGGCGCTGCGCCTCGGCTCGTAGTCCCGACCGGGCCGCTTAGTGCACCGTTTCGTCCGGCTCTTCCAGCGGCAGTTGATCTTCGTCGGGCGTTCGTTCCACTAAGACAGTCGGCGCGCCGCCCTCGATCCCGAGCGCCTCGGCCATGTCCTCGACCTTGGGCAGATCGCTCAGGTCGTTGAGCCCGAACCGAATCAGGAATTCCTTCGTCGTCGCGTAGAGGAAAGGACGGCCCACCACCTGCTTGCGGCCGACGATCTTGATGAGGTGCCGCTCGAGCAGCGTGTTGAGCACGCCCGCTGTATTCACGCCGCGCACTTCGGTGATCTCGAGTGCCGTAATCGGCTGCTTGTAGGCGATGACGGCAAGGGTTTCGAGCGACTGGAGCGACAGCTTCTGCGTCGATCGCTCCTGGAACAGCCGCCGCACCCATTCGTGCAGATCGGGCCGCGTGACGATCTGGTAGCCGCCCGCGACCTCCACCAGCTGGAGCCCGCCGGGGCGGTCGTAGTCCTTCTTCAACTCTTCGAGCGCCGCCTTGACCTCGTCTTTCGGTTCGGTGTCGAGCAGCTTGTAGATCGCCTTCGGCGTCAGCGGGTCGGGCGACGCGAAGATCAGCGCCTCGAGAATCGCCTTCAGTTCGGCGGACGCGCGAACCGGCGCTTCAGCGCCGGTCTCGCATCTCCGCGACCTCCGCCCCTCCTGCCCTTCGCCTGCCCTTCCTGCCCTACCAGCCCTTTGTTCTCAGCCATGATGGGTCTCCGGATCGCCAATCGGATGCGGCGCGTCAGCCGGCCGCGCGCGCTTGTAGACGCGGATCGGGCCGAAGCTTCCGGCCTGGAAGACGCGCACCAGCTTCAGGCGAATCATCTCGAGCAGCGCGAGAAACGTCACGATCAGGCCGCTCCGCTCGTGGACGTCGGCGAAGAGGTCCTCGAATCCGCACGCTTCCGTTTCGGAGAGCCGCGCCAGGAGCTGATCGATCCGCACTTCGACCGGTATCTGCTCCGGAGGAAGCACGACCTTGGGCCGGTGCTTCGCGCGCTCGATGACGCGCCTGGAACGCGGTGAGCAGGCTGAACAGGTCGACTTCGAGCTCCGGCTCGTACTCGTCGCCGGCGATCGCCGCGACCCGCTCGTCGGGACGCCCCCACTGCGCCGCGCGCACCTGCTCGCGCTCGTGCAGCAGACCGGCCGCGGCCTTGAACTTCTGATGCTCGAGCAGCCTCCGCACGAGCGCGTCGCGGGGATCTTCTTCGTCACCCTCGACGCCCGCGGCCGTTTCAGGGCGCGGCAGCAGCATCTTCGACTTGATGTGAATCAGCGTCGCCGCCATCACCAGGAACTCGCCGGCGACGTCGAGGTTCAGCTCCTGCATCAGCTCGATCGTCGCCAGGTACTGCGAGGTGATGAGCGCGAGCGGGATGTCGTAGATGTTCACCTCGTTCTTCTTGATGAGGTGCAGCAGCAGATCGAGCGGTCCTTCGAACTGTTCGAGGTGGACCGGCATCGCGTCGGCCGACGATTCGAAGTCGTGGGTTTGATCCATGGCAGCGCCGTTGGCTCATTTATACGAGATCCGCACCGCGTCCCGCACCCTTCCCATCGTCTGTTCGGCGACGGCCCGGGCGCGCTTCGACCCCTCGTAGAGTATCTCTTTCAGGCGATCGGGCTTCGCGAGCACGGCCGCGCGGCGCTGGCGGATCGGCTCGAGGTGCGCGTTCAGCGCGGCCGCGAGCTTGGTCTTCACCTCGACGTCGCCCACCTTGCCCGCCCGATACCGATCTTTCGAGATCCTCGACTTCTTCCTGTGTTCGGATTGAACGCGTCATGGTACGTGAAGACCGGATTCCCCTCCACCGTCCCCGGGATATCGGCGCGGACCCGCTTCGGGTCCGTGTACATGCGCATCACCTTCTTCTTGACGTCGTCGGCCGTGTCCGAGAGCTCGATCGTGTTGCCAAGGCTCTTGCTCATCTTCTTGTCGCCGTCGAGACCGGGCAGGCGGCTGACTGACGTCAGCAGCGGCTGCGGCTCGACCAGGACGTCGCCGAAAAAGTTGTTGAAGCGCCGGACGATTTCACGTGACAGCTCGAGATGCGCCACCTGATCGTCGCCGACCGGCACGAAGCGGGCATCGTACATGGTCACGTCGGCCGTCTGCAGCAGCGGATAGCCGAGAAAGCCAATCGACGACAGATCCTTGTCCTTCAGCGTCTCCTGCTGCTCCTTGTAGGTCGGCACGCGTTCGAGCCACGGCACGGGCACGACCATCGAGAGCAGCAGCGCGAGCTCGGCGTGCTCGGGCACGAGCGACTGGACGAAGAACGTGCTGCGCTCCGGATCGAGTCCTGCGCCGATCCAGTCGGCCACGTTGTCGTAGGCGTAGGACGTCAGCGGTCCGGTGTTCGCGAACTCGCTGGTCAGCGCGTGCCAGTCGGCGACGAAGTAGAAGCAGTCGTACTGGTCCTGGAGCCGCACCCAGTTGCTCAGGGCGCCGACGAGATGGCCGATGTGCAGCCGTCCCGTCGGCCGCATGCCCGAAACGACGCGCGGCCTGGCCGCCGATGACATCACAGAAGCAGATCGATCAGGTAGATTGGATGGCCGGGCGACGAGATAGCATGAACGCGTCGGTCAGGATGACCGCGTAGAGCATCAGGAACCCGTAGGGTCGAATCTGGTCGAACATGCGCGCGATGCGGCGCGGCAGCAGGCCGCTGAGCACGTTGCCGCCGTCGAGCGGCGGAATCGGCAGCATGTTGAACACCGCGAGCAGCACGTTCAGCACTGACCATCCTGCGTCAGGAATGCCGCCAGCGGCGCCGACGCGTTCGCCTCGCCGAGGACGACCGGCGAGATCGGCATCACCGCCAGAATGACGCGCGGCGCTCACGGCCATGATGATATTGCTCGCCGGGCCGGCCGCCGCGACCAGCACGTAGTCGCGCTCGTGATGCCGCAGCCGGCGGATATCCACCGGCACGGGCTTCGCCCAGCCGATCAGCGGCGCGCCGGTCACCATCGCAATCAGGGGAAAGAGCACGGTGCCGATCGGATCGGCATGGGCGATCGGGTTGAGCGTCACGCGCCCGAGGATGCGCGCGGTCGGATCGCCGAGACGATCCGCGGTCCAGGCGTGGGCCATCTCATGGACGGTCAGCGAGAACAACAGAACGATGAATCCGATTGCAATCTGGGCGATGTCGAGGCCGACCAACGGACGATAGTTTACTGCGGTAAACCCGCCGTTCGGAACGTGGCGCTATCTCTGCAGAATCCGGGACATTCGTCCATTGACACACGGTGGTCTTCCCACTACCCTCCCCCACCGAACCGCCTCGAAAGGGGGGAGCAATGGGCCTGATGTGTCGCCGTGGCCTGATTCTCGTCGCCTTTTTCGGATCGCTGTGGCCGATAGCCGCGTCAGCGCAGCAGACGAGCGGTATCGCCGGAGTGGTCAAAGACACGTCCGGGGCTGTCCTGCCGGGGGTGACGGTCGAAGCCTCCAGCCCGGCGCTGATCGAAAAGGTCCGCACTGTTGCGACCGACGGCGAAGGGCGCTACAACATCGTCGACCTGCCGCCGGGCGCCTACATCGTCACGTTTACGCTGACCGGGTTCGGCACGTTCCGGCGGGACGGCATCTCGCTGTCGTCCGGCTTCACCGCAACAGTGGACGGGGTGATGCGCGTCGGCGCGCTCGAGGAGTCCATCACCGTCAGCGGCTCCTCGCCGGTCGTCGACACACAGAACGTCCGGAAGCAGCTCGTGGCGACGGACGAGCTGTTGAGTGAGCTCCCGACCAGTTCAAAACAGATCTACACGCTCGTCACGCTCACGCCCGGGTACACCGGCGTCACCGACGTCGGCGGCCAATATGCGGCGGAGGCGGGTTCCTTCCACGGGAAACGCGGCACGAAGGTGTCGTTCAACGGGATGGGCGTCGAGAACAGTTCCGGAAACAGCAGCTACCAGATCAACGCCGCGACCGTCGAAGAGATGGTGCTGCAGACGAGCGGCATTTCGGCGGAAGTCAACGCCGACGGGCCGGTGATGAACATCGTTCCGAAATCCGGCAGCAACACCTTCCAGACGATCCTCGCGGGCCTCTACAGCAACCACTCGATGGAGAGCGACAACCTGAGCGACGAGCTGCGGAGCCGCGGCCTGAACGCGTCGAACAAGCGGGTCAAGATCTTCGACGAGTCGGCGAGCCTCGGCGGGCCGATCAAGAAAGACCGGATCTGGTTCTTCGGCGCGCTGCGCACGTGGGGCATGGCCAAGCAGTTCGCCGGCGTCTACTGGAACGAGACGCAGGACCAGTCGTTGACGCCGCCCGGCGCGACGCTCCGGGTCGTGCCCTTCACGCCGTGGGTCGATCGGCCGCTGGACAGCCGCAGCAGCCGTTGGGAGTCGTACGACTCGCAGAGCGGCCGCGTGACCTGGCAGGCTGCCGCCAAGCACAAGGTCGACTTCTTCATCGATCATCAGATCGGATGCAACTGCGGATCGATCGGGGCGAACAACACGGTCGAGACCTACGTCGGTTCGTACAAGTTCGAGCCGAACCGCTTCGTCCAGGTCACGTGGAACTCGCCGCAGACCTCGCGGCTTGCTGCTCGAGGCCGGCTACGGCGCCTCCATTTCGCAGTGGAACCAGAGCTGGCACCCGGGCGTGCAGCCCGACGTCGCGAGCGTCACCGACGTCGGCCTGGGCATCCAGTACGGCTCGTCGGCCACGTATCGCGGCCGCCCGAACTACACGAACCGGGCGACGCAGCGGTTCTCGATGACCTACGTCACCGGATCGCATTCGTTCAAGACCGGCATCCAGGCCGAACAGCTGTTCACCGACCAGTTCATCTTCGCCAACGCGAACATGAGCTACACCTTCCGCGGCGGCACACCGATCTCGATCACTCAGCGCACGACGCCGTATCGTGAACTGGACAAGGGGCACGACCTCGGGATCTTCGTCCAGGATCAGTGGAGAGTGGATCGGTTCACGTTCAATCTCGGCATTCGCTTCGACCACTTCGTGGGCTTCGACCCGGCACAGGATCTGCCGGGCGCGACCGACGAACACTTCGATCGAAGCTATCCTGGCGTACAGACCGCCGCCACCTTCGCGAATCAATGGATCGGTCCGCGCCATTTCGACAAAGTCACCGACATCCCCAACTGGAAGGACATCAACCCGCGACTGGGCGTCGCGTACGATCTCTTCGGCAACGGCCGGACGGCGCTGAAAACGTCGCTCGGGCGCTACGTGGCGAAGACCAATGTCGACGTCTCGCAGCAGCTGAACCCGATCAACACGTCGGTCAACTCGGCGTCGCGCGCCTGGACCGATGCGAACAGGAACTTCGTGCCGGACTGCGACCTCGGGAACTTTGCCTTGAATGGCGAATGCGGCGCGCTGAACAACCAGTTCTTCGGCCAGACGAACCCGAATGCGATCCGTGGGCGGACGAAGTCCGGAAAGGCTGGGGCGTCAGGGATCACAACTGGGATTACTCCGCGGAGATCCAGCACGAGCTGCGGACGAACCTGTCGCTGACCGCCGGCTACTACCGCAACACCGGCGGCTATTATCGGAACACCGACAGCAAGTACCCGGACGGCGGACAACATCCTGGTCACGTCCGCCGACTTCGACCTGTATTGCGTGAACGCGCCCAGCGATCCGCGTCTGCCGGGCGGCGGCGGCTATCCGATCTGCGGCATGGCGGATGTCGCGCCGGCGAAGTTCGGGCAGGTGCAGCAGGTCGTCAGGCCCTCCTCTGACTTCGGCGAGGACAAGAGGACGAACGACTTCTTGACGTTCGGGCTCGACGCGCGGCTGGCGGGCGGCGCCCGGCTCGGCGGCGGGTTCGATACCGGCCGAACGGTACGCGATCAGTGCTTCATCGTCGACGCCCCGGGCCTGTACGGCTTCAACGTCGGCAACTACGGCACGCAGGTCGCCACGACCATCAACGGAGAGCCGGTGTGCCGCGTGGTCACGCCATTCAAGGCGCAAACCCAGTTGAAGCTCAATGGATCGCTGCCGATGAAAGGCGGTTTCGTGGTCAGCGGTGTGTACCAGGATATGTCCGGCCCGGCGATTGAGGCGGTCTGGGCCGCACCGAACGCCGCTGATCGCTCCGTCGCTCGGCCGCAGCCTGGCCGGCAACGCGGTAACGGCCAACGTGCCGCTGGTGATGCCGCAGACGCTCTTCGAGGACCGCATCCGCCGCCTCGATCTCCGGCTGACGAAGATATTTCAGGATCACGCGAGCGCGTTCGGCTGCAGGCGAACCTCGACGCCTACAACGCGTTGAATTCGAGCGCCATCCAGATCCGTGCAAACGACGTTCGGCCCGAACTGGCTGATCGCCGCTCACGATCCTGGATGCGCGGCTGTTCCAGGTCAGCGGCCAGCTGACCTTCTGAGCGGGTCGTCAGGAGCGAGAGGCGAAAAACGCAAGGACGGCGTCGGCGACTTTCGGGCCCACTTCCGCGGCGAGCTCTTCGCGCGTCGCGCGCCTGACGCCGGCGAGGCTGCCGAATTCCTGAGCAGCGTACGCCGCCGCCGCGGGCCGATGCCCGGCACGTGGTCGAGCTCCGAGTGCAGATCGCGCATCGTCCGGGCGCGCCGGTGGAACGTCACCGCGAAGCGGTGCGCCTCGTCGCGGATCCGCTGTAACAGCAGCAAGGCCGGATCGTGCCGCCGCCAGCGCGATCGGCTCCTCGCGGTCGCGCGTGAACAGCAGCTCCTCCTTCTTGGCGATGCCCACGGCGACGAGATTCGCGAGCCCGAGCTCCTCGAGCGCCGCGTAGGCCGCCGACAGCTGTCCCTTGCCGCCGTCGATCAGGATCAGGTCGGGAAACGGTCCGCCTTCCTCGAGCAGCTTGCGATAGCGGCGCTGCACGACTTCGTGCATCGCGGCGAAGTCGTCAGGGGCTGGGGGCTGGACTCGGGAGCTCGGGACTCGCGCGACTCTGCGCGGCTACTCGGCACGGAGTCCGACCCGAGCCTCGCCAGGTCCCGAGCCCCGAGTCCCGAGCCCCTGACCCGGATACTTCCGATACTCCCCTCGCTTCATCCGCCCGTCCTCGCAGACGACCATCGAGGCGACGGTCTCGCTGCCCTGGATGGTGGAGATGTCGAAGCACTCGATGCGGCGCGGCAGCGCGGGCAGCGCCAGCACGGCGCGCAGCGTCTCGAGCGCGTCGTACTGCGCGGCGGTCGCCTGGTTGAAGCGGTTCTGGTAGGCGAGCGCGGCGTTCCGGTTCGCGAGGTCGACCAGCCCGCGCTTCTCGCCGCGCTGCGGCACGAGCGATCTTCACGCGCCGGCCGCTGCTGCTCCGCCAGCCAGGTCTCGAGCGCGTCGCGGTTGTCGGGTTCGGCCGGCACGTGCACGTCCGGCGGCGCGCCGCGCAGCTCGTAGAACTGCTGAATCGCCGCCTCGAGCACTTCGCCGTCGCGTCGCGCCGACAATCGCCGCCTCGGTCCCCAGCTCGACGCGCTCGACGACCCGCCCGCTGCGCACCTGGAAGACCTGCACGACCAGCCCCGCCGGACCGAGCTTCAGGCCGAAGACGTCGCGGTGGCCGAGCTCGGTCCGTCGCCATCTTCTGCTGGCGGTCGTGCAGCGTCTGGACGGTCCGCATCGCGTCGCGAAGCTGCGCCGCCTCCTCGAAGCGCTCGCCCTCCGAGGCGTCGACCATGCGGCCCTTCAGCGTCTTCAGCAGCTCGTCGTTGCGCCCCTCGAGAAACAGCTGCGGTGAGCGCGACCGCGCGGCCGTACTCCTCCGCGGAGCAGATGGTGTCGACGCACGGCGCGATGCAGCGCTTGATGTCGTACTCGAGGCAGGGCCGATCGCGCTTGCCGGTGATCACCTCGTTGCACGACCGGATCCCGAACAGCCGGTGGGTCAGCGCCATCGTCTTGCGCGCGAACCGCGCCGGCATGAACGGCCCGGCGTAGAAGTTGCCGTCGCGCTCGAAGCGGCGCGCGACGAGCACCCGCGGAAACGCCTCGGTCGCCGTGAGCTGCAGGTAGGGATAGTTCTTGTCGTCGCGCAGCCGGATGTTGTACCTGGGCGACCGCTGCTTGATCAGGTTGTTCTCGAGCGCGAGCGCCTCGACCACCGAGTCGGTGACGATCACCTCGAGGCGGGCGACCTCGTCCAGGAGGGCGTCGGTCTTCGCGTCGGCGCCGTACGCGCCCAGATAGTTGCGGACCCGGTCGCGCAGGGCGCGCGCCTTGCCGACGTAAATCGTGTCGCCCGCCGCGTTGAGGTACAGATACACCCCGGGCTGCTCCGGCAGCCGGGCGATCTGATCCTTGAGTTCGCGGATGGGCATACGTTACTATGACGCGTTTTTCCGTGGCTTCGAACCCTCCATTATAGCAGTGATTCCGCACACGAAGCCCGCGCCGCACGCCATCCGGCCGCGCCAGCGGACGACCTTCACTGGCCTCATCGGGACGATCTGCATGTTCCCGCTGCGGGCGATCATCAACGCGTGCGTCGCGCTGCGGATCCACCCGAACACGCTGACGCTGGTCGGCGTGATCATCAACGTCGGCGCCGCCTGGGCGCTGGCGCACGACCGGTTCGTCCTGGCCGGCTTCGTGATGATCGTCGCCAACATCTTCGACTTCATCGACGGCAAGGTGGCCCACCGGCTGCAGCTCCAGTCGCGGTTCGGCGCCTTCTGGGACTCGACGCTCGATCGGTTCTCCGATCTCGCGCTGCTGGTCGGCCTGATCCACCTGTATTCGTCGCTCGGCCGGAGCGACTACGTGCTGATCGCGGCGCTGACGCTGACCTTCTCGATCATGACCAGCTACGCGCGCGCCCGCGCCGAGTCGCTGGTCGAGAAGTGCAAGGTCGGCTTCATGGAGCGGCCCGAGCGGATCGTGCTCTTCATGATCGGCGCGTTCACCGATCGGATGGCGGCCGTGCTCTGGGTGATCCTGGTGCTGTCGATCCTGGCGGTGGCCAACCGGATCTACTACACCTACCTGGCGCTGAACGCGCGGCCGATGCCGCGGCGCGACGGCGTCCGCGGCTTCTTCAACCGCGCCTTCTTCTGGACCGACGAGCGGACGACGATTCCCTACGACCTGTGGGTGATCGCCATCCTGGCGTTCGTCTGGCTGACGCCCCCGGACTGGCTCGGCGATCCGACCGCCAGCGGCCCGGGGCTCATCGGAATCATCCGCGACATCCTCTAAACCTATCGCTGTCGTTCGTCGTTCGCCTTCGATCGCGGTCGTGCGTCGTTCGACGGCGCCGACGAACGCCGAACGTTCGAACGACGAACGACGGCGCGTCTCGCTCAGCGCTGGGCGTCCTGCCGAGCGCGCCCGAATAGCCACGCGACGACGATGCCGACGCAGTAAAGAACGATCATCGGGCCAGCCAGCACCAGCATGTTGCCGGGATCCGTCGTCGGCGTCAGGACGGCGGCGAGCACGACGCACACGAAGACGGCGTATTTCAGCTTCGCCAGCAGGAAGCGCGCGTTCACCAGGCCGATCCGGCTGAGCACGAACACGATGGCCGGAATCTGAAACGACAGGCCGAGCGCGACGACGATCGTCAGGAAGAGCGTCAAGTATTCGCCGAAATCGATGATCGGCGTCAGGTGCGACTCGACGATCCACGCCAGCAGGAAGCGGAGCGCCGTCGGGAAGGCGATGAAGTAGCCGAATGCGCCGCCCGCCAGAAACAGCACGGACGCGAACAGGACGAACGGCACCGCATAGCGGCGCTCGTGCGGATAGAGGCCTGGCGAGATGAACAGCCACGCCTGCACGAGCACGAACGGCGCCGACAGGAACAGCGACGCGACGAGCGTCACCTTGACGTACAGGCCGACGATGTCCTGCGCGCCGGAACAGCGACAGTGTGACCTCTGGATTCGCCGCCCGGATCGGCGCGCTCGCGATCTCCAGGAGGTCAGCGGCGGCAATCCAGCACAGGCCGAACGCCGCGCCGACGAACATCACCGACCAGATCAGCCGCCGGCGCAGCTCCTCGAGATGCTCGACGAACGACATCTCGCGCGTGAGCGCAGCCAGGCCGGCCGCAATCTGCACGGCAATCCCGCGCCAATCCCGCGAAACGGATGGAAAGTACTGAGTAGGCTGCGCGCTGGTGGACATGCGTTCTCCTGCGCGCGATTGTATCCGAAGAACGCACCGTGCCGGTGCGGCGAACGGCTGGTTGAGCTACGCTCGTTTGCGCCTGGCCGCCGGAGCGGCTGCCTTGGGCGCGGCGGCCTTGGCCGGCTTCTTCTTGCCGGCGCTGACGGCGTCGAGGCTCTTCTTCAGCGCGTCCATCAGGTTGACGACCTTCGGCGGCGCCTCCACCTGCGGCGCGACGATCTCTTCGCCCGCGATCTTGGCGTCGATGATCTGCTGGAGCCCTTCGCGGTATTCGTCCTTGTAAGTCGCCAGATCGAGCGGCCCCTCGAACGTCTCGATCACCTGCTTCGCGAGCTTGATTTCCTCCGGCTTGACCTTCTCCGGCACCGAGTTCAGCTCGTCCACCGCGTCGATGCCGCGGATCTCCGCCGCGTGGTGCAGCGTGTACATCACGATGCCGCGCTGCTGCGGCTTGACGGCGACCAGGTATTCGCGGCCGTACAGCGCGAGCTTGCCGACGCCAACCTTGCCCTTCATGCCTTCCCGCATCACGGCGAAGGCATCCGCCGCCACCGGACCGTCGGGGGCCAGGTAGTAGGCGCGGTCGACGAACATCGGATCGATCGACGAGTCGTCGGCAAACTGCACCAGGTCGATGACGCGCGTCGACTCGGGGCGCACCTTGTCGAAGTCCTCCTCGGACAGGACGACGTAGCGGCCCTTCTCGAACTCGTAGCCCTTGACGATCTCCGAGTGCGGCACCTCGCGGTTGCAGTGCGGACACCAGCGCTTCTGCTGGATGCGGGTCTGGCACTCGCCGTGGAGCTGGTTGAACGAGATCGTGCCGCTCGACTCGGTCGCCGGGAACACCTTGATCGGGATGTTCACCAGGCTGATCTTCAGGAAGCCTTTCCACGTTGCTCGTGCAGCCATAAGTCGTCAGCCGTCAGTCTACCGCTGTCCGTCGTTCTCCTACATATCGGCCAATCCGGCAGACCTGTACGGGCTGTCACGGTCCTCGGAGTCGGCAATGGAGCCCGGCTGAACGGGCGATTCGCACTGCCCGACTGCGTAATATTGTCAGGGTGAACGCGCAGCAGCTGGTCCCGGCGACCCTCCTGGTGCTCGGGGCGGGGTTTCTCGTCGCCAACGCCCGGCTGGTGCTCGACTATTGGCACTACCGCAAGCGGCGGCCGACGGCGCTGCTCGTGTGGCGCGGCCGCCAGCCGCCTTACTTCGGGCTCGGGCTCGGGATGGCGGTCGTGCTCGGTGTCGTGATTTTCTACAAGATCGTCGTCTCGGGGCAGCAGGCGTTCGGCGAGACGATGATGTTCATGTATTACGGCTACCTGATCCCGCTCAGCCGACGCATCCGGCGCGGATTCTACGCGGACGGGATCTGGTCCGATACGGGCTTCATCCGCGTACAACGAGGTCGGCGGGCTGAGCTGGCGCGAGGGCGAGCACTCCGTGTCGCTCATCGTGATTTCACGGCTGCGCAACCTCGCCCGCCGCCTCGCCGTCCCTCCTGAGCACTACGGCGCGGCGCGGCGGCTGCTCCGCGACAAGATCGGCGACCACGAGATCCATTTTTCGGGCGTCGGCCTCGACCTCGAGGCGCATGACGAACGCGATAACGCGTGAACTCTGAAGTCTGAAGGCTGAAGTCTCGAGGACTCGGGACTTCGAGACTTCAGACTTCAGACTTCAGACTTCCGAGTTCGGTCATCGCGAGCTTCGGATCGAAGCAGTGGCGGCAGCGCGCCTCGTAGATGCCGCTCGCGCCGACCAGCACGCGGTCGCTGCTGGCGACGAGCCGCTGCGTATGGTTGGCGGGATCGCCGCACACGACGCAGATGGCGAGCGTCTTGGTGATGTACTCGGCAATCGCCAGCAGCTGCGGCATCGGCTCGAACGGGCGGCCCAGGAAATCCTGATCCAGCCCGGCGACGATCACCCGCTTGCCGCGATCCGCCAGCGTGTTGCAGGCGGCCGGAAGATTCAGGTCGAAGAACTGCCCTTCGTCGATCCCGACGACCTCGGTGTCGTCGTCCACCGAACGCGCCAGCTCGTCCGAGCTGCGCACGGCGCACGACGGCGATCCGCATGTCGCTGTGCGAGACGATGTGATCGTCGCTGTAGCGGTTGTCGACGAGCGGCTTGAAGATCTGGACCTTCTGGCGGGCGATCTGCGCGCGGCGAAGCCGCCGGATCAGCTCCTCGCTCTTGCCGCTGAACATGCTGCCGGTGATGACTTCGATCCAGCCAGGATGACGGACGCGTGCGTTGGTGGCGATTTCCATTGGCGTCAATCTGGCAGTTGGTGAATTGGAGAGTTCGAGAGTTGGAGAGTTGCGGGTTTTCGCGGCTCCTCGACCTTCTTTAACTCACCAACTCTCTAACTCTCCAACTCACCAACTGTTTAGACGCGCCCCTGGTACTCCCCGGTCTCGGTATTGACGCGAATCTTGTCGCCTTCGTTGACAAACGGCGGCACCTGGACGACCACGCCGGTTTCGAGCGTGGCCGGCTTGACCTGGGCGCTGGCGGTCGCGCCCTTGATGCCGGGCACGGTCTCCTTGACCACCAGGTCGACGGTCTGCGGCAGCTCGATGCCGACCGGCTCGATGTCGTAGAACTCGACCCGGATCAGCATGTCGGCCACGAGATAGTTCTTCGAGTCGCCGAGCGCCTCCTGCGTGATGTGGACCTGCTCGTAGGTGGAGGTGTCCATGAAGTAGTAGTTGTCGCCGTCGTTGTAGAGATACTGCATCTCGCGCTCGTCGAGCGTGGCGCGTTCGACGTCTTCCTCAGCGCGGAACTTGTGGTCGGCGAGGGTCATCGACCGGATGTTCCGCATGCGGCACTGGATGTGCGCGCGCTTGTTGCCGGGCGTCAGGTGGTGCAGATCCAGGATCCGGAACAGGTCGTTGCCGAGCTTGATGAGCATGCCTTTCCTGAGCCGGGTCGCTTGTACGGATGAACTCATTCGGAGTTAGTCCTCGAGGCCGCGTCGTGCCTGTATATCCTTGCAATCGTAGCACATATGGTTGCGGCGCTGCCGCCTCGTGCTAGATTGTAGAACGTGGCTTTTACACGCTGGGATCCGCTTCGCGATCTGCTCGCGCTGCAGGAACAAATCGGTCAAATCGTCGGCACCGACGCCCCCGGTTGGACGCCGCCGGTCGATCTGTACGAAACGGGCGGCGCGTTCGTCCTGACCGCGGAGCTCCCGGGCCTGAACCGCGACGACATCGAAATCCACGCCGAAGAGAGCCGCATCGTCATCCGCGGCGAGCGCGGCCGGCCAGGTGCCCGTGCGAGCAGTATCACCGCGTCGAACGCGGCCACGGCCGCTTCTCGCGCGCCTTCCTGCTGCCCGAGCCGATCGACATCGAGGCGGTCACCGCCGACCTCAAGGACGGACTGCTCACGATCACCATTCCGAAGGCCGGCGGCCGCGGCGCGCGGCGGGTGGACGTGGCGTGAGGCGGCTGCTCGTCCTCGGTCCTGCTGATCGTGCTCGGGTTCGCCGCCGGGTTGACGGTCACGAGCCGGACGCGAGCGGCAGCCGACGCATCGCCGGCGCCCTGCTCACGGCGGCCGGCGTCGAACCGGCGCCGCCGCCTGCGGCTGCCGCGCCGTCGACGCGCAGCGGCCGCAGCCGCCGACGCCGGTCGCCGCTGTCCGGACCGGACTTCACGCGCGTCGCGACGCGCGGCCGTCAAGGGCGTCGCCAACATCTCGTCGGTCCAGGTCGTGCAGCGCCGGACGTCGCCGTTCGCCAACGATCCGTTCTTCCAGTACTTCTTCGGCGATCAGGACGATCTGTTCGGCGGCCGCAGCCGCCGCTCGTTGAGCCTCGGATCGGGCGTCATCGTCTCGAGCGACGGCTACGTCGTCACCAACAGCCACGTCATCGGCGAGAACCTGCGGTCGCTGCCCGAGGTGACGGTCGCGCTGGCCGACAAGCGCGAGGTGCGCGGCACGATCATCGGCCTCGATCCGCCGACCGACATCGCGCTCCTGAAGATCGACGTCAAGGGCCTGCCGGTGGTCCCGTGGGGCGACTCGAGCAAGCTGCAGGTCGGCGAATGGGTGCTCGCGATCGGCAGCCCGTTTCAATTGAGCCAGACGGTCACCGCCGGCATCATCAGCGCGACCGGCCGCGCCAACATCGGGTTCAGCGAGTACGAAGACTTCATCCAGACCGACGCCGCGATCAATCCCGGCAACTCGGGCGGCGCGCTGATCAACACGCGCGGCGAGCTGATCGGCATCAACACCGGCATCTTCAGCCAGAGCGGCGGCTACCAGGGCATCGGCTTCGCCGTGCCGAGCAACCTGGCGCATTCGGTCGTCAACTCGCTGATGGAGTACGGCGAGGTGCGGCGCGGGACGATCGAGGGGATCCGCGTCGAGAGCGTCGCGCCGGCCTACGCGCGCGAAGTCAACGCGCCCGGCACGAGCGGCGCGCTCGTCGTCGAGATGAGCCGCGCGTCCGAGGCGTACGCCAGCGGCCTGCGGCCGGGCGACATCATCACGGCCGTGAACGGACAGACGATCACCGATCCGTCGCATTTGATGCGGCTCCTCGCCGACGCGCAGATCGGGTCGCAAGCGGCGATTCGGGTGTGGCGCGAAGGTCGGTCGGTCGACGTCCGCGTCCCGATCGCCAGCAGCGGCCGCAACCGCCGCGGCGCCAGAGTACGTCGTGCGGGCCTCTTAGGCCCGCCGAGGCCCGCACCTCCGGCCGGACCTAAAGGTCCGGCACTGAGCTCGGCCAGACGCCGGCACCTCATCAGCTAAGATCATCACCCCATGTTCGCAATCTGGCTGCTCGCGCTGCAGGTGGCGGCAGCGCCGGCGGCGGCGCTCGCCCCGGGCGCCGCCTACGATCCGAAGATCCCGACGATCAAGCAGGTCCTCGGGCACGACTACGGCGAGAAGATCACGACGCCGGAAGAGATCCCGATCTACCTGCGCGCGCTGAACCAGGCGGCGCCCGACCGGACGCGACTGACCGAGTACGCGCGCTCGTGGGAAGGGCGCCCGCTCTGGCTGTTCGTGATCGCGTCGCCGGCGCGCCTGGCGGCGCTCGATTCGGTGAAAGCCGACCTGCGCCGCCTCGCGGATCCGCGCGGCCTCGCCGACGCCGACGCCGACCGGCTGGTGCGCACGCTTCCCGCCGTGACCTGGCTGATGCACGGCGTCCACGGCGAACGAGATCTCGTCGTCCGACGCGGCCCTCGCCGAGGCCTATCACCTGCTCGCCGCGCAGAACGATCCCGACGTCGAGCTCGTGCGCCGCGAGTCGATCGTCGTCATCGATCCGATGCAGAACCCGGACGGCCGGGCGCGCTTCATCGTCAACAACCTGCTCGGCGGCGGCGTCCTCGCCGGATCCGAACCCGTTGGCCGCCGAGCACGACGAGCCGTGGCCCGGCGGCCGCTCCAACCACTACCTGTTCGACATGAACCGCGACTGGTTCTCGCAGTCGCAGCCGGAAACGCGCGGCCGGATCGCCGCGATGCTCGGACTGGTTCCCGCATGTCGTCGTCGACCTGCACGAGATGGGCGGCGACTCGAGCTACTACTTCGCGCCGCCGGCGCACCCGATCAACCCGCACGTCACGCGGGCGCAGACCGAGTCGTTCGACCTGTTCGGCCGCGCGAACGCGGCGAAGTTCGACGAGCGCGGCTTCGCCTACTTCGTGCGCGAGAACTACGACGAGTTCTATCCGGGCTACGGCGAGTCGTGGCCGATCTTCCACGGGGCGATCGGCATGACCTACGAGCAGGCGTCGCCGCGCGGCCTCGTGTGGAAGCGGAGCGACGGCGATCTGCTGTCCTATCGCGACGCGATCGTCCACCACTTCACCGCCGCGCTTGACGACGGCCGCGACGGCGGCACGGCACCGGGAGCGGCTCGTGCCGCGACTTCCTCGAGTACCGCCGCAGCGCCGTCTCGGAGGGCGAACGCGGCCCGGTCCGCGAGTACGTCATCGTGCCCGGGCACGACCCGTCGCGCGCACGCCTGCTGGCCCGATCGCTCGCCACGCAGGGGATCGAGGTGCGGCGCGCGGACGAGGCGATCAGGGTGGGCTCGCGGACGATCGAAGCCGGCGCGTACCTGGTGTCGAACGCGCAGCCGGCCGGACGGCTGCTGAGAAACCTGCTCGACCCCCACACGGCGCAGGACGAAGCGTTCGTCAAGGAACAGGATCGGCGCCGGCGGATGCGCCTGGGCGACGAAATCTACGACATCACCGCCTGGAGCCTTCCGCTCGCCTACGACGTCGAGATCGTGACGAGCGGGTCGGCCCTCGCGGCCCGAACGACCCCGGTCGACGTCCGCATTCGACGACAGTCCAGCGGCGCCGCTCCCGCCGGCGCGGGTCGGCTACCTGCTGCCCTGGGGCAGCGCGACGGCGGCGGCCGTCGCCGAAGCGCTGCGCGCCGGCATCCGCATTCGGCACGCCGGGCGCCCGTTCACGCTGGCCGGCCGCAGCTACCCGATCGGCACGGCGATCGTTCGCGTGTCGGACAACGGCAGCGATCTCGCAGCGACAGCTCGGCCCGATCCTGGCGCGGCACGAAGCCACCGGCCGTACCGGTCGACAGCGGCTATCAGGACTCGGGAATCTCGCTCGGCAGCGGGAGTGTCGAGGCGATGAAGGCGCCGCGAGTGCTGCTCGCGTGGGATGAACCGGCGCAGGCGCAGTCGGCCGGATGGGCGCGCTTCGTGCTGGAGCGCCGGTTCGGCATTCCGGTCACCGCCGTCCGGCTGTCGGCGATTGCGCGCGTCGCGCTGCACGACTTCGACGTCATCGTGCTTCCGTCGGGAACCTACGCGCCGCTCGCTGGCGACGAATCGCTGCGCCGGCTTCGCGACTGGATTCGCGGCGGCGGCACGCTCGTCACCATCGCCGACGCATCGCGCTGGGCGGCCGGAGAGCGCGTGAACCTGCTCGAAACGCGCACCGAGCTGCGCGGCGGGCGGCCGGAGACCGAGCCGGCTGGAGCAGGTGCGGGCGGGTGCGGCAGGAGGGGCAGGTGCGGCGGGCAGGGGCGGGGCGGCGGGAGGGGCGGGAGCGGCGGGAGGCAGGCAGGAGGGGGAGGCAGCGGAGGCGCGCAACGCCGCCGCCGTTCGACTACGACAAGTCGATCCAGCCCGAACGCGAGCGGCCCGAGAACACGCCGGGCGCGCTCGTGCGCGTCACTGATCGATGAGGAACACTGGCTGTCGTCCGGCCAGGATGGCGAACTGCAGGCGCTCGTCGAAGGACGGCGCGTGTTCACGCCGATCCGGCTCGATCGCGGCCGCAACGTCGGCGTCTACGCGAGTCGCGACCGCCTGGTCGCGAGCGGACTGGTCTGGGACGAGGCGCGCGACCAGCTGGCGCGGAAGGCCTACCTGATTCACCAGCCGCTCGGCCAGGGGCACGTGATTGCGTTCGCGGAGGATCCGAACTACCGCGCCTTCACGGAAGCGTCGCAGCTCCTGTTCATCAACGCGGTGCTCCTCGGCCCGTCTCGATGAACAAGACGCGGCTCGAGGCGTTCAGCGACGGCGTCATCGCCATCCTGATCACCATCATGGTGCTCGAGCTCCAGGTCCCCCACGGCGACGATCTCGCCGCGCTCCGTCCGCTGCTGCCGATCTTCCTGACCTACGTCCTCAGCTTCGTGATGCTCGGCATCTACTGGAACAACCATCACCACATGCTCCACCTGATGGAGCGCACCACCGGCAGCATCCTGTGGGCGAACCTGCACCTGCTGTTCTGGCTGTCGCTGATTCCCGTTCGTCACCGGCTGGATGGGCGAAAACCATTCCGCCGCGGTGCCCACCGCCTTGTACGGCATCGTCGGGCTCGGCAGCGCGATCGCCTACACGATCCTGCAGACCAGGATCATCGCCGTCGAGGGGCCCGAGCTGCAGGCTGGCGACTGCCGTGCAGGGGGACGTGAAGGGCAAAGCGTCGCTGGTCATGTACATCGCGGCCGTTGCGCTGGCCTTCGTCAACCAGTGGCTTTCTGATGCGCTGTATGTGGCGGTGGCGCTGATGTGGCTGGTCCCGGATCCCCGGATCGAAAAACGGCTGGGAACCCGTTGACAGCCGCCGCCGCGAGGCGTATACCCCAATGGGTAGGGGCGACTCTTTCTTAGGGTCGCCGCATGGAGAGGTGCATATGACCGGTCGACGCCTGAGTATTGCCGCCGGCCTCGCGGCGGCCTGTTCGATATTCGCGCTGTCGGTGGCCCCGGTGGCGGGCCAGGCGAAGTCGGCAGTTCCCCGCGATCCGAATGGCCGTCCCGATCTCCAGGGCATCTGGAGCTACGCGACGGTGACGCCGCTCGAACGGCCCGACGCGCTGGCCGGCAAGGCGACGTTCGCGACCGACGACGAGCTCGCCGAGTTCGAGAAGACGACCGTCCAGAACAGGAACCAGGATCGCCGCGACGGCGCCGGCACCAACGCCGACGTCTCGCGCGCCTACAACGACTTCTGGTGGGACCGCGGCACCAAGGTGCTCGGCCGGCAGACCTCGCTCGTCGTCGATCCGCCCGACGGCCGCGTCCCGGCGCTGACGCCTGCAGGCGCAGCAGCGCCAGGCGCAGCGCGCCGAGGCGCGCCGGCAGATCACGACCGACGCCGACAACCCGGAGGATCGCAGCCTCTGGGAACGCTGCGTCACCCGCGCGCTGCCGATGCTGCCGGGCGCCTACAACAACAACATCAAGATCGTGCAGACCAAGGACTACGTGATGGTCATGCAGGAGATGATTCACGAGGTGCGGATCATCCCGACCGACGGCCGGCCGCACAGCAAGATCCGGCAGTGGCACGGCAGCTCCCGCGGCCACTGGGAAGGCGACACGCTCGTCGTCGAAACGATCAACTTCACCGACAAGACGAACTTCCGCGGCGCTGGCGAGAACCTGAAGCTCGTCGAGCGCTTCTCGCGAACTGACGCCGACACGCTGACGTACCGCGTGACGATCGAGGATCCGACGACGTTCACGAAGCCGTGGACGGTGCAGATGCCGATGATGAAGAGCGCCGAGGACGTGTACGAGTACGCGTGCCACGAGGGCAACCACGGCCTCGAGGGGATTCTGAAAGGGTCGCGGCTGCAGGACAAGCTGAACGCGACCGGCACGACCCAGGGCCGGCAATAACCGTACGTAGGTCCGCCTTTAGCCGGACCTCTGACGTCCGGCTGAGGCCTACGGACGTTACAACTCGACCGACACGACGAAACGACCGGCGCGGATCTCGGCCATCACGGCCTCGAACGACTTCAGGTCGGGCGGGCCGCCGGGATCCGCGACGTTCCCCACCGACGCCGCCGGGTTGATCGCATTCCAGTCGCCCCCCAGCTGACGCGCCACGAACGTCTCCGCTTCGCGCGTATAGAACGCCTCGGGCAGCTTCTGCGCCTCCTGAACCGTTCCGGTCAGGAGAATCAACCGCGGCGCGGGCTTGCCGCCGGGCTGCGCGGCCAGGCCGTACACCTTCAACGCCGGATACACGCCAGCGACCTTCAACGCGCGCGTGAGCGCCAGGTGGTGGTCGTACTGGACCTCGAAGCCGGGTGGAAACACGAGGACGGTCGTCGCCGCGCCGAGGGCGATGTCGCGCGCATTCTTCGGCGGCGGCGGCGCGAGCGGCTCGTCCACGCGCACGCGCTCCTCTTCCCTCTTCGCGGCCATCCGCGCTTCCCACGCCTTCAGTCGGGAATCCAGGTCGTCTGCCATCGAGCTTATCGAAGAATTCGGCGAGCGCCCACCTCGAGGGGCGTAGCATGATGCTCGCGCGACGTCGAACCTCTCCGCCTCGATATTCGTCATATCTCGCGCATGCGTCCTCCTGCGAGACCCTGATGTGACCAGCCTGCTCGGGGATCTCAAACACGGCGCCGGCTGATTCGCGAAGCGCCGGGCTTTGCGGCTGCGGCGGTGCTCACGCTGGCCCTGGCGATCGGCGCCAATACCGTCATCTTCAGTTTCGTGAACCTCCTCGTGCTCCAACCGCTTCCCCTGGCCAGCCCGGAGCGGCTCGGCTGGATTCTGTTCACCAATCCTCAGAATGCGATGGATCGCTGGCCCGCGTCGCTCCCCGAGTTCGCCGCGTTCAACGGACGGCGTCGGCGCCTTCGAGAGCCTTGCGGGGCGTCAGGAGCGGACCTTTACGCTGAGCGAGCAAGGGACCGTGGCCGAGCGGGTGACGGCCAGCGTCGTGGTCGGCGATCTTTTCGCCGTGTGGGGCGTTCAGATATTTCAGGGCCGTGGTCTGACCGCGATCGACGAGCGGCCGGGATCGCCGGCAGTCGTCGTGTTGAGCCATCGATACTGGGTGCGCCGCGTTCGGATCCGCGCCGGTGATCGGCCAATCGGTGTCGCTCGATGGCCGACCCTCCACAATCGTCGGCATCGTTTCGCCCAGGATCGAGCTCGGTGACATGGCTGAGATCGATATCTGGCTACCCTTTCAGGGCACCCCTGCGTTGGAGTCGCGGGCCGACCGATCGTGGGAGCTCATTGGCCGGCTGCGCCCGGACGCGACGCTTGCGCAGGCACACACTGCAGGCGGCGGCGGTTGCCGAGCGGCTCGAACGCGAACACCCCGACACGAATCGCAACTGGCGCGCGCGGGTCGCTGCCGACGCGCGAGGCGATCGCCGGACCGAACACCTGGGTCGCGCTGGCCGTCCTCCTGACGATTGTCGGATTGCTGCTGCTCCTGGCCTGCGCGAACGTGACGAACATGCTCCTCGCGCGCCTGACGGCGCGCCGGCAGGAGCTGGCCGTTCGAATGGCCCTCGGCGCGACCAGGCTGCGAATCGCGCGCCAGCTGATCACCGAGGCCCTGCTGCTCGGGGTTGCCGGTGCCGGCCGTGGGTCTCCTGATCGGCGGCGCCGGGATGAGGTTGATGCGGGCGGCATCCGCCGAGCCGATCTTCGAGCAGGTCGTCATCGACACCAACGTGCTGCTGTTCGCGATTGGCCTCGGGTTGCTCACGCCGATCCTGTTCTCCACGATCCCGGCGATCAGCACGCTCAATGCGGACCTGCGCGCTTCGCTCGCCGACGGGGGCATGAGAAGCATCGGCGGCCGGGCCGGGCGGCAGCGAGCCGCGCTCGTCGTGGCGCAGATCACGGTGGCGGTCGCGCTGCTCGGCGGTGCCAGCTTCGCGCTGCAGACGATGATGGCGATCCTTCAGTATCGAACCAGGGTTCACGCCCGGCGGGCTGCTCACCTGGCAACTCGACGTGCCGTCGTGGAAGTATCCGGACATCGAGGAGGTTCGCCGCATCCGGGAGCGTTTGTTCGACGCGCTGTCGCGCGATCCAAGAGTCCAGGGCGTCGCGTCAGTCACGACGCTCCCGCTCATTCAGTTCGAGACGACGGCGCCATTCGAGATCGCCGGACATCCGCCCGCGACCCCCGAGGACCGGCCGTGGGCCAGCACCGGCGTCGCGAGCCATCGATATTTCGAGGTCGCTCGGATTCCGGTGCTTCGTGGCCGTTCATTCGCCGATTCCGATCAGGCCGGCACCGAGCCCGTGGCCGTGGTGAGCCGGGAAGCGGCGCGGCGCTATTGGAAGAGCGACGACGGCGCCGACGCGATTGGGGCCCAGGTTCGCCTGGTCGCGGAAGGGCCGCGCTCCGGATGGTCCGCGCGAGTGATCGGCATCGTCGCGGACACGGCGAACCCGGACGTGGAGCAGGGGCCGATTCCGCACATCTATTTCCTCGACGCTCAGTACCCGCAGCGGCAGTATTCGGTCATCCTGCGCGCGATCGACCCCGCTTCGTTGACCGAAGAGGTGCGTCGCGCCGTTTACGCGACAGGCCCTGAACTGGCCGTGTATCGGCTGCGGACCGTCGTGGACGCGATCGCCGACGAGCAGTCGTCCGACAACATCGTTTACTCGCTGTTCCTGGCGTTCGCCGCCGTCGCGTTGCTGCTGGCCGCAACGGGGCTGTACGGCGTGATGGCGTTCAGCGTCAGCCGGCGGGCGCCGGAGATCGCTGTCCGAATGGCGCTGGGCGCTTCACAGCGCGACATCGGCTGGCAGGTCGTCGGCGAAGGGTTGCGGCTGACAACACTCGGGATCGGGCTCGGACTGATCGGCGCTATCGGCCTCGCGAACGCGATGGCCTCGATGCTCTTTGGCGTCACGCCGGGCGATGCGCTCCCCTACGCGATCGTCGTCGTCCTGACGCTCCTGGTCGTGGTTCCCGCCCTCCTGATCCCGGCGCGTCGCGCGATCAGCGTTGATCCGATTCAGAACCTGAAGCAGGCGTAACCGGTCTTAACCCGAGGGGCTTCGCCCCTCGGACTCCCCGACACGCTCTCTCGCGCGCCGCGCCGCCGGCGCGCTCCGTTCGCGTGGCTCGCTCGCGCGCTCGCTTGCGACGCAGGTCAGCTGGTGCTTCTCGGGTTAAACCGGCTCAGAACGGTTCGTTGGTCCGCTCGCCCTTTGTGGAGGGCGTGTTGTCCTCGACCTCGCCGTCGATAGACAACATGATGCCGGTGAGCGCGGCCGCGACGCCGGCGGCGATAAGGATTTTCCAGCCAGTACCTCATGCCGCTGCCTTCCAGCCCGCGCGGCGCCTGCTGGAAATTGGCCCTGGGCTTTCCAGCCAACGGCTTCTTCGCGACGGCCATGGTCTGGGTGGCTTCGGTCCGCTTCGCGCGCGCCGAGGCCACTTCGGCGGCGACCAGCCGATCGGCCGCACGCACAGCGGCCTCGCGCAACGTGTCGCCGGCAAACGCCGCCGGAACATGGCACATGGAAATCAACACGGCAATCGCGACGATCCGCATGAGGCCCCTTGCGTGAATCGACGGCGGCGCAGAAGCGCCGCCGGGTACGAGTTGCCGACCTGAAAGGGTCGGCCTACACGTCCTAGAACGTCAGCGACGCCGTGATCCGCAGCAGGCGCGCCGACAGGAACTGCGTCGGCGCCGTCCAGCGGGCAGTCGCCGTAAGCGCTGACCACCTGCTGCACGGACGCAGAGTTCAGCGCGTTATAGAGATCGAGACTCGTGGTGAGCCGCGTCACGCCCAGGTTCCAGCGCTTGTTGAGCGCCAGGTCGAGCTGGTTGAAGCGGTCTCCGTAGATCGAATTCGGCGTGTAGAGCGGAATCGTCTTCGTCGCCGTGCTCAAGTCGGACGACGGCCGGCCGTTCTTGAAACGGATGGCGGACGAACCGCGCGTGCAGCGTCAGGTTGGCGTTGACCTCGGCGCCCGGCGTGTTGCGGTAGACGAAGCCGGCGCTCATGTCGAACGGCAGCGGCGCGCTCCCGCGGAGGCGGAAGTCGAGCAGGTTCGCCCACGAGGTGACGATCTTGCAGAACGGCCCGCCGGCGAGCTGCGCGCCGGTCAGACCGGCCGGCTGGTTGGGAATATCGACCGTGTAGCAGTGATCGTCGACCTGGCGGCCGAAGTCGACGCCGCCGCCCACCGTGGCGCCGCGCGGCAGGCGGCCGTTGGCGCTGATGTTGAACCCGTCCCAGTACCGTTGCTGCTTGCCGAAGTCATCGGAGGTCGTCACGCGGTTCACGCCGGTCCCGGCGAGCGACTCGCTTGATGTCGTATGACCGCACTGTTCCTGCCCGGCGTTCGGCAGGCGCGAGTCGGTCGGGGTCGTGATGCAGAACTCGTCGAAGTCGCTCGGGCCGAGCGGCGAGGTTGTCGGTGACCTGGAACGTGCCGTCCCAGTTGCGGTTGTAGCCGAAGCTCACCGACAGCCCGCGCGTCACCTCGTGCTGCACCTGCGCGACGAAGTCCCACAGGTAGTCGCGGTTGTCCTTGATGACCGCATCGTCGTACAGCGTGGCGAGCGGGATGAACTGGCCGAAGAACTGGCCGCCGGCGTGTTTATCGGACCGCATTCGCCGTTCGGCTGCAAGTTGGCCACGTCGCAGTCCGGCATGTAGTTGCCGGCGCGGGGATCGCCGGCCGGGTAGGGCACGAATGCCCCGTTCACCCACGTCCCGAAGTCGTTCCAGTCGCGGGACGCCGTGTTGACCGACGAGCTGAACGGGTGGAACCGCCGCGTCATGTCGCTGCGGCTCAACTGGTTGTACCGGCCCGATCGACACCTTGACCGCGGTTCGGCCGTTGCCGAACACGTCGATGGACGCGCCGACACGCGGGTTGATGTCGCTCCACTTCGGGACGCCGCTGAGCGCGTCGACGTGGCGCGCCGGCACGTATGGGCCGGCGGGCAGATCCGCCGCCGGGAAGCCCATCGTGATGTAGTCCCACCGCAGGCCCAGGTTCAGCGTGAAGCGCCCGAGCGTCCAGGCGTCCTGCGCGAAGACGCCGATCTCGTGGTTCTGGCGTTCCTGCTGGAAGAACGGCATCGCGAGGTACTGGAGCCGGACCGGCCGGCCGTTGAGGAAGTCGTAGTTGAGGCCGTCGGGATTGTTGCAGCTGCGCGACTCGTCGTTGAAGCCCTGCTCGTCGGTGATGCCGACCTTCAGGTTGTGGGTGCCGGTCACGTACGACAGCGAGAAGCGCTGGCGGCTGCGGCCGGTCCGCGCGTTCGGCGCCGTCAGGAACGGCGTGGCGCCGTAGCGGTAGTTGGTCGACAGCTCGAGGATCGAGCGGTCGTCGCGCGTGACGCCCGTCTCGGCGAAGTTCACCCAGTTGGCCGTCTGCCACGACAGCCCGGCTTCGAGCAGCAGCCGGCTGGTGAGCGGCGCGGTCCACGTGCCCTGGACGACGCCGGACGGCCACCAGTCCCAGCCGCGTTCCGATTCGATCGCGTTCGCGCCGGTGAACGGTCCGGTGGTGCAGCGGCAGGACTTCTGGATGTCGCCGAAGAAGCCGATCCGGTGCCGCTCGGCGACCTGCCACGTCATCCGCAGCGAGTGCGTCCGGTACCAGTCGAAGCCCGCGGCCGGGCGGCTGGTGTCGTAGGACGCGTTGGCGTACGGCGTGCCGGGCTGACCGGGATAGAACAGCGTCCTGTGCCGCTGCATTGCCGATGCCCTGCAGCGGGTTGAAGTACGCGCCGGGCTGGTTGACGCGCGAGCCCCATCGGCGCGATCGCGGCGAAGAACCACACCTTGTCCCGCATGATCGGGCCGCCGAGCTGCGCGCCGATCCGGTAGATGTCGACGACCTCGGCGGCCGAGTTGATGTTGAACGAGCGCGAGGTAGTCGTTCAGGTTGTCTGCCCTGCATCGCCGCCGTTCGAGAAGTAGCCGTCGACGCGTCGCGCGAAGCGTGTTGCTGCCGCTCTTCGGGATGGCGTTCAGATTCGTGCTGCCCGAGCCCGACTCGGCGCCCATGCCGCTCGTCTCGAGCTGCATCTCCTCGATGGTGCCGCTGTCGGTGATGTAGCCGACGCCCGACGCCGCGCCGATGAAGTACTGGTTGCGGAAGCCGTCGAACGACGCGCGCGTGCCGGTCTTGCCGTGGTAGAAGGTGTAGGCGCCCTGCGCCGACCAGGTGTCGCGCGTGCCGCCGACGTCAGCCTGCGTCGTCGCAAAGCCGGGCGTGACGTAGGCGAGCGTCTGCAGGCCGATGTTGCCGCTCGGCAGCGCGTCGAGCTCCGTCGAGTTCATCGTCTGCTGCTGGCGGATGCTCTGCGTGTCGACGACCGGCGCCGCGCCGGTCACGGTGATGGTCTCTTCCAGCGCGCCGACGCGGCAGCTCGACGTTCACCGTGCGCGGTGAAACCGCTGCCCAGCTCGATGCCTTCGCGGCTGACGGTCGAGAAGCCCGTCGAGGCTGAAGATGACCGTGTAGGTGCCCGGTCGAAGATCGACGATGCTGTAGCGGCCTTCGCCGTCGGTGACGACCGTGCGCGTCTTCTCAATCAGGGCTGGGCTGGCTGCTTCGACGGTGACGCCGGGCATCGCCAGCCCTGACGTGTCGCGGACGACGCCGGCGATGCCCGCTGCCTGCTGCGCCCGGGCCGCCGGTATCGCCATCAACACCGCGAGCGCGGTGAACAGGGCAAGGCGGAGAGCCGAGCGCGATCGGGAGGTCACTGCGGTCAAGGACGCCTCCTCCAGATTCAGCCGCGGGATAACTGATTTACGTTATAGCTGCGTCAATCTACGTACGCCCGTTGACGGGTGTCAAGCAGAGTCTGGGTGACAATTGAGTGACAATGGCCTGTAAATCCAAGAAAGTGAAGGTGACCGGCATGGCTTGCCCTGATGCTGGTTGGATTCAGGCGCCGCCGCGCAGCAGTCGCCACCCCCACCGACCTTTGCCGACGCGACCGAGGCGGCCGGGATTCGATTCCGCCACGATAACGGCGCATCCGGCCGGTATTTGTATCCGGAGCTGTTCGGCGGCGGCGTCGCGGTCCTGGACGTGGACGGCGACCGCTGGCCCGACCTGCTGTTCGTCAACGGCTCGACGACTGGCAGGATCGAGCTCGGCCACTTCGGCTCGTCACAAGTTGTATCAGAACAATCGCGACGGCACGTTCACGGACGTCTCGCCGGAGAGCGGTCTCGACGCCGCCGACCTCTACGGCCTCGGCGCCACCGTCGCCGACTACGACAACGACGGGCGCGACGATGTCTTCATGACGTCGGTCGACGGCGGGCGGCTGTTTCGCAATACGGGCGGCGGACGTTTCGTCGACGTGACGCGGACGGCCGGCATCGCCAACCGGGACTTTGCCGTCAGCGCCGCGTGGCTCGACTACGACCGCGACGGCCTGGCCGACCTGTTCATCGGCAACTACGTCGAGTGGTCGCCAGACCGCGAGGTGAACTGCGCCAGCGGCGGGATCCGCGGATACTGCGGGCCTGATGCCTACCGGCCGCGCGCGCCGCGGCTTTATCGCAACCGCGGCGGCGGGCGGTTCGAGGACGTGACGCGGACCGCCGGGCTCGTCGGAGCCGCTGGACAAAGCCATGGGCGTGGCGGTCCTCGACTACGACATGGATGGATGGCCCGACGTGTTCGTCGGCAGCGATCGCGTGCCGGCGAAGCTGTTCCGGAACGATCGCCGCGGCGGCTTCGTCGAGGGCGGCGTGCCCGCCGGGGTGGCGCTCAGCGAGAACGGCCGCGCGCGCGCGAACATGGGCGTCGACGGCGCCGACTACGACCGGTCGGGCTATCCGCATCTCGTCGTCGGCAATTTCACGAACGAGATGCTCGGGCTATACCGGAACGACGATGGCGCGCGTTTCGTCGACGTCGCGCCGCGCTCGGAGGTCGGCCGCGCGAGCCTGCTGTACGTGACGTGGGCGGTATTCTTCTTCGACTACGACCTCGACGGCTTCCTCGACATCTTCGCCGTCAACGGCGGCACCGACGAATCGCAGGCCCGCGACGCGCGGGCCCGCGTCAGCCAGCCGCCGCTCATGCTGCGCAATCGAGGGGACGGCACCTTCGAAAACGTGACGGCGTCGCTGGGCGCGGCGCTGAACCGGCCGATGATGGGCCGCGGCGCCGCCTATGCCGATTTCGACGGCGACGGCGATCTCGACGTCGCCGTGGCGACCCTCGCCGGCCCGGCATTCCTCTTCCGCAACGACGGCGGCAACGGGCGCAACTGGCTGCGCGTGCGCGCGGTGGGCTCCCGCTCGAACCGGAGCGGACTCGGCGCCGTCGTGCGCGTCACGAGCGCGTCCGGGCGTCAGTGGCAGATGGTGCGGAGCGGATCGAGCTACGCATCGCAGAGCGAGCTGGCCCTGACGTTCGGGCTCGGTCAGGATCGGACGGTGTCGACGATCGAGATCGCGTGGCCGTCTGGCGTGAGCCAGACGTTTTCCAACGTCGCAGCCAACCAGTTCATCACGATAGACGAGGCGAAGGGAATCGTGCGCTGAATCACCGCTTCTGACTGACGAGCTCCTCCTCGATGAGCCGCGTGAAGAACTCGAACGGCGGCAGAAACGGCGGTGGGACCGGCGCAAGGCGGCCGTTGACCAGAAAGCTCGGGCTGACGGTGACGTCGTAGCGGCGCGCTTCCTCGAGCGCCTCGTGGATCGCGCGTCGAAAACGGCCGCTGTCGCGGCATGCCTCGAACGCTGCGCGATCCAGACCGGCGGCCACGGCGAGTTCCGCGGTACGGGTCGGGCCAAGCGGCCCCGATTCCGCGATCACCCGATCGTGAAATGGCCAGAATTTCCCCTGGGCCTGCGCGCACGCGGCCGCTTCGGACGCGGCCAGCGATTCAGGATCGACCGTCGGCAGGTGCTTGAACACCACTCGGACACGATCGCCGAACGTCTCGCGCACGCGGCCAAAGGCCTGCGCGAACGCGGCATATCGACCGTTGCGCAGATCGCCGAATGCCACGATCTGCACGGCCGCAGCCGCGGATCCGAGGGACGGATCCGCGGCGCTCGAGGCCACCTCGATGCGTGGCGGCGGCAACAGTACATCGCCGCGCGTCGACACCCGCATCAGCTCCTCGACGTAATTCATCCGCGCGAGATCCGGCTCGGTGAATCGCGCCAGCCACGCGCGCAGCGCCGGCCGCATCTGATCGAGCGCCGCGCCGCGCGCATCGTCGCCGAGCTGCTGATAGAGCGCCAGCACCGCCGAGTCGGGCAGCGGGACCGTCCGTTTGGGGATCTCCTCGCCAAGCAGCGCCTCGACCGACAGCCCGCGCGCCTTCGCCTCGCGCGCGAGCAGCTCGTCGGCCACCAGCTTGTCAGCGGCGCGGCGGCGCATCTCGTAGATCCGCCGGGCGACCCCGATGTAGCTACCAGGATCCGTGCGCTGCCACTCGCGATCGACTTCGGCGATCGTGATCGACCGATCGCCGACTTTCGCCGCGACGCCGTCAGGCGAACCGGACACTGGCGCGGTCACCACGTCCGCTCGCCCGGGATCCGCCTGCGGTGGCGCCGTCGGTCCCCCGCCCAGCGGCACGTCAAGAGATGCCGTGTCGCCGGATCCCGATCCGCGACTGACCGTCAGGAAGTACAGACCGGGAGGCATGATGCCGATCGGTGCCGACGTCACGACGCGCGTGTCGAGCGCGGCGCGAACGGTCAATGGGATCAGGTTGAGCGTGACGAACGGCCGAGGGCCAAAACCGCTGCCCTCGATGGTCAGAGTGCCACTCCCCTCGTCCGCTGCCGCGCTCGAGACGGTCAATGGCGGTCGGTCCTGGCCCCCGGCCGCCGTCAGGTCTGCGGAAAGAACCAGTGCGACGACAAGGGCAACCTGATTCATCGTCAGCGGGCCAGCAGCCGTTCGATCACGGCTTCCATCGCAGCGGGATCGTACTCCCGCGCCACATACGCGATCGTGCCGTCGCGATCGACGATCACGTCGATGGGAAACGGGTTCGCCCCGCGGAAATTCTCGGCGAAGCGGAGGTAGCTGCCCGTTTCCTCGAGGCCCGCGGGAAACGTCACGCCGAGCTTATCGGTGAACCGCTGCACGCCGGCAATGTCGTCGGTCGCGGCAGCACCACGGATCCCGCCGCGGCCGCCCGGATTCAGTCCGACCACCTTCAGGCCGCGATCGCGGTACTTGCGCCAAAACCGCTGTTCGATGTCTGGCAACTCCAGACTGCAGACCGGTCAAAAAGTGGCGAAGTACGCGACGAGCGCGACGTGGCCTTCCAACGCCGTCGACGCCCATCGTGCGCCGTCGACGAGCGCGGCGCCCGCTTCAGGGAATCGCTTGCCGACGCCGAGGCCCGGCTGGTTGGCGACCAGGTAACCCTCGCGCGTCGGGTTGTCGGGATCGTCGGTTGAGAACCGCAGCAGCGCCGTTGTCTTGTCAGCCGACTTGGGCTCGAACGCCAGCGTGAACGTGGCGGTCTCGCCGGGCGGAATCCGCAAGTCGCGTGGTTCCACGCTGAACGAGGGCTGATCGATTGCGGCGTCGACAATCGTGAGCGGCGCGGTGCCCTGGTTGCGGATGGCAAGCGGCACCCGTGCGCGTCCCGCCAGGCGCCACCGGACCGAAGTCGACGAGGTTGACGTCCTCCGGCAGCACCAGGCTCGGCGCGCGCCGCTCCGGATGCACACGGAAGGAATGGATGACGTGCCAGTTGCCCGCAAACATGACGCCGCCATGTGCGGCGACGCCCAGCGTCCGCGATGTGACCTCCGGCCGGCCGTCGCCTTCCCTCCCGATATCGCGCGTCATGCGCGCTGCGCCGATGAAGCGCGGCGCCGCCGGGTTCGACACGTCGTACACACGCGCGTCGTTCCACGCGGCGACAAAGGCCAGCCCGTCTGAATAGTCGACGCGGATCGCGCTGCCGGATACTCTCGCCGTCCCCGTGACCTTCGGCGCGCGGAGGTCCGAGACATCGACGACGACGAGCCCCGCCGAGCCGGCGGCGACATACGCATGATCGCCGTCGATCGCGAGGCCGCGCGCCTGACCGTCGATCGCCGCACGCGCGATCAGCGTGGGCGCGCTGGGGTCGGTGACGTCGACAATCGCCAGACCTGCCAACCCATCCGTGACGAACGCGGTGTGACCGCGCATCCGGACGCCCCAGGCGTTATCGAGCCCGGCGAAAGTCCCGACGCGAGCGAACCCGGACGGCGTCCGGCGATAGATGCCGAGGCCGTGACGCCTCAGCGCAACGTAAATCAAGCCGTTGGCAGTGTCGATGCCCTCGTAGCTGACACCCGGTTCCTGGAGCACCGGCAGCTGCACCGCCGCGAGCTTTTCCGGAGCGGCCGCGTCCCGCTGAAGCACCCAACCCGACAGAAACGCGGGGTTGTCGATGTTGCCGCGGTGGACGGTGTAAACGGTGTCGCCGTCCCAGGCGAGATGAATGCAGCCCGGCTGTCGGCGGTCATCGGGAATTCGGTGGCGGAGCTCCTGGGCGAGGTAGACCATGCGTGCGGGGTCCCGCGCGTCGATGACCCCGAAGTTGTAGCTGCAGTGAAAAAGCAGGCCGTCACTGGGGCGATATCGGACTTCGTCGGTGTGCAGGTGGTCGTTGGAGCCGACGAGCTGCTGGAGGCGCACCAGCGGGCTCTGATAGCTGCCCCGCTCCAGGGGCGGCTGCGGCGCCCCCCCGCACCCGACCGACCACGCCATCAGGAACGTGTAGGCCGACCCTTTGAGCAGGACGGTGTAGGCCGACCCTTTCAGGGTCGGCAGCCATTTCCGCATGGGGTTTCCAAGCTGCTTGACAGTCTCAGCCGACCGCCTGAATATACCTTGTCGGCGCGTCGCTTTGACGTAAGGACGAATCCGTCCCAGTCTGACAAGAGGTCCGGTATGCATCTCAGACCGTGGGTACCTCTGACCGCCTGTCTCCTCGTTGCGGTCTCCGCTTCGACGACTCCTTCTACTTACGCGGCCGACGAACGGGTGACGTACTACGAGCACGTCGCCTCGATCATGCGCGACAACTGCGTCTCATGCCACCAGCCTGCCGGGCTGAATATCGGCAGCCTGGTCGCGCCGATGTCGCTGATGACGTATGAGGAGACACGCCCGTGGGCGCGCGCGATCGCGCGCAAGGTGGCGGATCGCGAGATGCCGCCGTGGTTCGCGGACGAGCCGAAGGGCGTCTTCTCGAACGAGCGAGGCCTGACCGATCGCCAGATCCAGACGATCGTCGCGTGGGTGAACGGCGGAGCGCTCGCCGGGGATCGGTCGAAGGCGCCGGCGCCACCTCCGAGCGCGAGTGGCGGAAGCGGAAGCACGGGCTACGCACTTGGCCAGCCCGATCTCGTCGTCAAGATGGAACAGCCGTTCTTCGTCAGCGATGAGGCGGAGGACGTTCAGGGAACGTTCCATACGAAGCTCACCGAGGAGATGCTGCCGCGCGACGTGGTCGTTCGCGCGTGGGAGTTCCGCGCCGGAACCTACCTGGCAGGCCGCGACACCGTCCACCATATGTGCGGCGGCGTCCGTCCGCCCGGGTTCGTCGCCAACCCGGCCGACGATGCGGAAGGCGAAGGCGCGGCGGGGCTGTCGCTCGGCTGCATCGCCGGCGGCGCCGAAGCGCAGCTGCTGCCGCCGGACTTCGGGATGGAGCTGGCGAAGGGCTCGACGATCACGATGAACATGCACTACTACAAGCAGCCGGGTACCGGGACCGGGTACTGGAACCAGGCGGAGATCGGCTTCTACTTCGCCGACAAGCCGGTCAAGCACAAGGTGCGCAGCAAGTCGATCGGGACGACAGGATTCGAGATTCCGCCGCACAAGGTCAACTACCGGATCGGCGCCGCCGAGACGCTCCAGAAGGACACGTTGATGCTCGCGTACTGGCCGCACGCGCACCTGCGCGCGACCGCTGCGCGCTATACGGCGACGTATCCGGACGGCCGCAAGGAAGTGCTCCTCAACGTGCCGAAGTACGATCAGACCTGGCAGGTCACCTACAAGTACAAAGTCCCGAAGCTCCTTCCGAAAGGGACGCGCGTCGACGTCGAGATGTGGTACGACAACTCTCCGGCGCGTGGAGGCAAGCGGCAGTTCAATCCGGAGCTGACGATTCGGAACGGACCCAGGACCCAGGACGAGATGATGCTTGGGTTCATCAGCTACTCGGAGCTGGACAGCGGCGCACGCTGCACCCACCGGCCAGCAGGACTGATCGTGCGGCGCCTGTTCGTCGCGGTCGCAACGATCATCCCGCTGATCGCACCGAGCGGTACCGCCGGACAGTCGAGCGCGACCGCCCAGGCCGCGGATGGCCTGCTGCGCTCGGAGCTGTCGCTCGGCGGCTATACGACAACCCTCTCGTTTCCGCCATCGCTCTCCGCTGACGATCCGGCGCATCGCACGCTCTTGTCCGCGAGCCCGGGCAGCGCGCGCGTTCGCGTCGGCACGATCGAAGCGAACGCGGCCCTCCGGATTGGCTCCATCGAGCTGGCTCGACCGGAGCGCGGCAACAGCCGTCACGATCTCTGGTTGAAAGGCGCCGGCAACGCCTGGGCGCTCGAGGTGACGCAGCCGGCATCGACCGGTGAGCGTCCCGTGTCGGTTGGCGAGTTCGCGCTTGGCGCGCACGCCGGCGCACGAGCTCGCCGCAATCTGACCATCGCCCTCGTGCCAGAGGGTGGCTCGAGCGCGCGTCTCCTGCTGCGCTGGGGAGCATTCGCGGCCGCAGGCGACCTCGCGATCACGGCGCCGCCGCGATCGCAGCGCGTCACGGAGAATTCGCGGCCGAACACCACGGTGAACCGCAGCCATACCGAGGATACGAGCGCGCTATCGCGCGCGCGGCTGCTGGCGCAGCGCAATGAAACGGCGATGGTGCTGGCTTCGGGCGAACGCCTCAGCGTCTCGTTTACACGCTCGTTCGCGGCAGGCGAGCGCGCGGCGGGCGGCGGGACGCCACGCACGCGCGGTCTCCCTGCCGACGGCCCGGACTTCGCGCGGCTCGCTTCGACGCCGGACGGGGCGGTCGTGATGCTGACCGAAGCCGCGGTGCCGCGCCTGCGGATTGAGCGGCCGCTGCAGTTCGGCGCGACGCGCGTGGCAGTCGGCAATCAGGTGCCCAACACTCCGGGATCGTACGGGTTATGGCTGAAGCGCGCCGGCGGCGGCTGGCGCCTGGTGTTCAACCACGAGCCGGACGCCTGGGGCTCGCAGCACGATCCCAAGTTCGACGCCGCTGAAGTCCCGTTGCAGCACTCGGAAGGACACGCGCCGTCGCGCCCATTCGCGATTGGGCTCGAGCCGCTCGGCGCCGACCGGGGCCGGCTGCTGATCATCTGGGGCCCGCACGAGTGGAGCGCGGACTTCGACGTCGTTCCCGCACGATAACGTAGTGTCCGGCTTTAGCCGGACCTGCACGTCTTATCGACCCCGGTCCTCCGGTGGCTTCTCGATCCGGATCTGCTTGAGTGTTTCGATATCCGCGGGGAGGTCCGTGGCACCAGGCGGCAGTCCCCGCGAGCTGATGAAATACGCCAGGATGTCGGTGTACTCTTCGGGCTTGAGCGATCCCGGGTTGTCTTCCGGCATCGCCGTGCTCATGAACGTAAAGAGCTCGGCTGCGGGTGTGCCGTCGTAGTTGTCGATCGCGGACGGAGCGAACTTGGGATCGCCGTGACACGTCGTGCAGCGCGCGGCGAACGCTGTCCCACCCCGGTCCGCCTGCGCTTTCGTATACACGCCGTCACGAATCGATTTCCCGGTTCCCTGATTGCCGAACCCTGACGCTGCGACGCCGAGCGCGATCATTGAAACGCAACAGGCAATCCCTGCGCTAACGCGCATCCGCACTCGACTCATGATCGACCCACGGCGTTGTTCGACTCTCAGCGGCGCGCCGCCGCCGTTTTCGCGATGTCAGGGGGCAACGCGAAAACATAGAGCATGCTGCCGGCACGACGGAACCGACCCTCGGCGTCCGGCTTGTCCTCAAACCTCACCGGTCCGTCGGTCGGCGCCTGACTGGCGATCACCGCCACATACTGACGGAGGTCGGGCCCGATGTAGGTGATCGGCGAATTGCGGAAGTTGGTCCCGGTCCGGAACGTCCAGACGACCGTTCCAGTGCGCGCGTCGATCGCGCGGAAGACGCCCTTGTCCGCGCCGCCTTGAAAGAGCAGGTCGCCGCCGGTGGCCATGACAGGCGTATTGTTTCCGGCTCCCCAGGAAATGGTCCACACGTTCTTGCCGGCGACCGGATCGTTGGCCTGCAACTCGGTCGGTGCCTTGAGCCGCGCCCGGGCCCGCTGGCGTACCCCCCTCAGCCGCAGCCGCGCCGCCGGCGCCAGCCGCGCGCCGCAGCGTGTAGTTCTCGCCCGGCACGTACTTGCCCTTGATGACCGTCTGCGACCCGCAGCGTCGACCGTCGGCGTGTAGACGAGACCGGTGCGCGGCGAGTAGGCGTCGTTCTGCCAGTTTCTCGCGGCGATGCCCGGGCACCACGTCAACGTTCACGTCCTTGGCATCCGGCACGTATTTCTGCCGGTCCGCAAGGTCTCGTGAACATTGATCTTCTCGATGTCGTACAGGGGCCGGCCGGTCTCTCATGTCGACGCCCTTGAACAGGTCGTTGTTGTTGAACATCCACGGCTCGCGGATCAGTTCTCCGGTCGCCGGTCGAACACGTAGAAGTAACCGTTCCGCGCCGGCTTGCACGAGCGCCTTGCGCTGCCGGCCGTCGATCTGAAGATCCATCAGGATGTTGGCGCCCGGCTCGTCGAGGTCCCACTGGTCCTGCGGCGTGAGGTTGTAGGCCCAGACCAGTTCGCCGCTGTCGCCATCGCGCGCCAGGATCGACGAGCAGTAATTGTTGCGGTAGCTCGATCAGGCCGCCGTGCTCGTCCAGCTCGACTTTGCCCCATTCGCGGCGGTAGTCCGGATTCCAGGGGCCGCAGTTGCTGGTGCCGTAGTAGAAGAGATTCAGCGTCGGGATCGAAGGTGAACCAGCCCCAGATCGCGCCGCCGCCGCGACGCCAGGAGTCGCCGTACCAGGAGTCGAGCGCCGGGTTCGGGACCTTGTCGTCGGCGTAGAACGGTTTGAACCGCGGACCGATGCCGACTTCGTTGTTGGGGCCCATGCTGTAGTAGCGCCATCGCAGGCTGCCGGTGTCGATGTTGTAGGCGCGTGACGTGGCCGCGGACGCCGCGCTCGCCGCCCATCACGCCGACGATGACCTTGTCGTTGACGATCAGCGGCATGGCGCTCATGGTCTCGCCGATCGCGAGGTTGGCGTTCTCGGCCCGCCAGACGACCTTGCCGTTCTCGGCATTCAGGGCGAAGACCTGGCCGTCGAGCGTGTTGTAGAAAATCTTGCCGTCGGCGTACGCGAGGCCGCGGGTCTGCGCGCCGCAGCACGCGCGCTTGATCGCGAGGTCTCTCGCGCTGAGCGTCATCTCCGGCCGGAACTCCCACTTGATGACGCCGTTCTGCTTGCAGATCGATCGCGTACAGCGTAGTTGGGCTTCGGCGTGACGATGTACATCGTGTCGCCGATCACCAGCGGGGACGCCTCGTGCGAGTCCGTGAATGCCGAGCGGCAGGGTCCACGCCACCGACAGGTTCTTGACGTTCTCGAGGTTGATCTGATCCAGCGGGCTGTAGTTCCAGCCGGAATAGTTGCCATTGGGCATCACCCACTGGTTCGGATCGTCGAGTGCGCCCGGCGCCTTCTGAGCGAGCACTATCACGGCCATGCTGAACGCAAAGCCGAGCCCCAGCACTGGCGCCCAAACCCTGCGATCGGTGCTGAACGGAGCCGCCATGTCCCTTCTCCTTCCGCTGCTGCGCGTCGCTCCCAGCGTCGTGTCCGGCTTTAGCCGGACCATCGCTAAAGTCCGCCTGAAGGCGGACACTACGGGGCGTGAGTGGCTCAGCATGCTACGCCGCACGCATCGCTCACGGCAAGCCACGGTAACGGGCGAAACAAATAGTGAGCGCGGGCCGCATGCCGAGGTGTATAAGGTAGACCCCGGAGGCGGAGGCGAAACGATGAAGCTCCGAACGCTCAGGTCGCTTCTCTGGCTTGCGCTGCTGCTGACCGCGGCGGACACTGGCGCACAGCAGGCGCCCGGACCGAGCGACCCCGACACGCTGCCGGCCAACCCGCAGGTCTTTCGGAGCTCGGCGCAGACATTTCGCGTCGTGCCGATCAAGGGATTGAACCGTCCGTTCGCGATGGCATTTCTGCCAGACGGCGGCATCCTGGTAACCGAGCGCGCCGGCCGTCTTCGTCTCATTCGCAACGGCGTCCTCGACCCGCAGCCGATCGCCGGCATGCCGGAGGTGCTGGACCTGCGCCTGAAAGGGCTGCAGGACATCGCGCTGCATCCGCGCGTTCGAGCGCAACCGGCTGATCTACTTCACGTACTACAAGCCGAAAGCCGGTGAAAAAGACCTCGCGACCGCGGTGCTCGGCCGCGCCCGGTGGAACGGCGGCCACACGCTCGACGACGTGCGCGACCTGTTCGTCGCCGACGCATGGTGCGCCACCCCGTCCGCGTCGCGCATCGTCTTCGACCGCGACGGCAAGATCTTCATGACCGTGGGTGTCCCGATCCGCGGCCGCCCGGGAACCGCGCAGCCCGAGGATTCGCAGTCGCCGTCGAACCATGCCGGCAAGGTGCTGCGACTGAACGACGACGGCACCGCGCCGGCCGACAATCCGTTCGTCGGAAACGCGACCTATCGTCCCGAGATCTATGCGCTCGGCATTCGCAACATCCTCGGCCTTGCCGTGCATCCGGAAACCGGCGAGCTGTGGGAAAACGAGAACGGTCCGATGGGCGGCGACGAGATCAACATCATCAAGGCGGGTCGAGAACTACGGCTGGCCGGTCGTCTCGTACGGCCGCGCCTACAACGGCGACCCGACCGGCGATACGTCGGGCCCGCTGACCACCGAGCATGCCGCGTCCGGCATGGAGTCGCCGTTCATGTTCTGGGTGCCGTCGATCGCACCGTCGGGACTGGCGTTCTACACGGGCGATCGATTCAAGGCCTGGAAGGGAAATATCTTCGTCGGCGGCGATGCGCGGCACGCTCCTGCAGCGCATCGTGCTGAACGCCAAGGGCCTGCCGACCGTCCGCGAATCGCTGCTTGACCGAGCTGAAACAGCGGATCCGCGACGTCAAACAGGGGCCTGACGGCCTGCTCTACGTGCTCACCGACGAAACCCACGGCGCGCTGTTGCGCCTGGAACCCGCCGAGACGGTAAATCCCATCACCAGAAACTAGGATTTTTAGGAATTGGCGCCGTAGATTCTAGCCGAGCGCTGCGCCCACACCGCTCCACGCAATGGCCTTCACCGCGCAGCCGAGCATGGTGCCGATCGCAAAGTCCCGAAACGTCAGTGGTGTCAGCCCTGCCGCCATGTTCAGCTCGCTGAACGGGCCAGGCAGGAGCCGACCGGCGGCCACGGCGAGCGCGCCGCGTCGCTCCAGGAGGAGACCGATCCGACCGAGCCGGTCGGCGAGTCGCTTTCGCAGTCGTTCACCGCCAAGGCGACGTGCGAGCAGAAACTGAATACAGGCAGTCACCCACATTGCGGAAAGCGTCACCGCCGCGCCCTCGAACAGGCCAAACGTGGCTCCGCCAACGGCCCCAAGCACAGGCGCCGGGAGGCCAAACGTATTCAGCACGACGAAGAGGCCGATGAAGACCAGCGGCGCGAGGCGGGAGAAGCCTTGCACCCATTCCCGCAGTTGGTGAACCGTCACTTCCGCCGCACCGCTGGCGTGGCCGACGATCGCCGCTCCGGCGATCAACGCCACGAGGCCGGCGAGTGGCATCCACGATCTCGTGCGACGGCCGTCCTCATCGACTCATGCTTCGCAAATACCGCCTCATAGTGAAACCAGCCGGCATTCCGATGGACTGCACGCAGTCCCGAAAAACAGCGATCGAGATCGCGCCGGGTGAACACGGCGGCAACGCGACCGACTGCCGGTCGAAGTAGTGGCGCCAGTGCCGAGGGAACGTTCAGATCCGCAAAGACCACTTACCCGCCGGGTGCGACCACCCTCTTGATTTCGTCGAGTGCCAGCCACCACTCCGGAACATGGTGCAGCGTCTTGTTCGTCGAGACGATGTCGAACCGTGCGGTCTCGAATGGCAGTTGTGTGGCGCTGGCCGTCACGAACGACACGTCGCTTCTGTCGGCGGCGGCTCGTCGAGCAAGCTCGATTTGCGCCGGGTCCAGATCGACACCTACCGCGCGTAGTCCTAGAGTGTCAGCAACGTGGAGTGTGGCCAGTCCGTTACCGCAACCCACGTCCAGGTAGCTCCAACCGGCGTGAAGCTTCACGTGCCGTAGTCGTCCAACGGCCCGCTCGGCGACCTGCCGGCTGTGCGCAGTCGCGTTGACGAAGCGCTTTTCGAACGTTCCCATCTTCATGGCGGTCGCGTGCCCGGCTTTACGACATCTTTGCCTTGCCGTTCTTCGCTAAAACGCGATAGCCTCCACTATGCCAATTGAAGTCGACTTGAGGTCAAGGGGTTAAAGACGTGGATATCACCGAAGTGGCGCGGCGCTCGGGAGTTCCTGCTTCGACGCTGCGGTTCTATGAGGAGAAAGGACTGATCGCCTCTATCGGCAGGCGGGGGCTGCGCCGTCTGTTCGATCCCGGCGTGCTGGAGCGGCTGGCGCTGATCGCGCTGGGACGTGACGCCGGCTTCACGCTCGACGAGATCGCCCTCATGTTCGGGCCGGACGGACGGCCGCGCATCGACCGGCAGATGCTCGCAGACAAGGCCGACGAGCTGGACAGGACGATCCGCAGACTGAGCGCGATGCGCAGGAAGTCTACGACACGCCGCCGCCTGCCCCGCGCCGAGCCACATGGAATGCCCGACCTTCCGCCGTCTGTTGCGGGCCGCGTCCCGGGCGACACCTTTCAGCGAAGCTCCTCTTCGCTCCACGGCGTGCGGCACGGTTCGCCGCGCTCGTAGCGGCGCAGGTTGTCCTCGAGACGCCGGACGACGTCGCGGGCGCCGGCTTTCTCGCCGCCTGCGATGAGCTCCTTCTGGAGTGCGATCGCTTCTCCGTACTGGCCGACCTCGGCGAGGGCCATCGCCATGGTTTCCCCGACGTCGGGCGTGGGCGGTTGATGTCGCAACACTTCCCGGACCAGGGTCAGTGCACGTTGTCCGTTGCGGACACGATCGTCCGGCGCCGCGGCCAGCAGCCGGGCCAGGGCATGGGCGAACGCCCGTTCCCCCGGATAGGCATTCACGGCCTCCAACAGTCGATCGCGCGCGTCCTGGTAGCGGCGAAGCTGCACAAGTGCGAGCGCCTGGCCAAGCCGCGCCTCGACGTTCGCGGGGTTGACCGCCAGCGCCCGTTCGTATTGATCCAGCGACTCACCAGGTCGCTGCATCGCGCGAAGGCTGGCCGCCCATCGCAGCCGCGCCTCGGTGTAATCGGGCTGATGGCGCACTGCCGTGGAGAAGTACCTGCACCGCCTCCGCGTGCCGCCCTTCACCGGCCGCGAGCACGCCGAGGCTGTAGTGGGCGCGGGCGAATTCCGGCGAGGCGCGCAGAATGCGCTCGAACTCCGCGCGTGCGGCCGCGTGTTCGCCTCGCATGTAGAGCGCCGTGCCGAGCCGATGGCGAAGGGCCGCATTGTCCGGCTCCAGATCGAGGCCACGGCGGAATTGCGCCGCGGCTTCGTTCCACTCCTGCCGATCCAGCGCCCGGAGACCGATGGTCTCGTAGGTCTGCGCACTCTCCAACAGCTCGTCAATCTCCACCATCAACGGATCGGCCGGCAGGATGTCGTGCTCGCGGCGCTGCTTGAGATGACGCTCGGCGTTGCGTGCGTCGCCGAGCCCGCTGTAGGCGAGCGCCAGGGGATAATGGGCGCCCGCCGCCTGCGGATCCCGCGCGAGCACGTCTTCGAGGTACTCGACCGCGCGGCGGTATTGCTGCTTCGCGAGCGCGGTGCGGCCCAGTCCGTAGCGCGCCGAGAGCGAGTTGGGTTGGCGCTCGAGCACCCACGCGAAGCGGGGTTCCGCCCCGTCGGGATTGCCTTGCGCCAGGTAGATGTCGCCCAGCCAGAACGCGGCGGCGATCTCGTTGGGCTGCAGCTCGAGCGCGCGCTCGAACAGGGCCGCGGCTCTCGGCAGATCGCCTTTGCGCCGCGCCAGATGCCCCAGGTAGTACGGCCACCGGTGATCACGCGCATCGAGGCTCTGGGCATTGACGAAGTAGGGCTCCGCGGCGTCTGACTGCGCCGCCATCAGCAGCCGGCCCATCTCACCATAAGCCGAAGCCAACTCCGCTGGTCGAGCACTGCGATCGGCCGAGCTTCGCGGTCAGGGCCGAATGCCGACCGCGGATCTGCGCCTGCACCGAGGCGGCAAGCTTCGACAAATCTGGCAGCGTCACCGGCTGCAGCGGCGATCCGTCCGGTGCGCGGTGTTCTGTCCCTGCTGCTCCACGATCGGACTCGCGTGATGTGCAGGCAGCGGTCGAACCGACAGAGCAGGGAGAGGACAGCAGCGCCTGCGGCCATGCGAGCCCGAGCCGCCTTCGCGCGCGCGCTTCCGAGGGACGTGGCTTGTCGGCCGTAGCTCGAAGTCTCATGGCGAAGGCCGAGGCCCCGCCGCCAGTGAAAAAAGTTGGCGGTCTCACCGGCCTTCGCCCTGCCGGAGTGTCGTGTATCGATCGATCGGCACCGCCGCCCACTCCTCGCTCTCGCCAGTCGGCCAGATCACGCGCACGCGCGGTGGGTTGGTAGACTCGCCGAGCCCGACGAGCACCCGCGGATCGTTCGCCGAGGCGTAGCTGCCATCCGATCGAACGCGGCGCCACAGGGTCTTGCCATCGGGTCGGACGACCCCGACCCGGACGCCGAGCATGTCCCGCCCCTCACGCCCGACCACTCTCAGGCCGATCCAGTGCTGCCGATTGCCAATCTGATTCATCAACAGACGAACGGGACCGGCGGCATTGCCGACCAGGATGTCCACGTCGCCATCGTTGTCGACGTCGCCGAACGCGGCACCGCGCCCCGATTCCGATCGGTCGAACGCTGCACCAGCTTTCGAGGTCACGTCCTCGAAGCGGCCGGTGCCGAGATTGCGGAACAGCACCTGGCGCTGGTCGTAAGGAAACGCGCTTCGCTGCTGGCCTTCGTTCGCCACGATCGTGCCGTTCGCGGCAAAGGTGTCGAGCCACCCGTCGTTGTCGAAGTCGAACCACGCGGTGCCCCAGCCGGTGTACGGCAGGCTGATCGCACTCAGCCCAGAGGCGGCGCCCATGTCCCGGAACTTCGCGGTCCCATCGTTCACGTACAGGTTGCTGCCCTCGCCGGTCAGCTCCGTGATGATCAGGTCCTCGTCGCCGTCGTTGTCGAAGTCGCCGGCGTCCACACCCATGCTCGCCTCGGCCTTGCCCTCTGCAGTCACCGCCACGCCGGCGAGCAGACCCGATTCGCGGAGTGTCCCGTCGCGCTGGTTCAGCCAAAGCAGATTGTCCTCGCCGTCATTGGCGACGAAGATGTCGATCCAGCCGTCGCCGTTGAAGTCGGCGGTCGAGACGCCGAGGGCAGGGCCGAACCGGCCGCCGACAAGCGCCTTGGCCGTGACCTCGACGAACGTGCCGTTCCGCCGATTGCGGTAGAGCTGGTCGGGCCGGCCGCCGTAGATCTGGGGCGGACAGTAGTCACGACGGCCGGCCGGGTTCGGACACTGCGTCTCGTTCGCGATCGTGTAGTTGACGTTGTTGGCGACGTAGAGATCCAGCCAGCCGTCGCGATCGTAGTCGACGAACGCGGCCGAGACCGCGAACCGCGCGTCGTCGCCGAGCCCGCTGCCCGGTGTCGCGTCGACGAACGTGCCGTTCCCCTGGTTGCGCCATAGTTGATTGGCGCCGAAATTCGTCAGGAGCAGATCGATCCATCCATCGTTGTCGACGTCGCCCGCGGCGACGCCCAGTCCGTACTGTGTCGCACGGATCGCGCTCTCGCGGGTCACGTCGGTAAAGCGCAGCGACCGCGTACCGTCCGCTCGCACTTCGAGATCGTTGCGGAACAGCCGGCCCATCGACGACATGTCGGGGCTCGGCGTCGCCGCGGCACCGCCATGCTCGCTCGCGCCAGGCACTCCGCCCTGCACGAGGTACACGTCGAGATCCGAATCGTTGTCATAGTCGAACAGGGCGACACCGGGCCCCAGGATTTCCGGGTAATAGAAGTGTCCCGATGCGCCGTTGACGTGCACGAAGTCGAGGCCCGCCCCTTCGGCTGCCTCGACAAACCAATCGCCGCCGGTCGATCTGGATTCTCCGGGCTGCTCACCGGCGTTCGCCGTACCGGTCTGCGTCGCGGGAGCGCCGCAGCCGGACGCCAGCAGCACGCCGACGAGAATGGCGCCAACCTGATGCGCATGTTGAGGATGATCGCGTGCACTTCATGGCGACCCTGAAAAGGGTCGCGCCACACGTCCGGCAAGTATAGCGTTTGGGTTGACGGCCTATAATCGAGCCGCGATGACGCGTGCCCGACGTCGAGGTCCACGCCGCGAAGCTGATCAGCCCACCACGCGATCGCGCCGCTGGCTGCTCCCCGCGCTCGTGGTCGTCGCCGCTGGCTGCGATTGTCGCGATGGTCTTGCGGCGGCCAGTGCCAGCGCCCACGCCGCCGCGTCAGGTTGAGTCGCCGGGCAGCCTGGCCATGACGAACCGCCTGGCCGCCATCGCCGACGCGGCTGACTCGGTCGGGCTCGAACAGGCCGCGGGGATGGTGTTTGGCACGAACCAGCCGCACCTGATTCCCGTCCTGCGGCGGATGGTCGGCGACACGAAGGATCCTGTCGAGAACTTTTCCGTTCGCGTGAGGCTCGCCGCGCAGCTGCTTCAGGCCGGGTTCAGCAAGGAGGCGCTGCCAGGAGCTCGAGCGCACTCGGACCTCTGCTCGGCGGCGCTGCCGGCGTCGCGCGTTCCCTCCGGAGCAGAAGGCGCAGGAAGCGGCTCGGCTCGACGGCGCGATCGGGCTCGCCGCGCTGCGGATGGGCGAACAGGAAAACTGTCTGCTCAATCACCGCGCCACGTCATGCATCTTTCCGATCGACCGTGGAGGAGTCCACACGCTGCAAGCGGGAGCGCGGCGCGCGATCGAAGCCTTCACACGGCGTCTCGAAGCCGAACCGTCGAACCTCGCGACGAAGTGGCTCCTGAACATCGCCTACATGACGGTCGGCGAGTATCCGGATAAAGTGCCGCGCCGCTGGCTCATTCCACCCGATGTCTTCCGCTCCGAGTACGACATCGGGCAGTTCCCAGACGTGGCGATGGCCGCCGGCGTGGATACCATCGGCCTTGCCGGCGGCAGCATCATCGAGGATTTCGACGGCGATGGCCTGCAGGACATCGTCGCCTCGTCGTGGGGTCTGCGCGACCAGCTGCGCTTTTTCAAGAACGACGGACAGGGCCGTTTCGTCGACCGCACGCGCGAGGCCGGCCTGATCGGTCAGCTTGGCGGCATCAACATCAACCATACCGACTACAACAACGACGGGCGCCCCGACATCTATGTGATCCGGGGTGGATGGCTGCGCGAGGCCGGGCTTCACCCGGACTCGCTGCTGCGCAACAACGGCGACGGCACGTTCGAGGATGTCACCGAAGCCGCAGGGCTTTTCAGCCTCCATCCGACCCATTCGACGGCGTGGGGCGATTACGACAACGACGGCTGGCTGGACCTCTTCGTCGGGCACGAAGACTGGGGATTGAACGCCCATCCGGTGCAGTTGTTCCACAACAACCGCGACGGCACGTTCACCGATCGAGCTGCGGCCTTCGGCTTCGGCGTGCTGGGCGTCGTCAAAGGCACGGCCTGGGGCGATTACGACAACGACGGCTGGATCGATTTGTACGTCTCGCGGTTCGGCAAGCCGAACCTGCTCTATCGCAACGAGCGCGGCGAACGGTTTGCCGACGTGACCCAGGCGGCCGGCGTCGCCGAGCCGGTGAACAGCTTTCCCACGTGGTTCTTCGATTACGACAACGACGGCTGGCTCGATCTGTTCGTCGGCGGCTTCGACGAGGCAGGTGCTGATGCGGTGGCGGCGCTCTATCTCGGCACGAAGCGGCCGGGCGGAACGCCTCGCCTGTACCGGAATCGTCGCAACGGGACCTTCGAGGACGTCACGATCGCCGCGAAGCTCGATCGGGTACTGCTGGCGATGGGCGCGAACTACGGGGATCTCGACAACGACGGGTTCCTCGACATCTACGTCGGCAACGGCGCGCCGGATCTGAACACGCTGGTGCCGAATCGCATGTTTCGAAACGGCGACGGACGGATGTTCCAGGACGTGACGACGTCAGGCGGATTCGGTCATCTGCAGAAGGGCCACGGCGTGTCGTTCGGCGACCTCGACAACGACGGCGATCAGGACATCTACGAGGTCATCGGTGGATGGTTCACCGGCGACACCTACCAGAACGTGCTGTTTCGCAACCCCGGCCACGGCAACCGGTGGATCACGCTCATGCTGGAAGGCACCCGCTCGAATCGGATGGCGATTGGGGCGCGCGTGAAGTTTCAGGTCGCCACGCCGTCGGGCACGCGCTTCATCCACCAGGTCGTTTCGAGCGGCGGCAGCTTCGGCGATTCGTCGTTCCAGCTCGAGACCGGGCTCGGTAACGCGACCGCCATCGAAGCGATCGAAGTCACGTGGCCCGCGACCCGCGAGACGCAGGTGTTCACCAATGTGGGAATGAATCAGATCGTGGCGATCCGGGAAGGCGAGCCCACGGTGAAGATCGTCCGCCGTCCGAGCTTCGTGCTTGGCGGCGAGATGGTGCATTGAGTTTGATCGACAGGCACGGAGCAGCACCTCCGTCACCTCCGTTATCGCGGCGGCAGCAATTCTTCGAGCTCGCGCAGTCTCGGCTGATCCGGATGCACGCGTCGGGCGCGCGCGAGCCACTCGTGCGCTTCTACCGTGCGGCGAAGCGTGATCAGCGCCATCGCGCCGCCCATCCATGCTTCGGCGACGGAGGGGTCCAGCCTGACTGCCTGCTCGTAGTGCGCGAGCGACGCCTCCGGCCGTCCCGAAACTCGAAGCGCTTCAGCGAGACCCAGACTGGCTTCCGGGTAGTTGCGATCGACCTGCAGTGCCGCGGCGAATCGGTCGATGGCCTCCTGGTAGCGGCCATTCAGATTGTGGAGCATGCCCAGGCTGACGTGCGCCTTCACGTAATCCGGATGACGCCGCAGTACCTCCTCGAACTCGCGCGTCGCGCCCGCCTGGTCGCCGGCGCCGTACAGCGCCGTTGCCAGCCGGTGACGCAGCGCGGCGTCGTCCGCCTCGAGCTCGAGACCTTTCCGAAAAGCGGCAATGGCCGACCGCCAGTCCTGCGCGCCAAGCGCCTGCACGCCGCGGCGCTCGTAGAGGCTGACGCTTTCGATCACATCGGCCTGCTGCTCCCGCAGCGGATCCGAAAGAGCCGGCCACGCCTCGCCGCGCCGGTTCAGGTGCGCGTCCGCCCGCGCGCGGTCCCCGAGCGCGCGATACGCCATCGCGAGCGGGTAATGGATCGCCGTCGCGCTGCTCTGGATGGCGAGCGCCCGTTCGAACCGCTCCACCGCCTCACGATATGCCTGCCGCGCCAGCGCGGCGCGGCCTGCGCCGAATGCGGCAGCGGCCGACGAGGGCTGCAGCGTGAGCGCTTTCAGGAACAGCGACTCCGAGGCTTCCAGGCGTCCCTCGTCGAGCCGCGTCTCCGCCAGCCAGACGAGCGCCGGCACGTCGTCCGGCCGCAACTTCAGGACGCGCTCGAATGCGGCGGCCGCCTGCGCCTGATCACCTTTCGTGAGGTAGACGTGCCCGAGCATGTACGGCCACCGCATGTCGTCGGGCGCGAGCGTTTCCGCGTGGCGATAGCAGAGCTCCGCCTCGTCGCCGAGTTTGGCCGCAAGGAACAATCCGCCCAGCCGCGCGTACGCGCCCGGCGCGGTCGTTCGACTGAAGCGCTCGGTTCTCGATGACCCGGGTGGAGGACGCGAATTGCTCGCGGATCTGCCGCTGAACCGGCGGCGCCAGTCGAGAAACATCCGGTAACACGACCTGCCGGCGATGGTCTCGGGCGGGCGACGCCGAGAAGACAGCTCGCCTGCTGCCAGCGAACCGACCGCCTGACACGGCACCAAGACACGGGCGACTGGTAAAGGACGACGAGCGCCGCCGGCGATTGGCCACCTCACTTTCCGTCACCTTGCCGCAGTGTCGTGTAGCGGTCAATCGCGACATGCATCCCACTCTTCCGTCTCACCCGTCGGCCACACCACTCGGACGCGAGGCGCTGCGGCCGACTCCCCGAGCCCGACGAGCACGCGCGGATCGTTCGCCGACGCATAGCTGCCATCGGCGCGAGCACGCCTCCACAGTACGTTGCCGCTCGATCGCACGAAGCCGACGCGAGCGCCGACCATATCTCGCGGAGTATTCCTGCCGACGAGCCGCAAACCCACCCAGTGCCGCATCTGTCCGATGTTGTTGATCAGCAGCCGCACCGGGCCGGCGCCATTGGTGACGACGACGTCGGTATCGCCGTCGTTGTCGATGTCACCGAACGCCGCGCCACGGCTGGCTTCGACCAGATCGAAGACCTTCCCCCCGCGCTCGGTCACGTCCGTGAACCGCCCGCTGACGTTCCGGAACAGCTGATTCCGCTGCCCCAGCGGAAACGGATCCTTGGGATGCGCGAGCGCTGCGGCGTTCTGATTGACGTCGCCGTTCACCGCCAGGATGTCCAGCCAGCCGTCGTTGTCGACGTCGATCCAGGCCGTGCCGAACCCCGTATACGGCAAGCTCGCCTGGCGGATGCCGGTGCGTGCGCTTTGTTCCTCGAACATCCCCGTGCCGTCGTTCACGTACAACGTGCTTCCCTGGCCGATGAGCTCGGTGATGAACAGGTCTTCGTCACCGTCCGCGTCGAAGTCGCCGGCGTCCACCCCCATGTTCGCCTTGCGCTCGCCCGAGGCGCCCAGCGCCGCGCCAGCGGCCAGCGCGGTGTTCGTGAACGTCCCGTCACGCTGGTTGATCCAGAGCTGATTCTCCTGCTCGTCGTTCGCCACGAAGATGTCGATCCAGCCGTCCCCGTTGAAATCGGCGGTCGACACGCCGAGCGCGGGTCCGAACTGCCGCGCCAGACCCGAGGCAATCGTCACGTCGACAAACCTGCCCTTCCCGGTGTTGCGGTAGAGACGGCTCGGCTGAGGGCGATACGCGCTTGGCCGGCAGTAATCTGGCAGGCCTGCAACACCAACGCAGTCGATGTGGGTCGCCAGACTGTAACGCAGGTAATTGCCGACGAACAGATCCAGCCAGCCATCGCGGTCGAAGTCGACGAAAGCGGCGGAGACTCCCCAGGAGTCTGGATCACCGGTGCCGCTCGCCGCGGACACGTCCGAGAAGGTGCCGTCGCCGTTGTTGCGGAAAAGCTGGTTCCGGCCGAAACCAGTGACGTACAGATCGACGTCGCCGTCGTTGTCGATGTCACCGGCGGCCACGCCCATACCGTAGCCACGCGTGCGGATGCCGCTCGCGCGTGTGACGTCGGCGAAGCGCAGCACGCGCGTCCCGTCGGGCCGGATTTCGAGATCGTTTCGATAGAGGCGATCCTCGATCACCGGCGGCGCGGCGATGAGGGGAGTTCCCGGCGCGAGCGTGCCGCTCTGGACCAGATACACGTCCAGGTCGCCGTCGTTGTCGAAGTCGAACACGGCGGCGCCGGCGCCCATGATCTCGGGCTGATGAAACCGGCCGACGAGCCCGTTGAAATGCACGAAGTCGAGGCCGGACTCCTCGGCGCGATCCGAGAACCAATCAGCCGCGGTGTCGCTTGATGGGACAGCGGCATCGGGCCGCGGATCTGGCGAATCTGCGGCGCCGACAGGCTGTGAAGAAAATGACGAGGAGGATGAGAGGAAGCCGGACCTGGGGCCTGGTGGCTCGGGACTCTGCGGATCTCGAAAAAAAGATCTCCCCAGTCCCAAGCCTCCAGCCCTAGTCCGCGGACGTCACTGCTGCTGCTGTCCCTGGGCGTTCGCGGGACGCGCCGGCGGCGGTGTCGGAACGTTGCACAGCGGACAGCCGATCACATGATCATTGCGCGTCAGCTTCAGCTTCGCGCGCCGCGCCGCCATCTCCGCCTCGAACTGCTCGTCGGTCAACGCCACGCGCATCCCCAGGTCGATGAACATGTTCGCCACCGACCGGTTCCCCGACCCCTGCCAGTTCCGCGGATCCGGGATGTTCTTGTTCGCCGGCGAGTTGTCCATGTAGCCGATGATGTGCAGGATCGTCCCCTTCGGCAGGATCGGCGCGTGGTCGTCGTCATACGCGTAGCCCCGCACCCAGTTGTGGTCGTAGCCGGCGCAGGTCAGCGTCTCGATGTTGATCCCCCAGATCGCTTCCAGGCACATCCGCATCCCCGGCGCGTGCAGGTGCGGCTCGAAGGTCACGATCTTGGTGTGCTCCTGCAGCACCGCATACGCGTGCAGCTGCTGCCCCGCTTCCATCGGCTTGATGTCGATGTCCACGCCGTTGCCGAGCGCCACCAGCGCCGGCCGCAGCTTCGGCTGGTAGTCCTTCGGATGGAACTTGAAGCCGATCTCGAGGTGCGCCGTCGTGTCGCGGCCGTTCGAGTGCAGGTGCACCGAATCGGAGACGATCTCCGAGCCCGCTTTCAGCATCCGGCCGGCATCCTGATCGAAGAAGTCCGGATTCCGACCGACCTCGTGAACCGGCCAGAACCCGGCGAGGGGATCCTGCTGTTCCGTGTTCGGTACCGCCGTTCGCCAGATCATGTGGTGGACGACGAACCGCCCGCCGACGGTATGACGGCCGTCGCCGCCCGCCTTGACGTCATTGACTTCCTTGATTTCGAGCGCCGCGATGTACCGATCCTCGGCGAGGCCGGTCGGCACGCTCGGCACCTCACCCCACCAGTCGGGGGCATTGCCCTTGACGACGACGTCCTTCATTCGAACGATCAGATCGGGCTTGCCGATCCGCCAGGCGGTATCGTCCGCCCAGACTCTCGCGGGCGGCATGTCGGCGGCATTGCCGAGCGGCGCGCCGCTGTCGGCCCACTTCGCGATCTTGGCCACTTCCTCGTCGCTCAGCGACGGGTCGTCCTTGTAGTGCTGGATCCCGACGTTCTGCTCGATGTACCACGGCGGCATCACGCCGGCGCGCCGTCCGATGCCGGTGCGCGTCTTGATGGAGCGCGCCCACGGCCGCACTTCTTCATAAGTGACCAGTGACATCGGCGCGACGCCATTCGGCCGGTGGCAGTTCTGGCAGCTGCGCTGCAGGATCGGCGCGATGTCCTTGGCGAATGTCACCTGGGCACCGGCGGCAGGCTGCTGTGCACCGACGGCAGACCCGAGCGTCGTCGCTCCAAACACCGCCAGCCCGAGCGCCGTGATTCCAGGGAAAGAACCTCTTGGTCGCCATCAATGCTCCTTGTCGTCTGTTACGGCGTCACGGTGACGGTAATCTCATCATCAGTGTACAACGCGCCATCGTCGGCGCGTCCGCGAAGCACGTAGGTGCCAGGCTCCGCAAACGTCACCTGCGCCGTCCACTTGTTATCGGGCGGCAGCGCCGGCGGCTGCCACAGGGGGGCCCACGGCGAATTCCCGCCCGCACGCGTCTCTTCCCAGGTCTTCACCTGCGGCGGATCGAACGAGACCGTTCCCGGTCCCGCGATACACGAACCACGCGAAGTGGAGACCGTTGGCCTTGCCCACGGTGATGCGCGAGGGGGGGTTGTAGGCCGGATTGCGATTCTGGCCGGCAAATGCGGCCACCGGATTGCCAGGATCGGCCGCTTGCGGGTCCGGGTTTTGCGCGCCGCGTCCCTCTGCACCGCCTTGCCTGCCCCGCCCTCCCGGAGCACCAGGCTGCTGACCACCGGGACCTCCGCCCTGCCCGCCGCGGCGGCGGGGAACGCCGTCGTCGGTGACGATCGCGCTGAGAGCGATCGGCTGGCCGACCTTCGCGGTCAGCTTCTTGTCGCCTTCGACTTTCACGACTGGCCGCGTGTTCGCGCGTGTTTCCGGACTGCTCGTGCCGGCGCCGAGCGCGCCGGTTTCCGACGCGATCACGACGTTGTCGATCTTGTAGTCCTGACGCAGCGTGGCGTACGCCTTCTCGGTTTTCCCCTTGGTGGTGAGCGTCCAGATCATCTCGTCGGTTTCGGTGAAGGCCTTCGGCACGCGCACCCGGAACATGAACCGATTGCGCCGCGGCTGAAAATGCGTCGGCTGGCCGAGGTCCGGCCCTCCGGGTTGAAGATTGTTGTCGGGACCGACGAGGACGTCGATCTCTTCAGCCCAGTTCCGATTCATGTAGCCGAACAGAAAGTAGCGGGATCCGTCCGCATCCTCTTCCCAGCCCTCGAAGGCCGGCGACACGTTCTGCCCGTGGGTATACGACTGCGCGCCGGCCGTCTGCCATGCCAGTACGAACACGGCCGCGGTCATCATCGTCAGTTGCGCGACTGAACCGGGTTTCACAGCTCTCATTCGTTGTCCTGCCTAGACGGCGGACCTAAGAGGTCCGCCCTACAAGGTCCGCCCTACGTACCTTAACGTCAAATCACGCGTCAGGGCGCCACGGTGACGGTAATCGCGTCGTCCGTGTCGGCCGCGCCGTCAGAGGCGCGGGCTTTCAATATGTAAGTGCCGGGCTGGTCGAACGTGACCGTGGTGACCCACTTGTTCTCGGGTGGGGGCGGCGGGGTCCGCCAGAGCGCAGCCCACGGCGAATTAGCTCCAGCGCGTGTGTCCTCCCACACCTTGACTTGCGGGGGGTCGAACGCGACGGCGCCCTGACCGCGAAACACGAACCACGACAGGCGTAACCCCGTTTCGCTCCCGACCGTACTTTGACGAGGCGGGACGTAGGCGGGGTTCCGCGGCGGGGGGGCACCGACTGGCAGGTCGGTGCGGGCTGGTACGCGCGCCTCATCGGAGCGGCGCGGCTTGGGCACGCCGTCGTCGGTCGCCCACGCAACAAGCGTCAGCGGCTGGCCGACACGCGCCGTGCGCTGCTTTTCGCCATCCACCTTCAGCGTCGGCGCCTTGTTTGCGCGAACTTCCGGGCTGCTCGTGCCCGCGCCCAGCGCGCCCGTTTCGGACGCGCGCACCATGGCGTCGACCCTGTAGTCGGTCGCCAGCGTGGCATACGCCTTCTCGGTCTTCCCCTTCGTGGTCAGCGTCCAGATCATCTCGTCCTTCTCGCCGAAGCCCTTCGGAACGGGAACCCTGAAGGCGAACCGGTTCCGGCGAGGAAGGAAATGCGTCGGCTGACCGAGATCCGGCCCGCCAGGCTCGATCGTGTTCTCGGGACCCACCGGCACGTCGAGCTCTTCCTCCCAGTTCCGGTTCATGTACCCGAACACGAAGTAACGGGTGCCATCCGGGTCCTCCTCCCAGCCTTCGAAGCCCGGAGAGACGTTCTGCCCGCGGAGATAGGTTTGCGCGTGGAGAACGTGACCGACACACAGCCCCGCTGCGACCACCACCAGCAGCCGCGCCGATAGAGATTTCATTGTCGTTGGCCCACTAACGAGGGGAATCAAGTGATCGAGGAATCGGGATTACCCAATTCCCCGATTACCCGATTGGAACTTACTGCTGCTGCTGCGCCTGCGTATTCGCCGGACGCGCTTGCGGCGGCGTCGGTACGTTGCACAGCGGACAACCGATGACGTGATCGTTGCGGGTCAGCTTCAGCTTCGCCCGCCGCTCCGCCATCTCCGCCTCGAACTGCTCGTCGGTCAGCGCTGCCCGCATCCCCAGGTCGATGAACATGTTCGCCACCGACCGGTTCCCCGACCCCTGCCAGTTCCGCGGATCCGGGATGTTCTTGTTCGCCGGCGAGTTGTCCATGTAGCCGATGATGTGGAGAATCGTCCCCTTCGGCAAAAGCGGCGCGTGGTCGTCGTCGTACGCGTAGCCGCGCACCCAGTTGTGGTCGTAGCCCGCGCAGGTCAGCGTCTCGATGTTGATTCCCCAGATCGCTTCCAGGCACATCCGCATCCCCGGCGCGTGCAGGTGCGGCTCGAAGGTCACGATCTTGGTGTGCTCCTGCAGCACCGCATACGCGTGCAGCTGCTGCCCCGCTTCCATCGGCTTGATGTCGATGTCGACCCCGTTGCCGAGGCTCACGCTGGCGCGGCGGTACATCGGCTTGTAGCCTTTCGGATGCAGCTTGAAGCCGATCTCGAGGTGTGCCTTGGTATCGCGGCCGTTCGAGTGGAGATGGACCGAGTTCGAGACGACACTTGCGCCGGCTCTGAGCAGACGGGCCGCGCGCGGATCGAAGTAATCGGGGTTGCGCCCGACCTCGTGAACCGGCCAACCGGTGCTGTCTTCCTCGTCGCCCGTGACCTGTTCGCGCTCAGCGACCTTGTCGAGGATGCGCGTGCTCCAGATCATGTGGTGGAAGACGAAACGGCCGCCGACCGTGTGACGGCCGTTGCCGGCTGTCGGGACGTCGTTGACCTCTTTGATTTCGATCGCCGCCACGTATCGGTCCTCGGTGATCCCGACCGGCACGCTTTCGATCTCCCCCCACCAATCGGGAGCGTTGCCCTTGACGACGACATCCTTGGTCTTCACGATGATGTCGGGCTTGCCGATGCGCCAGGCGGTATCGTCCTCCCAAACCCTCGCCGGCGGCATGTCGGCGACGTTGCCGAGCGGCGCGCCGCTGTCCGCCCACTTCGCAATCTTGGCCACCTCGGCCTCGCTCAGCGACGGATCGTCCTTGTAGTGCTGGATCCCGATGTTCTTCTCGACGTACCACGGCGGCATGACGCCGGCGCGCGGGCCGATGCCGGTGCGCGTCTTGATGGCGCGCGCCCACGGCCGCACTTCTTCGTACGTGACCAGCGACATCGGCGCCACGCCGGCCGGCCGGTGGCAGTTCTGGCAGCTGCGCTGCAGAATCGGCGCGATGTCCTTGGCGAAGGTCACGTCGCCGGCGGCCGCCTGCTGAGCGATCACCACGGACCCCAACGACTCCGCCCGCACCCTGGTGCCACGAGTGAGGGAGCGAGCCAGACCGCTCCAACGGTCATGCATCCAGCCGACAATCCTCCTCAGGCGCATCGGATACACTCCTTCCGCATTCGGAACAGAATTCCGCTTGCCAGAATAGCGGGTTTGCCCGGATGGCTCAATGACATTCCGGTGATTTTTGGTCGCCGGCAGACCCTGCCCGACTCGCGCATCTGAACGGCTGGATCCCATGAGAATCCAAGCGCTTGCAGCTGTGCCCCGACAGGCCCGGAAGGCTACAATCATCGCCTCGGACGAGCCGGGCTAAATGACCCCCGACGACAGCCGCTCGCGGGTGTTAATTGTCGAGGACGAGGAGGCGATCCGGGAGCTCGTCGGCTTCCACCTCGACTTGACGGGCTACGACTGTACGAGTGTTGCCGATGGCCGCCAGGCCCTCGATCTCGCTGTCCAGCGACCGTTCGACGTGATTGTCCTCGACCTCGGACTCCCGAGCCTCGACGGCATGACGCTCTGCCGCACGATCCGGCAGGAAGGCGTCAACCGGGATGTGCCGATTCTGATGCTGACCGCGCGCCGCGAGGAGGCCGACAAGGTCCTTGGCCTTGAAAGCGGGGCCGACGACTACCTGACCAAGCCGTTCAGCGTCCGGGAGTTCCTGGCCCGCGTGAACGCGCTCATGCGGCGCCCACGCAGCACGTGGCGCGCGGCAACCGTCGCCGGCCGGCGGCCCGTCGTCTCGTCGCACGGCGTCACAGTGGACCCGATCCGGCGGCGCGTGACCTGCGACGGAGACGCCGTGTCGCTCACGCCGCAGGAATTCAGCCTGCTCTACGTTCTCATCTCGAATCCCGGTGTCGTCCTCTCCCGCGACGACCTGCTGGCGCGGGTCTGGGCCAGCAACGTGTATGTGACCGGACGGGGAGTCGACGCGCTGGTCAAGCGGCTGCGGCGCAAGGTCGAGGCCGACCCGTCACAGCCGACGCGAATCCTCACGGCGCGCGGCGCCGGCTACAAATTCGCGGAGGACTGAACCAATCATGAGGGCGACTCCTCCGGACGCCGCGCACATCTCCTGGCACCGCCGCCTCTCTGCGCGCGTGGCGCTGGGATACCTGGCACTCATCGCCGGCGTCCTGACGGTACAGGCGGTCGTGTTGGTACGGCTGGTGGATCAGAGCGACGCGACGAACTCTCTTGAACTGAATCAGGCGATGGCCGCGACGCTGTCGCGCAATTTCGCCGCCGACCGGCATCTCGATCTCGACAAGGCGCTGGTGCGGCTCGATCCCGCCGAAGCCGTGTTCGTCATCATGAAGGATGGCCGCGTCGGCAGCCCCCGCAAGGCGGTTCCAGCCGGCGTCACCGAAAGCGTCACCGCGCAGTTCAGGGGGCCGATCACCGACGCCGTAGTCAGGTCGTGGGCCGACAGCCGCTATCGCGGCGCGCCGGTGGTGGTCGACGGCCAGGTGATCGGCGCGCTGGGCACCGTGCCGCTGACCGCCGTCGAGCGCTACGGCACCACCATCGCCGCTCTCGGCGCGGCGCTGCTCGTCGTCGGCGCGTTTGTCGCATCGGTGTTGATTGTCGGACCCGTCCGTTCGCGCATTCGCGAGCTGCACGGAGCCGCCGCGCGCCTCGGCGCGGGAGAGCTGACGACGCGCGCGCGCGAAGACGGCGCCGACGAAGTCGCCGAGCTGGCGCGCGCGTTCAACTCGATGGCCGACGAGCTGCAGCGGCGGGCGGCGGCGCTCGATGCATCCGATCGCGCGCGGCGTCAGCTCATTGCCGACGTCTCGCACGAGCTGATGACCCCGCTCACGGCGATTCTCGGCCATCTCGAAACGCTGACCATGACCGAGGTGCGTCTCGACGACGAGAAGCGGCTGCAGCAGATCGCGATCACCACGCGCGAGGCGAAGCGGCTGGAGCGGCTGATCGGGGACCTACTGGACATGGCGCGTCTCGAGGCTGGCGGCGGTGAGCTCGACATCCAGGCTGTCGACACGCGAGATCTGTTCGAACAGGTCGCCGCACACCACCAGCACGACTGCCGCAAGCGCAACATCCGTTTCGTCACGTCCGTGGCTGGAGATGCCGAGACGCTGTCCGTCGATCCGTTCCGCCTCGAGCAGGTCATCGAGAACGTGACCGCCAACGCACTCCGCCACACTCCGGACGGCGGCACGATCGAGCTGCGTGCCGACCGGGCCGGAGACACGCTGGTCGTGACGGTCGCCGACTCCGGCGAGGGGATCCCGCCGGAGCATCTGCCCCACATCTTCGATCGCTTCTACAAGACGGCGTCCGCCAAAGGCATGGCCTCCCGCGGCAGCGGCCTCGGCCTGTCGATCGTCAAGGCGGTGGTCGCCAGGCATGGTGGACGCGTCAGCGCCACGAGCGAAGTCGGCGTCGGGACGACGATCCGCATCGAACTGCCTTCGTCAGCCGTCGAGCGCTCGACCAAAACCGAGGCGGTATACTCGGCCTAAATGGGGTCGCGCCCCTTCCTCGTGGCCATCGCGACCGTGTCGTGCGTCGCCGGCACGGCGTCGGCCCAGGACCGCGTGACGTTCAGCGAGCACATCGCGCCGGTCATTTATGAGCGCTGCGTACCGTGCCATCGTCCTGAAGGCCCAGCGCCATTCAGCCTGATCACCTACGACGACGTGCGGCAGCGTGCCACGCTGATTGCGCAAGCCACTCTCGGACGCTACATGCCGCCGTGGAAGCCGGACGCTCCAACTGGCACGTTTGTCGGCGAGAGGCGCCTCACGGACGACGAGATCGCCCTGTTCGCTCGCTGGGCGAAGGCCGGCGCTCCCGAAGGCAACCGCGCGGCGCTGCCCGCCCCGCCCCGCTGGGGCGAATGGCAACTGGGCACGCCGGATCTGATCGTCACGCTGCCCGAGTACACGCTGCGAGCCGACGGCCTCGACGTCTTCCGCAACTTCGTCGTCGCGATACCGGGCCGGGGCGTCCGCTACGTGCGCGGCCTCGAGTTCCGTCCGGGCTCGGCCGCGGTGCATCACGCCAACATCCGGATCGACTACACCGCCACCGGCGAGCGGATGGATCAGGGCGATCCAGGCCCTGGATACGAGGGCGTCATCCCGCGGACGGCCGACTATCCGGATGGCCATTTCCTGGGATGGACGCCGGGACAGGTGCCACCGGTGGCGCCGAAGGGTCTCGCGTGGCGTCTGGATGAACAGGGCCGATTCGTCGTGCAGCTGCACATGCGGCCGACCGGGAAACCGGAACTGATTCGTCCAGCCATCGGCCTCTTCTTCACCAACGACGCGCCGACCCAGTTGCCTGTGATGCTGCGGCTCGGGCGTCAGAACATCGACATTCCCGCCGGAGAGGCGCGCTACCTCTCGGTCGACGAATACACCGTGCCAGTCGACGTCCAGGTCAACGCGCTTCAGCCGCACTCGCATTACCGCGCGATCCGAGTGCGCGCGTCAGCCACTCTGCCGGATGGCAGCACGCGCCAGCTGATCTCGATTCCGGAGTGGGATTTCGGGTGGCAGGACGTGTATCGCCTCGTGACGCCGTTCTGGCTGCCGGCGGGAACGCGCATCCGAACGGAATACGTGTTCGACAACTCCGCCGCGAACCGGCGCAACCCCGAAGCGCCGCCGCGGCCGGCGCGCTGGGGTTTCAAATCGTCGGATGAAATGGCCGACGTCTGGATCCAGGTGATGACCCGCACCGAATCCGATCGGCGTCGGCTCGAACGTGACTTCAGGCCGAAGGCTGCGGCCGAGGAAGCCGTCGGCTACGAGATGCAACTCGCCGTCGCTCCGAACGACGCGGCGGTACACGACGACGTCGCGCTGCTCTATCTGGAGCTGGGAAAAGCGGACGCGGCCCTCGCCCATTTCGAAGCGTCGGCTCGGCTGCGGCCGGGATCGGCCGTGGCGACCTATAACGTCGGCACCGCACACGAGGCCGCCGGCCGTCTTACCGAAGCCGCGGCGCGCTACGAAGCGGCGATGAAGCTCGATCCGTCGGTACGCGCCGCCGCGCGTCAACCTCGGCACGATCCGCTTGATGCAGGGGCGCGCCGCCGACGCCGCCGCGTTGTTCACGGAGGCCGTACGTCTCCAACCCGACAACCCGGACGCGCAAAACAACCTGGGACGCCTGCTGTTCGCGCAGGGGAAGTCTGACGAGGCCATCGAACACCTGCGCGCGGCCCTTCGGGCGCAGCCGGCGCATGTCGCGGCGCATTTCAATCTCGCCAACGCGCTGCTCCAGGGCAAGGGCGACGCCGCGGGCGCCATCGGGCATTTTCGTGAGGCGATCCGTCTGCGGCCGGAGTGGCCGCCGGCGCAGATCGCGCTCGCCTGGGTGCTGAGCAGCCATCCCGACAACGGCATCCGCAAACCGCAGGAGGCCATCGAACTGGCGCGAACCGCCGTGGAGCTGACGAATCGCGATCCGTCCGCGCTCGATGCGCTCGCCGCGGCCTGCGCCGCCGCCGGCCGTTTCGACGAAGCCGTGAGCGTCGCGTCGGAAGCGGCGGCGACCGCCCGAAGGACCGGCGCGACGCAACAGGTCGCCGACATCGAGCGCAGACTGACGCTGTATCTCGCTCGTCGCCCCTACCTCGAACAGCTCCGATAGCTCGCGCTAATCGCTTTGCTGGCAGTTCACCCTTCTCAGTTCTCTGTTCTCGGTTCGTGTTCAGGTTCGGTGCGAAGTTCGAAGTTCGCACTTCGGCGTTCGGAGTTCAGGGTTCGGAGTTCCCGGATCCAGAATTCGCGATTCGAACACGCAATCTCCGAACCCCGAACCCTGAACCCTGAACGCCGAACCCTGAACCGAACTTGAACACGAACCGAGAAGCGAGAACCGAGAAGCGTGAACTGCAGTGTTCAGGTTCTGTTCAGGTTCTGTTCAGGTTCTTGGTTTCAGAACCTGAACAACCGATTTACCTTGACGATGAACGCCCGGTTCCGCAGGTCGGGAACGCCACGGGTCAGGGTGTCGCGCTCGTCGTTGTAGACGACAAAGAGCTCGCTGCCCGGCTGATACTCCCAGCGGAACCGGATGTTGGCACTCATCACGTCGCTGCTCGAGTTGTACTGCATCAGCGCGCTGACGAACATCAGGGGAGTGACCGTGTAGGTGATGCGCGAGCCCACCAGATTCGTGGTGAACGACCCGGTCGGCAGATCCACCCAGTTGATCGAGATGTTCGGCTCGAGCGAGAAGCGAGGTGTCACGTTGATACGGCCGCGACTGAACCCCACGGCAGTCAGCTCGCCGTCGTAGAAGCCACCGCGCTCGAACGACACATTTCCCGACCAGGGCCGCTGCTGGCCGAAGGTGAAGGCGGTGCGGCCCGAGACGAAGTCGTACTCGCCGATCGGAATCCGCACGCCGGGCGCGATCGGAAACGGGCTGACCAGCCGCTCGTAGTTGTCCGTGACGCCGACGCTGAAGCGATCGCTGTTCTGGAATTCGATCGCGAACTCGCCGTCGACATCGCGCGTCTCCAGGCGGCCGGCGCCATCCTCGATGTAGTCGACAGTCCCCTGCCACGAGAACTTGCGAATCGATGGTATCGACGCTGGCCGCGGACTGAATCGGAACCGGCCGAGGCTCCGCCGCATGTTGTCGCGGCGGACGAACCCCACCTCGGGATTGAAATTGTCGCCGACCACCATCCGGTCGAGCTGCACGCCGTAGCGGTCGCCGATGTAATCGAGCTGCCCGCGATAACTCGTATCGTGTCCGTCCAACCCGGACGTCTGCGTCTTCGCCCAATACGCGTTGATGAACAGGTTGCTGTAGAACGCGAAGCCGGCATCGAGCCCGTAGGCCTGGTTCGAGCCGCTCTGATTCTGGGTCACCGAGCGGTTCGTGACGATCGCGCCGATGCTGCTGCGACGCAGGATGTCGCGCTTGACCCGGATGACCGAGAAGTTCGTCGACGGCGTCTGCAGCTGCCCGATCGGAACCTGCTCCTCCGGTTCCTCGCGCGCCTGCATGTTGAGGAGCCCGAGGCTGAACCGGCCGATCCGGCCGGTCATGCGCCCGCCGCCCCCGATCGGGATCTCGCGGTTCTGCTGAAGGCCGATGCGACGGCTATAGAAGAGGATCGGGACGTCGCCGCTGCCGCCCATCTGGTTGCCGCCGGCGCCGGCGAAGGCGAACGTTCCGGCGTTCTCGAGGAAGAACTCGCGCTTCTCCGGAAACAGCAGGCTGAAGCGGGTGAGGTTCACCTGCTGCTCGTCGGCCTCCACCTGCGCGAAGTCGGTGTTGTAGGTGAAGTCGGCGGTGAGGTTCTGGGTGATGCCGTATTTGGCGTCGACGCCGAGATCGCCGGTGAGGTCGTTGGTGATCCGCGGCGAAGCCGCCAGATCGCTGGTCAGCTCGGAGATGGCGTACGGCTTCACCTCGAGGTTCTTCGATCCCGGCGGCGCGTCGATGCCGACGACGGTCGCGAAGAGGCTCGCGGAGAAGTCGCCGCGCCCCAGGCCCATCGCCGGCGGAATGCGGTTGAGGTACGAGATCTCGTTCTTCCACTTGTTGATGCGGCGCGCGTTGAACCCCCAGATCTGCGCGCGGCCCGGGCGGTAGCGCAGCGACTTGAACGGGATCGCCGCCTCCATCGTCCACCCGCCCTGGAACCGGCCGACCGCGAGATCCCAGACGGGATTCCAGTCGGCGCTGTACTGGCGTTCGTTGGTGCTCTGGCCGTCGGTGCGCGCGCCGAGCGGGTTCACTTCGAACTGGAAGGCATTGCGGCGGTCGTAAAAGGTGTCGAGCGAGAACCCGATGCAGTCGCCCTGGCGGATGTTGTTGCTGTCGCGGCGCATCTCGTTCGCGATCATCCGATCGGGCTGGCTCTCCCAGGCGCGGATCGTCACGTAGAAGTTGTCGCTCGATCGAAGAAGAGCCAGATCTCGGTCTTCTCGGTGGCGGGCTCGCCGCCCGCGGGCTCCATCTGGATGAAGTCCGAAATCGGAACCAGGCCGTCGTAGGCGGCTTCGTCGATCTGCCCGTCGACGTCGAGAGGCGCGGTCAGGCGGACCGCTCGAAGCGTGATTCTCCCCTCGTCGTCCCGCGCCACGAGCGCGGGCGGGAGCGGCGCCGGCGGACCGCTGAACGCAGGCAACGTCGGATTGCCGTCGACCTGCGCCCGCACGTCGGCCGCTCCCGCAGCGAAGTGCGAGCGCCGCGAACGCCAACACCAGTCGGAACGACATAAAAAAAGGACGCAGAGGCCTCTCAGCCTCTGCGCCCTCTGCGTCCTCTGCTACCTCTGCGTCCTCGTCGTCCTCAGAAGTTGAACTGCGCCCCGAACTTCACGTACCGCCCCTGCAGAACGTTGAGCGGCTGCAGCCAGTTGCCGCCGAGCCTGTTCGGGTCCGTCGAGCTGTACGTCGTGTTGATGCCGGGCGGCGTCTCGCCGGCCTGCGAGTTGGCGCCGACCGGCGCGCTCGAGTTGAACGTGTTGTAGATGTCAGCCATCACCTGCAGACGGCGGGCGCCCGCCAGCCGGAAGGTCTTGCCGAAGCGCAGATCGACCTGCGTGCGGCGGCCGGTGAACATCGTGCCCGGCGGAATGAGTTGAACGGACCGCGTGGTCGTGGCGTTGCCGCCGGCGAAATTCCGGTCGAGCGTGGTCGACGCGCGCGTGAAGTTCCAGCTGGCGCGGATTTCCTGCCCCTGATTGTTCTGGAGGACGCCGCCGATGTTGATGTCCCACGGGAGCGTGTACGAGCCCGTCGCCTTCACCTGCGTAATCCATCCGGACGCTGAATGGCAGTAGATCTTCTGCGGGCTGTCGATGATCTGGTTGCAGTCATCGTCGACGTCCTGGCCGGTCGCGAAGCCGCCGTTGATGAAGAACCGGCTGCTCGGCCTCGCGTTGATCGTGACATCGACGCCGTTGAACACGACGGTTCGTTCGCCGAATTGATCGGCGAAGGTCACGAAGTTGTCGTCGGCGAACTGCGCGCCGAACTTCGTCGGGTTGAGGTCGTACAGGCCGCAGATCTGCTGGCCGCTCGTCGGCAGCCGCGAGTCGACCGGCGCCGTGACGCAGTACGGGTCGTAGTCGGCCGGTCCGATGTCGCGGTTGTCGGTGGCCGTGTACTTGCCCTGGACGCGGCGGAAGTAGGCGACGTCGGCCGACATCCTGGGCATCAGCTCCTGCGTGATGCTCGTCGAGAACTCCCAGTTGTTGCGCCGCTTGAACCAGCCGGTCGTCGTGTCTGGATCGTACTGTGGTCGACACGATCAGCTGGCCGAACGTGCTGCCGAGCGGCCCCATCTCGTTGACCTGGGGAATCCCGTCGCCGTTGGTGGGCAGGTTGTTGCCCGACGGCGTGGTCGTCCCCGGAATGAAGTCGATGATCGTTCCAGGTCCGGGTCGCGGTGTTCACCGTCGTGTTGAGCGGATTGTTCGCCCCTGCAAAAGCGAGCGTCTGGCTCCCGACGTACCGGCTGAGCGTGGCCTTGAGCGCCGTCTTGCCGTTGCCAAACAGGTCGTAGGCGATGCCGAGCCGCGGCCCGAGGTCCTTCCAGTTCGGCACGTTCGGGATCTCATCGTTGCTGCGCGGTCCGATCCAGGTTCCACCCGGTTGCTCCTGCTCCTCGACCTTGGCGTTCAGGAGGTCGAAGCGGATGCCCGCGTTGACGGTGAAGCGTTTGATCGTCCAGGTGTCCTGGGCGTAGAGGCCAAAGTCCGCCACCAGCCGCTCGTGTACGTCATAGGGCGTGGTGCGGACCGTCACGGAATTCGGCCGGCCGTTGCGGACGCTGATGGCCATGTCGTGGCTGGTCCAGAAATGACGTCCTGCGGGCCTTCAATGAGATTGAACCCGAACTTCATGTTGTGCGAGCCCGGGACGTAGGACAGCGAAGCCTTGTACGAGCGGACCGACGTGTAGTTCTCCGAGAAATTGCCGCTGTACGCCCGGAAGTTCACGCCCGTGTTCAGCTCGGTGACCGGGATCATGCGCGCGGCCTCGACGCCGTTCAGCGCAGCGGAATCCCGAACCGGCTCGCGCGTCCACGTCTCGCCGGTGTTCCCGAACCCGAGGTCGAGCAACATCCGGCTGTTGAGCGTCGACTTGAACGTGATCGTCTCGAAGTGGTTCCGCTTGACCTCTTGAAGGTTCGAGGCCTCGGGCTGCCGCGTGTTGCTGACGATCCAATGATTGGTCTCGCGCGGCGCGAAGCTGTAGTACGCCGACAGCTTGTTCTTCTGCGAGATCTGCCACGTCAGCCGCAGGTCGTTGCTGGTGTTCGGCTGGGAGTCGGTGCCCGGCCGTGACTCGTCGGCGTCGTAGACGAAGTCGAACGGGTTCTTCTCGTAGAACACGCCCGTCCGGAAGATCGAGTAGCCCCAGTAGCGGTGCGCCGTCCAGAACCACAGCTTGTCGCGCTTGATCGGGCCGCCGAAGGCGAAGCTCGAGTCGTAGATGTAGTCGATGCCGTCCGTCGACTTCACGTCCAGCATCGATGAGCTCCTGCGTCAGGTTCTTGCTCTGCAGGCTGCTGTTGGCAATAGTTGGCGAACGCCGAGCCGCTGAAGCTGTTGCCGCCCTCTTTCGGGATGATGTTCACGCGCACGCCGCCGCTGCCGGTCTCGGCCGAAATCGCGCCGATCTCGAAGCTGAGCTCCTGCGTCGAGGCGTCGTTGGTCGACACGCCCACGCAGGAATAGCCGCACACCAGGTTCGCGATCGTCATCCCCTCCATCTGGACGAGCCGGTCGTTGAACGACCCGCCGTGCGCCTTGAGCTGATTCTGGTGCTCGCCCGACGAGCCGCCGACGTCGTTCTGGTTGCTGAAGACGCCGACCGTCATCACGCCGATGGTCGACCAGTTCTTCGAGGTCGGCATCGCCTGAATGGTTTCGGTGTCGACAACCTGACCGCCGGATGACGTTGGTGGTGTCCACGACCGGCGCGTCGCCGCTGACCGTGATGGTTTCCTCGAGCGCGCCGACCCGCATGTCGACGTTCAGCGGCGCCGTGAAGGACGCCGCCAGCTCGATCCCTTCGCGCCGCACCGTCGAGAACCCCGTGAGCGTGAACGTCACCGTGTACACGCCGGACGGAGATCGACGATGCTGTAGCGTCCCTGCGCGTCGGTCGTGACGGTTCGAACTTTCTCGATGAGTGCCGGACTGCTCGCCTCGACGGTAACCCCTGGCAGCACCGCGCCGCTCGTGTCTCGAACGAGCCCGGTGATGCCGCTTCCCGCCTGGGCCCACGCCGCCGCCGGCAGACACAACATGGCTGCCGCCAGGGCCAGTGCCCCGCTAATCCTCCGCATAGCTTCAGCCTCCCCCGCCGCGCCGGCGTGTCGGCGCCGCACGCGACGGCGAGGAACCTACGCCTGCGGGCCGCGTCAAGTCAAGCATTCGCCCGCGTGGAATTCTCGTGACAAACCGAGTGGATTCAACAGGTTGGATTACAGGACCTTGACGACCATCACGCGTGACGTCGTCGCGGGCGGCGGCCGATGCGCAGAACGCCGCCAGGTCGCGCTGGATCGGCCTCGACCACTTCCGTCGCCGATTTCCCGGCTGCCTGGTGAAGCCAGCCGGCAAGACGGTCGTCGCCGACTTCTTCGCCGGCGGGATTCTCCGCTTCGGTCACGCCGTCGCTGTACAGCACGAGCATGTCGCCGGCGCTCACCCGCTCGTGGCCCGGTCTCGTAGGTCCCATGGTTGAACAGCCCCATCACTGTTCCGCCGGCCTCGAGCCGCTTCACGGCGCCGCCGCTCACGAGAAACGGCGGGTTGTGGCCCGGCATTGCAGTACACGAGGTCGCCGTCCGGGCCGAGCTGACCGTAGAAGGCGGTCACGAACCGCGCGCCGATGGCGCGGCGGCAAGCGCGTTGTTGACGCGGTCGACGACGATCTCCGGGCCGTCGAGCGTTTCCGCCTCGGCCGCGAACAGCCCCTGCACGACCGCCGTCAGCAGCGCGGCGGACGTGCCCTTGCCGGCGACGTCGGCGACCGCAAACGCCAGCTGGCCGTCGGCGCGCACGGCGTAGTCGAACAGGTCGCCGCCGACCGCGCGGCACGGCGTCGTCACGGCGGCAAGCTCGGCATGTGCCGCCAGGTGGATACGCCGGCGGCAGCAGCGACTGCTGCATTTCGGCCGCGATGCGAAGCTCCTGCGTGACCCGCTCCCGCTCGACGACCTCCTGGTACAGCCGGGCGTTCTCGATCACCACTGCGGCTTCCGCGGCGAGCGCGTGCAGCGCGCCTGCCTGCTGGAGGTAGCCACGCTCGCGGCTGTCGAGGTACAGGACGCCGAGGCGCCTGACGTTCGCACCCTGCTCCGCCGGGCTGTACTGCACGACGTTCAGCGGCGTGCACAGCACGTGGCGGATGCCGAGCGCGACCGTTCCGACGTGGTGCGACGCGTGAGCGCTGTCCAGTAGATCGGTGACGATCCGATCGCTGCCCGTCGCGAAGACCTCATCTGGAATGCGCTGGCTGATCTGAGCCGTGACGAGCGTCACGCCGCCCCTGGCGCGGGCGAGGCGCTGCACGAGCTTGCCGCCGGCATCGGCGAGGATGATGAACCCGCGCTCGGCGCCCGTCACCTCGAGCGCACTGTCGAGCACGATCGCGAGCACTTCGTCGAGCACCTTGCCGGACCCGAGCGCGCGCAGCCCGGCAAGCAGGGCGTTCACCTGCCGGAAATCGAAGCTCGCGGAGCTGGTCGACGTGGGGTCGCCGTTCTCGAGGCGCAGTTCCGTCTGCCCGATGCGAATCCGGTCGCCGAGGTTGATCGCGGTTTCTTCCACCCGCGTATCGTTGACGAAGGTCCCGAAGCGCGACCCGCAGTCGCGAATCCGCCACCCGCCAGCCGACTCGACGAGCTCGGCGTGCCGCCGCGACACCTGCGCATCGGTCAGCTGCAGCTGGTTCTCGGAGCTCCGGCCGATCGAGAACGGGCTGCTCGCTCACCGACACCGATCGCCGGCCCGCAGCGTCGGTCACGGTCAACTGGAGCGTGGCGGTGGTCATCCGGTCCTCACACGGCCGCGCGGAAGCTGGCGACGGCGGCCGGCTCGTTGTCGAACGACTCGAACACCGTGGCCAGCTTCGTGATCACCAGCAGGTCGTGCAGCTTCTTCGTCGAGTTGAGCAGCTTGACGCTGCCGCCCTGCCGCGTCGCGGTCGCGTACGCGTGCACCATCGCCCCGAGGCCCGTGCTGTCCATGTAGGGCACGCCGGCCAGGTTGATGAGCAACTGTTTCTGCCCCTGCTGGAGCAGGCTGCGGACCTTGTCCGCCAGCAGCTCGGCGCCGCCGGGCCGAGAGTGATCGGCCCATCCATGTCGAGAATGCACACGCTGCCGCTGGAGCGCTCCGAAATCGTCATTGGAACCTCTGGCCGCCACGTTCACGTTTCAGTTGGGCGAGATACGACGCTTCGGCGTCGGCAACGAATGCCTTGTACCCCTTCGGATCGATGAACGGATTCCCACCCCCCGCATTCACGCGAGCCACCTTCTGCTCCATCCCGAACATGGACGGATGCTGCGCCAGGAAAATATCAGCTGGCAGCTCTTTCAACACTTTGAACGTGCGCTCGTAGTCGGCCACGATCGACGGATGCCGCGCATTGTCGAGGAGCCGCACGCCCGCGTTGATCGATGTGCCGCCGACAAACACGACGCGCAAAGGCTTTCCGCCATCGACGACGGTCGTCGTCCAGGTCGTGCATCCCTTGGTGTGCCCCGCGGTGAGATGTGCCGTCAGCGTGACCTCGCCGAGCGTCACCGTGTCGCCGTCGCGGAGAACCCGTCCGACCTTCACCGGTTTCCACCCGGGGCCACCGAGCGCGGAATTGTCGCGGCCGGCCGACAGGGCCGCCGCATCCTCGCCGATGGCCATGACGGTCGCGCCCGTCAGGCGCTGCATCTCGGCATGACCTTCGACGTGATCGAAATGCGCGTGGCTCGAGAGGATGATCTTGATGTCGCGCAGCGCGAACCCGAGGTTCTCCACGTTGCCGCGGACCTGCGGCACCGCTTGCTCCATCCCGGTATCGAGCAGGATATGACCGGCCGAGGTCGTCAGCAGGAACGACGACACGCCGCGCGTGCCGACGAAGTACAAGTTGCCGGCCACGCGGAAAGGCGCGAAGGGTTCGGTCCACGACGGACTGCCCTGCGCGCCGGCCAGGCCAGCGGATGCCGCCAACAGCAGAGCTGACACCGCGGCGATCTTCGCCATAGCCGGGAGATGATAGCTGAGCCAGCCCACTCCCGTCTCTGGCAAACGGCTCGCATGCGATTGCATCCGATGCGCATGGGTCCGCTCGCCGCGGCGGTTCTGCTGCTCACGACCTCAGGTCCTCCCGCCGAGTTACAGGACCTCGCGTCGGGGCGCGTCCCGCCCCTGTTCTCGTCTTACTCGGTCCTCACCGCCACGATTGAGGCGCCCTTTGCGGAGCTGATCGAGAACGGACGCCGGCGGAGTGACTACGAGGTCAGCGGATCGCTGACCCTGTCCGGCGCCGACGGCGGCCGGACAACGTCCATCGAGAACGTCAGGATCACGACGCGGGGCCATACCAGCCTCCGGGAATCCGAGTGCAGCTTTCCGAAGCTGAAGCTCGATTTCGCCGACGCGCGCGTCGACGGCACGATTTTCGACGACGTGAGCGCGCTGAAGATCGGCACCCATTGCAGCGACAAGCCGGATGGCCCGGGCGGCAAGTACGGGCGCTGGCCGAACGAAAAGGCCGCGCACCGCGAGGCGTTCGTGTACCGGCTGCTCGAGACGACCGGTGTTCCGTCGCTCAAGGCGCGGCCGGCCAGGCTGACCTATATCGATTCGGCGCGCCGGCAATCGGCGGGCAGAACCGCTCGTCCGGGACGCCATCTGGCTCGAGGACGACTCAGAGGCGATGGAGCGGCTACGGCGCGCGGAGCGAACTCTCACCGAAGCAGTTCGGCTCGGCGCCGTCCGTCTTCGCCATGGCCGACCTCGCGAGGCTGTTCTTCGCGGAAGCGATGATCGGCAATTTCGACTGGTGCCTCAGGATGTCGCCCCGCGACACGTACCGGTGCAATGACACGACGCCGATCTGGAACGTGCTCGGCTTCATCAAGTCGGAGGGCATGGCGGTGCCGGTCATGCACGACTTCGACATCGCCGGCATGGTCACGACCCGGCACACCTGGTTCGGCAAGGTCTTCAACCGGGCGTTCGCCGAGAGCGAGGCCGAGGTCGAAGTGCTGGCGCAGGTGCAGCGCACGCGCTCCGTGTCTTCCCGCGCGATCTGCTCGACGCGACTCGCCGGGACCTGATCGGGCGAAAGGCCGCGGCCTACAAGGCGCTCGCCGACAGCCCGATGGACGATGCCGGCCGGGCGGCGGCGAGAAATTACCTGGATGCGTTCTACGAGCGATCGAGACCGACGAAGCGTTCTATCGCCCGGTGATCGTCGAGCGGACGCCCGTGCTATCCGACGCCGCCGCGGCTCACGCCCTGCGTGTCGCCGAGGAAGCGCCGCCGGGCACCCCCGTCAGCGAGCCGCTCGAAACCTCGGGCGACAAATCGCGCGTGGTCGTCCTCGACGCGCTCTGGCAGTGGGCCGAGAAGTGCGAAGCGGTCCGCCTGAATCCTGTCTGGGTGCCGACGGCGGTGATCAGCGAGAACTATCCGCCACGTTGAACCGTAGCGTCCGGCTTCAGCCGGACGTCAGCGTAGCGTCCGGCTTCAGCCGGACGTCCATCTCGCAGTCTGACGTCCGCCTGAAGGCGGACGCTACTCCACCCTCAGCGCAACAACCGGATCGACTCGCGCCGCGCTGGATCGCCGGCAGCAGACACGCGGCGAGGCCCACCACCGCGACCACGGCTCCGACGATGCCAAGCATCAGCGGATCGGTCGCCGAAATGCCAGGAAGCCAACCAGCGACCGCACGCGACAGCCAGTACGCCGCGACGGCACCCAGGAGGTAGCCTGAGGCAATCAACCGCGCGCCATTGCCCATCACCATGAGCGCGATCTGTCGCCCGAGAGCGCCGATCGCCACGCGAATGCCGATCTCGCGCGTGCGCGCCGAAACGGCATAGGCCATGACGCTGAAGACGCCCGCGGCCACGAGGCCCAACCCGATCGCCGCAAACCCGCCGAGCGTCACCAGGTCGAACTGGGGATCGCGGTAAAAGTCGCGCAGCGATCCTTCAATCGATCCCGCCGCGCTCACCCCGACGCGCGGATCGATCGCCCAGATCGCGTCGCGCACGCTGCGCTGCAGCGAATCCGGGTCGACCGACGTGCGCGCAAGAAACGTCCTCCAGCTGAACCCCTGGACGCTGTATGGAATGAATGCCTGGGGCACGGTCTGCCATTCGCCGCCCCAGGTCTTGTGATTCGCGACAATCCCGACGATCTCGAAATACGCGTTGTGCGGTGCGTCGAGAAACGGCCGATCGAGCACCTGAAACCTGACCCGCTGGCCGATCGGATTTTCACCGGCGAAATACTGGTCGGCAAACGCCTGATTGACGACCGTCACGAGGCGTCGCGCCAGGACGTCCGCCTCGGTGAAGAGCGCGCCGCGGACGGGACGCAGCCCGAGCACGTCGAAATAGGTTTCGCTGCACACCTCGAACCGGGTCTCCCACCGTTCGACGTGCGGCTTGCCTGGAATGATGGTGTCGCTCCAGTCGTGCGTCAGCGGCGGAACCAGCATCGACTCCGCCGCCGACAGGACGCCCGGCATGGCCTTCAGGCGCTCGAGCAGCTGCCGCGTAAAGACATTCTTCTTCTCCGCCGAGTCGTATTCAGCCGGAAACCACGGCCGGACGAAGAGCACGTTGCGCGGATCGAAACCGAGATCGACCCGCGTCAGCTGAAGGTAGCCCTTCATCAGGTGACCAGCGCCGGTCAGCAGCACCACGCAGAGCGCCACTTCGGCGACGACCAGGACCGACCGCACCTTGCCGGCGCGGGCAGCGCCCGTCGATCGAGAGCCCGCCCCCGCCCGCGACTGCAGGTCGGCATCGACCAGGTGCAGCGCGGGAGCAAGCCCGCACAGGACCGCGGTCGCCACCGCGATGACCATCGAGAGCGCGAGGACCGGCGCGTTCAGCTCGATGACCGTCTCGGCCGGGATCATGCCCGCCGGCATCAGCGCGACGACCAGGCGCAGGCCGAGCCACGCCAGCCCCAGGCCGGCAGTGGCCGCGGCCGTCGCGAGGACGAGGCACTCGACGAGCAGGTGCCGCAGGAGCCGGCTTCGACTGGCGCCAAGCGCGGCGCGCACGGCGACTTCCCGTTCGCGGACCGTCGCCCGCGCGAGCAGGAGATTGGCCACGTTGCTGCACGCGATTCCCAGCAGCAGCAACACCGCAGCGAGCAGCCCGTAGAGCGTGTTCCTGAAATCCCCGACCACGGTGTCGAGGTACGGCCGCACGACGGTGATGAACCGATCCGGAAAGTTTCCACCCGGGTTCGCGGCCGCGAACCGCTGGGCGATCGCGTCGAGATCCGCGGCGGCCGCCAGCACGCTGACTCCCGGCTTCAAGCGGCCCATGAGCGCAAGCCCGGCTCCCCACTCGCGTCCAGCCATCGGCATCCAGAGATCGGCGCCGTAGATCTGAAACCGCGCGCGGCATGACGCGCCACGAGCGTCGCGACCGATCCGTTCAGCCGAAAGGTCTGGCCGATGATCGCCGGATCGCCCCCGAACTCGCTCCGCCACAGCCGATCGTTCATCGCGAAGACGGCCGGCGCGCCGGGCTGCCCGTCTGCGTCCGTGAACGATCGTCCGAGAAGAGGCGGCACGCCCAGGTAGTCGAACGCGTTGCTGGTGACCTGGGCGCCGCGAAAGACGCGCGTGGATCCGCCATCCTCATAAAGGACCGTCGCGGTACGCCCGCCGCCCATCACGTCTTCGAACACCTGGCTCCCGGCGCGGAACGCCGCGAATTCGTCGAAGGAAAATGACGTCCGTCCCTTCCATCCGCCGACATCGGTGACGCCGCGCAGGGTGACGACGACCGAGCGGTCGATATCTCGATACGGCAGCGGCGAGATGAGCAGTCCGTAGACGACGCTGAACATGACGGCCGTCGCGCCGACGCCAAGCGCCAGCGTGAGCACGGCCGTGGCCGTGACGCCTCGCGTCCGGCCGAGCGCGCGCAGCGCGAATCGAAGGTCCTGCGCGATCGACTCGAGCATCGTCGTCAGGCGGCGGGCCTGGTCGGATCTGGCGAGACTCGTACGATCAGCTTCCCGAAGTTCGTCCCGTCGAACAGCTTCAGGAACGCGGCCGGCGCGTTCTCGAGTCCGTCGACGATGTCTTCCCGGTACTTGATCTTGCCTGCCCTGACCCAGGCGCCGCAGTCACGCAGGAAATCTCCGGTGCGATTGGCGTGATCCGAGACGATGAAGCCCTTGATCATGGCGCGGCTGACGAGCAGCGGCCGCAGGCCAGGCCCGCGCGGGGCCTCGGTGGCGTTGTAATCGGCGATGAAGCCGCACAACGGGATGCGCGCGTTCCTGTTCAACAGCTTGAACACCGCCGCCTAGACGGCGCCGCCAACGTTCTCGAAGTACACGTCGACACCCCGCGGACAGGCCGCGGCGAGGTCGTCGCGGAACGTGGGGCTCTTGTAGTTGACGCACGCGTCGAACCCGAGCTCGTCGACGACGTACGCGCATTTCTCCGGCGAGCCGGCCACGCCCACGGCGCGGCAGTCCTTGATCCGCGCGATCTGGCCGACGACCGACCCCACCGCGCCCGACGCCGCGGACACCACGACCGTCTCGCCCGCCGTCGGCTGCCCGATGTCGAGCAGCCCGACGTACGCCGTCATCCCCGGCATGCCGAGCACGCCGATCGCGGTCGAAATCGGCAGCGACGGATCGAGCTTCCGCAAATCCGTCCCCTTCGACACGCGCGGCCTCGCGCCAGCCGTCGTACCCGGCCACGAAATCGCCCACGGCGAACGCGGCATTGCGCGATTCGACGACCTGGCTGACGGTATGGCCGACCATCGGCTGGCCGATCGCCACCGGCGCCGCGTACGACGGCTCGTCGCTCATCCGCCCGCGCATGTAGGGATCGAGGGAGAGATAGAGGGTGCGGCGCAGGACGTCGCCGTCAGCGACGGTCGGCGTCGGCGTCTCGACGATCTCGAAGTCGTCCGGCCCAGGGCGGCCGACGGGACGACGGCGGAGGAGGATTTGACGCATGACGAACGTAATTAGGAATTCAGGAATTTGGAATTTGGAATGCGTACCTCCCCGTACGCAATTCCTAATTCCTAATTCCTAATTCCAAATTACGTGCGTTACTTGGCTCGCGTCGCCGACCAGGTCATGTCGCCCATCATCGTGCTGGCCTTGCCGGCCAGTCCGTTCGGGCCGAGATCGCCGGTGAACGTGATCGCCATATCGCCCTGCGGCGTCGGCACGTTCATGTCCATCTTCAGGGCGTTGCCGGTCATGCGTGCCGGTGATCGGAATTTCCCCCATCGGCCCGGCGATCGTGCCCGACACCTTGTCCCCGGCCTGGACGAAGTTCGCCGTGAACGGCATCTGTCCGCCGGGCGTGTCCATCAGGATGTCCCACTTGCCGGTGACCCCTGGACCGGTGGCGGCCGCTGCCGCCGGCGCCGCTGCCGCCGCCGCTGTGGCTGCGGCGGCCGGCGCCGCCGCGGCGAGCGGCCGCGGCTGACGCGGTCTTGCGCTTCGCCTTCCACGGCACTTCGCCGAGCCCGGCGATCGCCACGAGGCCGTCGATCGTGTCGCCCGCCAGCTTGCCGGTCATCGTGATGTCGAGGTTCTGGCCCTGCATCGGCACCGAGTAGCTGAACGCCAGCTCGTTGTTCTTGAACGTGCCTTTGAGCTCGACGTTGCCCATCGGGCTGGTGATCATGCCGGTGAGCGCCTCGCCGTCCTGCTTCAGGTCGGCGTCGATCGACATTGCGCCTTGCGGGCTGTCGATCGTGACCTCCCACGGTCCGGAGACGTTGGCCTGCGCCGCGGCCACCGCCGGAAGGGCGAGCGAAAGGGCGAGCAACGCGGGCAAGCAGACCTTCAATCGGGACATCATTTCTCTCCTGAAAGGCGCGTAAGCTCCAGAGAATAACATGGGGGATAATGCGGTTTACGCAACGGATCCGCAGGATTCCGATGCGTTCGACCACAAGGAACATGAATGGCCGGCAGGGAACATGGCGATTTCTCGTGTGTTTCGTCGTGGCCGCCGCGGCGAGTCGCCGCGGCTCAGCAGGCAGACCGCGCCCAGCCCGGAGCGCGACTTCCTCTCGCGCGTCCGCCGGCTGACCGTCGAGGGCCGCCGCGCCGGCGAAGGCTACTGGTCGCCCGACGGCAAGCGGCTCGTCTTCCAGAGCGAGCGCGAGCCGGGCAATCCCTTCTACCAGATCTACGTCGCTCGACCTGGCGACCGGCGACGCCAAGCGGATCTCGCCCGGGATGGGCAAGACGACGTGCGCGTTCTTCCGGCCGGGCACCGACGAGATCCTGTTCTCGTCGACCCACGCCGATCCGAAGTCGAAGCAGCTGCAGGACGAGGAGATCGCGTTCCGCGCCTCGGGCAAGGAGCGCCGCTACTCGTGGGACTACGACCCGGAGATGGACATCTGCGCGTTCAGCGAGAAGACCGGCGCGCTGAAGCGGCTGACCGACGCGCGCGGCTACGACGCCGAAGCCAGCTACTCGCCCGACGGCCAGTGGATCGCGTTCTCGTCGATGCGCGACGTCTACGGCCGGCAGCTGACCGACGCCGAGCGCAAGCAGCTCGAGCTCGATCCCGAGCTACTTCGCCGAGATCTACATCATGCGCGCCGACGGCTCCGGCCAGCGGCGGCTGACGACCGTGCCGGGCTACGACGGCGGGCCGTTCTTCACGCCGGACGGCACGCGCATCGTCTGGCGGCGCTTCGACGAGCAGGGGCTGATCGCCGACGTCTGGACGATGAAGCTCGATGGATCGGACGTGCGGCAGATCACCGACTTCGGCGCGATGAGCTGGGCGCCGTACATGCACCCGTCCGGCGAGTACATCATCTTCGCGTCGAACAAGCTCGGGTTCGAGAACTTCGAGCTGTTCATGGTCGACGCCGCCGGCACGAAGGAGCCGGTGCGCGTCACCTACTCCGACGGCTTCGACGGCCTGCCGGTGCCCTCGCCCGACGGCCGCCAGCTGGCGTGGACGTCGAGCGCGTCCGGCGGCTCGGCGGGACAGCTGTTCCTCGCGCAGTGGAATCACGAGAACGCGCTGGAGGCGATCAAGAACGCGCCGCCGAGAAAGCCGAGCAAGAAATGAATGACGTACGCGGACCTGCAGGTCCGCACTCGGCGCTAGCGCAGGCCTCAGCCTGCTCGTCGCGCTCGCGCTCGTCGGCAGCCGCCTGTCGCGGCGCAGACCGCGACGCGCATCGCCGACGCGGCCGCACGTGGCGGCGCTCGCCGGCGAGCGCCAGGAAGGACGGCTCGCCGGGTCGAACGGCGAGCGGCTCGCGGCCGACTACCTCGTCGTCGCAGCTGAAGCGAATCGGCGCGCGGCCGCTGCCCGGCCAGAACGACTACCGGCTGCCGTTCGAGTTCACCGCCGGCACGCGCGACGGCGGCTCGCGCCTGAGCGTCGCGCCGCCGGCAACCGCGCCGTTCACGCAGCGCTCCGACATCCAGGCGCTGTCGTTCTCCGACAACGGCGAAGTCAGCGGCCAGGTCGTCTTCGCCGGCTACGGCATCGTCGTGCCCGACAGCCAGGACTTCGGCTACGACAGCTACGCCACGCTCGACGTGAAGGACAAGGTCGTCCTCGTGCTGCGCTACTTCCCCGAGGACGCCGACCAGAAGACGAAGGGCATCCTCGCGCGCTACTCCGACCTGCGCTACAAGGCGATGGCCGCGCGGCAGCGCGGCGCGAAGGCGATGCTGGTCGTCACCGGCCCGCGCTCGCCGAACGCCGGCGAAACGGTCCCGATGACGTTCGACACGGCGCTGGCCGGTTCCGGCATCGTCGCCGCGAGCATCAGCGGCGCCGCCGGCGCGGCGATCCTCGCCAGCACCGGCAAGACGCTCGAGGAGGCGCAGCGCAGCTTCGACTCCGGCAACCCGCACGCCGCCGGCTTCGACATGCCCGACGTCGACGGTCACCGTCGCCGCGGCGGTCGTGCGCGAGAAGCGGACCGGCTACAACATCGCCGGCTACCTGCCGGCCACGGCCGGACCGGGCGTCGCCAGCAAGCCGTGGATTGCGCTCGGCGCGCACTACGATCACCTCGGGCGCGGCGAGAACGGCAACTCGCTGGCCGGCGAACGACGAGCGCGGGCGCGTGCACTACGGCGCCGACGACAACGCGTCGGGCTCGGCGGCGGTGCTCGCGATCGGCGAGACGCTTCGCCGAGCAGACCGCGCCGCCGCAACGTGCTGCTCGCGTTCTGGTCGGGCGAGGAGCTGGGCCTCATCGGATCGGCGGCGTTCGTCAACGCGCCGCCGGTCCCGCTCGACGAGATCGCGGCCTACTTCAACTTCGACATGGTCGGCCGGATGCAGGACAACAAGCTGACCGTGCAGGCCGCCGGCACGAGCCCGGTCTGGGCGCGGATCATCGAGCAGGCGAACGTCGCCGCCGGGTTCGACCTGGTCGCTGCAGCAGGATCCGTATCAGCCGACCGACGTCGCCAGCTTCAACCAGGCCGGCGTGCCCTGCCTGAACTTCTTCACCGGCACGCACGCCGACTACCACAAGCCGACGCGACACGGCCGACAAGATCGACTACGAGGATCTCGATCGCATCGTGGCGTTCGCGGCGCAGGTCGCGCGGCGCGTCGGCGAGACCGATGAACCGCCGGCGTTCACGAAGGTCGATCAGCCGACGCAGGGCGGCGGCCGGGCCGGCGTGCGCGTCTTCACCGGCACGTCCCCGACTACTCGACCGAGGTGAAGGGGCTGCTGCTCGGCGGCGTGATCGGCGGCGGGCCGGCCGAGCAGGCAGGCCTCCAGAAGGGCGACGTCATCGTCGAGATCGCCGGACAGACGATCGCCAACATCTACGACTACACGTTCGCGCTCGAAGTGCTGAAGATCGGCGAGCCCGCGAAGGTGGTCTACATGCGGGACGGCCAGAGGCGCGAAACGACGCTGACGCCGGCGGCGCGGAAGTAGACGGCAGCAACGTCGACTGCCGACTCCGGCGATCGACCGACCGACGATCCGACGACCGACTGCTGACTACTCGGCGTCGAACGTTGCCCGCGCGCGGGCCCTTGGGCGACTGCTCCTCGTCGAAGCGAGACGCGCTGACCCTCGCTCAGGCTGTCGAAGCTGCCCTGCACCGAGCTGCGGTGGAAGAAGTACTCCTGCCCGCTGTTGTCGCGGATGAACCCGAACCCTTTGTCACGTGCGATGCGTTTGATCGTGCCGGTCGCCATTGCCGAGAACTCCTTCGTCCGTCGAGCGCTCGTACGACGACGGGCGCGCGCTTGCCCAGCGGCTGGACCATACCACTATACGCCGGTTCGGGCGCTCGCGGGCATCGCCGCCCAGCTGGGCTTTGCGCAGGATTATGATGAGGCGTGCCGCCGCGGAAAAAACCGGTCCGCCGCAAGAAAGCCGCGCCCGCCTCGATCGGGCTGTCCCCGTCCGAGACGCGGAACGCCGATGACCCGGCGCTGCAGCGCGCTGACGGCCGCCATCGAGCGCGACGGCGGAGCGGTCCTGGGCCAGTATCGCGACCCGTTCGGCGGTCGCCCGCTGACCCTCGCCGCCCTCCCGCTCGACAAGGTCGAGCCGACGCCGCTACCAGCGCGATCCGTCCGACGCCCACGTCAAGCGGCTGATGGGGGTTATCGAGAAGATCGGCATCTTCCTCGATCCGATCGTCGCGATCCGCAACGAGCACGGCTACCTGACGCCGAACGGCAACCACCGGCTGCAGGCGCTGCGCAAGCTCGGCGCGCGGACGATCGTCGCGCTCGTCGTGCCCGACGCCAACGTCGCGTTCAAGATCCTCGCGCTGAACACCGAGAAGGCGCACAACCTGCGCGAGAAGTCGCTCGAGACGATCCGGATGGCGCGGGCGCTGGCGAAGACGTCGGACGACGCCGAGGCGTCGTTCGCCTTCGAGTTCGAGCAGCCGGCGTTTCTGACGCTCGGCGTGTGCTACGAGGAGCGGCCGCGCCTGAGCGGCGGCGCCTACCAGTCGATCCTGCGCCGGGTCGACGAATTCCTCGACGAGCCGATCGCGAAGGCGCTCAAGGAGCGCGAGCGGCGCGGCAGGAAAATCCTGAAGCTCGACGACGCGGTGTCGGCGGCGGTCGAGAAGCTCAAGGCGCGCGGCCTGACCAGCCCGTACCTGAAGCCGTTCGTCGTCGCGCGCGTGAACTACACGCGCTTCTCGAAGGCGACGTCGTTCGACTACGACGAGACGCTCGACAAGATCATCGCCAGCGCGGCGAAGTTCAACGTCGATCGGGTGAAGCAGGAAGACGTCGCGAAAGTCGGCGGCGGCGCAGCGCCGGACGACGAATGAAATGCAACCACGAAGACGCGAAGACTCGAAGTGATTTGAGGATTTCCATGGATCAGCGCGACCTCCAGACAATCCTTCGGGACTACCTCGACTCTCTGGAGCTGCGCGCCGCGGCTTGATGGCGGCCGGAGGCGGCTGACGAGGCCGCGAGGACAGTTCACGCGCGATTTCGGCGAGCAGCTTCAAGTCCGTGCGCGACACGCTCGTGCACACCTATTCCGCTGAATGGGCGTGGCACTCGCGCTGGCGAGGCGTCTCTGCTCGCACCGCACTGCTGAAGGCCGGTGATCGGTGCCCGGCGCTCCCGGCAGGATTCTGCAGGCGCTGGACTGGATCTCAGTAGATCGTCGGCAGATGCTTCCGGCGTCGCTGACACCGATAGCTGCGAAGATCTCGAATTCGCGCGCGCGTCATCTCTGTGATCAAGCCCAATGACGTCCGCGCGGCACGTCGCGGGGCGTCAGTCCACGCGGCGTCCGGCAGAGGGTGACACCGTCCCATCGCCACATGAGTGTGTCCCACGCGAGGCTCGGAGCCCACCGCGGCCACGTGCGCGCGTGGCGACGATGCGTGTCTCAGCGGGAATCCGGAGACCGCGCGATACACCGCCATGTCGATCACCACGACTGCCGCGACCAGGACAGTGACAACGTTGCGGCGCCGCACCCGCTCTCCCAGCCACACCACGGCAAACGCGACGCAGATGGCGGCTCCGAGGGCGGCGGGGATCTGAAAGCGGTAAGGCGTCCGGAATTGGGCCATTCCCGGAAGCCGGCGCAGGACGTCGAACGGAGTGACCACCGCGGCATCGGCGTCTGATGGGCCCAGGGACAGCGACACGCACAGTGACTGCGCCCGCAAGCCAGGGAAGGATCGACGGCCTGCTGACGGCGATCGCCAGCGCGGCAATCAGCCCGACGGGGAGAACCGTCCCGTACACGCGCCAGATCATCGAGGGTGTCCACAGCAGCGACGCCGGGTAGCTGTAGGTGGCGGCTTCACTGGCTGCGGGAACGCTGTAGTTGATCTGTCCGGTGAACGGCTGCACGTACAGCCAGTACGCCGCAGGAGCGACGAACGCGATGGTGAGGGCGACGGCGCCTGCCAGGCTTGGTGCAGTCATCCGGCGCACACGAAATGGCGCCGCCGCACACGCGAGAACGCTGAGCCAGACAAGCCCATACAGCGCGATCTGCTGATCGGCGGCGAGCATCGCCCACAACGAGAGGATCAGCGGCACCGCTCTCGAAAGCGCCGGCCGGTCGAGCAGCCGCAGAAAAAACAGGATGCTCAGGACCGCCGGCCATACCGCGGCGCAACTGACGCGCCCCATCACCATGTGAAAATTGATCGCCGGTGTGGCTGCGACAAGCAGCCCCGCGAGGAACGCGGCCCGGTCGTCAGCCGTGAGATAGTCGCGCGAGCACGAACGCCGCGTACCCGTTCAGCGCGATGGTCCCGAAGATCTGCAGGTTCAGTGCGAGAAGCGGGCCGCCCAGGATCGTGACCGGGGTCGACAGGAATCCGTACAGCGCCCCGAAGGTGTGAAGACGCAAGTCGACGTCGAAGGGCGCAAACAGATAATCCGTGACGAAGGGCGATCGATGGAGGTGCACGAGGGCGTGCGACACCCACCAGTTGTTCCAGATGAACCCGAAGACATCGTTGTCCCCGGGGTTGCCGGGGAAATACGTCGTCAGCCTGGCGACGAGGGGGAAGGTGATGGCGATCGCAATCGCGATGTACGCAGCGAATGCGGTGACGGCGACGGGAACCGCGCGCTTCATTCGGATCGAGCTCTGCGCCTCGTCGAGTCCCGAGTCCCGAGCACCGAGCCCCGAGCCGCTAGCCCCGAACCTCCAGCGCCGCTGCTCGCTCGCGGTAGAACCCGATCATGTCCATGCTCTTCGCCGGCGCCGCGCCCAACTGGCGCAACATCGTCGTCACCTGACCGCGGTGGTAGCTGGCGTGATTCACCATGTGCTGCAGCATCTGCCAGAACGGGCTCGCGCCAGGCTGTCCGCTGAGCAGCTTGTACTCGATGACCCGTGTGATGCCCGCTTCGCCGAGATCGGCAAGAAACCCGCGGACGTTCTTCTCGAGATCCGACCAGTGCGCCCGGATGGTCTGCACGTCCGGGTAGTCGTCGGCCTTCAGCAGCGACGTGGGAGACACGCCGCGCCAGCGCGAATGCCACGCCCATTCGGCCGAGTAGGTGTGGACGAGCGTGTCGCGCACGGACTTGAAGCTGCTGCCCAGGTCGCGCGTGAACTGCTCGGGCGTCAGCTTCTCGACGGCATCGAGCACGCGGTCGCGGGCCCAGTAGTGGTAGTCCACGAGGGTCTGAAGGTCGGATTGATCCATGGATGGGATTATAGGAGACGAGGACGCAGAGGGAGCAGAGGACGCAGAGGCGCAGAGGCGCAGAGGCAGAGTATCCGGCGAGACTCTGCACTCTGCTACCTCGGCGGCGTCGACGCTAGGACGGCCTGACTGTCAGAAACAGATCCTGGCCCTGCCGATTGACCAGTAACAAGAGCGGACGATCGGCGGTGCTGCGCACCGCGGCGCGGAGTTCGTCGACGCTGGCCACTGACTTGCGGTTGGCTTCGACGATGACGTCGCCGGGCTGGATGCCGGCATCGGCCGCGCGCCGAATCAGGTTCGACGTTCTGCACGAGCAGACCCTTGACGTTGCCGCGGATTCCGGCCCGCGCGGCGGCTTCGGGCGTGAGCGGCGCGACCGCCACGCCGAGCGCCGTTTGATCGGCCGCCTCCGGGGCGCTGCCCGAAGAGTGCGCGCGCCGATCCGGTTCGGCGACGCCTCGTCCAGCTTCACGGTGAGCGTCTTCTCGCTGCCATCGCGCACGATGCCGACCGTGGCGCTGGCGCCCGGCTTGGCTTCGGCGACGCGATTGCGCAGCGCGTTGTACTCGGTGACCGGCTTGCCGTTGAACGACACGATCACGTCACCGCGCTTGACGCCCGCGCGCTCCGCGGCGCTGCCCGACTCGACCGAGCTGACGATCGCGCCGCGCGTCTCGGAGAGGCCGAGGCTCGCCGCGAGGTCGGAGGTCACCGGCTGCACCGTCACGCCAAGCTGCGCGCGACGGACGCGGCCCTCCGTCCTCAGCTGATCCATGACGCGGCGCGCCATGTTGGCCGGAATCGCAAAGCCGATCCCGATGTTGCCTTCCGACACCGACAGGATCTGCGAGTTGATGCCGACGAGCTCGCCCTTCGTGTTGACGAGCGCGCCGCCCGAGTTGCCCTGGTTGATCGGCGCATCGGTCTGCAGGAAGTCTTCGTAGCTGCCGTCGCCGACGCCGGTCGATCGTCCCTTCGCGCTGACGATCCCCGACGTGACCGTCTGGCCGATGCCGAGCGGGTTGCCGACGGCGAGCACGATGTCGCCCACCTGCACGGCATCCGAGTCGCCGAGCGTCAGCGGGTGGAGGTTCGTGGCCTCGATCTTCAGCAGCGCGAGATCGCTCGGCTGATCCGATCCCACCAGCTTCGCCGCAAAGGTGCGGCCGTCGGTGAATTCGACGCGAATGTCCGACGCGTTGTCGATGACGTGATGGTTCGTCAGCAGGTAGCCGTCGCCGGTCACGACGACGCCCGACCCAAGTCCGCGGGTGCGCGGCGCCGGCATCCGCCGCGGCGTGGTGCCGAACTGATCGCCGAAGAACCGGCGGAGCAGATCGTCGTCCTGGAACTGCGTCGGCGAGACGCGCGCGCGCCCCTCGACACGAATCGTCACAACGGCCGGCGTGACGTCCTTGACGACGTCGGCGTACGAATCCCGGCCGCCAGTGGCGATCCGGGTGGGTGCGGTCGCTGTCACCGCCTGGGGCGCCGCGGCGTCCGTGCCGGCCGCAACACCCTGCCAGACAGCGCCGGTGGTCAGCGCGGCCGCAAGCGCGAGAGCGGAAAAAATGCGTCCTTTCTTCATGGTCTCCTCTTCCTAAGGTCGGTCCTTGCTCTATTAGACGGGACGCCTGCTGTCGTGGACGTTACAGGCGCATTACATCGGTGAAAGGATCGCGCCCCTTCGCGCGAAGCTCGGGGCGTCACGTGCTCGCCTGAACGGGCGAGCGGAGGTGAAGGTCGCTGGCTACGGGGTGGGCAAGGAGATCGTAAACGTGCTGCCGCGGCCGGGCTCGCTCGCCACCGCGACGGTGCCGCCGTGCGCCTCAACGATCGCCTTGACGAGGCTCAGGCCGAGGCCGAGGCCGCGCTCCGTCCGGCTGCGGTCGCCTCGGAACAGCCGCTGCCAGATGCGCGGCAGCTCGTCGGCTGGAATGCCCGCGACCGGTATCCTCGACGACGAGCTCGACACGATCGCCGGCACGGCGGACGGATGCCGCGACGCGGCCGCCGCGAGGCGTGTATTTGACGGCGTTGTCGATCAGGTTGGCCGCCACCTGTTCGAGGCGGACGCGATCGCCCGACACGATCGCGTCGGGATCCGCCTGCTCCGTCAGCGCCACGCCTTTCGCCTCGGCCACGTCACGATACAAGTCGACCGCGCGCTCGAGGACGTCGCCGAGCGGCAGCGTCTCGCGGACGAGCGGCATCGCGCCGCTCTCCGCCTCGGAGATGTCCATCAGCGTGTTGAGCATGACGAGCACCCGATCGGATTCCTCGATGCAATCGGCGAGCGCCTCGCGGTAGCGCTCGGCGTCCGCCGGCCCGCGCAGCGCCATCTCGGCCGACGCCGCGCAGCCGGGTCAGCGGCGTGCGGAGGTCGTGCGAGACGTTGTCGAGCGCGCCGCGCATCCCCGACACGAGTCCCTCGATCCGATCGAGCATCGCGTTGAACAGCGTCGTCAGCTCGTAAATCGCGTCACGCGGCTCCTGCACCTCGACGCGCTGGTCGGTGCGGCCGGTGCGCACGATGCGGCGGACGGCCGAGGTCAACCGGCGGATCGGCTCCAGCGCGGCCTGCGTGACCAGCCAGCCGCCCGCGAGTCCGATGCCGACGATGAACAGGGTCACGAGCGCAAGCGCGGTCCTGAACCGCGACAGCAGATCGCGGCGCGCCTCGGTGCTCTTTCCGACCTGGACGACGGCGCCGTTCGGCAGCTGCAGCGAGGCGGTCTCGAGCAGATCCGGATTCCAGCCCTCCGGCATGCTGACGACGCAGCACTTCGCTGCCGCGATCGATCACGCGGACGAACAGCCGCTCCGGCGCGGTCAACTGCTCGGCCCGCACCGTCTCGGTCAGCGCGCGCGAGGCCGCCGCGCCGGTACACCGTCGCGTACTCGCCGAGCTTCGACTGCAGGATCTGGTGATCGCGCTGCGCGAGGGAAGCCGCGGTGACGTAATACGTCAGATAGAGGATCGCGATCGCCGCGAGGACGAAGAGCGTCGCGTACCAGGTCGCGAGGCGCAGGCCGAAGACGACCGGCCGCACGCTACTCGAGGACATAGCCGACGCCCCTGACGGTTCGCAGGAGCTTGCGCTCGAACGGCCGATCGATCTTCTCGCGCAGGCGGCTCACCAGCACGTCGACGATGTTGGTCTGCGGATCGAAGGTGTAGTCCCAGACGTGGGACAGGATCATCGTCTTCGAGACGACCTTGCCCGGTATTGCGCATGAGGTATTCGAGCGAGCGCGAACTCGCGAGGCCGCAGTTCGATCGGCACGCCGCCGCGCGTCACCTTGCGCGTCAGGAGGTCGAGCGTCAGGTCGCCGACCGTCAGCGTGGTCGGCTCCGGGGCGCGCGTCGCCCGGCGGACCAGCGCCTGAACCCTGGCCAGCAGCTCTGCGAACGCGAACGGCTTCGTCAGGTAGTCGTCGCCGCCCGACTGCAGGCCGCGCACGCGGTCGTCCACCGAGCGGCGAGCGCTCAGGATCAGGACCGGGGTCGTCCGCCCGCGGCGCCGCAGTTCGTCGATGAGCGAGAGGCCATCGCGCTGCGGGAGCATGAGATCGACGATCGCGACATCGTACGGCTCCGACAGCGCCAGCTCGAGGCCGGTCTCGCCGTCGGCCGCCTGGTCCGCCGCGAAGCCAGCCTCGCGCAGGCCGCGCGCGACGAACTCGGCGATCGCACGATCGTCCTCGACGATCAGCGCGCGCATCGCGCCGGATCATAACGGAATGCGCAGTGCCGGGACTCGTACGCGGCCGCGGCAAGACCGATGGCGTCCTGGCGTGCACAGTACCGCACCGCGATTCCACGCGTGAACGGTTGTACACTGAAGAGGTGCGCGCGGTCTGGCCTGATCGTAGCGTTCGTTGTCGTAGCGGTTGAGACGGCGGACCTGAAGGTCCGCCCTACACTCGTACTGCAGCTCACAACCCGCGTCGCAAGAGCCGTCACCGCCTGCGGCGCAAGAGCCCTCACAGCCGACTCCCCCACCGGAACAGACGCGGCCGTCGTTTTCCGAATGGCTCGCCGAATTGCGCGTCGAGGCGATCGGGCGCGGGCTTCGCGAGGAAACCGTCGACCAGGCGCTCGCCACCGTTGAAGAGCCGCTGCCGGTGGTGCTCGAGCGCGATCGCGCGCAGGCGGAGACCGTCCTGCCGCTCGAGACCTACATCGCGCGACAGACCCGCGCGTCAATCGTCCGCAACGGCCGGCAGATGGCCGCCCGCCACGCCGATCTCCTGAAGCGGATCGACGAGCGCTACGCGGTGCCGCCGCAAGTCATCATGGCCGTCTGGGGCATCGAGTCGAACTTCGGCCGGTTCACCGGGGTCCGGCCGATCGTCGGCGCGCTCGCCACGCTGGCCTGGGATCCGCGGCGCTCGACGCTCTTCCGCAACGAGCTGTTCAGCGCGCTCGAGATCCTCGATCGCGGGTACATCGAGCTGCCCAACATGCGCGGCTCGTGGGCAGGGGCGATGGGCCAGCCGCAGTTCATGCCGTCCAGCTACCTGAAATACGCCGAGGACTTCGACGGCGACAGCCGCCGCGACATCTGGAAGTCGCCCGCCGACATCTTCGCGTCCATCGCGAACTACCTGAAAGGATACGGCTGGGTGGACGGCGAACGGTGGGGACGCGAGGTGAAGCTGTCGCCGGACGCCGAGCGCATCGTTGCCGCTGACGTCGCCCGGCGCGAGGGCGGCTGCCGCGCCCAGCGCGAGATGACGGTCGTCGTTGCCGCTGCCGAATGGCAGCGAATGGGCGTGCGCCAGGCTGGACGGCACGGCGCTGCCGAAGGCCGACCTCGAGGCGTCGCTGGTCTCCGGCTCGTCCCGCCACTTCCTCGTCTACCGCAACTACGACGTGCTGCTCGACTACAACTGCGCGCACGCCTACGCGCTCAGCGTCGGACTGCTGAGCGATCGCGTCGCCAACTGAACGACGGGACGAGCCTTCAGGCGTCGGTCTGGCCTACACTGGCGAGACCTGCTATGGCGACACTCACCCTGGACGAACGCGGCATCGTCGTGGCCTGCGCCTCGTGCGGCCAGAAGAACCGACTTCCTTACGACCGCCTGGATCACCCGGTGCGCTGCGCCAACTGCAAGACCGCCCTCCCGTCCCCTCCGAACCGATCGAGGTCACCAGGTCCGATGAGTTCGACCGGCTCGTCAAGGAGTCGGCCATCCCGGTCGTGGTGGACTACTGGGCGCCCGTGGTGCGGCCCCTGCCGCATGGTCGCGCCCGAGCTGGTCAAGGTCGCGGCGCGCAACGCGGGGCGGTTCCTGGTCGTGAAGGTCAACACCGACGCGCTCGACCGATCTCGGGGAGCGGTTCGGGATTCGCAGCATCCCGACGCTGGCGGTGTTCGCGGGAGGCCGCGAAGTGGCGCGCACCGCCGGCGCGCGGCCGGCCGCGGACATCGAAGCGTTCGTCGAAAACGCCTCGAAAACGGTCCACCACTGAGCCACATCAGCCGCAAGCCGAACACGGGAGTCGCATGATGCGCGGGTCGTCGCACGATGGCGCTGGGGTGGCTGACGCTTGGGGCGCTGACATGCGTCGCCTGCGGGACGGCGAGCGCTCCCCAGGAAGACAGAGTCGCCCGACCGGCGGCGGCGCCGGCGACATTCGATCTCGAAGAAGCCACGATCGCGGACCTGCAGGCCCGCATGACGAGCGGCCAGGACACCGCGCGCTCGCTCGTCGAGAAATATACGGCCCGAATCGCGCAGATCGACCGGCAGGGGCCGGCCTTGCGCAGCGTCATCGAGCTCAACCCGGACGCCGTGACGATCGCCGACGAGCTGCGATGCCGAACGCAAGCAGAAGGGCGCGCGCGGTCCGCTGCACGGCGTTCCGATCCTGATCAAGGACAACATCGCCACGGCCGATCGCATGACGACGACCGCCGGCTCGCTGGCGCTGGAAGGCGTCCGGGCGCCGCACGACGCGTTTCTCGTCGCGCGGCTGCGCGACGCGGGCGCGGTGATTCTCGGCAAGACGAACCTGAGCGAGTGGGCGAACTTTCGATCGACGCACTCGACCAGCGGCTGGAGCGGGCGCGGCGGCCAGACGAAGAACCCCTACGCGCTCGATCGAAACCCGTGCGGCTCCAGCTCCGGATCGGGCGCCGCGGTCGCGGCGAACCTCGCCGCCGCCGCGATCGGCACGGAAACCGACGGCTCCATCGTCTGCCCCGCGCACAGCACCTCGCTCGTCGGATTCAAGCCGACGCTCGGGCTCGTGAGCCGCACCGGCATCGTGCCGATCGCGCACAGCCAGGACACCGCGGGGCCGATGACTCGAACGGTGGCCGATGCCGCGGCAATCCTGAGCGTGCTCGACGGCGCCGACGCCGACGATCCGGCCACGGCGGAAGCGGCGAGCCATGCGTCGCGCGACTACACGGCAGCGCTCGATCCGAAGGGCCTCCAGGGCGCGCGCATCGGGGTCGTGCGCGACAAGCTGTTCGGCTACAGCCCGGCGGCCGATCGGCTGGCCGAGGCCGCCATCGCCGACATGAAGAAGCGCGGGCGCGGTCATCGTCGACCCGGCGAACATCCCGACGCTCGGATCCTTCGACGCCAGCGAACTGGAAGTCATGCTCTACGAGTTCAAGGCCGACCTGAACAAGTACCTGTCGTGGCTTGGGCCGGGCTCGCCGGTCCGCACGCTGACCGACATCATCGCGTTCAACAACGCGCACCGCGAGCAGGAGCTGAAGTACTTCGGCCAGGAGCTGCTGGAGATGGCCGACGCGAAGGGACCGCTGACGAGCGAGGCGTACTTGAAGGCGCTGGCCGCGAACCGGCGGCAGGCCGGCGCGCTCGGGATCGACATGGTGATGACCAAGACACCAGCTCGATGCGCTCGTCGCGCCGACCTTCGGCTGCCCTGGCTGACCGATCTGGTCGCCGGCGACGTGTTCCCGGGCGGCGCGTCGAGCCCGTCGACGGTCGCGGCGGTCGCTGGCTATCCGCACATCACCGTGCCGATGGGATACTTCCGCGGCCTGCCGCTCGGCCTGTCGATCTTCGGGCGCGCGTGGAGCGAGCCGACGCTGCTCAAGATCGCGTACGCCTACGAGCAGGCGACGAAGCACCGGCGGCCGCCGACGTTCGCGCCGACGGCGGATCTCCAGGCACCTGAGCTTTCGGCGATCGGCGGTTCTGAGGATCTGAAGATCGAACGACGAACGTCAGACCTGAAGATCCTGAGATCCTCAAGTCTACATCGGGCTTTGATAGACCGCCCGCCCGACGAAGAACGGGCCGAGCCGCTCCAGGTAGAGCGCCGTCTGTTGCGTGCGGCGCATGTCCTGAACGATCCGCGACAGCGGATAGAGCTCCTTGCCGATCAGCCCGACGACGAAATCGTTGTCGTCCTTGTCGAGACCGTGGCAGGCGAGGCGGATATCGTGCGCGTAGTCGCCGGCGCCGTACGACATGCCGATGGTGCCGTGCTCGGCGAGAATCACGCGCTGCTCCTCCGCGGGCAGCTGCGCGAAGCGGCCGCTCCGCCGCAGCGGATACCACACCGCCCACGTCCACGCCGGGTTCAGCACCGTCCGCCGCGGCCGATCGAGCAGCGTTTCGGTCAGATCCGGCTCGTAGCCGATCGCGTAGGTCCGGCCGAGCATCGTGTATTCCGGCTTCTGCGTCAGCGACGAAAACGGCGCCGCGTTCAGCAGCGGACGCAGCGAATCGAGGAAGACGGCCGGATCGCGGCTGAACGTCAACAGCGCGACGCCGCGCGGATCGTTGACGTCCTCGTAGAGCACCGCGTCGAGCCCGCTGCGCGCGACGGCGCCGCCGAGCGCGGCGGAGTCGGTGCAGCCGCCGAATGCGACGAGCTGCATGAACAGCCGATCGTTCGATCGCTGAGGCTGGCCGTTCTTGACGCCGCCGCGTTCGCTGATGTCGGGCGGCTCGGGGCCGCGCCGTGTTTCGGTAGCCATTGGTTGTATTCGCACGGTCGGCCTGCGACTCACGCTCCACCTGAGTATAATCCGCGGCTCCATGCCCCACTATCGCCTTCGCCCGGCGACCCTCGACGATGCCGACGTGCTCGTTCACCATCGGGAGGCGATGTTCGCGGAGATGGGCATCGCCGCCGTCAGAGGTTGCCGCTGCAGGACCGATGTTCCGCAGCTGGCTGGCGGACGCCATGCCGAATGGCATCTATCGCGCGTGGGTCGTCGAGACCGACACCGGGGAAGTCGTCGCCGGCGGCGGCATGACCGTGCTGCCGTGGCCGCCCGGGCCGCAGCATCCCGGAGGGCATCGTCGCGTTCGTCTACAACGTCTACACCGAGCCGGCGCACCGCGGCCGCGGGCTCGCGCGGCAGGTGATGAACGCCATCCACGAGTGGTGCCGCGGCGCCGGGATCCAGTCGATCGCACTGAACGCCAGCCGTGTTCGGCCAGCCGCTCTACGAATCGATGGGCTATCGCGTTTCAGAAAGTCCGACGATGGTCCGACGCATCGGGTAATCTCGATCTGTGGACGCTGCTGACCGCGCTCGGCCAGACGATGCCGTTCGCGTTTGCGTCGGGACTCAACCTGTACGCGACGATCGCGGTGCTCGGACTGGTTCAGCACTTCCAGCTGGTCTCGCTGCCGCCGCAGTTCGAGCCGTTCGGCCACCCGGTGGTGATCGGCGTGGCGTTGGCGCTCTACCTGGTCGAGTTCGTCGCCGACAAGATCCCGTGGGTCGACTCGGTGTGGGACATGGCGCATACGATCGTGCGCCCGGTCGGCGGCGCGATTGTCGCGATCACGGCCCTCGGATCGCCGTCGCCCGGCATGGACGCGCTCGCCGGCGCGCTGGGCGCCTCGGTCGCGCTGACCTCGCACCTGACGAAGGCGGGCACGCGCGCCGCGGCGAACGCCAGCCCCGAACCGTTCAGCAACTGGATCCTGAGCTTCGTCGAGGATCTCGTCGCGATCGGCCTCGTCTACTTCGCGACCGAGCACCCGGTGATCGCCCTGGGGATCACGCTGCTTGCTGCTCACGCTGATCCTGGTGTTCGCGACCGTCCTCGTCCGGTTCGTGCGCCGGCGGTTCGTCCCGCAGCGCGCGGCGGCGTGAGCGGCCGCCGGCGCCTTGCCAGCGGGGTCTCTCAAGGTATAATCCATCGGTTTGGGCCGCCGCCTTTATAGGTCCGCCTAGAGGTGCGTCCGCCTGAAGGCGGACGCCACGAGACAACGGAGATTCGCGAGCATGCCGTTCATCATCACCGACCCCTGTATCGAAACAAAGGACACCGCCTGCGTGGACGTTTGCCCGGTGGACTGCATCCACCCGCGGAAAGACGAGGCCGAGTTCGCGCAGGCGACGATGCTCTATATCCACCCGGAGGAGTGCATCGATTGCGGCGCCTGCGTGCCGGCCTGCCCGGTCGCGGCGATCTACGAGAGCATCGACGCCACGCCGTCGCACCAGAAGGATCTCATCGAGGCGAACGCGGTCTATCGCATCGGCGACGCCGACGCGATGGCGAAGGCCGAGGAGATCGTGCAGGCGCACGTCGCGTCGCATGCCGACATCATGGCCATCCCCGCGGCCGAACGTCAGGCGGCGCACGCCCGGTTCTAACTGCGTCTGAAGATCGCCACCTGGAACGTCAACGGCATCCGGGCGCGTTACGCGCAGGTCCAGGACTGGATCGAGCGCGAGCGCCCGGACGTCGTCTGCCTTCAGGAAATCAAGGCGTCGTCCGACCAGCTGCCGGCCGCGCTCTGCGAGATGCAGGGCTACTGGTGCTACTGGCACGGCGGCAAGGGCTATTCCGGCGTCGGCCTTCACGTCAGCAAGGCGATCGCGCCCGATCGGCCGCTCTTCTCCCACCCCGCCTTCGACTACGAGAACCGCATCGTCTCGGCCGAAGTCGGCCGGCGTGACCGTCGCCTCGATCTACGTGCCGAACGGCGGCAAGGACTTCCCGGCCAAGATGCGCTTCCTCGAGGCGATGGACGACTACGCGCGCGCGTTCCAGGACGCGGGCGAAGCCGCTGGTGCTCTGCGGCGACCTGAACGTCGCGCGCACCGATCGCGACGTGCACCCGAAGGAGCGCAAGCCGCGGGCGATCGGCCAGCTCCCGGAAGAGCGGGCAGCTGATCGAGCGGATCATCGGCCGCGGGCTGGTCGACGTCGGCCGCGCGCGTCGATCCCGACAACGACGGGCTGTTCACGTGGTGGGCGCCGTGGCGCAACATGCGCCAGCGCAACATCGGCTGGCGGCTCGACTACGTGCTGGCCAGCGCGGCGCTGGCATCGACGGTCGTATCGTGTCCCGGTCCAGAAGGACGTCGGCACCAGCGACCACGCGCCGGTGGTGGCGACTTTCGCTGACATTCGTAATTAGGAATTTGGAATTAGGAATTAGGAATGCGTTACGATCCGCGACCCGTCGCGAATTCCAAATTCCTAATTCCAAATTCCTAATTACAGTGTCACTGTCTGGGCCATGTCCATAGTCGTTCAGAAGTACGGCGGCTCCAGCGTCGCCGACGTCGCGCGGATCCGGCAGGTCGCCGAGCGCGTCGTGCGCACGAAGCGCGCCGGGCCACGACGTCGTCGTCGTCGTCTCGGCGATGGGCGACACGACCGACGAGCTGCTCGCGCTTGCCAAGCAGGTGTCGCCGAACCCCGAGCGGCGCGAGCTCGACATGCTGCTGACCGCCGGCGAGCGCATCTCGATGGCGCTGCTGTCGATGGCGATCCGCGAGCTGGGCGGCGACGCGATCAGCTTCACCGGCAGCCAGTCGGGCATCATCACCAACGATCGCCACGTCGACGCGCGGATCGTCGAGGTGCGGCCGTTCCGCGTCCAGGACGAGCTGGCGCGCGGCAAGATCGTCGTCGTCGCCGGCTACCAGGGCGTGTCGTACCGGCGCGAGGTGACGACGCTCGGCCGCGGCGGCAGCGACACGACCGCGGTGGCGATGGCGGCGGCGCTCGGCGCCGAGTACTGCGAGATCTGCTCGGACGTCGACGGCGTCTACACGGCCGACCCGCGCGTCGTGCCCGACGCGCAGCCGGATCGGCACGCTCTCCTACGAAGAGACGCAGGAGCTGGCCGAAGCGGGCGCGAAGGTGCTCAACGCGCAGGCGGTCGAGTTCGCGAAGGAGAAGGGGATCGCGATCTACGCGCGCGCGACCGCGTCGCCGCTGCCGGGCGACGATCCCGCCGCCGACGGCACCGTCGTCCGCCGGTATCCGCCGCGGATGCCCGGGCACGGTCGTCGGCGTCGCCAGCGAGCGCGACACGCTCGTGCTCAGCCTCGCGCGTAGCGCGACGACGGGCGAGCGGCCGGCCGCGGATCTCCTGGCGCTGCTCGACGCGCACAGCGTCGCCGGCAAGCAGCTGCACGAGGGCGCCGGCCAGCTGACGCTGATCATCTCGCGCGAGAACCTGCACGACGAGCCGCGCGTCCGGGCGGCGCTGGCGGATCGATTCGGCGCCGCGGTGACGCTCGCCGACGATCTCGGCGCGGTCAGCGTGATCGGCGCCGGCATCAACGCCTCGTTCGACAACCTGCGCCGCGGCAGCGCCGCGCTGGAGGCCGCGGGCATCGCCGTCCACGGCATGGCGACCTCGTCGTTCCGCATCACCTGGATGATCCCGCGCGCGCGCCTCGAGGATGCGGTGCGAACGCTGCACGCGCTGTTCATCGACGTAGCGGACCGGTACGCACGCGCGGTCACGCCGATGCACCGTGGCTCGCGCGTTGAACCGTCTACCTCCGTCAACTCCGTGCACCTCATGGATTCACCAGTCCTCGAACGCTTCCTCCGCTACGTCCGCTACGACACGCAGTCGGACGAGACCTCGACGACGTTTCCGAGCACCGGGAAGCAGCTGGTGCTGCTCCGCGACCTCGCCGCCGAGCTGCGCGCGCTCGGACTGACGCGACGCCGCGATGGACGAGCACGGCTACGTGATGGCGACGATCCCGTCGACCTCGCGCAAGCCGGGCGTCCCGACGATCGGTTTCATCGCGCACGTCGACACGTCGCCGGAGATGCCCGGCGCCGGCGTGAAGCCGATCGTGCACCGCGCCTACGACGGCCGCGATCTCGTGCTGCCCGACGATCCATCCGCCGTGCTCCGGCTGGCCGAGCATCCCGGAACTCGCCACGGCCATCGGCGACGACATCGTCACCGCCTCCGGGACGACGCTGCTCGGCGGCGACGACAAGGCGGGCGTCGCGGCGATCGTCACGGCGGCGGCCCACCTGATCGGCGCATCCCGAGATCCCGCACGGGCCGATCCGCATCGCGTTCACGCCGGACGAGGAGATCGGCCGCGGCACGCTGCACTTCGACGTGGCGCGCTTCGGCGCGCGCTGCGCCTACACGCTCGACGGCGGCGGCCGCGGCGAGATCGAGACCGAAAGCTTCTCGGCCGACGCGATGACCGTCACCTTCCACGGCTTCAACACCCATCCCGGCTACGCCAGGGGCCGCATGGTGAACGCCATCAAGGTGGCCGCCGCCTTCATCGATGCGCTGCCGTCCGACGGCCTGTCGCCCGAGACGACCGACGGCCGCGACGGATACGTGCACCCCTACGTCGTCGACGCGAGCGTGGAGCGCACCTCGTGAAGCTGCTCGTGCGCGACTTCGAGACCGTCGAAGCTCCGCGAAAAGGAAACGACGATCGAGCGGCTGGCGCGCGCGGCGGCCGCGCGCTACCCGGGCACGCGCCTCGAGGTCGCCGTCACCGAGTCGTACCGCAACATGAAGGAGGTCCTGGACCAGCCATCCGGAGGTCGCCGCACATGCCCGCGAGGCGATCCGCCGCGCCGGGCTCGAGGTGCGCGACACGCTGATCCGCGGCGGAACGGACGGATCGCGCCTGTCGTTCATGGGTCTGCCGACGCCGAACCTCTTCGCCGGCGAGCACACCTTCCACTCGCGCCTGGAGTGGGTCTCGGTTCAGGAAATGGAGCTGGCGGTGCGGGTGATCGTGGAGCTGTGCAGGGTGTGGGAGGAGAAGAAGCTAAGGGAGAAAGGCTGCAGTGACAGAAAAAGCGCCCAGGCTGCAAGACTCCGCTAGGTCTCGAAATTTACAATTTACAATTTGAAATTGTAAATTTCAGATTTCCTCTACTGTCCGCCGGTCGGCCGAGACTCGGACGGGCCGATCGTCATGGTGAGCGCGGTGAACTGCATCTCCTCCCACGTCTGCTCGCCCCAGTGCACGTCGACGGACGGATCCGGATTCGACTTGTTGCGGGTCGAGTTGTCGTACCACGCAATCGTCTTCAGGCTCGTGCCCTTCGGCAGCTTGAGCGGCTCCTTGAAGACATAGTCGGTCTGCCAGTTGAAGTCGTACTTCGGCACGGCGAGGACGACTTCTTTCCGGCCGTCGGGATAGGTGACCTCGACCTTCCACTCTCTGCCGCGGACGTGGGTATGCGGCAGGATGCTCCAGATCGTCGTGTCCATGTTGAAGGTCATCTGCGCGTCGACCTGCGGTGTTCGGCGCGCCCGCCGGCAGCGTGAAGTTGCCGTTGATGAGCGGCACCGTCATCAATTCCTGCCGCGGTGCCGACTTCGCCCACACGAATGCGATCTTCGACTGATCGGTGACCGGCTTCCCGCCCGCCGTGTAGTGCACCTGGAAGATCAGCGTCGATCCCGCCGGCAGCCTCATCGCGGTGCCTTCCTGGTAGACGCGGATCGCCTGGCCCGGAGCGAACCCGCCGACGAAGGCGCCCATGCCCTCCTTCGGGACCGGCCGATCGTTGGGCGTCGCCTGCTTGGCCATCGCCGTGCGGTGCTCGGGCGGCGTGTTCATGCCGGACGCCATCGTGAACGGCGGGGTCGGCCGAGGAGCGCCAGCGGCCGGAGGAGCGCCGGCGGTGCAGCCGCAGCCGCCGGGGCGGGTCGCCGCGGCGGACGCGCATAAACAATGATGTGATGCACGACGGCGCGCGCTTCAGGCTTGAACTCGAACGCCTGGATCCACTTGTCCTCGGTCAGATTGGTCGGCACCTCGAAATGCTTGTAGTCGATGGTCCCACTCGCAGGCACCGGATAGGCCTCGGTCATCTGGAACACGGCATCGGGCTGCCCGATGGCCCAGCCTGACGGATAGGTCGGCGCGGCTGGCAGGTCGGCGCGATTCCCTTCGGGCGCGCCCGCGGCCACCCACTTCAGGATGGTGTCCTTGTCGGCGGCGCTGAGCCGGCGGTCGTTGATGAACGTGCTGTAGGCCGGATCGGCGTGCCACGGCGGCATCGTGCCGTTGGTGACCTGCGTCGCGATCGCCTTCACCCAGGGCCGCGTCTCGGCATACGTCAGCATCGAGAACGGCCCGATTTCGCCCGGCCGGTGGCAGACGGTGCAGTTCTTATAAAAGATCGGCGCCACGTCCTTGGTGAACGTGGGGGCGGCGGCCGCGGGCGGCTCTGAGCGCCAGCCAGGGCCGGCACGAGCAGGGCGGACGCGAGGGACAGTCCGACGCTGACGAGTGATCTGTGACTCATGGTTCCTCTGACGGAATTGGCCGGGACCGGGTTCACTTCATGGTAGCACGCCGGCTCAGTGCACGATTGTGCGGACCCGCCGCCCTGTTCGTCCATGAGAAGGATGACCCCGCGAATCTCCTTGTTGCCGCCCGTCAAGGGAGTGGCCGTGACCCGGCAGGTAATGGCGCGGCCCCGCCGGTTGGTGGCCGGAACCACCTGCTCCATGTGTTCGCCGTCGCCATTGAGGCACGCGCGGATGCCGGCGCGGAGCTGCTCGATTGGCAGGCCGATGTCCAGGTTGAGAAAGTTCTGTGACCGCACTTCCTCGGCGCGGAGGCCCCACAGGTCCTCGGCCCGCGGGTTCCAGGCGATGACGTGCAGCTCGCGATCGAGCACGACGACGCCGCTCCGCAAGCCGGTGAGGATCGACTCGAGGAAGCCGTTCGATCGGTTCAAGTCGTCGCCGCGCTGCCGCAGCTCTTCGTTGATCGTCTGCAGCTCCTCGTTGCTCGACTGGAGCTCCTCGTTCATCGTCTCCAGCTCCTCGTTGGTCGATTGCAGCTCCTCATTCGTGGTCTCCAGCTCCTCGACGGTCGACTGCAGTTCTTCGTTCGTCGTCTCGAGTTCTTCGTTGGTCGACTGCAGCTCCTCGTAGGCGGTTTCCAGATCGTGCCGCGCCCGATTGCAGCTGCACCTGCAGCTCCTGGGCCCGTCGACACGTCGTTGAACGAGATGCTCGATCCCGAGCGTCCGGCCGCCGCCGTCGATGAGCGGAACAATCGACACGTCGAAGAACCGCGGCTCGCGCCCGAGGATCTGCCACTCGACGTCCTTGACGGTCACCGTTCGGCGCTCGCGGCCCGCCTGGTCGATCAACGACCGGAGCTCGACCGGGCGGTACGACATCTCGAGATCCTGAATCGGCCGCCCGACATCGCTCGGCACGATGTTGAAGATCGACGCGCGCCCGCTCGTTGAACATCGCCAGCGTGCCACCAGGGTCGATCGCGATCTGGGCGTGGGGCGAGGCGTCGAGGATCGCGCTGTACATCAGGCCGTTCTGGCCGTTGACGTCGTCGTCGGTCGCCTGGTTCATGATCGCCATCCGCTCGCGCCACCCGTCCTTGGCGATCTTCCTGAAGATCCGGCGGCGCAGGTCGATCGGCGCGAACAGCTGCGAATGGGTGAACAGCATCTCCGCCTTGCCGAGAAACAGCACGCCCGTCCGGAACCAGGGCGAAGTGAAACCGCGCCAGGATGCGGTTCTGCGCCTCGGTGTTGAAGTACATCAGCGTGTTGCGGCAGATGCAGGATGTTGACGCGCGAGATCGGCGCATCCTGGATCAGGTCGTGCCGCCCGAAAATGACCGAGCGCCGGAGGTCCTTGTCGAACACGAAGCGATCATTGTCGCGCGACGAAGTAGCGATCGAGGAGGAGGGGAGGCACCGGCTGCACCTGCCGCTCGCTGTAGGTCGCCGCCCGCGCCTGGCCGAGCGCGTGATCGTCGACGTCGGTCGCGTAGATCTTCACGCGGTCGCGGAACGCGTCGCGCCCGAGCGCCTCGGCCAGCAGCATGGCGATCGAGTAGGTCTCCTCGCCAGACGCGCAGCCTGCGCTCCAGATGCGCACGGTGTGCTTCGCATCCGGGCTCGCCAATGACGCTGTCGGAATCGACCTCGTCGCGCAACAGGTCCCACGCCGATTCGTCGCGGAAGAATCCGGTGACGTTGATCAGGATGTAGTCGAACAGCTGCGCGAACTCGTCGGGATGGACCTCCAGGTAGTCCATGTAATCGGCGAACCTCTCGATGCCGACCGTCTGCATCCGCTTCTGGATGCGCCGCATCAGGCTCGGGCGCTTGTAGGCCGTGAACTCGAATCCCCGCGTGCGCTCGAGGTAATCGAGCAGCGGCTCGAAATCCCTGGGTTCTGCAGCTTCGTTCATTCCATCGTCCTCGCCAGCTCCGTCAGCGCGGGACCAATCTCACCGAGCGGCAGCACGTACTCCACCGCGCCGGTCTCGATCGCCGCCTGCGGCATGCCGAAATGATCCGCGGTCGCCTGCGTCCTGCGCGATCACCACGCCTCCGGCTGCCTTGATCGCGACGACGCCCGCCGCGCCATCCACGCCGGCGCCGCTCAACACGACGCCGATCACCCGGCCCTGCTCGGCGCCGGACAGAAACGAACGATCGGCCGACGGCCGGGAGAAATGAACCGGCGGTGTGTGTGTCAGCACAATCGCTCCGCCGAGGAACTCGGCGTGGAAGTCGGGCGGTGCCACGTACACGGTGCCCGCCGTCAGCACGTCGTCGCTGCTGCCGCCTCCTTCACGGGCAGGCACGTCCGCCGCCCCAGGATGGACGCCATCTGACTGGCGTGATGCGGATCGAGGTGCTGCACGATGACGATGGGCAAGGGGAAGTCGGGCGGCAGGCTGCCGAGCACGGCCGCCAACGCGCTCAACCCACCCGCAGACGCCGCCATGATCGCGACACTGATACCGCAGATCGACCGGACGCCATGAGCCGCGTTCGGGACGGCGCTCACGGTCACACGCTAGCACATCTGACAAGCGGTGGATGAGACGGGTTTTTCGTGCCCGCATGAACTCTGCACGTAGTTCCTCATGCCCCACCGTGATGTCGTCGTGATCGGCGCTTCGTCGGGCGGGGTGGAAGGTCTCACCACTTGCTGAGCGGCCTTCCGGATGACCTTGCAGCGACAATCTGAGCCTTGCCTTTCTGACTTGCGGTTGGCTAGGATCCGGGCTGACTCCTCAGCGGGGGGCGCCATGTCGACTTTCATGCGGGCAGAGCGCACGCACGATAGGGACGCAGTCCTGGCGCTGCTCGTCGACCACGATCAGCGACACGCGACAAATGTACGCCGAGTATCTGAAACTCGGCAGCTGGCGGGTCGACGAGGCCAGCGACGGCCGCGAGGCGCTCGCCAAGGCCATCGTTCTGCGGCCCGACATCATCGTCACCGAAACACGCCTTCCCGGCATCGACGGGATCACGTTGTGCGAGCTGTTGCGCCGCGACCTGGTCACGAACGCGATACCAGTGGTGTTTGTCACCGGCGATGCGTACCCGGCGGACATCGAATCGGCGACCTCGGCCGGCGGGGATCTGGTCCTCACCAAGCCCTGTCTTCCCGAGCACCTGGTGGTCGAGCTCCGCGTCGTGCTCGAACGCTCAGCGGCCCTGCGAACTCGTGCCGGTGCGGGTCGAGCCGAACGCCAGACAGCAGCTGGCCCGGGCCGACGAAGTGTTGAGCAGAATCGTCGATACGGTCCATCGGCGCCAAACGCTCAAGAAAGCGCATCACCGCGGCGACACGATCACCCCGCCGCTCGCGCCTCCGACCCTGATCTGTCCCTCGTGCCATCGACCGCTGGCCTATCGGCGCAGCCATATCGGCGGCGTCAGCAGTAAGCATTCGGAGCAGTGGGACTACTACGAATGCGAGAGCGGGTGCGGCACCTTCCAGTACCGCGCCCGCACACAGGAAACTGAGGAAAGTCGACTGAGGTCGAGCCCGAGACGTCCATGTGCTCGACCGCACACGCCCGCCCCGCGTTGACGCTCGTGACCTGTTACCCGTTCAATTTCATCGGCCGCGCCACCCAGGCGTTTCATCGTGCGGGGCGACTTGATCTCGGAACGGCCGCGTTCGTAGGCGTGGCTGGAATCACCAAAAATACGCCGAAAATGCTATTCTGATGACTTCATGGACGACGTGAGTCTCGACGCCGCCTCCCCGCCGGAGTCGGCAGCGCCGGACCAGCAGCACGACGAAGCTCCCTCACGATCGTCGAACCGATACCGGTCGAGCGCCGGCGCCGGCTGCGGAACCGATCGTGCCCCGGGCACAGCGCGTGGCGGCGGATCGGCGAGGAGATCGTCGCCGCCGTGCAGACCCTGCTCTCGGCAGCCGTCTACGCCACGCTCATCGTCACCTTCTGCGTGCAGGTGGCGCGCGTCGACGGCTTGAGCATGGCGCCGACGCTCGAAGATCAGGACCGCCTGATCGTCAACAAGCTGGTGTATCAGTTCGGCGATCCGCAGCCGGGCGACATCGTCATGCTCTACTACCCGGTCGATCCGGACAAGATGTTCGTGAAGCGGGTCATCGCGCAGGAAGGCGACACGGTCCGCATCGTCGACGGCCGCGTCTACGTCAACGAGCTGCCGCTTGCCGACGACTACGTCCCGTCGGAGTTCCGCAGCCACGACGACCTCGGTCCGACGGTCGTGCAGCCCGGGTACTACTTCGTCATGGGCGACCACCGGAACAACAGCCTCGACAGCCGCCACTGGGGACCGGTGCCGAAGAAGTACATCGTCGGCAAGGTGAACGTGCGGTGGTGGCCCCTTCAGGACGCCAGGCTGTTCTGATGCTGCTCGCGCAGCTTGTACTTCTGAATCTTTCCTGACGCGGTCATCGGGAATTCGCTGACGCAGCCGGACGTACTTCGGGATCTTGAACCGCGCGAGCCGCTCCGCGCACCACAGAATCAGCTGCTGTTCTATCCCGCTATTCGTAGTGTCCGGCTTTAGCCGGACGTCGGCCCCGTGCGTGCCCGGCTTCAGCCGGACGGCCGCCGCCACCATCTCGCCGAAAAAGTCATCCGGCAACCCGTAGACGTACGCATCGGCGACGGCCGGATGTTCGCGCAGGCAGTCCTCGATTTCCTTCGGCGAGATGTTCTCGCCGCCGCGGATGATCAGGTCCTTGATGCGCCCCGTGATGCGGACGTAGCCGTCGGCGTCGATGCTGGCCTCGTCGCCGCTGTGCAGCCAGCCGTCCGGATCGATCGCCTTCGCCGTCGCCTCGGGGTTGTTGTAGTAGCCCTTCATCACGTTGTAGCCGCGGCAGCACAGCTCGCCGCGCTCGCCGGCGGCGCGCTCCGCGCCGGTCGCGGGATCGATGATCTTCACCTCGAGCTCGGGCAGGACGATGCCAACCGTCTGGCAGCGGAGATCGAGCCGGGCGGTCGCGCGGCGTCAGCGTGATGCCCGGCGACGCCTCCGTCAGGCCGTAGGCGATCGTGACCTCCGGCATGTGCATCTCGTCGATGACGCGGCGCATCAGCGGCTCCGGGCAGAGCGAGCCGGCCATGACGCCGGTCCTGAGCGACGTCAGGTCGAACGTGCCGGAAGTCCGGGTGCTCGAGCTCGGCCAGGAACATCGTCGGCACGCCGTACAGCGCCGTGCATCGCTCGCGATGGACGGTCTCGAGCACGCGCCTCGGATCGAAGGCTTCGATCGGACACAGGCAGGCGCCGTGCGTGTACGCGCCAAGCACGCCGATCACGCAGCCGAAACAGTGGAACAGCGGCACGCACAGGCACAGCCGGTCGGCGGAGGTCAGGCCGATTCCGGCGCCGAGCGCCTCGCCGTTGTTGACGATGTTGCGGCTGGAGAGCATCACGCCTTTCGGGAACCCGGTGGTTCCCGACGTGTACTGCATGTTGATCACGTCGTCGACGCCGACCGCGGCGCTGCGCGCGTCGAGCTCGGCATCGAGGCACGTCCGCCGCGCGGAAGCGAAGCGCCTCGTAGTTGCGTGAATCCGCGCGGCGCTTCCCGGCCGATGAAGATCAGCCGGCGCAGCGACGTCGATGCGGCCGCAATCGGCGCCGATTTCGCGGAGCGCCGCCGACGTAGTCGACGTCGCGGAACCCGGCGATCGTGACGACCGTCGCCGCCTCGCTCTGCCGAACGAGGTAGTCGATGTCGCGGGCGCGCAGCGCGGTGTTGGCGGTGACGAGGATGGCGCCGATTTTCGCCAGCGCGAACTGGAGGACGATCCACTCGGGCACGTTGGTCGCCCAGAGCACGACGCGTTCGCCCGGCTCGACGCCTTCCGCGATCAAACCGCGCGCGATCGTCGATCGCCTCGCGCTCGAGCTCCGCGAACGTGAAGCGCGGCGCATCGTCGTACAACAGCGCCGGGTGGTCGGGCAGCGCCGCAGCCAGCTCGGTCAGCAAGCGGCCGACGGTTACATCCCTGTAAGAAGACATTCCCATGCGCGATCGTAGTGCGGGCCTTCAGGCCCGCCCCGAGTATACTTTCTGAAGTGTCCGACGCGTGCACCGTCCTCATCGCTTCGCCCAACCTGCTCGGCGTTTTGAAAGAGCGGGCGGCCGAAGCCGACAGCCAGAACGAGATCCTCACCTTCGCCGACGTCGACGCGCTGAAAGCGCTCGACACGATCACCAGGCGCAAGCCGGCGGTGATCGCGCTCGAGCGGCTGTTCGCGTCGACGCCGCGCGGCGCCGCGCTGATCAACCGGATCAAGGTCGACCCGTCGCTGGTCGAATCGGAGATCCGTGTCGTGTCGCCCAACAGCGACGACACGCGCATCACCGCGAAGCGGCCCCCGCCGCCCGCGCAGGTAGCGGTGGCGCGGGAACCGCGACGGCGACCACCGAAGTGGCGCCGCGCGTGCAGCCGCTCGACCACTACGGCACGCGCCGCGCGCCGCGATTCAAGGTCGCGGGCACGGTCGACGTGCTGGTCGACGGCAACAGCGCGACGCTCGTCGACGTGTCAATCGTGGGGGCGCAGGTCCTGACGTCCACGGTGCTGAAGCCGAACCAGCGCATCCGCATGGCCCTGCCGGAGGACAGCGGCGCGATCCGGTTCAATGCCGCGGTCGCGTGGGCGAAGTTCGAGATCCCGCCGCAGAGCGGGCCGCGCTACCGCGCCGGCATCGAGTTCATCGACGCCAACGCGAACGCGCTCGACGCCTACTGCGCGCGGTACCGGGAGGCCTGACGCGGCGAGCGAGACCCGCCTTCACCTTTCGACGGCGAGGCGGGCGAGCGCCGGCGACACGGTCATAATGGATCCGATGGCGGCGTTCCGACGCGCTGATCACGGACCCGGTTCGGTGCGAGGACCCAACACGCTTTCGTATTCGGCAGTTGCGGCGCTTGCTTCGCCGCTCTCTTGACGACCGCGTTTCTCGCGGCTTCGGTCCAGCCCAGCGAAGCGGTCCCGCCAGCTCGGTCCGGAGAGCGATCCCGGGACCTTTCTACCGCGTGTCTAATTCCGGATTCCGTAACGGCATGGTCACGTTTGCAGGTTGAAGGACGTGCGGTTACATCGACAGGACGGGACGCGTAATCTGGCCGTGGGAATGACTCTCACCCTCCGCGTTCGAACACCCGCTTGACGACGGCGACGGCATCGCCGCTGTCGTCGTCAGCGAGCAACTTCGCGACGATGCCCGTCACATTCGCGACGGCAAAGCTGATGCCCTGCACATTTCGCGCGGGAGGCACGCCAGGAATCGGCCTCGGGAAACCGCAGGCGCGAAACAACGCGCCGTTCTGATTCAGTCGATCGATTCGGCACGCCTCTCGAGGCACCGTCCAGTCAAGCGATACCGACCATACTCCGGGCAGCGAACCGGGCAGCCATCTGATCCCAGCCTGCTCGCCCGCGGCAATGACAACCGCCCCGCTCTCGCGAAGCCGACCCACCACGGCGGCCAGCGCCTGTTCATGTTCGGCGTTCTGCGTGCCCAGGCTCATGTTGACGACGTGCGCATTCAGCGCCAGCGCCTGCTCGCATGCCGCCACCAGTGCCTGGCCCGTCGCCGCGAGCTCGCGATCGAACACCTTGATCGCAAAGATCTCCGCGTCGGGCGCCTTCTCACGGATCGCGGCGGCCACGGCGGTGCCGTGCCCGAGACGATCGACGTAATCGTCGTGAATGCGCGCCGTTGTCGTCGATGCCCATGCCGCCGGCGACACTGCCAACGTGAGGATGCGTCGCGTGCACGCCGCTGTCGATGACGGCCACGCGGATGGCGCGCTTCGTCATCCGCTGACGCCGGCCGGACGATCGATTTCGAACAGGCGCGCGAATGCGGCCGACCGATCGGCAAGCGCTCCCGGACTGCCGGCGTCCACGACCCGCGCGCCGTCGAGGACCACCACGTGATCGCGGCCATCGCCACTTCGCGGCGATGGGTGATGAGCAGGGTCGTGCGGCCACGCGCGCGGGAGCCGTCAATGATGTGTCGTTGCGCGATCGCGTCGAGAGCGGCGGTCGGTTCGTCCATGACCAGCACGACGGGGTCGGCAAGAAAGGCGCGCGCGAGCGCAATTCGCTGGCGCTCGCCCGCCGAAACCGCGAGGCCGCGTTCGCCGACCAGGGTGGCATAGCCCTGCGGCAGACCCTCGATGAACCTGGCGATCCCGGCCGCAGCCGCTGCGTCTCGCACAGCGTCCTGCGAGGCGTCCGGCCTGACGTAGCGAATGTTCTCCTCGATGCTCGCGTGCAACAGCGTCGGCTCCTGTTCGACGAGAACGATGTGGCGGCGGACGCTCTCGAGCGTCACGGCGCGCAGATCCTGTCCGTCGAGACGAACCACGCCGGCATCGGGATCCAGCAACCGCGTGGCGAGATACGCGATCGTGGACTTGCCGACGCCACTCCCGCCAACCAGCGCCACGGTCTGACCGGGCTTCGCGGTGAACGACACGTCGTCCAAGACGCGCGATTGACGGTCGGTGCCGAGCGTCACCGATTCGAATACCAGCTCGCCGCTGGCATCGACAATCGCCTTGGCGCCGGGCGCTTCGATGACGTCGATCGGCGCGTCGAGGATCTCCAGCACTCGCGACCACGACACCTTTGCGGTCGCGAGGCTCGCGTAGAGTCCCATCAACGCCTGGGCCGGTGCGAACACGCGCATCTGATACGCCAGAAATGCGCCCATCGTCCCCAGCGTGAGCGAGCCGTCGATGACGCGGAGACCTCCGTAGAAAAACGCGACCGCGGAGCCGATCGACAACACCGTGCCGGGCAGGCCGCCGGCGAAATAAGTGACGCGCTGCATGCGCATCAACGCGTCGATGAACGCGCCGTTCAATCCCTGAAAGCGCTCCTGTTCCCGCTGCTGCGCGTTCGAGGCGACGACCAGCGATGCGGCTTGCAGCGTTTCGATCAGGAAGCTGCCGATGTCGGCGCTGCGCTGACGCAGCTCGGCGACGCGGCTTTCGAGCATGCGACGGTAGTAGGCCAGCGCGGCGAGGCTGATCGGCAGCGGCGCCAGCGCAATCAGCGCGAGCCGCCAGTCGAGCCAGATCATCATGACCAGGCTGCCCGCCAGGAACAGCACGTTGCCCACCCAGGCGAGCGCCGCTTCGGCGGCCACCCGCTGGATCTCGCTGATGTCGTTGTTGAGCCGCGACACGATGTCGCCCAGCCGCGTCCGCGCGTAGAAGCGCGGCGACAGCCGCTGCAGGTGCGCATAGAGCGACAGGCGCATGTCGAAGAGGATTTCCGCCGAGACGCGCGTGTAACGCAGTCCGCTCGTCACGTTCAGGAAGAAGCCGAGCAGCCCGAGACCGATAAACCAGGAGACGATGCGGCGAAGCGCGCCAAGGTCGCGCCCCACCAGCGCGGTGTCGATGAGATCCTTGGACAGATACGGAATGATCAGCGTCGTCGCCGTGCTGATCAGGCTGATGACGAGGACGAGGACCAGCCTCCGCCAATATGGAATGAGAAAGGCGAAGGCTCGTCGATCCATGCGGGCCTTCGGCCTACTTCCTGCGGCAGGATGAACAGGCTCGTCGTCTGATCCGCGTTCATCTCGATCGTGCGCAGGCGCTTGTAGGACGCCGCGTCGTAGACGTCGATCGTGGCGCCGGCCTGGAACACGTAGAGCAGCTTGCCATTCGACGAGACCCGCAGCGCCATGCGCGGCCGCCCCTCGAACGGTGTGCGGCTGATCAGCTTTTTCTCTGCGAGATCGAACGCCCAGAACTCATAGCGGCCGATCTGCTGCATCAGGCCGTAACCCTTCTTGCGATCGGGCGCCAATGCGAAGCCGATCCCTTCGGCGGGGCCGATCGGCGTGAGGTCGATCGTCTTGGCGACGAGGTTGACGCGGCCGATATTCATGATGCGGCGGTTCTGAACCGGATCCTGCGTGGTGAAGAGGCCCGTGAAGAAGCCAGGATCGTCGTTGAAGTCGTCCACTGAGCCGAAATTGACGCGGCCGAGCCCAGGCTCGATCTGCCGGCTCAACGGCCAGGTGTCCACCTCGGTGAAATTCGTCGTCTCGAGGATCAGGACATCGTCGCCGAAAAAGTAGAGGAGCTTGCCGTCCGGCGAGAACCGGATGTTGATGAACTCGCGCTCTTCGCCGCGCGGCCACGGAATGGTCCGCGTGACCTTCTTCTGCGCCAGGTCGTAGAACTGCATCGTGTTGTCGCCGATCTCCCAGCGATCGATCTTCTTCTCCGCAGATCGCGTGAGAAGAATCACGAACCGCTCGAGCGGATCGACCTGCATGCCGCGGATGCGGACCTGCTTCTGGCCCTCGCTCAGCGTAAATGTCGACAGCGACGCGCGCGTGGGAATGTCGACGATCTCGATCTTCTCGAGCATCGAATCCAGGACGTAGAACTTCGATCGCGACTGCGACAGCGTCAGCGAACGCGGGATGCCGGTCTTCAGCCTGATGTCGCCGATCATCTTCTCCGACCCTTCGTCGAAGATCTGGATGTTGCCGGCATATGTGCCGACGTAGATCAAGCTGATCGCCGCCGCTCGGCGACACCGCCGGCGCCGGCTTCTGCGCAGCGATACCGATGGCGCTCAGCGTGAAGATGATGGTGAGCAGCGCTCGTCTCACTTTTTCTTCTCGTCCGGGAAGATCAGATCGATCTTGCGCCAGTCCTTCTGCGCGGCGGCGCACTTCGCGGTCCAGTCCGGCGCATGGTTCAGCTGATCCGGCACCTGCGCCGGCCAGAAGCAGCCCATGTGGCAGTCGAAGAGATCGCGCTCGACCGGCTGGCACAAGCCCGCGGTGCCGCCGTTGCGATCGGCTTCCCATCCGGGCGAGAACACCAGCGAGCATCCGGTGGGGATGTGCGGCGGCTCAGGCTGCTGCGGTGGACCACCCTGCTGCTGCAGCGCGACGACGTCCTTGGCCGCGTCGCGCGCGGTCGCCGACTCGATGCGCGCAGCCTTGCGATTCACCGCTGTCAGATGCTTCATGAGACCTTCTCCGGAACCTCTCGTCATCGAACTGCCGCAGGAACGCCGGGTTGCGCTCCGCCAACTCGCCATAGATCTCGAGGCAGGTGTGGGTCCAGCCGCGAATCCATTCGCAGTAATGAAGGTTGGGACTGGTCGTCGATCCGTAGCGCGTATGCGCCTCGTGATAGCAGCCGCCCGCGCAAATCGGCCGGGCCCAGCACGTCGCGCAATCGGTCTTGCTCGCGATGTGATGCGTCTGCAGGAACTCCTGCTGCTTCTCCCACGACACGCCGTCATGCACGGTGCCCAGCTGGTGCTCGTCCGAGCCGGCGAACCGATGACAGAGGGCGACGTGGCCGTCGGTCGAGACCCCCATCAATCCAAGACCGGCGCCGCACGGATAGGCCTTGGCGTGGCCGTGATGGATCTCCTGCAACGTCTCGCGGATGTTCGAGAAGCCGTGATGCCGGTTCTGCAGCGACGCCTCGAGGTATTCGCCGGCAAGGGCACGGAATTGCGACAGCAGGTGATCGAACCCGCCGTCGGAGATGGCGTAGTCGCGGCCGGGGGCGGTCGTCACCGGCGCAAAGCCGACTTCCCAGAAACCGAGCTCGTCGGTGAGATGGCGATAAATCCTGCGGACGTCGAGCGTCTGTCTGGTCAGCGTGACCCGCGCGCCGATCGGCCGTGAGCGATGCCTGGCCAGGAGCGCTTTGATCTTCGGCGCCGCCACCGCATAGCTGCCGGCGCCGTTGTTGAAGACCCGGAACTTGTCCTGCATCTCCTCCGGGCCGTCGATCGAAATCGTCACGCCGACGCGTTGGTCGGCAAGGAATTCGATGACCTCCGGGCGCAACAGCGTCGCATTGGTCGTCAGGCTGAAGTCGATGTCCTTGCCGGCTTCGCCGGCGCGCTGGCGCGCGTAGGCGATCGTCGACTTGAGCACGTTGAAGTTCATCAGTGTTTCGCCGCCGAAGAACGTGATGTGCGCGCGCGGATTGTCGCGCGACTCACGCAGCGCGAAGTCGACGGCTTCGCGCGCCGTCGTCTCGCTCATGAATTTCGGCTGCTTGCCGTTGTTGGTATCGACGATCTTGTCTTCGCCGTACTCGTAGCAATACGTGCAGGCCAGGTTGCACTGGTTCGTCACGTTGACGACGAGCGTCTGCAGCGGGACCGGCTCGAGCGGGAAGACCTTCGGCATCGCCGGCGACGGCACGGCCGATGTCGCTCAGGGCCCGGACCCGCTGAAGCTCGGCAATCGTGCTCGAGACCGCCGTGGCGTCGAAGCGCGCCGACAACTCGCGCGCCACCTCGTCAACCGCTCGCGGTCCGTTCGCCAGCGAATCAATGATCGCGACCGCACAGTCGTCCAGCGCGAACACGGCGGCGCTGGGCACCAGGTAGAGGAACCGGCGACCCGCCGCTTCGAACGAATGGAACTCGCGAAGGCCGATGTTCGTCATGGAGCTCTCATCGGATCGAAGCGCATGTACAGCGGCACGGTGACGAGCAGATGCGCCCGCGCCCGGAGCGTTGGCGCCGGCTTGCCGCCCACCGCATCACCGGGATACTTCGCGACGACCCACACATCGCCGACGTTGTTGCGTGAGCCGGAGCGCGCCGGATTCGGTCCCTCGATGTTCGGCGTGAAGTGTCCGGTCGCCTCGTTCAACGTGCCGACGAACTTGATGTCATCATCGTTGTAGGTGGCGGTGTACTCTTCCATGGTCCACGACGCGTCGACGATGCCGAGATCGATGTCGTCGGGCGAGTCTGGTTTGCCGTCGGCGCCGTTGCTGTAGGCCCAGGCTTCGAACTGCGCGGACATTTTCGGGAACGTGCCGCCGCCGACGCGCGCCATCGCCCAGTCCGGTTTCACCTTGATGCCGTCGATCGTTGTCGTAGACCGCGAGGGCTTTCGGCCGCGATGCGCCGGCCACGAAGAGATCGCGGGTGCCGGCGGTCGCGCCCGCGGCCACGTCAACCGCGATCGTCACGACATCCGGCGTCGTTTCGATCACGCGCGCCACGGTCAGTCCCGGGCCGAGGTCGATGTCGCGCGGCTGCAGCGCTCCGAGGTTGACGCCATAGATCTTGACCGGCTGCCCGGTGGCTCCCTGCTTCAACGCCGTGCGATCGGTTCCAAGCGCGCGCGTCTCACCGGCGACGCGCTCCAGCTTCACGTCGATCCCGACTTCATCGTAGCCCCCGGCAAACCATCGGCCTTCCAGCGTCCGCCAGTTGCGATCGACCATCATCACTTCGCGCATCGCCGAGTCGGCGGCCGCCGTCGTCGATCGCCCGCGCCACTGGTACCCGGTGTAGACGATCGCGCGACCCGTGCGCGTGAATGTGTCGCCGGTTCGAGCCACGCGATACGTGGCGGTCGTGGTGAATTCCTCCGGCGACGCCGGGTCAGCGGTGATCGTGACCCGCCCATAGATCGCGCCTTTACCGAGCTCCCACCCGCTGAGCGCCCACGTGCCGTCGAGGCGGGCCGGACGCATGTTCGCTGACCACGCCGTCCACTCAGGTGTCTTCAGCGGGAACGTCCTCGATAGGTGTTCGACGGCCTTCTCGACCGGGTGGCGAGTGTCCGGCGGACGTCCGTCCGCGGACGCCTCTGGAGTCGCGGGCCCGGTGCGTCGGAACGCCTGGTTATCAACGAGCGGATACCAGCCGCGATGCATGGCGATCAGCAGGTCCCACTCGCCCCGGGTGCGGCGCTGCGAGATCACGCGGCCGAGCGAGTGGCACTTGTTACAGGTGGACTCGGCGTCGGCGCTCGCTGTGTATTTGAAGTCGATCCCCCGGCGTTCGGCTTCCCACGCGGCCGGCTTGGCTTCCTCCGGGGCCAGCCCGTGATTGTTCGACAGGTACCTCACGACCTGGCGCGCCGTCTCGGGCTCGATGTTCAGGCCGTTGAGCGCCGCCATCCGCTGAATCTGGCTCTGCCAGCCTTCCGGCGTGTTGCGCTGGAACGAGATGCGCGACATCTGTCCCTTCTCGTCCGACCGATGACACGAGCCGCATGCTTTCTGGACCGTGGCGTCGGTGATCGGGATGCCTTCTTCAGGCTTCGCGGTGGGCGCCGCGGTCGGCTGCGGCGCTTGAGCGGCGGACAGAATCGCGCTCGTCAGAAGAACCGTTGCAGCAACGAGGATGCGTCGTGGCATGAGGTCCCCGATTGCGGCTCATTCTGACACAAGCCATCCCCGCGCAACCGCTGTCGCGAGCGCGAACAGGAAGTCGTGCAACTGCACCGGTCCCTGCTGCCGGACGCAGGCGTCGTAGAGGTCGGGCACCTGCCGCGCCGCGGGAGCGAGCTCAACCAGGGCGATCATGTCGATCCCCCGCACATACCTGACGCCGCGTGGATATTCAGGAGCGACCAGATGCGGCTCCAGGACGATTTCATGACCGCGTATGCATGGCCGCGGCTCGATCGCGATTGCCCCCGCTCTCGCGCGCAGCCCGTCCTGGCTTTTCAACCTGTCCAGCGCGCGCTGAACATCGTGACTATCCTCCGATTCACGTTCCTCATCGTCCGAGCGCTCGTCCCAGAACGCATGGCGATGACCTTGCGCCGCGTCGGTCAGAAAGCGGCGGCTCTCCCTCGACAGATGCTGTTCGATCTCCTTCTCCCTCGCATCGAAGAATGCGAGTGCGTGCGCGCCCATCGACGGATTTCGCGAGGCAGGTGTGAGCGGTAATCGCGGCGAGCCATCCCGACGCGAGCGCCTTCTTGACGCCGGCTGACGACAGCGGATCGATGAACGACCCCGCATCGCCGGCGAGCAGCCAGCGATCGCCGGCGTACTGAGTGGCGTGATACGGCGAGGCATCCCACCCCCACGGGCCTTGCTCGAGTGACGCGCCGGCGATCAACTGCCGGAACATGCGCGCTTTCCCGAGCTCGGCGAGATAGACATCCTTCGACGATCCGCCGCGGGCAAGGGCGGATCGCTGCGGGTCCACCATCGCCGCGATGTGCCGCACGCCAGGCGCGACCGGCACCGACCACATCCAGCCGTCGTCGTACGACTCGATGAGCGTGTGCGTGTCGTCCGGCACGGGCCACGGCGCCTGCCGTGTCCACTCGGCGATCAGCGCGACCGTGCGCGGGCCGTGGTGGTAGCGACGAACATTCTTCGCGCGCGCGAGGACTCCGGATCGTCCGGTGCAGTCGAGCGTGATCTCCGCCGGTTCAAACGGGTCTGACGACCGCGCCCGGCTCTCGGCCTGCACCCCGTTCGCCATCGCGCGATCCAGCAGCACCTGCGACAGGCGTTCGACCTCCAGTTGCCATCCGCGCGCGCCGTCACCGAATGACTCGACGCGCGCATCCGCTCCGCCCCACCACACCGTGTTGCCTGTTGAGCGGATGAAACCGGCGCGCTCGATCGCCTCGTTGACGCCGATCGCATCGAACAACTTCGCGCAGCTGGGCGGGAGCGAGACCGCGAGGCGATGATCGCCGGCGTCCCTGGTGACGAGTTGAACCGAATGGCCCCACGACGCCAGGAGCAACGATGCGGTCGCGCCGGCGGGACCACCGCCAAGGACCCTGACGTCTGGACGGCGTGTCACCTAGAAGAACCAGTTAGCGGACAAGCGAACGGGTGCGTGCGTCCTCGTGCGCGCTCCGCAGACGCTGAAGCAGCCGCGTGAAATCCGCGCGCTGCTTCACGGGATCGAGCAGCGGATCCCGCTCGAACCACGGATAGCAGGGAAAGCCGGTGTCGGCGGCCTGCTGCAGCCAGCGAATGCTCGCGTCGGGGTCGCCGAGGTGCGCGAATGCCGCGCCGAGGCTGTACGCGACATGGTGATCCATGTAGGACCCGCCCGCGATCGCAGCCGCCCGGGCGCGTGCCTCTGTCGTGTGCCCGGTGGCGGCCTCGATGGACGCGAGCGACGCCTGCGACCGCACGTCGAGTTGATCACCGCGCCTGGCTGAGGCCAGCATCTCGACGGCCCCCTTGACGTCGCCGGTGTAGTAGCGGGCCAGCCCGAGATAGTGCCGAATCGCCGGCGCGTCGGTGCGTTCGAGGAGCGTGCGCGCGAGTTCGGCGGCCGCGCGAAAGTCGCCGTCGAACAGCAGCGCAGCGATCTCGAGACGATCGGTCTCGACGCTGGGCGCCGGATTCAACGCGCGCGCCATCCGGTGCTCCTCCCCCGCCTGTTCGAACAGGCCAAGGTGGTAGAAGGCGCGCATCCGCGCCACGTGGGCGAGGTCCAGCGACGGATCGAGCGTGAGCGCGACGGTCGTTTCCGTCAGTACGCTCTTCCAATCGAAGCCTTGATACAGCGTGCCCGCCGCGTTGGCGATGGCAAGATGCGCCTCGGCCAGCGACGGATCCAGCACGAGCGCCCGGCGAGCTTCGTCTTCCGCGCGCTTACCCCACGATGCCGCTTCGGATTCATAGGCGAACCGCACGCTGAACCAGGCGCACGCCGTCGCGAGCGCGGCGCGGGCGGCCGCAAAGTTGCCGTCGAGCGCGAGCGCCGCCTCGAACCGCGCGATCGCGTCGCGCATCTTGGCGTCGGTGTAGTTGACCAGCAGCGCGCGGCCGCGAAGATAGTGCTCGTAGGCGGCCGGGTTATTCGTGTCGCGCGCTTTCAGACGCGCCCGCTCGGGCGCCGAGAGCTCCAGGCGCAGCGCGGTCACCACTTGTTCGGCGACCACGTCCTGCAGACCGAGCAGCCCGCTGTGCGGCACGTCGTGCGAGCGTCCCCAGACGACGACGCCGTCGGCGCGCACCAATTGCAGGGAGACCCGGTAGACCTGCTCGGTCTGTTGAATGGCTCCCTCGAGCACGTGCTCGACGCCCAGCGCCGACGCCATCCCTGCCGGATCCAGGCCGCGATCCTGGTAGGCCAGCACCGCGGCCGTCGGCCGCACGGTGATCTGCCGGACGTTCGCCAGCCGCGTCGTGATCGCGTCCGCGATCCCGACGCCGAGATATTCGGCGTCCGCAGCGTTGGCCGGGGTCAGGACGCGAAGCGGCATCACCGCGAGCTGCGCAGCGGTTCGACTGCCTTCAGAGAGAACGGGCGCCTCTGTGACGCGTCGCGCGAACCAGCCGATGGCCGCGGCTGCAAGCAGAACGAGAACGCCGACCGCGGCCATCCACCGCCGCCGTACCGATGGCATCCTCAACGGTTCGATAGCCGGGTTCGAGGCGACAACGGTGGCCGCGCGATGCCTCCACGTGGACAGGTGCGATGAAGCGGTAGCCCCGCTTCGCGATGGTCTCGATGTACTGAGGGTTGTCGGCGGAATCGTTGAGCGCCTGGCGGACCTTCTTGATGGCGGTATTCAGACCATGTTCGAAATCGACGAACGTGTCGCCCTTCCACAGGCGCTCGCGCAGCTCGTCGCGCGTGAGCACCTGACCGGGATGTTCCAGGAGTGCGCTGAGTATCTGGCGAGGCTGCTCCTGCAGTCGAATCGGGCGTCCTTCCCGGTGCAGATCGCCAGATCCGGCGTCGAACTCGTACAACCCGAACCGGACACGCGGCGACCCGACCGAGTTCCTCGGCACAGGCCGCGGAGTCTATCCGCCTCACTGGCGATCGTCAAACCCCACTGGCGCTTCACTGGAGGCGGCAACATGCTGACGGTGATGACCTTATGGGTTCACAACGTTTTCACCTCCACATCACCCGCCGTGCATTTACGCACGTCGGCCACTTGCGTAGCTTGCACGCTCATGGAGGGTGTTTTCATGAAGCGCAGCCGATCCGCAATCCCCGTCATCTCGGCCCTCGTCTGCTGGGCCTTTCTCGTCATGACTGCCTCCGGCCAGAACGGCATCCCGGGTGCCGGCGGGACAGTGTTCGTGACCGAGCGTCAGAACGGCAGCGTCACGGCCTTCGACGCGGGATCGGGCGACCCGCTCTGGACCGCTCGCACGGGCGCCTCCCCGATCGGCGTGACGCTGCCGAACGGGACCGGTAAGGTTTACACCTCGGACGAGGGCTCCAACAGCGTGACCATCGTGGATGTGTCGACAGGTACTCCACGGTCGTCGCTGCCCATGGGTCCGCTGCCCCATCACCTGATGGCGGCCCCCAACGGCAAGCACGTTTACATCGCGGAGTTCGGACACAACCAGATTGGCGTCGTCGACACCGACGCGGACGTCAGAGTTGCGGGTTATGTCGCGAGCCCGCTGGCCGAGGCGCGGACGCACGCGGTCTGGATCACGCGTGATGGAAAGGAGCTCTACGCGACGAACAGCCGCAGCGACCGCTCTCAGCCAGGGGACGTGGCGAAGCTGAATGCCGTGACCGGCGACCTGCTGTGTAACACGCCGGTGGGCGCCGATCCGAGCGAGATTCTCGTGACCAATGATTCGAAGCGGGCCTACGTGTCAGTCCGTCGCGAGAACACAGTGAAAGAGCTGGACCTGACCGGACCCTGTCCGGTGCTCACCGGCCGCCAGGCGATCGTCGGTACGCAGCCCGATACGCTGCAGCTCACCAATGATGGCCGTACGCTCATCGTGACGCTGCGCGGAACGCCGGCGCAGATTTCATTCCTGGATACGTCGTCGTTCGTGGCGACGATCGTGGCGATTCCCGGGCATACGACCACCGGCCATCACTGGCTGTCGGCAAACGGCAGGTATTCCTTCGTCGCCGTTGAATCGCCGGCAGGTCTGGCAGTCGTCGACAACCTGACCGGCGCAACACTCGACGTGTATCCCTATCCGAGTATCCCTGGCGGCAGCCGTGCGCATGGCGTCTTCTACACGCCGGGGACGCAACAGTGAACGCGATCCTCCTGGCCGGGATCACCGCACTCGCGGCAGTCGTCGCGGTCGATGCCCAGACGTACGCTCGATTGGATGATGCCGTCGCGGCGGAGTCCGATGCGGGTTCCGCACCGCAGGTGTCCACCGCAAAGCTGCGCGAGATCCTTGCCGCCGGCGACGCCATCCTTCTGGACGCCCGGCCTGTGGAGGAATTCGCCATGTCGCACATTCCGGGAGCGCTGAATGTCTCGCCGAAGCCGGGCATTCCCATGTCGTTGTACGTGTCGGACGTCGCCGAGGTGAGGCGCCTCGTTCCCCAAAAGGAGCGCCTCCTGGTCCTCTACTGCAATGGCCCGTTCTGCGGCAAGAGCCGCCGCCTGGCTGACGAGCTCGCGGCCGCGGGATATCAGAACCTGCGCCGGTATCAACTCGGCATGCCTGGCTGGCGGATCGCGGGCGGCGTCGGGGCGATCGAGGCCGGCGCCATTCACCGCGTGGCGACGCTCGATCGCACGGCGGTGTTCGTGGACGCCGGGCTCGAGCCAGGCAGACAGCCGATCCCCGGCATGGTGCGGCTCGCACCCGACGAGATCACACGGGCGAAGGACGATGGCCGATTGCCGTTCGACCACAACACCCGGATCGTCGTCCTGGGCAGGAGTGGAGTGCAGGCTCGGACTCTCGCCGAGCGCCTCGCCGCAAACGCGTTCCAGAACGTCGTCTTCTTCGACGGGAACGGCGCGAGACAATAGGAAACAACGGCCGACTGAAGGTCTACGGCTTACCGCGAACGACGCCCATTTCCGAAGCGAGTCGCGTGAGCGCTCTCGATACCGTCATCGCGGCGGCGGCCTCGGTCTTCCCCATCCGGCGGGCAATCTCCCCGACCGAGTAGCCCAGCTCAACTCGCCAGACGACTGCCTGCCGATCGACCGGCCGGAGACGCTGGAGTGCCGCCAGGAAGTCGTCGAGCCGCTCGCGCATGATGGCGTGCTCGAGCGGCGACGGGCCGGCGATCGACAACGTCATCGCCGCCGGACGGGACCGCCTCTCCGTGTCGGCGGGAGCCGCGAATCAGATCGCGGATCCGGTTGACCACCGACTCTCGCAGGTACGCCTGGAGCGCCCCGACCGTCCGATGCTCGAAGCGCTCGATGTGTTTCAGTACGCCCAGGACGGCGTCCTGCACGACGTCCTCGGTGTCGAAGCCGGCGCGGGCGTACGTCGGAAGCCGCCGGCGCGACCATCGGCGCAGCAGCGGCAGCGAGCGCTCGAGCAGCACGCGCGCGGCCGTGCGATCGCCGCGCCTGGCGCGTTCGAGCACGTGGATCGTCGATTCGTGCGACGGATCGTCGTCCGTTCTCGCGGTCATAACCCACTATGCTTGTGGGCAGCATGATCGGGCGTCAGATCTCTCATTTCTACATCATCAGGAGCCTGGGCAGCGGCGGCATGGGCGTGGTCTACGAAGCGCAGGACACTCGCCTGCCCCGATCGGTCGCCATCAAGTTCCTCAAGCCTTCTCTGACCCGCGACGACACGGCCATCAAGCGCTTCAAGCGCGAGGCGCGGATCTCGGCCTCGCTGAACCACCCGAACATCTGCACCGTCCTCGACATCGACGATGGCCAGGATCCGCCCTTCATCGCGATGGAGCTGCTCCACGGCGCCAGCCTGAAGCAGACGCTGGCGCGCGGCGCCCCTCCCGCTCGACACGAATCGTCGACATCACTTCCCAGGTCGCGGACGCGCTCGGCGCGGCCCACGACCACGGCATCATGCATCGCGATCTGACCCCCGGGAACATCTTCCTGACGTCCAGCGGGCTCGTGAAGCTGCTCGACTTCGGACTGGCGAAGCACCATGCCGCGTTCGAAGGCGACGACCTGATCTCGGACGACTTGACGACCTCGGGCGCAGCCGCGGGCACGATCCACTTCATGGCGCCCGAGCAGTTCGACCCACTTGCGACGACCGACCACCGGGCGGACCTGTTCTCGCTCGGCGTGGTGCTGTACCAGATGGCGACCGGCGCGCGCCCGTTCGAAGCCGCGTCGCAGACATGAGCTCATCGCCCTTATCCGCGATCAGCCGCATCTGCCCGTGCGCCATTTCTCGTCCGAGCCACCCCGCTGCGCTCGACGCCATCGTCGACGGGCTGCTCGCCAAGCGCCCGGACGATCGTCCCGCGACGGCGTGGGCGGTACGGGCCGACCTGGAGGTGTTGAAGCGCGCGCGCACTGGTCCACGAGCCACTTCGCCGCCGGATCCGCGCGAATCCTCCGTCGCCGTGCTGCCCTTCCAGATCATCGGCGCCGCTGGACCGCACGGCGAGCACCTTCGCGCCGGCCTCGCCGAAGCCATCAGCAGCCGGCTCGGCGCTGTCCCGGGGCTCCGCGTCGTCGCCGCGAACGTCGACGCGCGCGCTGGACGGCGAATCAGTGCGCGACATCGGCAGGCGCCTCGACGTCGAGCTCGTGCTCGAGGGCAGCCGTGCAGCAGAGTGACGAACGCGTGCACGTCATCGCCAACCTGATTGATCGCCGTTCACGAGCGGTCCGTGCGTCCGCCGATCGTCGTGGAGCGCCGGTTCGACGACCTGCTCGCGTGTCCAGGGCGAGATCGCGAAGGACATCGCGGAGAGCTGGGGCCGTCGTTGGTGCCCGCGCCCGGGCGCAGGTACACGCAGGACTCCGAAGCGTATCACGCGTTCAAGCGCGGCCAGCACCACTGGGCCTCGTGCTACGCGGGCGGCTGGCGGCCGCGATCGAGCAGCTTCCAGACGGCCGTCGAACGCGACCCGCTGTTCGCCGCCGCGCACGTCGCCCTCGCCAACGCCTACAACTTCCTGGGCCTCTACTCCCTGATGAAGCCCCACCTGGCATTCGCGGTGGCGGCGCAGGCGGCTGGGCGCGCCCTCGCTATCGACGACACGCATCGGCGCCGCCCACACCCAGCTGGCGCTGGCGAAGTTCGGTGGCGAGTGGGACTGGGACGGGGCCGAAGGCGAGTTCAGGCGTGCGCTGACGCTCGACCCGAAGGACGCGATGGTGCACGTCTACTACTCGTGGCTGCTGATGCTGCTCGGACGCGACGATGCGGCGTTGACGCAGGCCGACGGCAGGGCAGACGCTCGCGCCGTCGTCGCGCCTCGTCCGCGCGGGGCGCGCGCAGACCTTCTATCTCGCGCGGCGGTACGACGAGGCGACGATGCTCTGCGACGAGTGCCTCCGATTCGACGCCGGCTACGTGTTCGCCCTGCACCTGCGCGGGTTGTGCGCGCTCGCGCAGTCGAAGCGGCCCACGAGGCCGTGGCCGACCTCGAACAGGCCGTGGCGCTGACCGGTCGGGCGCCCTTCTATCATCGGGCTCCTCGGGCTCTGCTACGGCCGCTTCGGGATGCGCGATGAGGCGCTGCGACCTGGTCGCGGAGCTGGAAGGCTCGCGCCCAGAACACCTACGTCCCGTCGCAGTGTTACGTGTTCATCTACGCCGGGCTCGGCGAGCGCGAACAGGCCCTCGCTCACCAGGAGCGTGCGTATATCGACGGCGCCTCGCCGTTCAACTACCTGAATCCCAACGTCCGCGACCTCTACGCGCTCGATCCGCACCACCAGCAACGTCTCGAGCAGATGCGGCTGGTCCTGTAACCGCGCGAAATCCCGCGCAATTCCCGGTCACTGTTAGAAGCGGCGGCCCCCGTCGTTGTAGCCAGTGATCGACCTGTCTAGCGAGAAAAAGGACCTACAACCATGGCTGTGTCCATCAGGATTTTCGCTCCGGTGCTCCTCACGCTGCTGCCAGCATTGGCCGGCTGCGACAGTGCTACGCCTTCGACCCCGTCTCCCGCACCGTCATCCGCGCCGCCGGCGGCGCCGACCCTGGCCGTGTTCAGAGAGCTCAAGACCGGGTTTGCGACCTCCGACCTGCGCGACGCCCAGGACCAGATCGTCCAGGTCAACTCCGCTAACGAATTGATCTGGGCAGCCGATGGCCAACGCCTGCCGGGCTATCGAGTGATTCCGGTCAGTGACCGACCGGCACTACTTCATCGAAGGTCAAGATCTGTCCGGAAGGGTGTGCCTTCGAGGTGCGCTTCGGCACGAAGGACGGCGAACGAGGTGCGTACCTGACGGTCGACTATGGCCACGACAATCCCGGCACGGTCGTCGACGTCGAAGTGACCGGCGGCGAGCTGCTGGTCACGCAGACCGACGTGTATCCACCAGGTACTCCGACGCTTTCGGGCATCGTGACGGGGACGACAGCGGGTGGACCCGGGCCACTGGAAGGCGTCGTCGTGGCGCGCGGCATTTCAACAGGCTGGCGCAGCACCCGAACCGACCGCAACGGCTTCTACGAAATACGCGGCCTGATCGACGGGAGTAATTCGGTCTACATCGCCAAGGATGGTTACGAGAAGCAAACCACCGATGTCGTGATCGCGGGCAATACGCGGTTCGACATCGAGCTCGCCGAGGTCTCTTCGCCCTAGATCCTGAAACCGGGAAGACGGGCCGCCAGCACGTCTTCCCGGAGAATCGTGTCGTCGCGCTCCGAGCCGGTGGAGATGACCGCGGCCGGTACGCCGGTGACCTCTTCGAGCCGCGCGATGTAGCGTCGTGCCGCCTCGGGCAGGTCGTCGTAGCGGCGGATGCCCTTGCGTCGGCGCGGACCAGCCAGGCATCGACTCGTAGACCGGCTCGCACGTGGCCAGCTGACCGATGTCCGAGGGGAACTCCGTCAGCGTGCGCGAGCCGCAGCGGTACGACGTGCAGATCTCGATGCGCTCGAGGCCGTCGAGCACGTCGAGCTTGGTCAGCGCCAGCGCGTCGAGGCCGTTGATGCGGACGCCGTAGCGGACCGCAACGGCGTCGTACCAGCCGCAGCGGCGCGGCCGGCCGGTGACCGCGCCGTACTCGTTGCCGCTGTCGCGCAGCCGCTGACCCATCTCGCCGCTCAATTCGGTCGGCAGCGGTCCCTCGCCGACGCGCGTCGTGTAGGCCTTGACCACGCCCAGCACGCCGCCGATCGATCGCGGCCCGATGCCGAGGCCGGTGCACACGCCGCCCACCGACGCATTCGAGGAGGTCACGTACGGATAGGTGCCGTGGTCGATGTCGAGCAGCGTCCCCTGCGCGCCCTCGAACAGGACCGACTTGCCCGCCCGCATCGCCTCATTCAGCAGCAGCGAGACGTCGCGGACGAGCGGCCGCAGCCGCTTCGCGTGCTCCATCAGCTCGTCGAACACCGGGCGCCACTCCATCGTCGAGTCGTGGACCAGGCGGTTGCGCGCGGTGACGTTGTCGCGGACGTTCTGTTCGAGTCCCTTCGGGTCGGCAAGATCGCCGACCCGGATGCCGCGACGGGCAATCTTGTCTTCGTAGGCGGGCCCGATGCCGCGCGAGGTCGTGCCGATCTTCCGCTCGCCCCGCCGCGCCTCCGACAGCAGATCGAGGTCGCGGTGGTACGGGAGGATCAGGTGCGCCTTGTCGCTGACGACCAGCCGCGTCCCGACCTCGATGCCGTTCTTCGCCAGCTCGTCCACTTCGGCAAAGAGCGCGGCGGGATCGACCACGACGCCGTTGCCGATGACGCAGGCTGACTGCCCGGATGCAGGATGCCCGACGGGATGAGCCGGAGGACGAACTTCGTGCCGTTGACGTACACGGTATGCCCGGCGTTGTGTCCGCCCTGGTAGCGGGCGACGATGTCGAAGCGCGGCGTCAGCAGATCGACGATCTTGCCCTTGCCTTCATCGCCCCATTGAGCGCCGAGGACACACAGATTCATATCGTTCACGCTTCTCTGTGCTAGGTTCTCAGTTCGTGTTCAGGTTCGGTTCGAGGTTCGAAGTTCTAAGTTCGGGGTTCGGAGTTCGTGTTCTGGGCTAGCCGGACGTACGATTCTACCCGAATGCCGAATCGAACCGAACCCCGAACCTCGAATCCGGAACCGAACGTGAACACGAACCGAGAACCGAGAACCGGGAAGCGTGAACCGCCGTGATTCAGGGTTCTGCATGATTCACCTTGACGGCCATTCGCTGACTCTGAACGCGCTCGTCGAGATTGCGGACCGTTCTGCGCGCGTCGCCATCTCGGCGGACGCGGCGGCGCGGGTTCGCGCGGCGCGCGCGGTCGTCGATCGGAAGGCGCACGGTGAGGAGCCGGTCTACGGCGTCAACACCGGATTCGGATCGTTCGCCGAAGTCAAGATCGCGCCCGACGCGCTGGAAGTGCTGCAGCGCAACCTCGTGCGAAGCCACGCGGCCGGCGTCGGCGATCCGCTGCCGGTGCGCGACGTCAGGGCGGCGATGGCGCTGCGGGCCAACGTTCTCGCCAAGGGCTACTCGGGGATCCGGCTCGAGACGCTCGACGCGCTCGTCGCGCTGCTCAACGCCGGCGTCCACCCGTTCGTGCCGTCGCGCGGCTCGGTCGGCGCCAGCGGCGACCTCGCGCCGCTCGCGCATATCGCGCTCGTCCTGATCGGTGAGGGCGAGGCCCAACTCGGGGCTGGGGGCTCGGGTCTCGGGGCTCGAGCCGAGTCTGACCGTGAGCCCGACGACGATTCCAGCCCCGAGGCCCCAGCCTCCAGCCGCCGCGTGTATTCAGGTGCAGAGGCTTTGCTACGAGCAGGATTGGCCCCGGTCACGCTGGCCCCCAAGGAAGGCCTGGCGCTGATCAACGGCACGCAGCCGTCGACCGCGGTGCTGGCGCTGGCGCTCGCCGGCGCCGAGCTCTGGCGCGGGCCGCCGACATCGCGGCGGCGCTGTCGATCGACGCCCTGCGCGGGTCGATGCATCCCTTCGAGGAGCGCATCCACGAGGCGCGCGGGTTCGCCGGGCAGATCGCCTCGGCCGCGAACATCGAGCGCCTGATGCAGCAGAGCGCGATCAACGCATCCCACCAGAATTGCGGGCGGGTCCAGGACGCCTATTCCATGCGCTGCGCCGCCCAGGTGCACGGCGCGACCCGCGACGCGCTCGCGTTCGTGCGCCGGACGGTCGAAACCGAGGCCAATGCCGCGACCGACAACCCGATGGTCTTCGTCGAAACCGACGAAATTGTCTCCGGCGGCAACTTCCACGGCGCGCCGATCGCACTCGCCGCCGACCTGCTCGCCGCGGCGCTCGTTCCGCTCGCGACGATCAGCGAGCGGCGGACCGATCGGCTCGTCGATCCACTGAAGAGCGGCCTGCCGGCCTTCCTGACGCGCGACGGCGGGCTGCGATCGGGGCTGATGATCGCGCAGGTCACCGCGGCGGCGTGCGCCTCGGAGCTGAAATCGCTCGCGCACCCGGCCGGCGTCGACACGATCCCGACGTCGGCCGGCCGGGAAGACCACGTCAGCATGAGCATGAACGCCGCGCTCAAGGCCGCGGCGCGCGCTCGAGCGCGCTCGCGACGTGATCGCCATCGAAATCCTGTGCGCGTGCCAGGCGATCGACCTGCTCGCGCCGCTCACCACGTCGGATCCACTCGCGCGCGTGCACCGGCTTGTCCGATCGACGGTGCCGGCGCTCGACGACGATCGTCCGCTGTCGCGCGAGATCGCCGCGATCGCGCGCATGATCGCGTCGCACGAGCTGGAAGACGTTGTTGCCGGACTAGTCAAGTGAAAAATTTTTCATTTTCAGTTTGACAACGGGCGCGCCGCTTTCTAATTTCTACTCTTTCGTTGATGCGCGTCGGTCGGCTGCGCGCACAACCAGCATCCAGGTCATGGCCATCGCCACTCGTACAATTCGCGCGCCGCGCGGTACCGCGCTCACCTGCAAAGGCTGGCCCCAGGAAGCGGCGCTCAGGATGCTGATGAACAATCTCGATCCCGACGTCGCCGAACGGCCGGAGGATCTGGTCGTCTACGGCGGATCGGGACGCGCGGCGCGCAGCTGGCCGGCCTTCGACGCGATCGTTCGCGCGCTGACCACGCTCGAGCGCGACGAAACGCTGCTCGTCCAGTCGGGCAAGCCGGTCGGCGTCTTCCGCACGCACGCCGGCGCGCCGCGCGTGCTCATCGCCAACAGCCTGCTCGTCCCGGCGTGGGCCACCTGGGAGAACTTCCGCGATCTCGAGCACCGCGGCCTGACGATGTTCGGCCAGATGACCGCGGGCAGCTGGATCTACATCGGCACGCAGGGCATCGTCCAGGGTACGTATGAAACCTTTGCAGCCGTCGCCCGGCGCCATTTCGGCGGAACGCTCGCCGGCCGGCTGGTCGTCACCGCCGGACTCGGCGGGATGGGCGGCGCCCAGCCGCTGGCCGCCGTGCTGAACGGCGCCGCGGCGCTCGTCATCGAGGTCGACCCGCGGCGCATCGAGCGCCGGCTGGCGACGCGCTATCTCGACGAATCGACCGACAGCCTCGACGATGCCCTGGCACGGGTCGAGCGCTACCGGCGCGACCGGTGTGGCCCGGTCGGTGGGGCTCTGCGCCAACGCGGCCGACGTGCTGCCGGCGCTCGTCGCACGCGGCGTCGCGCCCGACGTGCTCACCGACCAGACGTCCGCGCACGATACGCTCAACGGCTACGTGCCCAATGGCTTGACGCTCGATGAGGCCGCGCGGCTGCGCGAAGGCCATCCCGAGGAATACGTCGAGCGGGCGCTCTCCGCGATCGGCGCGCACGTCGCGGCGATGCTGGAGCTGCAGGTCGCGCGGCGCCGTGACGTTCGACTACGGCAACAACATCCGCGCCCAGGCGCAGCAAGGCCGGCGTGGATCGCGCGTTCGAGATTCCCGGCTTCGTGCCCGAGTTCATCCGGCCGCTGTTCTGCGAAGGCAAGGGCCCTTTCCGGTGGGTGGCGCTGTCGGGCGATCCCGAGGACATCCGCGTCACCGACGAAGCGGCGCTGCGGCTGTTCGGCGATCAGCCGTCGATCCGGCGGTGGATCGAGCTGGCCCGCGACCGCGTGGCGTTCCAGGGCCTGCCGGCGCGCATCCTGTGGCTCGGCTACGGCGAGCGCGCCCGATTCGGCCGCGAGCTCAACGCGCTCGTCCGGACCGGCCGCGTGCAGGCGCCGATCGTCATCGGCCGCGATCATCTCGACGCCGGATCGGTCGCGTCGCCGACGCGCGAGACGGAGAACATGCGCGACGGCAGCGATGCCATCGCCGACTGGCCGGTGCTCAACGCGCTCTTGAACGCCTCGAGCGGGGCGACCTGGGTGTCGGTCCATCACGGCGGCGGTGTCGGCATCGGCTACTCGCTGCATGCCGGCATGGTCGTCGTCGCGGACGGCACGGCCGAAGCGGACGAGAAACTCGAACGCGTGCTCACTTGCGATCCCGGACTCGGCGTGCGTCCGCCATGCCGATGCCGGTTACCCTGAAGCGCTGGCTGCGGCCGCGCGCGGAGGCCTTCGAATGCCCATGCGAGAGGAACGCGCATGCTGACCCCCCGTTCCACGCTGACGCGCCGCGTTGCTCGCCGCGCTCGACGCGTCGCCGTCCCGCATTCCCGTGCTCGTCGGCGGCTGCGGCAGCGGGCGCACGACGCTGCTGCAGCAGCTGCGCGACCGCATCGGCCGCACGGCGGCGCAGTACATCGACGTCGAGCGCACGGCGACGACGCCCGAACGGTTCCTGCGCGCGGTCGACCGGCGCCGTCGCCGTTCCCGGCCGTCGACGCCGGCGCGCCGGCGGCGCCCGCGCGCGGCGTTCGACGCCGACGCTGGCTTCCTCGCGCGCGCCGCGCGCCGGCGGCGGCGAGCCGGCGACGTTCCTGCTCGACGAGTTCCTCGAGCTGCGCACGTTCGAAAGCTTCCCGGCCTGCGCCGCGTGCTGCACGATCTCGTCGACGGCCTCGCCGCCAGCGGCAACCGGTTCGTCCTGACCAGCCGCTACACGGCGCGCGCGCTGCGGCTGCTGCGCGATCGCTCGGCGCGGTTCGAAGTCATTCACATGCCGCCGCTGACGGCCGAAGACACGCTCGACATCCTCGGGCCGCGCCGGCGCGCGCCTGGCGACGCCCACGACGCCGAGTTCGTCGCGCGGACGGTCCAGGCGCTCGCCGACGGCCGGCCGGCCTACGTCCGCGCCCTCGCCGACGAGCTCGCACGCGATGCGCGAGCACGGCGGCGGCGACGCCATCAGCGCGCTCGCCGCGCTGATGGCGCCCGACGGCCGCCTGTCGAAGCAGTGCAGCTTCTGCTACGAGCTGCGGCTGCACCGCGCGCGCGGCTACGGCGCGCTGAAGGCGATTCTCGAGATCCTGGCGGAGGAAGAAGAGCTGACGCTGACCGAGATCTCGCACCGCCTGCAGCGCACGCCGGGCTCGACGAAGGACTACCTGTCGTGGCTCGAAGACGTCGACCTGGTCACGTCGCGCCAGAAGCGCTACAGCTTCACCGACCCGCTGCTGCGCGTCTGGGTGCGCCTGCACTGCCGCGCCACCGCGCCCGACCGAAGACGACCTCGCGCGCGAGATCCACCGCTACGCGCTGCCGCGCCTGCCGCATGCCGAGCCGGCGCTGGCCATGGCGACCGCGGCGCTACGCGATGGTCGGACAGCCGTCGGGGATTATCGAGATCGACTAATTCGGAATGAAGATTGATGAATTTACAATCGTGATCAATTCCTGAGATCGTACGTCGGTCGCAGCTTCTCGAGCGCCAGCCGCGCCGCTTCCTGCTCCGCTTCCTTCTTGCTCGGCCCGGTCGCCTCGGCGAGCGCCTCGCCGCGCACGACGACCTCGACCTGGAACAGCTTGCGATGATCGGGGCCGACCGTGCCGGCCAGCCGGTACTCCGGCAGCGGCTCGTCGCTGCGACTGCAGGTGCTCCTGCAGCGCCGACTTGTAGTCGCCGCCCGACGAGGCCGTGCTGCGCGGACGTCGGCGACCAGCGGCGCGAACTCGCGCGCGATGAACGCGCGCGCCTGCTCGATGCCGCCGTCGAGATAGATCGCCGCGATCAGCGCCTCGTAGCCGTCGGCGAGCAGCGCCTGCTTGCGGCGGCCGCCGGTCTTCTCCTCGCCGCGCCCGAGCAGCAGGTGATCGCCGAGCGCCAGCCGCTCGGCCTGCCGCGCCAGCGTCGCCGTCGAGACCAGCGCCGCCTTGATCTTCGACTTCTGCCCCTCGTTGAACTCGGGAAACTCGCGGAACAGCATGTCGGCGATGACGAAGCCGAGCACCGCGTCGCCGAGGAACTCGAGCGACTCGTTGTCGATCACGCCGCCGCTGACGTCCTCGTTGGCGCGCGAGGTGTGGGTCATCGCGTGCTCGAGCAGGCCGCGATCGCGGAAGCGGTAGTCGATCGCCTGCTGCAGCGTCTCGAACTCGTCGCGCAGCCGCACCACCTGCCCGTTCGGCAGCTCGGTGCGGTGGCTCTCGATGATGCGCCGCGCCTCGTCGGCGTCCTCGGCGCGGACCGCGATCCGCACCTCGCCGAGCTCGTTGACGGTCAGCGGAAACACCGAGTGCGGCACCGCCGAGGACAGCGACCGACATGCACGCCGTGCGCCTCGAGCAGGCCGCGGACGATGCTGGCTTCGACGTCGGACTGCGTGCGGAAGATGACGACCAGGTCAGCTCACGAGCGCGATCACGCGACCTCTGCGGCCTCTGCGGCCTCGGCGCTCCGTCGGCTGCCACGGCCGTGCGCGGCGAGCTCGTCCACCTTCAGCAGGATCATCGTCATGTCGTCGTGCTGCGGCGCGTCGCCGACGAACGCCGCGATCTCGCGCAGGACCCGCTCGCGCAGCTCGTCGGACGGGCAGGTGCGCGTGCTCCTCGACGAGCGCGGCCGAGCCGCTGCTCGCCGAAGCAGTCGTCGCCGGCGTTCATCGCCTCGCTGATGCCGTCGGTGAAGAACAGGTACAGGTCGCCGGCGCTGCAGCGGGATCGTCTGCTTCCTCGAGCAGCCGCTCGAACATCTCGCCGTCGTCGATCTTCAGGCCGAGCACCATGCCGTCCGGCGCCAGGATCTGGACGCGCGCGGTCGCCGCTGCTCCGGCGCCGGGCAGGTAGATGAGCGGCGTGTGGCCGGCGCGCGCGTAGGTCATCGTCCGCGCGCGCAGGTCGACGACCGCGTAGGTCATGGTGATGAAGCTGCGCGCGTCGAGGTGCTCGGCGATGATGCGGTTGGCCGATCAGCAGCTCGCGCGGCGACGTGTGGATCCGGCTGAGCGACAGCACCAGCCCCTTCAGCTCCGCCATGTAGAGCGCCGCCGACGTGCCCTTGCCCGACACGTCGGCGATCAGCACGCCGACGCGGTGCTCGTCGAGCGGCAGGAAGTCGTAGTAGTCGCCGCCGACCTCGCGCGCCGGCACGCAGAGCGCGGTCACCGACAGCCCGGGCATCCGCAGCGGCCCCTGCGGCAGCAGCGACATCTGGATCTCGTGCGCGATGCGCAGCTCCTCCTCGAGCCGCTTCTTCTCCGCCGCCTGCACGCAGCAGGTCCTCGATGCTGGCGGTCATCGAGTTGAACGACTCCGCCAGCTCGCCGAGCTGATCGTCGGCGCTGATGGCGATCTTGTGGGTGAAGTCGCCCTGCCGGACGCGCTCGGTGCCGGCGAACAGCTCGTGCACCGAGCCGGTGATCGACCGCGCCAGCGCGAGCCCGGCGACCAGCGCCACGACTCGATGATCAGGAACAGGACGCCGATCAGCAACAGCACCAGCAGCAGGCCCTGGCCGAAGCTGCGCTGGTTGATCACGCCCTGCGCGGCCGGAGATCCGGTCGTAGATCTCCGCGATGCTCATCTGCATCGAGGCGACGCAGCGACGAGGCCATCCCGGTCGTCCAGTCGCGGTACTCGAGCATGCTGAACGACGGCAGCGGCAGGGCCGCCGTCGCCGCCGGCGACGACCGGCGGCGCGTAGTCGGACCGCGCCGGCAGCGGCCTGACGCTCCCGTCCGGCGTCTGGACGGCGACGACGCCCGTCAGCTCGACGCCGGTCTCGGCGCGGAACTGCCGGCGGACCTGGCCGCTCACCGGCAGGTCGACGATCACCGCGTAGCTCGGCGTCCGCACATCGGGAAACGCCAGCGCGCGAATCAGCATGTAGGTCGTCGCCGATCGATCGTCGAGCGGACATCCTGGCCGTTGACCGAGATCGTCGGCGTCGGTGGTCGCCGGTGCCGCGGTCGCGTCGCGGCCGTGCGGCGTGCGACGGCCAGCAGCCCCTTGAAGCCGTCGCAGCCGATCCAGTCCGGCACCGTCGGCCGGCGGCTCGACGTGGGCCCACGGGCCGGCGGCCACCAGCGGCGGCGCGCCGGTCGCGGCGCTGGACGGTCGGCTGTCGGCCGCTGCGGCGCCGTGCGCGGCAGCTCGCTGCACGCGCCGGCGCATCTCGCACGACGGCGATCGAGGCGCCTTCGAACTCGCGCGTCGCCGCCATCTCGCGCTGCGCGACGATCCCCTCCATGTCGCGGCTGCCGGCGCGCTGGATCTCGAGCGCGGTCGTCTTGGCGATCGAGTCGGCGCGATCGGCCAGCGCGCGCAGCCGCGCCTGGACGAGGTACGAGCTGAAGTTCGAGAACAGCAGCAGCGCCGCCGAGCAGCGAAGAACGCGACGAGCAGGATCGCCGGAATGAAGCCGATGAAGATGTAGGAGATGATCAGCTTGCGGCGGACGCGCCAGAGCAGCCGCCGCTGCGCGAGCGCCACGCCGCGGACCAGGAAGTACGCCGCCGCCGGCCGCGAGCGCGATCGAGGCGACGGTGTCGACGACGCCGACGAACGCCGGCAGCGCGCCGGCGATCGGCCGCAGCACGAACACGACGATCTTGACCGCCAGACCGATGACGATCGCGCGGCCGGGCAGCGTTCGGAGCAGCGCGTGTCTCAGGCCGTCCTGACGTGCGATTCACAGACTCGCGATATTATGGCGGATTGTGAAGCTCGGACGGAACGCTCGATTCAGCACGATCTGCCTGCACGCCGGCCAGGAGCCCGATCCGTCGACCGGCGCGATCATCACGCCGATCTATCAGACCTCGACCTACGTCCAGGAAGAGCTCGGCCGGCACAAGGGCTACGAGTACGCCCGCACGCAGAACCCGACGCGCGCGGCGCTCGAGGCGAACCTCGCGGCGATCGAGGGCGGGCGCGGCGGCGTTCGCGTTCGCGTCGGGCATGGCGGCGATCAACGCGATCGCGTCGCTGCTCGAGAGCGGCGACCACGTCGTCGTGTCCGACAACGTCTACGGCGGCACGTTCCGGCTGTTCGACAAGGTGCTGACGCGCTACCAGCTGTCGTTCACCTACGTCGACACCGGCGATCTCGACGCGGTCGAGCGGGCGATCACGCCGGCCACGCGGATGCTGTTCGTCGAGACGCCGAGCAACCCGGTGATGCGGCTGACCGATCTCGCGCGCCGCCGCCGACCTGGCGCACACGCCGCGGCCTGCGGCTGGTCGTCGACAACACGTTCGCGAGCCCGTGCCTGCAGCGGCCGATCGAGCTCGGCGCCGACCTCGTCACCCACAGCACGACGAAATATCTGAACGGCCACAGCGACAGCGTCGGCGGCGTGGTCATCGCGATCGCGCGACGACGACATCGAGTGGCTGCAGGTTCGTGCAGAACGCCGCCGGCGCGATCCTCGTCGCCGTTCGATTCGTGGCTGGTGCTGCGCGGCACCAAGACGCTGCCGGTGCGGATGGCGCAGCACAGCGCGAACGGGCTGGCGCTGGCGCAGTTTCTCGCCGAGCATCCGAAGGTCAGACACGTCTACTACCCCGGGCTGCCCTCGCATCCCGCAGCACGAGCTGGCCTGCCGCCAGATGCGCGGGTTCGGCGGCATGCTCGCGTTCGAGACCGGATCGCTCGAAGCGGCGCGGCGCGTGCTCGAATCGCGTGCGGCTGATGGCGCTGGCCGAGAGCCTCGGCGGCGTCGAAACCCTCATCTCGCATCCGGCGACGATGACGCATGCCTCGGTGCCGGCAGCGCACCGCCACGAGCTCGGCATCACCGATGGCCTGGTGCGGATTTCCGCCGGCATCGAGGACATCGACGATCTGCAGGAAGATCTCGCGCAGGCGCTCGACAAGGTGTAAATGGCCGACCTCATCGATCTGGTTCTTCACGTCGACGTCTACCTGCTCGATCTCGTCAAGACCTACGGCGCGTGGATTTACGGCGTGCTGTTCGCGATCGTGTTCGCCGAGACCGGGCTCGTCGTCACGCCGTTCCTGCCCGGCGACTCGCTGCTCTTCGCGGCCGGCGCGCTGGCGGCGAGCGGCGCGCTCGACGTCCGCCTGCTGCTGGTGCTGCTGGTCGCGGCGGCCGTCGCCGGCGATGCGGTGAACTATTCGATCGGCCGGGCGGTCGGCGCGCGCGTCATCCGGCGCGCGGAGATCGATCCACGCTGGCGGCGCTGGATCAATCCGGCTCACATTGCGCAAGGCGCACGAGTTCTTCGAGCGCCATGGCGGCAAGGCGATCGTCCTCGCCCGCTTCATGCCGATCGTCCGGACGTTCGTCCCGTTCGTCGCCGGCGCGGCCGAGATGACGTACCCGTCGTTTGCGTTCTACAACGTCACCGGCGGCGTCGCCTGGGTCGGTCATCTGCGTGGGCGCGGGGTACGTCTTCGGCAACGTGCCGGTCGTCAAGGAGAACTTCACGCTCGTCGCGCTCGGCATCGTCGCGGTCTCGCTCCTGCCGATGGTCGTCGAATACCTCCGGCACCGGCGATCGTCCAGCCCGTCGACGTAACGCGTTCTCTATCGGCAAGAAATCGCAACCTGCTTTCGCGTCTTCGAGTCTTCGTGGCTGCAAGTTTTCTACCCGGAGAGGAATCCAACCAAGTGCTCGGTCAGATCCCGGGCATCGTCCTCCGCTCCCTGGATGAAGCTCGACTTCCGGCGTCGGAGGACCGGCAGGCCGATGGCGTACAACCCAGGCGCGTCGACGACGCCGCCATCGTGCCGCAGCTCACCTTTGTCGTCGACGACCGGCACGTGCAGCCAGCTGTAATCGGGGCGAAACCCGGTCGCCCAGACAATGGAGCGGACCTCGCCGCTGCGCAGATCGAGCTGGAGGCGCGACCGGGCTGGCACGCGGGTCGGCTCGAAGCGTTGCCGTGCGCCGGCCTCGCCAGCGCGCGATTGGGCTCGGGCCCACTCGTCGAACGTATCCAGCAAGCGCTCCATCTTCAGGTCGGCCAGCGCGCAGTGATTGCGCAGGGCTCCGGAAAACAGCGCCTTGCCGTCGCGAATCGCGGACAGTCGGCCGACGAGCTCGACGCCCTTCGCGGTGAGCGCGTTCAGGTCGAGCGTGGTGCGCTCCGGCGTCCCGACCAGCTGCGGCGACGGCAGCCGCCTCGCACGTGTCAGGTCCTCGACCTCGTCGTAGCGCTGGTTCCACACACCCGACGCGTCCATCCACCAGAGCACGTCCCGGCCGCGATAGGTTCGCGGTAGCCGCACGTGCTCTCCAACGGACAGGATGACGCGGCGGCCGGATCGACGGATCTCATCCGCCAGCTGTACGCCGGTCGCGGAGGCGCCGACGACCAGCACGCCGCCTTCGGGCAGCCGGGTGGGATTGCGGTACTCGAACGGCGTGACGTGTTCGATCGCCGCCGGCGTCGAATGCCGCAGCGGCGGCACGCTCGGGACGTTGCATGCGCCGCTGGCGATGACGACCGAGCGGCATTCGATCTCGCCTCCGCTGGTCACGACCCGATAACCGGTGTCGGTCCGCTTCACGGACGTGACGGTCGTGTTGGTGCGGACCGGGGCCCGCGAGACGGACGCGAACCGCGAGATGAAGTCAATCACCTCGCCCATCGACATGTAGCCGTCGGCGTCCGGGCCGTCGTATGAGAAGCCTGGCAGGCGGCTCTGCCAGTTCGGCGTGAGGAGCCGCAACGAATCCCAGCGCTCGCGCCGCCAGGAGTTCGCTACCTCCCCGCGCTCGAGCACGACGTGATCGATCGAGCGCTCAGTGAGACACCGGCTCACCGCGAGGCCGGCGTGGCCGGCCCCGACGATGACGGTGGTGACGCGTTCGATGGCCGCCGCTCCGCTGCGGGGACGCTACGCGACTTCGACGGTGACGTTCACCGGGTTGGTGATGACGTCGTAAACCGCCGAGCGTTTCTGCGACTGCGCGACCAGCGCTTCGATGTCTTTCTTCGACGCGTCCGCGTCGATCTTGAACGTGACCTTGATGTCGTCGTAGCCGTTGCGCACGTCGCTGTCGATGCCGAGGATGCCGCGGATGTCCATCTTGCCTTCGAGCTTCGACTCGACCGACCGCAGCTGGATGCCGCGATTCTGCGCGACCGCGGCGACGCCGGCGGTGAGGCAGCTCGCGAGGCCGACGAGGACGTATTCAATCGGCGTGATGCCTTTGTCCTCGGACGCGAAGATCTCCGGATGGTCGGCGGAGAAGGAGGTCTCGGTCTTGTGCTGCTGCTCCTGGCCGAGGCCGAAGAACCCGCTCACGTCGGTCGTGCTGTGCGTTCCGTTCTGCCATTTGCAGGATGCCCGCCACGTGAACTTCGCCGCCTCAGGCGCGCCCTTCAGCGCCTCGCGCGCTTCCAGCAGCGCCTGAACGTTGACTCCGTTGTTGACAGTCGCCAAAGCCATGGTCTCCCCCTTCAAATCAGCGAGTAGTGTGAGCGTCTCAGCGGAAGTTCAGGATCATACACCGTCGATAAGCGGCGCGGCGACGGGAGGCGCTATGATTCCGGCAATGGCCACATCGGCGCCAAGGGCCGCTGCCGGCTCGGTCGGCACGGTCGAGACGCAGTTCCTCGATCTGCCGCAGCCGCTCAAGCTCGACTGCGGACGCACGCTACACCCGGTCCGCATCGCCTACGAGACCTACGGGACGCTGTCGCCGGCGCGCGACAACGTCGTGCTGGTCTGCCACGCATTGAGCGGCGACGCGCACGCCGCCGGTTTCGCGAAGACGCCGCCCGCCGAGAGCACTCGCGACGGCTTCGCCGCCGAGGATCGCGACGGCATGAGCGGCAAGGGGCTTGGCTGGTGGGACGGCATGATCGGCCCCGGCAAAGCGTTCGACACCGATCGGTACTTCGTCGTCAGCACGAACCTGCTGGGCGGATGCCGCGGCACCACCGGACCGTCGTCGACGAACCCGGCGACCGGCAGGCCCTATGGTTCGGACTTCCCGGTCATCACGGTCGCCGACATGGTGCGCGCCGAACGCGCGTTCCTCGATGTCATCGGCATCAGGCGGCTCGCGGCGGTCGCCGGCGGATCGCTCGGCGGCATGCAGGCGTTCGAATGGGCCATCCTCTATCCGGATCAGGTCGACGCGATCGTCGCGATCGCCAGCACGCACGCGCTTCAGCCGCAGGGCGTCGCCTGGAACGCCATCGCGCGGAACGCCATCATCGCCGACCCGAATTGGCAGGGCGGGCACTACTACGGAACCGGGCTCAAGCCTGACGGCGGCATGGGCGTGGCGCGCATGGTCGGCCACATCACGTATCTCTCGGCGAAGTCGCTCGGCGACAAGTTCGGCCGGCGCCTGCAGTTTGCCGACGACATCCGTTACACGCTGACCGACCCCGAGTTCGAAGTGGAGAGCTACCTGCGCCACCAGGCGGACTCGTTCGTCCGCCGGTTCGACGCGAACACCTATCTCTACACGTCGCGGGCGCTGACCTACTTCGACCTGGCGCGGCAGTACGGCAACGGGAATCTCGCCGACGCGCTGCGCCACGTGTCGGCGCAGGACGCTGCTCATCGCGTTCAGCTCCGACTGGCTGTATCCGCCGACGGGTTCGCAGGAGCTCGCCGACGCGCTGCGCTCGCTCGGCAAGGAGGTCGAGCTGCACGTGATCGAGGCGCCCTACGGCCACGATTGCTTCCTGTTAGAGGAGGCGCGCCAGACGCCGATGATCCAGGCGTTTTCTCGCGCAGCTGAGGACGTAGGCCGACGCTCGTCAGGATCGGTAGGCCGACTTGGAGGCGGCATCGGACGCAGTGAGAGAGCATGGACGACCCCCGCCGCATGGAAGAAGCCCGCGAATTTCGGATTCGAGACGCGCCAGGTGCACGCCGGCCAGCGGCCCGACCCGAACACCGGCGCGCGTGCGGTGCCGATCTACCAGACGACCAGCTACGTGTTCGAGGATCCCGAATCGGCCGCGGCGTACTTCAACCTCCAGGAGTACGGGAACACCTACTCGCGCATCATGAACCCGACCGTCGCGGTCTTCGAGGAGCGCATGGCCAACCTCGAAGGGGGCTGCGGCGCCGTGGCCTTCGCGAGCGGGATTGCCGCGCAAGCGGCGGCGTTGTTCACCCTGCTTCAGCCGGGCGACCACGTCGTGTCGTCGTCCGCGCTCTACGGCGGCACGGTCAACCAGTTCAAGCACATGCTGCGCAAGATGAACGTGCAGCTGACGTGGGTCGATCCCGACGATCCGGACGCCTGGAAGGCCGCCGTCCGCGAGAACACGAAGGCGTTCTACGGCGAGACGATCGGCAACCCCGCCGGCAACGTGCTCGACATCGAGACGATTGCCTCGCTCGCGCACGAGCACAACCTGCCGCTCATCGTCGACAACACCTTCGCCACGCCGTATCTCTGCCGGCCGATCGAATGGGGGGCCGACATCGTGCTGCACTCCGCGACGAAATTCATCGGCGGTCATGGCACCAGCATCGGCGGCGTCGTCGTGGACTCGGGCGGGTTCAACTGGTCCAACGGCCGTTTTCCGGTGATCGCCGAACCGTCTCCGGCGTATCACGGGCTGCAGTTCCACGAGACCTTTGGCACCTACGGCTACTGCATGAAGCTCCGGGCCGAGACGCTGCGGGATCTCGGTGCGGCGATGAGCCCGTTCAACGCGTTCCTGTTTCTCCAGGGTCTCGAAACGCTGTCGCTGCGGATGGCGCGGCACGTCGAAAACGCCGCCGCGGTCGCGAACTACCTCGCCTCGCACGAGCTCGCGTCGAACGTGACCTACCCGGGCCTGGCGACGAGCCGGTACCGGCAGCTCGTCGGCCAAGTACCTCCCGCGCGGAGCGGGGGCGGTGTTCTCCTTCGATTGCCGCGGCGGACGCGCCGCAGGCCAGGACTTCATCCGCGGCGTCACGTTGTGGTCGCACCTGGCGAATGTCGGCGACTCGAAGAGCCTGATCATCCACCCGGCCAGCACGACGCACCGTCAGCTCAACGACGACGAACTGCGCGCGGCCGGCGTCGCACCGGGGACGATCCGCCTCTCGGTCGGCACCGAATCGATCGACGATCTCATCTGGGACCTCGAGCAGGGGTTCGCGCGCGTCGCCGCATCGGCGGCCGCTGGAGTAGCCTCCGTATGAGCGTGTCTGTCAATTCCGGACGCTTTGATCTCGTCCGCTACCAGGATCCGCTGACGATCCAGCGGGTTCTCCACAATGCCAGGACGATCGCCGTCGTCGGGCTGTCGAAGAACGAGCTGCGGGCCAGCTATTTCGTCGGCTACTACCTCAAGCGTCACGGCTACCGTGTGATCCCGGTCAACCCGCGCGAGACGGCCATCCTGGGCGAGCCGAGCCTGAAGAGCCTCGCCGACATCCCGGTGCCGGTGGATATCGTGAACGTGTTCCGCGCGCCGGAGGCGCTTCCGGGGATCGCGCAAGAGGCGGCGGCGATCGGCGCCGGCAGCCTCTGGTGCCAGTTCGGCGTGATCAACGAGGAGGGCGCACGCATCGCCGAGGCGGGCGGCCTGTCAGTGGTGATGGACCGCTGTATCAAGGTCGAGCACGCGCGCTACGTCGGCCGCATGCACTGGCTGGGCTTCAACACACAGCGCATCACGTCGGTCCGCGGCGGCCTGCAATAAGTCTCCATCGAGGCGGCCCGCACGCCGTCAGCGTGTGGCGGTACTCTTCGTCTCGGCCCAGATCGCCTGCGCGTTCGCCAGGACGCGCGCCGGATCGGCCTGGAAGCCCTTGTACTTGCCGGGGATCTGGTAGCCCTTCGCAAAGGCCTCAGCGTCGACGCCCTTCTTGATGGCTTCGCGGGCCGCGGTCAGGAAGTCGCGGTAGAACTCCGTGTAGACGACGAAGTCGTTCCACGTCACGGGCGACGGCGTGTGGCCGCCGATGACGGTCTCGACGTTCTTGATCGACGAGACGGCCTTCTGAAGCGTGTCGGCGAACTCGACCGCGGCGCCGCCGCTGTTCACGAAGTCGATGAAGGGCATGTGCGCGCGCGGGTACATGTCGCCGGTGTGCATGGCGCGCAGCGCTGGAAACACCACAAAGGTGTCGCCGCTCGTGTGACCGCGGCCGAAGTGGTAGAGGTCGACCTGGTCGGCGCCGCTGAACAGCGTCAGCCGATCCTTGTAGGTGCGCTTCGGGAGGTACTTGGCGTTGGCGCCCTTGAAGGCGTCGCAGTTGGTGACCGGGTCGCACGTCGCCCGCGCCATGTTGGCGCGCGTGCCCTCGTGCGCTACGAACTCGACGGTCGCCGGGAACTCGGTGTTGCTGCCGGAATGGTCGTAGTGGGTGTGGGTATTGATGATCGTGATCACCGGCTTGTCGGTGATCGACTTGATGCGTGCGAGCAGGCTGGGGCCCGCGCCCGCCAGCATGGTGTCGACGACCACGACCCCCTTCGCGGTGACGAGCACCGCGGTATTGCCCCCGGTCCAGGTGGGGCGATCGTAGGTATCTCCGCCGGACACGAAGTACAGGTTGTTGCGCACCTGTTGGATGTCGCGCACCGGAGGCAGCGGCTTTGCCTGCTGCAGGCCCGCCGCCCCGATCGACAGCCCGCCGACGCTCATCAAGGCCACGGCAACGACCGCTCTTCTCATAAGTCAGGCCTCCTGCGGCGCCGAGTCTACCCCAGCTAGTCGGTAGTCAGTAGTCGGTAGTCGGTAGTCGATAGTCGGTAGTCACGAGTCAGAGTCTAGTCGACCTCGGCCAAGCGATCTAGACTACCGACTACTGACTACCGACTACTGACTACCGACTACTGACTACCGACTACCGACTATGCTATGTATAGCTATGACTGATATGGACGCGCGCATGCTCGATCGCGAGCTGAAGAAGGGATCGGCGGAACTTATCATCCTGTCGATCGTCGAATCACGTGCGAGGCACGGCTACGAGATCAGCAAGCTGATCGAGGCGCGGTCGGACGGGCAGCTGAAGTTCCACGTCGCGTCGCTCTACCCCCTGCTCTACCGGCTGGAAGAGCGCGGCTGGCTGCGCGGCCGATGGGTCGAAAAGGCCGGGGAGCGGCGGCGGCGCTTCTACACCCTCACCGCCGAAGGACGGCGGATCCTCGCCCGCCAGCGCAAGACCTGGAAGAGCCTTCGTCCACGCGATGGGGCTCGTCACGGGAGTCGACAATGCCTGACTGGAACGACGACCTGCGGCAACGGCTCGCCACGCTCCGCCTCAGCCCGACGCGCGAAGCGGAGATCATCGAGGAGCTGTCGCAGCACCTGGATCAGCGCTACGAGGAACTGCGTGCCGCCGGCACAGGCGAGCGCCGACGCGCGGCACGCTCGCGGCCCTGGAGCTCGACGATTCGGAGGCGCTCGCCCGCCACATGCGTCAGCTCCGTCAGGCGCACGTTCCGCCGCCGATCACGCCCGGCGTGCCGGGCCGCGGCTCGCTCCGCGGCGGGCTGTGGCAGGACCTCCGCTACGCCGCCCGCGCGCTCCGCCGGCAGCCGGGGTTCGCGGCCGTCGCGATCCTGACGCTCGCCCTCGGCATCGGCGCCAACAGCGCGATCTTCGCGCTCGTCGATGCGACGCTGCTGCGCCCGCTGCCGTTCGGCAACCCGGATCGGCTGGTGATGCTCTCCGAGCGCAGTGCGACCTCCGCCCGCGGCGCGGTGTCGCCGCTGAACATGACCGACTGGAACGAACGGAACCGCACCTTCGACGTCATCGCCGGATATGTTCCGACGCGTCGGCGGCATGGTCATGACCGGCGCCGATGGCCTCGCCGAGAACGTCAACCGACAGTGGGTCACCGCTCGGCTTCTTCGACGCGCTCGGCATCCAGCCGATCGCCGGCCGGACGTTCCTCCTCGAGCGACGACGTCCGCGGCGCGAACGTCGCCGTGCTGAGCGAGACCTTCTGGCGAAGCGCGCTTCGACGCGCGATCCGATCGATCGTCGGGCGCGAGCTGCGCTTCGACGGCATGCCCTTCACCGTCGTCGGCGTCGTGCCAGCCGAGTTCCAGCTGCTGGGTGGGACCAGCATGTGGGCCATCCTTCCGATCACTCGGCGCGCCGCCTGCAGGTTCGAAGGCTCTATCAGTTCAGCGCGATCGGACGGCTGAAACCGGCGGCGACGCTGGAAGCCGCAACCGCCGACATGGCGGCGGTTGCCGACGGGCTCGCGCACGAGTTCCCCGAGACCAACACCGGCCGCGGCATCACCATCGAGCCGCTGCGCGACGTGCTCGTCGGCACGCGAACTGCGCTGCCACGTCGCTGCTGTTCGTCGGCGTGGTCGGCTTCGTCCTGCTCATCTGCTGCGCGAACGTTGCGAACCTGCTTGCTCGCCCGGGCGACGGCGCGGCAGCGCGAGCTCGCGGTCCGATCGGCCCTGGGCGCGTCCCGGTCGCGGGTCGTCCGCCAGCTGCTGACCGAAACCGTCCTGCTGTCGCTCCTCGGAGGCGCGCTCGGACTGGCAATCGGCGCGGCGATCCTGCAGATTGCTCCGACGTTCATCCCACCGGGACTGCTGCCCGCGGCCGTCACGCTCCGGTTCGATGCGGCACATGGTCGTGTTCTGCTTCGCGACGGCCCTGCTCGTCGGGGTCCTGTTCGGCCTCGCGCCGGCGTGGCAGGCGACGGGCGCGCCGCTGTCTCAGGTGATCGCGTCAGAGACCCGGACGTCGACCAGCCGCGGCACCCGGATTCGATCGTTGCTCGTCGTCGGCGAAGTTGCGACCGCCGTCCTGCTGCTCTTCGGCGCCGGCCTGCTGCTGCGCACGCTGCTCGCCGTCGATCGCGTCGATCGAGGATATCGCGCCGACGGCGTGCTCACGATGCTCTTCGACCCGCTGGCGTCGCGAGTTTCCGTCGCAGCAATCGATGCTCCAGTTCTACGCCGACGTCGAGCGCGAGATCATGGCCGTGCCTGGCGTCCGCAGCGTCGGCTGGGCGAGCACGCTGCCGATGGGGACCTCTCATGTTCGGCGCAGCCTCCTTCGAAGTTGTCGGTGAGCCGTCTCCGGAAAATGGCAGGGTGCCGATGGCTGACTTCCAGATCGTCGCCCCGGGCTACTTCCAGACGCTCGATCTGCCGTTGGTCGCCGGCCGCAGCTTCGACGATCGCGACGTCGCGCGACACGCCGCCGGTTTGCATCGTCAACGAGGCGTTCGTCCGCACTCATCTGCAGGGCCGATCGCCTGTTGGCACACGCATCGCCACGCGGACTCGGTGCGTCGACGCAGGCAAAGCCCGTCGTGCGGGAAATCGTCGGGGTGGCGCGGCAGGTGAAAGGGCGTCCGGACGAGACCGAAGATCTGCTCCAGGTGTATGTCCCAATCGCGCAGTTTACGGTGGACGACATGTTCCTGCTTGTCAGACGCCGAGCGCGGCAGCGGCGCCGCTCTCGCGCCGGCGATTCGCGCGGCGATCGGACGGATCGACAAGAAACAGCTGGTCGGCATCCGGAACGTGATGACGCTCGAGGACGTCGCGTGGGGAGCGACCGCCCGCCATCGCTTTCGGGCGCGTGCTCGTCGCGACCTTCGCCGGGCTCGCGCTGCTGCTCGCGATGGTCGGCATCTTCGGCGTGCTCGCGTACACCGTTCAACAGCGCGTGCGCGACTTCGGAGTGCGGCGCGCCCTGGGCGCCACATCCGGAGACGTGCTCCGCCTGGTCGCTGGCAACGCGGTCGCGCGTGATCGCCGCCGGCGCCGTCGATCGGGCTTGGCGCGGCGGTCATGTTCAGCCGGATGCTCACGACGATGCTGTTCGGCGTCGAGCCGCTGGATCCCGCGACGTTTGCGTTTGTCGCCATCGCGCTGGTCCTTACGGCCGTGGTGGCGGTCGCCGGGCCGGCCTGGCGAGCGGCGCGCATCGATCCGGCGGTCGCGCTCCGAGGCGGAGTGAGCGTCTGCATCGCTCGACTCAGTCGTATCGCCTGACGAGGCGTCGTCAGGAATTCTTCAGGTTCGTCCGCTCCGCATCTTCATTAGAATGCAAAGGACGCGCGTTTTTCTCGAGAGCGGCAGTCCGCTCGCTGGAGTCGAGCATGTCAGCCCTTCACGCCAGGTTCACGATCGCCGCCGCCGGCCTCCTGGCCGCCGGCATCGTCGCTGCCGCCTGTTCGCTCCTCGTCGACGTCGGCCACGTCATCCTCATCATCCGCGGGTTCGTCGTCACGCCCCAGCTGTGGGGCGAGATGAAGCCGGTGGTCTCGGTCAAGGAGCTGATGCGCGACATGCTCGACCCGATCGCCGACAACATCTTCGATGCGATCGCGATCATCGTCGACAAGAAGCGGCACGGTCGAGCACAGTCCGAAGACCGACGAGGACTGGGCGACCGTGCGGATCGGCGGCGTCACGATGGCCGAGGGCGCCTACCTGCTGAAGCTCCGCAGCAGACCGTGGGCGCCGCCGGGAGATGAGAACAACACCACGGGGCCCGAAGCCGTGGAGCTGACGCCCGCCCAGATCACCGCGAAGGTCGAGAAGGATCCGGTGGAGTGGAACGCGCAGAATCGAGGCGCTGCGGAACGTCGGCCTGCAGGTCATCGACATCGTGAACCGGAAGGCGACGCAGGAGCTGTGGGACGCCAGCGAAAACCTGGACGCGGCGTGCGAAGCCTGCCATCGGAGCTACTGGTATCCCGGGCGAGACCTCCGACTACTACCGCCGCCTCGATCGACGGATGCGCGAACATAACTACCCGGCGGGGACAAAAGTACCGGAGCCGGAGCCTGAGAAGTAGATTTCTCGAATCCGTCTCGCGGCAGCCTCTTGATCCGACGCGTCGATTTCGAAGCCGTCTCGATCGGGATCGATGAACTCCTTGACGGTCCGCCGCCCTTTCATCAGGCCGTTGGTGGCGTGGCTCCTCGATCGCAGCAGGTAGTGGCCGATTTCGTGCGCGAGAGCACGCCCCAGCGTGCGGCCGAGCAGAAGAAAGCGCTCGGCCGGAGTCATGCGACGCGTCGCCCCGGCGACCCCGCCAAACGCCAGGATGAACTCCTCGGTATTGCGGTGCGAGACGTGAATGTCGCCGTCCGGTTCGTCGCCGACAAAATTGACCCATCCGAGCGGGGCGCTGCTGTCGCGCCGTGTGCCGCGGCTCTCGTCGATGATGACGCGCGGGCGCGTCGCCTGCGGCGGCGTGAACGCGGTGCGGCCGGAGTCCTCGTTCTGCCACTTGATGGTGACGCCGGTCGGGCGCCAGATGGCGCTGGCTTCCTCAAGTGCCCGCTCCACGATGACCGGTGGGACCGTCGGCGCCGCATGGACGCTGATAGAGACGGTCACGACGTTCTGTTCAATCAGCGGCCGCAGGTGACGGTCTTGCGCCGAGGCCGCGACATTTCCGAGAGCGATTGAGACGACGGCCGCAGAGATTGCGCGCCGCATGAAGTGTCTCCTCGCCTGTAACAACGGGATCGCCGCGACCTTTTGGCGGAACGGGACAGGCGGATGGCGCCGGCGTTAGGATCAAGCCGCGCTCGATGGCATCTCATGAGATCACACGCCTGCTCCAGCGCGCCCGCGAGGGGGAGCCCGGAGCACTCGACGAGCTGATGCCGCTCGTCTACCCCGAGCTGCGACGGATCGCGCGGGCGTTCATGAAGCGCCAGCAGCCTGGACACACGCTGCAACCCACGGCGCTCATCAACGAAGCGTTCATTAAGCTGTTCCAGGACTCGCATCCGGCATTCGTCGACCGGGCGCATTTCCTGGCGTTGATGTCGCGGGTGATGCGGCAGGTGCTCGTCGACCACGCCCGGGCTCGAGTGGCTGACAAACGCGGTGGCGGTGAGGCGCGTGTCCCCTGGGACACCAACATCGAGGTTGGCGACGAGCAGGCGACGCATCAGCTGAATCTGCTCGACCTGCACCGCGCGCTCGAAGCGCTGGAACGCGACGAACCCTCACTCGGGCAGGTCGTCGAGATGCACTACTTCGGTGGGATGACGGCTGAAGAAGTCGCTGCGGCGGTGAACCGATCGGTCCATGTCATCCGCCACGACATCAGGCTCGCCCGCGCCTGGCTGCGGCGTGAGCTCGGCCGCTAGCCTACGCGGCGGTTCGAGCAAATTCGTCTTCGAACAGCGGCCGACCGGCGAGGGCGACTGCGAACGACCAAATCGCCATCGTGAGCACCGCACCCAACACGAGCAGCGTGGGTCCTGCAGTACCACGCCGAGAGGTTCGTCGTGAGCGGCGAATAGACCAGGGCTTCGGCGACGAAGAACGCAACCACCGCCGGCAGCACGCCCATTCGAAACAGGAGCCACACTGACAGAGCCGCCGCCGGAATCTCGAACGCCATCTCGATTATCGGCCGGGGGTTCTCGAGGACCGGAAGCGAATTCGACAGCAGCACGACGGCGACCGTGGCGGCCCAGTCGCGGCGGAAGATGACCCGCGCGAAGAGGAACAACACGAAGATCACCAGGACTTTCGTCACAGACAGCCAGATCAAGCTCCACAGCAAGGCGCTCAGCGCCCACCCTGGCCCCTGCAGCATCTGCCAATTCTGCTGGGTCACCAGACCCTGGCTTAGAAGCACTGCGATCTTCAGAGTCAACCAGATGGTGAGGCCTAGTCCACAGGCCGTTCCGATGAGCAGATGACTTCCCACCAGCGGGTCGCGAACGCGACCGGACAGAAGGCGCGTCCAGGCAATCAAGCTCTCCGGCCAACGACGACGGACGAACGGTTCGACGGCCATGTAGAGCAGGCCACCGAGAACGCCTACGCTGAGTGCCGCACCGACCGCGCGAGAGAGAGCTGGGAAATATTGGAAGGTCGGCACGTGGTGCGCCGTCAGCACCCACCCGACCAGCGAGCATCCCATGACGCCGGCCCCCAACCGGGACGCCCCTCGCAAGTCGCTTCGGCCGGCCTTGTGATTTCGCCAGGCGACGAGCGCCGCGCCGGCCGCGACGACCCAGGGTGCCGCTAACACCCATGTCCCGACGAGGTACTGGCCCATCGCGAGTGGGACTCCCGGACCAATCGCAAGGAAAAACACCAGCCGGCCCTTCCACGATGCGGCCTCGATTCGCCTCGGCACCGACGGCGAGTGCGCCAGGCTGCCCGTCCATGCCGCTTGCGTATCGAAGGTAACCGGCGGAATCCAACCCGGTTGGGTGGCTCGGAAACCTGAGCGTTCGATTCCTGCCAACCGGAAGGGCTCGTCCCAATCGACAACGCGGTTCGTTGGGTGCCGAGTGAGCCTCGACCGTCGGTACGACCTCCAGGCCTAGGAGCCGGCCCTGGGGGTCGAGCTCCAAGAACACGTCACCAGGGCCGCGAAACGGTGGATCGCCTCTCGTGATGACTACACCCGCAGGGTCGAAAACACCAGGTACCGATCACTCTGGCGATAGCCGAAAGCTGAGGAGCGGCGGTTGCCCGCGCGCGAGCTCCGCCCGATATTCGGCGCGCGGTACGTGCTGCTCCGCATACTGTCTGGTAAAATCCGGCCCAGAAAAATGTCCAATCGCTGTCCCGCGGCGGCCCCCGCATAGCCAAACGACGGATCAGCTCCCGCGCCTTCTGCTCCAGCACCTGCGGCGGGTACGGAAACGGTGTCAAGTTCAGGAAACTAATGCGGCTACCGAACATGACTACGGCTGCCATCCCGATGATCGCGAGCGCGAGCGTGATGACGGCGGACCGGACGGACAGCGCCTCGCTATCGTGCGCGGCCGCCACCATTTGAGGAGACGGCGTCATGCCGGCGGCCAGCGCCTCGGCAAGTGGATTCCCACCTGGCAGTGACGCCGCCACGGCCAGCGCGGACGAGGGCCGGTCACGTGGGTCCTGCTTCGATGCAGCGTTCGATCGCCCGCACGACCGCGCCGTCGACGTCCCTCGCCACGCTCGAAATGCTCGGCGGCCGGTCCGCCGGCTGCCGTCGCTCGGTGAATGGCGGCCGGCCGGTGAACATCTCGTAGAGCACCAGCCCGAGCGCGTAGAGATCGCTGCGCACCGAGACCTCGCGCCCCGCCAGCTGCTCGGGCGCCATGTAGGCGGGCGTGCCGCTGCGCACGGCGCGCGGTCGCGCTCGCGCGCCGTCGACGCCAGCCCGAAGTCGGTGATGCGCACCTGCCCGCGGCCGTCGACCATCACGTTGGCCGGCTTGAGGTCGCGGTGCAGCACCCCCTTGTCGTGCGCCGCCGCCAGCCCCGCGCAGAGCTGGCGCGCGATCTCCAGCGCCTTGTCCTGCCGGCAGCCGGCCGATGCGCCGCAGCAGCGACGCCAGGTCCTCGCCGTCGATGTACTCCATCGAGAGGAAGGCGGTGCCCTCGAGCTCGCCGATGTCGTAGACGCGGCAGACGTTCGGATGCGAGATCTGGCGCGCCAGCGCGCACTTCGCCGTGCAACCGCGCCAGCAGCGCGCGGATCGCGCGCCGCGCCTCGGGCAGGAACTTCAGCGCCACCGGCTGCTCCAGCTTGAGATCGGTCGCGCGGTAGACCTCGCCCATCCCGCCGCGACCCAGCAGGCCGACGATGCGATAGCGCCGCCAAGCAGCGTGCCTGGCGGAAAGCGGCCGTCAATCAGCTCACTGCGCAAGAGCCGACTGTCGGCCGACCGGGTTTCGCCGGCAGCGATCGCCGCGGGGGAAAGCGAGTCTGTCTCAGGGCTGCTGCCGAGCATCAGGTTCGCCGCGGCGGCGACGCGCTGCTGGAGGGGATCGACGGCGTCGGCGTCGAAGCGCAGCAGCGTTCGACTTCGTCACGAACGGCGGCCGGCACCTTCTGCCGGACGTGATACTCCTCGCGCTCCGCCGGCGAGCGATCGGCGAGGTCACGAAACAGCGCGACCGCTTCGGGGTTCATCGCAGGATCCGGCAGAGCGTCGCGAGGCCGGGATTATAGCCGTCGTGACACGTCACCCCACCTCATCCATATGCTTCACCGTTTGTCAGCGACGCCGGCGAGTTCGAGAAGATCGATCATGTGAAACGAACCGGGGATCCTCCCCAGCCACGGCGTGAAGTCGGGCTGATTCGCGAGGTACCCATCGCGATCGGCCCGCAACAAGCCGACGAACACCTCCGCCACGATGCGCCCTCCCACTGGCCCGAGATGCCTACCGTCTTCAAGGACTTCCGCTTCCTTGAGCACGTAGTACCAGAGCGGCGTCGACGTGACGAACTGCGGATGGATCGGCCCCAGCTCGGCAAGGTCGCTCTCGCGCAGCACCGGCGCGCCAATCGCTGCCGCGATCGCCTGCCCGGATGGCAGCTGCCACGTCAGGTGCCGCAACAAATTGCGCTGCGCCAGCGATGTCGGCGGCGCGCCGGTCGGGATGATCCCGAGCGGCAGATCGAACAGCGGCGACGACAGCTTCGTATCGATCCGCTTGTTCGGACGCACGTCGCTTTCGAAACCAGGAAAGCGGAAGAACGTTTGCCAGCCCACGAAGCGGCGCGGGCTTCGCAGGCCGCCTCTGAGATCGTCGGGCTCGCCGGCACCGGCATTCGCGTCGAACACCATCGCAAAGAACGGCTCGCCGTTGTTGCCGGTGAAGTTGGCCCGGTACGACGGCCGCACCATGCTGTGGCCGAATCGGTAGGCAATCTGAAATTCCACGGGGATGACCGCCTGGCCAACCGATGGCGCATAAAACTGGGATCCCGATGCCATGATGCTGTGCGCCAGGTCGGACCCTACAAACTGCGGCAGGATCTCGTGGAGGATCACCCACTGGTAGTGCCAGGTCGCCAGTCGGCGCGCCTCACGAAACGCCTCTTCAACCGACAGACCAGGACGGTTCTGGCGGATGAGTCGACGATCCGATTGTGGAATCGCAGGAACGCGATCTGCAAACCGGCGATGACGACGTTCTCGTCGTTGCGGGGATCCGCGATGATGGCGCGCCCCGATGCGTCGCGCGGCAGATCCTCGAACCGGCCGCCCATTCCAGCCGGAACTTCGCCCGATCGTTTGGGTCGTACAACAATGGTGATCCAGACGGCCCGTCGCCGTACACCGAATCGAGGTCGAAGTACGGGCGGCGCGCGTTGGGCGCCGTTCGCGGATTCGTCGGCTCGCCCAGCCTCGACGTGGTGTCGAAGGTCATATCGTGATCGAGGAACTGGCCGATGAAAGTGACGCCGGCGGTGTGCTCGTCGTTGTCGCGATTGTTGCGGCTGAGCGACGGATCGACGATCAACGCCACGGGTCCCGCCGCCAGGTCGTCGCGCGCATCCATCAGCCCGCCGCGCTTGCCGAGCGCGAGCAGCGCGGCCGTGATCTCCGGCGTCGGCGCGGCGAATGGTGGCAGGCGAAAGATCCGGCCGAAGTCGCCTGACGCCGGCTGGGTCTGATCGGCACTGGCTGGGGCCCACGTCACCGCGGTCAGCAGGATCATCAGCCCCGCCGCAGTCCGCCGCCATCGATTCGAGCGAACGATCGTCGCGTGATGCCGGGTGCTCATGCGCCGCACTCCTCTAAGGGCGGGTTTGTGGTTGCGAGCCGTCTGGGCTGCCCCTGAGCTGTAAAACGAATTGCGACCCTGGTTTTGGCCTCCTTCGACCCCTTTGCCAAAAACCCGCTCGAAATCCGTTGTGGATATCGAGGCGCATGGCGCGCGATTGCGGAGGGGACAATGCCAGGAAGGCGATTCACGGGAGTCGTGTCGTTATTCCTTGTGGCGGGGTTGGGTGGCGGCCAGGCCCCCGCCGCGCAAACGGCCGACACGAGCATCGACAACAACCGGCCCTTCCGGAACGACGCCGGACACGGGGCGACATTCAGCACACAAGGCTCGGTCGATCTGACGGGGGAGTACTTCCAGCCTCAGGGGACGAACCGACGGAGCTGCGCCACCTGCCATCTCCCGCAGGATGCGTGGAGCATCACGCCGCGCACGATTCAACGCCTGTTCGACGAGTCAGGCGGCACCCACCCAATTTTCAATCTGCTCGACGCCAACAACCCGTTCGCGGACCTTTCCACGATCGAAGCGCGGGAAGCGGGTTACAGCATGATGTTGAGCCGCGGCGTGTTCCGGAGGGGCGCCGCACCTCGGGTCGAACCGCGTGAATGGGATCTCGTCGCGGTGGACGACCCGCACGGGTTCGCGAATCTGGGCCGTCTCGTGCACTGGCGGCGCGCGATGCCCACCATCAACTTCGCGCTGGGCAGCGCGACCGTGAACTGGGACGGCGGCAACACGGTCGGCAGCGATCAACGCGCCGGCCTCGAGAGTCAGGTACGCCGGAATGTCATTGGAGCGCAAGAGGGTGCGCCCGCTACGCGCCGAGGTCATCGCCGACATCGTCGATTTCGAGACCTCGCTGTTCACCGCTCAGCTGAACGTGCTGGGTGTCGGACGTCTCGACGCCGACGGCGCGCGCGGCGGCGCCGAGGCCATGGCCTCGATGGCGAAAGTTGCGGGACGGTTCGATCTCTTCGACGCCTGGAGCGGCCACGAGAACCCGCGGCGGGCTCAGATCGCCCGCGGCCAGGCGCTGTTCAACGACGTGAATCGTGGTGGTCGCAGCTGCAACGCCTGCCACAACGTCTCGAACAACGGCACCAACCTCAATGACGCGATGTTCGATATCGCGACGGCGTCCGCCGCCGCGCGCACGCCCGACTTGCCGCTCTACACGTTCCAAAGGCGAGCGACGGGAGAGATCCGGCAACTGACGGACGCCGGCGCCGGGAACGTCACCGGCGCGTGGGGCGACCTGGGAAAATTCAAGACGCCGACACTCCGTGGACTCGCCGCGCGCGCACCGTACTTCCACAACGGGATCGCCGCGACGCTCGACGAGGTCATCCGCCACTACGAAGTACACCTCGGATTCATCTTCACCGATGAAGAGCGGGCGGACCTGGCCGCGTTCCTGAGCGCGCTATAAGTGGACGAGGAGCTGTCAGGGGAACCGGACGATCACGCCGGCCGTAAACTCGGCCTGCCAGGCGACGTGCACGTGCAGGCCGACGAGGCACACGCCCGGTGTACACGCGATCGCGTTGCCGCCGCCATCGAGGAAGGTCGAGAACACCCGGCCGTCGAGCCTGATGCCGACACGGCGGGCAGGAAACATCTTTACGCCTCCGCCCGCGCTCACCGTAAAGCGAAACTCGTTGTCGCCTTCCGCGGCGTAGCGCGTCAGCCCGGCCATCCCGGTCGTGAAACCGCGCACACGGCCGCCGTTGAACTCCTGGAGGCCTCCGGCCAACCAGTGATCGGCGGACACGCGCCACTGCGTGACGGGTCGCCCCGGTCCCGCCGCCACCAACACATTCGCCGCCTGATGCGTGAACAATCCCTCGATCTGGAAATCGTCGTCGTCGTAAAGTCGAACGTCGAAGGCGACGCCAGTGGCCGGCGCGCCATCGAGGTCGAACCGCTGCGCCGTGTAGAGCTCGACAAAGCCGCCGCCGAAGCGATAGCCGTAGAAAGGCGAGACCTCGACGTCCTGCGCGAACGACGGCGCCGCGTGACTCAGCACCGCGAGACAGATCGCGGTCGCGCCGACGTGTCGGGCTTTCGCCGATCTCATTCTCAGGGGCCTGTGGTTCTATCTTCGCACCGCCTCGTGGTCCGAACATGTCCCATCAGCCTGCGATCGTCGGAACTTTCAATTTTGAAATCGCTGAATTACAAAAACCGCGAGGAAAGGACCGGTGAGTTTGGCTGCTAGGCGCTAGACACCGCGCACTTCGTCTGACTCTCCGTGAGGGTCGACGACGAGAAATCAGGATGATCCATCGGGGTCGCAATTCCGAATCAAAGTCTTCTGGACGTCTACGGGCGTCAACCCGAACCGTCGCCTGCCCGTTCTCCCTGCTCGTCCATCATGATCGGCGGCGGCTCGAACGCGGCGAGGTACTCGAACTCGCGGCGGAATTCGAGGAGCGGCACCTTGGCGGTGGCGGCGAGCTTCGCGAGCTCGTGGGGGTCCTCGAAGTCATCGCGGCGCAGCCGGATCATGTAGCGCCGCGCGATCGCGTAGCGCGTCGACGTGATGTCGACGAGGCGGACGCGGGTGCGGCCGGTGTTCGGATCGAGCAGCGCGCGGAACGGGATCGGCGCGAAGTGACCGCCGTCCATCGCGATCATCGCGGCGTTGCCCCCCGCGAGCAGGTATTTGGCGGCGCAGTACCCGAGGTCCCGCGTGTACTCCATGTCGAACGGGATCGGGTCGGCACACCGCAGCTCGTAGCCGATGTTCTTGGCGGCGATCGTCGTCTTGATGCCGAACGCCTTGAGCCGCTGCGCCACCTGGGCCTTGAGGATCTCGCCGATGTTCACCTCCGCGATGCGCAGGTGGCCGTGGTCGTCGCGCTCCACCTCGTGCAGCCCCTTGAGGTCCTCGGGCTCGACATCCAGGACAACGCCTTCTGCGATCACGGCGACGCCGTCGCGCCGCCCGTAGCTCAGCCGCTTGATAATCGCACCGACCAGCGTGTCGACGATCACCTTCAGCCGGAGCGGCCGCGGGAACTCCTCGCCGATCAGTGTGAGCGTCGCCCCTGCCGCCTTGCCGATGCCCAGGGCCAGATGACCGGCCTTGCGGCCCATCGCAATCACGAAGTACCAGCGCGAGGTCGTCTTCGCGTCGACCATCAAGTTCTTGACGATGTCGACGCCGAAGTGGCGCGCCGTCTGGAAGCCGAAGGTGTCGATGTGCGGCGGCAGATCGAGGTCATTGTCGATCGTCTTGGGGACGTGCACGACGTGGATCCGCCCGCCGCCATGCTGCTCGAGCCGCATCGCCGAGAACGCGGTATCGTCGCCGCCGATGGTGATGAGCTGTGCGACGTTCAGACGCAGCAGCGAGGTGACGGTGTTCTCGAGGTGGTCGGGCGCGGTGGTCGGATTGGCGCGCGAGATGCCGATATAGGAGCCGCCGCGGAAGTGGATGCGGCTGACGGCGTCGATGGAAAGCGGCGTCACATGATCGATGTCGCCCTTCATCACCCATTCGAAGCCATCGCGCAGCCCGAGCACTTCGATCCCTTCGAGCCGCGCGCGGATCGTGGCGGCACCGATGACGCTGTTGATGCCGGGCGCGGGACCGCCGCCCACCAGAATCGCCAGGTTCTTGTGCTGTTCCATCAGTTCGTTCCGATCGTCGGCACCCATTCTCCCACGGCCCGTCCATCGGGGCGCACGCGGGCGCGCAACGGATCCCAGGTCGCGGCCGCGTGTCGTGGTAGTAGCTGAACGCGCATATGACTGATGCAGTGGTCATTCTCACGACGGTGCCCGCGGACGATCGAGGTGAAGCGATCGGCCAGGCGCTGGTGGACGAACGTCTCGCCGCCTGCGTGAACCTCCTCCCGCCGATGACCTCGATCTACCGTTGGCGCGGCGTCGTCGAGCGGGAAATGGAGCGGCAAATGATTATCAAGACGACCCGGAATCGCGTTCCAGCCGTGCAGACCCGCCTGGCCGCGCTTCATCCTTACGAAGTGCCCGAGTTCCTTGTGCTGTCAGTCGCCGACAGCAGCTCGGCATACTTCGAATGGGTCGTGAATGAGACGAGTGAAGACATCTAGTTAGGCGAGCGAGCGCGCGAGCGTGTAGGGGAGTCCGAGGGGCGAAGCCCCTCGGTAAGAAATAGTGCTCAGCTTGTACTTTTCAGCGCGATGATGTATTTTCGTGAGCCTCGCGTGGCGAAGGATCCGAAACGCACGGGACAGAAACGGCCCGACCGGACGCGGCGGATCGTCCAGGCGCTGCTCCTGTTCATCGCGGCGGTGATTGTCGTCGACGCGCTGGTGGGCGAGCAGGGGCTGTTCGCGATGCTCAGGGCGCGGCGTCAGGCCGAGGAACTGGCGGCGACGATCGCGCGGCAGCGCGCCGAGAACGCGCGCCTGCGCGAAGAAGCGCGGCGCCTCAACGATGATCCGGCCGCCATCGAGGAGGTCGCCCGCCGCGAGCTGGGACTGATCCGGCCGGGCGAAAAGGTCTTCATCGTCAAAGACCTCTCGCCGGCGGATACCCGCTGAGCGACCCTGAGCCGGCTACAGTCCGGCCGCTACGCTGCCTACATCTCCCGCTCGCCCGTCCGGATCTTGTAGCTCTCGCCCACCGGAAGCACGAAGATCCGGCCGTCGCCGATCTCCCCGGTGCGCGCCGCCTCGATGATCGCCTTGATCGCGTCGTCGACGATCGAGTCGGGCACGACGACTTCGATCTCCATCTTCGGCAGCAGGCTGACGTTGTATTCCTGGCCGCGGTAGATGGCCGTATGCCCCTTCTGCTTGCCGTGGCCGCGGACCTCGGTGACGGTCATGCCGGAAATCTGCAGCTTCTCGAGGGCGTCCTTCACTTCATCCACCTTGTTCGGCCGGACGATTGACTTGATCAGCTTCATGAGCGTCCCTCCAGAACGCGTTGCAGATTGGCCGTCGACTTCCTGCTGCTGCGCCGGCGTCAGCTTCTTGCCGCCGCGCGTCAGGTGGAACACGTCGATCGCCCGGCGCCCTTCGGTGGCGATGAGCACGAGATCGACGTCGCACCCCGACTCCGACATCGCGCGGCTCATGCGGTACAGCAGGCCGAGCGCGTTCTCCGCGACGATCTCGACGATGGTGTAGCGGCGCGACGAGTCGTTGTCGCAGTGGACGACCGGCGCGAAGCCGGGCAGGCGCTGCGCGGAACGCGCCCTCCTCGCGGCCCTTGAGCCGGGCGGCGATATCGGCGCGCCCGCGATCGACGTCCTCGAGCCGCCTGGATGATCTGCGCTTCGCCGTCCTCGGGTTCAGCTCGAGGAACCGCTCCTCGTCGGTGAAGTGGAACATGTCGACGACCAGGCCGTCCGGCTTCGTGAAGGCGAAGCCGCGCAGGATGTCCATGCCGAACGACGACAGCACGCCGGAGATGTTCGAGAACAGGAACGGCTGGTCGCTGCGTGATGACGGTCAGCTCCCAGGCCGCGTCGCTTCGTCTCGAGCCAGGCCTGGAGCGACGTCGCGGCCGAGGCCGCGCGACAGCCGGACGTGCCGATAGACCGCCTCGCGCGAGAACAGCTGCAGATAGCGGCGCGGCAGCCCCTGGAGGAACGCCTCGATCTCCTTCGCCGTCGAGATCGGCGGGCCGCCGCTCGATGACCTCGGCGATCGCCGCCTGGTTGCGGTCGATGACCTCGTCGCCGTAGGACAGCGTCAGGTGGTTGTAGGTGTCGACGTACAGCCGCCAGAGCAGCTCTTCCTTCCACGGCGTCAGCGTCTCGCGGCTGACCGCCTCGACGTCGGCCAGCGTCATCAGGCACAGCATCTTCAGCCGCTCTTCGACGCCGACCAGCTCGGCGAACTGCCGGACGATCTCGGGATCCTCGGTGTCGCGGCGGAACGCGACCACGCGACATCTTCGAGGTGCTGCGCGACCAGGAACTCGACCGTCTCGCGCGCCTCGCGGTCGAGATGCGAGCCGCTCGAACATCTGCCGCGCCATCCGCGCGCTCTCGACGGTGATGGTCGTCGTCGCGCCACTTGCCGACGTCGTGATACAGCAGCGCCAGCACCAGCAGCTCGGGCGCGTCGAGCTCGCCGAGCAGGCGGCCGAACCGCTCGCGTTCGGGCGCCGGCTTCGACCAGCCGCTCGAGGTTCCGGATCGTCAGCAGCGTGTGCTCGTCGACCGTGTACTTGTGATAGAAGTCGCGGACCACGCGGCAGCTGATCGCCTTGAACTCGGGGAACATCTGCCCGAGCAGCCCGGAGTCGTGCATCTCGGACAGCCGCGCGTAGAGCCCGGGCCGCGGCTTCAGGAAGCGCAGCAGCGCGTCGCGGTGACGCGGCGGTCGGAAAGAATTCCTCGGCGGTGAAGCGCCCGGCGTTCTGCTGGACGCAGGCGAGCGCTTCGTCCGACACCGCGCAGCCGCTGATCGATCGCCGCCTGAAACAGCGCGAGCCAGGTCTCCGGACGGTCGGCCGCCTCGCGGCTGTCGACGAACCGGATGCCGTCGGCCGACCGCACGAGGTTCGGGCCGATCGGCAGCCGGCGCCGCCCGCAGCGCCCACCGGAGCGCCCGGTCGACGGCGCGGGCGTGCCGGAAGTAGTCGCCCATCAACCGCTCGACGCGCTGCCGCGGCGTGTCGCCCGGGTAGCCGCAGGCGCTCGGCCGCGACGCTCCTGCAGCTCGTGGCTGAGGACGTTGTGGTGCCGCTTGGCTTCGAGATGCAGGACCGAGCGCACGCGCAGCAGAAACTCCTCGGCGTCGTCGAGCGCGCGCGGATCCCGCGCCGCCCTGGCTGAAGAGCGCCGGATCGGTCAGCTTGGCGATGGTCTGCGCGCCGAACAGATCGCGCAGGCCGCCCGGCGCTTCCTTCACGTCCGGCTCGAGCTGGTAGAGCGTGTCGTTGAAGCGCGCGTGGCGCTCGGCGATGAGCGTCTTCAGCGCCTCGAGCGTCCGCGCCGCCGCAACCGGCCCCGACGAGGCGGCGAAGAACGCATCGAGCAGCGTCGCGTCGCCGACAACCGCCCGCGCGTCGGTCAGCGCGAGCAGGAACTCGGGGTTGTCTGCGTCGAGGCCGGCGCCTTCGGCGACCTCGCGCACGTGATGGCCGACCGTCAGGCCGAGTCCCAGAGCGGGTTGAGGAACGCGTGCAGGAAGCGCTCGTCCTCCGGCCAGATCGGGCCGGCGAACAGGATCAGCACGTCGATGTCGGAGTGGAGGCACAGCTGGCGGCGGCCGTAGCCGCCGAGCGCGAAGACGCCGACCGGCTGCGCGGCGCCGGCGGCCGGCCTCGACGAACAGCTGCTGGACGCAGCGCGTCCATGCGCTGCGAGTACTGCTTCAGCGCGACGCGGCCGCCCTCGCCCCGCTCGGTCGCGGCGCGCAGCTCGGCGCGGGCCGCCTCGAGGCGCGCGGCGCGGGCCGCGCGCGCGTCGGACGCGGACACCAGAGGCGTGACATTCGGCTGGTCCATCGGAACTGGGCTACGTGCAATCCTTCCGGAAAATGTGCGGCCCGCACGGTGCGGGCCGTCAGTATGGCACAGCGTCCTTCGGTTCCAGCGAGCTGCGGTCCGTGGCGACGGTGGTCGCGCAATCGGGTCGCGCAGTCCGGGGCCACCACGCGGAGGCAGCCCCGGACCGCGCGCCCTCTGACGGTTGCCGGCTGCGGACGGCGCGCGTCAGTACGTCAGGCCGATGCCGAACAGGAAGACGACCTTGGTGCTCTCGGGCTCGTCGTCGAGGTCGCGGTTGAGGGCCTTGGTCGTATCGCCGAGCATGAGCAGGTCGAGGCCGGCGTGGACGTTCCAGGATCCGAAGCTGCTGGACACCTTTGTCAGCGGGAACGTGACGAGCCCGCCGATGTCGAAGAAGCCGAAGCCGGAGTCAGTGAGGGTGCCGTTCTCGTCGATCCGCTCGTAGTAGTCGCCCAGACTGAGACCCAGCTTGACTGGCACCGCCAGTGTCGCCACGCCGTCGCCGAGCGCCCAGCTCGGTCCGACGCCCAGTTCGAGGTAGGTGCCCTTCGAGCCGCCGAACGTGTGGCCACCGTCCGCCTGCCCGCTCTCGTCGCCGCCCATCTCGAACGCGAGCATGCCGTACGGCGCGAGCATGTGAGCCTTCGACACCTTGAAACTGAGCTCCTTCACGGTGGTGAACATCGCGTTCGGACTCGTGTAGGCGGTGAACGTCGTGCCGACGGCTGATGCCGCCGCCGAAGCCGAGCCCCAGCGTGGTGTAGAAATCCTCTTCGTAGTGCAGCCCGCCGGTCGGCCCGTCGCTGCCCGGACGAACCGGTATGCAGGCTGTTCCACACGCCGAAGTTGACGCTGACGCTCTTCAGCGCCGCCGTCGCCGGAGTGCAGCGCGATGCCGAGATCCCCGAACGGCCACATCGTCAGCGCCGGCATCGCTTTCCTGGCGGATGCCGCGGAAGAAGTACAGGGACGGCAGGTCGAAGCCGCCAGTGAAGGTCAGCGCGCCCGGGTTCGGATCGTTCTGCGCATAGGCGGTGCCCGCCGCGCCGACCCATGTCCCGATTGTCAGAACAACTACCATTGCTGCTCGAACCAACTGACCCGATGTCGTCGTCACGCGCACGTCTGCACCTCCGAGAGGTTTCGCCACCTGCTGAATCGCCGATGTGGCGCGCCCCAGTGCAAGAGAAACGCCACCGCGTCAGAAGTGCGCATTTCCGGGCCCGCACGGCGTTTCCGGGCGCGTGGCGGGCGTCCGGCGGAACGCCGAATCCAGACATTTTTGTCGTCATAAGGCGCCTGTCGGACAATCATGTTGCCTTGCTCAGCAAAGGGGGGCTGGCGCGGTGGAGCGTCACTCGGAGGGCGTGCGAGATCGCCCGCGTCCGTTCAGACATCTTTGTCTGGCTAAACAGCCGTCCATACATTTATGTCGCTCGTGCGACACCGCGGCGGTCGCGGAAATGGCGGGAAACCGCGTGATCTGCCCCACTGCGGGCGCGGCGCGGGGTGGCGAGCGGCTTGCTCTGCGCCTGCCCGACGGCCGCCGACGGCGCGGCTTCCTTCATGGGAGGAAAGACACGATGAATGCTGCGGATACAAGCTGGATGCTGATCTCGACCGCGCTGGTGCTGCTGATGACGCCGGCGCTGGCGTTTTTCTACGGCGGCCTGGTCCGATCGAAGAACGCGCTCAACACGATGATGATGAGCTTCATCTCGCTCGGATTCGTCGGCGTGGCGTGGGCGGTCGTCGGGTATTCGCTGGCGTTCGCGCCCGGCAACAACTGGATTGGCGACCTCTCGCGCCTGGGCCTGAGCGGCGTCGGCCTCGAGCCGCAGGGCACGATTCCCCACTACCTGTTCATGTGCTACCAGGGCACGTTCTGCATCATCACGGCGGCGCTCATCTCGGGCGCGATCGTCGAGCGGATGCGGTTCTCGGCCTATGTCGCGTTCATCACGCTGTGGGCGCTGGCCGTCTACGCGCCGATCGCCCACTGGGTGTGGGGCGGCGGCTGGCTGGCCGACATGGGCGCGCTCGACTTCGCGGGCGGCACCGTCGTGCACGTGAATGCCGGCGTGGCGGCGCTCGTCGCGGCCCTCGTCGTCGGCAAGCGGCGCGACTTCAAGAAAGCCGCGCTCATGCCGCACAACGTCCCGTTCGTGCTGCTCGGCGCCGGCCTGCTCTGGTTCGGCTGGTTCGGGTTCAATGCCGGCAGCGCGGTCGGGGCCAGCAACTCCGCCGCGCTCGCGTTCACGACGACGTTCCTCGCGCCGATGGGCACGCTGGTCGTGTGGACGCTCCTCGACTACGCGCGCGGCGGCAAGCCGACCGCGGTCGGCGCCGCCACGGGCATCGTCGTCGGACTGGTCGCCGTCACGCCGGCGGCCGGGTTCATCGGCCCGATGAGCGCGATCGCGCTCGGCGCGATTGCCGCCGTGCCGAGCTACTTCGGTCTGATCTATCGCGCGAAGACGTCGCTCGACGACTCGCTCGACGTGGTGGCGGCGCACGGCGTCGGCGGCACGGTCGGCGCGCTGCTGACCGGCGTGTTCGCGCAGAAGGCGCTCAACGGCCTGGCCGACGGCGCGCTGTTCGGCAACCCCGCGCAGCTCGGGATCCAGGCCACGGCCGTCGCCGCGGCGATCGTCTACAGCGGCGTCGTCAGCTTCGTGCTGCTCAAGGTGATTGCGCTGTTCGTGCCGCTGCGGGCGGACGCGGCCGACGAGTCGACGGGGCTCGACCTCACGCTGCACGGCGAAGAGGCCTACGTGCAGGCGGGAGGCAGCACGACGCTCGAGCCGGCAGCTGCCGCGGGCAAGGCGGCCACGGTGCCGGTGCTCGAGACCGCCTGATCGCCCGAATCGGTGTTCGCAGGCCGGAGCCGGTGCGCGTCTCGTGTCGCGTGCACCGGCGTCCGGCCGCTGTGACGTCTACGTCCGTTGCCGGCGGACCTGAAGGTCCGCACTACGCCAGAAGGAGATGAGCTCGTGAACCAGGCCGATACCGCGTGGATGCTGATCTCGACCGCACTGGTGCTGTTGATGACGCCGGCGCTGGCGTTTTTCTACGGCGGCCTGGTCCGATCGAAAAACGCCCTCAACACGATGATGATGAGCTTCATCTCGCTCGGATTCGTCGGGGTCCTGTGGGCGGTCGCCGGCTATTCGCTCGCCTTCGCGGCGGGGAACAACTGGATCGGCGACCTGTCGCGCCTGTTCCTCCGCGGCGTGGGGCTCGAGCCGCAGGGGACGATTCCGCACTACCTGTACATGGCCTACCAGGGCACGTTCTGCATCATCACGGCCGCGCTCATCTCGGGCGCGATCGTCGAACGGATGCGCTTCTCGGCGTACCTGATCTTCATCAGCCTTTGGGCCCTCGTCGTCTACGCGCCGATCGCCCACTGGGTGTGGGGCGGCGGCTGGCTGGCCGACATGGGCGCGCTCGACTTCGCCGGGGGGACGGTCGTGCACGTCAACGCGGGCGTCGCGGCCCTCGTCGCCGCGTTCGTCGTCGGCGCGCGGCGCGATTACAAGAGGTCGCCGCTCCTGCCGCACAACGTGCCGTTCACGCTGCTCGGCGCGGGACTGCTGTGGTTCGGCTGGTTCGGATTCAACGCCGGGAGCGCGCTGGTGGCAGGCGAGCTGTCGGCCCTGGCCTTCACGACGACGTTCCTGGCGCCGATGGGGACGTTGGTGGTCTGGACGATGCTCGACTACATGCGGTCCGGCAAGCCGACCGCGGTCGGCGCGGCCACCGGCATCGTCGTCGGCCTCGTGGCGATCACGCCGGCGGCCGGCTTCATCGGCCCGATGAGCGCGATCGCCCTCGGTGCAATCGCGGCGGTCCCCAGCTACTTCGGCCTGATCATCCGCGCCAAGACTCAGCTCGACGATTCGCTCGACGTCGTCGCCGCCCACGGCATCGGCGGCACCGTCGGCGCGCTTCTCACCGGGGTGTTCGCGCAGAAGGCGCTCAACTCCGCCGGGAACGACGGACTGCTCTTCGGCAATCCCGGCCAGCTCGGCGTTCAGGCCACTGCTGTCGTCGCCGCGATGGTCTACAGCGGCGTGGTCAGCTTCATCCTGCTGAAGATCATCGGTGCGATCATCCCGCTGCGCGCCACGGCCTCTGACGAAGGCGTCGGCCTCGACGTGGGCATGCACGGCGAAGAGGCGTACGTTCAGCAAAGCGCGTCGATGCACTAGTCTTACCCGAGGGGCTTCGCCCCTCGGACTCCCCCACACGCTCTCCTCGCGCGCTCGCGAGCGCCGGCGCTGACATAGCGCGCGTGTCAGCTCGCGTGGGCTCGCTCGCGCGCTCGCTCGCGACGCAGCCGATTTTGTGAAGATGGCTTCCAGTCGCGCGCGTCGATCGGGTTTCGCGGACACAGCTGCAGCGGAACGCTACGTTTCGCTGCACGTCGTGAATCCATGCACCGCCTAAGGCGAGATTGTTCCATACTGAAGGTATGGACCGCGTCAACGGGCTGCACCACATCACGGCCATCGCCGGACCAGCCCAGGAGAACCTCGACTTCTACGCGGGCGTCCTCGGGATGCGGCTCGTCAAGCGCAGCGTCAACCAGGACGATCCCGGCACCTATCACCTGTTCTACGCCGACGCGGAAGGTCATCCCGGCACCGATCTCACGTTCTTTCCCTGGACGCACCTCGCGCCGCCGCGCATCGGCCATGGCCTTGCCGTAGAGGTCGGCCTCGAAGTGCCCGCCGGGAGCCTCGATTTCTGGGCGGCGCGCCTGGAAAAGTACGGCACGAAGATCCAGGACCAGCGAAACGCGGTTCGGCGATCGCGTCCTGCCGGCGACGGATCCTCACGGCCTGAAGATCGCGCTGGTCGAAAGCGGACGAACGATGCGACGGCCGTTCACTCCATGGGATGAGAGTCCCGGTGCCTGGCGAGCGCCAGGTACGAGGGCTGTACGGCGCGCAGATCTGGGAGCGTGACGCGGCGCCGAGCGCGAGCTTCCTCACGTCGGTCCTGGGGTTCGAGCGGCTCGGCACGGAGAGCGGCTGGACGCGCTACGGTTTTGCCGACGCCCCGGGCGTCGTCGACGTGCAGGAAACGCCGCGAGGCGCGCCGCGGCGCGTGGGGCGTGGGCAGCGTCCATCACCTCGCGTGGAGCGTCAAGGACGAATCGCACCAGCTCGCGGTCCGCGGGCAGGTCGAATCGGCAGGCGGGCACGCCACCGAGGTGATCGATCGCTTCTGGTTCAAGTCGGTCTATTTCAAGGAACCGGGCGGCGTGCTGTTCGAGATCGCGACGGAAGGTCCGGGATTCGCGGCCGACGAGGATCCGGCGCACCTGGGCGAATCGCTCGTGCTGCCGCCGTGGCTGGAATCGCACCGGCCCGCGATCGAACGTGCCTTGCCGACTCTGACGCCGGTCCCGGGCGGCCGCCGTCAGGCGGCCATGGAGTCATGACCGATCAACTCGGCTTCCAGCACGTGTACCAGCCGCCGACCACCGAGCGATCGGATTCGCCGACGCTGCTCGTGCTGCACGGCACGGGCGGGTCCGAGATGGATCTGCTGCCGCTCGCGCGCACGCTCGCGCCGCAGGCCGGCGTGCTGAGCCCGCGCGGCAAAGTCCTCGAGCGCGGCATGCCGCGGTTCTTCCGACGCCTTGTCAGAAGGGGTGTTCGACGAAGAGGATTTGAAGTTCCGGACCGGCGAGCTCGCCGACTTCATCGCCGCCGCCGCCGTCCACTACCGCTTCGACGCGCGCCGGGTCGTCGCGGCTGGCTTTTCGAACGGGGCGAACATCGCCGGCCAGCCTGCTCCTGCTGCGTCCGGAAGCGCTTGGCGCCGCGGTTCTCTTCCGCGCGATGGTGCCGCTCGTGCCCGCCGAGCTGCCGCATCACGGCGGCTACGCCGGTGCTGCATTTGCAACGGCCGCCACGACCCGCTCGTCTCGACGGCTGAAACCGAACGTCTGGCTGCTCTGCTGACTCAGACCGGCGCCGCGGTCACGGTGAGATGGCAACCCGGCGGCCACGAGTTGACGCCGAACGACGTCCACGAAGCCAAACGCTGGCTCGATTCGCTGCCGGTGGCCGCCTTCAGTTCGTGACGTTCCTCACCGCACCCGGGATGTGGCGCATGGAATTCCGCAGCACGCTGCGGCGATAGCCGTACGCGAAGTACACGACCAGCCCGAGGACCAGCCAGACCGCCAGCCGCACCCAGTTCTCGACCGGCAGCGAGAACATCAGCACCAGACAGCTGAGGATGCCCGAGGATCGGCACGACCGGGCCGAGCGGCGCGCGGAACGGCCGCTCGGCCTCCGGATGCGTCTTCCGCATGATCAGCACCGCGGCGCACACGATCACGAAGGCGAACAGCGTGCCGATGTTGACCAGCTCGGCCAGAATGCGGAGCGGGAGAAACGCCGCCATGATCGACACGCAGACGCCCGTGAGAATCGTCGACTTCCACGGCGTCCGGAATCGCGGGTGCACGGCGCCGAAGAAGCCGGGCGGCAGCAGCCCGTCGCGCGCCATGGCGAGGAAGATCCGCGGCTGGCTCAGCATCATCACGAGCAGCACCGATGTGATCCCCGCGATCGCGCCCACCGAGATCAGCAGCTGCGCCCACGGCAGCCCGGCCTGCCTGAACGCATCCGACACCGGCGCGTCGATGTTGATCTGGTCGTAACGAACCATCCCGGTCAGGACCGCCGCGACCGCGATGTACAGCACCGTGCACAGCACGAGCGAGGCGATGATGCCGATCGGCACGTCCCGGCTCGGATTACGCGCCTCCTCGGCGTGGGTCGAGACCGAGTCGAAGCCGATGTAGGCGAAGAACACGATCGCCGCGCCCGCCAGCATCCCGACCGGTTCGCCGGCCGGACCGGTCTGCCCGAACAGCGTGTTCCCGAAGAAGCTGATCCCGGTGAGCCCGAACGGCGCGAACGGCGTCCAGTTGGCGGGGTTGACGTAGAACGCCCCGACGACGATCACGAACACCACGATCGCCGACCTTCACGATCGACGATCCCCGCGTTGAACGACGCGCTCTCGCGGATGCCCTTGACGAGGATCATCGTCACCAGCACGGTGATGACGATGGCGGGCAGATCCAGCACCGTCCCGGTCGAAACCAGCAGCCCGGTAGCCGGGTCGAAGTCGAATGGCGCGTTCGTCAACGACGTGCGGCAGGTTGCACGCCGAAGATGGCGAGGAAGTCCTGGAAGTAATGCGACCAGCCGTGGGCGACGGTCGACGAGGCGACGGCGTACTCGAGGATGAGGTCCCAGCCGATGATCCACGCGATGAGCTCGCCGAGCGTGGCGTAGGCGTAGGTATAGGCGGACCCGGCGACGGGCACCATCGAGGCGAACTCGGCGTAGCAGAGCGCCGCGAACACGCAGGTCAGGCCGGCGGCGACAAACGACAGCATCAGCGCCGGACCGGTGCGATCGTGGGCCGCGACGCCGACCAGCACGAAGATGCCGGTGCCGATGATGGCGCCGACGCCAAGGCTGGACAGCTGCACGGGGCCCAGCACGCGATGGAGCCGTTGCTCGCCGTGAACTTCATCGAGCAGCGCTTGCAGCGGTTTTCGTTCGAAGAGATGCGTCAACAGGTGCCTCCTCAGCAGGCGAGTGTGAGGGTAGCACAAGCTGACCGAGAGGCTAGGTCAGGCCGTCCAGACCGAACCGGTGGGCCACGGCATCCAGGGCCGGCGGCGGTTCGGGGCGCGACAGCGCCGCGGCCGGCACCCGGGCGAGGGCGCCGATCACGTCGGTGATAATAGCTTCGGCCAAGACGCGATCACCCGGGCTGAGCGCCGCGAGCTTGTGGCGCAAGCGATCCGCTTCGGCGCGGCGCACTTCTTCGAAACGGATTTCGAGTGCGTGTCCGACGGCGACGCCGCTCACTCAGGCCTCGCGCCGACGGAACAGACGGAATTCAGCGCCGTCCTCGGCCTCGCGCGCGAGATAGCAGATGTTGCCGCACTCGCTCGAGTAGTGATACCCGAACTGCCGCTCGTCGTGCAGCACCTCTTCCCATTCGTCCGACAGCCCCATGATCGCGTTAGCGGCGGCTGCCACCTGGTCGCGAGTCGATCCTGGGAACCGCCGGGAGAGGATAGTTTCGAGCTTTTGTCGATCGAGCATGATTCGTGCTCCCCGCCTCATGGCTTGTCGATGCGCGCGAACAGACCGCCAACCACCAGCAGCACGCCCGCCAGGCCCACGACGACGCCCACCGGCAGCATGATCATCGTCACGCCGAGGCCGAGGCCGACGACGATCAGGACCAGTCCCAGCACGACCGCCGCCGCGTGTTCCAGGAAATGGCCGAACCCGAGAAAGATGCGCCCCGTTGTGGTGTGAACCATGACCATCCCTCCGGTCGACCGAGGGGCAAGCCATGTGCCCGGTTTGTTGCCGGAATTCCGGAGGAGATCGAGTCGATGGCGGGAGTCCGACGGCAGACAGGACAACCGGGTGCCGGATTTCCGGCACATTACTGACGCCGTCGAGTATCGCGAATGACCCCAGTCGTTACGCCGCTCCTGATTCAAGGGACCTGTTGGTCACGAGCACGATCTTGCCAACCACTCCGCCCTTCCCGAGCAACTCGTGCGCCTGTCGCGCCCCGCGAGAGGAAATCGCTGCGCGACGAGAGGGTGGATCTTCTGATGGCGAAGAAGGTCGAAGAGAGCGATCAAATCCTGTTGAAACAACGCCGGTTTCAATCGTTTGAGCCACTGGATGCTGTAGGGCACCACGCGTCGCCGGCCTGGGAAAAGCCAGCCTCCGGCGATGTACAACCCGAAGATTGAGATTCCACGAAAGCGCCGACGACGCCCCGGACGGCCCGAAGCCAGGCGACCTCCGTGCAGCGAGGAAGTGAGGCCATAGGCCACTACCCTCCCGCCTGGACGGAGCGCCTTGCGCGAACGCCAGATGTGAGTGCCACCGATGCCGTCGAAGACCACGTCCACGCCGTGGCCCGTCAGGCGATGAATTTCGTTCACGAAATCCTGACGCTGGTAATCAATCGTGACCGCGCCCATGGCAGAAACGGCCGACGCTCCTCCCGACGAACACGTACCGTACATCTCCAATCCGGCGACGCGCCCCAGCTGCAATAGCGCCGAGCCGACTCCGCCTGCCGCGCCATGAATCAACACCCGCTGCCCCGGCTTGACCTTGGCGGACCGCTGCAGCATCTGGTAGGCGGTGACGTAGTTGAGCACGAGGCTGACCGCCTCGGCGGCATCCAGCCCCGACGGGACAGGAACCAGTTCACGCTCCGGCATGCAGACGAACTCCGCATAGGCACCGCGTGATCGGCAGCGCCGCCACGAGCTGGCCCGGTTCGAGACCTGAGATCCCGCCGCCCAGTCGATCCACCATGCCAACAAGATCCCACCCCGGCGTGAACGGCAGCGGGGGCGTTTCGGGATGAACACCCTCCCGCATCAACAGGTCGGGTAAGGAGACGCCGGCGGCCAGCACTCTCACCCGCACTTCACCGTCTTTCGGCTCCGGGCATTCCTCTTCAATCACCCGAAGTTCATCGGGCCCGCCGTAGTGACTCACGATGATGCGCGTGTGTCTCATGGGCCCCTCACCTTGCCGGGCTTGAAGTAGCGCGGATCTTTCGGTCCGCCGTGTCACAACCCCAGCTCGTTCACCGCCGCCTCCAGCGTGACCGCGTGCGGGAACAGGATGTTGTTTTCGGCGATCTGCTGCAGCTCCGGATGGCGCTCGCCATGGACCGCGACGAGCTTCGCCAGATGGCCGGCTGATGACCGGCAGCTGTTGGCGGACGTACCCGTGATGGCGGCTGACGATGTAGTGCGCCAACTCCTCGACGGGCCAGGACACGTCTGGCACGTCGTCAGCTCCTGACGTTGCGGAGAGCTTCGCCAGCTCAGCGGCGACGGCGCCCGGATCCAGCCGCGCGGCCGCGCAGGCTTCTCCGAACGTTCGCTTGCCGCCGCAGCAGAAATCGAGGCCGAGCCGATCGAAGACGCCGGCGGCCCGGTAATCGGCGGCAACGATGTCGCCGAGGCTGGTGGAGGTGTCGAATTGCAGGCTCATGGAATCGCGCTCCTTGTGAATCTCGCGTCCCAACTACGGTAGTTCCCGGGTTCATCAGGCGGTATGACGGCCGTCATACCGCCGTGTGGAAGCGGTACGGCTAGAATCGAGGCGTGCCTCCGGCCGTTGCAGACATGCTGCGGTTCAGCACGACGTTCCGCCGCCTCCAGCCCGCCGACCGACAGCGCCTCGCCGAGGTGGCGCGCGCGCACAGCTATCAGAAAGGCAGCGCGATCTTCAGTGAAGGCGAGCCCTCGGACTTCTTCATCACGATCGTGACGGGCCGGGTGAAGGTCTACAAGGCGACGCCGGCAGGCAAGGAAGTGATCCTGGAGATCTTCGGTCCCGGCGATCCGCTTGGCGCCACCGCGGCGTACGAAGGCCGGCCATTCCCCGCGACCGCCGTCGCGCTCGAGGACACGCAGTGCGTCCTCATCCCGCGCGCCGGCTTCTTCGCGCTGCTCGAACAGCATCCGTCACTCGTCCGGGGCCTCCTCACGGGCCTGACCCATCGGCTCGTCGAGCTGACCACGCGGATCGCCGACTTGAGCGGCGCACGCGTGGAGGCGCGCTTCGCGCGGTTGTTCCTGAAGCTGGCGAAAGACATCGGCCGCCCTGGCGATGGCGGTACCTTTGTCCCGCTGGCGCTTTCGCGGCAGGAGCTCGCCGACATGACGGGGACGACGATCGAGACATGCATCCGGATCATGAGCCGGTGGGGCAAGGAAGAGATCGTGCGCACTGACAAGGACGGCTTCACGCTTCTCGACTCGAGCACGCTCGAGACCATCGCGGCGAGCTGACTGTATGCGCCTCGAACGCGACAAGCGGACGGCGATGGGCTGGGCGCTGCTGTTCACCTCCATCCTGGCCGCGATGGTCGTCTACGGATCCCGTCGACTCGATCACTTCGACGCCGCGCTGGTCGGCTACACGTTCGCCACGCTCTTCGCCACTTTCGGCGTCACCTACCGTTATGCGATGTGGCTGAACCGGCCGCCGACGCGGATGTACTGGCGACGGGGCTGGCGGATTTTTCTGAAGCCGGGGCTCTTCGGCGCCCACGTGCTGGAAATCGGGCGGCGCGTTCTGCTGGAGTTCGCGGCCAACCGCTTCATCTTCAGGCGCAGCGCCCTGCGGGGCGTCACGCACTGGCTGATCATGTGGGGCTGCATCCTCGCGGCGGCCATCACGTTTCCCCTGGTCTGGGGATGGATCCACTTCGAGACCGTCCCGGGCAGCCTCGAGGTCTACCGCGCGTACGTGTTCGGCCTGCCGGTTGCCGACTTCCCCGTCGAGTCCGTTCGCGGCGTTCATCATCTTCCATGGTCTCGTCTGGGCTTCGTTTCTTGTCATCGCCGGCGTGATGCTGGCGTTCCGCCGCCGGATGATCGACCGCGGCGCGGTCGCCGTGCAGCAGTTCGGGTTCGACATGCTGCCGCTGCTGCTGCTCTTCGCCATCAGCGTCACCGGCCTGATGCTCACCGCCAGCTACACGTGGATGAAGGGATACGCCTACGACTTCCTCGCAATCCTGCACGCGGTCACCGTGATCCTGACGCTGTTGTGGCTCCCCTTTGGCAAGCTGTTCCACATCTTCCAGCGGCCGGCGCAGCTCGGCGTCGCGCTCTACAAGGACTCGGGCAAGCAGGGACCGCAGGCCGTCTGCGGCCGCTGCGCCCGTCCGTTTGCGTCGACGATGATGGTCGGCGACCTCGATGGAAGTCGAGCGGCAGCTCGGCTTTGCGTACGAGATCAAGGGACACCCGGCGATCACGCATTACCAGCAGGTCTGCCCGCGGTGCCGGCGGGCGATGTTCGGGTTGGCGCAGGCCGAGCTCTGGGCGCGGAGACTAGGAAGCCGCGAGGACGTGAGGAGTCCGAGGGCGAATCGAGCATGGCATCGCTGCCGGTCGACGAAACGAGGATCATCGAGCGCTTCGGGCCGCACCTGTCGGCGATGGAGGGCGTGCGGCTCGCCACCGGCGATCGAACCGGATCGGCTCGTGCGCACGCACTGCTGTTTCTGCGGGCAGCAGTGCGGCATACACCTGAAAGTCAAAGACAACGAGGTGATCGGCTTCGAGCCATGGGAGGAGTTCCCGTTCAATCGCGGGATGCTCTGCCCGAAGGGCGTCAAGCGCTACCTGCAGGGATCCCATCCCGACCGGCTGCTGACCGCTCTTCGCCGTGACACGACCTCGGCGTCCGGGTTCAGCCCCGCGTCGTACGCGGACGCGATCGCCCGCGTCGCGTCGGAGATCGATCGGCTGCAGCGGGCGCACGGACCGTCATCGGTCGGCGTGCTCGGCGGCGCGAGCCTGACGACCGAAAAGACCTACCTGCTCGGCAAGTTTGCGCGGGTCTGCCTCCGCACGCCGTACATCGACTACAACGGCCGCCTCTGCATGGTCAGCGCCGGCGCCGCGAACAAGAAGGCGTTCGGCATCGATCGGACCACCAACCCGTGGTCTGACATGGTCGGGACCGAGGTGATCTGGGTCGCGGGCTCGAACGTCGCGGAGTGCTCGCCGATTACGACCAACTACATCTGGCAGGCGCGCGAGCTGGGCGCCAGGATCATCGTGCAGGATCCGCGCATCACGCCGCTGGCGCGGACGTGCGACCTGTACCTCCCGGTCAAGCCCGGGCGCGATGCGGCGCTGTTTGCCGGCGTCCTGAACCTGATGATCGAACACGGCTGGATCGATCGCGCGTTCATCGACGCGCACACCGTCGGCTTCGATCAGGTGAAGTCGTACTGTCGCCGAATGGGATGCGGCGCGGACCGCGGACGTGACCGGCGTACCCGAACGCCTGATCCGGCAGGCCGCGGAGCTCTGGGGAACCGCGCGGACCAGCTTCCTGTTTCACGCGCGCGGCATCGAGCACCATTCGAACGGCGTCCAGAACGCCCTTGGCACCGTCAACCTGGTGCTGGCCTCCGGCCGCATCGGCAAGCCCAAGAGCGGATACGGAACGATCGTCGGCCAGGGCAACGGCCAGGGCGGCCGCGAACACGGGCAGAAATGCGATCAGCTGCCCGGCTGGCGCGACATCAGCAACCCCGAGCATCGACGCTACGTCGCCGGCGTCTGGGGCATCGACGAGAGCGATCTGCCCGGCCCGGCGTCGATGCCTACGAGATGTTCCGGAAAATCGACGCCGGCGAAATCAAGGGCCTCCTGTCGATCTGCTTCAACCCGAAGGTCTCGCTGCCCGACAACCAGTTCATCACACGCTGTCTGGACAAGCTCGAGTTCTTCGTCGCGATCGACTTCTTCCTCAACGAAACCGCCCGCCACGCCGATATCGTGCTGCCGGGGAGCCTGCATGAAGAAGATGAAGGGGTCGTCGCCCAGGTCGAGGGGCGCGTCATCAAGATCAATAAGGCCGTCGACTGTCCAGGCGAGGCGCGTCAGGACTGGCGGATCATCCAGGACATCGCCACCGCGCTGAGCCGGCCCCACGGCTTCACCTTCGCGGAGCCGCGCGAGATCTTCGAGGAGCTGCGCGTCGCGAGCAAAGGCGGGGTTGCCGACTACTCGGGGATCACCTACGAGAAGATCGAGCAGCAGATGGGCGTGTTCTGGCCGTGCTACAGCGAGGATCCTCGCACGGGCCAGCCGATCGACCACCCCGGGACGCCGCGCCTCTTCGAGCCCGGCAGCTACAACCCGGTCGCGAAAGGCGCGGGGCCGTTCTACTTCCCGGACGGCAAGGCGCGCTTCAACGTCGCCGATTACCGCGTGCCGGTCGACGACGCGGACGACGAGTACCCGGTCTACCTCACGACCGGCCGCGTCATCAGCCAGTTTCTGTCGGGGACGCAGACCCGCCGGATCGGACCGCTCGTGGCACAGTACCCGGAGCCTCGCGTCGAGATGCATCCGCGAATGGCCGCGCGGCTCGGCATTCGCGACGGCGACTGGGCGACGGTGGAAACCCGGCGTGGTGAGCTCACGCTGCGCGCGCAGGTCGTGACGACGATCCGGCCCGACTGTGTCTTCGTGCCCTTCCACTGGAGCGGGCCGAAAAGCGTGAACCAGGTGACCGTCGCCGCCCAGGATCCGATCAGCAAGATCCCGCAATACAAAGTGTGCGGGTGCCGGGTTCGCAAGGCGGAGGCGGCGCCGGCCTACGCCGTCACGCTGGAGCCGCAGCAGTAGGAGCCTGGATGGCGAAGCCCGGACATCTCGACTTCTACATCGATCCGAACCGCTGCATCGGGTGCCAGGCCTGCGTCCAGGCGTGCACCGAGTGCGACACCCATCGCGGCGAATCGATGATTCACCTCGAGTTCGTCGATCGGGCGCGGAGCACGCAGACCGTGCCGGTGGTCTGCATGCACTGCGAGCAGCCGACCTGCGCCGAGGTCTGCCCGGCCGATGCCATCAAGCGCACCGGCGACGGCGTCGTCCAGTCGGCGTTGAAGCCGCGCTGCATCGCGTGCGGCAACTGCGCGATCGCGTGTCCGTTTGGCGTTCCCGAAGTCTACGAACGCCGGCAGATCATGATGAAGTGCGACATGTGCTACGACCGATCGAGCGTCGGCAAGAAGCCGATGTGCGCGACCGTCTGCCCGAGCCAGGCGTTGTTCTTCGGGACGCGCGCCGAGATCGAGCAGCTGCGCCCGCTCTCGGCGCCCATCAACACGTTCCGATTCGGAGGCCAGACGATTACGACGCGTGTGTTCATGATGGCGCCCAGGCGCGTCGTGGCGGCTGAGCCGCACGTGGACGTGACGGCGGTGCTCGACAATGCGCCGCGCACCCGGATGATTCCGCTGCGGGCCGCGCCGCCCGACGCCGACCCGTTTGCCGCGGTGGAGGTGCGTGGATGAAAGCCACGATCGACGCGCAGGTCAACACCGCCGGGCGCGAGGGACTGACCGGCACGGCGCCGGCGAATGTCTACGCGGAGGCCGGCGAGCCGGAGGAGATCACGCGGCCGCCCGACGGCCGCCCGCGCGACCAGCAACCGGCCTGGCGGCGGGATTTTCCGATCGACTACCCGCAGGACCACTACGTGGAGCGCCGGGACTTCATGAAGTTCATGGTCCTCATCAGCGCCGCGTTCACCGCCGGGCAGTTCTGGATCGTCGCGGAGAACTGGCTGCGCCGCAGGCGCGGGCAGCTGGCGCTCACGCGGATCGCATCGGTCGACGATGTGCCGGTGGGAGGCGCGGTCGGGTTCGTCTACCCGGGCGAACACGACGACTGCCTGCTGATTCGGCCTGAACCGGACGTGCTCGTCGCGTACAGCCAGAAATGCACGCACCTGTCCTGCGCGGTGCTGCCGCAGCCGGAACAGGGACGCATCTTCTGCCCGTGTCATGAGGGCGTCTTCGATGTCGCCACCGGCCGTCCGCTCGCGGGACCCGCGCGGCGGCCGCTCACGCGCATCGTCCTGCGGGTGCGGGGACGCGACATCTTTGCGAGCGGCATCGAGCTGAGGACCGTCTAGCCATGGCCGTGAAACGCCCCTTCACCCGCGATCAGCGGACAACCGTCGTCCACGGAATGCTCGCTTTCGTGCTGATGCTCGTCGTCCTGCAGCTCTGGCTGCTCACCGCGACGATGAATGCCTATCTGGGCGGCGACGAGTCGGTCGTCCTTCCCGCCGCGGGCGCAAGCCTGCTCTGCCTGCTGCTCAACGGCGGCCTGCTCCGCTACCTCTATTACATCGAGCGCATGCACCGATGAACGCCGCGCCCCGGCGGCGGCCGGATCGCCTCGCTTCACCCGGCGTACTTCGCCATGGTGATGGCGACCGGCATCGTGTCGATTGCGGCGCAGCTGCTGGGGATGACGGCCGTCGCGCGGCTGCTGTTCGCGCTGAACCTGGTGTTCTATCCGGCGCTTGTCGCGCTCACGATCGTCCGGATCGCCCGGTATCGCGACCGCGTCGTCGCCGACCTGCTCGATCACGGCCGCTCGGTCGGGTTCTTCACGACCGTTGCCGGCACCTGCGTCCTCGGCAGTCAGTTCGTCATCGTCGCCGGGATGTGGCCGCCCGCGGCAGTTCTGTGGGCAGTCGGGATCCTGCTGTGGGCCGTGATTACCTACGGTGTGCTGGCGGTGCTCACGGTCAAGGAACACAAGCCGCCGATGCCCGAAGGGTTGAGCGGCGGGTGGCTCGTCAGCGTCGTGGCCGCGCAGTCCGTGAGCGTGCTCGGAACACAACTCGCCGCCGGGTTCGGCGCGCGCGAGCCGCTGGTCCTGTTTTTCAGCCTGTTGCTGTGGCTGGGCGGCGGGATGCTCTACATCTGGATCATCTCGCTGATCTTTTTCCGGTACACGTTCTTCGTGATGGAACCCTCGGACCTGGGGCCGCCCTACTGGATCAACATGGGCGCGGTGGCGATCTCGACGCTGGCTGGCGCGCTGCTGGTGGCCGCGGCGCCTGCTTCGCCGGTCCTCGACGAACTCATGCCGTTCCTGAAGGGGCATGACGCTGCTGTTCTGGGCGACCGCCACCTGGTGGATCCCGATGCTCGTGCATCCTGGGCATCTGGCGCCATCTCATCCGCCGCTTTCCGCTTCGTTACGACCCCCTCTACTGGGGTGCCGTGTTCCCGCTCGGGATGTACACCGTCTGCACCTATCGGCTCGGGCAGGTCGTCGAAGTGCCCGTGCTGATGGCGATCCCTCGAGTGTTCATCTGGGTGGCGCTGCTCGCCTGGACCGCTGCGTTGGTGGGGCTCGTTCGGGATTTGTTCGCCCGGCGGACCTGAGCGGTCGCCTGCCGCGCCTATGACGCCGGTCATACCGTCCTGACGCGGTGGAGGTCACACTGAAATAGATGTTGGGCGACCCTTTCAGGGGTCGCCGCAAAGAAATAGATGTAGGGCGACCCTTTCAGGGTCGCCGCAAACGACGTCAAGAAATGGCGAGCGACAGACTTCCGTCTCGAACGCTTCCGCTCCTCTACTTCGCGGCTGCCCATGCTCGCGCTCGGCCTGGCGGCATTCCTCGTCGCGTGGTCACCGCGCGCGGCGGCCGGCTTCTTCTATCACTCGCGGATGGTCGCGATCGTTCACCTGGTGACGCTCGGATGGATCACCAACTCGATCCTCGGCGCCATCTACATCGTGGGCCCCGCGACGCTCGGCATCTCCCTGCCGGCCCGCCGCGGCGACTACGTGGCCTTCGCCGCCGTGACGATCGGCATTGTCGGAATGGTCGCGCATTTCTGGATTCAGGAACTCAACGGCATGGCGTGGTCGGCTGCCACCGCCACTTCGGGAATCCTCTTTGTCGTCGCGCGCCTCTGTCGCGGACTTCGCGCCGCGCCGATTCCGGGCGGTGTGAAGCTTCACATCGCGCTGGCCGCGGGAAACCTTGTCCTGGCGGCACCCGCGGGTATCCTCCTCGGCCTCGACAAGGGCCATCACTTCCTGCCGGGGTTTGTGCTGTCGAACGTGTTCGCGCACGCGCACCTCGCCGCCGTGGGCTGGGCGGTGATGATGGTCGTCGGCGTCGGCTACCGGCTGCTGCCGATGGTGATACCCGCGAAGGCCCCGGCGGGACCTACCGTGTACGCCAGTGCCGTCCTGATGGAAATCGGCGTTCTGATTCTCTTCACGGCCCTGATCGCGCAGAGCGAGTGGGCGGCGGGAGGTGCCGTCCTGATCGTGACAGGGTTCGCCTGCTTCGCCGTCCACGTAGCCGTGATGGTGCGTCACAGGTCGAAGAAGCCGGCGGGCGCGCCTGCCGTCGATTTCGCGGTGTTGCATGCAGCCGCCGCGGGCATTTCCTTCGTCGTGGCGTGCGCGATCGGTCTCTACCTTGTCTTTGCACCGCCGTCCGACATGTCACTTCGTCTGGCGATCGCGTACGGCGTATTCGGACTCGTGGGATTCCTGGCCCAAATGGTGGTCGGGATGCAGGCCAGGCTCGTGCCCCTGCTCGCGTGGTATCTCGCGCTCGCCGATTCCGGATTCAAGGGACCGGTGGTGCCGCCGTACGCCATGCCCATCCGTTCTCTCCAGCAGGTCATCTTCACCGTCTGGGCCTTCGCGGTCCCGTCAATCGCGGTCGGATTCGCGCTGAACGCAATTCCCCTCCTCTCGGCGGGCGCCTGGACACTGCTGGCCGGCGTCATCCTGTCGGCCGCCGGCAATTGGGCTGTCGCTCGCCCGGCACTGTCGAATTTCCGGCACTCCTCGTCGCTACGCTCCAAACACCGCGCGTTGGCGTGAGCACCCAGCACGTCGCACCCAGCACCCAGCACCCAGCACCTGGCACCCAGCACCCATCGGGTGTGGCGGAAACCCGTCAGCGTCTCTGCACTCGCGAAAAACCGCCGCGCTTTCCGTCGCGGCGAGGTGGCATGCCGGATGCTCAATCAGTCATCGGTCGCCACTCGACAGTCGTCAGTCTGACCCTGACTGTTGACTATCGACTGTGGACTGTAGACTTTGAGAGGTCTGCCATGATTACGCTCAAGAAGATCCTGGTTCCCACTGATTTCGGCGAAGCGGCGGACGCCGCCCTGAGTTATGCGCGGGCGCTTGCCCGCAACTTTGGCGCCTCGATCGACGTGCTCCATGTCGCCGAGGACGCTTCGGCGCGGATGTTTGCTGGCGAGCTGTACGTGGCCGTCCCGCCCACGCTGCAGAAAGACATCGAAGAGGCGGCCCGCAAGGAGCTCGATCGGCGGCTCATCGACAACGATCCGGACCCGATTGTGATGCGGCCGATAGTCATCACGTCCAATGCGCCGGCACTATCCATCGTGAACTACGCCAAGGAGACCGGCATCGACTTGATCGTCATGGGCACCCACGGCCGCGGGGCGATGGCGCACCTGCTGATGGGCAGCGTCGCGGAACGCGTCGTTCGCCTGGCCGGCTGCCCCGTGCTCGTCGTCCGGCATCCCGAGCATGAGTTCGTGCTGCCGGATACCCTGGCCGTCGCGGCCAAGGCCTGAGCATGCGCAAGACGGCGGCGGCGCTTCCAGTCGGCGACTACCTCGACAACCCCCGGATGGTGCTGCGCGACGGCACCGTGGCATCGGTTCGCATGGCCACCGACAGCGATCGCGAACCGCTGCGGCGGTTCTTCCACGACCTGTCGCCTGAATCGCGGCGGCGAAGATTCTTCACGCCGGCCGAACCGACCGACGCGATCGTCCAGCGCCTGACCGACGCGCACGACCCCGGCCGCGCGCTCACGCTGATCGTCGATCGTTATGTCAGCGCGGAGGAGCGAGGCGGCGCCTCCCGCAGGAAGGCTGCGCCCGATCGCAACCGCCTCGTACCTGGCGGTCAGCGATCGCGTCGCCGAGGCCGCCTTCGCGGTCGACGATCGCTTCCAGGGCAAGGGGCTCGGCTCGATGCTGCTCGAACGGCTCGCCGTTATCGCGGCACGGCATGGCTTCGAGCGGTTCCAGGCGTCGACGCTGACCGACAACACGCCGATGCTCGAAGTGTTTCGCGACTCCGGGTTCGAGATCCGATCGAAGAGCTCGGGCGGCTGCGTCGACCTGCAGCTGTCGCTCGCGCCATCGGCGGAAGGGGTCCGCGCCGCCGAGGAGCGCGACCGCGCCGCGACAGCCGCCTCGCTGCGCCCGATGCTGACGCCCGCTGCCGTCGCGATCGTCGGCGCGTCGCGCGATCCCTCGAGCATCGGACGCCGCGTGCTCGACGCGCTTCGCGCCGCCGGGTTCAAGGGCCCGATCTATCCGGTCAACCCGAACGCCGCCGAGCTCGACGGCCTCGTCTGCTATCCATCGGCGCGCCAGCTGCCGGCTGGAACGGATCTGGCGGTCATCGCCGTGCCGAGCGAGCGGGTCCTCGACGTCGTGGACGACTGCGCCGCGGCGGGCGTCAAGTCGCTGGTCGTCATCTCGGCCGGGTTCGCCGAGGTCGGCGACGCCGGCCGGGCGCTGCAGCAGCAGCTGGTCGAGCGGGTCCGGAACTACGGGATGCGGATGGTCGGGCCCAACTGCATGGGCCTGCTCAACGCGTCGCCGAGGGTGAGCCTGAACGCGTCGTTCTCGCCCGTGATGCCGCCAGCCGGCAGCGTCGGGTTCTCGTCGCAGAGCGGCGCCCTCGGCCTCGCCATCCTCGATCTCGCGCAGCAGCGCGGCGTCGGCCTGTCGACGTTCGTCAGCGTCGGCAACAAGGCTGATGTGTCCGGCAACGACCTGCTGCAGTACTGGGAGCTCGATCCGGCCACGAGCGTGATCCTGCTGTACCTCGAGTCGTTCGGCAACGCGCGGCGCTTCGGCCGGATCGCGCGGCGGATCGCGCGCACCAAGCCGATTGTCGCCGTCAAAGCGGGCCGCACCAGGGCGGGCTCGCGCGCGGCGGGCAGCCACACGGCGGCGCTGGCGGCCAGCGATGTCGCCGTCAACGCGCTCTTCCAGCAGTCCGGCGTGATCCGCGCCGACACGATCGACGAGATGTTCGACATCGCGGCCTGCCTGGAGGCGCAGCCGCTCCCCGCCGGCCGGCGCGTGGCCGTCGTCACGAACGCTGGCGGCCCCGGCATCCTCGCGGTGGACGCCTGCGAGGCGGCGGGGCTCCAGGTCACCGAATTCTCCGAAGCGACCCGCGATCGCCTTCGTGCCTTTCTCCCGCCCGAAGCCACCGTGACCAATCCGGTCGACATGGTGGCGTCAGCCGGACCCGAGGCGTACCGGCGGACCGTCGAGATCGCGCTCGCATCCGCGGACGTCGATGCCCTGATCGTGATCTTCGCGCCGGTCGACCGGCGCACCTCCGACGACACCCTCGCGGCGATCCGCGAGGGCATCGCCGCCGGCCGGCAGGCGGGTGCTACCGGCAAGCCGATCCTCGCCTGTGTCATGGCCGAATCGGGCAAGCTCGCGCCGCTCCATGTCGACGGCGAGAAGGTACCCGCCTACGCGTTTCCCGAGAACGCCGCCCGTGCCCTCGGCAAGGTCGCGGCCTACGCGCAGTGGCGGTCGCTGCCGCCGGCGCTCTTCTGGGGATTCGACGACGTCCGGCCGGGCGAAGCACGCGAGGTGTGTCGCGAGATTCTCTCCAGCAGAAACGACGACTGGCTCGACAGCCGAGGAAGTCCGGCGTGTGCTGAACGCCTTCGGTCTGCCGCTGCTGCCGACGCTGCGCGCGCGCACCGCCGATGAAGCAGTCGGCCTCGCTGCGGCCCTCGGCTACCCCGTCGTCGCCAAGCTTCAGGCGCGCCGCATTCTCCACAAGACCGAAGCGGGCGCCGTGCAGGTCGGGCTTGCGTCGGAGCGAGCCGTCCGCGGTGCGTTTCGCGAGCTGTCGGCCCTCGCGGCGGCAACACGGCGAGACGGCGCCTGACGAAGGCGTCGTGATTCAACCCATGATCACCGGCGGCGTGGAGACGATTATCGGCGTCACTGAGGATCGGCTGTTCGGCCCACTGGTCGGTTTCGGCCTGGGCGGGATCCATGTTGAGGTGCTGAAGGACGTCCACTTCCGCGTGGCGCCGCTCACCGATCGCGACGCCGACGAGCTGCTGCACGCCGTGCGAGGCTATAAGCTCCTCGAGGGCTATCGCGGCCATCCGGCGGCCGACACTGATGCCCTGCGCGACATCCTGCTCCGCATCGCGCGGCTGGCCGAGGAGGTGCCCGAGATCGTCGAGCTCGACCTCAATCCGGTGATCGCGCTTCCGCCGGGGAACGGCTGCCGCATCGTCGACGCGCGGATCCGCGTCGCCCGCCGGTGATCGAGGTCCTCATCGTCGCCATTGCGAGCGACCTCGCGACGGCAGTTGGCGTCCTGCCCGCGTTCTTTCTTCAGACCGTTCACAGACGATTCCAGGGGCTTGCCGACGCCTGCGCCGGCGGCATGATGCTGTCAGCGGCAATGGCAGATGGGCGACTGGAGCGTCGCCCAATCACGCCAGCCGCTGCTGGTGGTGCTGACGATGTTCGTGCACAGCGCGCCGGAGGGCCTCGCGATCGGCGTCGGCTATGCGACCGGCGAAACGCGGTTCGGCCTGCTGCTCGCCACCGCGATTGCCATTCACAACATTCCGGAAGGCACGGCGGTGGCGCTTCCGCTGCGCGCCCGCGGCGCATCGATGGCCCGCTGCGTCTGGTACGCGGTGTTGACGAGCCTGCCGCAGCCACTCCTGGCAGTTCCCGCCTTCCTGCTGACGTCGGTCTTCCAGCCGCTCGTCGCGCCCAGCCTCGGTTTTGCCGGAGGCGATGATCTTTCTCGTCGTCGCCAAGCTGCTGCCCGAGAGCTTCGAAGCGGCGGCCAGAATGGAAGTCGCGTGGGCGTTCACGTTGGGACTGGTCGGAATGCTTGGGTTTACCGCAGCGCTAGGACTGTGACGCGTGCCCGGTGGCACCTGCTTGGCACTCGCTCACCTGTTCTTGCAGTTCTTCATCCATTCATGGAGGAGGGCCCGTGGCGTTAGGCAGGAATAAGCGAGCTCACATGCCGGTGGCGTTGATGACGAGCTGGTGGTAGGTTCGAATCGCCGCCTCGTAGTCCAAGCAATCGCCGTGTTGAGAATCCGGGACGAGCTCCCTGATTGTGCCGATAAGCCGAAAAAATGCGAGAGTATACGGCTCGAGGAGGGCTACGCGATGAGTATCTCGCGACGTCGAGGCGATCCGTATGTCCGGTTCGACCCTCGCGGGGTTGTCCATCAGCGGGCTGCTGCCCGGCGACCTTCAGGCGCAGGCTGCTCAGCCGCAGGAGCCCTGGCCGGACCAGCTCGTCGAGCGGCCGTTGCGCCAGGGCTTCCCGGCGCCGTTTCCGCTCAACCCGGATGGCTCAGCGCCGGAGCATCCTGCGAGCGCGGCGGGGCCGATCACTGATCCGCTGATGTGGCGCACAGCCGAACCGCCAGGCGCCTGAAATCGAGTTCGACTACCGGAAGATGGCGATCAAAGTGGACACGCGCGGTCTCGCGAAGCTCGCGGGCACGCTGCGTTTCGCGAATCTGGAGAGGCTGCCGCGCGTGTCTCATACCTTCCTTTTGCAGTGCGGCGCCCCCAACCCGCGCGGCATCGTGAAGTGGACCGGCGTCCGCTTCAGTGACTTTGCCGACATGCTGGGTCTCGTCCCGGGGGCGCACTATTGCCGATTCGTCGCGTCCGACCGTCACTACGTCGACGAGGCGGTCGCGACGCTGCGGCATCCGCAGGTGATGCTCGCGTGGCTGATGAATGACGAGCCGATTCCGCCGCGGCACGGCGCGCCGCTGCGGCTGATTGTCCCCTTCCGGTACGGCAACCGCAGCGTCAAAGCCATCACCGAGATCGTGTTCGGCACGCCAAGCCTGCCGATGCCGCCGTTGCCGGCCTGATCCCTCAGCCGGCGTAGGCGAAGGAATACCCGCGCTCCTGGGCGCGGGTGATGGCGATGATGCCCGCTGGAACAATGTGCGCGTTCGGCACACAGCCCGGAGGCGCGACTTGCCGTCGCTCGCCGAATCCGCCTCCACAAACCGCGGCTCGCGTTCACCAGCGCCGGGTCCTCGCCAACTCGGATCGTTCGGGTGCGCCCTCGCCTAGGCTGCAACACCACGGGGACGGTCGTGCTCGCGGACGCCGGCCCGGCGCAGGATCGCCATCATCGGACACCACTTGGTGAATGCGGACTGGAAGAGATTCAGCCCGACGAAGAGGGTGAACCAGAGAAAGTACGGGTGCACATAGAGGCCCAGCAGCACGCTGGCGCTGACAAACGCGCCGGCAATCAGCCGGAGCATCGGTTCGAGAGTCATGACGCTCCTCCTTCAGTTGAACTCAGTGGCTCATATCCGCAGCCGGGACGTGCACGAGTGACGGCATCGGCCGCCGGCGATGTGTCAGGTAGTAGGTAATCGGGACGGTCATGCGCGAGAGCAGCAGCGACGCGACCTCCCCCGCCATCAGCGAAATGGCCAGCCCTTGAAAGATGGGATCGAACAGAATCACGGCGGATCCCGCGATGACCGCGGCGGCGGTCAGCGCCATCGGCCTGAACCGGACCGCGCCGGCATCGACGACCGCCTGTTCGATCGGCATTCCGTCCTTGACACGCAGCTCGATGAAGTCGACCAGGATGATCGAGTTGCGCACGACGATGCCCGCGCCGGCAATGAAGCCGATCATCGACGTCGCCGTGAAGAACGCGCCGAGCAGCGCATGCCCCGGCAGAATGCCCACCAGCGAGAACGGAATGGCGAGCATGATGGTCGCCGGGGTGATGAACGATTGGAACCAGCCGACCACGAGGATGTAAATCAGCACCAGGACGGCCGCGAACGCGATGCCGAGGTCGCGGAAGACTTCGTAGGTGATGTGCCATTCCCCGTCCCACTTCATCGCGTACTTCGAGCTGTCGAAGGGCTGGCGGGTGTTGAAGATCTCGACGCCATACCCCTCCGGGGTGCGGAGCGAGGCCAGCGCGCGATTCATCTGCAGGATGGCGTAGACGGGACTCTCGACGCTGCCGGCGACATCACCGGTGACGTAGGTCACCGGCAGCAGGTTCTTGTGATAGACGCTCGGCTGCTCCTCCGTCGCCACCACTCGCGTCAATTCGCCGACAGCGACCGGCCTCGAGCGGCCGACCTGGAGCCCTTGCACCGCGTCGAGCGATCCTCGAAGGTCGCGCGGCAGCCGCAGCACGATCGGGACGTCCTCGCGCGCCCGCGCGTCGTGCAGGAGGCCAGCCGCCATTCCGGCGCCAGCCATCCGGACCACCGATGCGATCTCGACCGCCGACACTCCTGCGGCCGCAGCCTTGTCATCGTCGACGTCCAGCCGCAGTTTCGGTTGCGGAGATTCGACATACCAGTCCACGTCGACGACGCCAGCGGTACCTTCGAAGACCGCATCGGACCGTCTTCGCCAGCTCGAGGCGGCGATCGGGATCGGGACCGTAGACCTCGGCGACGAGGGTTTGCAGCACGGGTGGACCCGGCGGTAACTCGACGACCTGGATCCGGGCGCCGAGCCGCGCCGCAATCGGATCGAGCCGCGTGCGCAGGCGCCCGGCGATGGCGTGGCTTTGCTCGTCCCGCGCTTCCTTCGGTACCAGCGTCACCTGCAGATCGGCGAGATTCGGCGCGCGCCGGAGAAAGTAGTGCCGGACGAGCCCATTGAACGTGTACGGCGACGAGGTCCCGGTGTAGCTCTGCACGCTGGTCACGGCCTCGTCGCGCAAGGCCTCATCGGCGAGCGCCGACGCGACGCCGGCGGTCGCCTCGAGCGGCGTGTCTTCCGGCATGCGCACGATCACTTGCAGCTCGCTCTTGTTGTCGAAGGGCAGCATCTTGACGGTGACGAGGCCGGTCGGCACCAGCGCCACCGCACCGAGCAGCAGGATCGCGACCAGCGCGAGGAACACCACCCGCGGAAACGGGTTTTCGATGAGCCGGCCCATGATCCGCCGATAGAGCGCGGTGAGGCGATCCTCCGACTGGTCATGGTGCCCGCGCGACCCGAGTATCCGCACGGCCGCCCACGGCGTAACCACGAATGCGACGACGAGCGAGAACAGCATCGCGGCCGATGCGCCGACCGGAATCGGGCGCATGTAGGGGCCCATCAAGCCGCCGACGAACGCCATCGGGAGAATCGCGGCCACCACCGTGAGCGTGGCCAGGATCGTGGGATTGCCGACCTCATCGACGGCACGGACGGCAATGGCCTCCACCGTCTGTGAACCGTGCGCCAGACGCATGTGGCGCACGATGTTCTCCACCACCACGATCGCGTCGTCGACCAGGATGCCGATCGAAAAGATCAGGGCGAACAGCGTGATGCGGTTCAGCGTGTACCCGTACAGGTAGAAGACGAACAGCGTCAGCGCGAGCGTGACGGGAATCGCGATCAACACCACCGCCGATTCGCGCCGGCCGAGCACGAGCCAAATCAGCGCCGAGACCGAGACGACCGCCAGGAACATGTGCCAGAGGAGCTCGTTGGACTTGTGAAGCGCGGTCTCGCCGTAGTTGCGTGTGATGGACGTCTGTAAGTCCGAAGGCAGGAGGTATCCGCGAACGCTCTCGACCTTCCGTTCAACCGCCTGGGTCAACGCAATCGCGTTGGTCCCTTTACGCTTGGCAATGGATACCGTCACCGCCGGGAACGCCTCGCCGGCGCGCGGATAGTGCATGACATAGCTGTCGGGCTCGCCGCCGCCGTCAGTGACGGTGGCCACATCGGCGAGACGGACAGGGCCGCCGCCGCTGGCGGCGATGACGCTGCTGGTGACGGCGTCAATCGAGTCGAGCCAGCGGCCGCTCTCGAGACGCCACGCGCGATTGCCGGCCACGATGTCGCCGGCGGGTGCCCGATCGTTGCTGGCGGCGAGGGCCCGCTGCACGGCGAGCGGATCGACGCGCCGCGCGGCGAGCGCCGCCGGATCGAGATCAATCGTGACCTGCCGCGGCCGGCCGCCAATCACGGTGACGGTCGACACGTCCGGCAGCTCTTTCAGAACCTCCTGGAGTTGCCGCGCCATCGCCCGAAGGCGCACGTCGTCGTAACCGTGCCCCCACAGCGTCAGCGCCATCACCGGCACGTCGTCAATCGATCGCAGCTGGACGAGCGGCGGCGACGCGCCCGGCGGCAGGGCCGACGCATTGGCGGCAAGCTTCTGGTTCAAGCGCACCAGCGCCTGCGCCTCGTCCTCGCCGACCACGAAGCGCGCGATGATCATCGCGCGGCCGGGGCTGGACGTGGAATACACGTACTCGACGCCCGGGATCTCCCACAGCCACTGTTCGAGTGGACGCGTGATGCGCTGCTCCACCTCGGCGGGGGACGCGCCTGGCAGATCGACGAACACGTCGACCATCGGCACGATGATCTGCGGCTCTTCCTCGCGCGGCAGCGCCACGACGGCGTACACGCCGAGGAGCAGCGAGGCAACGATGATGAGCGGCGTGAGCTTCGAATGAATGAATGCGGCCGCGAGACGGCCGGCCAGACCATTGGCCGGCGTCACGGCCGGTCTCCCGACACCGGTGCGCCGTCGGACAACTGCGCGGGAGGGTTCGCAATCACGCGGTCGCCTTCACGAATCCCGGCCAGAACCTCGATCTGATCGCGAGCCTCGGCGCCGGCCGAGACGTGCTGGAGCCTGGCGCGGTTCTGGGCGTCGACGATGTAGACGAACGTCAACTGGCCGCGGCGGACGGCCGCCGATGCCGGGACCACGAGCGTCTGGCGTGTCGGCCCGGCAAAGCGGGCGCGTCCAAACACGCCGGAACGGAGCAATGGCGGACCGGCCAGATCGAGTTTGACGAGAAAGCTGTGCGAGGCTGGATCGAGCCGGGCGACCTCGCTCACGCGCGCCGGGCCGGTCCAGTAGTTCGCGGCGGTACGATCACCGATTTCGACATCAACGGTCTGGCCGACCGCGACCTGGGTCGCCCGCGCTTCGTCGAGTGCGACCTCGAGCCGGAACGCGGTGGAGTCTTCGATGGTCAGCAGCGGGACACCAGGCGCGGCCATCGCGCCAGGATCCGCGGAACGATCGGTGATCAGACCGTCGAATGGCGCGACCAGCACGGCATACGAGGCGGCGACGGCCGCGGCGTCGCTGGCAGATTGCGCGGCGTCCCGGGCCGCGCCGCCAGCCGCCAGCCGGGCGCGGGCGCCGTTGAGTTGCGCATCGGCGGCACTGAGTGCTGCAACGGCCTGATCGAGTTCCTGCGGGGTTGCCGAGCGCCGGTCGTGAAGGGTCTTCATCCGGTCGTGGGTCGTGCGCGCCAGTCGAGCGGCGGCCTCCGCGCTGGCGACTTCCGACTCCGCCGCGTGCGTCGCTTCAACGGCGCTCGCCAGTGCCGCTGCGGCGCGCGCGCGATTGGCCGCAACCTCACGGCTGTCGAGCGTTACGAGCGGCGTCCCGCGGCGCACACGATCGCCGGGGCGCACGTGGACCTCGAGGATGGGCGCCATCATCCGGCTGGCAATCGCGGCCGTGCTGCGTGCGCGCACCACACCGCCGGCTTCGAACGACGAAGTCCATTCCACGGACCGGGCGGTGGTTGTCGAGACGGCGAGAGGCGGCGGCGCCGGTTGGCCACCCTCTGGAGGCGACGCGCAGCCACCGCTGAGCAGAAGCGCTGCGGCGATTGAAACGAGCGGACGGTTCACAGTGGCCTCGCCTGCCTAGGGCCGCCCGAGCGCACGGCGCAGCATCGCTTCGCTGACGACCGCATCGACGGCGGCGGAAATACGGTGGCTTTCGGCATCGATGACCGCGCTCGACGCCCGCAGCACGTCGGTGACGCCGGCAAGGCCGGCATCGAACCGGTCGCGAACAATGCGTTGGCTTTCGCGCGCCTGTTCCACGGCCGCCCGGCCGGCAGCGCGACGGGCATTGGCGGACTGCAGGCGCCGGAACGCGGTCACGACTTCGACCTCAACGGCGGCGCGCGCAGCTTCGGCCTCTGCCGAGGCGCGAACGCGCGCATTCGTGGCGGCCTGCAACTGCGCGCGTTCGGCGCCCCCCAGCGAGAGATTCCAGCGCACCGCCGCACCCGCCAGCCACGCCGAGGACCGGTCGTTGAACTGGGTCCCGCTGACGTCGAACGCCGCCTGCACCGCGACCTGCGGCAGGAGACCGGCGCGGGCGCCGCTGCGATCCGCATCAGCGGCCTGTTGAGCCGTGGTGGCGCGGCGGATCTCGGGCCGGTTACGTGCCGCTTCGGCCATCAGCGTCTCGACGGACGCAGTGGCGGACGCGCTCGTGTCGCTGTCGGAAGGTGGCGCGATCTGGTACTCCCGCTCGATTGGGACACCCATCAGCCGATTCAATTCGGCTCGTGATACCGCCGCCTCGCCCTGGTGCTCGATGGCTTGCTGTTCGAGGTCGGCGACATGGGCCCTCAGGGCAAGGACATCGGCATCGGTCGCGACACCCGTGTCGCGACGATTCTCGGCGCGGCGCAGGTCCTCACGGGCCGCCTCGAGAGCGGATTCAGCCGCACGCTGCGAAGATTCGGCGATGAGCACGCGGCCGTAGCCCTGCACGGTTGCCAGTGCGACGGCTGCCGAGGCTTCCTCCGACGAGAGTTGCGCCATCTCGCGCCGGTATGTCGCACTGTCGACGGCGGAGCCCTGTCGTCCACCGTCGAACACCAGCTGCTCGACGGCGATCGAGGTCCGGAAGAAACCGATCGGATCAGGATGATTGAGCGCGTCGATGGCGAAATTGGCCGGGCCGAATTCCCGTGCCGCCAGCAAGGAGCTGAACACGAACACCGGCTGGTCGCCGCGCTGCCACGTCTCCGTGACCGACAGGCGCGGATACCATCCCGAGTGGACTTCGGCGATGCGCGCGTCGGCCTCGGTAACGGCGGCGCGCGTCGCGCGCAGCGAGGCGTTCTGGCCGAGCGCGGCCTGCACGGCACGATCGACCGTCAGCAGTTCCTGCGCGGACAGGACGCGCCCGGTCAACGCCACAAACAGGGCGGTGAATACCCAGGTCGCCGTTCTGAGACCGTCAGTCATCCTGCTTGAGAGATGCAGGATTCGGCCAAAGGTGACAGTCCGGCGTACGGCCGGATTTCCGGCCGATGTCACCAATCGAGCGGACTTGCATCTCTGGATTGGGCCGGGCCGCTCGAGCGGCACACGGCGCGTACAATCACAAGAACGTGTGCGCCGTTGCCGATCCCGGACGCCTGCACCAATCGGACGCCGATCACGCGAGGCGCGAGTACACGGCCCTCGTCTCGAGCGCGGCGGCCGGAGACCGTCAGGCGATGGAACGGCTGCTGCTGCGGGCGCAAGAGGTGGCGTATCGCTTCAGCCTGCTGGTGTGCGGGCATCCCGAAGACGCGGAAGATGTGATGCAGGACGCGCTGCTCAAGACTTATCAATACCTCAACCGTATCGACCGCCCTGAGGCTTTCCGGACCTGGCTGTACACGACCGTGCGTAATGCCTGTTTGATGAAACGTCGGCGACGCGCAGGCGAGCCGGCGCACTTTGTCTCGATCGAAGACGGAGTCGACGCGCGAGAAGGCGGCGCCGCGGTCGACGTCGCCGACGAGACCCGCTCGGCCGATCAACGCTTGATCGACGACTGGATGGACCGCCGGCTCCGCGAGGCGCTCAAGAAGCTCCCGCCAGAATATCGAATGATCGTCGTGATGCGCGAGATGGAAGGGCTGCCGACGCGCGAGGTTGCGGCGATCACCGGCTACTCCGAAGCCAATGTGAAGACCCGGCTGCATCGAGCGCGCCTGATGCTGCGCCGGTACCTGGAGAGCGAATGACGTCCGCAGAGTGCCGTCGACTACTGGCGTCTGTGTCGGCGTATCTGGACGGCGATCTGGAGGCCGGCGTCTGCCAGTCGATCGAGACACACTGCCGTGACTGCGCCGGTTGCGCGGAAATCGTCGCGGGCCTGCGCGAAACAGCGGGCCTGTGCCGGCAGGCAGGCTCGGTGCCGGTTCCGGAGGCCGTTCGCCGGCGCGCGCTGGCACGTGTGCGGCGACTGCTCGACGGGCCGCAGAACGCCGAATCCGATTAAGCGGTCTCTATGAATCCACCGTTGCCGCTATTGATCTTCATCGGCCTGTCGGCCGGATTCCTGTCAGGCGTGTTCGGCATCGGCGGCGGCGTCGTCATCGTGCCCGCTCTCATCTACCTGGCGGGCTTTCGCCAGCATCTGGCGACCGGCACGAGCCTCGCCGTCCTCCTGCCGCCGGTCGGCATCGCCGCCGTCATCGAGTACTACCGGCACGGCAACGTCAACCTCTACGCGGCCCTCGTCATTGCGTTCACCGTGACGATCGGCGCCTTCGGTGGCGCTGTTCTGGCCAATCGACTGGCGGGCCCGTACCTGCGTCTGGCATTCGGGATATTCGTGGTCGTGCTGGGCGTCTCGCTCATCCTCGGGGCGTTTCGTCGCCTCGGGTGGATGTAGACCCCACACCCCTTCAGTCTCGCCGCATCGGTTTCAGATTCCGGCAACACTCACGACCACTCCGACGGCAGCGATGACCCCCCCGGCCAGCACGTCGCCGAAGCGGTCAATCCATGGGGCGCGTACGGCGTGGGTCGCCGCACGGGCAGGCAGGACGAGGGCGACCATCGTCGCGATCGTCGTGAGCTCGTAGGCGGCGACCACCGCCAGCGTGGCTGGCCAGCCGGCAGGCACCGCGGCAAGCATCAACGGGATCACGGCCACGCAGGGGTCGGCGCAGAACAGGAGAAACAGCGCCCGCGCCGAGGCCGCGTGATGGTCCAGATGATGATGCCGGTGGTGGTGGTGAGCTTCTCCGGCCGCATGCATGCGGCGGTGCCAGCGTTCCCGCAGGATGCGGCCGGCGCCCCAGGCGGCGTAGGCGAGGCCGAATCCGATCAGCACGAGCGGCGCCACCCCCTCGAGCGCGGCGCCGAAGGTCTCGAACAGGCCGATACCGAGCACGCCGCCGACGATACCGACCACGACCGACACCGTCACATGACCGGCGCCGCACAACGCGGTCACCGACGCCGTGCGCGCCGCCGACCAGCGCTGGCTTCGGGCGAGCGCCGCAAATGGCACCCAATGATCGGGCGCAAGGGCGTGCAATGCGGCGATGCTGAAGGCGGCGACGACGAGCGCGCTTACCATGACGGTGCTCCAACCGCGCACGCCGCGGCGCGCGGCACGTTGACCCCCTTGAGCCACCGGACCCACTGATCGATACCCTCCCCGGTCGTCGCCGACAAGCGGATCATCACCGGCTTCGGCATGACATACGTCAGGTTCTCCTCGATCCGGTCGACCCGGACTTGCGGCAATGCCGGCAGCAGGTCGATCTTGGTGAGCAGCACCAGATCCGCCTTGCGGAAGATCATCGGATATTTCAGCGGCTTGTCCTCGCCTTCGGTCACCGAGAGCGCCACGACGTTCACGTCCTGCCCGAGGTCGTAGACCGCCGGGCAGACCAGATTGCCGACGTTCTCGATGAACAGATACTCGAGGCCGCGCCACGGCAGACGGTGCAGGCCCTTGTGCACCATGTCGGCGTCGAGGTGACACGCCGAGCCGGTGGTAATCGCCTCGGCGACGATCCCGGCTTGGCGCACTCGCTGGGCATCGTTGTCGGTTGCGAGGTCGCCGACGAGCACGCCCAGCTTCGAGCCAGCGCCCAGCCGCGCGCGCCGTCGCTTCGAGCACTGCGGTCTTTCCCGACCCCGGCGAGCCCATCAGGTTGATCACCGTGACGTGATGATCGTGAAAGTGCTCGCGATTGTGCCGCGCCGTCCGGTCGTTGCTGGCCAGGATCCGCTCGTGCACGGCGACCGGCACGAGCTCGCTGTCGCCGCATCCGCACGAGTCGCACATCACCGCACCTCCAGCTCCAGTTCCATCAGCGTGATCTCGTCGCCGGCTTCGAGCCGTGCCGGCCTGCCGCACCGCTCGCAAATCAGCCGCCGACCACCGGCGAGCGCGCCGTGTCCGTCGGGACAGACCCACCGCGCCGGCACCTCTTCGACCGCCAGCTCCGCTTCCTCACAAATCGTCCGCTCACGAAACAGCTCGAAAGCGCTTCGAAACAGTCCGACGTCGAGGCCCGCGGCGTCGCCGATCCGCACCGCCACCCGGCGCACCGCCGCGGCGCTGGCGCTCGCGTGCCACCTGGTCGATCTGGTCGAACATCGCCTGGACGATGCTGTACTCGTGCATCTCGTTCACGCTTCCATGCGCTCGATGAAGCGCGCCGCCCGCTTGTCGAAGAACGCGCGGAGACCTTCGAGGAACTCCGGACCGTCCGCGACGCGCGCCAGCTCGTCGAGCTCGCGGTCGAGGTGCGCCTCGAGGCGGTCCATGCCGGCCGACTGATTGAGCAGCTCCTTGGCGATCGCCAGCGCCTGGGTCGGGCCCGCGGCGATGCGCTGCGCCACAGCCATCACCTCGCGGTCGAAGCCCTCGACGTCGTACACCGCCGTGACCAACCCGTAATCCCGGGCCTGCACTGCGGTCAGGCGCGGATTGAGCAGCACCAGCTCCAGGGCGCGCCGCAGGCCGATCAGCCGCGGCAGCAGGAACGTCGCGCTTTCGGCGCCGGTCAGTGCGGTCCTTCCGTAGGCCCACTCGAAGGTCGCCCGGCTCGACGCGAATACCAGATCGCAGCTCATCGCGAGGCCAAATCCGCCGGCGGCCGCGATGCCGTCAACCGCAGCGATGAACGGCTTCGGCGCACGCCGGATCTCGGAGATCGCGCTATGGATGTACTCGAGGATCTGCTTGAAGACCGCACCGTACGCCGCACCTTGTGCACCTTGCGCACCTTGCGCACCTTGCGCACCTGTGAGATACGCGAGATCTTCGGCGTCGCCGCCATCGCGAATGAACTTGAGGTCCGCACCGCTGCAGAACATCTCCGGCAGGCCGCGCACGACGACCGCCCGAACCTGCGGGTCGCGCGCGAACTGCAGCCCGGACCGGCGGAAATCCTGGGCCGTTGTCACGTCCAGTGAATTGAACCGCTCGGGCCGGTTGATCGTGATGACGCCGACCAGGCCGTCACGCCGCGCGTCGATGTGTGATGTGGCCATTGGGGTCCACCGTCCAGGGAACCACCGCCGCGGGGTCTCGTGCCGCGAGGGCATGCAGATCGACCGCGCCGTCCGCGACCAACTGCAGGGCCGCTGCGAGCAACGGGCCCGAGGCAGCGCGGATCATCCATTCCTGATGCGCGAACACGTATGCCTTGAACATCGCCCGCGCGCCAAGCCTCAGCGCCTCGGCTGCCAGCGGCGAGACCGGAAAGGGCCAGGAAGCGGCAACCGGCGGGCCGTCGTCCGGTTCCGCGTCGACGAGGTGCACGGTCGCCCTGGTCGAAACCTGGCCGTCGCAGATCGCGTCGGCCACCGCGCGAATCCCCGGATAGCGCGGACGCCCGTCCGGGCGTGCGGAGCGTCAGGTCGCTGAAGTGGAGATTGAGCACGCGGCCTGGAAACGCGTCGAGCAGCTCGCGCGTCGCCAGATAGAGATAGCCGTCGAGCAGGACGATGTCCGGCGAGTAGCGCGCGAGAATACCGACCGTTTCGCGATCGAAGGCCGCGCGCGTCGTGAAATCGCGGTAGACGTTGGCGCCGCGCCGGCGGTAGAACTCGTGAATGGCGTGAGCGCGGGTCGGCACGCCGTGCGCGGCGACATGCGCCTGGCCCTCGAACGCCAGCTCGCTCGTGACGACGCCGACGATCTCGTACGACCGGCGATCCGTGACGCGCTCGACCAGATCGAGCAGGCCGGGCGCACGGTGCGAACAGAGAACGGCGACGCGAATCGGCTTCCAGGTCAGCATATGCGGGGCATCGGCTCGCCGTCGGGCTCCACGAGGAGCCGTCGGCCGAATCCGGTCTCCAGAATCACGACCCCGGGCCGCTCGTCGGTGCAGACACCAATCACCGCGGCGTCCCGTCCCAGCGGATGGCCGCGCAGCGCCGCCAGCACCGCACCGACCGCATGCGGCCGCACCGCCATCACCGCTTTGCCTTCATTGGCGACGAGCAGCGGATCGATCCCGACCAGCTCGGAGACGCCACGCACCGGCAATCGCACCGGCAGCGCCTGCTCGTCGACGACGATGCCGACGTGCCCCTTCTCCGCCATCTCGTGCAGCGCGCTCGCGACGCCGCCGCGCGTCGGGTCCTTCATCGCGGTCACGGCGTCGGGTTCGACAGCCAGCGCCGCTGCGATCAGCCCGTTGAGCGGCGCAACATCAGACCTCACGTCGCCGTCGAGCGCCAGGCCGTGCCGGCACGCCATCACCGCCATCCCGTGATCGCCGATGGTGCCGGTCACGATAATGCGGTCGCCCGGGTGCAGACCGCGATCAGTGACGACGCGGTCGGTGAGGGCGATGCCTGCCGTATTGATGACGAGCCGTCGATTTCGCCGCGGCCCATCACCTTGGTGTCGCCGGTCAGCACGGCGGCCTTCGCTTCGTCGCACGTCTGCCGCATCGAGGCGAGAATCCGCGTCAGGTCGGCTCGAGGAAATCCTTCTTCGACAACGATGCTGCAGCTCAGCCCGAGGACCTCGGTGGCACCCATCATCGCGAGGTCGTTGACGACGCCCGAGATCGACAGCCTGCCGATGTCGCCGCCGGGAAAGAACAGCGGCTGGATGACGTGCGAATCGGTGGTGAAGACCAGCCATCGGTTGCCGATCCGCACCGCCGCGCCATCGTCCATCGCCGCCAGCCCGATGCAGCCGGCGGGTTCCTCGGGCTCGGTGTGCGAAGGCCGTCAGGAATGACTCGGCGATCAGGCGGCGCATCGCGCGGCCGCCGGCGCCGTGATTCAGCATGATGCGATCGTCGGCGAGCGTCAGAGTGGACATGTCGCTCCTCCGTACTGATGCCAGATCTTGCAGGTGCCTTCGCTGCTGACCATGCACGCGCCGACCGGCGTCTCCGGCTGGCATTCCTTGCCGAACAGCGGGCAGTCGCTCGGCGACGCGATGCCGGCCATGATGTTGCCGCAGATGCACTGCCGGACGAGCGTCGACGGCGCGCGCTGCCACAGCGACGCGACGTCGATCGTCGAAGCGCCGGCGGGTGTCGACGCGCGCGTACTCGTCGCGCAGCCGGAGGTTGCCGTTGGGGACGTGCGCGATGCCGCGCCAGTGGCCGCCGATCGGCCGGAAGACGCGCCACAGCTGCTGCTGCGCGTTGCGGTTGCCCTCGCGCGTGACGCAGCGCGGAAACATGTTCACCACCGCCGCGCTGGCCGTCGCGCACGAGCTCGACCAGCCGCAGCAGCGCCGCGAGGATGTCGAGCGGCTCGAATCCGGCGACGACGACCGGGGTGCCGTGCCGCGCGACGAACGGCTCGAAGATGCCCCAGCCGGTGATCGTCGCCGCGTGGCCGGCCGCCAGGAATCCCTCGACCCGCGACTCGGGCATCTCGGCGACGATTTCCATCACCGGCGGGATGTACTTGTGCGCCGACAGGACCGAGAAGTTCCGCGGCGGGTCGGCGAGGATCACGGCCGCGGTCGCCACCGCGGTGGTCTCGAATCCGGTCGCGAAGAACACGACCTCCTCGGTGGCGCGCGCGCGCCAGCTCGACGGCCTGCGCGATGCTGTAGACGACGTCGATTCTGGCGCCGGCCGCCTGGGCGTCGCCGAGCGATCCCGCCGTGCCGGGCACGCGCAGCATGTCGCCGTAGGTCGCGATGCGCACGCCCTGCAGGGCAAGCGCCACCGCCTCGTCGATCTCCGGCATGTCGGTGATGCACACCGGGCAGCCGGGGCCCATGATCACGTTGAGACCGCGCGGGAAGCTCGCACGCAGCCCGAACTTCGCGATCGCCTGCTCGTGGCTGCCGCAGACGTGCATCACCGACACCGTGCGGCCGATCGACGCCACGGTCTGCGCCAGCGCCGCCGACAGATCGCGCGCCCGCGCGGGATCGCGGAACTCGAGGCGGTTGGCAGCGCGTCAGCATTTGCGGTCCTGCCCCTGCACTGATCTCCGCGCGCACGTCCGCGGCCATCAGATCCTCGGGCCGCTGCCGGTGTTCTCGCGCAACAGCTGCTCGTAGAGCTCGAGCGTCGTCGTCACGTCCTCCGGCGGGATGCGGCGGATCGCGAAGCCGACGTGATTGAGCACGTAATCGCCCGGCCGGACCGGCTCGTCGACCAGATCGAGCCGCACGCGCCGGCGCACGCCCCAGAAGTCGACCAGCGCGGTCAGCTCGTCGACTTCACTCACCAGACCGGGACGCCCAAACACATCGCAGACTCCTTGTCGTTCGACGTTCGGGCGTTCGGGTCGAACGTCGCACGAGCGCGAATTCGAGCGAACGCCGAACGACCAACGAAGACCCTACGCGAACGTCGAACGATCACCGTTCGCGCAGGACCGCGTCCGCGATCACCGCCTGGCCGAGCGCGATGCCGCCGTCGCCCGGCGGCACGTCGCGTGGCAGCCACACTTCGAACTCGGGGACCAGCGACGCGCGGACGCTCTCGGCCAGGCGCGCATTCTGAAAGCAGCCTCCGCTCAAGACCACCGGCATGTGGCCGTGCGCGGCGGCGGCATGTCGCACCATCGCCGCGCTCGCGTCGGCCAGCGTGTTGTGGAACGCGGCCGCGACTTCGCCGATCGACGCGCCGTGCGCTTCGTGCTCCACCGCTTCCCGCACCGCCTCGCGCAGGTCCACCTCCCACGGGTCGGCGCCGCCGCGGATATCGAACGCGTAGTGCCCGGTGCCGTGCGGATCTGCCGCCTGGTTCCACTCGAGGGCGATCTGGCCCTCGAATGCGGCGTGGAAGCGGCCGAGAAACAGTGCGCCGAACGCATCGAAGTACCGACCCACCCCGCGCGCCATCGGCGCGGCGTTCGCCCGGATGAGCGCAGTTCGCCGCCGCGAGCTCGTCGCGGGACACGCCCTCGAAGCGCCGCATCACCGCCTCCGGCGGATCGCCGTGATAGGCGTCGAGAACCAGTGCCAGCGCCAGCCGCCAGGGATGGCGGATCGCCTGGTCGCCGCCCACCAGCGCCAGCGGTCGGAAGGTGCCGACTCGCTCGAACCCGGACCGCGTCGCGATCAGCAGCTCACCTCCCCAGCTCGTGCCATCGGTTCCGTAGCCGGTGCCGTCGTACGCCAGGCCGAATACCGGCCCCCGCAGATGGTGCTCGGCCATCACCGACACGACGTGTGCGTGATGGTGCTGGACGGCGACGCGCACCGTCTCGTCGCGGCCGCGGGCGTAGAGGGTCGACAGGTAGTCGGGATGCAGATCGTGGGCGACCACCTCCGGCGTCACGTCGAGAAAGCGTTCGAAGCGGCGGACGGCGGTGGTGTACGAGTCGTAGGTCTCGAGGTTCTCGAGATCGCCGATGTGCGGCCCGAGCCACGCGCGGTTCCCGCTCGCAAGGCAGAAGGTGTTCTTCAGAAGCGCGCCGCACGCCAGCACGGGACGGACCACCGCCGGGGCCAGCTCGAGCGCGCGCGGCACATATCCACGCGAGCGTCGAATCAGCAACGGCTCGGCGGCGACAATCGTCGCCACCGAGTCGTCGACGCGCGTGACGATGCCGCGGTCGTGGAGCAGGAACAAATCGGCGATGTCGCCAAGCCGGCGAATCGCGTCGCGCGTTGTCGAAGGCAATCGGCTCGTCCGAAAGATTTCCCGACGTCATCACCAGTGGACGCCCGGCGTCGGCCAGCAGCAGGTGGTGCAGCGGCGAATACGGCAGCATCAGGCCGACGTATTGATTGTGCGGCGCAACGCCGACGGCGAGACACGCCGTCGGACGCCTCGGGACGAGGACGATCGGTCGCTCGCTCGACGTCAGCAGGCGGCGCTCGGCATCGCCGAGCACGGCAATCGTCTCCGCTTGCGCCACGGTCGCGACCATCACCGCAAAGGGTTTCTCATCACGACGCTTTCTCGTCCGCAGGCGCGCCACCGCCTCGTCCGAAGTTGCGTCACACGCCAGGTGGAAACCCCCGATGCCCTTGAGCGCGACGATGAACCCGCCCCGCAGGTCCTGTGCGGCGCGCGCGATGGGGTCCTCCACCGGGAGGAGATCGCCGTTCGGCCAGTGCGCGGTCAGCTTCGGGCCGCACGCCGGGCAGGCCACCGGCTGCGCGTGGAACCGCCGATCCGCGACGTCCTGGTATTCACGGCGGCAGTCCTCGCACATCTCGAACGGCGCCATCGTCGTCGCCGGCCGGTCGTACGGGACGTCGGTCGCAATCGACAGGCGGGGCCCGCAGTTGGTGCAGTTCGTGAACGGATACCGGAACCGGCGATTGGCCGGATCGAAGATTTCCGCGACGCACGCGTCGCAGGTGGCCAGGTCGGGAGGAATCGAGACCCGGCGGTCTGGGGATCGCTTGCTGTCGACGATGACGAACGAGGCCGGCCGTTCGGCCTCGATGGTCGTGACATGAAAGTCGCTGATGCGGGCGGCGGGTGGAGGGGAGACGTGCAGCGCCGCCTCGAAGCGATCGAGCGTCTGATGGTCCCCGAACGCATCGATAGTCACGCCAGCCGAATCGTTGAGGACCCGGCCAGTGACCCCAGCATCAACCGCGGTGCGGTAGACCCAGGGACGGAAGCCGACCCCCTGGACGATTCCGCGAATCCGGATCCGGCGTCCCTCCCCGGCAGTTGTCGCCATGTTCGCCGATAGGGGTGACGGCAAGCCAGCTGCCAGACCAGTTTCCACGTATTTCCACGCGTTTTCGGATGATCTGCCGCTTATCCGGCAGTGCAGATCGGGGAATAGTTCACCCGGCTCCCCCAGCCGCCGACGTGGGGTGGCGTAGACAGCGACCGCTCCTGGTAGTAGATTTCCTCCCACCTATGCCGAAGCCGCCGTACGAAGACAGCGACGACCTGTTGCGAGGCACGCTGGACCTTCTGATCCTGCGCACCCTGCAGTCAGGCCCCCAGCACGGCCATGGCGTAGGCGTCGCGATCGCGGCGAGCTCCGATGATGTGCTGCAGGTCGATCATGGGTCCCTCTATCCGGCCCTGCACCGACTCGAACGCCGGGGCTGGATCGACGCCGAATGGGCGCTCACCGAAAACAAGCAGCGAGCGAAGTTCTACCGGCTCACGCCGGCGGGCCGCCGGCAACTGCAAGAGGAGCGCGAGCGGTGGACGCGCCTGTCGCGCGCCATCGTCCGCGTGCTCGGATAGCGCCCGCGGCCATGCCGAGCCGAGGAACCGGCACTTGTCCGAGGCGAGGCATCAGCGTAAGTCACGCGCTGGGGGTGGGGCCCCAGCGCCAGTGGAAAAAAAGATGACGTGGCGCTCAATTCATAGGTGGCTCCGTCATTCGATCATCCGCCGAGTCCAGAACGACCGCGATCTGGACGCCGAGCTCAGCTTTCACCTCGCACGGGAGGCCGAGCGGCGCATCGCCGGCGGCATGTCCCGGGCCGAGGCCGAACGCACGGCGCGGCTGACGCTCGGCAGCCCGGCGCTCGTGAAGGAGCGGACCCGCGCCGTGTGGGTGTGGACCGCGCTCGAGCAGCTCGTTCAGGATCTGCGGTTCGGACTTCGCATCCTGACGAAATCCCCGGCGCTCAGCGCCACCGCGATCCTGCTTGTGGCGCTCGTCATCGGCGGCAACGCGACCATCTTCTCGATGGCGCACGGCATCCTGGCGAAGCCGTCGCCGGGCGTGCATGCCACCGGCCTCCAGACAGTGAGCTGGATCGCCGAGGACGGCTTCATCGAAACACACAACGGCTACCGCGTGTTCACGCATTTCTCCGAGCACACGAGCGCATTCGCGTCCATCACTGCGTACGACTTCCGGCGCGCGACCGTGATGCACGAACACGGCAGCTATGCCGTGCGCGCCGGTATCGTGTCGCCGAACTATTTCGAGACACTCGGCGTGCGAATCGTCAACGGGCGCAGCTTCACCGCCGACGAGGCGACGCGCGGCACGTCGGGGCTGGTCGCCGTCATCAGTCACCAGCTGTGGCAGACCGCGTTTCAAGGCATGGCCGGGATTGTCGGCCACGCGATCATGCTCAACGGCAACCCGGCCACGGTGGTTGGCGTGGCCGAGCCCGAGTTCCATGGCGCGATCATGGCGGAGCTTGCCGATCTCTGGCTGCCGCTTGCCGGGGAGCTCCCGGCCTATCTCGACCAGGGTCGCGGATCGGCGGTGGCGATGATCGGCCGCCTGGCGCCGGGCCGTTCGCGCGCCGAAGCGCAAGCCGAGCTTTCAACCTTCTGGGCTCAACTGCAGTCCGATCCTGCGGTCACGCAAAAGTACAGGGTTCGCCTCGTGCCGTACTCGGCGACGGCAGGCGGCAACAGCCTGGTCTCGATGTTCGGCTATCGGATCCTGGCGATCTTCTCGATCGTCACGCTGCTGACCGTGCTGATCGTCTGCGCCAACGTGGCGAACCTGCTGATCGCGCGCGCCGTCGTCCGGCAGCGCGAGATCGCGCTGCGGCAGTCGCTCGGCGCGTCGCGATTCCGTGTCGTCCGGAGTCTGATCGCCGAGGGGCTGGCGCTTTCGGCCGTGGCGTGGATTGCCGCGTGTCTGTTCGCGTGGTGGGTCTCGCGTGCGATTGCGACCTACCTGATCCCGGCAGTGGCGCCCGGCCCCGTGGTCTTCCCCGCGCTCACCCCCGACTGGACCGTGATTGGCTACGCGCTGGTGCTGGCGGTGCTCTGCACGCTGGCAGTCACCATCGGGCCCGCCCTCAGGACCTGGAGCCAGCCGCTGCTGCCCTTCCTGAAAGCCGGCGAACAGGCGCTCGTCGGATCGCGCTCGAGGCTCTCCGGCGCGCTCGTCGTGCTGCAATTGGCATTTTCAGTGCTGCTGCTCACGAGTGCCGGACTCGCCTACCGATCGTTCACGGTGGCCAACGGCACCGACGTCGGCTTCGAACACACAACATCCTGATGGCGACGGTGAACACCGCCGGCAGCGCCACCAGCCCGGATGCCAATCTCGCCCTCATCGAAACGTTGCGCACGCGGCTCGCCGGCATCCCGCAGGTGGGAAGCGTTTCGTACGTAACCGGCACGCGCATCGCGCCGTGGATCGATTTTCCGGTCCGCCGCCATCGGTCCGGCGATCCCGTCCTCTCGGGAAATCCGCGGATCTCGCCGGACTTCTTCAGGACGCTCGGCGTGCCGCTGATTGCCGGCAACGACTTCCGGCGCGAGGCCGGCGCGAACGCCGGCCATGTCATCGTCACCCACCACCTCGCCTCAACGCTTTGGCCCGGTGAAGCGGCGATCGGAAGAGTTCTGGTGGCCGGACCGCCCGACCGGCTGACTGAACTCGAGGTAACGGGCGTCGTGGGTGACGCGTACTTCGGCGGGCGCGTCACCGACAACCCGCCGCGGTTCATCTTCACGGCGATCGACGCCCGCCCTGCCCCGCCGGGCGAGACGACGTTCTTCATCCGCCACGCCGGGTCGAGCGATGGCATCGCGCCTGCCGTCGCGCGTGCGTTGCGAGACGCCGACGGCCGGGTCCCGATCGCCGCGCTGCGCTCGCTCGACAGCCAGCTCTCTTCCGAGCAGGCACCCTTCTGGATGCTCGCGATGCTGCTCACGCTGTTCGCGGGCGGCTCGCTGCTGGTGGCGTCGATCGGCCAGTACGCGGTGGTGGCGTTCGAGGGACGCCGCCGCATGCGCGAGTTCGGCCTGCGCATCGCCCTCGGCGCGTCCGCGGACCAGGTCGTTCGATCGGTGCTGCGCGAGAGTTTCAAACTGACGGCCATCGGCCTGGCCATCGGCTTCATCCTGAGCGTGGCGGTCGGCGTCCTCATGGCGCGATTCCTGTACGGCATCACGCCCACCGATCCGCTCACCTACATCGGCGTGTTCACACTGCTGGCCACGTCCTCACTCGTCGCCTGCTATCTGCCGGCGCGCCGCGCGGCTCGCGTGGACCCACTTGTCGCGCTGCGTCAGGAATAGACCGGGAATCGAGGCGAAAGACGCGACCGCGGCTCCTACTACTGCGCGGCCCGCGCCAGCGAGCCGGCGCAGCAGTCCTCCGCGGTGTGATCCCACCGGCGGAAGTTGCTCTTCGTGCCGTCGGCGATCATCAGCGGCGTGGTCCGTCCTTGTCTTTCGCATCCAGGCTCGCGCCATGCTCGTACAGAATTTCGACGACGGCATTGACGCCACCGGTCGCGGCGCCATGCATCGCCGTCTCCTCCAGCTTGAGCGTCTTCGCGTGCACGTCGGCGCCGAGATCGAGCAGGAGCTTCACCGCCTCGAGACGGGCGTCGGGCGCGCCGATGCTCTGCCCCTGCACATAGCCCATGCCGGCCGCGACCATGAGCGGCGTCACGTTGTCGGTCGTCGAGATCGTGGGATCCGCCCGTAATCCAGGAGCAGCCGCATGAGCGTCGGATCGGCCGCCGCGCGGCCACCAGGAACGGCGTCGCGCCGTTCAACCGCAAGTAGTTGTTGTCGAATCCTCCCTGACGCGGCAGCGGCTTCTCGATCCGCGCGTCGGGGGTCGCACCGTACTCGATGAGCTTCCGGGCGAGATCGAGCGCATCCATATTGCCCGTCTGCGCCGCCGCGGGCCTGACGACCGTGCCGGCACCGTAGTTGCGCGTGCGAGTCAGGGCGTGCAGCGCGGTGCCGCCCGGCATGTCGACGTTCGGATCCGCACCCTGGTCGAGCAGGAAGGCGGCCAGCTCGAAATGCGCATTCGACGATCGCGATGGCCAGCGCCGTCGTCCCCTCACCGCCGTCTCGTTGACGTTCGCTCCGGCACCAGGAGCGCGCGCACGATGTCGAAGTCGCCGCCGCGGACCGCGAACAGGAATGGCGTGAACCCCTTTCCGGTCTTGGCTCGATGTCGGCGCCGTTCTCGAGCAGGATGCGGACCACGGCAAGGTGCTTCTCCGCGATCGCCCACATCAGCGCCGTCTGCCCGCGCCACGTCTCCTTGGGCGTTGACGGCGGCCCCGTGTTCGATGAGCAAGTGGACGAGATCCGCGCTGCCGGTGCGCGCCGCGGTCATGAACACGGTTTCGCCTTCCGCGGACGCGGTGTTCGGGTTCCGCGCCGGCCTCGAGGAGCAGATTTGGCGACCGCCGTACTGCCATTCGTGCACGCGAGCACCAGGGGGTCACGCCGTACCGGTTGCCGACCTTCACATCGGCGCCGGCGCCGATGAGCAGACGGACCAGTTCGAGGGCATCGTCGATGGACGGCCCAGTGCAGCGGCGTTGTCCGTCGGGCGCCGCCGCGTTGACGTCCCCACCTTCCGCAAGGATGCGGCGCGCTGCCGCGGCGTCTCCTTGTTGATCGGCCTCGTTCAGCGGAGGATCGCCGGGTGCCGCCCCAAGGGTCAGGCAGGCCAGCAACGGCAGAGCAAGGCACGCCGTCGCTCGACATTCATAGGTCGACCCACTATGCCACCGGTCCGAGGGAGCGACAAGGCCCTGGGGTGATAGAATTCGTGCGTGAATCTGGGGCGCAGGGTCCTCTCTGCCGGCGCCGTCATCTGGCTCTTCGTGGCTGCCTTCTTCGACGCAGCCGGTTCAGAGCGCCGGCCTGGACCAGGCGGCCGCCGCGCAGACGACGCCCGCACCAGAGTCCGTCGATTTCACCGCGGCGCGCGGGATCGTCAACGCTACTGCGTCGGCTGCCATAACGAGCGCCTGAAGACCGGCGGGCTTGTGCTCAGCACGCTCGACCCGGCCGAAGTGGGCCGACACCCCGAGATCTGGGAGAAGGTTGTCCACAAACTGCGGACCGGGATGATGCCGCCGTCCGGTCTGCCGCGGCCTGACAAGGCGACTTACGAAGCGGTGACTGACTGGTTCGAGCGGGAACTGGATCGCGCCGGCGGAGGCGAATCCGATCCGGGCCGGCTCCCCGCCTTCCACCGGTTGAATCGCGCCGAGTACCACAACGCCGTGCGAGATCTGCTCGGCCTGCAGATCGACGTTGCCTCCATCCTGCCTCAGACGACTCCAGCTATGGCTTCGACAATATCGGCGACATCCTTCGCGTGTCGCCGACGCTTGCCGAGAGTTACCTCGAGGCGGCGCGGCGGATAAGTAATGAGGCGGTGGGTGATCCGAGCATCGGGCGCGAGACGTTCACGTATCGAGTCGCCGCCGACCTGACGCAGGACTATTGGCTCGAGGGGCTGCCCTTCGGCACCCGCGGCGGCATGAGCATGGAGCACCACTTCCCGGTCGACGGCGAGTACGTTGATCAAGGCCGAGCTGTTCCGGAGCTTCATCGGTACTGTCATGGGGCTTGCCGAGGCGCACCAGGTCGAGCCCCTGCTCGATGGCCGGCGGCTGGAAGTCTTCTCGGTCGGCGGGCGGAAGCGCGAAGCCGGCGAAAGCGATTCGCAAGCGGAGGCGCAACAGGCGGCGCAGCGCAGCAGCGAGCGGCCGGCCGACGCCCATCTCGAACTGCGGGTCAACGTGACGGCCGGTGTGCACACTGTGGCGGTCACGTTTCCCCAGCGGCCTGCCGTGCAGGGCGAGGATCTGCGCCCGCCATATCTGCGCAGCTACGCGGTGCTGAGCGACTTCAACAGCGGTCAGCCGCACCTGGCGAGCATCGCCATCACC
>CAVREM010000041.1:0-24282 GCA_963720005.1 uncultured Acidobacteriota bacterium | reverse complement strand
CCGACAAGACCGTTCTGAGATCTTCTATGGTCTTGTCGGTCGCGCGTCTCCCGCACACCGCGCCCGGCGAAGCCGGGCTCGCCAGGCCAGCAAGCGTCTCAAACTCGTGCCGACGTTCCGGGTCCCTTCATGTCCTTCACGCCTTCACGTCCTTCATGTTCAAGCTCTTTGACAAGCGCTTTCCATGAAGAGCCACCTACCACCGCTTACCGCTGGACCGGCGAATAGGTCACGCCATCCGGACTGTTCTGAACTTCCACGCGGGCCAGCGTTTCGCCCGTCGTGAGGTCGAGCACCAGCATGGAGTTGTCGTTGCGCACGGTCACGAATGCGTGCCGGTTGTCGGGATGTGGAAACACGCCGGCGGTCGAAGGCTCGGCGACTTTGGTGAGACCCAGCTTGATCGATTTCACCAGCGTCTGCGCGGCGACGTCGGCGACGACCAGCGACGACGCCTTCGCGTGCGGCAGGAGGGCGAACTTGCCATCCGGCGTGAATTGCACGCGATACGGGAATCCGGGCGAGGAGATCCGCTTGGTCACCTCCAGCGCTCGCGTGTCGATGATCGAAATCGTGTCTTCGGCGCGATTGCCGACCCACACCCAGCGGCCATCCGGCGTGACGCCGACACCTTCGGCCTCTTTTCCAGTCTTGACGTCCGCGATCTTGTTGCCGGTCTTGAAATCGAACGCGCTCACGGAACCGTCCTTCATGTTCGAGCAGTACAGGCGCGTACGGTCGGTCGAGAGCGCCAGCATGTGCGACACGCCGGCCTCGGTTCTGAACACGCGCTCGACCGCTCCGGACGTGATGTTCACGAGCAGGAGGGCCTGATTCGCCTCCGACGTGACCACGACGCGCTCCGGATCCACCCATCGGACGTCGTGAGGCGCGCGGTATTCGCCCAGGTCGATCGTTTTGGTCATCTCGCCACTCGGAAGCGCCAGCACGCTCAGGGTTTTCTGCGGACCGACGCCCTGCTTGTTGTAGTTGGTCACGACGACCGTGCGACCGTCCGGCGAGGCTGCGGCCTCATGCGGCCCGCCGACGACAGGCACATGCCGATAGGCCTCCATCGCCTTCAGATCGATCAGCGTCACCGTGTCGGACTGCTGATTGACGGCGACGACTGTACCGGTGAGGTTTGGACGGCGGCCAGGCTGCTGCGCCGACGAAGAGCACGGAGCCGGTGGCCGCGCCGGCGAAGAGCAAGGGCAATCGAATGTCTGGACATGCGGCCAACCTAAACGCAGCCTCTCGCCCGTGGCAAGACCCTTGTGACGATTGACACCCCGCCTTTGCCTCGCCTCTCGCCTTGGGCCTTGGGCCTTGGGCCTTGGTCCTCCCTCGGCCTTCGGCCTACGGCCTTACGTCACGCGACACGTATGGGCGCAACTTTCGGCGGATTGTCGGACTGTGCCGGGGCGTCGAGCTGCGCCAGCTGACGAAGCTGGTTGCACGTTTCCGAGCATCGTCGAGGCCACATGCGTGGCGCCGGCATCCATCAGCAGCCGCGGGTCCTCGTCGGCCAGCGCCGCGGGCGCCCAGCGGCCGACCACGATCTTCACGTCGGGCAGCGCCGCCCGCAGCTTCTTGATCAGGTATCGCGTCTTGGACGGCGGGCTCGGCGGCAAATCCGCGATGCAGACGATCGGGCAGCCCTGCTCCTGAACGGCGGCGATCAGCTCGGAGACCAGCGTACGACTCGAGAGCACCTCGATCGCGATGGGCGTCTCCTCGAGCAGCTGCGCGAGCATCCGCAACGCCACTTCGTCCGCGGCGCTGCTGGCGGGATACGACAGCACCGAGCTCTTCGCGGGCGGCGGGTCTGTCCGCGGCGGCGGCGGTCTCGGCCGCCTCAGCCGTCTCGGCCGCGCGCGCCTCGCGAGTGGCCACCATCGCGTCGTTCATCAGCTCGCGCGTCGCGTCCACGATCAGCTTTTCCTGCTCGGCCGAGAGCCGCTCCTCCAGCCGATCGCGCTCGGCGTAGTTCAACGCCGGCACCAGAATCGCGTCATAGACGGTCTCGGGCGCGTTGGTCTTGATGTGTTTCTCGATGATGTCGAAGGCTTCACCTTGATCGCGCGCGAGCAGCCGCTGATAGTAGCCGCGTCGGGCGAGAGCGCGGGCGCGTCGGCCATCAACGTGGACAGGAATTCCAGGCCGGGCACGTGTTTGCCCATGCACGACCAGGCAGACGGTGAGCGGCGTGGCCATCAGCAGCCCCATCGGTCCCCACAGCCACGTCCAGAACGCGACGGCGATGAGCAGCGCGACCTGCGAGACGCCCGCGGCGCCCGCGTACAGGACCGTTTCCAGCACGAGATTCGTGAACAGCTCCACGCCGACGAACATCGCCACGACCCACAACGGCTGCGTCCACCCGGGCAGCGCGGCGAGCGCGATGAGGATGGGCGCGCCGGCCGCAATGACCGGGCCCACGTACGGAATGAAGCGAAGCGCGGCGCCGAGCGCGGCCCAGAGCAGCGGGTAGGGCACGCCGATGACGTAGAGGCCCACGCCGATCGGCGACGCCGTAGATCGCGTTGACGAGAGCCTGCATCAACAGCTGCCGGCTGACCCGCTCGCCGGCCTCGTCGAACGCCCGCGTCGTGACCGCCAGGTTGCCGTGACCGATCAGGCCGGAGCAGTCGGCCGCGCAGATCTTCGCGCTCGAGCAGCATGAAGATGAGCAGCACGATCACGAACCCCGCGGTCGCAAGCGGTCCTGTCACGGGCCCGAGCCACGTGGGGAAACCCCACAAGCTCGCCACCTGTTCGGACCGCACGACGACCGGCGCCGGCCGGCGTGCCCTTGCGGCCTGTCAACCCTGTCCACTTCCGCCTGGATCTCTTCGAGCGTCTTCTGGACTTTTCGACCGACCCTCCCCTGACCATGCGGCGGACTTCGACGGCCTTCTGCAGGATGTTGTCGCGAAAGCGCGGAAGGTCGCGCCGCCAGCGCCGTCACCTGATTCGCGAGCCCCCACAACGCCCCGGCGAGCACGCGCGAACGTCAGCGACACGGTGAGGAGGACGGCGGGCACCCGGCCAATCCATCGCTGGAGCCGCGACACGGCCGGCGCCAGGACGAACGTCAGGAGAACCGCCAGCGCGATCGGAATCAGGAGGGTTTGGGCCCAGTACAAGACCACGATCACGAGCACGAAGCCCGCGAAGGTCACCCACGGCCGCATCGTTTTCAGCGCGTCGTACATGGTCCCGGCTTTCAGTGAGCATTTTACGTGCCAGAAGTGAGAAGCAGACGAGCCTGCCTGGACGGACGATTGAGCAACCGAGGGGCACGGGCGTGGAAGTCGACGGGACAGGGCGAAGCGCCGGTCACGAAACCGGATGAGGTGATTGGTCCGTCCTGCGGGATGCGTCTGTTAGACTGCCGGCACCGCCAATTCGTATGCGCTTCCGCCGACTGCTTGGCTTGTCGCTCATCGGCGGCGCCTGCCTCAGCGCCGGCCCTACGGCGGCGCGAAGCCTTTCGGTCGTGGACCTTCTGGACCGGTACGCCGGCGGCCAATTCGACACCGTCGTTGAGGAACTCGCCCGCGTCACCGATTTCAACGACCTCCTGAGGCAACTCAAACGCGACGCGCCCGCCTGGCTCGACGCCAAGGGGCCTGGCGACCGCGAGCGCCGCGAGCTCGTCGCCGCCACCTTCGCGCTCGAGGCGGCGCGCGCCGACGAATGGCACGAGTGGGTGTGGATTCAGTTCCAGCCCCCCATGACAGGGTCGCCGAACGCGGGCGAATCCAGCCTTTGAACGTCCTGTATTGGAAGCCGCCGCCGCTCCTGATCGAGTGGGGCTGCGAGCTGATGCGCAAGGACGAGGTGCCACGTCCGATTGAGCGCTGGTGGCAGCTGGCGGCGCTCGCCGTGGCCCAGCGATCGGAAGATCCAAAGTTCCTCGTCGGCGACACCGCCATCGGCCGCGGTGTCGGCGCCGGCGAGATCATCAACACCCAGGACGAGATCAAGCACCTCGACCATGTCATGAAGCGGTTTCCGGCGGAGCGCCGGTTCGTCCTGGCGCAGGGCATTGCACGCGATCGTGACTGGCAGGACGACGCGCTCGTGGCATACACAGCGGTGCTGGACGATCCGGACGTCGGCGGCGAAGCGTCGATGCGGCTGGGCGCCATGCAGATGCGGCAGAATCGCGCGTCCGACGCGATGCGAGCATCTCGAGCGCGCGGAGACCTTGACGCGCGATCGCTACGTCATCTACCTCGCCCGCTACTTCAAGGGACAGATCCTCCAACGACAGGACCGGCTCGACCAGGCGGAGAGCGAGTATCGGGGCGCCGTGGCGGCGTGGCCGCATGGCCAGGCGGCGACACTGGCGCTCTCCGCGGTCTTGTTTCGCGACGGCCGACGAGCGGAAGCGCACGAACGGGTCGGCCGGATGCTCGGCGTCGGGGCTCCGCCCGTTCGATCCGTGGCGCGAGTACGTGCACGCCGACAACCGGTTCTGGCCGCAGCTCATCGGCAGACTGCGAGCGGAGATCAACAAGTGATCGCCAGGGCCGGCCTCGTCGTCTTCGTTCTGGCAGGAGTGGCGTTGCTGAACGCGCAGACGCCGCCCGCACCCCCTCAGACCTTCCGCGCCGGCACGGACGTCGTCATGGTCGACGTGTCGGTGAAGTCGGGCGGCCGCGCGGTCACGGACCTCGGCGCTGAAGACTTCGTGCTGACCGACAATGGCGTGCGGCAACGGATCGAGAGCGTCGAAGCCACGGCCGTGCCGATCGACGTCACGCTGGTCGTCGATCTCAGCGGCAATCCGCGCCGCCCGTGGCTGGCCCGCATCAATCCCTCCAAGGTCGCGGCCGATGTGGAAAAAGAAGTCCGTGAAGTGACGAAGATCCTTCGGCCAGTTGACCGTCTCCGCCTGCTCACGATCGATCGCTATGTGCAGCAGATCTGGCCGCTCCAGCCCGTGGCCGCGCTTCCACCTGTTCGTCGCCTCGAGTCCGACGGCCTTGCCTCGGTCTTCGATACGCTGGCGGCCGCTCTGCTCCAGCCGGTCGAGCCCGCGCGCCGGCACGTCGTGATCGCGCGAACGAAGGGCGTCGACACCATCAGTGCCATCGACTCGCAGGCGCTCGGCGCGATTGCCGAGCGCTCGGACGCGCTGTTCCATCTCGTCGTCATGGAAACAGCACTCGACAACGACTCGGCCGTTTCAGGATTTCAGGCCAGGCTAATGGGGCTGATCGCGCCGACCAACCGGTCCTGGGTGCCGCACCAGCGACGCCTGGTCGGCGGACGGCCCGATCATGAGGTCATCCGCGATGGCCTGATGGTGAAAGCCGGAGTGGAGGCCACCGGCGGCGGTTGGCACCAGACGGCTTCTGTCACCGAGCCTTCGCTGACCGGAACCTTCCGCGAGACGTTCGAGAACTTCCGGCAGGGCTACATGCTGCGCTACACGCCGCAGGGCGTCAGGCGGGAGGGCTGGCACACCATTGCGGTGACCGTTCCTCGGTCCAGGGGCTACACGGTGAGCGCCCGGCGGGGCTACGGGATCGAAGCCATCACGGTGCCGCCGGCGGATCCGCCAGCGCCCGCAACGCCACGCACGCTTTCCGAGTTGACGGTCGCCTACGAACGCGGCGCCTTCAAGAACGTCGTGACGGCGCTGCGCCAGGCCGTCGATCCGCAGCGGCTGATGCGTGAGTTCGAAGCCGCCGGAAATCCCTGGCCCGCTGCACCGCGCCTGGAAGCCGCGTTCGCGATCGAGCTTGCCGAAACCGGGGTGTTCTCCTCGCGGGCAGCAGTCCGCGAAGACGCGATGAGACTCCTCGAACGGTTCACTCGACTGGTTCGGCACCCGCTCGGGCCCGACCTGTTCGAGCGCGACTGGCACTACGCGGTGCTGACCTTGCTGCAGGGCGCAATGCGTCCTGCCGTCTCCGACGTCTTCGTCGATCGCGCGCTGGCACGGTTTCCCGGTGAGCCCCGCTTTCTTCTCGCGCGAGCCATTGCAGCGGATCAACGCGCGGCTGCAGCTGGCCCGTCGCGCTCCGCGCCGGGTGCTGCCTCGGCCGACACAAACCTCGAGGGCATCCGCCGTCAGTACGAATCGCTGGTCGGCCAGCCGGACATCGACGCGGAGGCGCGTATTCGGCTCGCCTGGGTGCTGCACCGAATGGGACGAAACGGTGAAGCGCTCGTGCATCTGGGTGAAGCCGGAGCTGAGACCATTCCGGATGGAGCGCTGCGGTATTTGCGGCACCTCTTCTCAGGACACGTGCTTGCCGCGCTGAATCGGCGAGACGACGCCATTGTGGCGTATCGGGCGGCCCAGGCCACCGCGCCGACCGCTCAGTCGGCGCGAGTGGCCCTGATGAACGCGTTGATCGGCCGAGGCGATCGAGCCGGAGCAGAGAGGCTGGCCGAGCAGATTCAGACCGAGCAATCGAACGAGTTCGATCCGTGGTGGATGTACTGGCAAGGGCAGTACCGCTTGTATCAAGTGGCGATGTCGCGAGTCCGGGAGCTTGGCCGATGACGGCTGCGGTCCGGTCAACAGCGGCGCTGGCCGGGACGTGGATGCTGGCGCTCGCGGCAGGCGTCGCGAGTCATGTCGAGCCGCCCGAGACGCAGCAGCAGCCCGCGTTCCGGGCAGGCGTCAGCGGCGTGGCCGTGGATGTCTCCGTTCGCGACCGCTCGCGAAGGCCCATCACGAACCTTCAGGCGAGCGACTTCGAAGTGCTGGACAACGGCGTGCCGCAGAGCGTCGACAGCGTGAGCTACGGAAAACTGCCGATCGATGTGACCGTGGCGCTCGACGTGAGCTACAGCGTCACCGGCATGCTGCTCGAGCAGCTGCGGCGCGGCGTCGTGCAACTCATGCGCGACCTGACCCGCCAGGATCGGCTCAAGCTGATTCTCTTCAACATGCGCGTGAACCGGACGGTGGACTTCACCGCGGACGTCGAGGTCGTCGAACGCGCCATTCGCGGCGCCACGGCCGGCGGCAGCACCGCGCTCTTTGATGCCATCAGCGTCGCCCTCGTATCTGCCTCGGCGCCGGACCGGCGACAGCTGATCGTGTTCTTTACCGATGGCAGCGACAGCACGAGCGTCACGGCACCAGTCGCCTTGACGCCCGTCGCGCAGCGGACGCGGGCGACGGTCACCTTCGTCATGCCGGCGCCTGCAGCGACCCTCGCGCGACCGAGTGGCAGCGCGACGACGATCAGGTCAACCAGCGGAACCCGGCCGGCACGGCCACCCGGCCCGGACCCGTTGCTGTCGGCGCTCGCCGCCGAGACCGGCGGCTCCGTGCTGCCCGTCGGCGGATCCACGGATCTTTCAGAGGCCTTCCGCCGCGTGCTCAACGACTTCCGATCGGCGTACGTCCTTTATTACAACGCGCGCGGCGTAGACCGCGACGGGTACCACGCGATCGACGTCAAGGTGAAACGCGAGGGTGCGATCGTCCAGGCGCGACGCGGATACTGGCACTGATTACTTCCAGGTCACCTCCATCCCAAAAAAGTGGAGGAACACCTCGCGGCCCGGCCGGTTCTTCGGGTTCTGTTGCGGGCTGCGAATGTAGAAATCGACCTGCTGCGTGGCCGGATTCACCTCGCCGGCTGGCTGCTTCTTGTCGGCCATCGGATAGTTGACGCGCAGCGTCTTCCGGTCGCGAATGCCCTGCGTGACCATGAAATGCATTTCATAGTTCTGGTACAACGGCTTGCCGTTCAGTGTCGCGCGCCCGAATCCCCAGCCCGCCAGGTACACGAAGGTCTTCGGCCAGTTGTTGTCGCCGCATCCGGAGTCGGTGCCATGCTCGTGCAGAAACCCGACGATGCCGCCGTTCTGACACGAGCTGAATTCATTGAACTTCTCGATCGCGAGCACGAGGTCGCCCTCAGGGATTTTGAGCCGCGCCTCGAATCGGCCGGTGTTGGTGAGATCGTTGACGTCGATGTCGACCGTTCCAGACACCGGCTTGACGGTCCTGGCCTCGTTGTCGATGTGGTCCCAGCCGGCTGGGTCATTGAGCCCGCCGACCATGTAGATGCGGTTCGCGGAAAGGACATAGTGACCGTCATACAGATCGTGCTGCTCCGGCGCAAACATCGTGATCAGTCCGCCCGGCTGTCGACGTGGATCGGGTTGCTGATCCGCCGTCGCAGCAGTACTGAAGACGAGGACGACGGCCAGAAGTCGAGTCCGCATACGCAGGTTCCACGAAAGACCGGTACCCACGAATCACTCCTCATTGAGTAATTGGGCTGCCCTATCCGTCGACCAGCTCACCCCGCATGACGGTGACGGCCTGACCCGCCATGCGACCCGGTCGCCGTCGAGCGTGACGCGCATCGTGCCGCCGCGCGCCGACACCTGACGCGCGACGAGCGTCGTGTTGCCCAGCTTCGCGCTCCAGTACGGCGTCAGGCAGCAGTGTGCCGAGCCCGTGACCGGGTCCTCGTCGACACCGGAGCCGGCGCGAAGAACCGCGAGACGAAATCCCACCCGGCGTGGTCGCACGCTGGTGACGATCACGCCGCGAACCGGAAGACGCCGAATCGCGCCGAAGTCCGGCGGAGGTCCCGCGACGTCCCCCTCGCTCGCGACTTCGACGAGGTAGTCGAACCGGCTTCGCCCCGACGAATCTCGGCTGAACGCCGAGCGCTTCGGCGAGCCCGCTCGGGCGCGGGGCCGGCGTTGGCGGCGTCGCCGGAAAGTCCAATTCGATCCAGTCCTCCGATCTTGCGCGCGGTGAGCAACCCGCTCTTGGTCTGAAATCGCGCCGTTTCATCCTTTGCGAGGTGTCCGCCCTCCCAGAGCGCGTGCGCGCTGGCGAGCGTCGCATGGCCGCAGAGCTCGACCTCCGTGGCCGGCGTAAACCATCGCAGGTCGTAGGCGGATTCGCCGCGCACGAGAAACGCCGTCTCGGACAGGTTCATTTCGCGCGCGACGTTCTGCATCCACTCTGCATCGCGTGCGGCCGGCAGGACACAGACGGCGGCCGGATTGCCTTCGAACGGACGGGACGTGAAAGCGTCGATCTGAACGATTGGGACGGGCATGGGGAACTCTGAACTCTGACGCACGTTGCCAAATGTAGGCCGGCCCTTCAGGGCCGGCGGGTTGGCGGGGCTGAAGCCCCGCCCTACACGTAATTTCGCGACGTGCTCTTAGACCCTGAGAAGATCAGCACGCAACCGTACCACAGTGTGTCAGCGCCGAAGCGACATGATCGCCACGTGGATTTCGGCGGATGACGTCACCCGGACGGACGCCGCGGAGGGATCTTCGCCGGTGTTGTCGCGGTCAACCCAGATTCGGGGCACGTCGAGCTCGCGGGCGGGCGTGATGTCGTGGAACCAGCTTCGCGCGACGTGGACCCAGTTCTCCCGGGTGGCGCCCGTCGTCCGCGTGAAGAACCGGAAGTGCGAGATCGACGGCTTGTAGTCGCGCACGCGCTCCGCGGTCACGACCTGGTCGAATGGCAGCAGGAAGGATTGCTGCGTCTCGGCAAAGAGTCGTCGTCGCAATTCGTGAGGACGCCGAGGCGATAGCCTTCGGCGCGCAAGCCCGCGAGCATGGGCTCGACGTCGGAGAACACGGGCAGGGTGCTCCACTTCTCCGGCAGCGCACGCGCCTGTGCGTCCGAGAGGTCGACGCCGATCTCGTCCGCGGCGGCTCTCAGGCCCGTCGTCAGCACGTCGCGGTAGTTCCGGTGCGGGCTCTCGGCCTCGAGGACCCGTTCGAAGCGATGTACGCCTCGATGAGATCCGGGGTTCTGTCGGCAGCGATGGGCCGGAGGATGGCGTCGAAGCCAGTGTTCCAGTCGACGAGCGTGCCGAAGCAGTCGAACGTGATCCAGCGCATGAATCTATTTGTCAACCCGGTCCCCCCGAATCCCGGGCCCGTGCAGCTCCCACCATGCGCGAGCCCGGTCCTGCGTCCACGGCCGATCGAAGGCGACCTCCGAGAGAGCGGCTTCGAGATCGAGCGCCGACGCCGGCCGATCGTCGGGACTCTTCGCCAGGCACCTGATGACGATCTCGTCGATCGCCCGGGGGATGGGCAGCTCGGACATCCGCGACGGCGGCGCAGGCGTGGTCCGCGCGTGGTGCAGCAGCATCTGCTCCGGCGTCTTCGCAGCGAACACGAGCTGGCCGGTGAGCGCCCAGTACGCGACGCACGCGAGTGAGTACAGATCGGCCCGGCCGTCGACCTCGGTCTCGCCAGCCGCAATCTCCGGCGCCATGAATGCCGGCGTGCCGTGGACCATCCCCTGCGCCGTGAGCAGCATCGCTTCCTGGCCGGGCCGATCCTTGACGATGCCGAAGTCGAGCACCTTGAGGTAGTCGTACTCCGGTCCCAGGCACGCGACGAACAGGTTCGCGGGCTTGATATCGCGGTGGACGAGCCCGAGATCGTGCGCCTCGGCCAGCGACCGGCACGCCTGGCGCCAGGAGCATCGCGACGCGTTCGGCCGGCTGCGGGCCGAAGCGCGTCACGATCTGGTTGAGATCGAGCCCGTCGAGCAGCTCCATCACGTAGTAGAAGCTGCCGCTGTCGTTCACGCCGAAGTCGTAGAGCTGCACGGTGTGCGGCGAGCGCAGCTCGGCGGTCACCTGCGCCTCGCGCTGGAACCGGCGGACGAGTTCATCGCGCCCGGTGCCCGGCCGCGGATCGTGCCGGATCAGCTTCACGGCCGCCGGACGGGCGAGCAGGCGATGCCGGCCCAGCCAGACCTCTCCCATGCCGCCGGAGCCGAGGCGCGACACCAGCCGGTAGCTTCCGACCGCGAGCCGCTCGTCGAGCAGCTCCTCGTCGATTTCGAGCCGCGGTGCTGCGCGAGACCAGCACCGCGCGCTCGAGCACCGTGCGCAGCTCGCGGATGTTGCCCGGCCAGGCATATGCCGCCAGGCGGTCCATCGACTCCGGCGAGACGCCGTCGATGGTCTTGCCGAACTGCCGCGCCAGCCGCGGCACGAAGTACCCGACGAGCGCCGGCAGGTCCTCGCGCCGATCGGCGAGCGACGGGACGCGGATGTGACGCGCGGCCAGGCGCCGGAGCAGCGCATCCGCCGGGCTTTCGGTCGGCGGCGCGCCGCCGCGACGCGCCGCCACGCCCTGAAGCGCGCCGATCTCCATCGTGGTGGAGGCGATGATCCGCACGTTGGGCGAGACGCGCTCACCGGTCGCCGCGCGCCGCTCGTGATCGTCGAGCCGCTGGATCGATCGCCTGATGGAATTCCGCCGGCAGCTCGTGGACGGACTCGAGGAATAGCGTGCCGCCGGCCGCCAGCTCCAGCTTGCCCGGCGAAAACCGTCTCGCCGCCGGGTCGGCAGCTCGTCGGCGATTCGGCGAGCGCCGTCGTCCGGAGCTCGGGACAGCTGACGAAGATGAACGCGCCCGGCCGTCGCGAAGCGGTGTGCAGCTCGTGCGCGACGGCCTCCTTGCCGGATCCGGGCGGGCCGACGAGGAGCAGCGGATCCGATCGCGCGGCTTCGCGGGCCACGGCGTCCCTCAACGCCCGGACGGCGGCGCTGTCGCCGAGAAGCGGGCCTTCGACGCGGCTGCGGGCGTCGTTCAGGAGTGCCTGTGCGACGCGCAGCTCGCGCTCGAGCTCGGCGGTCCGTTCCGCGACGCGCGCCTCGAGCGATTCATTGGCGGCCTTGAGCTCCTCGGCGGCGCGGCGGCGCTCCTCGTACAGCTGGGCGTTGCGGATCGCGCTGGCGATCTGGTTCGCGACGATCAGGACGAGCCCGCGGTCGTCCGCGTCGAACGTCTGCGGCACGGCGCTCTCGATCGAGAACACGCCGATCAGCTCGTCCCCGATCAGCAGCGGGATCGCGATCTGGCTCTCGGCATTGGGGAGCCCGGGAACGGGCACGGCGTCGCCGAGCTCGGCGCCGCGGCCGGCCTTGACCATCTGCCGGCGCTGCGCCGCCGCATACGACCGCTGCTGCCCCAGGTTGTTGACGTGCAGCAGGCGGCGCTTCTCGGCGACCATGCCGATGACGCCGGTGCCGATCCGCACGCGACCGCCAACCGCCTGGTTCTCGTACCCGCGGCTCGCGACCACGCGCAGCATCTCGCCGCCCGGCTCGACGAGCAGGATGATCGCATGGTGGAACTCGAACAGCTCGTCCATCGTCCGCAGCGCGATGTCGCAGATCTCGTCCAGCTCGAGCGTCGAGTTGATGGCGGACGAGACGCGCTGCAGGATCTCGAGCTCCGCGGCCTTCCGCTCGATCGCCCGTGCGAGATCGTCCCGGCCGGCAGGCGGCGAGGCCATGGGATCAGGCGCGGACGTCGCGCGGCGTACGGGAACTGCTCGGCCGAGATCACGCGGTAGATGTCGGCGGCGCGCAGCTTGAAGATGCCCGACATGCCCGTGGCCGACGCGATCGCTTCGATCTGCATGTCCATGGCGTCGAAGATCGGCCCCGACGTCTCCGAGCGCTGGAACTCGAGATCGAGCACCCAGTCGGCGGCGCCGGCGTAATCGGACAGGCCGACGAACGCGCGCGGGTTCTCGCGCACGTTCCGGATCGTCTTGCTGAAGAACTGGAACGACAGCGCCGCGTGGTGCCGATCCACGTAGTACACCTGCGAGATGATCGTCGCGTTCGGCACGCCGTCGGCCGAGCACGTCACCATGAGCGCCGGCATGGCCGTTCTCGAGGGTGGACCGAATCTCGTCCGGCAGATACGGCGTCTTCATGGTGCGGGCACCCCGACCGCAGGGCGCTCACCGGGCTCTGGCGGAGGATACAGACGCCCGCCCGCGCCGGGCCCAGGCGTCTGCAGGTAGACCTCGCGAATATCCACGTCGACGGCCACCGCCGGGTCGGGTACGGCGAACCCGCCCACGAACGCTTCGGGCACGCCTGGTGGAATCTCGGATCGGATCGACCGCACGAAGCGCTCCCGGAAACGGGCGACCAGCGGCAGGTCGTCCGCCTCCACGGCCCGATGGCTCACGTACTTGCCCTTCAATTGATAGGTCTCGTGCGTCGGATGCTCTTCGACCGTAACCGCGAGCTGGCCGTTCTCCTCGAGCGACGCGATCACGCGGTCCACCAGCGGCTCGGGAATGAACAGCGTCATGGTGTGCCCGTCCGGATTGACGCGCCACGCCGAGACGCGGCAGCCGGACGGCACGAGGTCGCGGTCCCGCGTGCCCGCAAAACCCATATTGGCGTGCTGTTCCAGAAAGCGAACGATCTTTCCAGGAATCATGCTGGGTTATCGGCGGCGCCGCTGCCCCCGGCACCAGGAGCCGACACGACGTGAGGCCGTCTGGCTAGCATACCGTCCGGTCCCCACTCCCGTCAGCCCCTCGCCTCAGGCGTGGCCCAGGTGCGGCGATGCGCCGGCGCCCGAGATCGACGTGCGGGCGGGGCTGAAGCCCCGCCCTACACGTAATTCCGCAACCTGCTCTCAGAAGCTGAATCGCGCCTGCAGCCTGACGACGCGGACGTCCTGGAATCCGCTTGCCATCCCGAACCGCGCATCCTTGCGGAAGTTGCCCGCTGTCGCCACGGCGACCGGGTCGAACCCGCCGAAGAACACCGCGTCGCTCACGTTGAACTGATCGCGATAGGGCGTCGTCTGGTAGCCCGTCACCGACTTCTGATCGAAGAGGTTGATGGCATTGAGGCCGACCAGGACGCGCATCCCCTTCGCCAGCCGGAACTCCTGCTGGATCAGCAGGTCCACCTGCGAGAACGCGGGCGTCCGGCCCAGGTCGCCGCGGCCGTACGGGAAGAAGTTGATGTTCTTCTCGCTCATGATCGTCGACTTCGGCACGCCGCTCTCCACGAGGGCGTTGAGCCCGACCATCGTGCCCCAGGGCAGATCGTAAGTGCCCTGCACCTTGAACTGGTGGGGCCGATCGGTCCCCAGCGGGCCGGTGGTCACGTTGCCCTGCGCGTCGTAGGAGTAGTACAGGAGATTGAACGACCGGCCGGAGTTCGGCTGCAGGCTTCCGACGGCTTCATCCGAGCTGGCGATGCCGGACCAGTTGCCGCGCAGTTTGCTGTACAGGTAGCTGACGTCGGCCGACCAGCGGTTCGCCAGCCGCTTGCGGAGCCGGATCTCGATGCCGTCATAGTCGCGCACCGCCGCCGGCTGCGCGGGATTGGACCGGCCGAGCGGGTAGGTGCCGAGCTCGCTTCCGAAGCCGGGGTTGTTGACGCCGCAGTCTTCTTCACCGCTCGCCGTGAAATTGCAGACCGCTTCGATCGCGTAGTCCACCCACTTGTGCGCGTACCGCACGCCGAGCGACATCGTCCGGTTCAGCTCGTGATCGAGCCCGAGCGTGAACTCCTGCGACCGCGCCGCCTTGAGGTTGGGGTCCACGAGATCGTGCGTCGGGTTGTTGGCGACGGGACGGAAGTCGAACTGCGTGATGAACGTGCCCGGACAGCCGCTGCCGGGCGCGCCGTCGCCGCACGAAATCGACGGCCAGTCGAAGGTGTCGAGCGTGTAGTAGTAGTTGACCCAGTTGTCGCCGCCGAACATCACGCGGCCGATCGTGAGCTTCATCAGGTCGTAGAACACGCCCCAGCTGCCGTAGAGCTTCCACTGGCTGTCGCCGTACAGGTCGTAGGCGAATCCGACGCGCGGCGCGAGCTTGTCGCCGAAGCCGAAGTGGACGCCCGGGTTGTCCGCGCGGTACGACGGCACGTCCTCGCTCTCCGTCCGAAGGCCGAGGTTGAGCGTGAGCTTGCGGTTGAGCGTCCACGCGTCCTGCACGAAGAGGCCGACGGTGTTCGACTCGATGTCGCCAATCGTCACGAACCGCACGACGTTGTAGTAGCCGTAGGTGCCGCGCAGGCGGCGGCCGTCATTGAGCGCGTAGGACTGATCCCAGAACAGCTGCACCGTCGCCGCCTGTTCGCCCGAGAGCGTGTCGTCCACGACGCGCTCGACCTGCAGGCCGCCCTTGATCGTGTGCTGTCCGTGCCAGTTGCCGTACCGGCTGGCGTCGACGTTGAAGTTGAACCGGCTCAGGCCGCCGCGCACGAACCGCGAGCTCGACGGGTTGTCGGCGAACCCGTTCACGTTCTGCAGCGACGAGGGAATGTCGGTGAACTGGAAATTCGACGCCTGGAACGTGTGGCGCAGCGCGTCGCTGAACGTGCCGACGTCGTGCTGGTCGACCTTGAAGCGGGTCGTCGTGACGTTGACGTAGGTCTTGTTGTCCACGACCCAGTCGACGCACGCCGGAATAGGAGTCGTTCGACGAGTCGCGCCGCACGACTGACGGGAACAGCGCGGGATTGGCGGTGCTGACGCCGGCCGGCCCCGACGCGGGCAGCGCGTAGCCGCCCTTGTCGCGCTGATTCGACGCCGCAAACCGGCCGCGCAGGTTGCGGGCGATCTGTCCGGTGACGTTGTAGTTGACCAGGTTCGTGATCGGCTTCTGGCTGAACGTGGCGGTCTGCTGGGTGCTGCTGAAGCGCACCGTGCGCGTCCGGCTCGTCCAGTTCGGGTCGTAGCCGGCGAAGAACCAGACGCGATCCTTCAGGATCGGGCCGCCGAAGTCCGCGATCGGCTCCGGCGTCGTGTAATCGTCGATCGGCGTCGTCACGTACTCGGCGATCGTCTGGTTCGTCGGACTAGCCGCAGCGTCTGGCGCACGTCGCCTTGAAGCGCGTCGTTGGTGAAGTAGATACCGCCGCTTCCGTGGTACGTGTTGCCCCCCGACTTCGTGATCGCGCTGATCACGCCGCCGATCGAGGCGCGGTATTCCGCCGCGTAGCCGCTGGCCTTGGCCTGCACGGTATCGACGAAGTCCGGCGGCAGCGCCTTGCCCGACGTGCCGTTGAGCAGATTGGTCGTGTCCACCCCGTCGATGAGGAACCGGTTGTCGGCGCCGCTCGCGCCGTCAATCTGAATGCCGCGTGCGCGACTCGCTCGTGATGCCGGGCGCCGAGGTGACGAGCGCGGCGAAGTCGCGCCCTTCGGGATCCGTTCGATGGTTTCGGCCTGGACGTTGGCGCCGGCCGAGTTCTGCTTGACGTCGATGAGCGGTGAGTCCCCGGTCACCTTGATCGCTTCGGTGACGTTGCCGACCTCCATCGCCAGATCGATCTTCAGGATCTGGCCCAGTTCGAGCTGGATGTCCGATGATTTGGCCGGCTGAAACCCCTGGAGCTTGGCGGTGATTTCGTAGCGGCCCGGCCGCAGCGCCGGGAACCGGTAGACGCCCTGCGCGTCCGAGACCGTCGTTTCGACGCCCGCGAGTGACGGGCTCCGCGCCTCGAGCACGACATCCCGGAGCACGCGCCCCTGACTTGTCACGGACCGTGCCCTCGATTGAGGCGCGCTGCTCCTGCGCGCTTGCCGGCGTCGCGAGCCCGAACACGACCAGCGCCCAAATGAGTCGTTTCATGAATGGCCTCCCTGCCCCTGACCACGAATGTCCATGATGCTCGGCGTTAGGGACGAGTTAAGCAAATCCAAAAGAATGATGCTGGTATAAGTCACGTGCCGGGCCATCGATAGCTGCGCGGTCAAGCGCAGTAGACTTGCGTCTGATTTGCCCAAAAACAAGACATGAAGATCATGAAGGAAATGCAGATCATGAAGAAAACCATAAAGAAGGTCTCCTTCATGCCCTTCATGCCCTTCATGTCCTCCATGCCCAAGTTCTTGGGGATTTGGCGTAGGGCACATGCGGACGATCATCGGTATCGGACTTTTTGCGCTAATCGGCACGACGACGGCCGCGGCCATAATGCGCGCGGCACGCGAGCAGCAGGACCTCGAAATGCTGCGCGGGACCGAGGCGCCGCCCAACGCGATCTGGATCGACAGCCTGGACCTCTCGAAGATGGTGCAGCGCCGCCAGACGCCGCGCGCGGGACGGTCGCTCGCGGGCGGCCGGGGCGGACGCGGGGCTGGCGAGGCGGGCGGTCCCCAAGGCGCGCCCATCACCCTCGGCGGCGTGACGTACGCGCACGGAATCGGCACCCTTTCGATCAACGAGCTCATCATCGATCTCAAGGGCCAGGCCACGCGGTTCCTCGCGATGGTCGGCCTCAACGACAACGCCAGCCGGCAGGGATCGGTCACCGTCGAAGTCTGGCTCGACAACAAGAAGATCCTGATCAGCGACGTGCTTCGTGTAGGCAGCCCGCCGCTCAAAGTCGACGTCGATCTCACAGGCGCGCGCTTTCTGGAACTGCTGATCGACGACGGCAACGACGTCAGTACCGGAGACAACGCGGATTGGGCCGGCGGTCTGATCTTCCTCAAGGCCGGCGCGACCGAAAAACCTGAAACCTGGACGTTCCCCTCGGAGGCTCCCCCGCCGATCGCGTCAGGATGGCCGGCGACGCCGCGGATCAACCCGCCGCGCATCACCGGCGGCACGCCCGGCCGTCCGTTCATCTTCCGCGTGCCGGCGACCGGCGAGGCGCCGCTGACGTTCGCCGCGCGCAATCTTCCAGGCGGCCTCACGCTCGATCCGAAAACCGGCGTCATCACCGGCGCGATCGCCGCCGCCGGCCGCACGGACGTCGAGATCACGGTGAGCAACGCGCGCGGCAAAGCCGTCCGCACCCTGACCATCGTCGGCGGACCCGACGCGCTCGCGCTCACGCCGCCGCTCGGATGGAACTCCTGGAACGTCTGGGGCCGGAGCGTCGACGAAGCGAAAGTACGCGCCGCCGCCGATGCGATGGAGTCGAGCGGCCTCGCCGCACACGGCTACCAGTTCGTCAGCATCGACGACGGCTGGGAAGGACGCCGCGACGCGAACAACGTCCTGCAGCCGAACGAGAAGTTCCCGGACATGAAGGCGCTCGCCGACTACGTCCACGCGAAAGGGCTCAAGGCGGGCATCTACTCGTCGCCGGGCAAGACGACGTGCCAGGGATTGCCGGGCAGCCTCGGCTTCGAAGAGATCGACGCGCGCACGTGGGCCGAGTGGGGCTTCGATCTGCTCAAGCACGACTGGTGCTCGTACGGCAGCACGATGCCCGATCAGCCGCTGGCCGATCTCCAGAAGCCCTACCTCGTGATGCGCGAGGCGCTGAACAAGGTCGCCGCGCGACATCGTGTACAGCCTCTGCCAGTACGGCATGGGCAACGTCTGGGAATGGGGCGAGAAGGTCGGCGGCAACTTCTGGCGCACGACCGGCGACCTCACCGACGTCTGGTCGAACATGGCGGCGGTCGGCTTCCGCCAGGCGGGACGCGAGAAGTGGACGAAGCCGGGCCACTGGACCGACCCCGACATGCTGGTCGTCGGCAAAGTCGGCTGGGGCCCGAGCATCCACGACACGCGCCTGACGCCGAACGAGCAGATCACGCACATCACGCTCTGGACGATCCAGGCCGCACCGCTCCTCATCGGCGCCGACATGGCCCAGTTCGACAAGTTCACGATCGATCTGATGACCAACGACGAAGTCCTGGACGTCAACCAGGACGTGCTCGGGCGCGGCGGCTCACGCGTCGTGCAGGATCATCGGCTGGAGGTCTGGGTCAGCCCGCTCGCGGACGGCACGAAAGCGGTCGCGCTCTTCAATCGCGGTCTGCAGGCGGCGACCGTCACGGTGCGGTGGTCGGACATCGGCGTCACGGGACAACAGGTCGTGCGAGATCTGTGGCAGCAGCGCGATCTGGGCACGTTCGCCGATCGCTTCAGCCTCAAAGTACCGGCGCATGGCGCGATGTTGATCAAGGTGTCGCCGCGGCGGTGACGGATCTCCTCGGTCAAGCTGTTGCGCTGGCTAAGAGCTGAACCACGAAGCGCACGAAGCGCACGAAGAAAGAGCTGCCTGTGGAGACAAGTTACAGGCATTGAACGTGCGCTGACCTGGCGGCCGCCGAAGGCGGCCTGGCGAGTGGTGTGCGGCCACGATCCGACAAGACCGTCGAGAAGTGCTGCTGAGGTCTTGTGGATCGCGGCCGCGCACCACTCGCGGCCCGGCAGAGCCGGGCCCGCCAGGTCAGCGGGTGTCGCACGGTGACCAGTAAGCACTTACACGCAAGTTTTTCTTCGTGTCCTTCGTGCTCTTCTGGATCAAAGGCTCTTAGGCAAGCGCTTTGTGACAGGCAAGGTCTTGGCCCGCGCACTTCTTGGTAGCTTCGAAGTCCTGGACGTAAGATAACACTCGAATCTCCCAGCTTTCTCGATGATCGGCCACACCCTCGACTCGCTACCGGATCGAAGCCAAGCTCGGCCAGGGCGGGATGGGTGTGGTCTACAAAGCCCGCGACACCCAGCTCGATCGCATTGTCGCGATCAAGGTCCTGCCGCCTGAGATGGTCGCGAACGCGGAGCGTAAGCAGCGCTTCGTGCAGGAGGCCAAAGCCGCGAGCGCGCTGAACCATCCGAACATCGTCACGGTTTACGACGTGCGCTCCGACGCCGGCATCGACTTCATCGTGATGGAGTACGTCGGAGGGGCAAACGCTCGATCAGCTGATCCCGTCGAGAGGACTCGGTGTCACGCGATCGCTTCGCTACGCGGCGCAGATCGCCGACGCGCTCGCACGCGCGCACGAAGCCGGCATCGTGCATCGCGATCTGAAACCGTCCAACGTCATCGTCACACCTGGCGATCGCGTCAAAGTCCTCGACTTCGGGGTCGCCAAGCTGCTCGATCCGGTCGATCGCGCGGCGGAGGCTGCGACGCGCAGCGTCGCCGATCACGGACGCGGGCATGGCGGTCGGCACCGCGGCGTACATGTCGCCCGAGCAGGCCGAAGGCAAGAAGATCGACGCGCGCTCCGACATCTTCAGCTTCGGCGCGGTGCTGTACGAGATGATCACGGGCCGCCGGCCGTTCGCCGGCGACTCGCAACTGTCGATGCTGGCGAAGATTCTCAACGAGGAGCCGGCGCCGCCGCGCACGATCATCACCGGCATTGCCGCAGGACGTTGAACGCGCGATCCTGCGATGTCTGCGCAAGGATCCCGCGCGTCGTTATCAGACGATGGCGGATCTGAAGGTCGCGCTCGACGATTTTGCCGACGGACTCGTCGTCTGGACACTGACGCGCGCCGGCCGTCGTGCGGCCGGCACGGCGATCGCTGGCGGTGGGTGTGGGTGGCGCTCGATTCCCATGTCGATCGCTGCCGTATATGTCGCGTTGCTCGCCGCGGCAACGCCCGGCAGCTCCGATCACGCCGATGCACGCCGTGCCACTCACCGCGGTACCGGGGGTCAAGCGTTTCCCGTCGTTTTCCCCCGATGGCAATCACGTCACGTTTACGTGGACCGGACCGAATCAGAACAATCAAGACGTCTACGTTCAGCAGATCGGCGCGGGCGACCCGCTGCAGCTCACGACGCCGGAGGCCGCGGACTACGCGCCTGTGTGGTCGCCGGATGGCCGCTCGATCGCATTCCTCCGCGGCACGGCCGAGCCGCGTAGGCAGGAACTCAGGCTCATTCCGCCGCTCGGCGGGTCCGAACGAAAGCTGACCGAGATCCGGCCGCGGGGGTTTCTGAGCGCAGTGACGATGGCGTGGTGCCCGGACTCGAGCTGCCTCCTCGTCACGGATGGGCAGGGGGGCGACAAGGCCGACGCGTTGTTCGTCGTGTCGACTCGAGTCCGGAGAAAAGCGTCAACTGATGACGCCACCGGCAGGCGATGTTCGCCGACAACGATCCCGCCGTGTCACCCGACGGCAAGTGGCTGGTGTTCCGGCGCGACGTCGCCCCGTTTTCGGGCCGCCTCATCTGGTCGCCCTCGGGAACGACCTGACCGTCCGAGGCGAATCGCGCGCGCTGACGCCAGTGCTGCTCACCGCGTACGGTCCGAAGTGGATTTCGAACGACGAGATTCTGTTCTTTGCAAAGGGCGCGCTTTGGCGGATGCGCATGCCGCCGGCAGCGCAGCCGGAACGGCTGCCCGTCGGCGAAGACGGGCTGATGCCCGCCGTTTCGCGGCCGCGTCCGAACGGCGAAGACGCGGCTGGCGTACGCGCGCAGCTACGCGGATACCAACATCTGGCGCATCGACACCACGGCGCCCGGCGCGCCGGCGGCCTCGCCGCCCGTCGTCGCGATCGCCTCGACCCGCCGCGATCATGCTCGCGCACCTGTCGGCCGATGGGCAGCGACTGACGTTCATCTCGGATCGTTCGGGCGAGTCGGAAGTCTGGGCGGCGGATGTGTCGGGAGCCAACGCCGTTCAACTCACGACGCTCGGCGCGAATCCTGGATTTCCGCGATGGTCGCCCGACGGACAGACGATCGCTTTCCACAGCAATGCCGAAGATCGCCCCACCGGCGATGTGTACCTCGTGTCCGCGGAAGGCGGCAAGGTCCGCAACCTCACGCATGCACGACGTCCAACGACGTGTTCGCCTCGTTTTCGCGCGACGGGCAGTGGGTGTATTTCAGCTCGGAGCGTACCGGCGCGCCATTCATCTGGAAAATCCCGGTGTCCGGTGGCGAGGCCGTGAAGGTGTCGCCTGTGCCTCGATGTTCGCGCTCGAGTCGACGGATGGCTCGTCGGTGTTCTATGTCGAAAGCACCAGCACCAACAGGCCCGGGCCGCTCTGGCAGCTGCCGCTCAAGGGCGGTGACCCGGTCAAACTCGCGGACAACGTGCTCTCGAACAGCTTCGACGTGATCGACGCCGGGGTCTATTACCTGGAGGCAGCGCCGGGCGACATCCGCCTGCAGTTCTTCAGCTTCTCCACCCGGCGTTCGACGACCGTGGCCTCGAAGCTCGGGAACTCTGGCTCCGGTCATCGCCGTGTCGCGCGACGGCCGCACGATCTACTTTTCGCGTGCCGATTCGGCGATTGAAGATCTGATGCTGGTCGAGAATTTCCGCTAGCGCGCGACATGTCGAAGTGACATCTACGGCCCGTCACCGCTGAAAGAGCCGCGGCACGACGTCCCGGAGATTGCGGCGCCAGACGTGCCACGTGTGCCCGCCGGGAATCGTGACGAACTCGTACCGGATGCCGTGCCGGTCCAGCACGTCGTTGAACACCCGGTGCTGCGCCGAGCAGGTTGGTTTCATCCGTGCCGACCGCGGCCCAGAAGAGGCGCAGCGCGCTGTTCGTCGAGGACGGATCGGCGAGCGCATCGGCGAACGTCTCTTCGATGGTCTCGGGCGACACGGCGCCGCCCCGCACGCCGACCGTGCCGCTGAACGTCGCGACGTAGCTGAACAAGTCGAGGCGCGAGAGGCCGATCTGGCGCGCCTGGTTGCCGCCCATCGACAGCCCGGCGATGGCGCGCGGTCGGCCTGACGCGCCGCGCGGTACGTCTGCTCGACGAGCGGCATGACGTCGTCGATCAGATCGTCGCAAACGCCTGGATGTCGCGGGCCCTGAACGTCGGCATGTGGCCCGGCCGCATCGACGGCTCGGGATGGCCGAACGGCATGACGACGATCATCGGCTTCGCGCGACCGTCGGCAATGAGGTTGTCGAGGATCACGTTGGCCAGCCCGTCGCCTGATCCACGAACTTTCGGTGCCGCCGCTGCCGTGCAGCAGATAGAGCACCGGATAACTCGTCGTGTCCCGCTCGTAGCCGGGCGGTGTGTAGACGAAGACACTGCGCAGCATCGACAGCGACTTGGAGTCGTACCAGTGCTGATGAATCGCGCCGTGCGGGACTTTGCGCGTCTCCCACGCTTCGGGTGACGCGCCACGGATGTGCAGATAGCCCGCCTGCCGCGGCGTGCCGTCCACGACGTAGGAGGCGAAGTAGAGGTCGGGCGCGAGTGGACCGAGCGTCCCGCTCCACACGCCGCGATCGTCGCGCGTGAGCGGCTTGGCGGCCGATGGCGGCATCGAGTCCACCAGGGCGCTCACCTGCCCGCGAGCGGTGCGCTGATCCGGAACGTCACGACCGGTCGGCATTGACCGTCACCTCTGCGGGTGGGACAGCCAGGCTGCTGTGGCAGCGCCGATGATGTGGCGACGAGCGCGGTCATGGCCAGGACGAGGGCCGCCACGCGGGAGAGCTGGCCTGGTCACGCGGGCATTATGCCCCGCCTTCGCTCGCTGGATTCTCCCGAGCTTCGGCGAGGCAGGCTCCGCCTTCGCGCCTCTGCATCCTTCCCACGATCGTGATCCAGTCCTATACTCGCGGCATGCCGCACATCACGGCCGGAGCGATGGCCGCGATTATTGTCATGACCACCCATCTGGCGTTGGCACAGTCGAAGATGGCGCCGACGGTTCCTGGAACACCTGGCGATCCAGTCTGGCAGGGCATCGTTCGTCTGGGCGACGGCCGCGCGTTTGTTACCGACGGCGGATTCGCGATCGAGGCAGCGATTGCCAGACCAGCCACGCTTCCCGAGCGCGAGTTACCCGGGAAGCTGCTGCAGGACTATTTCAATGCCGCGCACAAGGACGAATGCCGTCTGAGCGACCTCACCGCGGCCGCAACGGGCAAGACCTACTCGACGCCGACGGGCATCGCGGTCAACGCGACGTACATCAACTATCTCCATCGAGTCTTGCCGGCCGCCGCGGTGCGACTTCGCACGACGTCGCCCAGTCAACCGGTCATCACGTCGCCAACGGAAAGGCAGTTGGCGTGCTCATGCCGGTGAAGCAGTGAGCACCCCACACTCAGAGTGGTTCGCGTTGATGGACCGGTTTGCCGACGCGTGGAACCCCACGATTGGCACCGCACTGTCCTACCGCGGGAGAACGATTCGGGCTGTCACCGGAAAGTGATCGGACGGATAGCGGTTGTTCCCGGCTCGTGCGGATGATCGCGCGCATCAAATACCTTCGTATCCGGGCTGGACAAGCATGTAATCGATTTTCCGCCTCCGGTCACCCGAACGTGAAGCCGTTGAACGTGCCGGCGCGCGGCTCATCCGATGCAGGACACGGAACGTGTCGACGACCCAGCGCCTGCGCGTTTGACCATCGGTGCGGCAAGGCGCGGAAGCGCGGGGTTGTCTTCGCCCACGTTGAAATCGCCGGTCACGATGACGGGTTCGGCGGGTGACGCGCGCGCCGCGATGCGGCAGCGCAGCAGCTCCGTGCTCCGCTCGCGCGACGGCTGCGACTGGTGATCCAGGTGCACGTTGTACTCCCAGAACGCCGAGCCGTCGCGATCGACGAGCCGTGCCCACGTGCAGATGCGCGTGATGCGGTTCCCCCAGATCTCGAGCCGGCGCACCTCCGGCGTGTCCGAGAACCAGAACGTGCCGGCGGCCGAGACGCGGAAGCGCGTCGCGCCGATACAGGATCGCGGCGTATTCTCCGCCGCGTCCGCCCATCGTCGCGGCCGACGCCGACGACGCGGTACTGCGGCAAGGCCTGGAGCA
>CAVREM010000040.1:0-51108 GCA_963720005.1 uncultured Acidobacteriota bacterium | reverse complement strand
CCTCGACCACCAGGTTCGACTGGCGCGACACCGGTACGAAGCCGGCCTGTGCCCGGCCGTGTCCGTTCGATTGCGGAAACTGCTGAAGCGGCGCGCGGCCGAGCAGGAACGTCTGCAGGATGCCCTTGTCGACGACGGTCACCGGCCGGGCCTTCACGCCCTCGTCGTCGAACTCGTAGTAGCCGTGGAGCTCGGTTTTGCCGCGCAGCCGCCGCGTCGGATCGAAGACGACGCTCAGGAACGACGGCAGCACGGACTGCCGACGCTCTTGGCGAACGTCTGCGCATCGTCGACGCTTCGCTGGCGGTGACCCTCGACGCGGTGACCGAAGATCTCGTGGAAGAACACGCCGGCGGCGCGCCCCGACAGGATCGCCGGACCGGAGAACGGATCGACGAGCGGCGCCTTCGCGCAGCCGCGCCAGCAGCTCGATCATCGACCGCGACCTCGGCGAGCAGCGCCGCTCTCGGCCGGCAGGCCGTCGACGTCCTCGCGAAGAAGCTGCTGTAGAGCGGCAGCTCCATGCCGTCGTCGCTTTGGTCGCCGCCTGGATCATGATGCCGGCACAACAGTTCGCCGGTGGCGATCCGCGAGCCTTCGCTGTTGGTGTAGTAGCGGTTGTCGCCTCGACCGAGAGCGAGACGTCGCTGCGGAAAATCAGCGGATCGTCAGCGAACGGCGCCGACAGCCGGCGCAGCCGCTCCTCCCATTCCCTGCGTATCGATCGTGTAGCCGTCGGGGCTCGGTGTGGACCTGGGGCTCTTCGCGCGAAAAGTCGGGCGACGGATCGTCTTCCTGATCTTCGCGGCGGCGTTGGTGCGCGCGCGGGTCAGCGCTTCGGCCGACTGCCTGTAGGCGCGGTCGGTTCCGCGCCAGAGCTCCAGGCGGATCGGCGCCTCCGTCGTCGGTCAGCGGCAGGTTGACGCGCGTGATGCGCGGCCCCGCGCTGCCGTCGCCGCGCAGCGGGTGCGTGTTGTCGAACGTGTAGTCGCCGACCCGGACTTCGACCGATGCGGCGCGGGTCTGCGACTGATCGCTCCTGAGCAGCGCGCCGAGCGATGCGGCGAACCGGGTCGACCGGGTGTCGTGGACCGTGTAGCCGACGAAGTAGGCCGGATCGGGCGCCGCCTTGAGCGCGGCGAGGTTGCGCTGGAGCTCGGCCTGCATGATGGCCGAGGAGCGGCGCCTCGTCGTGCTCTGCACATGCGCCGACTCGGTCGCGCCGACCAGGACAATCAGGATGATTGCGAGTCGTGACAGTCGGCGCTTCATTATTTTGTAGGCCGGGCCTCTTAGGCCCGGCATCCCGGGGTTCGCTGATGCCTCGCCTCGGATTAGCCGTCCTCGGCATCCGCAGACCTGAGGTCGCCCTACTAGATCCGCCATTACGATGGTCCGCGCTACGCTCGCTCGAATAACGCCGCTCCGCCCTGGCCGCCGCCGACGCACATCGTGACGATGCCGTAGCGGGCCTTGCGGCGTTTCATCTCGGACGCGATCGTGCCGACGAGGCGCGAGCCGGTCATGCCGAACGGGTGGCCGATCGCGATCGAGCCGCCGTTGGGGTTCAGGCGATCCATCGGGATGCCGAGCTGATCGCGGCAGTAGCACCACCTGCGACGCGAAGGCTTCGTTCAGCTCCCAGACGTCCATGTCGTCCATCCGGACGCCCTGGCGCTTGAGGAGCTTCGGGACCGCGAACACCGGACCGATACCCATCTCGTCGGGCTCGCAGCCGGCGATCGCGTAGCCGCGAAACACGAGCAGCGGCTGCGATGCCGAGCGCCTTCGCGCGCTCGGCCGACATGACGACGCGTTGCCGACGCGCCGTCCGAGAGCTGCGACGAGTTGCCGGCCGTGACGCTGCCGGTGCCGCTCTTCGTATCGAACGCCGGCGGGAGCTTCAGCAACCCTTCGAGCGTCGTGTCGGGACGGTTGCATTCGTCGCGATCGACGCAGACCTCTTCCTCGCCGATCTTCTCGCCGCTCTTCTTGTCGAGGATCGCGCGCGTCACCTTCATCGGCGCGAGCTCGTCGCGGAAGAAGCCGTCCTGCTGCGCGCGGGCGGTCCGCTGCTGGCTGACGAGCGCGTACTCGTCCTGCGCCTGGCGCGTGACGTTGTAGCGCTTCGCGACGACTTCCGCCGTGTCGCCCATCGCCATGTAGACGCCAGGCACGTGCTCCTGAACCCACGGGTTGGGCGAGTTGTCGCGGACCATCATCGTGATCGACTCGACGCCGCCGCCGATCGCCACGTCGACGTGTTCGTTCATCACGAGGTGCGCCGCCTGCACGACCGCCTGCAGTCCCGAGTTGCAGAAGCGGTTCACGGTGACCGCCGCCGTCGTGACCGGCAGGCCCGCCCGCAGCGCGGCGACGCGCGCGATGTTGTGGCCGGCCGGCCCGTGCGGCTGCCCGCAGCCGAGCACGACTTCTTCGACTTCCGCCAGGTCGACCGCCGCGACCTTGCCCAGGGCGTGGCGAATCGCGTGCGCGGCCAGGTCGTCCGGCCGCGTCATGTTGAACGACCCGCGCTGCGACTTGGCCAGAGGCGTACGCGAACTGGCGACGATGACGGCTTCTCTCATAGGTCGGAAAGGGATCGAGAGCAGTATTTCACTTTCTGGGGATATCTGCTATCCGGATCGAATTCGTGCCGGGCGCGGAGAGTACGGAGGACACGGCTCAACACGGAGCCGCGAAGACACGGAGACGACACGGAGAAGACTGTAGGACAAAGCCCGCGAAGCGGGCTGCCGACGGCGAGAGGGCTCGCAGAATTCTACCGGTATAGCGAGCCCTCTCACCGTCGGCCAGCGCCGGCTGTGCCGGCGCTGACTTACACAGTGTTTTCTCCGTGCGTCCTTCGTGACTCCGCGGCTCCGTGTTGAACCGTGGCCTCCGCCCCCTCCGTGCCCGTGCCCGCCCGCAATCAGCGGGGCGTGTCGTACCCCATCACCTTCGGCTTCTGATCCGCGAGGCTGTCGACCACCGCCTGCGAGGCGACCACCGAGAACAGCGGGCGGATGTTGAAGTGGCTGTACGAGGTGATCTGGATCAGCATGATCGGGATCAGCTCCTCGACCGGATCGATCCAGAAGACCGTTCCCCAGGCGCCGCCCCATGACCAGGTTCCGATCGACAGCGCGTCGGGCGCCTTCGCCGGGTCGGTCAGCACGGCGCCGCCGAGGCCGAAGCCGTAGCCGTCGCCGCGCACGCCGACGCGCTTGCGGGGCCGGTGCCGATGTGGTTCGAAAACATCATGTCGACGGTCATCCGGCCGAGCAGCCGATGGCCGTTGTACTCGCCGCCGTTCAGCAGCATCTGCGTGAACTTGAAGTAGTCGCCGGCGGTGCCATTGAGGCCGGCGATGCCGCGGCCGAACGTCGGCTCGCGGAACTCCGGCTTGCGGAAGCAGCTCAATCTTGCCGTTCTCGAGCGGCCGGTAGACCGCGGAGGTCCTGTTCACCTTCTCGCGCGGCACGTTGTAGTGCGTGTCGCGCATGCCGAGCGGCTCGAAAATCCGCGTGCGGAGGAAGTCGTCGATCGACTGGCCGGAGATCTTCTCGACCAGGACGGCCACGTAGTCGGTCGAGTCGCCGTACTCCCAGCGATCGCCCGGATGGAAATGCAGCGGGTACTGCGCCGCGCGTTCGACCATTTCGGCAAGGCTCGAGGCGCGTCCGGCTGGCTGCGGAGGGGCCGAGGCCGCCGGCGTGCCTTCGGTTGCGGCCGCCGGCTTCAGCGGGTGTTAAACCAAGCCCCGAGGTATGCGTCAGGATGTGGCGGACGGTGACCGGGCGCGCCGGCTTCACCAGTTGCCCGTTCTCGAGCACCATCTGGTTCGCGTACGACGGCAGCCACTTCGAGATCGGGTCGTCGAGCATGAACTTGCCGTCTTCCCAGAGCATCATCAGCGCCGTCGACACGATCGGCTTGGTCATCGACATCAGCGTGAAGATCGTGTCCTTCTGCATCGGCTGGTTGTCTTCCTTGTACGCGCCAGCCCTGCGCCTCGTGATGCACGACCTTGCCCTTGCGCGCGATGAGCGTCACCGCGCCGGCGATCTGGTTGGTGTCGATGTACTCCTGGATGTACGCCTTGACGCGCTCGAGGCGCTTCGACGAGACGCCGACGGTCTCGGGCTTCGCCATCGGCAGGTCGGCCTGCGCGAGCGGCCGATCCGCCATCACCAGCAGCCCGACGACCGCGAGGATTCCGACAACCGCGGCGACACGCAGTCTCATCACGACCTCCTCAGGAAGTGGCGAAATTCTATCAGGTGCGAAGACACGCGCGCCGGCAATTTCGGCTGCGCTGACCGTGCTAAGGGGGGGGGTTCCTCGACGTGACTACAGGCTACGACGTAGAGTGCTGGCTCGCTCAGGGTGCGAAAACGCGCGCGCCGGCGATGGTGAGGCCGTGAAGCGTGGGCGATGATGCGGAATCCTCAGCACCACATACCGCGTCGAGTCGGTAGCCATTCCCTTCCAATCGGTAGATCTCCAACTCGTTCGACACAGGATCGACTATCCAGTATTCGAGTACTCCGAAACGGGCATAGAGCGCCATCTTTCGGCCACGATCGCGCGCTTCCGTGCTGCGCGACAGCACCTCGACTGCCAGATCGGGCGGGAACCGCGTCGGCTCCATCATGTCGACGACGTGCCGCCGCTCCGCGCGGAAGAAGGTGACGTCGGGCTGCAGCACGTTGTGCTCGGAGAACACGATGTCGAGGGGCGATCCGAACAGGAGCCCGCCGGCGGCGTGTTCGTACTCTGCTGGAGGATTTCGGCAATGTGCAGCGCGACCCGCTGATGCCTGGGCAGCGGTGAAGGAACCACAATCACCTCGCCGTCGGTACAGCTCGTACCGGCGTCCATCGTCCGGCCACTGCTGCAGCTCAGCGAAGCTGACCCGCGGGTCCACAGCCCTCACGCCGGCCATTCTACCTCGTTGATGTGCGACATCTGTGCCGCCGAGAATCGTTCGGAAACTGCTGGCGAGCGGGTGATCCTTGTGAAGATTCTGCAGCGCTGATCGCGCCGCACGGTGTGAGATATTGCGTTGCCCGCAGTCAGCGAAAGCCGCAGCACCCTACAGCGTCAGTCCGTAAGCACCGTCCTCGAAGCCGCAGCACCTACAGCGTCAGTCTGTAAGCACGGTCGGCGAAAGCCGCAGCACCCTACCGCGTCAGTCCGTAAGCACCGTCCTCGAAGCCGCAGCACCCTACTGTCATAATAGGTTGTGCTTGGAGGCTTAATGTTCCGCTTTCGCTGTTTTGCACTCGCCTGTCTCGTTGCCGCGTCGAGCGCGTCCGTGTGGGCACAGTCGTCGGTCGGCGCGTCGAAGCTGCTGACGGCGACGCCGCAGGCGTTTCTCGAGAGCTGCCGCGCCGACATCGAACAGGCGCGCGCGTCGGCGGCGCAGTTCAGGACCGCCGACGCGCGCCGACTGCGCTCGCCGCGCTCGATCGCTACGACACGGCGGTCGGGCTCCTCGCCGACGCGGCCTCCCGCGCCAGCCTCGCACGCAACGTCCATCCCGATGAGCCGATGCGCAACGCGGCCTCGGACTGCGAGAGCGATGTCGACAAGGCGGCCACCGAACTGTCGCTCGACCGGCCGACCTACGACGCGCTCACGCGCCTGAACGTGTCGCGCGCCGACGCCGCGACGCAGTCACTACGTGTCGAGGACGCTCCGCGATTTCCGCCGCGCCGGCGTCGACAAGGACGAAGCGACGCGCGCGCGCATCAAGGCGCTGCGCGAGGAACTGGTCAAGCTCGGCCAGCAATTCCAGGCGAACATCGCCTCCGACGTGCGGACGATCGAGCTGGATCCGGCCGAGCTGGACGGCCTGCCCGACGACTTCAAGCGCGCGCACCCGGTGAACGGCCACGGCAAGGTGGCGCTGACGACCAACAACACCGACTACCAGCCGTTCCTGAGTTACGCGAAAAGCGCGAAGGCGCGCGAAGCAGTTCTGGAAGATCTACCGGCTGCGCGGCCATCCCAAGAATCTGCCGGTCCTCGGCCGGATGCTCGAGGCGCGCAAGGAGCTGGCGAACCTGCTCGGGTTCCCGACGTGGGCCGACTACATCACCGGCGACAAGATGATCGGCACGCGCCAGGCGGCGAGCGACTTCATCCAGAAGATCGCCACTGCGGCAGACGATCGCCTGACCGCGGACTACAAGGCGCTGCTCGCGCGCAAGCAGCGCCAGACGCCGGGCGCGACGGCCGTCGACGCCTGGGACAGCGCCTACCTCCAGGAGCAGGTGAAGGCCGAGCAGTACAAGTTCGACTCGCAGTCGGTGCGCCCGTACTTCGAGTACCGGCGCGTGAAGCAGGGCGTGATGGATCTCACCGAGCCGGATGTTCGGCATCACCTACCGCGCGGTGCCTGACGCGGCGGTGTGGCACCCGGACGTCGAGGCGTTCGACGTGCTCGAGGGATCGCGGCTGCTCGGGCGGATCTACCTCGACATGTATCCGCGCGACAACAAGTACAAGCACTACGCCCAGTTCACGCTGATCAACGGCAAGGCGGACCGCATCCTGCCCGAGGGCGTGCTGGTCTGCAATTTCCCGAAGCCGCGGATGCGGAGCCGGCGCTGATGCAGCACTCCGACGTCGAGACCTTCTTCCACGAGTTCGGCCACCTGCTGCACCACGTCCTCGGCGGCCACACGCGCTGGGCGGGAATTTCAGGTGTGGCGACCGAATGGGACTTCGTCGAGGCGCCGTCGCAGATGCTGGAGGAGTGGGTCTGGACGCCCGAGACGCTGCAGACCTTCGCCCGCCACTACCAGACCGAACGAGCCGATCCCGGCCGAACTCGTGAAGCGGATGAAGGCCGCCGACGAGTTCGGCAAGGGCCTCTTCGTCCGGCAGCAGATGTTCTACGCCGCCACCAGCCTCGAGCTGCACACACGCGATCCGAAGGGGCTCGACACCGGCAAGGTGGTCGCCGAGCTGCAGAACAAGCTGACGCCGTTCAAGTTCGTCGACGGCACGCATTTCGAGGAGTCGTTCACGCACCTCGACGGCTACTCGGCGATCTACTACACCTACATGTGGTCGCTGGTGATTGCCAAGGACATGTTCACGGTGTTCAACAAACAGGGCCTGCTGAATCCCGAAGCGGCGCGTCTCTACCGCCGCACCGTGCTCGAGCCCGGCGGTTCGAAGCCCGCCGCCGATCTCGTGAAGGATTTCCTCGGCCGACCGTATACGTTCGAAGCGTATCGGGAATGGCTGAATGCCAACTAGAATTTACGGTTGTCGAATTTAGCAATCGAGATGTCGGTGACGTCAGCGAAGGTAGCGCAGGACCCATTCCGCGACGCAGCTTGGTTTCTCGCTGCCTTCGCGCTCGATCGTGATCGTCCAGACGACCTGGTAGCCGCCTTCGATCTCTTTCATCTCGCTGGGAACGAACCGGCCGCGGATCCGTGATCCAGACGGGACTGGGCCCATGAACCGGACGCGGTTCAGGCCGTAGTTGATCCCCATCCGCTGCTGCGGCAGCCGGATCGCGTTGCGCAGCAGCGCGCTCACCATCGACAGCGTCAGGAAGCCGTGCGCGATGGTCGTGCCGGTACGGCGATTCCGCCGCCGCCCGCGCGGCGTCGATGTGAATCCACTGGCGATCCTCGGTCGTCTCGGCGAACTGCGTGATGCGGTCCTGCGGGATCTCGAACCAGTCGCTGACGGCAACCTCCTGGCCGAGGCGCTGCTGAAGAGCGGAGAAGTCGGGGATTTCAATCATCAGCGAAGGTCTTCCTCGTGTCTTCGAGTCTTCGTGGTACATTTCCTACGCAGGCACTTTCTCATCCTCTGTACAGGCCGCGCCCTCGGCGACGAGTTTCTCGAGGAGCGGCGCGGGCTGCCAGTAGTCGCCGAACCTTGCGCGGTACTCTTTCACGCGCGCCAGGATCGTCGGCAGGCCGACCGAGTCGGCGTAGAACATCGGGCCGCCGCGGTGCCGCGGGAACCCGAAGCCGTAACAGTAGATGACGTCGATGTCGCCGGCGCGCGTGGCGTAGCCGTCCTCGAGCACGCGCGCCCCTTCGTTGGCCAGCGCCGTCGTGATCCGCGCCAGGATCTCGTCGTCCGACACCGTGCGCCTGGTGACGCCTCGCTTCGCGGCTTCCTCCGCCGCGATCTCGTCGACCAGCGGATCGGGGATGCCCTTGCGGCTGCCGGCCTCGTACTTGTACCAGCCGGCGCCGGTCTTCTGCCCGTAGCGGCCCATGTCGAACAACCGGTCCGGGATCGCCGACTGCGGGCCCTCGGCACGCGTTTGTCCGATCGATCGCAGGTACTGACGGATGCGCGCGCCCACGTCGATGCCGGCGATGTCCTGCATTCCGTACGGACCGACCGGCATGCCGAAGTCGGTCAGCACCTTGTCGATCTGCGGGACGCTCGCGCCCTCTTCGAGCAGCAGGTAGGCCTCCCGCATGTAGTAGGCGAGCATGCGGTTGGCCACGAAGCCGAAGCAGTTGCCGACGACGACCGGTACCTTGGCGATGCGCTTGCCGAGCTTCACCGACGTGGCGATCACTTCCTTGCTGGTTTCGCGGCCGCGGACGATCTCCAGCAACTTCATGACGTTCGCCGGGCTGAAGAAGTGGTGCCCGATGACCTGCGCAGGCCGGCCGCTCGACTTCGCGAACTCGTCGATGTTGAGTGTGGAGGTATTGGACGCGAGCACGCAGTCGGGCCGGACCACGCGCGCCGAGCTCCGCGAACGTGCTCTTCTTCAGCTCCATGTTCTCGAACACCGCCTCGACGACGATGTCGACCTGGTCGAAGCCGTCGTAGGTGGTGGTGGGCGTGATGAGCGCCATCGTCTTTTCGAGTTGTTCGGCGGTCATCTTGCCCTTGGACATCGTCACTTCGTAGTTCTTGCGGATCGTCGCCAGCCCGCGCTGCAGCGCCGCGTCGTCCACCTCCTTGAGAAGCACCGGGATACCGGCGTTCGCGTAGCTCATCGCGATCCCGCCGCCCATCGTGCCGGCGCCGACGACGGCGGCGCGCCGAATGTCGTTGGCGGGCGTGTCCTTGGGGACGTCCGGCACCTTGGCGGCTTCGCGCTCGGCGAAGAAGAGGTGGCGCAGCGCCTTCGATTCGGTCGAGACGACGCATTCGGCGAAGAGCTCGCGCTCGCGGATCGATCCAGTCGTCGAACCCGCGCTCGAGGCAGGCTTCGATGGCGTCGACCGCCGCAAGCCGCGCGCCCGCGCGCCGCGCGCCGATCTGGCGAGCGCGGCGCGGGCCTCCTGACAGGCGGCGCGTCCGGCAGTCGACCTGATCGGCACTGATCGCGATCTCGCGCGTCTTGCGGCGGTCGCCGGCCGCCGCGCGCGCTCTTCGCGAACGCCACTGCGCCCGTCCGCAGGTCGCCATCGACGATCTCGTCGACGATGCCGGCGGCTCTTCGCCTTCGCGGCCGGTACCGGCTTGCCGTCGGTGCACATCTCGATCGCCAGCGGCACGCCGGCGAGCCGCGGCAGCCGCTGCGTGCCGCCCGCGCCGGGGATGATGCCGAGGAGCACTTCGGGCTGTCCGACCTTCGCGTCCTTGACGGCGACGCGGTAGTGGCAGGCCATGGCAACCTCGAGCCCTCCGCCGAACGCCTGGCCGTGGATCGCGGCGACGAGCGGCTTGCCCGAGTCTTCGAGACGGCGGAGCAGGGCGTGCGTGCCCGCGGAGCGCGCCATCGACTGGTCGCGCGTCTTCAGCGTCTTGAAGATGTTGATGTCGGCGCCCGCGATGAAGGTGTTGCCCGGCCCCGATCAGGACGATCGCGTCGACGGTGGAATCGTCGTTCGCGCGTGCGACGCCCTGATCGATGGCCTCCCAGACGCCGGCTCCAAGGGCGTTGACCGGCGGGTTGTCGATCGTCAGAACGGCGACGCGGTTCTCAACTTCGTAGTGGACGAACTCCGGCATCTCAACTCCTCACAAAATCTCGCCACGAAAACCGAAAAGAAAACGCCACGAAAACTCGAAAACACGAAAAAGGGACAGCCGCATTTACTCGCCTCTCGGCGGCTCCACCAGGATGCACGTCGTCGTGCCGTGGGCGTAGACCTTGCCGGCGGCGTCGACGATCCGTCCCTCCGAGGTCGCGGTGCGGCTGCCGACGTGGACGACGGTCGCGGTGCAGCGCAATTCGCCGGCCTCGCGCCGCAGCGGGCGGGTGTAGTGGATCTGCAGATCGATCGTCGTGAACGACGCGGCCGGCCGGCATCATCGTGTTGATCGCGCAGCCCAGCGCCGAGTCGAGCAGCGTCGCCGCGAAGCCGCCGTGGGCGACGCCCATGCCGTTGTAGAACTCTTCGCGCGCCACGCCGGTGAAGGTGACGCGGCCCGGCTCGGCTTCGACGAGCTTCAGGCCGAGCAGGACGACGAGCGGCGGCGGCGGCAGTTCGCCGGCAGTCATCTTCTTGAAGAATTCGAGGCCGCTCAGTTGGCGGCGGATGTCGAAGAGTCCGGAAGGTGAAGTGGTATCGGCCATGGTTTAAAACGCTGGATCTTAACGGCGGGCCTACGAGGCCCGCCCTACGAGGCCCGCCCTACGAGGCCCGCCCTACGAGGCCCGCCCTACATTACGCGCGGACCGCCAGTTCGTCGCGGAGGACGCGGTAAAGGATTTTCCCGACGGCGCTCATCGGCAGCGTCTCGCGGATCTCGATGTGCTTCGGCACCTTGTACGGGGCCAGCGCGGTCTTGCAGTGCGCGATCAGTTCGGGCCCAGTGACAGTTGCGCCTGGCTTGAGGGCGACATATGCGCGCACGACCTCGCCGTGGTAGCCGTGAGGTTCGCCGATGGCTGCCGCGAGGCGCACGCCGGGGTGCAGGTACAGCACCGACTCGACCTCTGACGGATAGACGTTGAAGCCGTCGACGATCATCATGTCCTTCTTGCGTTGGACGATCGTCGTGTAGCCGTCCTCGTCGACGGTCGCGATGTCGCCGGTGTGCAGCCAGACCCGCCCATCGGCATGCGTGCGAAGGACGTACGCCGACTCCTCCGGGCGGTTCCAGTAGCCTTTCATCACCTGCGGCCCGGCAATGCAAAGCTCGCCGGCCTCGCCGATCGGCAGCTCGCGCATGCCCGGTACTCCAGGTCGACGATCTTCATGTCGGTATCGGGCAGCGGCAGGCCGACCGTTCCGGGCTTGCGGCGCCGCCAGCTGTGCCGTCGTGTGGGTCACCGGCGACGCTTCCGACAGTCCGTAGCCTTCGTTGAGGGTCCGGCCAAACGACCGCTCGAACTGCTCGATGACCTCGACCGGGCATGGTGCGGCGCCGCTGTTGAAGGTCCGGACCTTGTCGAGGCCGAATTCCTTCGCGCGAGGATGACTGAGCAGCGAGACGAAAATCGTCGGCACGGCAGGGAAGTAGGTCGGCCGGTGGTCGCGCAGCGCCGTGAGCACCTGCTCGACGTCGTATTTGGGAATGAGGATCTGCAGCGCGCCGACCCAGGTGCCCTTCATCATCCCGACGGTGAACCCGTAGATGTGGAAGTACGGGATCACCATCAGGTAGCGCGCGGTGCCGCGCTCGCGCGTGCGGTACATGAACGCCTCGGTCTGGACGACGTTGGCGAAGATGTTGGCGTGGGTGAGCATCGCCGCCTTGGGCGCGCCGGTCGTGCCGCCCGTGTACTGCAAGACCGCCGAGATCGTCGGCATCGATCGGCACGCGGACATGCCGCGGCTCCGGCACATCGTCGAGGAGGTCCGACAGGCGCAGCGTGCCGTCGACCTTTGCGGCGGTGCCGGCAGGAGCCGAGTACTCCGCGAGCGACGTGATGATGATCTGCTCGAGGCGGCTGTCGCTCTTGATGCCGAGCGCCAGCGGCGCGAGCGCATCGAGCGTCAACAGGAACCGCATGCCGGAATCGTTGGCGACGCTCAGCAGTTCGCGGGCCGTGTAGGTCGGGTTGATGTTGACGACGATCGCGCCATGGCGCAGGACGGCGAAGGCCGCGATCAGGTACTGCGGGCAGTTCGGCAGCATGACGCCGACGCGATCGCCCTTGACGAGCCCCATCCCGTCGAACGCCGCGGCCAGCCGATCGGACCTGTCTTTCAGTTCCGCGTAGGTGAGAGTCGCGCCGAAAAACGACGTGGCCGGTCGATCCGGCACGTCGACGGCCGCGGTGTCGAGGATCTCGTGCAGCGGCCGCCGCGGATACGACATGTGGTGCGGCACCCAGTAGTCGTAATGACGCAGCCAAGGACGGGAGGAATACTGGCTCATGAGATTTAAGATTTCAGATTTAAGATTTAAGATTGAAAAATACTTGATCGGCTGTCCGATTCTGATTCCCAGCCCGAATTTAAGGTTGGCGACTGCCACTCACCGTTTCAGCCAATCTTAAATCTGAAATCTTAAATCTTAAATTTCAGTCTCAGGCGATAGTCCTGCCTCCGTCCACGACGATCACCTGTCCCGTGATGTAGTTGGACGCATCGCTGGCGAGGAAGACTGCGACGCCCTTCAGCTCGCCGGGCATGCCGGCGCGGGGGATCGGGCAGTTCGCTTTCAGGCCGGCTTCGGCTTTCGGGAGCACCGCTTCGGTCAGGCGTGACGGGAAGAAGCCGGGCGCGATCGCGTTGACGCGGATGCCCTGGCGGCCCCAGGTGCCGGCGAGCTCGCGGGTGAGTCCCATCAGCCCGGCCTTGCTCGACGCGTAGCCGACATAGTGCGGGCCGTTCACCGACACGTGCAGGCCGGCAATCGACGCCACGTTGATGATGCGGCCGTACTGGCGCTCGAGCATCTCGCGGCCGGCGGCCTGCGAGAACAGGAACGCGCCGGTCAGGTTGACGTCGATCACTTTCTGCCACTTCTCGAGCGGCATCGTCTCCGGTTCGTCGCCCCAGCTGATGCCGGCGTTGTTGACGAGGATGTCGATCTGGCCGAAGGCCTTCAGCGTCTTGTCGACGACCGCCTGCACCTCCAGCGGCTTCGAGACATCGCACAGCGCCGATTCCACGGCGAAGCCGCGGCCACGCAATTCCTTGACGGCCGGGACGAGCCATTCGTCGCGGCGCGCGCACAGCATCAGCTGTGGCGCCGGCTTCGGCGAGCCCTTCGGCGATTTCCTCGCCGAGCCCGCGCGAGCCGCCGGTGACGATCGCGACACGGCCCGTGAGACTGAATAATTCGTTGATGGCAGGCACGATGGAACGCTTATACTGCTGATTCCCTCAGTTTCCTGTCAACAGCAGTAGTCGTTCTGCGTTCTTCGTTCTACGTTCTCCACGGAGAACGAAGAACCCAGAACGGAGAACGACGATAGCGAACACTAGGATGTCCATGGCAGACCTGCAGACCCTGATCGGCGGGCAGTTTCTGACGACCTCGGTGGACGCCCGCGACGTGTTCACGCGCGAGGAGTTGACCGACGAGCAGCGGTTGTTCGGGCAGACCGCCGCCGAGTTCATGCGCAACGAGGTGCTGCCGAACGAGGGACGGCTGTTCGCGCACGATTGGGATTTCGTCCGGACGCTGATGCGCAAGGCCGCGGACCTGGATCTGCTGCGCCTGGAGATTCCCGAGGCGTACGGCGGCCTGGGCCTGAGCAAGATCAGCGCGGCCTTCGTCGGCGAGCAGATCGCGGCGAGCCCGTCGTTTGCCGGCTCGATCGGCTCGCACACGTCGATCGGCACGCTGCCGACGGTGTACTTCGGCAACGAGGCGCAGAAGGCGAAGTACCTGCCGAAGCTGGCGAGCGCCGAGATGCTCGGCGCCTATGCGCTCACCGAGCCGCAGTCGGGGTCGGACGCGCTCGCCGCGAAGACGACCGCCGTGCTCAGCGCGGACGGCCGGCACTACCTGCTCAACGGCCAGAAGATGTGGATCACGAACGGCGGCTTCGCCGATCTGTTCACCGTCTTCGCCAAGGTCAACGGCGAGAAGTTCACGGCGTTCCTCGTCGAGCGCGCGATGGGGGTGAAGAGCGGGCCCGACGAGAAGAAGCTCGGGCTCGATGGATCGTCCACCACCGCGCTGATGTTCGACAACGTGCCGGTGCCGGTGGAGAACGTCCTCGGCACGATTGGCGAGGGCCACAAGGTCGCGTTCAACATCCTGAATCTCGGGCGCGTCAAGCTCGGGACGCGCAACATCTCTGGCGCACGCCTCGCGCTGAACAACGCCACGAAGTACGCGAAGGAGCGCCGGCAGTTCGGGCGCGCCATCGCCGAGTTCGGGTTGATCAAGCAGAAGCTGGCCGAGATGTCATTGCGCTGCTTCATCGGCGACGCGATGGTCTACCGGGCGCTCGGCGACGCCGATCGTGCGCTCGATGCCGTGGATCCAGCCGATGGGCCAGCCGTGCTGAAGGCCATCGAGCAGTTCGCCGTCGAGTGCTCGGTCAACAAGGTCTTCACCAGCGAAACGCTCGCCTACGTCGTGGACGAAGCGCTGCAGGTGTTCGGCGGCAACGGCTACTCGCGCGAGTTCCCGGCCGAGCGCCCCTACCGCGACGCGCGCATTACGCGCATCTACGAGGGCACCAACGAGATCAACCGGATGATCGTCGCCACGAGGCTGCTGAAGGGCCTGGAGAAGTCCGGGCAGATTTCCGCTTCAGAGCTCAGAGTTCCGGCTTCGAGTCCGCTGTTGGCGGAGCACACGCTGCTCGGTCAGGCCAAACGGCTCGCGCTCGTCCTGCTCGCCGAGGCGTCGGCCGCGTTCGGCAGCACGGTGAAGGACGAGCAGGAACTGCTCGCCCACGTGTCGAACATCGTCATCGACGTCTACGCCATCGAAAGCGGCCTGGCGCGCGCCGAGAAGATTGGCGCGCGCGGCGGCGAGCTGGCGCCGCTGGCGGTGGACGCGGTACGGGTGTTCGCGAGCGATGCCGCCGATCGCATGGTGCATGCGGCCAAACAGGTCGCCCGCGCCCTTGCCGGCCGCAGCAGCGGCGGGGCTGCCGAACTCATCGCCGCCGTCGCGGCGCACCCCGGGGTGGACACGGTCGCCGCCCGGCGGCGGATTGCCGACGCGGTCATTCGCGCCGGCCGCCATCCGTTTTAGTAGTGAAGGGGCGCCGACCCTAAAAGGGTCGGCCTACAACCCACGTGTAGGCGCCTATGGCCCACTCGTGAGGGCGACCTACAACCAGTCGTGTAGGGCGACCCTTTCAGGGTCGCCGACGCGGTAAGCTGCGATCTGATGCGGGGCTCTCGGCTGATTTCGACGCTCGCCGTCCCGGCGCCGTGCTTGCCGCGGCCCGGCCGCGTCCGCGCAGGTGACGTTCACGAAGGACGTCGCCCCGATCCTGTTTCGTCACTGCGCTGCCTGCCATCAGCCCGACGGTCCTGGTCCGTTCAGCGTCCTGACCTACGAGGAAGTGCGGCGCCGCGCCACGCAGATCGCCGCCGTCACGCGGGCGGGCGTCATGCCGCCGCGGAAGGCCGAGCCCGGGCACGGCGACTTCGTCGGCCAGGATCGGCTCTCGCCGACCGACATCGCCACGATTCAGAAGTGGGCGGAGGCGGGCGCTCTCGAGGGCAGCCCGGCGGACCTGCCGCCGATGCCGGCAAGAAGCGGCGGCTGGCAGCTCGGCGTACCCGATCTCATTGTTCGGCCGCCGGCTTATACGCTGACGACGGAAGGCACCGACGTCTTCCGCATCTTCGTGATCCCGCTGCCGGTCGGCGAGCGGCGTTTCGTGCGCGGCCTCGAGTTCCGCCCCGGGAATCGCGTCGTGCACCACGCGAACATCCGCATCGATCGCACGCAGGCGTCGCGGCGGTTCGACGAGGAGGATCCCGCACCGGGCTACGACGGCCTCATCGCCCACTCGGCCGGATATCCCGACGGTCACTTCCTCGGCTGGACTCCCGGTCAGGCGGCGCCGCTGCTGCCAAAGGGCCTCGCCTGGACGCTGCAACCCGGATCGGATCTCGTCGTCGAGCTGCACATGCAGCCGAGCGGCAAGCCCGAGCTCGTTCAACCTTCAATCGGCTTCTTCTTCGGCGGCGATCCGCCCGAGCGGACGCCCGCGATGCTGCGGCTTGGACGGCAGAACATCGACATCCAGCCGGAGGACTCGCGCTACACGACCACCGATTCGTTCGTGCTGCCGGTCGACGTAGAGGTCCAGGCCGTGCAGCCGCACGCGCACTACCTCGCGCGCGAGGTGCGCGGCACTGCGCGCCTGCCCGACGGGACGATTCGGCCGCTCATCTACATCAAGGACTGGGATTTCCGCTGGCAGCAGGTCTACCGCTACACGAAGCCCGTGTCCCTGCCGAAGGGCACGACGCTCGCGATGGAGATCCTGTTCGACAACTCGGCGGCGAACCCTCGCAACCCAAGCCGCCCGCCGAAGCGCGTGGGCTGGGGGCAGCGATCGGCCGACGAGATGGGCGACCTCTGGCTCCAGGTCCTGACCCGCGACGCGCGCGACCTCGCGACGCTCAACGCGCAGTTCCGTCCGAAGGTCCTCGCCGAAGACGTCATCGGCTACGAGGCGCGCATCAGGGCCGAACCCGACAGCGCGGCGCTGCACGACGATGCCGCGCTGCTGTATCTCGATCTCGGCCGCGCCGCGGACGCCGTCCGGCATTTCGAGATCGCTGCCGCGATGAAGCCCGATTCCGCGGCCGCGCAATTCAACCTCGGGACCGCGCTCATAGCTGCGGGCCGCATAGACGAAGCGATGGCCCGGTACAGGAGAGCGCTGGAGCTGCGCCCGGATTACGGGCTCGCTCACAACAACCTGGGCGGCATCCTCTTCAAGCTCGGACGGCTCGACGAGGCCGAGAGGCATCTCACCGATGCGGTGCGGTTCGACGCCGACAACGCCGATGCCAGGGACAACCTCGGACGCCTGCTTGCCGAGCGGGGCAGGACGGCTCAAGCCATCGAGCAGTTCAGGGAAGCGGCCAGGCTTCGGCCGGATTGGGCGGCGCCGTACGCGGAAGCGGCGTGGCTCCTTGCGGCGGCCAGCGACGACAGGGTGCGCAATCCTTCGGAGGCGCTCACCCTTGCGGCGAAGGCCGCGGAACTGACCGAACGACGAGATCCGATCGCGCTGGATGTGCTGGCCGCGGCTTACGCGGCGACGGGGGACTTTGGCCGCGCCGTGGCAGCGGCCGAGAGGGCGCTTGCGTTGACCTCATCCGCAGACGCTGCGGCGCCTCTCAAGGAGCGGCTTTCGCTATACAAACAGGGACGGGCGTTCCGGCTTCCGTGAGTTAGCGACGGCGGCCCTCAGAGGGCCGCCCTACAAGTTTCCTTTATTGACGCCGGCCAGCGTCGGCGTTAGGTTGCTGCAGATTCATTTCGCCTCGCGTTCTTACCGGCGCTGAATCATCCGCGGCGCGGCTTCCTCTTTCCCGCTCACCTCAGGCTTTCCTCGTTCGAGTTCGTTTCTTCACCGTCTCGTCCCGGCTTCATTCCGTTTCGGCGCTGCGCAGTTATTTCGCGTTGGCGGTCGGTAAACGAAGGAGGCTCGGATGACACGCAGATTCCTGTTCACGCTGATCATGGCGGCGGGGCCTGCTCCTGCCGTCGGTGGCGCTTGCGCAGAGCGCCATGACCGGCATCGTCAAAGACACATCGGGCGCCGTCCTCCCAGGCGTCACCGTCGAAGCATCCAGCGAAGCCCTCATCGAGAAGTCGAAGGTGGCGATCACCGACGGGGAAGGGCGCTACCTCATCCCGGATCTGCGTCCTGGCACCTACGTCGTGACGTTCTCACTGACCGGCTTTTCGACGATCCGCCGGACCGAGCTCAGCTTGCCGTCCGAGTTCACGATGACCCTGAACGCCGACCTGCGCGTCGGCGCCCTCGAGGAATCGATCACGGTCACCGGCGACGCGCCGGTCGTCGACGTGACGACCGCGGTGCACACACAGGTGCTCAACCGTGAGGCGATGGACGCCATTCCGACCGGCCGCACGATTCAGGGTCTCGGGCCAGCTCGTCGTCGGCATCAACCTGAGCCTGCCCGACACCGGCGGCGCGCGCGCGATGCAGCAGACCTACATGTCGACCCACGGCATGACCGTCGTCCAACAACACCGTGCTGGTGGACGGCATGATGGTGAACGGCCTGCAGGGCGACGGCTCGGTGCAGAGCTACTTCAACGACGCGATGAACCAGGAGGTCAGCTACCAGACGTCCGGCATCGGCGCCGAGACGCAGGCGGGCGGCGTCCGCCTGAACATGATTCCGCGCGAAGGCGGCAACCGGTTCAGCGGCGACTTCAAGGCGGCGTACCGGCCGGGCGACTGGCAGGGCGAGCAACCTCACGGACCGTCATCGCGACGCGCAATTACACCGCGGGCACGTCGACCGACCGGATTATCGACTTCACCTTCGCCGAGGGCGGACCGATCAAGAAGGACAAGCTGTGGTTCTTCGGATCGGCGCGCTACTTCTCGGTCAACAACTTCATCGGCGGCACGTTGTTCGACGACGGCAGCCAGGGCGTCGACGATCAGTCGATCACGAGCGCGCTGCTCCGGATGACGTGGCAGATCACGTCGAAGACGAAAATCTCGGCGTACCTCGACGAGGTGAACAAGTACCGCGGCCACGACATGCAGACCGGCATCGACCCCGAGACAGCGGCGGTCGTGTGGACGTCGCCGGCCTACAGCACCGGCTCAGGCGAAGCTCACGAACACCGCTGACCAGCCGGCTGCTGATCGAGGGCGGCTTCTCGCGCAACCTCGAGGTACTACACGAACCAGTATCAGCCTGGCATCGAGGAGCCGCGCTTCTCGTCCGACTGGTATCAGGCGGACCGCGCACAACGAGGCCGATATCACCGGGCTACAACCGGATCGGCGCGGCGCATCGCGCAGACGACGCAGAGCCCGAAGCGGCATGCGATCAGCGGTTCGGCGTCGTACGTGACCGGCTCGCACAATATCAAGGTGGGTTTCCAGCGGACGTGGGGCACCTTCTTCCACACGACCGACTCGAACGCCGACCTCTATCAGATCTACGCGAGCGGCATCAATAACGGCGGCACGGGCGTGCCGTGGCACGCGCCCGGCGAGGTCCTCGTCCGTAACACGCCGGTGCGCAGCGGGGAAGCGCTGAACTACGATCTCGGCATCTTCGCGCAGGATTCCTGGACCATCAAACGCCTGACCGTGAACGTCGGGCTGCGCTGGGAGCACGCTGAACGCGAGCGTGCTCGAGGGCTACTCGCCGGCAGGACGGTTCGTGCCGGAGCGCCGCTTCGCGGCGGTCGAGGATCTCCCGAGTGGAAGGATTGGGCGCCGCGCTTCGCGCTGGTCTACGACCTGTTCGGCAACGCGAAGACCGCGTTGAAGTACTCGCTGAACCGGTACAACCTCTCGACGACGACTGGCATCGCGGACAATTACAACCCGCTCGATTCGTCGACGGCCGACGCTTCCGTGGACCGACCTGAACAGCGACGACGTCGCGCAGGGCGAAAGCCAGGTGGTGAACGGCACGCGGGTGAGCTGCGTGTACCTGACGCCGGGATGCGAGATCAACTTCCGCGAACCTGACGTCGAACTTCGGCATCCAGGCGCTGAACGAGTTACGGCGACTTCCCGCGCACCTACAACGTCGAGCACGGCCTCGAGCTGCAGCACGAGCTGTTCCCGCGGCTGTCGCTGACCGGCAGCTGGTTCCACGGGAGCTTCAGCAACCTGACGACGACGATCAACCGGACGCTGCAGTTCGACGGCGATCCGACGAAGAATCCGAACTACACGGCGTTCACGGTCTACAACCCGGAGAACGGGACGCCGATGACGGTGTACGGCCTCAACGACAACATGCGCAACGCGCCGACGAGCAACCTGGATACGTTCGATCCCGCGCGCGAGCGCATCTACAACGCCTACAACCTCGAGTTCAGGGCGCGGCCGGGCGGCGGCGCCCAGGTCTTCGGCGGCTTCTCGTTCGAGCGCGAAGTGAACGTGAACTGCACGGCGCCGGATAACCCGAACTCACTGAGGTTCTGCGACGAGAAGCACCTCGAGGACGGGATGAACGTGCCGTTCCGGAAAAACTTCAAGGCTTCGGGTACGTATCCGCTGCCGTGGGGTGTGACGTTCAGCGCGGCGCTGCAGAGCAACATCCCGGCGCTGAGCACGCGCACGATGGTGATCACGCCGCGGCGTGTCGCGGTATCCGGTCGACCTGCCCGGCGCCGTGCCCGGCGGGCGCCATCATTGGACCGACCGCCATCCAGGGCCAGACCACGCTGACGATGAACCTGGTATCGCCGCAGACGGTGCTGGTGGAGCGGATCACTCAGTTCGACATCAAGTGGCGAAGACGTTCAGGATGGGACGCGTGTCAGTCCTCCCGACGCTGGAAATCTTTAACCTCAACAACTACCGACGCGATCGTCACGTATGAGTCGACCGACATCCTGTCGCAGCAGTACCTGGGCCCAGCACCATCATGCAACCGCGCATGGTCGGCGTCGGGGCGACGGTTCGGTGGTAGGAACGGACTCGCGCCGGACCGGACGTTCGGGTACGACGCGTGAATGAGTCGCATCACCGCGGATGAGGTCCGGCATGGGGCGGGCCATCCCGCCCTGCCCGAGTTCTCGCTCGGTCTGATTTCGGCGCCTTCCGCTTGTCCTGCCAGCAGTTCTTGGATATCCTTACGCTTCTTTTACGTACGCATCAGGAATTTGAATCGAAGTACGCCTTTTTCTTCGACGTCCGCTCGATTGCGATTGACCGTTCGATTCCGGGACGGTAGCGTTCGCGGAAGCAGATAGCTGGAATCAGGTAGTGCGTATTCGGGTAGTCAAGGAGGCTCGGATGACATGTAGGCGAGGCTCGTTACTGTTCGTGGCGCTGGCGGCCCTGCTGGTCCTGCCAGCGGTCGCGCACGCGCAGAGCGCGATGACGGGCATCGTCAAGGACACGTCGGGCGCCGTGCTGCCGGGCGTGACGGTCGAAGCGTCGAGCGACGCCCTCATCGAAAAATCCAAGGTCGCCGTCACCGACGGCGAAGGGCGTGTACCGCATCGTCGACCTCCGTCCCGGCACCTACGTCGTGACCTTCTCGCTGACCGGGTTCCCGACGATCCGGCGCGAGGGCATCGAGCTGCCGTCCGAGTTCACGGCGACGATCAACGCCGACATGCGGGTCGGCGCCCTCGAGGAATCGATCACGGTCACCGGCGACGCGCCGGTCGTCGACGTGCACGACCGCGGTCCACACGCAGGTGCTGAACCGCGAAGCGATCGACGCGATTCCGACCGGCCGCACCATTCAGGGCATGGGCCAGCTGATCGTCGGCGTCAGCCTGAGCCTGCCGGACACCGGCGGCGCGCGCGCGATGCAGCAGACCTACATGTCGACGCACGGCATGACGACGGCGAACAACACCGTCCTGGTGGACGGCATGATGGTCAACGGCCTGCAGGGCGACGGCGCGGTCCAGAGCTACTTCAACGACGCGATGAACCAGGAGGTCAGCTACCAGACCTCGGGCATCGGCGCCGACACGCGGCCGGCGGCGTGCGCCTGAACATGATTCCGCGCGAAGGCGGCAACCGGTTCAGCGGCGACTTCAAGGCGGCGTACCGGCCGGGCGACTGGCAGGGCGACAACCTGACGCAGCGGCACCTCGACAAGGGGCCTGACGGCCGGCAACGCGACCGATCGCATCATCGACTTCACCTTCGCCGCAGGGCGGGCCGATCAAGAAGGACAAGCTGTGGTTCTTCGGCTCGGCGCGCTACTTCTCGGTGAACAACTTCATCGCCGACACGTTCTTCGACGACGGCAGCCAGGGCATCGACGACCAGTTCATCAAGAGCGCGCTGGCTCGGCTGACCTGGCAGATGACGCCGAAGACGAAGTTCTCGGCGCTACTTCGACGAGGTCGACAAGTTCCGCGGCCACGACATGCAGAGCGGCTACGATCCCGAGACCGCGGCGACGTGCGTGGTACTCGCCGGCGTACCACACCGCGTCGGCCAAGTGGACGTCACACGCTGACGAGCCGGCTGCTGCTCGAAGGCGGCTGGTCGAGCAACCTCGAGTACTACACGAACAGCTACCAGGACGGGCATCGAGCAGCCGCGCGGCACGCCGGCTGGTTCACGCACGGTCGCGCAGGACCGAGCGCGACATCGGCGGCTCGCGCGCAAGGACGCGGCGCTCGCCGCAGACCACGCAGAGCCCGACGCGGTACGCGGTCAAGGCGTCGGCGTCGTACGTGACCGGCTCGCACAACATCAAGGTCGGCTTCCAGCGGACGTGGGGCACGTTCTTCCACACGATCGACGCGAACGGCGACCTGTACCAGCAGCTACCAGAGCGGCGCGAGCAACGGCGGCACCGGCGTGCCGTTCACGCGTGCCGCGACACGGTCGTCGTCCGCAACACGCCGGTCGCGAAGCGGCGAGCGCGCTGAACTACGACCTCGGCATCTACGCGCAGGACTCGTGGACGCTGAAGCGCCTGACCGTCAACGCCGGCATCCGCTACGAGAAGCTGAACGCGCAGGTCGAGCGACGGCACGTCGCCGGCCGGCCGCTTCGTGCCGGCGCGCGCAGTTCGCCGAGATCGAGAACCTGCCGGACTGGAGCGACTGGGCGCCGCGCTTCGCGGCGGTCTACGACCTGTTCGGCAACGCGAAGACCGCGCTCAAGTACTCGCTCAACCGCTACAACCTGGCGCGCACGACCGGCATCGCCGACGACTACAACCCGCTCGCTCGTCGACGCAGGCGCTGACCGTGGACCGACGTCAACGGCGACGACATCGCGCAGGGCGACAGCGGTCGTCAACGGCGTCCGCAGCGCTGCATCGTATCTGACGCCGGGCTGCGAGATCAACTTCGCGCAGCTGCCGGCGAACTTCGGCACCGTGGCGCTGAACGACCTACGGCGACTACCCGCGGACCTGGAACCTCGAGCACGGCCTCGAGCTGCAGCACGAGCTGTTGCCGCGCCTGTCGGTGACCGGCAGCTGGTTCCACGGCGACTTCCACAACCTGACGACGACCATCAACCGGGCGCTGCAGTTCGACGGCGACCCGCGGCTGAACCCGAACTACACGCCGTTCACGGTCTACAACCCGCGCACCGGCGAGCCGATCACGGTCTACGGGCTGAACGCCAGCGTCGCGCGGCGCTGGCCGACGCGACAACCTCGACACGTTCGATCCCGAACCGCGAGCGGGTCTACAACGCGTTCAACGTCGAGTTCAGGGCGCGGCCGGGCGCCGGCGCGCAGATCTTCGGCGGCTTCTCGTTCGAGCGGCAGCTGCGACGTCAACTGCACGGCGCCCGACAACCCGAACTCGCTCCGCTTCTGCGACGACGACGTCGAGAACGACATCCCGTTCCGAGAAGAACCTCAAGCTGGCGGGTTCGTATCCGCTGCCGTACGGGCATCACAGTTCAGCGCCGCGCTGCAGAGCAACAGAGTCCGTCCGGCACGACGCAGCACGCCGGACGCATGACCATCACCCGCGGCACGACGCGGTATCCGGCCGACTGCCCGGCGCCGTGCCCGGCCGGCGCCATCGATCGCTCCCGACGCCGTTCAGGGACCAGACGACGCTGGCGATGCCGCTCGAGCCGGTGCAACGCGTCGCTCGTCGAGCGCATCAACCAGCTCGACTTCAAGGTGTCGAAGACGTTCCGCTTCGGCCGCGTCACGGTGCTCGCCGACGTTCGAGATGTTCAACGTCAACAACTCGGACGCGATCATCAGCTACCAGTCGACCGAACATCGCTCGCAGGCAGTACCTGGCGCCGAACAGCATCATGCAGCCGCGCATGATCGGCGTCGGCGCGACGGTGCGCTGGTAGGTCACTCTCGGGGCTCGGGACTCGAGCTCGGGCTCGGGTTACTCGGGACTCGGGACTCGACAACTCGGTAGACTCTGAAAGGTCGGGGAAGAGATTCCCCGACCTTTTCTTTTTTCGAGCAGCCCGAGTCCCGAGCACCGAGCCTCGAGCCCCGAGTTATTTGCGCGCCTGCAGCGCCTGCTGCAGGTTCCGCTGCGCGTCGGCGTAGCCGGGCTGGATCTTCAGCGCCTGCCTGAAATGCTCGACTGCTTCGTCCAATCGCCCCTGCGATCCGAGCGCGACGCCCAGGTTGTTGTGCGCCGGCGCGAACGCCGGATCGATCTTCAGAGCCGCGTTGAACTCTTCAATCGCCTGGGCCGCGCGGCCGCCCTCGAGGAGCGCCACGGCGAGGTCGTAGTGGAAGGTCGCGTTCTCCGGTTGCAGCTGGGTGGCGCGGCGCAGGTGGCTCACCCCTTCCTCGAATTGTCCCAGCGACGTGAGCGCGTCGCCCAGGTTGCGATGCGCGCGCGCCGATCCCGGCTCCGCCGCGACAGCGCGCCTGAACGCCGCGGCCGCCTCGGCCATCTTCCCCTCGGCGGCGAGCGCGATGCCGAGGTTGTTCTCGACGTTCGCGCCCGGCGGACCCTGGCGTCCGGCGAGACGGAAGTGCTCGGCGGCTTCCTGCGGCCGGTTCAAATCGAGCAGCGCGTTGGCGAGGTTGAAGTGGGTGTCGGGGTTGTCCGGCTGGATGGCGAGTGATTTCTCGTGCGCCGCGACCGCTTCCGTCACGCGTCCCTTCGACCGCAGCGCCGCGCCCATGTTGGTGTAGGCCGGCGCATAGTCCGGCCGCAACGCGATCGCGCGCTCGTAATGCGCGATCGCTTCGTCAAACTGCTTGTTCTCGTACAGCGCGGTCGCGAGATTGGTTTCGGTGATGGCCTGCATCAGAGACGTCGAAAGCAGTGGCCAATTGGCGACGATTGCTGACGATGGCGACGACGAATGCAGACACCCACTCGCCAGCGCCAGCGGCCATGCGCCGGGACTGTCTTTTGTCCTGCGGCGAGGCATCATCGTCAGCCGCGGCTGCGGTGACGCCCCGCCGTTGGAAACGCGTCCTCGGCGCGTGCATAGCCGCAGGCCCTGCTGTCCGAGGCGAGGCTCGCTAATTCGCGCGGCCCGGTCGCCATCATTGGCGATCAGACGGCGCTCAGCTCGCCGCTGCCGCAGAAGACAAACAGAACGGCACGAGCGGGAACCGATATCGGGCGAAGACATAGAACATCACGACGCTGGCGGCGTACGCGATCGTCATCGCATAGAAGATCGCCAGCCGCCGCCGGTCCGGCCACGTCGCCCACATGCCGATGACGCGCGAGCGGCACGAGGACGCCGAAATGCGCGAACCAGCCCGGTGGCTTTGAGCGGCCACGACCACTCGGCGTATGTCTCCTGGCTCTCGGTGTCCAGCATCTCGCCGCGGTTCACCAGCAGCAGCATCTTCCGGTCCAACGAGCGTGCAGCCACGCGACCGGCTGCGCTCGTGATGAACGTCGAGCGCGCGATCGGTCCAGTAGCGCGACACTTCGCCCGGCGTCAGCGCGCGGCCCATCGCGCGCTCGGCGAGATCGGTCGCGTCCTGGCGCTCGTACTCGGGCGAGCCGCGCCCGGGCCGGAGCGAACTGTAGGTGCCGTCGGATCGCGGGTTGTTGCCGATGAAGAAGTTGGGGCCGAACTGCGACGTCGTCAGATAGAACCCGCCGCCGACGGCGTAGTTGCGCGCGGCGACCGGGAGCAGAACGAGCGCAAGGCCCAGGATGAAAGCGCCGCGGTGGTCGTCCGCCTGAAGCCGGACGCTACGGCCGGACGCTACGACTGGCCGCTAGCGTCCGGCGTTAGCCGGACGCGTGTAGTGTCCGGCTTTAGCCGGACGCAGACGCCGTAAAGCGACCACCCGAGGACGACGACGACGAGCACCAGCGCGTTCTCGCGCGTGAGGCTGAGGGCGCCCATCGCGAGGCCGAGCGCGAACGATCGGCCTCGCGTCGCGTAGGCGCGGCCCACCTAGCGGTCGGCGTTGACGCAGCCGACCCTGACGGGGTCCGGCCTACATGAGCGCCGAGAATCCACAGCGCCAGGCTCATGAAGAAGACATCCAGGACTGACTTCTGAATGAGGCCGTCGAAGAAGATCGCGGGCGCGTAGATCGCCATGCCGAAGCCGGCAATCATGGCCGCGCGCTTCGAGAAGAGGCGCCAGGCGGTGAGGCCGACCAGCACACAGGCGGCCGATCCCGAGGACGGCCTGGCAGACGCGGACGATCGTCAGGTCGCGGCCGGCGACCGCGTAGATCACTCCCAGGAAGTACGGATAGAGCGGCGCCTGGTAGAAGACTTCGTTGCCGAACCAGTCTCCGGCCGCGATGCGCTGCGCCCACTCGTCGTACGCGCGCGCATCGCCCATCAGGACCGAAAAGAAGGGCGACCTCCGAATTTGCCAGAGTGCAACAGCCGAATGACGAAGGCGACGATAAAGATTGCCGGCGGCGATGGGTAGGACGTTCTGCGGTCGGGCCAATGTCTCCGCCGGCTGCGACTCGACGCGGCGGTGTTTGCGGTGCAGGCACGGCAGCCGTATGCTAGCATCGGGGAACGGTGGCTAAAACTCTGATTGCAGGCGTGTTGCTGGTCGTAGCGGCGCGCCCGGCAGAGGGCCAGGTCACCTTTTCGCGCGACGTCGCGCCGATCATTTTCGAGCACTGCACGGCCTGTCATCGCGCCGGCGAAATCGGACCGTTCCCCCTCACCTCGTACCTCGACGTGCGGCAGCGCGCGTCGCAGATCGTCGACGTCACGACGCGCCGTGTGATGCCGCCGTGGAAGCCGCGCGGCGAGGCGAGTCAGTTCGTCGGTGCGCGTGTGCTGACCGACGCGCAAATCGGGACGATTCGCGACTGGGCGGCGCAAGGCGCCGTCGAAGGAAATCCCGCCGACCTGCCGCCGTTGCCCGAATGGCGCACGGGATGGCAGCTCGGCACTCCGGACGTCGTCGTCCAGATGCCGCAGCCGTACACGCTGCGGGCTGACGGCCCCGACGTCTTCCGGACCTTCGTGCTGCCGATTCCGACCGACAGGGCACGCTACGTGCGCGCCGTCGAGTTCAATCCCGGGAACGCCCGGGCCGTTCACCACGCGAACTTCGGGATCGATCGGACGCGCTCCTCGCGTCACCAGGACGGGCTCGACGCGGAACCTGGTTACGAGGGCGGCATGGTGCAGGACGCGGCGTATCCGCCTGGACACATGCTCGGGTGGACGCCCGGTCAACGTCCGCGGCCATCGCCAGAAGGCGCGGCCGTGGCGTCTCGATCCACTCAGCGACGTTGTCGTCCAGCTGCACATGCAGCCGACCGGCAAGCCCGAACCCGTGCAGGTGAGCGTCGGGCTGTTCTTTACCGATCAAATGCCGACGAAAACGCCGGTCGGAATCCGCCTGGGCAGTCAGACGATCGACATCGAAGCGGGAAACGGGTCGTACACCATCACCGACAGCTACCGGCTGCCGGTTGACGTGGAGGTGCTCGCGATTCAACCTCACGCGCACAACCTCGGACGCAGCATGCGCGCATCCGCGGCGTTGCCGGACGGCAGCACTCGCACGCTCATCGACATCGACGACTGGGACTTCCGCTGGCAGGATGTCTATCGCTACACGAACGCGATCGCGCTGCCGCGCGGCACCACCATCTCGATGCGGTTCACGTACGACAACTCCGCCGCGAACCCGCGCAACCCGCATCATCCGCCGGCCCGCGTCGTGTGGGGCCAGAACACCTCGAACGAGATGGGCGACCTGTGGATCCAGGTGATCCCGCGCAGTGCCGCCGATCTCGGCGCCCTCAGCGACGATGTCGAGCGGAAGAAACGCGCCGAAGACCTGGCGGGCTACACGAAGATCCTGCTGGCCGATCCCGGGAATCCGCTTCGACACGATCAGGTGGCGATGCTCTTCCTGTCATCCGGACAGCTGGACCAGGCCATCGTGCACCTGCGCGACTCGCTGCGCCTGAACGCGAGCTCGGCGCCGACGCACTACAACCTCGGCATTGCCTTGTCCATGCAGCGGAAGCTCGAGGAGGCGCTTGCCGAGTTCCGCGAAGCCATCCGGCTGGACCCCGACCACGCCGACGCCCAGAACAACGCGGGAGCAATGCTGCACGTCATGGGGCGCCTCGGGGAGGCGACGTCCCACTACCGCCGTGCCATCGAGCTGCGCCCCGACAACGCCGATGCGCACAGCAACTTGGCCCGTCTGTACACCGCCACCGGTCAGGACCGGGCGGCCGCGGACGAATTTCGCAGGGCGGTTGCCCTACGTCAGGATCACGTGTCCGCACTGGCGGGCCTCGCCTGGGTGCTGGCGACCAGCGCCGACGCTGGGGTCCGCAACCCCCAGGAAGCGGTTGGGGCGGCTGAACGCGCCGCCGTCCTGACGGGCAATACCGACCCCGGCGCCCTTGATGCCCTCGCCGCCGCCTGCGCCTCGGCGGGCGACTTCACCCGGGCTATCGACATGGCGGACCGAGCCATTGCGGTCGCGTCCCGGGCCGGCAACGCGGCGCTGGCCGACCAGATAAGGGCGAGGCTCCGGCTCTACCGTCAGCGCCAGGCCTACCGTCGGAGCTAAGGGCTTAGGAGCTAAGGGCTTAGGGGCTTTAGGGCTTGGGCTGAGAGCCCTCAGCCCTTTGCTCTCAGCCCTGTCTCTAAATGAAGCCGGGCGCCGGGTCGTAATACAATCAGGACCTTAATTGCCGTCCGGCGTCTCATAAGTCGGCCGTTTTCATTTCGGGTTCATAACCGTCGCATGACCAACAGGTTGTCCGTTTCCGTCGCGGCCGTTACGTGTGTTCTTGCCGGCGTTGCGACAGTAGAAGCTGCTGAGCGTCCCCTCACCTTCAACAGGGACGTCGCCCCCATCATTTTCGAGAACTGCACCACCTGCCATCGGCCTGGCGAGTCAGCCCCGTTCACACTGCTGAGCTACGACGACGTCAAGCAGCGGGCGCGGCAGATCGTGACGACCACCGAGGATCGCTTCATGCCGCCGTGGAAGCCCGACCCCGAATTCCGGCATTTCGAAGGGGAGCGGTGGCTCGACCCGGACGACATCGACACGCTGAGGGATTGGGTCGACGGCGGAGCCATCGAGGGCGACCCGCGCGACCGTCCGGCACCGCCGCGCTTTACGGACGGCTGGCAGCTGGGCAAGCCCGATCTTGTCCTGACCATGCGCGAGGCGTTCACCGTCCCGGCTGAAGGCAAGGATCTGTTCCGCAACTTCGTCCTGCCGGTGCCGATCAACGAGCGCAAGTACGTCCAGGCCATCGAATTCCGGCCGGGCAACGGCAAGGTCGTCCACCACGCACGAATCCTGCTGGACGAGACCGGCGAACTACGCCAGCGGGATCTCGACGAGCCGGGACCGGGGTTCGAAGGGATGGACGCGCCCGGCGCGCACTTCCCGGACGGGCACTTCCTGGGTTGGGCGCCGGGCAAAATGCCGCGTCGCGAGGACGTGGCCTGGCCGCTGGCGGCGCGAACCGATCTCATCCTGCAGGCGCACCTGAAACCAACCGGCCGGCAGGAGATGCTCAAGGCGTCGGTCGGCATCTACTTCACGAACAAGGCGCCCGCGATCCATCCGGTGCTGCTGCGCTTCGGCTCGAAGACCATCGACATTCCGCCAGGTGAGTCGAAGTACGTCGTCGAAGACTCGTATACGCTTCCGGTCCCGGCCAAGGCTCTCAGCATCTACCCGCACGCCCACTACCTCGGACGCGAGATGACCGTCGTCGCGCAGATGCCCGACGGCGGAACCGAACGCCTGCTGCGCATTTCAGACTGGGATTTCAACTGGCAGGACGAGTACGAGTACCATCGAGCCGGTCGACCTTCCCAAGGGCGCCACGCTCGTGATGCGCTACGTCTACGACAACTCGGCCGCGAACCCGCGCAATCCGAGCTCGCCGCCCCAACGGGTGCTGACAGGGCCGGACGGGACCGACGAAATGGGCGAGCTGCTCATCCAGTTGCTGGCCGCGAACGAAGCGGACGCCGCGGTGCTGCGGACGGAGACATCGCGCAAGGCGTTGCTCCTGGACGTCGCCGGAGAAGAGAAGCGCATCGCGGACGTTCCGGGGGACTACTCAGTCCGCAATTCGCTGGGCGTCCATTACGTGCAGCTCGGACGGAACGACGATGCGCGGGCGCAGTTTCTCGCGGCGCTGGAGCTCTCGCCCGATCACGCCGTCGCGCATTACAACCTCGGACTGATTGCGATCCTCGGCAACCGGGCTGAGGAGGCGTTCACGCATCTGAACAAGGCGATCGCCGTGAAGCCGACCTATGCCGAGGCGCACTCGAACCTTGGCGTCCTGCTGGACGCCACCGGCCGCCCCGACGAGGCCTTCGACCATTACCGCAAGGCGCTCGAGTCGCGGCCCGACAATGCGGCGGCGCTCGCAAACCTCTCGCGGCTTTTGATGCGCCGCGGCCGGCCCGACCAGGCGGTCGACCACCTGGAGCGCCTGCAGCGGCTTCAGCCCGAAAACCCGGTGGTCCTCGGAAATCTCGCCGCGGCGTATGCCGCGAACGGGCAGGTCAGCCGCGCCGTGAAGAGCGCGCGCGAGGCCATGCAGCGCGCGATTGCGGCCAAGAACGACGCCCTGGCGCGCCAGCTCGCCACCATGCTCCAGGAGCTCGAGCAGCAGGAGCAGGCCGGCGGCGGGAACGGCAGCCTGCCGTAGAATGACGGTATGCGGCTTTCAGCCCGCGCCGCCGCGATCGCCTCACTTGCCTCTCTTCTAGGTTCGGTGCTCACGGCGGCCGATGTCCGCGTGCGCGACCTCGACGATCGCCCAATCGATCCCTTCAAGGCGCCCGCCGGCACGAAGGCGATGGCGTTCCTCTTCGTCAGCGTGGAATGTCCGATCTCGAACCGCTATGCACCGGAGGTGCGGCGGCTCCATGACAAGTTCACGGCGCAGGGCATCACCTTCTCGCTGGTGTACCCGAATCCGGTCGAGCCGGTGGCCGCGATCCGGCGGCACCTCAAGGACTACAGCTACCCGATGCGCGCCCTGCGCGATCCGCGGCATGAGCTGGTGAAGATGGCCGGCGCGACGATCACACCGGAAGCGGTGGTGATTGATCCGCATGGCCGCGTGCTGTATCGCGGACGGATCGACGATCGCTACGTGAGCCTCGGCCTCGAACGCCCCGTCGCCACCCGCCGCGATCTCGACGAAGCGCTCACCGACATCACCGCCGGTAAGGCGCCCCGCCAGGCCACGACGCAGGCGGTCGGGTGCTTTATCGCGGACTTCGTTCAGTAGAGAGTTGGCGAGTTGGAGGTTCGAGAGTTGGAGGCGACGGTTGGCGGGTTAGTCCGGATTCACCGACTCTCCAATTCACCAACTCACTAACTGCAGCCTTACACTTCCGACTTCAAGTCTTCCGCCGCCTGTCCCCGTCCGACGAGCCCTGAGATCAGCCACGCGGCGGCGGCGGCGATCGTCAGGACGATCAACCACCGCACGACCATCAGGAAGAACGAGGCATCGAAGGCCGGCAGCTGGAACTGGTAGCGCATCAGCTGCTGTCCGCGCTCGGTGAGCCAGTGCCAGCCGGTGTGCGCGACGAACGCCGACAGGATGATCGTCCCGATCCGCTCGGCGACGCCGAATCGGAAGAGCAGCTCGAGTACCGGAATCATCGCCGCCAGCACCACCACCTGTCCGATCTCGACGCCGATGTTGAAGGCGAGCAGCGAGGTGAGGACGTGCGATCCGGCGAGCTGCAGCGTCTCGCGCAGCGCGAACGAGAAGCCGAAGCCATGAATCAGGCCGAACCCGAACGTGATGATCCACCGGCGCCGCAGCCCGGGCGCGACGATATTCTCGAGCGCCATGTACACGATGGACATCGCGATCAGTGTCTCGACGAGCGGCGGGAACCAGAGGACGTCAGGCGCGACGCCGTAGGCCGAGGCGATCAGCGTGATCGAGTGCGCTACCGTGAACGACGTCACGATGATCAGCAGCGAACGCGGCTTTCTGAACGGGATCACGAGGCAGAACAGGAACAGCAGGTGATCGATGCCGTCGAGGATATGGAAGAACCCTTCGACGATGAACAGCCAGACGGCCTGCGTCCACCGCGGATCGAGGTGGACGACGCCGGGATCGTTGTGCAGGGAGAGGGCGCGCTCCGCGCCGTCCGGCGTGAGGAAGCGAAGCACCGTGAGGACCTCGACGCCGAGCCGCCGGAAGCTCGGATGGATCGAGAAGCGCGACCGTTCGGACTCGATCGGGTACTCGAACAGCACGTCCAGGAAACCCTGCGCGATCGCGAACTCCGTCTCGTTCTGCAACGGCGGGCCGGTGACGTGCGCGAGTGCCTGATCGTAGGAGGCGAAGGAGGGATCCGAGGGGAGCGACGCCATCACGGCGCCAATCGCCGGCGCGGGCAGCTGCCGGCCGTTCTCGTAGATCGTGAGGGAGTCGGCGAGGAACGACCGGGCCGCGTCGCGCATCGTCGAATCCGCGTTCGGGATATCGAGGTAGCCGGCACCGACCGTCGGCCAGCGGATGGCGTCGGCCGTCGACGCCAGGGGAACACGGATCAGGACGCGCAGCAGCTGGCCTGACGGCCGCACGAGCATCAGCACTCTTGCGTCGTTCGGGATCTCGTGCGCGGCCGGACGGGCCGGCATCAGGACGAGCAGTGCCAGCACGACACCCAGTGCCGGGACCACCAGCTTGTGGCAAGTTCTCACGGTCCGAAAGCCTCTTCTCTAAAGTCCACAAGATTAACGGGATACCGTGCCGCTGACAAGCGCCCTCCGTTGTTGGCGCCTCGACTTATTTATGTATACTTAGCACCCTCAAGAGAGCCCTAACCCCGGCCGGATCCTTCCGGCGAGGAGGAGGAGCGGGTATGAAGCGGAAGAGTGTCTTCTTTCTAGGTGCGGTCTGTTTCGCACTCCTCGTCGTCACCGGCGTTGGGTTGCTGACAGCGAACCAGACCGTGTCGGCGCAGGCCGGGGCGCCGACCTATCGTGTCGCGCCGTTGTGGCCGCCGCCATTTCCTGACGATTCGTGGGTGATCGGATCCGTGTCCGGCGTGACGGTCGACTCGCAGAACCACGTGTGGGTCGTGCATCGCGGCAATGATTCGCTCGAAGGCAACGAGAAGGGCATGATTCCAGCCGCCGGACGCGGCGGCGCGCCGGGCCCGCCGTCGTCGAGCGTGTGCTGCATGGCGGCGCCGGTCGTGCTGGAATACGACGCCGCCGGAAAGTACCTTGGCGGCTGGGGCGGCCCGAGCTCGACCTATGCGTGGCCGCAGACCTCGGGCGGTATTGCCGTCGACGGCAAGGGTAACGTCTGGATAGCGGCTGCAGGTGCTGATGCCCCGCCGCCGGCCGCGGGCCGCGGCCGCGGCGCTCCTCCGGCGGCCGGCGCAGCTCCCGCCGCTGGTGCTCCGCCTGCGGGCGCGCGCGGTGGCGCTCCCGCCGATGCGGGAGGTGCCGGCCGTGGCGCGGGAGCTCAAACCCCGCCAGCCCCACCGCCGCCCCCCGCCCCCGCCGATGCGCACGTGTTGAAGTTCTCGCGCAACGGCGTCCACATGCTGACGATCGGCACGCCGGGCAAGATGGATGGCGCCGACAGCCAGAGCACGCTCAACCGTCCGGCCGCGATCGCGTACGATTCGGCCGCTAACGAAGTGTTCGTGGCCGACAGCGGCAACCACCGCATCGTCGTGTTCGACGCCGACAAGGGCACCTACAAGCGGCACTGGTTCGCGTACGGCGAGAAGGCCGCCGGCGCTGCGGCCGGTGCGTATGATCCGAACGCTCCGGCGTCGAAGTCGTTCCGCGACGTGACGTGCGTGGAGATCGCGCGCGACGGGATGGTCTACGTCTGCGACAAGAGCAGCAACCGCATCCAGGTGTTCGACAAGACCGGCAAGTTCGTCAAGGAAGGCATCATCGCCAAGGCCACGCTGGGCGGCGTCGTCGCCGGCAGTTTCGGCGCACCGCTGAACGCCGCCGGCGCGGTCTGGGACATCGCCTTCTCGAGCGATCCGCAGCAGCGCTTCCTGTTCGTCGCGGACGGTCAGAACAAGAAGGTCCGCATCGTGAATCGCGACACGCTCGCCGAGGTAGGCTCGTTCGGCAGCGGGGGCCGCTACCCGGGACAGTTCCTCGCGGTGGCTGCCGTTGCGACAGATGCGCAGGGCAACGTCTACACGGGCGAGCTGCACCACGGCAAGCGCGTGCAGAAGTTCACTCCAGGGAAGTAGGAGAGGGACAGGAGAATCACATGAAACGTAACGCTGTCATTGGTGCAACGTTCCTCGCCGTCCTGGCGACGCTGGCCGTTGCGCAGGGCTGGCTCGAGCAGCGCGCGGAAGCGCAGGCGAAGGGCGCGGTCCAGGCGCCGCGGTTCGAGGTCGATCCGACCTTCCCGCAGCCGCTGCCGAACGGCATGTACCAGGGCCAGTCGATCGGCCTCTGGGTCGACAAGACCAACGACCACGTCTGGATCGTTCATCGTCCCGACGTGCTCGACGCGTTCGAGGGATCTGCGCAGCAGACGCCGCCGACCGGTGAGTGCTGCAAGCAGGCGCCGCCGATCCTCGAGTTCGATCCTTCAGGCAAGCTGCTCCGCAGCTGGGGCGGCCAGGACGGACCGGGGTATCAGTGGCCCGACTCGAACCACGGCCTCAACATCGACAACAAGGGCAACGTCTGGATCGGCGGCAACGGCGGCCAGGACGGCCACGTCCTGAAGTTCACGCAGGACGGCAAGTTCGTCATGCAGGTCGGCAAGAAGGGCGTCACGCAGAACAGCATGGCGCAGGACCACTTCTTCCAGGTGGCCGAGACCTTCTTCCACGCGCCGGCGAATGAGGTGTACGTGTCGGACGGCTACGGCAACCGCCGCGTCGCGGTGATCGACGCCGAGAGCGGCAAGATCAAGCGCTTCTGGGGCGCCTACGGCCGTCCGCCCGACGATAAAGGGTCGGCCGCGCAGGGTGCATACGATCCGACGGTCACCTACCAGCACTTCCGCGGCCCGGTTCACTGCGCGAAGGTGTCGGTCGACGGCCTCGTCTACGTCTGCGACCGCACCAGCAACCGCGTCCAGGTGTTCAAGACCGACGGCACAGTTCGTCCGCGAGATCTACACGCAGCGCGATTCGCGCGGCGACGGCACGACGTGGGACGTCGAGTTCTCGAACGACCCGCAGCAGCGCTTCCTCTACGTCGCGGACGGCCGCAACCAGAAGATCCGGATCTTCGACCGGGCGACCATGACGCAGCTGACCTCGTTCGGCAAAGGCGGCCACTATCCCGGCGAGTGGTACTCGCTGCACAACATCGCGGCCGACAGCAAGGGCAACCTGTACACGGTCGAGACCTACCAGGGCCGCCGCGTGCAGCGGTTCCTGTACAAGGGCCTGGCGCCGGTCACCTCGCAGCAGACTGGCGTTGCGTATCCGACGGGCGGACAGTAGTCGACAGTCGACTGCGTAGGCCCGGCCTTTCAGGCCGGGCTCTCTTGTAGTCAGCGCCACGGGGGATCGGCAACGGTCTCCCGTGGTTTTTTTGTGTCTTGGCTCGGGACTCGCGGCTCGGGACTCGGGACTCGGAGAGGCTGAGAACTTGCCAGGGATGGGTTTAGGGAAGTTCGGGTTTGGAGCGGCGACGATGCTGTTGCTGGCAGGCACAGCGGCGGCGCAGACGCGCGTCGTGACCGAGGCCAGCCAGAAGCGGCTGTCGGCCAAGAAGACGAGCGTGCCGCCGGTCATCGACGGCAATCTCGATGAAGCGGCGTGGGCCGGCGTCGAGCCGATCACCGACTTCGTGCAGACGGAGCCGACCGAAGGACTGCCGGCCACCGAGCAGACCGAGGTCCGGCTGCTCTACGACGACAAGATGATCTACATCGGCGTCATCTGCCACGACGCCGACCCGTCGCGGATCGTCACCACCGATTCGCGGCGCGACTCGGGCCTCGACGCGATGGATTCGTTCCGGATGATCTTCGACACCTACCACGATCGCCAGAACGGCTTCATCTTCGGCACCAACGTGACCGGCATCGAGTACGACGCGCAGGTGCGCAACGAAGGCGAATCGCTCCGCACCGGCCCGCCGGGCGGCCTCGGCGGCGGCAACAGCAGCGGATCGGGCGCCGGGGTCAACGTCAACTGGGACGCCAGCTGGGAAGTGAAGACCCAGCTGACAGCGACCGGCTGGAACGCCGAGTTCGCGATTCCGCTGCGCACCCTTCGCTACGGCCCGCCGCCGCAGGTGTGGGGCATCAATTTCACACGGAACATCCAGCACAAGCGCGAGCAGGTCTACTGGTCGCCGATCTCGCGCATCTACACGTTGAGCCGGCTGTCGTCGGCCGGCGAGCTCCGCGATCTGAACGTGCCGGCGCCGCGCGACCTCAAACTGATGCCGTACACGATCGGGTCGGTCAATCGCAATTACGCCGGACAGACCGCGGCCGATCGCCGCGCCGACTGGGGCATCGACGGCAAGATCGGCGTGACGTCGAGCATGACGCTCGACCTCACCTACAACACCGACTTCGCGCAGGTGGAGGTCGACGAGCAGCAGATCAACCTGACGCGGTTCAATCTCCTGTTTCCCGAGAAGCGGCCGTTCTTCCTCGAGAATCGCGGGCTGTTCGCCGTCGGCAAGAGCGGCGAGGTCGATCTCTTCTTCAGCCGCCGCATCGGCATCGGCGACAGCGGCGAGTTCGTGCCCATTCAAGGCGGCGCGCGGCTGACGGGCAACACCAACGGGATCAACGTCGGCGTGCTGAACATGCAGACCGAGCGCGTCGGACCTGACGCCCGCGAACAACTTCTCGGCGGTGCGCGTCAACAAGGACTTGCGCAACCGGTCGAGCCTCGGCGGGATTTTCGTCAACCGCACCGCGACCGGCGAGACCGGCGGACGCGACAGCTGGAACCGTACCTTCGGCCTGGATGGACGGCTGGGGATCGGCGAGGAAGTCACCGTCAGCGGCTTCGTGGCGAAGACGCAGACGCCCGGACTGTCCGGCAGCGATCACGCCTACAGCTCGGCTTTCGAATACCGCCGCCGCGCATACAACTGGAACGTCAGTTACACGGAAGTCGGCGACGACTTCAACCCGGAGGTCGGGTTCCTGGAACGCCCCGACGGCTACCGGCAGTGGACCGGCGGCTACTTTCAGAATGTCCGTAACGACGGACTCGCCGGAGCGGGTATCCGCGAGTGGCGGCCGCACGTCAGCTACGAAGAGTTTTGGGGCTTCGACGGCCTGCTCGAGACGGCGACGCTGCACATCGACAACGCATGGGACTTCGAGAACGGCTTCTTCGTCAGCCCCGCGCTGAACGTCCAGTACGAAGGCTTGCGCGAGCCCTTCGAGGTCTACCCTGGCGTCGTCGTGCCGGCCGGCAGTTATGAGAGTCCGATCGCATTCGGGATGGCGAGGAGCGACAACCGCAAGTGGATTTCAGGCGGCCTCAGCTGGCAGGTCGGCGGGTTCCTGTCCGGGAGCCAGGCAAGCTTCGCGCCCACGCTGACGATGCGCCACGGCGGGACGTTCACGCTCGTCGCTGCGGTGGACGCGCAACGACATCGATCTGCCCCAGGGCGCGTTCGTGACGAATCTCGGCAGCCTCGCGGCTGACCTACAACTTCACCACGCTGATCAACGCCCAGTCGCTGATTCAGTACAACGACCGCACCCACCGCTGGTCGACCAACCTGCGGTTCAACTGGCAGCGGACCGCCGCGACCGGGCTCTACCTCGTGTATAACGATACCGAAGCGTTGGAGGGGCTCGGCCCCGTCAGCCGCGCGTTCATCATCAAGTATTCGCACATGTTCGACGTGCTTCGGTAGGTGTTCTCGTTCGCGCACTTCGTTCTGTCGTTCGAACAAGCACGTCGAACGCCGACGACGACGTTAGAGGACAAATCAATGCAACCACGAAGACTCGAAGTCACGAAGAAGAAGATCACGGGGTTCGTGCTGGCGGCACTACTCGCCGTGGCTGCCGTCGCCAGCCTCGCGGAACTCCGCACCGTCTCGGCGGCGACCGGGGTCCGCGACCTCGCCGTCGCGGCGCCCGAATCGGTTGGCGTCTCGGCCCAGCGGCTGCGCCGCATCGACGAAGCGATGAAGCGGGCGGTCGACGACAAGCGGACTGCCGGCGTCGTGACGCTGCTGACGCGGCACGGCAAGGTCGTTCACCACAGCGCGGTCGGCGTCAAGGACGTCCGCAAGAGCGATCCGGTCCAGAAGGACTCGATCTTCCGCATCTACTCGATGACCAAGCCGATCACCGGCGCGGCGATGATGATGCTGTACGAGGAAGGGAAGTGGCGCCTCGAGGATCCGGTGTCGCGGCACATCCCGGAGTTCGCCAAGCTGCAGGTGCTCACCGGCACCAATCCTGACGGCTCGCCGACGACCGAGCCGGCGCGCCGGCAGATGACGATGCGCGAGCTGATGACGCACACCGCCGGGCTCGGCTACGTGCTCAACTCGAACAACCCGGTCGACCGGATGATCATCCAGGGGCGTGTGCTCGATACGGCCGCGCCGCTGCAGACGATGATCGACAAGCTGGGGAAGCTGCCGCTCCTGGCGCAGCCGGGCACGCGCTGGTCGTACAGCATCGCGGTCGACGTGCAGGGCTACCTGGTCGAGAAGTTCTCGGGCATGAAGTTCGACGAGTTCCTGCGGACGAAGCTGTTCGAGCCGCTCGGGATGAAGGACACGGCGTTTTACGTCCCGCAGGAGAAGCTGTCGCGCCTTGCGCTCGTGCACACCGACTCGAAGGCCGGCGGACTCGAGGTGGACGAGAACCGTCCGGATCCGAAAGTCGTTCCGCTCGGCCCCTCGGGCGGCGGCGGCCTCTTCTCGACGGCGATGGACTACGCGCGCTTCACCGAGATGCTGCTGAACGGCGGCCAGCTGAACGGCGTCCGCATCCTGGCGCCGCGGACCGTCGAGATGATGCGGACCAACTACGTCAACCCGGAGGCGCTCAAGACGATGGGCGCGGGGACCGGCTGGAGCCTGGGCTTCCAGGTGGTGACCGATGCCGCCGCCGCGGGCGAGCCGGTACTCGAACGGCGCGTACAACTGGTACGGCATCGCCGGCACCTGGTTCTGGATCGATCCGGTCGAGGACTTCGCCTTCATCGGCATGCTGCAGAACCAGAACCTGGGCTCCGCGCGCCAGATCCACGGGCTGTCGCGGAATCTCGTCTATCAGGCGATCATGGACTGACGCTGGAATTTAAGATTGAAGATTTAAGATTTAAGATTGCAGAGACCAGATCGAGCGATTTCGCCAATCTTAAATCTGAAATCTGAAATCTTAAATTTCAGTGACATTCCGTAAGGCCCTGATCGACATCCTCACCGCCCAGCCGCGCTCGGTGTCCTCCATCGCGCGCGAGCTGGGCCTCAAACGCGGGGACGTCGAAGAAGACCTGCGCCACGCGATCCGCTCCGCCCGCGCATCCGGTCGGCGCGTCCTGATCGAACCCGCCCGCTGCCGCGCCTGCGGCTTCACCTTCGGCGAAGACAAGCTGTCGAAGCCGTCGAAGTGTCCGAACTGTCGCGGCTCGCGGCTGTTCGAAGCACAGATCTCGCATCCTGGACGCGGAGAGTACGGAGTAAGACGGTTCAACGCGGAGCCACGAAGTCACGGAGACGACACGGAGAAGGCACGGCGAGCGTGCTGACACAGCCCGCGATGCCGGCCCGCTGCGCGGGCTGGTCGCACGCTGCGTTTTCTCCGTGCGTCTTCGTGTCTCCGTGTCTTCGTGTTGAACCGTCAGCTCCGCCTCCTCCGTGACCACCGCCAAGCAGACGATCAGAACAGCAACCAGCAGAGCAGCGACCCGACGACGCGACATCGACAGGCCCCACGCCAGCAGCTTGTTGAACAGGTTGCGGCTGTCCTCGACGGGGGCGCCGGCGATGCAGAGCGCGCCGATGGTCGAGAGCGGCGAGACGTCGACCAGGTGGCCGCCGATGTTCATCGCCGACGCGATCCCGAGCGGGCTGGCGCCGCCGAGTTGCTCCGCGAGGCCGGGGACCATCGGCAGGAAGGCGGGCAGGACGACGCCCGAGGTGCTGCTGTAGACGGAGATGATGCCGGTCAGGAAGGCGACCACGCCGGTGACCGTGTCCTTGGTCGAGAAACGCGCGACCAGCGACACCAGCAGGTCGATCCCCTGCGCCCGCTCGAGCAGCGCGATCAGCACCGTGACGCCGCAGACCATCACGATCACCCGCCACGGCATCCGCTTGATCGCCTCGCCATCGTCGGCCGCGCCGGTCAGGACGAGCACGACCGACGCGAGAAACGCGCCCATCCCGACGTTCACGTTGAAGAACAGCACGCTCAGGATCAGCGCGGCGATGACGGCAAGCGTCAGCCAGTGGCGCCATTCGAACGCCGGATCAGCGTCGGCCGGCTGATTGGCGGCCGTCGCGACCGGCACGCTGCCGCGCCGCGAACAGCTTCAGCCCGCCGAAGAGGAAATACCCCCCGAAGGCCACCAGCGCGTGCGCGCCGAGGTTGTAGAGATAGGTGGACAGCTCGTATCCGTCCAGGCCGTTGCGCTCCATCAGGCCGTTGACGATGATGCCGGTCGGCGCAAACGGGGAAAGCGAACCGGAGTTCGCGCCGTTGCCCACCATGATCGCCATCAGAAAGAGCGGGATGCCGACGCGCCCCGCTGTCGCCATCGCCATCGGCGCGACGATCGCGGCCGTCGCGATGTTGCCGGGCCCCATCGACGCCAGGCCGGCCCCGAGCAGAAAGAACATGATGGGAATCACGCCGCGGTTGCCGCGGCAGAGCCGGACGGCGTGGTGGGCCAGGCGGTCGAGGGTCCCGTTGCACTGCGCGGCCGTAAAGAGCAGCGTCATCCCGGTCAGCGTCAGAAACAGCTGGGTGGGGAATCCTCCCATCACGGTCGCGACCGGAATTCCACCAACGTAGACGCCGATGATCCAGGCGAGCGCCACCGCCAGCACGCCGACATTCAACGTCGTCACGCAGCTGACGATGATGGCGATAGCGAGCGCCAGCGACCGACAGGACGGCAAGGCTCATGCGGTCTCCTGTACCAATGCGCCGAGAAGCTCCGCGGGATGCAGCGCACGGGCCGATGTGAAATCAGCGATCTGGTGCCGGCAGGACACGCCGGCGGCGACGATCACGTCAGTCGGCTCGAGACGTCGCGCCGCCGGAAGCAGCCGACGCTCGCCGATGGCGCGTGACACATCGAAGTGTTCGACCGCGTACCCGAACGAACCGGCCATGCCGCAGCAGCCCGCATCCAGATCGACGACGGTGGCTCCCGGAATCCGCGAGAGCAGCGCCTTCGCCGGCGGCAGGAGGCCCATGGCCTTCTGATGACAGTGGCCGTGCAGGACGATCGTCCCCCCGCGTGCGGCGAAGGAGACCGACGCCGGGTTCTGGTCGAGATGCTGCTCCAGCAGTTCCTCGAAAAGCATCGATTGCGCGGCCACCGCCGCGGCGTGGCGCTGCGCTTCTCCTCTCAAGCAGCGACGGAACGTCCTCGCGCATGGCCGACAGGCAGCTCGGCTCGAAGAACACGAACCGCGCGCCCGATGTCGCCAGCGGATACAGGGTATCGGTGTTGAACTGGGCGGCGGCGCGGGCCTCGGCGAGCAGTCCCTGCGAAATCAGCGGACGCCCGCAGCATCCGTTCGGCGCCAGGCCCACCTCAAGTCCCGCTTCCTGAAGCACCCTCGCGCCCGCGATGCCGACCTGCGGATTGTAGTAGTTGGTGAAGGTGTCGACGAAGATCCGGATGGGGGTCAGGTCTTGCTTTTTAACATTTGTTGTCGACCGTGGTTGAAAGGCAAGACCTGACCCCGACTCGAAGCGCTGCCGGAAGGTCCGGTTGGTCCACGCCGGCGGGGTGCGGCGCGAATCGATCCCGAGGAGCGCCTGGGCGATCCATCTGCCGGGCGCGCTCTGTGCCATCCAGGTGGAGACGGGTGCGAGGCGGCTCGCCCATCGGGACACATCGTGGATGCCGCCGAGAAACCGGGCGCGGAGCGGCGTGCCGTGGCGCGACCAGTAGTCGGCGAGAAACTCGCTCTTGAAGCGCGCGACGTCGACGCCGACCGGGCACTCGGCCTTGCAGGCCCGGCATTCGAGGCACAGGTCGAGCACCTCGCGGACGCCTTCGTCGCCGAGGCCCGATTCTCCCAGACGCCCGGCCATCGCGAGCCGCAGCGCATTCGCACGGCCTCGCGTCGAATGCTTCTCCTCGCGGGTGGCCATGTACGACGGGCACATCGTGCCGTCGAGCTTCTTCCTGCAGGCGCCGAGGCCGCTGCACATCTCGACCGCGCCGCTCATGCCGCCGTATTCGGAGTAGTCGAAGAACGTGACAGGCGGTCTCGACTGGTAACCAACCCCATAGCGCAGGTTCGACGTCAGCGGCGGCGCCCCGACGATCTTGCCGGGGTTGAAGATGCCGTCCGGATCGAACGTGCGCTTCACCTGCTGGAACGCGCCGTACAGCACGGGCCCGAACATCTTCTCCATGAACGGGCTGCGAATCAGCCCGTCGCCGTGCTCGCCGGACAGCGCTCCGCCGAATTCCAGCACGAGGTCCGCGATGTCCGAGGCGATCGCCTCGAACGTGCGAATCCCGGCATCGGTCTTCAGGTTGACGACGGGCCGCACGTGCAGGCAGCCCACCGACGCATGGGCGTACACGCCCGCGGTGGTGCCGTGCCGGGCGACGATCCCGAGAAACCGGTCGATGTAATCGCGCAGCCGCTCCGGCGCAACGGCGGTGTCTTCCACGAACGACAGCGACTTCGCGTCGTCCTTCATCGCCATGGAGAGGCCGAGCGCCGCTTCGCGCAGGCTCCAGATCCGGGCCTGGGCTGCCAGGTCGACGGCCCGGTGAAAGCGGTAGCCGAGTCGCCGCGCTCGCAAGTCGCGCTCGAGCGCATCCAGCCTCGGCGGCAGGTCTTCGGGCCGGTCGGCGTAGAACTCGACGCACAGAAGCGCCCCTGGATCGCCGTCGATGAAGGTGCGCCGCAGGCGGTCGAGCGAGGCGTTCTGCTTCGTGTTGTCGAGGATGAAGCGGTCCATGACCTCGACCGCTGACGGGTGATGCTCGAGAATGGCCGGCGTCGCTTCGAGCGATTCCAGCAGGTCCTCGAACTGAATCGCCATCACCGCCTTCGCCGCCGGCAGCGGCACCAGGTTGATCGTCGCCTCGAGGATCGCCGCAAGCGTGCCCTCGGAGCCGACGATCAGTCGCGTCATGTCGAAGGGGCGCGACGCGTCGACGAAGCAGTCGAGGTTGTATCCGCCCACGCGGCGGAGCACCTTCGGGTAGCGAGTGGCGATGTCGGACGCGTGGTCGCGCGCCAGCCGGCGCACTTCACGGTAGCAGGCCGCCTCGAGCGTGTCGCGGCGGCAGATGGCGTCGACGTCGACTGGTCGGAGCGGCTCGAAGTGAACCTCGGAACCGTCCGAGAGGACGACGTCCTGCGACAGCACATGATCGATGGTCTTGCCGTACAGCACTGAGCGGGCGCCGCTCGAGTTGTTGGCCATCATGCCGCCGACCGTCGCCCGATTGGCCGTGGAGATGTCTGGCGCGAAGCGGAGGCCGTGCGGGCGCAGCGCGACGTTGAGCTCGTCGAGCACGATGCCCGGCTCGATGCGCGCCCACCGCTCAGCGGCGTTGACCTCGAGCAGGCGGTTGAAGTACTTCGACGTGTCGACTTGCAGGCCGGCGCCGATCGCCTGTCCCGCCTGCGACGTCCCGCCGCCGCGCATCGTCATCGAGCAGCCGAACTGACGGCAGATCTTGACCGTCTCGACGACGTCGGCGCGCGACTTCACGACGACGACGCCGACGGGCTCGATCTGGTAGACGCTGGCGTCAGTGGAGTAGAGCGCGCGCGACACCTTGTCGAAGCGCACTTCGCCCTCGAGGCGAGATTCGAGCGCGCGCCGGAGGCCTTCGATGTCGATTGAACGCTGTGTTGTCGGCAAGGGGAGCGACGATTATAAAAACAAGCCACGAAAATGCGAAACACGAAACGCCAGCCACGAAAACGCGACAGCACGAAGTCTAGAAATGCATCCACGCCTGGATGAGACGACTTTGCGCGCTCGAGTCCGCAACCGTCTGATACGATGTGCCCGCCCATGCATCGAAGCGGACGGCACTTCCTCCAGATTCCTGGCCCGACCAACGTCCCGGATCGCGTGCTGCGCGCGATGGCGCAGGCGACCATCGATCATCGCAGCGCCGACGTTCGCTGCGCTCGGGCGCGAGGTGCTCGATGGCCTGAAAAAGGTTTTCAGGACGACCGGCCCGGTCGTGATCTTCCCGGCATCCGGCTCGGGCGCGTGGGAAGCGGCGCTCGTCAATACGCTGTCGCCGGGCGACAAGGTGCTGGCGTTCGAGAACGGCGAGTTCGCCCGGCTTGTGGGCGGAAGTGGCGCAGCGGCTCGGCCTGGAGGTCGAGGTGGTCCTGTGCGACTGGCGCCGCGGCGTCGATCCGGCCGTCGTCGAAACGAAGCTGAGGGCCGATCGCGACATTCGCGCCGTGCTGGTCGTGCACAACGAGACCTCCACCGGCGTCACCAGCCGGCTGCCGGACATCCGCAAGGCCATCGACGCCGCCAACACCCGATGCCCTGCTGCTCGTCGACGCGGTCTCGTCGCTGGCCGTCGATCGATTTGCGTCATGACGACTGGCGGCATCGACGTCACGCTGTCGGGGTCGCAGAAGGGGCTGATGCTGCCGCCTGGCCTCAGCTTCAACGCGATCAGCGAGAAGGCGCTCGCGGCGTCACGCGGCGCGCGCCTGGCGCGGTCGTACTGGTCGTGGCAGCCGATGCTCGCCTCCAACCAGAACGGCTTTTTCCCTTACACGCCGTCGACGAACCTGCTCTACGGCCTGCGCGAGGCGCTGAGGATGCTGGCCGAAGAGGGCCTTCAGAACGTCTTCGCGCGGCACTGCCGGCTGGCCGAAGCGGCTCGCGCGGCGGTCGCGCGCCTGGGGCTTCGAGATCGCGTGCGAGCGGGCCGACGAATACAGCCCCGTTGTGACGACCGTCATGATGCCCGACGGCCACGATTCGGATCGGCTTCGTGACGGTGGCCGGCGAACGATTCAACCTGTCGCTCGGCGCAGGCCTCGGGCGGCTGAAAGGCAAGGCGTTCCGCATCGGCCACCTCGGCGACTTCAACGAGCTGATGCTCGCCGGGACGCTCGCGGGCGTCGAGATGACGCTGATCGCCGCGGGCGTGCCGTTCCGGCGCGGGGGCGTGGACGCCGCCGCTGGACGCTCGAGCTGCTCGCCGAGTCGGTGACGGCGGCGGTCAGCGCCCTCGGAATACGGGCGGCTTCTTGTCCAGGAACGCCTGCACGGCTCCCTTGAAGTCGTCGCTCAGGTAACACATCGTGATCAGGTCTTCGATCGCGGACGGTTCGAGCCGCTCCCGCGCCCGGATGCGCCGAGCGCTTCCTTGGTGGCCTGAATCGTCAGCGGCGCATTGCCGGCGATGGCGCCGGCGAGTTCGCGGACGGCCGTTTCGATGGCAGGCGCGCTCGACCACGCGGTTGACGAGGCCGATCGCGAGCGCCTCGTTGCCGTCGACCAGCCGGCCGGTGAACATCAGATCCTTCACGCGACCCGGTCCGACCAGATCGCGCAGGCGCGCGTAGTTCGCCGCCGACAGGCAGTTGCCCAGCGTCCGCGCGACGGGCACGCCGAGCGTCGACTCCGGCGTGCAGACGCGAAGATCGCAGGCGATCGCGATGATGCAGCCGCCGCCGGCCGCGACGCCATCGATCTGCGGCGATCGTCGCCGCGCGCACGCGCTCGAGCGCGATCGATCACCGCGTCGAGCCGCGCTTCGTAGCCGACGACATCGTCCCGCGTCGAGAAGCCTGTAAACTGACCGATGTCGGTGCCCGACACGAACGCCTTGCCGCCCGCGCCGCGGAGCACGAACACCCGCACGTTCGCATCGGCGTCGACCCGATCGCAGGCCTCCACCAGCGCCTCATACATCTCCCAGGTCATGGCGTTTCTGGCTTCGGGGCGGTTGAACGTGAGGAACGCGATCGGACCGTCGACGTCGAACAGCACGCGAGAGGTGGGCACGTGAGGGCTCCTGAGTCAAGGACGTGGCGCCAGGGCGGAACTCGCTCTGGAGGGCGTACGGGTTCTGGATGTCACGCAGGTGATGGCCGGCCCGTTCTGCGCGATGCAACTATGCGACATGGGCGCGGACGTGATCAAGGTGGAGCCGCCCGAGGGCGATTCCACGCGGCGGATGGCGGGCGCGATCCGGCGACGACAGCCCGAGCTTCAACGCCGTCAACCGCGGCAAACGGGGCATCGTGCTCGACCTGAAGAGCGCGTCCGCACAGGACGCGTTCCGCCGTCTCGCGCGCCGCGCCGACGTCATCATCGAGAACTACCGGCCCGGCGTGATGCGCCGCTTCGGCCTCGACTACGAGGCGCTTGAGCGGCGACAACCCCGGGCTGATCTACGCGTCGATCTCCGGCTACGGACAGACGGGACCCTCGGCGTCAAAGGGCGGCTTCGATCTCGTCGCGCAGGGCGTTTCCGGCCTGATGTCGATTACCGGCGAACCCGGACGGCCGCCGGTGAAAGCGGGTGTGCCGCTGACGGACCTCGGCGCCGCGTTGTTCGCGCTGTCGGCGATCCTCGCGGCGCTCGTCTACCGCACGCGCACCGGGCCGCGGGCAGTACATCGACACGTCGCTTGTCGAGGCGGGCGTCGCGCTGTCGGTCTGGGAGGCGACCGAGTACTTTTCGGGCGCCGGCATGCCGCAGCCGATGGGATCGGCGCACCGGATGAGCGCGCCGTACCAGGCCGTCCGATGCGCTGACGGCTACATCACGCTGGCGGCGGCGAACGATCGACTGTTCGGCCGGCTATGCGAGCTGCTGAACCGGCCGGAGTGGTCGAGCGATCCCGACTTCGCCGACGATACCGCGCGGGTCCGGAACAAGTCGAAGCTGGCTGCCGCTATCGAGACCGTCACGCATCGAACAGACCCGCGGCAGCATTGGCTCGACCTCTTCGATGCGAACGGGATTCCCGTGCGGGCCGATCAACGACTACGCGCAGGTGTTCGCCGATCCGCAGATCGCGGCGCGGGGGATGGCGGTTGAGATCGATCACCCGACGCTCGGCAGAATCCGCACGCTGGGCTCGCCGATCAAGATGTCGGCGACGCCGCCGGTGGTCGGACGCCGCGCGCCGCTGCTCGGCGAGCACACCGAGGAAGTGCTGCGCGAGGCCGGACTCAGCGACGAAGAGATCGCGCGGGTGGCGAGCCTCAAAAGCTGAGGAGCTGAGGAGCTGAGGAGCTGAGGAGCTAAGTTCCTGCGTTTCAGCTACTCACGTTCCTTAGTTCCTCAGTTCCTAAGTTCCTCAGTTCCTCAATTTCCAGGATCATCTGCGTTGACGAAGGTCCTGAGTTCCTCAGCTCCTCAGTTCCTTAGTCCTCAGTTCCTCAGTTTCCTCGATCATGTTCGTTGATCGTCGGGCGTGCGGGCGCCTCCGGTTTGGAGACGCCCGGCGTCCTGCAAGGCCCGGCGAAGCACGAACTCGATCTGGCCGTTCAGGCTGCGGAGGTCGTCGTTCGCCCAGCGCTGGAGCGCGTCGAGCACATCGCGGTCGATGCGCAGCAGAAAGGGTTTCCGTTCAGCCACAAATCACTGGTAGATCGTCCCGGCATTCACGACCGGCTGCGTGCCGCGCTCGCCGCACAGGACCACCAGGAGATTGCTCACCATCGCCGCCTTCCGTTCGTCGTCGAGCTGGACGATCGCGCGCTGGGAGAGCATGTCGAGCGCCATCTGCACCATCCCGACGGCGCCCTCGACGATCCGCTGGCGCGCGGCGATGATCGCGCCCGCCTGCTGCCGCTGCAGCATGGCCGCGGCAATCTCGGGCGCGTAAGCGAGATGGGTGATCCTGGCCTCCATCACCTCGATACCGGCCTTCGAGAGCCTGTCCTGAATCTCACGCTTCAGGTGTTCCGCGACCGCTCCCGTGTGGCCGCGCAGCGAAACGCGCTCCTCGTCGTGAGTATCGTAGGTGTAGCTCGAGGCGAGGTTGCGGACGGCCGATTCCGTCTGCACGTGCAGGTAGTTCTCGTAGTCGTGCACCTCGAAGACCGCTTCCGCGGTGTCGACCACGCGCCAGACGACCACGGCGGCAATTTCGATCGGGTTGCCTTCGTTGTCGTTCACCTTCAGCTTGGCGCTCTCGAAGTTCCGGATACGGAGTGAGACCCGCTTCTTCGAGTAGAGCGGATTCGCCCAGCGAAGCCCCTCTTCCCTGACCGTCCCCTTGTAGGCACCGAACAACTGCAGGACCTTGCCCTCGTTCGGATTGACGATGAACAGCCCGGGATACATCAGCGCGGCCAGGACGGCGACGGCGATGGAGGTCATGATCCCGGCCGGGTTGTCGGCTTCGACGCTCAGGTAGATGCCGTACAGCGCCACCAGGTCGATTGCCAGCAGGATGCCCACGATTCCCCACCCAGAGCTAACGGACCGCTGTTTCTCGCGAATCATCGAGTTCCTCCGTGTGATGTCAAAGTGATATCACATAGATATCGAACTGGTCAATAAACCGCACCTTCGCCGGGGGTGCTTACAGACTGATGCTGCAAGGTGCTCGGAACTGCTAGGGCTGACGCCGTAGGGTGCTGCGGCTTCGCCGCGCGCTTACGGAACGAGATATCCGGGGCGCGTGAGGATGTCGCCGCGGCCGGTCTTGAGGGTCACCTTCAGCTCGTGCCAGCCGGGCGTCACCGGGGGTTCGGGGTAGTAGGTGAGCAGGTAGCGGGCGCGCATGTCGCCGAGGGCTTCGAGGAGCAGCGGGCCGATGCGCGCGGATTGATCGGTGACCCAGCGCCGCCCGCCGGTGGCCTCGGTGATCGCCACAAGTATCTGATCCCCACTCGTGGGAGCGAGGGCGCCTCGCGGTGAATCGGTGAGCTCAACCCCATAGATGACGAGATCAACAGCTTTGACCGCGGTCACGATTTGCTCCGAGGTCAGCCAGCTGAGCGTGTCGAGTCCGTCGCTGAACAGGAGCGCCACGCCTCGCGATCCTGGGGCGGGCGCGACTTTGAGCGAGGTGTAGACGGCGTCGCGCAACGAAGTGGCGCCGGACGGCGTCAGTTCGTCCAGCGCCCGTTCAACGAGCGCGAAGTCGCCGGTCAGTTCGACAGGCCGCCTGACATGCGACGAGAACGTCAGCAGCGCGGCGCGATCGTCGGGCCTGAGACTCCTCAGGACGCCCTTTGCCCCGGCAATCAGATTCGCGAAACGCGGCCCGGCCATGCTGCCACTCGTGTCGAGCACGAGCAGCACGCTGAGCGGCATCGACTCGAGCGCGGCGCTCTCGATCCGCTGCGTCCGGCCGTTGTCGGCCAGCACGAAGTCGTCGGCGCGCAGGCCCACGACCGGACGATCCGATCGTCGAACCGAGACGTCGAGCCGCACGAGATCGACCCGGGCGCGAAACACGGGTGTTTGCCCGTTAACGACGAACGGCGTGGCCAGGACAACACCGGCGAGAAAAGCACGTCGCCGCATCATTGGCGGATGTAAGCGTTCAGCCACTCGAGCGAATCGAAATCCTCTGCGGGCTGCCTGAACTCCCACCAGGGATCGCCGACCGTGCGAAGCTGGAGAAGCTCGTCGACGATCTTCCGGCTGCGATCAGCCATCCCCAGCTGGTCGCTCAAGTGGGCCAGCGCAATCCGCGCGGATTGATACTCGGGGCCGAGACTCACCGCCCGCTCGGCTTCGGCCGACGCACCCCGCACGTCGCCCTCCTGCTGGTTCAAGTCGGCGCGGAACAACGCGACCAGATAGAGCAGTTCGACTCTGCTGGTGCCCCGCTCGACTTCAGCGAGTTCCTGCCGGGCGCCGTCCCGGTCGCCGAGCGAGATGCAGCACGCGTCCCAGCCGCAGGTGCGCGTCGGGAGAGTGTGGGTCGAGCGCGCTCGCTCGCCGATAGGCATTGGCGGCGAGCGTCAAGTTCCGCGCGCGCTGGTCGTCGGACAAGCGGCAGTCGGACGCCAGGCACGTGGCGTGTGGATACGTCGACATTTCGTAGGCGATGCCCGACAGGAGCTGCAGGCGCGAACTCTCACCAACGACCCGCAGCCCGCGATCGATCACCGTGCGCGCGCCGGAAGGATTCAGTTCGGCGATGAACACCGACGCCATGAACGCGTACCAGCGCTCCTGAAATGCCCGGATGTCCGGCGAGTTGCGGCGGAGATTGCTGACGAGGGCTTCCGCGACGGCGAAGCGCTCGGGGCCGCCGGCGCTCGTGTCTCGCCGCGCCAGCTCGGTCATCAGCAGCGCCACGCCTGGAGCCAGGCGCGTGTCGGGATCCTCGATGAGTTGACGAGCGTCCCTCCTGACCGCCTCGGGCTTCCACGATCCAGCATTGCGTAGCGCTGCATCGGCCTGTTTGCCCTGGTACAAGATGACGGCGACGCGATACGTGCGTAGCCGATCGTCCTGCGCGGAAACGGCAGGGACGGCGAGCGCGGTGAGCAGCAGCAGAATCGCCTTCACGGCAGCGAGGGTTGGCTCCTGACCTGAACCGATTATCTCCCGCCTACGCTCGGGGCGTTGCCCCGAGCTTCGGCGAGGCAAGCAGGACCTCGTCGCGTTACGAGCTTCCACCTCCGCTAAAAGCTTCGGTGGACAAGTCGGCGCGGCAGGCCCGCGGCGTCAGCCGCAGCACTCTACAGCGTCAGTCCGTAAGCACCGTCAGCGAAGCCGCAGCACCCCTACAGCGTCAGTCTGCGAGCACGGTCAGCGAAGTTAAGCACGAAGTCATTGTTATCTGGGCTTCTGGACCATCGGAACGAAGCGGACCGGGATGGTCCGTTTCTCGGCGACGCCTTCCTTCGTCTTGGTGACGATGACGATTTCCTGGGACAGGGTCCCGACCGGGACGACCAGGATGCCGCCAACCGCCAGCTGGTCGACGAGCGCCTGCGGGATCGCGTCCGGCGCCGCGGTGACGATGATCCGGTCGAAGGGCGCCCGTTCCGGCCACCCCAGGTAGCCATTTCCCGTTCGGACGTTGACGTTGGAATAGCC
>CAVREM010000039.1:0-70032 GCA_963720005.1 uncultured Acidobacteriota bacterium | reverse complement strand
GACGCGGCTCGAAGATCACCTGGACGCAGGTCGAGACTGGCTCGGCGATCACCTGGAAGTACCCGGGCTGCATCCTGCAGGGCGACAACTCGATTGGCGAGTTCTACTCGGTGGCGACGACCAACAACTGGCAGCAGGCCGACACCGGCACCAAGATGATTCATCTTGGCAAGAACACGCGCAGCACGATCGTGTCGAAGGGCATCTCGGCGGGCCGCGGCCAGAACACCTATCGCGGGCTCGTGAAGATCGGCAAGAACGCGAAGAACGCGCGCAACTACTCGCAGTGCGACTCGCTGCTGATCGGCGACAAGTGCGGCGCGCACACGTTCCCGTACCTCGAGATCAAGAACACGCACGGCGAAGGTCGAGCACGAGGCCTCGACCTCGAAGATCGGTGATGACCAGATCTTCTACTGCCGGCAGCGCGGGCTGGCGACCGAGGACGCGGTCAACATGATCGTCAGCGGCTTCTGCAAGGAAGTCTTCCGCGAGCTGCCGATGGAGTTCGCGGTGGAAGCGCAGAAGCTGCTGAGCGTCAGTCTCGAAGGCAGTCGGTAGCTGGCTAATGAGCGGACAACAATCATGCTTGACATCAAGAATCTTCATGTCAAGCGTCGAGAGACAATCTGATCCTGCAGGGCATCGACCTGCACGTCGGCGCCGGCGAGGTGCACGCCATCATGGGGCCGAACGGCTCCGGCAAGAGCACGCTCGCGCGCGTCGCTCGCGGGCCATCCGCGAGTACGAGGTCACCGCCGGCGAGGTGCTGTTCGAAGGGCGTGACCTGCTCGAGATGGATCCGGACGAGCGGGCCCGCGAGGGCGTGTTCATGGCCTTCCAGTACCCGGTCGAGATCCCCGGCGTCAACAACGCCTACTTCCTCAAGGCGGCGCTCAACGCGAAGCGGAAGCACCGCGGCGAGCCGGAGCTCGACGCGATGGAGTTCATGGCGCTCATCAAGGAAAAGGCGAAGCTGCTCGAGATCGACCAGAGCATGCTGAGCCGCGCCGTGAACGAGGGCTTCTCGGGCGGCGAGAAGAAGCGCAACGAGATCTTCCAGATGGCGGTGCTCGAGCCGAAGCTCGCGATCCTCGACGAGACCGATTCCGGTCTCGACATCGACGCGCTGCAAGATCGTCGCCGAGGGCGTGAACGCGATGCGGTCGCCCGAGCGCGCGATCATCGTCGTCACGCACTACCAGCGCCTGCTCGACTACATCGTGCCCGACTTCGTGCACGTGCTGAGCGGCGGCCGGATCGTCAAGTCCGGCGGCAAGGAGCTGGCGCTCGAGCTCGAGCAGCAAGGGCTATGGCTGGATCGAGACCGGCGCGCAGCCGGTCGGCGCGTAGGCAGGACGGACATGACGCAAGTGATCGACAAGCTTCAACCGTGGCTGGCCGCTCTGGAGGAGAGGCCGCAGGGCGGGCCGCGCTGGCTGCAGGACCTCCGCGAGCGCGGCGCGTCCCGATTCGCCGCTGCTCGGCTTCCCGACCACTCGCGAAGAGGAGTGGCGATTCACGAGCGTCGTCGCCGATTGTCGTCGCGCGACTTCCGTGCCGGCGCCGCCGGGCAGTATGACCGCCGACGAGCTGTCGGCGTTCCTCTACGCCGGCGCGCCGCATCGCGTCGTGTTCGTGAACGGCCGCTTTGCGCCTGACCTGTCGCGGGTCACCGGCCTTCCGGCGGGGATGCATTTCGGATCGCTGGCGGCCGCCATCACCGACCAGGCGGACATCGTCGCGCGCTACCTCGGACAGCTCGCGGAGTTCAACACGCGGGCGTTCTCGGCGCTGAATACCGCGTTCCTGCAGGACGGCGCGTTCGTCCACATCCCCGACGGCGCGCAGCTGGACGGGCCGCTGCAGATCATGTTCGTGACGACGGCGAACGCGGCGGTCATGTCGCATCCGCGCGTGCTGATCGTCGCCGGCGACAGGAGCCAGGCGAGCCTCGTCGAAACCTACGTCGGCGTCGACGGCCAGACGTATTTCACGAACGCGGTGACCGAAGTATTCGTCGGCGAGCACGCCATCCTCGATCACTACAAGGTCCAGGAGGAGAGCATCGACGCATTCCACATCGCCAGCATGCACATGCACGCGGCGCGGAGCGCGACCTTCTCGTCGCATTCGTTCGCGCTCGGCGGCAAGCTCGCCCGCAACGACGCGTTCGCGCTGCTCGACGGCGAGGGTGCGGAGTGCACGCTGAACGGCCTGTATCTGGCCGACGGCGAGCGTCTCGTCGACAACCACACGACGATCGACCACGCGAAGCCGCACTGCCCGAGCCACGAGATCTACAAGGGCATTCTCGGCGGCCGCGCCAAGGCGGTCTTCAACGGCAAGATCATCGTGCGGCCCGACGCGCAGAAGACCGACGCCAAGCAGACCAACCGCGCGCTGCTGCTGTCCGACAACGCGTCGATCAACACGAAGCCGCAGCTCGAGATCTTCGCCGACGACGTGAAGTGCACGCATGGCGCGGCGATCGGGCAGATCGACGAGGATGCGCTGTTCTACCTGCAGGCCCGCGGCCTGACGTTCTTCGAGGCGCGCGACATGCTGATCCACGCGTTCGCGGGCGACATCCTCGACCGGGTGAAGATCGAGCCGCTGAAGGCGGCGCTCGAGTCCGAGCTGTATGCGCAGCTCGCGCGCGATCTCGCGGAGGTCGATGCGGCATGACCCGCCTGCGCGCTCCGCGCTTCGGCGAGCCAGGGCCCGTCGCCCCGCGCTTCGGCGAGCCAGGCGCTGTCGCCGTGCGGGAGTCGCGCGGGTTCGATGCCGGCCGTATTCGAGCCGACTTCCCGATCCTCGGACGGCAGGTGCGCGGCCGGCCGCTGGTCTATCTCGATAACGCCGCCACGACGCAGAAGCCGCAGGCCGTCATCGACGCGCTGGCCGGCTACTACTCCGAGATCAACGCCAACGTTCACCGTGGCGTGCACGAGCTGAGCGAGAAGGCGACCGATGCCTACGAGGCCGCGCGCGAGAAGGTGCGCCGGTTCGTCGGCGCCGGGAGCACGCGGGAGATCGTCTTCACCCGCAACGCCACCGAGAGCATCAACCTGGTGGCGCACGCGTTTGGCAATCCGGCGGTTCGCGAGGGCGACGAAGTGGTGATCTCCGCGATGGAGCACCACTCGAACATCGTGCCGTGGCAGCTGCTCGCGAGGCCGGCGCGGCGCCAGGATTCGGGTGGCGCCGATCGACGACCGCGGCGAGCTGATCCTCGACGCGTTCGAGGCGCTGCTCGAACGAGCGCACGAAGCTCGTCGCCGATCAGCCACATGTCGAACGCGCTCGGGACGGTCAACCCCGTGCACGACATCGTCGAGCTCGCGCACGCGCGCGGCATCCGCGTCCTGCTCGACGGATCGCAGGCGGCGTATCACATGCCGGTCGACGTTCAGGCCCTCGACTGCGATTTCTATGCGGCGACCGGCCACAAGCTGTACGGCCCGACGGCATCGGCGTCCTGTACGGCAAGGACGGCGCTGCTCGAGGAGATGGCGCCGTTTCTGGGCGGCGGCGACATGATCAGCTCCGTCACGTTCGAGAAGTCGACCTGGAACGAGCCGCCGCACAAGTTCGAGGCGGGGACGCCCGATATCGGCGGCGCCATCGGTCTCGGCGCGGCGCTCGATTACATCACCGCGGTCGGACTCGAGGAGATCGCCAGGCACGAGCACGATCTGCTCGATTACGGCACCCGCGCCCTCGAATCGATCGACGGCGTCCGCCTGATCGGCACCGCCCGGCGCAAGGCGAGCATCCTGTCGTTCGTGATGGAGGGCGTCCACCCGCACGACATCGGCACCGTCGTCGATCGGCAGGGAGTGGCAATCCGGACCGGCCACCACTGCGCGCAGCCGGTCATGGAGCGGTTTGGCGTGCCGGCCACCGCGCGGGCGTCGCTGGCGATGTACAACACGACCGCGGACATCGACGCACTCGTCGATGCGCTCGGCCGCGTGCGCGAGCTGTTCGGCTGAACCCGATGTCCGAGCTGACCGACCTGTATCAGGAAGTGATCCTCGACCACAATCGACGGCCGAGGAATTTCGGGACGCTCGACGGCGCCAGCCATCGCGCGGAAGGGTACAACCCGCTCTGCGGCGATCGGCTGAGCCTGTTTTTGAGGTGGACGACGGGGTGATCGGAGACGTAAGGTTTCAGGGCTCGGGATGCGCCATCTCGAAAGCCTCCGCGTCGCTGATGACCGATTCGATCAAGGGCCGCAACGTCGAGGAGGTCCGGCGCCTCTTCGAGCGCTTTCACCGGATGGTGACGACGCCGCCGGAACAGGACGTCGAGGATCTCGGCAAGCTCTCGGTGCTGGCGGGAGTGCGCGAGTTTCCCGTTCGCGTGAAGTGTGCGAGCCTGGCATGGCACACGCTGAAAGCGGCGCTGGAGAGAGAACAGCTGACGAGTACCGGAATGAAGCCTCTGCCCATGGTTCCGCCCGACGTTCCCGAGCCGCCGGCATCCGGCACCGACACCGCCGGCATTCAGCCGGACGCCTCGATGATGGAATCGCTCCGTGCGAAGATCGTCGAAGCGATTCAGACCGTGTTCGACCCGGAGATCCCGGTCAACATCTGGGAGCTCGGCCTCGTGTACGACGTCGTGGTCGACGCCACTGGAGTCGCGGGCATCCGCATGACGCTGACGGCGCCCGGGTGCCCCGCCGCGCAGTCTCTGCCGGTCGAGGTCTCGCAGAAAGTGAAGGCGGTGCCGGGCGTCACCGACGCCAGAGTCGATGTGGTGTGGGATCCGCCGTGGGACAAGGATCGGATGTCGGACGCCGCGAAACTGCAATTGGGACTCTGGTAAGGAGCACGTCATGCTGCGTCTTTCGAAAAAGGCCGACTACGCGTTGATCGCGATGAAGCACCTGGCGATCCGGCCGGACGCGGCATCGATCAGCGCCCGCGAGATCGCCGAGCAGTACCACATTCCGATCGAGCTGATGGCGAAGGTGCTGCAGCGGCTCGCGCGCCGCGGCCTGCTGACGTCCCACCAGGGCACGCGCGGCGGCTACCGCCTGGCGCGGCCCTCCGGCGTCATCTCGGTTGCCGACATCATCCAGGCGATCGACGGTCCGCTGACCGTCACCGCGTGCTCGACCGACGCCGAGAACTGCGACCAGTACAACAAGTGCAACGTTCGCGATCCGCTTTGGCGTATCAAGGACCGGATTCTCTCCGCGCTTGCGACCTGTTCACTGCAGGAGATCTCCAGCGAAGCACCGCAGGCGAGCCTCGATCCGACCACCACGAGTCCGCTCGAGCTGACGCGCCGTCGAAGCTGAGCAATCTGCAATCAGCAATCGAAATCACCATTCCGCAATCGGCAATCCGCAATGGTTTACCTCGATTACCACGCCACGACCCCCGTCGATCCGCGCGTACTCCAGGCGATGCTGCCCTACTTCACCGAGGAGTTCGGCAACCCGGCGAGCAAACAGCACAAGTGGGGCTGGCGCGCGCAGGACGCGGTCGAGCGCGGGCGCGCCCAGGTCGCGGAGCTGATCGGCGCGTCGGCTGGCGAGATCGTCTTCACCAGCGGCGCCACCGAATCGAACAACCTGGCGATCAAGGGCGCCGCGTGTGGGCTGCGCGATCGCGGCAATCATCTGGTGAGCGTCTCGACGGAGCACAAATCGGTTCTCGATTCGTTCAAGCGGCTCGAACGCGAAGGCTGGTCGCTTACGCTCCTCGGCGTCAGGAACGACGGCCTGGTGGACTTGAACGAAGTCGCGGACGCGATGACCGACAAGACGGTGTTGATCTCCGTGATGGCCGCCAACAACGAGATCGGCGTGCTGCAGCCGCTCGAGGAGATCGCGAAGCTCGCTCATGCGCGTGGCGCGCTGCTGCACACGGATGCGGCCCAGGGCGCCGGGAAGATTCCGATCGACGTCAACCGGATGGGGATCGATCTGCTCTCGCTCACGGGCCACAAGTATTACGGTCCGAAGGGTTGCGGCGCGCTCTACATCCGGCGCCAGAAGCCCAGACTCAAGCTGGAATGCCAGATCGACGGCGGCGGGCACGAGAACGGCATGCGGTCCGGCACCCTGAATGTCCCGGGCATCGTCGGGCTCGGCGCCGCCGCGGCGATTTGCCATTCCGACATGCCTGAGGAGTCCGTCCGGCTCGCGTCGCTTCGCGATCGGCTGCTCGACGGGCTGCGGCGCGGCCTCTCCGAGGTCCGCGTCAACGGCACGCTCGAGCGGCGCCTGCCGCACAACCTGCACGTCAGCTTCGACGGCGTCGAGGGAGAGGCGCTGCTGATGGCGCTCGGCGATCTTGCGGTGTCGACCGGGTCGGCGTGCAGCTCGGGCAGCCAGGCGCCGTCGCACGTCCTGGAGGCGATCGGCGCCGTGGGCGACCGCGCCGGCGCGTCGATCCGCTTCGGGCTCGGCCGCACGACGTCGAACGCCGACGTCGATTTCGCCGTCGAACGCGTCACGACTGTTGTGAAGAGCCTCAGAGCGAAAGCAGCCGTGTAGCTTCCGGCGTCATGTAGCTTCTAGTCGTAAAATCGGGTTAGCTTCCGCCTTTAGGCGGAAGGTTCAGTCCGCATGGAGCGGCTCCGCGTCGAAGGCGCGGTCACGCTCCGTGACACCCGCATCCATCTTCCCGATCTCTCCCGCTCGTGCGAGCGCGGCGCGGAACAGCACCGGGCCGATCAGCTCGTGGATGGCGATCAGCGACACCATCAGCGTCTGCACGCGCCGCCCCAGTCCGGAAACTCTGACACGACGAGGATTGTCAGCCCGAGCGTCACGCCTGCCTGCGAGACGAGCCCCATCCAGACGAGACTCGCGCGGTCTCGCCGGGCACGCGCGCGACGCGCGCCGGCAAGGTCGACGGCCGCGCGGATCGACGCCAAGCGGATCGCCGAGACACGCCACGGCGATCCAGCCGATCGACCGCCAGCGCATCGAGTTGCAGCGACGCGCCTGCCGCGGCGAAGAACACCACCAGCACCGGCAGCGCGCCGCGCTCCACCGCGTCCTTCAGCGAGTCGCCCGACGGCGGCGCGATGTTCTCGACCACCAGCCCGGCGGCGAGCGCCGCGAGCAGCGGCTCGAAGTGGAACAGCGGTCCCAGCTCGCTGAGCAGCGACGCACAGCGCGAGCAGCGCGATCGTCGACTTCGCGTCCGACCTTGCGCAGGTAGAACGCGAAGATCGCCCCGAAGGCCGCGCCGAACGCCAGCGAGCCGAAGATCTCCCAGCTGATGCGCGCGAGCAGGCTCACGTCTCCCGGCGGCATCGGTCGCCGCATCGTCCAGCGGACGAGCTGCATGCTCAGCGTGAAGAGCACGATCAGGAAGAGGTCCGCCAGCACCACCAGCGCCAGCACCATTCGCTGATCGGTCCGCGGGCGCGGGTATCCGCGATCACCGCGATGGTGACGGTCGGCGAGAAGCTCACGACAATCGTCGTGAACAGCAGCGCCAGCGCAACCCGCGACGAGCCGGTCGCGTCCGGCTCGATTGGCAGCCAGGGCCACGCGAGCCACAGTAGCGGCAGCAGCACCGCGTACATGAACAGCAGCGTGCCGGCCCGAGCTTCAGCATCGCGCGAGCCGCGGCTTGATGCGGCTGTAATTCAGTCTCCAGACCGGCGATGAAGGCGATCAGTGAAATCGCCAGGCCGTTGACGAACTGGAGGTCGCGCGCCATCGGCCGCGTGATGATGTTCGCGAGATACGGCCCGCAGACCAGGCCGAAGACCAGATATCCGCTGAGCGCGGAGCCGGATGCGCTCGAACAGTTCCCCGGCGAGAGCCGCGGCAATCAGCGCCAAGCCAAGCGCAAGCGCGCTCGGCCGCGCCAGCTGACCTCCCTCCGGCGCCGAGGAGACGACGAGGCTGGCGACCGACAGCGTGAGCAGAAGGGCCAACAGGCGCCGCATCAGGCGCCCCTGCGTGCCGGAACGACGAACAACGCCAGCAGCTCGGACGCTATCGCGCCGCACGCGACCGCAAAGAGCAGCGACTGGGCCGACTCCCCGGCGACGAGCCGAAGGTTCAGGCGAATGCGATGCCGATCACGCCCGGCGCAATGAGGTAGGCGCCGAGATCGGACGGCGCCACACTCGGACGCGATGCGAGACGCGGTCCAGCCGCCGATCAGCTTTCCAACCAGCCGGAACACCAGATATGGCGCGAACAGCCAGACGCCCACGAGCGTCGGCCGAAGCTGCGCTCCGGCGGTGAGCAGCAGCAGCACGACCAGCGGATGCTGCAGCTTCCGCAGATCGCTCGACATCAGCAAATCGCAGCGGCCCGGCGCGACCACCCAGAACCAGCCGGCCGCCATGCCGGCGAGCAGCGGCGACAGGCCGAGATACGCAGCCGTGCCGCCCAGCAACGCCAGGCAGCCGAGCACGAACACGCCGCGCTCCGCCGGACTCTCCGCGGTTCGATCAGCAGCCAGCCGGCAAGACCGATCGCCAGCCCGAGACCAATCGTCATCACCAGACTGCCGACGGCGGAGCTCGACGAAGGCCCGAACGCGCCGAGAATGAGCCCGCCGAAGACGATGGGCACGACGTCGTCGAGATCCGCCACCCGTCCCGCGATGCGCGCGGCCGGGTCGTCATCCTTGTCGATCGCGGGCGCGGCCGACGCCGAGGCGCAGATTCCCAGCGCCGCGGCAACCAGCGCATACGGCACGTCGATCGGAATGCTCCAGACCGTGAGCAGAAACAGAACCGCCGCCGCGACGGTCACAATCGTGACGATGGCCTCGCTGCTGGCGGCGGCGAAGACGACGCGGGCGGCGCGACCTTCGCGTCCCAGCGCGAGGCCGATGAATACGCCGAGCGTCGCGAGGCCGACCGGCACGACGATGTCGAGATAGCCGAGCGCTTCGGTGGACAGCACGCCGAGCACGCTCGGGCCGAGGATCATGCCGATCGGAAGAAACAGGATGAGCGGCGCCGTGAGCGGACGAAGTCCAAGAGCCGCGCGGGTTCGGAAGACGCTCACTGCTTCTCCAGCGCGACGACGCGGTACTCCCGATCTCTGCGCAGCGTGAGCAGCAGAAAAGTCCCTGGCTTTGTCGCACGATACGCGCGCAGCACATCCTGGGGCTCCGGATGTTTCTCCCGCTCGAGCGCCACGATCAGATCACCGTGCCGAACGCCGGCGCGCTGGGCGGCGCCGCCAGGTTCGACGGTAATCACCTCGGAGCCGACGTCCGCAACCGATCGCAGCGCCATGCCGGCGTCGTCCGCGGGATTTGCCGCGGCGGGAGCATCGCCCTGAACGGCGACGACGGCGACGGTGAGGGGTTTTCCGCGCCGCACCGTGAGGAGCACGACCTTCGCGCCGGGCGCGCGGCTCTGTGCGACCTGCTGAAAGCCGGCCACCGTGGTGACGTCGGCGTCATCGACCTTCACGATCACGTCGCCGGCCGCGAGATCTCCTTCGAGCGACGCGGTGGGCAGCACGTGGCTCACCATCACGCCCCGCTCGGCGCCAGCCGCCGTTGCCAGCACGGGAGTCAGCGGCTGCACCTCGATTGGAAGCTCGCCGCGCACGCCCGGCGTGGCGAGGCTCCCGGCGGCCGCCTCGCGCAACATGGTCGAAGGAATGATCGCGACCCGCGATCCAATCTGCGTGGCGAGGCCGAGGAAGGTCCCGTCGAGCGAGAAGATCGCCGATCCTTCGGAGAGCGTTTGCTGTACCGCGGCAACGGAAATCAGCGCAGCGGACCATCGCGGATCCGCAAACAGATCGGCGCGGCCGATGTAGACCGGCCTGATCGCCACCGCGCCGCCGGTCGCTTCCGCGACAGCCACGTATCTCGGTCCCGGCCGCGGCGCCGTCGCCGGAAACGCCGCGACGCTCGCCGCGTCCGCCGTCGTCTGCACCACGACCAGCTCGGTCGAGGGATCCCGCAGCGCGATCGGTGGCCCCGGCGTGTTGCCTGCCGAGACCAGCCTGCGATCAGCGGGGACGAGCGCGACGGCGCGATCGGCGGTCACGCGCACCGCCGGCACGAAGCGAATGCCCTCGTCGCCTCGAGTGCCGAGTGCAAGCAGGGCAGGATTGATGCGGCGCTCGAGGTCCGCCATCACGGCGGCAAGCTCGTCGTAAGTCGCGCGCGCGGCGAGCCGTTCGAGCGGAGCCGGCGCAGGCTCCGCGTTCGGACCCGCTGCCTCTTCCGGAAACCTGAAGCGCGCGAGCAGCAAGAGCATTCCTGCCGAGATGGCTATCGTCGCAAGCAACAGACGGGTTTCACGCCTTCCGCTGCCGGCTCCCGACTCGTTCATCGCGCTTGAGCGTACTGCAGGGCCGGGCAGTTTCCAACCCGGACTGGCGTACCGCTGGCAGCGACGTTGCTGGTCGAAGGACCCATGTCGGCCGTCAGCGCCAGACAAGGGCGAGGTCCGCTCATCGTCGTCTCCAATCGAGAACCTTACTTACACAGAAGGAGAACCGACGGGTACCGTGGTGCCGATCGCGACGACCGGCGGCGTTGCGGTGGCGCTCGACTCGCTCATGCGTGAGCGTGGCGGCACCTGGATCGCCCACGGCGCCGGAGAAGCCGATCGCGAGGTCGCCGACGCTAACGGCCGAGTACGCGTCCCGCCCGATGCCCCCGCCTACACGCTGCGCCGAATCTGGCTGACTCAGGAGGAGGTGCACCGCTACTACGAGGGATTCTCGAACGAAGGCATCTGGCCGCTCTGCCACACCGTCCACGTCCAGCCGGTCTTCAGATCGGAAGATTGGGATGCCTATCGCACGGTCAACGCACGATTCGCGGACACAATCGCCGATGAACTGCGATTTGGCCGCGCCCTGGTCTTCATTCAGGACTATCACCTCGCGCTCACTGCCGCCGAACTGCGCACGCGCGCGCCAGGCGTCCGCTGCGCGCATTTCTGGCATATTCCATGGCCCAATCCGGATCGGCTGCGCATGTGTCCCTGGCGGCGCGACATTCTCCTTGGTCTCCTCGCCAACGATCTCCTGGCCTTTCAGATCGAGCGCGATCGCAAGAATTTCATGTCGTGCGTGCGAGAGGAGCTGAACGCGGAGGTGATCGGCGCGGAGGTTCGCACTGCCGGCCGTTCGACGCATGTCATGGTGGAGCCGATCGGCGTCGACTTCGACCGCATTCAACGCATCGCGTCCGAGGACGGTCTGTTCGCGGAGCGCGAACGGCTGCGCCGCCAGCTGCGCATCGTCGATCCGCACATCGCGGTGGTCGGCATCGGCGTCGACAGAATCGACTATACGAAGGGCATTCCGGAACGCCTCGACGCCATCGAGCAGGTGCTGGAGCGCCGGCCCGACCTTCGCGGGCAGTTCGCGTTCGTACAGATTGCAGTGCCGTCGAGGAGCGAAATCGAGCAATACGCCGAGATCGAGAAACGTATCGACGAACGTGTCGCCGCGATAAACGCGCGCTTCAAGCCGGATGCCCGCGGGCCAGGCCGCAGGCGGGTCGAAGGGCCGATACGCTACCGGAAATCGGCGCTCAAGACCCGCCGCCTGGTTGCGCTCTACAAGCTTGCCGACTTCTGCATCGTCAGCTCGCTGCATGACGGCATGAACCTGGTTGCGAAGGAGTTCGTGGCGGCCCGCGACGACCTCGACGGCGTACTGATCCTGAGCGAGATGACCGGCGCCGCCCAGGAACTGAAAGACGCGGTGATCTTCAATCTGTACCATGCCGACGGCTTCGCGGCGGCGATCGAACAGGCGATCGAGATGCCGTTCATCGAACGAGCGAACCGGATGCGCGCGTTGCGCCGCGTGGTGGCCGGGCACGACGTCTTCTTGTGGGCATCTGGTATCCTCGAAGATCTCGAGCGATCGAAGGGACGAACGGTACCCTGGACAGATACGACAAGATGGCGTCAGATGAAATAGCGCGGGCGGCGTCGGCGATTCGACAAGCCGCTGCAGGCCGGCACCTCCTCCTCCTCCTCGATTTCGACGGCACCCTGGCGGAGTTCGGCACGGACCCTGAGGCGGTGTTTCTGTCGGACGAGAGGCGCCGTCTTCTCCTGGAGATTCACGACCGCAAGGACGCGACCGTCGCGATCGTCAGCGGACGGCGGCTCACGGATGTCCGCGCCCGCGCGCGGCTGCCGCCGGACAATTATCACGCCGGACTGCACGGTCTCGAGATTGAAGGCCACGGCGACAGGTTCCAGCATCCTGACGTCACTAAAGGCATCGACCCGATTCATCGGCTGGTGGCGGAGCTCTCGCGCGATGTCGCGCCTCTCCAGGGGGTCTTCGTCGAGGACAAGACGCTGTCGGCCGTCGTTCATTTCCGCGCCGCCTCGCCGGCCGATGCCGCGAAGGTGCCTTCCGTGCTGCTCGAACGCGTTCAGCCCCACCTCGATTCCGGCCGCCTGCGCATCATGGAGGGCGCGGGCATGAGCGAGATTCTTCCGAACATCGACTGGAACAAGGGGCATGCGGTCGCATGGATCCGCGATCGCGTCGCGGCCTCTTCAGCGCTGCCGACCGTGAGCGTCTACATCGGCGACGACGTCACCGATCAGGACGCGTTCGCCGCGCTGGGCGACGACGGCGTATCTGTTGCCGCCTCGGACCGCGTCTCCGGCGCTCACTTTCGGATCAATGGACCGCAGGAAGTCGAAGCCCTGCTGCGAAAGGTTGCAGTACCATAGCTAGCAGCTCTCAGCTGTCAGCCATCAGCTGGGAACCGAAAGCTGGGAACTGAAAGCTGATAGCTGAAAGCTGATAGCTATGCAAGAAACACGAATCACCGTTGCCCACAGTCCCGATTCCGACGATGCGTTCATGTTTTTCGGGCTGGCGAGCGGGAACGTGGAAACCGGGGGCATCGTCGTCGATCAGGTCCTGTCGGATATCGAGACGCTGAACCGCGCCGCGTTCGAGGGACGCTACGAGGTCACCGCGGTTTCGTTTCATGCCTACGCGCACCTGGTCGACAAGTACGCGCTGCTGCCGCACGGCGCGAGCATGGGCGACAGCTACGGCCCCATCGTCGTCGCGAAAGAAGGCGGCGCGACTGCCGTCAAGGGCGCCCGCATCGCGATTCCCGGCACGCTGACCACCGCGTATCTGGCGCTGCGGCTCTACGAGCCGTCATTCGAATACGTCGTCGTGCCCTTCGATCAGATTCAGAAGGCCGTCGCCGAGGGCACAGCCGAAGCGGGCCTGCTGATTCACGAAGGGCAGCTGACGTACTCCGAGGAAGGTCTGCAGAAGATCGTCGATCTCGGCGAATGGTGGGCCGGGCGCACGGACGGCCTGCCGCTGCCTCTCGGCGGCAACATCATCCGCCGCGATCTCGGCCCGGAGATGATTCGCAAGGTCTCGAAGATGCTGCACGACAGCATCGCCTACGCGCTGTCGCATCGCGAAGAAGCCGTCGAGTACGCGCTGCAATTCGGCCGCGGCCTGGACCGCGCGCGGACGGATCGCTTCGTAGGAATGTATGTGAACGATCTGACGCTGTCGTATGGCGACCGCGGACGGAAGGGCGTCGAACGGCTGTTGTCGGAGGCGTTCGAAAAGGGACTGATCCCGCATCGCGTCCCGGTGGAGTTCGCTGCCTGACCTGCCGCGCTACTTGAATGCGTCGGGGTGCAGGGCTCGTGCGATGAGCTCGGTGCCTTCCGCCACCCGTGGCCCGGGCACGACGGTCCGCGCATCGGTTAGAAAGAACACCCGCTTCGCCTGAACCGCCGGCACCGACGAGAGGCGGTTCCAGACCTCGATTTCCTTCTGCCGCTGATTGGGCGTCGTGTCGCCGACTCGCAGCTCGATGACGACGTCGGGACGGCGCGCGAGGATCAGCTCGGAGGTCGCCTGGACCGACTCGCGCTGCACGTCGGCGAAGATGTTGTCGCCGCCGGCCGCGGTCAGCATGTCGTGCAGGAATCCGTAGCCGCCGCTCGCGTAGACTCCGCGCAGCGCCAGCGCCTCACGGCCGAATACGAGGAGCGTGCGCGGCCTCGGCCGGCCGGCGACGCGCTGCCGGATTCGCTCGAGATGCTGTTCGATCGACTTCATGAGCGCCTCGGCTTCCTGCGGCTGTCCGACGCGCTTCCCGAGGTCGAGGATTGTCGCCGACACGTCAGCCAGCCGGGCGTGCTTGTAAAGGAACATCGGCACTCCCGCGCGTTCGAGCTGCCGCTGCAAGTCCGTCTGCGATCCATAGACCGTGACGAGGTCCGGCTTGAGCGCCAGGATTCGCTCGAGATTGGGATCGAGCAGCGCCCCCACACGCTCGAGCTTCTTCACCTCCGGCGGGTAGTCGTCGAAGCTGCCGACCGCCACGACACGCGGCCCCGCGCCAATCGCAAAGAGGATCTCGGTCAGGGCAGGAATGATCGAGATGATGCGCTGCGGCGGGCGCTGTTGTGGCTGCTGCGCGCCAGCGCCGAACGAGTACACCAGCAGCGTCAGAACGGCCGCGACAATCCTCATCTCACCCTCGCTTCATGAGCAGCCATAGAAAGAACGGCCCGCCGATCAGGGCCGTGATCACGCCAACCGGGATCTCGATCGGCGGCATGAGGATCCGCCCGAGCAGGTCGCACGCGACCAGGAACGCCGCGCCGAAGAGCGCGGATGCGGGCAGGACCACGCGATGGTCGGCGCCGACGAGCAGCCGCACGAGATGCGGGATGACGATGCCGACGAAGCCGATTGGCCCGGCGACCGACACCGCGGCGCCGGTCGCGAGCGAGGCGCTGAAAAACGCTACACGCTGCGCCGTGCGCACGTCGATGCCGTGCGCTTCCGCGCTGTCCGGGCCGAGGCTCAGCAGGTTCAGGGGGCGTGCGAGCCAGGCGAAGAACGCGAACGACACGAGCAGCAGCGGCAGTGACGCCGCCAGCGGCTGATACGACGCGACGTCGAGATCGCCGACCAGCCACCGCAGCATGCGGTAGACGTCGGTGAAGTCGGCGAAGAACTGCACGAACAGGATCAGCGCCGAGAAGAACGCGTTGAGCGTGACGCCGGCGAGCAGCAGAACGTTGGTGGAGAGGCCGCCGTGCCGGGCGCGTGCGAGCGCGTAGACGATCGCAACGGCGCCGGCGGCGCCGGCGAAGCTCGCCGCGGCGACTCCCGATATGCCGGCGACCCCGAGGCCCCAGCCGAACGTGATCGCCAGCATCGCGCCGAGGGCGGCGCCGGACGAGACGCCGAGGGTGAACGGCGTGGCGAGCGGATTGCGGAGCAAGCCCTGGAAGACGACGCCGGCGGTGGCCAGCGCCGCGCCGACCAGCGCGCCGGCGAGCGTGCGCGGCAGCCGGGCGACGAACAGGATCTGCGCGTCGACGTTGTCGCCGAAGGGGATCGATCGGTCGAACGCGCGCCCGAGGTGAATCGCCGTCGAGCCGACGAGCGGCGCAAGCGCGACCGCGATCGCGGCGATCGCGCCGAACCCGGCCAGGACGAACGCGATGCGCCGTCGGACGGGCTGCATCAGCCATACGCTCCGGGACGGACCCGGGCGACCGGCACCACGACGAGATGGCCCGCCGCCTCGTGCTGGTGGACGTCGGCGTCGACGCCATACAGCTGCCGGATGTTGACCGGCGTCAGGACCTCGGCGGTGGGACCGGCGGCGAGCACGCGCCCTTCCGAGAGCAGGACGAGCGTCCGGCAGACGGCGGCGGCAAAATTCAGATCGTGGGTCGAGACGGCAATCGCGATCGGTGTGCGCTGCTGCAGGTCGCGCAGCAGCGCGGCGATCTCGATCTGGTATGCGAGGTCCAGTGCCGCGGTCGGCTCGTCGAGCAGCAGCAGGGCACCCGTCGTGCTGGCTCCGCGAGTCACCTGCGCGAGCGCCGCGGCGATGATGACACGTTGCTTCTCACCGCCGCTCAACGTCGCGAACTGCCGATCCTCGAAGTTTCGTGTGCCGGTCGCGTCGAGCGCCTCCCGCGCGATCGCGATGTCGTCCGGCCCTTCGATCTGGAACGTGCCGAGATGCGGGTAGCGCCCCATCAGCACGACCTCGAGCACGCTGTAGTCGAACGTCAGGTGCGTTTCCTGCGGCACGACCGCCATGCGCCGCGCCACATCGCGCCGCGGGATGTCCCGGATGTTCACCCCGTCGACCGTCACGCGCCCGCGGGCCGGCCGGAGCGTTCCGGCCAGCACCTTCAGCAGCGTCGTCTTGCCGGAGCCATTGGGGCCGAGAATGCCGACGAAGCCGCCAGCCGGCACGTCCAGCGAGACGCCGCGCAGCACCGGGACGGCCCCGTACGAGAATTCGACGTCAGCGGCTTGCAGCAACGCGAACACCAGCGAACACGCCGCGGGGGAGCGCCGGGAAACCGAGCACTTCCTCGTAGTCGCGGTTGAAAAGGTTGTTCACGCGCCCGAAGATCGAGACGCTGTCGATCAGTTTCCACGAGGCGCCGGTGTCCCACACGGAGTAGCCGGCGCTCTCGAAGATTCCGCCGAACGTGCCGAGCGAAGGCTCGACGTCGCGCACGCTGCTTCGGCCGCCGGCGTGCAGGAATCCGGTCAGCCGTCCGGCAACGACAGACAGATCGACCGAGACCTGATGCTTCGGCCGGCGCAGCAGGGCGTCGCCCGGGGTGAATGGCGGCGGCGCGTCGGTCGTCTGGTCGACCGCCCGGATCTCGGTGTCGAGCAGCGTGTAGCCAACGCGAAGCTGCAGGTCGGTCACCTTGGTTGCGCCCCACAAGGTCCGCACGGTTCCAGCAATTTCGAGCCCCCGCGATCGGGCGTTCGAGATGTTGTCGGTCCGATACTGGCTCGATCCGGCAAACGATCCCACCGCGACGATGAGGTCGTCGTAGTTGTTGAAGAACGCCGTCGATTCGAGCAGCACGCGTCCGTCGACGAGCGTCTGATCGATGCCGACATCGAAGCTGCGGCTTCGCTCGGGTTTCAGGTTGGGGTTGTCGCTGAACGCGATGTCGAACGCATCCGGCGGCCTGATTCCGGTACCGGCCGAGCCCCTGACCTTCGTCTTGTCGTTGCCGGCCGATCGAACGAACCAGGACGCGGCGATCTTGGGATTCACCGACACGGCCGTTTCACCATCGAAGTCCGGGCGCGGCGCGAAGCCGTCCGGATTGCCCGCGAGCGCATCCCGGGAAATGCGTTCCACACGCAAGCCCGTCGTGATGTAAACGGTGGGAGCAGGGGTCAGGCGCCCCTCGACGAAGAAGCCAGTGAGCCATCTCTCGATCGGGACTTCGCGCGACTCGGCAGCGGTGACGAACGTGCTGCCGCCGCTCTCGCGTTGAAATTCGAACCCTGCTGACGCGTAGAGTCCGTCCAGGAGGAACATGTCGCTCTGGATGCGGCCTGTCGTGCGATGCGAGAACGATTCGGATGAGCCGAACGACGAGTCGAACTTGCTGTCGATCCTGGTGTGTGTGAATTGTGCCAGTCCCCGGCCGTGCTGGTAGGTGCGGGTCGTCGCCGATACGGACGCCAGCCAGTCGTCGTTCGTGCCGCGGGAGACGGTGTCGATGCCGCCGAAGAACCCGGCGGGATTCGAACCGTAGGGTCCGGGGAAACCGCGTTCGTCCGTCGAGAACCTGACGTTGCCGAGAATGCTCGGGCCGTTCGCGCGCCGCCATCCGCCGCCGGCGGAAAACAACCGGCGCGAGTAATCGTCGTTGGCGACAGTCTCGCCCGCGCTCGTCAGCTCGCCGTTCATCCCGTCGGTCGTCAGGCGTTCCACGCCGGCGCCCCATTGCCAGTCGCCGAGGCTGCCGGCGGAGGCCGCGGTCATTCGAAGCATGTCGAAGTTTCCGCCTTCGATCGAGCCGGATACCTCCGGCGTCACGCGCTGCCTGCTCGTCACCCGAATGACGGCGCCGATCGCATTCGCTCCATACAGCGCGCTCTGCGGACCGCGCACGATCTCGACCCGATCGATGTTGACGGCCGGAAGGTGCGCGAAATCGTAGGCGCCTCCGAATGCGTTCGCCGGGACGCCGTCCACCAGCACGAGCGAGTAGTCCGCTTCGCCGCCGCGCGGAAAGAGTCCGGTAATCGCGCCGCGCCCTCCGGATGACGCGACGGTGAGCCCGGGTACGCTGCGAAGCGCATCCTGGATGCTCTCGGTCTGGCGCGCCACCAGTTCCTGTCCCGTAATCACGGTGACGCTCGACGATGCGGTCGACAGCGGGATTTCTGAAGCCGCGGCGCTCACCAGAACCGACTCCGACTGCGCGGCGATCGAGAGCGTGAGCGCGCCGACGTTGCGGGCGGCTGCCTCGCCGCTCAATTGCAGCGGCGTGAGCGTGAATCCGTAGGTGGCGACCCGCAGCTCGTAGGGTCCTTGATCCGGTGCGACCAGCCTGAATCCGCCATCCCGATCCGTCGTGGTCGAGGTCAGAAAGTTGATGTCCTTCGTCAGGAAGACCGTGACGCCACCGGCTGCGGTGTTGTCCGGTTGCACGATTCGACCCGTGAGCGGGCCGGCCGAAGCGGCCGCCGCGATCGAAAGCGCCAAGAGGGACGTGAAGAAGAGAAGGCGGACGGAATACGTTTGCACGGGGCTCCTTTCGGCGTGTTCGCGCGCCGTTTGAAAGGACGTCCCGGCGGCCAGGTATCCTGGCTTGCGGATCTTCGTGTTCGATCCCGCGCCTTCCCGCGCCCGAAGGTGCAGTGGCGGCCGGCGGCCGGCTGTCTGGAACCGAAACTCCCCGCTTACAGTGGCGGCACCGCGTGGGTTTCACACCCACTTCGCGTGGCAGCCGGGAACCGCGCTGCTGCGCGGCTTCGTCGAGTTAGGGCCAGAGTATACCATTGCCAGAAATGTCAATTACTGTGGGATTACGTAGAATAGATTCGTTGGAAGGAAGCACGATGTAGCTTCCGGCTTTAGCCGGAAGGCACCTGACCATGACGAAGAGCTCCACAGTGACTGCGCGCGGAACACCGGTGAAACCGGTTTCGGCCTCGGCCGGCGGGATGATCGTCCGCGGCGAGACGCTCGTCGTCACAACCAGCGATCGCATCGAGCTCGTCGATCTCACCGCGCGCGTCATGGATCTCGTGAAGGACGCCGCCGTGCGCGAAGGCGTGGTCAGCCTGTGGTCGATGCACACCACCTGCGCGCTGTTCATCAACGAAGCCCAGCGCGCCCTGCACGCCGACATCAAACGCTTCCTCGAGCAGGTCGTCACCCGCGATTCCGACTGGATGCACAACGATCCGAATCACTCCGACTGCGATCGGATGAACGCGGATTCTCATCTCCGCGCCATGCTGCTCGGCCACAGCCTGACGCTGCAGATCAGCGGCGGCGAGATCGTGCTCGGCCAGTGGCAGCGGCTCCTGATGGCGGAGCTCGACGGGCCGCGGGAGCGATCGATCCGCGTCCAGATGATGGGGATCTAGTGCGCCAGCGGCTTCAGCGGCTCGGGCTCGGCGCGATCGACGAGAAACTGTCGATCGGCGTCCGCCTGTCGATGGAGGACGGCATCCGCCTGTTCGAGTGCCCGGACCTGCTCGCGCTCGGCTGGATGGCGAATCGCGAGCGGGAAAAGCGGCACGGCGCGCGCACCTATTACAACTTCAACATCAGGCTCGAAGCCACAAACGTCTGCGTCGCGAGCTGCCTGTTCTGCTCGTTCGCCCGGCTGAAGCCCGGCGACGCCGGTTCGTACACGATGACGCTCGAAGAGGCGTGGGAGAAGCTGCGCAGCCGCGCCCACCAGCCCCTCACCGAGGTGCACGTCGTCAACGGCCTGCATCCCGATCTGCCGTTCGCGTACTACCTGGAGCTGCTGCGCGGCTTCAAACGGATCCGTCCGGGCATTCATCTCAAATGTTTCACCGCCGTCGAGATCGCATTCTTTGCGGACCTTTATGGGATGTCGGACGAGCAGGTGCTGATCGCGCTCAAGGCAGCCGGTCTCGACTCGCTCCCGGGCGGTGGCGCTGAAATTTTCGCGGAGCGCGTTCGGCGCAAGATCTGCCACGACAAGTGCGGCACCGATCGGTATCTGGAGATCCATCGTCTCGCGCACGAGATGGGCATGCGGTCGAACATCACGATGCTTTACGGCCACATCGAGACTGCGGAGGAGCGCGTCGATCACATGCTCCGCACCCGGGCGCTCCAGGATCGCACCGGCGGGCTGCAGGCGTTCATCCCGCTCGCGTTCCATCCCGACAACAATCAGATGCGGAAACTGCCGGCTCCCACCGGCGCGGACACGCTGCGCGTGCACGCCGTGTCACGCCTGATGCTCGACAATATTCCGCACGTCAAGGCGTTCTGGATTGCCACCGGTGTCGAGGTGGCGCAGCTCGCGCTGTGGTTCGGCGTCGACGATCTCGACGGAACGGTGCAGGAAGAGAAGATTTACCACATGGCCGGCGCCCGCACGCCGGAAGCGATGACGACCTCGACGATCCGCCGTCTCATCCGCGCCGCCGGCCGCGAGCCGGTCGAGCGCGATACGTTGTACAACGTCATCACCGGCCCCGACGCCCCGGACGACCTGCCCGTTTCAGCCGCAGTACAATAGGAGGACAGTCAGGCGCGCACAGCGCGCCTGGCGAGGGAGCGGCGCGGGGCGTAGGGGTCCCCGCAAGCGACCGAGCCGGGTGTGGGGCGGAGCCCCACGAAAAGATGGACATAAAGCTGCTCACGGACGTCGAGAAGGCGAGCATTGGGGAGCGGCAGCCGCTCCCGGAGAAATACCTCCGCCTTTCCGACGACGAAATGGACGCCAGGATTGCGGCGGCGAAAGCCACGCTCGGCGACCGCGTCGTCATCCTCGGCCATCACTACCAGCGCGACGAGGTCATCAAGTTCGCCGACTACACCGGCGATTCGCTGAAGCTGTCACGGGCGGCGGCGAGCCGCGGCAAGGCGGAGTTCATCGTCTTCTGCGGCGTGCATTTCATGGCGGAGAGCGCCGACATCCTTCGCGCGCCGCATCAGAAGGTCGTGCTTCCCGACCTCGCCGCCGGCTGTTCGATGGCCGACATGGCCGCGCCGGATCAGCTCGACATGTGCTGGCGCGAGCTCGGCGAAATGGGTATTCGCACGGGCCTCATCCCCGTCACCTACATCAACTCTTCAGCCGGGATTAAAGCCTTCTGCGGCGAGCACGGCGGGATCGTCTGCACGTCCACGAACGCGGCGAAGATCATGGCCTGGGGCTGGGAGCGCGGCGAGAAGCTGGTGATGCTGCCCGACCAGCACCTCGGACGCAACACCGCGTTCAAGATGGGCGTGCCGCTCGACCAGATGGTGGTGTGGGATCCGAACGAGATCTGGGGCGGTCTCGAGCCCGAGCTGGTGAAGCAGGCCAAGCTGATCCTCTGGAAAGGACATTGCTCGGTCCACACGCGCTTCACCGTCCAGCAGATCGACGCGTTCAGGAAGAAGTATCCGCAGGGACTGGTCATCGCGCACCCCGAGTGCACGTTAGACGTCGTGCAGGCCGCCGACGAAAGCGGCTCGACCGAGCACATCATCAACACCGTCCGCAACAGCCCGTCCGGTTCGATCTGGGCCGTCGCGACCGAGGTCCATCTCGTCAATCGCCTGACGCACGAGGTTGCTCCCGACAAGACCGTCGTCACGCTCGATCCGTTCGGCTGCCTGTGCTCGACAATGTTCCGCGTGTCGCCGAACCACCTGCTGTGGGTGCTCGAAGGGCTCGTGGAAGGCGAGATCCACAACCAGATCACCGTCCCGGAACCCGACAGGTCGCTCGCCCGCCTCTCGCTCGAGAGGATGCTCGAAGTGGTTTAATCGCCGATTTCCAGTTCCCAGCCCTTCCCGGTCCCTGGCCCCCGGCCCCTGGCCCCTGATCTAGATCAATAGCTTGAATGTTGGAGAGGAGACGCTGATGGCGCACGAACTTCCCCCGCTGCCCTACGACTACAACGCGCTCGAGCCGCATATCGACGAGCAGACGATGCAGATTCACCACGACAAGCATCATGCGGCGTATGTGAACAATTTGAACGCCGCGCTCGAAAAGCATCCGCAGTTGCAGCAGAAGGGCATCGACGATCTGCTGCAAGGATCAACACGGTCCCCGAGGACATCCGGACCGCGGTCCGCAACAACGGCGGCGGCCATGCCAACCACACGATGTTCTGGGAGATCATGGGCCCGGGCAAGGGCGGCGCGCCGACCGGCGCACTCGGCGAGGCGATCAACGTCGACGTTCGGCGGCTTCGACAGCTTCAAGGAGCAGATGAACAAGGCCGGCGTCGCGCGCTTCGGCAGCGGCTGGGCCTGGCTCGTCGACGCCGACGGCAAGCTGGTGATCGAGAGCAGCGCCAACCAGGACAGCCCGGTCATGGAAGGCAAGAAGCCGATCCTCGGCATCGACGTCTGGGAGCACGCCTACTATCTGAAGTACCAGAACCGTCGTCCTGACTACCTCGCGCGTGGTGGAACGTCGTCAACTGGGACGCGGTGAACAAAAGGTTCAAATAAAGACAACTCCCAAAAAGACCAACTCCCAAATCCCAACTTCCATGACGCAGATGCGCCCGATCACCGAGACGATTCCTCTGGACGAGGCGCTCGCGCTGCTGCTCGAATCGGCGGCGCCGATCGCGCGCGTGGAAACGGTCTCGATCCGCGAGGCCAACGGGCGCGTGGTTGCGGAGGAAGCGGCATCGCGCATCGATGTGCCGCCCTTCGATCGCGCGGCGATGGACGGCTATGCGGTGATCGCCGAAGACACCTTCGGCGCCGGCGCCTACGATCCAAGGATTCTGCGCTCGGTCGAGAAGGTGTTCACGGGGCAGGTGCCGACCAGGCGCCTGTCGCACGGCGAATGCACCGAGATTGCGACCGGCGCGCCGCTCCCCGAGGGGGCGGACGCCGTCGTGATGGTCGAGGAGACGGAAAAGGCGGAGGGGAATACCATCCGCGTGCTGACCCCGGTCTATCCCCGTCAGCACGTCGGGCCGACGGGCGGCGGACATCGCGGCCGGACAGCCGGTGCTCTCGCCCGGTGACGTCCTCAGCCCGAGCAGAATCGGCGCGCTCGCCGCGACCGGTGTGGCGGAGGTCAAGGTCTTCGCGAAGCCGCGCGTGGCGATCCTGTCCACCGGCAACGAGATCGTCGAGCCCGGCCAGCCGCTCCCGCCGGGACACATCTACGACATCAATCAGTTCACGCTGTCCTCGGTGATCGCCGCGCACGGCGGCGTCGCGGTCGTCTATCCCACCGCGCCAGATTCGCTCGAGGAGCTCACCGCCGCGATTGCCGATACGCGCGGCGAAGATCTGCTGGTGTTCTCAGGCGGCAGCTCTGTGGGCGAGCGCGACCTGATCATGGACGTGCTGCACACGTCCGGTGAGGTGCTGTTTCACGGCATCGCGGTCAAGCCCGGGAAGCCGACGGTGTTCGGCCGCATCGGCGCACGCCCGGTGCTCGGCATGCCTGGTTATCCGACATCGTGCCTGTCGAACGCGTACATGCTGCTCATCCCGATGCTGCGGCGCATGGCGCGCCTGCCGGAATACAAGCCGCATACGATCACGCTTCCGCTGGCGCGCCGCGTCGTCTCGACGACCGGCCGCCACCAGTTCTACACCGTGCGCATCCAGGACGGCGCGGCGGTACCCGCTTTCAAGGCGTCGGGGGACATCACCAGCATGTCGCTGGCCGACGGCTTCATCGAGATTCCTGCTCAGACCGACATCGTCGAGGCGGGAGAGATGGTGGAAGTCAAACTCTTCTGATTCTTGTCACGTGCGACGTGCGGCTTGTCACGTGCTACGTGCTACCTGCGATGCGCGACGTGCTTGTCAGCCTTGTAGCTTCCGGCTTTAGCCGGAAGTCATCCTACCGCCGCAGCTCTCTGACCACGTGCCCGAGTTCGGGAAGAATCAGTTTGCTGATGCCGAGGCGGACCGCGTGCTCTGATCCTGGCAGCGCAAAGATCGCGGTGCGGCCGATCGTGCCGGCGCACGCGCGGGTGAGCATCGCGGCGGCGCCGATTCTCGGGATAACTGAGCATCCGGAAAAGCTCGCCGAACCCGTCGAGCCGTTTGTCGAGCAACCCGACGATGGCTTCGTAGGTGCTGTCGCGCGAGGTGATGCCGGTGCCGCCGGTCGTGATGATCACGTCCGCGGCCGCCTGCTGCGAGAGCACCACCTGGCGCACCGCGTCCGGATCGTCCTTGACGATCTCCGCCTGCCCGTCAGCTCGTGGCCTCCGGCTTCGAGCAGCGACACGATTGCATCCCCGCTCGTGTCGGTCGCAGGCGTTCTCGTGTCGCTGATGGTCAGGACGAAGTAGCGAACGGTCTTCGGCGCGTCGCGCTTATGGACCTCTGAGCTCACGGAGGGATCTAAGCAGGCAGACCTAAAGGTCTGCGCTACAGCCGGTAGCGCAGGTCTTCAGGCGTGCCATCGCCGTACAGCCCGTAGCGCAGACCTCAGGCCTGCCATCGCCCGCCGGGTTAGAATTCCATAGATGCCCTCGTTGAAAGCGCTCATGCCGGTGTCGGCCATTCTGTTGTCCATCAGCCTCGGCGCAGGGCAAACGCCGAGTCCGCTCGAGGTGGACAAGGCGGGGGAGAAGTGGGTCGCAGGCGACGCTGAAGAAGATGTCGCTCGAGGACAAGGTCGGGCAGCTGCTCGTCTCGTCGTTCCAGTCGAACTTCCTCAGCACCGACTCGCGAGGAGTTCGAGACGCTGGTCAAGGCAGTCCACGAGTATCGCGTCGGCGGCTTTCACGTGTTCGGCGGCGACGGAGCCGGTGCCGCCGCGTGCTGCTCGAACCCGACCTACGGCATCGGTCACGCTCGGGCAGCCGCTCGAGGCCGCGTCGATCGCTCAACCGGCTGCAGGCGATCGCGCACATCCCGCTGCTCAACACCGCCGACTTCGAGACGGGCGTCGGCTTCCGCATCATGGGCGCGACCGGCGTTCCCGCGCGCGATGGCGTTCGGCGCGGCCGGCGACGAGAAGCTCGCGTACGAGGCCGGGCGCATCACCGGCGATGGAAGCGCGCGCGCTCGGCGTCCACGTGAACTTCGCGCCGGTCGTCGACGTCAACAACAACCCGCGCAATCCGGTCATCAACACGCGATCGTTCGGCGAGGATCCCGAGCTGGTCGGCCGCCTCGGCGTCCGCCTACGTCCGCGGCCTGCAGGCGCGCGGGCGTGATCGCGACGCTCAAGCATTTCCCCGGCCACGGCGACACCGACGTCGATTCGCATCTCGGCCTGCCGGTCATCAAGCATCCGCGCGAGCGGCTCGACAAGATCGAGCTGCCGCCGTTCAAGGCCGGGCATCGCCGCCGGCGCCGACGCGGTCATGACCGGCGCACATCGAGATGCCGGCGCTCGATCCGACGCCGAACGACGCCGACGACGCTGAGCGCGCCGATCGTGACGGGCGTGCTGCGCAAGGAGCTGGGGTTCGACGGCCTGATCTACACCGACTCGATGGGCATGGCAGGCGTCACCGAGCATGCTACACGCCGGGCGAGGCCGCCGTCCGCGCCGTCGCCGCCGGCAACGACGTCGTCCTGCATTCGCCGGACGATGGCGCGGCGTTCGCGGCGATCAGGGAGGCGGTGAAGTCAGGGCGGATTCCGGAGGCGCAGGTGGACGCGTCGGTCGAGCGCATCCTGCGCGCGAAGGCGCCGCCGGACTGCATCGCGACACGCGCGGTCAACCTCGACGCGCTCGCCGAGCGTCGTCGGCACGCGCGCGAACCAGGCGATCGCGGACGCAGGTCAGCCAGCGGTCGATCACGCTGATCAAGGATGAGCGCAACCAGGTGCCGCTGCGCGTCGCCGCGCGAGGCGCAGGTGCTGTATCTCTCGGTGCTCGACTATCCCGTCGAGCTGGCGCATCGCCGCGCCGAGCCGGACGTTCATTCCCGAGCTGCGCAAGCGCTGGCCGAACGTGACGTCGATCGAGCTGTCGGATCGCACGACGCCGATCGGAGATCGAGCTGGTGCGCGCGATGGCGCCGCGCTACGACGCCATCGTCGCGTCGGTGTTCGTGCGCGCCGCGTCGGCGAGCGGCCGCATGGATCTCGCGCCGCCGCTGCAGCGGCTGCTGCAGGACCTCGCGCGCCAGACGGCGGCGTCAGGCAAGCCGTTCGTCACGACGTTCTTCGGCAATCCGTACGTGCGCGATGTTCCTGCAGGACCTGCCGGCGATGCTGCTGACCTACGATTTCTACGATCGCGCCGAGGCGTCGGCGGTGCGCGCGATTGCGGGCGAGGCGCCGATCGGCGGCCGCTGCCGATCGCGCTGCCGGGGATGTTCGAGGAGGGGCACGGCCTGGCGCGTCCAGGGCCGGCGACGAACTCGGCGGCGAGGTGATCTGATATACTCGTTGTTTTGTTACCCGCTGTCCGGCCGCGTGAGTCGGCCCGGTCCCCGCGCCCTTAGCTCAGTTGGATAGAGCGTCTGGCTACGAACCAGGAGGTCGCAAGTTCGAGTCTTGCAGGGCGCGCCACCCTTCGCTCGGGTGAATCATGAGTGAGCTACGGGTGGCAAGCCACCCTTCAACCTCGCGCAGGAATGCAGGCGAGGTTGCCCACCGGAGCTTTAGCGTAGGTGGGCGCTCCCGTGAATCATGCGCGAGCTACGGATGGCAGGCCAACCTAGTTTGCTCGTTCAGTTAAGATCTCACGGGGCTTTACTGGAGAGGGTGTAGACATGGCATCGATGAGTGGCACGATCAAACGCAAGACCGACAAGGGCTTCGGATTCATCGCCGCACCTGACGGCACCGAGTATTTCTTTCATCAAACCGGCTGCGTCGGGACCAGCTTTGATGATCTGCGTGAAGGACAGCGGGTGTCGTTCACTGTTGGTCAGGGTCCGAAGGGTCCGAGAGCTGAGAACGTGAAGCCGGAGTAGCGGCGCGGCTTCGCCCTAGATAAGCCTCCTCGGCGCCAGCTTCACCGTCATCACCTGCTCGCCGCGGCGTATCGTCAGCTCGTAAGTCCCCGGCCTCTCGAACATTTCGGCGATTGCCGAAAGCGTGAAGCCGGCGGCCGGCGTGCCGTCGATCGCGGTGATGATGTCTCCCTCCTGAATGCCGGCGTCGGTCGCGGGCGAATTCTCCAGCACTTCGTGAACGCGGAACGTGCGGAAGTCGGCGCCCCCGGCACGAAGCGCGATGCCGCTGTGCGCGCGATCGAATGGCTCGGCGAACGTCGGCGATGGTTCGAGGATGATGCGCAGGCGGCTGTAGTCGAGGAACATCCGGAACCGGCTGGCGATCTGCGCGCCGATGTTGCCGGCGAGCGCCGCGCTCGCAAGTGCGCCGCCCTGGTCCTCCGAGAACACCGTGATCGGGTTCTTGATCGTGAACGAACCGATCGTCAGCGCCTCCACTCGCCCGATCCGTCCGTGTGACTTGCCGCCGGCGCCAGCCATGCCGATGCCGCGAATCGTCTTCGCGTCCGGCGGCGGGAGCTTGTGCTGGGCGACGAACGGACTGTGAAGCGCGATTGCGAGCCCCGAACCGATGTCCAGCACGAACGGCGCTGCGATCGCCTCGCCGCCAGGTAGCGTGACGGTTGCCTTCAGCACCGGGTGGCCGTTCGAATTCAGCTCGATCGGAAGCGTCTGGCCGCGGCCGTTGTAGACGAACGTCTTTGGATCGTGCAGCGTAATGCTGCGTGCCTGGTAATCGAGCTCGACGACGAACTGCCTGATGAATTCGCCGCCGACGATGCCGTCGATGTCGCGGCCCATTCCGGACGGCAGGTCGGTGAACGGCAGCGCCAATGTGACAGGCTGCGCGAACCCGTCGAGGCCGGCGAGCGACCAGGTGGCGTCCCTCACCATAAAGCCCTGCTGGCTTCCTGCGCCAGCGCCACCGGTCCTGACATTGCCGTGCAGAGAAAGTCCGAGCTCCTTCGCGACGTCCAGCCTGACGATGGCCCGGTTCGCGCCGGTGTCGAGCACGAACGCCAGCGGGCGGGACTTGTCGATGGTCCCTTTTACGACGACGTGCCGAACCGCCAGTTCGAACGGGATCGAAACGGCCGTCGTCGACGCCTGCTGCCGAAGGGCGGCGCGCTGGGCGCCCGTCGAAACGACCAACGACGTAACAATTGTGGCGAGCGCGGCGAGCCTCATCGAGCGACCCTCCTGGCGTATTGTGGATAGACGAGACGGCATCGTATATCGTTGCTCGCGCCCGAAAAGGCGTCTCGCGGGAGGGAAACGACATGCGCGCGTACATGTCCTCACATCCGGCTCGATTTTCGGCCTGATCGCCCTGGCGCATGTCGCGCGGATCTTCGTGGAGCCGCACGTGCTGAGAGAGCCTCTCTGGATCTCTGCCGACCCTCGCGGCCGCAGGGCTCTCGGTCTGGGCGTTCCGCGTCGCTCGACTGGTTCACTGAACAGTCACGTGCGACGTGGTGAATCCGGCACGAATATGACCTGGAGCCTTCATGCCGATACGGAATTCGTCGAGAGCTGCCATTCTGTTTTTCGCCGGTGCCTTGATCCTGCTCGCAGCCAGCGCGCAGGGCATGATCATGGTGCCGCACCTGCGTGAGGACATGGTGGAGATCGGCATGCGCCCCACGCTCTTCCGCGCCATCTCCCTCGTCCTCTACTTCGGCGTCGTCGCCATTCTTGCCTTCGCGGCGCTCGTCCTGACAGGCGCGCTGTCGCTGATGAAGGGCCAGGTGCCCTCGATTGCGCCGTTGCTGGTCGTCGCGGCGATCTACCTGATCTTCGGCCTCGGCGCGTTCTTCCGGGTTGCCCATGACGTGCACTTCCTCGGCTACGCCATGATGGGGCTGCTCGTCGCGATGGGAGTGCCGCGGCGCGTCCGGACTGAGTTGCCGCTGTGATCACCTGGCACCTGGCACCCGGCACAGGACCTGGCACCTTGGCACCCTGGCACCTTTCGCCTGTGGAGCCGTCGCCTCTGACGGAACGGAGTCAACGAATGATCAAAGGCCTCGCCACCGTCATCTATCACGTCCCCGATCTGGACCGCGCGAAGGCGTGGTACGCGAACGCCTTCAATCAGCAGCCCTACTTCGATCAGCCGTTCTATGTCGGCTTCAACATCGGCGGCTACGAGCTGGGCCTCAATCCAGACCAGTCGGTCGCCGGCGCGGGGCGCGGTGGAACTGTTGCCTACTGGAGAGTCGTCAAAATAGAAGACGCCATCGATCAGTTCGTCCGCAGCGGCGCGGGCGTCGTTTCGCCGGCGGAGGACGTCGGTGACGGAATCAAGGTCGCCACGGTCGCCGATCCGTTCGGCAACCTGATTGGCCTGATCGAGAATCCACATTTCTCGCTGCCGAGGGAATAGTCTTCGGAGGCAGGGTGTTAGGAGCCTATATGAAACGCACGACCGTCCTGTTGTTCGGCGTTCTGCTGTTCTCCTGCACCCGGCTCGACGCCCAGACGGCAGCCACGCCGCAGGAAGCCCACAAGCTCCACGACAATCCGGCGGCATACATCAAAGCGCTCGAGGATCCGAAGCGCGATGCGTACCAGAAGCCGCACGAGGTGATGGAGGCGCTCGCGGTCAAGGAAGGCGAGGTGATTGCGGATATCGGCGCCGGCTCGGGCTACTTCGCGCTGCGGCTGGCAAAACATGTCGGCGCGTCGGGCCGCGTCTACGCGGTGGACGTCAGCCCTGACATGATCCGCCACCTCAATACCCGCGCCCGCGACGCCGGCCTGACGAACCTCTCGACCATCCTCGCGCCGCCCGACGATCCATTGCTGCCGCAGCCTGTCGATCGGTTTCTAATCGTGGATGTCTGGCACCACATCGACGATCAGCCGGGCTACCTCGCGAAGATGAAAAAACTCCTGAAGCCCGGCGGCCGGGTCGTCATGATCGACTTCCACAAGCGGGAACTGCCGGTCGGACCGCCGGTGGGCATGAAGATCGCGCGCGAGGATCTCGTGAAGCAGATGACGGCGAACGGTTTCCGCCTCGCGACGGAGCACACGTTCCTGCCGTATCAATACTTCCTGGTCTTCGAAGTCGGCCAGTAGAAGTCGGGCAGCCTCGAGATCCGTAGCGCAGACCTTGTCGTAGCGCAGACCTTCAGGTCTGCCAGCCAGCGCTACGCCCCTCGTGGCACGAGCAGCACGAGCGCCTTGGCGATGCAGAGCACTCGATAGGCAATCGTTCCGGGGTGAGTCGCGAATGCCCCTTCCTTGCTGCTGAGGCCCAGCACGATCATCCCGGCGCCGCGCTCTTCGGCGAGCGCCGCGAGCCCGTCCTCGGCGCGATCGAGCGCGACGAGGGTCTCGACCTTCAACCCGGGGAACTCCGTCAACAGTTCGTCCATCCGCTGCCGCGCTTCCGTCAGGCGCGACTCATCGGCCCGTGCGGCGAGCGACTGCCAGGCCGGCGCCACGGTGGTTGGCACGACGATGTGCGCGATCAGCAGCGGGACGCCGATTTCGCGCGCGAAGCCGGCCGACCAGCGCAGCGCTTCCATCGATGCCGGGCTGAAATCGGTCCCGACGAGGATCCGCTTGATGGCCGAAGACGGATCGTCGTTGCTCGGCGCACGGTCCGGCGACGGGGGCACCGCAAGCACCGGCTGGCGGGCGCCGCGCAGCACACGCTCGGTGGTCGACCCGACGAGCAGCTTCCTGAATCCGCCCAGGCCGTGCGTGCCCATGACGACGAGCAGCGGCCGTTCCTTTGCGGCTTCGTCGAGAATGGCTTGCGCCGGCTCGCCGACGCGCACGCGGCACGTTACGCGATCGAGCGCCGTCGCGCCCTCCGGCACGGTCGCCAGGACGAACTCGCGCAGGGCTGCTTCCGTTTCGGCGTCTCCGAGCGCCTGTCCGCGGCTCACGCGCGCGGCTTCCGCCAGGAGCGGTTCGACGGCGTGCAGGACGATCAGGGTGGCCTGCCGCCTGCGCGCGACCACGCGCGCCCACCGCAGCGCGTTCCTGGATTCGTCAGAGAAATCGATGGGGCAGAGAACAGTGGTGGCGCTCATCGTGAGGAGATCCAGCTGCAGTATGGCACCGCGGCGGCGTGATCACGCATAATTTAGGCTATGTCAAGGGAAGTGGAAGTGAGCCTGCGCGTCCCAAACATGAAGGTCCGGGCGCTCGACGAGAACGGGTATCCGATCGACCATGCGGCGATGCGCTTCCGGAAGAAGATCAACGTTCCGTCCATCCCCAAGCCAGAGGAAACCCTCGAACTCACGACGCGTTCCGGCACGACGCTGCCGGCGCGCGTGGTCAGGGCCGACTGGATCGAGAGCCGCGAGCTGTTCGTGCTGTCGTGCCAGTACGCCAACCGGTCGATCACCGCCGAAGAGTACGCGGCGCTGACGGACGATCCCGAATGGGAGCTGAAGCCGCTGATCTAGCGGCACCCGATCTATTTCTTGCCGCCGGCAATCCTATAGAGCTTGGTCTGGGTGCGGACGTAGAGGCTGTCGGCGTCGGCCGCGGGCGAAGCCAAGCTCATCTCGCCGAGGCTGTTCTTCGAAATCTCGTCGTATTTGTCGCCGGCGCGGAGCACGAACCCTTCACCGTCCTCGCTGGTCAGATAGATCAGCCCCTCGCTCGCCAGCGGAGAGCTCGAGAAGGTGTGGCCGCCGCCGCCCATGCGCGCCTTGTAGACCTCCACGCCGGTCTTCGCGTCGGCGACCTGGAGGACGCCGTTGTCGTTGATCGCGTAGACGCGTCCGCGGTAGACGAGCGGCGACGGCGTGTAGCCTGAGAATGCGCGGCTGGAGCCACGCGACGAACTGTTGCTCTGCTCGTCCTTCCTGCAGCGAGATGTCTCCCTTGGCGCCGGCCGGACCGCCACCAGCGGCCGGTTCGACTCGCCCTGTGATCCCGATCCGACATACAGCAGTCCGTCGGCCGCCACCGGACTCGGCGTCGCCTGCGTCATCCCCTTCATGCGCCACAGCTCGCGGCCTTCGATGTCGTAGCTGATCACGAAGCCGCGCCCGATCGTCACGATCTCGGTGCGCCCGCCGTGCTTGCCAGATGAACGGCGTCGCCCAGCCCGACTTCATCGGCGCCGCGTCGATCCTCTTGACGTTCCACAGTTCCTTGCGCCGGTCTTCGCGTCGAGCGCGGCGAGAAACGCCTTCGCCGTCGTTGTCGTGCAGCTGATAGACGCGGCCGTCGTGCACGACGGGCGACGACGCGGTACCGAAGTCGAGGTAGATCGGCTGCGGCGGCCACGCTCGCTTCCACAGCAGCTTGCCGTCGAGCGAATAACAGAACACGCCGACGTTGCCGCCGAACGAGGCGTAGAGCCGCTCGCCGTCGGTGACCGGCGTCTCCGACGCGTACGTGTTCTTGCGGTGCCGGCCGCCGAACGGCTTGGCCCTTGTGCGCTTCCTGCTGCCACATCACCTTGCCGGTCTTCGCGTCGAGCGCCATAGACGCGTAGCTGATCTCGCCGGTATCGCTCGTCAGCTCGATGTCGCGATTGACGACGCTTCTTGACGATCTCTTCGTCGGACAAGCCCTGCTTCGCAGCTCCGCGGCGTAGTCGTTGCCGAAGATGCCGGTCGATGGCGCCTTGAACGTGCCGGGGCTGACCGCGGACGTGACGAACACGCGATCGCGCCAGACGATCGGCGACGACCAGCCGCGGCCGGGCACGTCGATGCTCCAGGCGACGTTGGTCGGTGGTCGACCAGTTGCTGCGGCAGCGTCGACGCGTCCGCCACGCCGGCGCCGCCCGGGCCGCGGAACTGCGGCCAGTCGACGGGCCCGGCGGCATTCGTCGATTGCAGCGTGGCCACAGCGGCTGCGAGAGTTGCGATACAAAGATGACGCATGCGCATCCGCGCATTGTACGCTGCGCCGCAATCCGGCTGCGCGCCTTACGCGAGCTCTGGCGCATCGCGCCTGATGGCGCCGGCCGCGCGGTATTGCAGCAGCGCGAACAGTTCGACGACGAGCGCGACGGCCACCACCAGGGCGCGGCCGATTGGCGCAAGCTGCGGCCAGTAGAGCATCAGCACGATCGCGCTGCCGACCACCCAGACCGCGTCCACCGCCGTGAACACCATCATCGTCCGCGCTGTGACGGGTTGACGTGCTGCCGCCACGAACAGCGCGCCGGCGTACGCGAGAAACGCCACCGCGATGACGTCGAGCAGGGCGGGCGAGCCGAGCCCGAAGAGCGGGGGAAGGATTCCTCGCGCGGCGAGTATCGCGATGGCGCTGACGGCGGTTGCGGAACCATTGAGCTGCAGAATGCGATAAGGGGTCATTGGATCCTCCTTGTCATGTGCGACGTGCTTAACGTGCTACGTGCCGGGGAAGCGCGGCAATTACCTGGGAGGTAATGGCCGCCGTGCGGGCGGTCGCATAGGATGGAGCCATGAGCCCGATTGGAAAGCTGCTGCGGGAATGGCGGTCGGCGCGCGGGGTTCAGCCAGCTCGATCTCGCGATGCGCGCCGGGTTCTCGGCCCGGCATGTCAGCTTCATCGAAACCGGGCGCACGCAGCCGAGCCGTCAGGCGCTGCTGGTCCTCGCCGAAACGCTCGACGTGCCGCTGCGCGAGCGGAACCGGCTGCTCGAGGCCGGCGGCTACGCGCACGTCTACCGCCAGACGCCGCTCGCCGCCGACGAGATGCGCCACGTCCGCGGCGTCCTGCAGTTCATCCTCGACCGCCACGAGCCGTACGGCGCGGTCGTCCTCGATCGCTACTCGAACCTGCTGATGGGCAACGCCGCCGCGACGCAGCTGCTCGGCGCCCTGGTCGATCCGTCGCTGCTGACCGGGCACGCCGAACCTGCTGCGGATGGTGTTTCATCCGCTCGGCGTGCGGCGGTCGATCGTCAACTGGGACGAAGTGTCGCGGCACCTGCTGGCCCGGGCGGAGCGGGAGCTCGGCGTGCCGGGCGACGAGACCGGCGCGGCGCTGCTGCGAGGAGCTCGCGGCTACGCCGGCCCGGCGGCTGCCGCTCGCCATCCGTCGGCGCCGCTCGGCGCCGGCGGATCTGCTGCTGCCGATGCACATCAGGAAGGACGGCCTCGACCTCCGCCTGTTCAGCACGATCATGACGCTCGGCACGCCGCAGGACGTGACGCTGCAGGAGCTGCGGATCGAGACGTTCTTTCCGGCGGACGCGGCGTCCGAACAGCTCCTCCGCGCGTAAAATGTGGCGTGCCGCTCGATCCGATCCCGCCAACCGATACCCGCACTTTTTTCCGGCCGCTGTCCGCTGAGTTCGTCGCGGCGATCCGGGCGCTGCCGGACGAGGCGTGGGCGCGCCCGACGGTTGCCGGCTCGTGGCGCGTGCGCGACGTGCTCGCGCATCTGGTGGACGTCTCCGCGCGGAGACTGTCGTTCCATCGCGACCGCCATCCGCCGCCTCCATTCGACGGCCGCGGTGATTTCGTCGCCTTCATCAACGATCTCAACGCGCGGTGGATCGCGGTCGCGGACCGCATAAGCCCTCGCGTGCTGACGAGCCTTTACGCCGCCGTCAGCGAAGAGCTCGCGTCGTTCGTGGAAGCCCTGCCGCTGGATGCGCCGGCGCTCTTTCCCGTCTCGTGGGCCGGCGAGGATAGCTCGGCGGGCTGGTTCGACATCGGCCGCGAATTCACCGAGGTCTGGCACCACCAGCAGCAGATCAGAGACGCCGTCGGCGCCTCGCCACCCTCGAACCCGGAATGGCTGCGTGCGTTCCTGCTGATCGCGCTGCGCGGCCTTCCGCACGCGTATCGAGACGTGTCCGGGAGCCCGAACGACACCCTGGTTCTCCGCATCACGGGAGCCTCGGGAGGCGTCTTTACGCTTCGGCGTGAAGCGCGGAAATGGTCATTGTGGACCGGCCAACCGGCTGAGCCCTCGGCAGTTGCCGAGTTGTCCGACGAAACCGCTTGGCGCCTGCTGTTCAACGCGCTGTCGCCGTCCGCCGTGGCCGGCCGCGTCCGAGTAAGCGGTAAGGCCGAGCTGGCCGAGCCCCTCGGCCGCGCCAGATCCGTCATCGTCTAGCGCATTGTGCTGGCAGCCCTAAAGGTCTGCGCTACCACGTGAGGCAGGCCTGAAGGCCTGCGCTACGATCACCTCCGGCGCCTATCCGTTACACCAAACAGCTGTAGCGCAGACCTTTAGGTCTGCCCGTTACGACCGTAGCGCAGACCTTTAGGTCTGCCCCAGACACACCGCACCGAGACCTTTAGGTCTGCCGTCACGTTTCCCCAATCCGTTACTCTAATAACCAAGGGGCGAAGCATGCATGTCGTGAATGCCACGGTTCTCGAGCGCTGGAATCAGTTGACGGACGAGGAAGTAGTCGGTCAGGTCCTGGCCGGGCAGACGGCGTTGTTCGAGGTGCTCATGCGCCGCCACAACGAGCGCGTTTTCCGCGCCGTCCGGTCCATCCTGCGCGACGACCGCGAAGCCGAGGACGTGATGCAGCAGGCGTACGTGAGCGCCTACTTCCACCTCCGCCAGTTCAACGGCCACGCGAGCTTCTCGACGTGGCTCACTCGAATTGCGATCAACGAGGCGCTCGCGCGAATTCGCCGCAGTCGCGCTACGAGCCGCTCGACGAGGGTTCGCCCATGCGGAGGCTTTCATGACATCCGACGCTGATCTGGATCCGGAGCGCCGCGCGGCGAGCGGCGAGCTTCGCGCGCTGCTCGAATGCGGCGATCGACGGGCTCGCCGATGGCTCGCGCGAGGTGTTCGTGCTGCGTCAGGTCGAGGGCATGAGCACGGCCGAGGTCGCCGACGTCCTGGGCGTCTCCGAAGACGTCGTGAAGACACGGTTGTCGCGCGCGCGCGCGGCGCTCCGCCGCGACCTGATGGAACGCACGGGCGCCACCGCGCCCGAAGTCTTCCGTTTCTACCGCCCGCGCTGCGACCGCGTCGTCGCCCGCGTGCTCGAGCGGATCGCGCAACCCTACTGAACCCGTTCCAGCCTGGGGTTCGGACGAAAGCAGCGTTCGTCTCGCCAGCGAAGGCGCGCCGATGTAATCTGATCCGTGTACGTGTCACCTTCAGGGCACTCCAGGGCTCTTCTCGCGCTCGCACTCCTTGCTTTGTTCGCGGGCAGCTGCCGCGGGAACGATCCGCAGCGTCAGGGAGCATCCACCGCCGCCTCAAATCATCCGTCGATCCTGCTGGTCACGCTCGACACCACGCGCGCCGACGCGATCGGCCCGAGGCCGCGCGGGAGTCGAGACGCCGGCGTTCAACGCGCTCGCCGCGCGCGGCCGCCGCTTCCGGCAGGCCTACGCCACGGTGCCGGAGACGCTGCCGTCGCACAGCTCGATGATGACCGGCCTCTATCCCGCCGGCCACGGCGTGCACGAGAACGCGCGGCGTCCTCGCCGCCGGCGCATCCCGTCGCTCGCCGAGCGCCTGCAGCAGGCCGGCTATCGCACGGCGGCGTTCGTCTCGTCGTTCGTGCTGGCGCGGCGCTTCGGCCTCGCGCGCGGGTTCGACGTCTACGACGACGAGCTGCCGGCCGGCGCAGCCGGAGCGCACGCGCGCGGAGACGACCGATCGCGCGCTCGCGTATCTCGCGATCGGCGCTCGGGGCCGGCCGCTCTTCCTGTGGGTGCACTACTTCGATCCGCACGCGCCGTACGCGCCGCCCGAGCCGTTTCGCGGCGCGCTACGCGAACGAGCCGTACCTCGGCGAGGTCGCGGCGATGGACGAGCAGCTCGGCCGGCTCGTGTCGAGCGTTCGAGCAGCATGCGGCGGACCCGTCGCGATCGTCGTCGTCGCCGATCACGGCGAGGGGCTCGGCGATCACGGCGAGCGCCAGCACGGCAACCTGCTCTATCAGTCGACGATGCACGTGCCGCTGGTGATCGTCGGGCCCGGGAGTTCGCGCGCGGCGTCGGTGGACGCGCCGGTCAGCACGCGCCGCGTGTTCCACACGCTGCTCGATCTGGGCCGGGCTCGGCGCCGCGCGACAGCCTGCGCGGCAGGCTCGGCCGGCGAGGTCGTGCTCGGCGAGGCGATGAAGCCGTTCCTCGGCTACGGCTGGCAGCCGCAGGTGATGGCGGTCGAAGGGCGCCGCAAGGCGATCCTCGCGGGCAGGCTCGAGATCTACGACGTCGTCGCCGATCCCGGCGGAGACGCGCGACCTCGGCGCGAGCGCGAGCCTGTCGCCGCCGCTGCGCGACAGCGCTGCGCGACTATCCCGCTCCCGTCGCCGGGCGCGGCGCGCAGCGCCGGAGCGCTGAGCGAGGACGCGCAGCGGAAGCTCGCGAGCCTCGGCTACGTCGAGCGCGACGGCGGCGCCGGTCGTGCGCAAGGACGCGCCGCGGCCCGCGGACATGACGCACCTGTTCGAGCCGCTCGAGCAGCGCGTCGGGCCTGTTCGTGCGCGAGCGAGTACGCGCAGGCGTCATTCCGCTGCTCGACCAGATCCTCGCCGACGGATCCCGACAACCTCGACGCCGCGCTGCGCCTGGCGACCGCGCACTCGTCGCTCGGGCACGACGCGCAGGCGCTGGCAGCCTTCGAGCGGGCGGCGGCGATCGCGCCGGCATCGCCGGACGTGCGCGATGTATCTCGCGCTGCACTACGCGCGCGGCAAGGACTGGCAGCGCGCCGTGCCGCTGCTCGAGCAGGTCGTCGCAGAGACGCCGGATCGGCTGCCGGCGCTCGAGGCGCTGGCGACGATCCGCGAGCGTCAGGGGCGATCGGCGAGGCGATGGCGCTGCGGCAGAAGATCTACAGCCTGCGCGCGCCGTCCGCGGCGGAGCTCGTGCAGCTCGGCGAGCTGGCGATGGCAGCCCAGCGAGACGCCGATTGCGATCGAGGCGTTCGAGAAGGCGCGGGCGCAGGCAGGGCGGCCGCTTCGCGCACGACCTCGAGCTCGGCGTGCTGTATCTCGCCGCGCGGCGGCTTCGCGGAGGCGCGGGACGCGCTCGACCGCGTGCCGCCTCAGCATCCCCGACTATCCGATGGCGCTCTTCAAGCGCGCCCAGGTCAGCGTGCTGCTGAACGAGCCCGACCGCGCCGCGCGGATCGCACGGGCGCGGAAGAACGCGGATGCCACGACGCGCGCGCTGATCGCGCGGGAACGGTTGTTTCGGTAGTCGACTCCCGACTGCAGAACGCCCGACTCGCAAGATGCTGGGAATCGCGGAGTTGGCTTCTTCGCGAGTTAGAGCTGCGAGCTTTCAGAACTGGAAACGCGCCGCGATCTGGAACCGCCGCGGATCGAAGTACAGCCGCGGCTGGCCGAACGCCGAGTTGTGGACCGCCGGCTGGATGCTGTATCCGGTCTGCTTGTCGAACACGTTGAACACGTCCGCCGGCGAGCTGGAAGGTAAAGCGCTCGCCAAGCGCGAATGTTCTGCGTGTAGTTGAGGTCCATCTGGTAGTGCGCATCGCTGCGGCGCGAGCCGGCCGGCTCGGCGTAGCGGTTCGGGTCGCTCGTGGTGGTGCCGACGAGCGGCAGATACGGTTCGTAGCTCCACATCTCCCACGGCTGGCCGGACTGCGCCACGAAGAACGCGCCGACGGTGGCGTTCCAGGGGAGCATGTAGTAGCCATAGAGCTTGAACAGGTGCGGGCGGTCGCCGCGGAGGTCGCCGTCCTTGTTGTCCCAGAGCTGGCGGCCGGCGCCGTCGGCGATGTTCGACGAGCCGATGAAGATGTTCACGTCGTTGTCGGTCGTCGAGTTGTCCTGGTCGAAGTTGCCGTAGTAGTGGCTCCAGGTGTACGACCCGCGCACGAACAGCTTCTGGCTGCGCCACTCGGACTCGAGCGTCACCTCGTAGTACTTCGTGTAGGCGCCGTCGAGCTCGGCGATGACGTAGGTCGAGCCGCTGCCGATCTGCGCGATGCGCGCCGCCAGGTCGGGGATGTACAGCTCTCGCGGGATGTCGGCGGGCGGGTTGAAGGCGACGCGCGCGTTGTTGTTGGTGTCCTCCCAGAAGTGCGCCGCTTCGCGGAACCGGCCGTACAGCCGGCCGGTCCAGTTCGGCTTGATCTGCTTCGCCGTTCCGATCACGAACTCGTCAACCGTGCGCGGCGTGAGGTCGTCCACGAACAGCTTGCCGGACGACGAATCCACCGCGGCGGTGCCGAACAGCACGCCGTTCGCATCGAAGTGCGCGTCGATGAACGTGCCAATCAGGTTGCGATCCCAGGACGCGGCGCGCGGCAGCGAGCTGGCCGCCGGGTTGTAGCGGGCGAAGCCGCCCAGATCGTGTCCTTGCCGTTGTAGGCCCAGGTGGCGCCAACCCGCGGCTGGATCATCTTGCTGAAGGGGATGTCGTACATCTTGTACTTGTTCCCTGGCGCCAGCTCGTAGCCGGTGAGCGTTGACGAGTTCTCGCGCAGGCCCTGGCCGAAGAGCGTGTCGTTGCTCACCAGGAGGCCGACGTTGAACGTGCAGATCCTTCCAGTGGATCGTGTCGTTCACCTCGAAGCTCTGTGACTGGTAGTACGAGTTGATCGGCGCCGCGACGCCGGTCGTCTGCTGCTGGAAGCGCGCGGTGAAGAAGACCGGCGTGCCCTGGAAGCTGACCCGGCCGCCCGGGACCGTGATCGCGCCCCAGCCGTTCGAGCTGCGCACCAGATCCTCCGAATCCGTGTAGCGCTGATACCCGACATGCAGGTCGTGCCTGATGCTCGAGCCGAACGTGAGGTTGTAGCCGACCTGGCCGGAGTCACGGAAGAAGTCCTGGTCGTTGAACTCGAGGCCATACCCGGTCGTGCCGCCGCCGACATGAACACCGTTCTGGACGTAGCCGTAGCGGTCGATGTAGGGCTGCGCGAACGCGTTGAAGGCCGGCTGGTTGGCGATGAGCACCGGCACCGTCAGCCGCCCCTGGTTGTCGAGGGCCGCGATGTCGAGCCGGGCGCCAGGGGTGGGGGTCGGCACCGCGCTCGAGATGAAGTCGGGCAGCCCGAGCGTCTCGTTCGCGAAGTGCGTGTACTTGAAGGTGAGGTAGCTTCTGCGCGTTCACGATCCAGGAGCCCTCGGACGTGACAATCCGCAGCCGCGACTCGCTGCCGGTGCCGGTCGTTGCCGAGGCGTTGGACGCGAACAGATCGCTGCGGTCCGTGCGCTTCGAATCGCGATAGCTGAAGTTGAGCAGCACCGAGCTGATCGGCGTCACCGTGACCTTGCCGAAGCCCTCGTTCCGCGTGCTCTCGTACTCCGGCAGCTCCCCGTACAGGTTCGCGCGGTTCTGACGCGTCCGCTCGGGGCGGTAGTACGACGCGTAGAAGAAGACCTTTTCAGGAAGAATCGGACCGCCGAAGTTCCCATTCCACCAGCTCCGGTCCTGCTCGTATCTCGACTGCGTGCCGCTCTTCAGATCGGCGGACATGGCGTTGTTCTGCAGCTGGAAGCTGAGCATCCCGCCAAATCTGTTCGTGCCGGACTTGCTCACGGAATCGATCGTGAAGCCGCCGGATCGATCGAAGTCAATCGCCTGCGCACCGCCTCTGATCGTCGTCACCTGCGCGATGTCGTGCGACGCCGGTTCGGCCGACAGCGTGCCGAAGAGCGGCAGCGTCACGTTGACGCCGTCGAACTGATACACGTTGTCCTGACCGCTGCCGCCCGCGCTCGGGCCACGCGTCTGATCCTGCGTGTACTGCACGCCCGGAATCAGCTTCACGAGGTCGCGGTATTCCTGGCCGACCGGCAGCGCCATGATCTGTTCGTTGGAGACGCCGCTCTTGATGGTCGAGGTCTCCCGGTCGATCAGCGACGCCGTCGCCGTGACGACGACCGTCTCCTCGACGCCGCCGACGCCGAGCGTGGCATCGACCACGGTCTCCTGCGACAGCTGCACCTGCGCCTGCCGGGTTGCCGTCTGCATCCCGGAGAGCACGAAGGTGAGCGTGTAATTGCCCGGGGGCAGAGCCGGCAGGCGGTACTGGCCGTTGACCTCGGTGACACTGGTGCGTGGGGATGGAAGGACGTCGGAACGGGCTTCAACAGTGACGCCGGGGAGCACCCCGCCGCCCGTGTCGATGACTTTGCCGATGATTGCGCCGGTCTGCTGGGCAGACGCGGAAACGGGAAGAAAGACAAGAGTGCCGATTACAAGCACGCGGAGCATGCGCGCACAACTCATTCAGGACCTCCAAATCCTTTGCGGGCTTCCGCGGATTATAACTCCCAATGGCCAACTCCCAACGCCCAAAGGAGTTGGGAGTTGGGATTTGGGATTTTGGGATTTGGGATTTGGGATTTGGGAGTTATCTTGTTCGCAGAACCTTCCGGATCGAAGGCAGCAGCGAGCGCCGTGCCCCCGCGTCACCGCCGGCTGCGCTAATCGCCGCGCCAGCCTTGGTGAAGGCACTCAGCTCGGCGTCGACGGTTCCTGACCCCGTGAGCCCGGCCGCTCGAAAGGTGATCCGAAAACGCCCGGTCATTCGCTGGTTGTCGGTGGTCCGGGTCTCCCAGTTCGACACGGTGACTTCGATCGATACGCCTTCGACGGTTTCGACGAACGTCCCGGCCAGACCCAGATCGCCATTCATGTGGATCGGACCCTGAACCGCGCCTGGCGCCTCGGTGCCGACGTCGATGGTGCCGGTGACGCTGTCGCGGTTCTGAGTAAGCACCAGCCCCATCTCGTAAAGGGCCGCGCTTCGGATGTTCTGGCAGAATCCTGCCTGCCGCCAATCGCCGTCGTCCACGCAGCCCGGCACCGAGTGATCGCCCGACCAGCGGCCCTGATAATCAGGTACCACTCTCAGCGCGCGGTTCGCCGTCAGGCCGGAATAGACCGCCGAGATGCCGGCCTGTCCCGAGCCGGATCCCGTTACGCGGCCGGACGCATCGACCGAGGCGACGCCCGCATTGTCGCTCGTCCACGTAGCCGCGACGGTTTCCGTCGTGCCGCCCGTCATCGTCACGACGGCGGTGAGCGCTTCGCTTGCCCGCAGCTTGAGGAAGTCTGTAGACGGCGAGATGCTGAGGGACACAGGGACCCTGCTGACGCCGCCGCCCGGCGCCGGTCCGCCGTCGCCACCGCCGCAGGCAGCCAGGACGATCAGACCGGTGACAGGGAACACGATCCTGACGTTCATCAATACTTGTCGCATCTGCTGCTCCTGACGGCGACGCTCGCGGCGTCATGCCACTGAATGGACCAGAGACCCTGCTTCTGGATGAGAATGCGAAACTCCTGGGTGTTTTGGGTCGGGGCGGCTCATACAATTGGCCAATGCCACTGGCCGCGGAACATTTCATGCGAGAGGCGCTGGAGCTCGCGCGCGAGGCGGCGCGGCGCGGCGAAGTCCCTGTCGGCGCAGTAGTTGTTGCGAACGGCGACATCATCGGGCGCGGATTCAACCAGCCGATAGGCACGAACGATCCGACCGCCCATGCCGAGATCGTGGCGCTGCGTGATGCGGCCGGCAGGATTGGGAACTACCGTCTTACCGGGCTCCACGCTCTACGTGACGATCGAGCCGTGTCAGATGTGCGTCGGCGCGATGATCCACGCGCGGGTGGCGAAGGTCGTTTACGGCGCGCGCGAGCCGAAGGCCGGGGCGATCGAGTCAGCGATGCGCGCGCACGAGCATCCGGCGCTGAATCACCGGATGGACGCCGAGGGCGGGTTACTCGAGGACGAAACGGCCGGCCTGATGCGCTCGTTCTTCGCGTCCAGGCGGTCGACATGATCAGCAGGAGACTCATGATCATCCGTGCCTGGCGATCGGCAATCGTGGCCGCAACTCTGGCATCGCTTGCGGCATGTTCGCCGGCAGCGGAGAGACCGCCTGGATCCGGCGCAGCGTCGACTCCGGCCTCGCCGGCCGTGCGAGATCCCGCGACGCTGCCGAAAGGGCCGCGGGTCTACGTCACCAACGAACGATCCGGCACGCTCACCGCGATCGACGTCAGGACCAACCAGGCCATTGCAACCGTTCCGCTCGGCAAGCGCCCGCGCGGCATTCGGCTCGCGCCCGATGGCACCACGCTCTACATCGCGTTGAGCGGCTCGCCAATCGCCGGTCCCGGTGTCGATGAGAGCACGCTGCCGCCGCCCGATCGGTCGGCCGACGGGATCGGCGTGTTCGACACCAGGCAAATGAAGTTGATCAGGGTGATTCCGGCTGGGACGGATCCCGAACAGCTCGCGGTCAGCAGCGACGGCAAGCAATTGTTCGTCGCCAATGAAGACGCCGCCACGACCAGCATCGTCGACGTGGACAGCGGGAAGATCGTCGCGACGGTAAAGGTCGGCGGCGAGCCGGAAGGCGTCGAACGAACGCCTGACGGCACTCTCGTCTACGTCACTTCAGAGGAAGACGGCAAGATATTCGTCATCGACCCGGCCAAGGCGCGGGTCGTGGCACAGATCAAGACATCACCGCGGCCACGCTCGATTGGGTTTCTGCCGGACGGATCCCGCGCCTACATCACCTGCGAGACCGCCAACGCCATCGACGTCGTTGATGCACGTCGCCACCGGGTGCTGACGACGATCAAGATGGCCGACGACACGATGCGGCCGATGGGCATCGTCGTGGCCGGCGACGGCGGTCGTATCTACGTCACCCTGGGCCGCGGGAAGAAGGTTGCCGTCATCGACCCCAAAACGAACAGCGTGGTGTCGTTGATCGAGGTCGGCGAGCGTCCCTGGGGCATTGCGATGACGCCCGATGGCCGCACGCTTTACACCGCGAACGGTCCGTCCAACGATGTGTCGATCGTGGACGTCCTGACGCAGGCCGTGACGGCCCGCGTCAAGTCGGGTGATGGTCCCTGGGGTGCGGTCTTCGTGCCGTGATCCGCGTGCTCAGGCGTTTGCTAATGCCGCCTTGCAATACTCGAGACACTTCGCGGTCTCTTTGACCGCGTCCGACCCGGCCGGCACGTCGTACTCCATTTCAATCGCCGCGGGGTAGGTGTGCCTTTCCCGTCGCATCGTCAGCAGGATCTCTTTCAGCGGCGTGTCGCCTTCGCCCCACGGAAGATTCTTCTGAGCGTGCTCCGGCGTCGTTCGATCCTTCAGGTGGACGCTCGAGATCCGGCCGTTGAACTTCTTGATGAAGGCCACCGGATCCCCGCCAGCGGCGACGAAGTGGCCGAGGTCCACGTTGGCCGTATTGCTCTTGGAGATCGCGAACGCCTGATCGAACGCCGCCATGCTGCCTTGCAGATGCGTGTGGTATGCGGCGTAGATCTTCTTCTTCTCTGCCCACTGGCCGATGCGTGTGAGCTGCTCGGAATTCTCGACGAGCTCCAGCGTGGTGTGCGTGCAGCCGAGCGCCTCGGCCACGTTGAACACGTACTCCATTTCCGCATCCGACATGTTGGGAGAAAGCCGCTTCCACGCGTAAATGCTGACGCCGGCGTCGTTGAACATCTTGCGCAGTGCCCTGAAGCGATCCATGGAGACGGAGGTCCGCCATGCCCGCAGCCGCTCGGCCGCCTCACGCTGCGCCGCTTGCTGTTCGGCGGTCGCCGGCTGTCCACGGCGGCCGCCACCGCGCTCTCCCTGCGGTGCACCGGCGAACGCCTCGACCGGCCCGCCCATGAACTCGATCTGGCTGATGCCGGAGTCGAGCACGTAGCGCAGGACCGCTTCGGCGCTCTGGTCGGGCATGCTGCGGTAGCTATACGTGATGGTCCCGACGCGAACGCCGTCGATCGTGGAGTTGGGCACGGCCGCGATCTGCGCCCGTGCGCCGAAAGAAAAGCGCGGCCCCTTCGCGAGTGCGATAGCCGGCAGCGCGGTCAGCGCCAGCTTGCCGATCTCACGCCTGGTGTAACGCATGTCCCCTCCGGTCAGTACAGCGCGAACGCGTAAAGCGTGTCGCCGACGGCGACCAGTACGTGCTGGCGTCCGGCAACGAGAAAAGTCTGCGGCGCATTCGAGATGTTGCCGATGCGGGAATGCCAGAGCGGCTTTCCGTCGGCGGCGTCGAACGCGGCAAAATTGCCGCTGCCGTCGCCGGAAAATACGAGGCGGCCGGCGGTGGCGAGCAGTCCGCCGCCGCCACCGCCAGTGGAACGGGTGACGCCACGCCACCGTGCCCGTGCGGTAATCGATCGCCGTCAGGAAGTCTCCCATCGATCCGAGGCTGTAGACCGACTTCCCGCCGAGTCCCATCGATCCGCGCGGATCCGGGTCCGTCAGATAGAGCATGTTGAAGCCGTTGTGCTCCTGAACGTAGAACAGCCCGGTGTCCGGTGAATACGCCGGCGGCGGCCAGTTCGTCACACCACCTTCGACGGGCGAGACCAGCGATCCTGGAAGCGTTGCTTCCTTGCCGGGGTCGGGCGAGATCACACCCGTCGGCCGCATCTCCTTGCCCCAGTTCGTGTACGACCCGTATTTGCTGGTCACGATGTGTTCGCCGGTGACGCGATCGAGCGTGTAGAAGTAGCCGTTGCGCGCCGCGGTCGAAACCAGCTTTCGGGGTTTCCCGTTGATGACGCCATCAATCAGGATGGGCGTCTGCGCGGAGTCCCAGTCGTGCGTGTCGTGCGCAGACGTCTGGAAGTACCAGGCCATCTTGCCGGTGTCGACATTCACCGCGACGAGCGAACAGGTAAACAGGTTGTCGCCCGGCCGGGCAACGCCCGTGTACCCGGGCGTCGGATTGCCCGTGCCGAAGATGTAGAGCCTGGTCTCCGGATCGTAGGAACCCGGAACCCACACCTGCCCGCCGCCATGACGCGCGGCGTCGAGGTTCGGCCACGTCTCCAGGCCCGGATCACCGGGATTCATCGGCACCGTATAGAACTTCCACTGCAGCTTTCCGGTCTCCGGATCGTAGGACTGCAGGAAGCCTGGTGCATCCAGATCGTTGCCAGTGCCGACGAGGACGTGGTTGTCGACGACGATCGGCGCCGGCGTCGAGAAGTACTGCTGATCGAAATCGGCGATCTCGACGTGCCATTTTTCCTTCCCCGTGTTTGCGTCGAGTGCGACGAGGTAGTTGTCTGGCGTCTCGAACAGCAGCGTGGTGTGCCACAGCGCGGCGCCGCGGTTGCCGATGTGGGTCCCACCCTTCGTCTTCCAGAAGTACTGCCAGAGCACGCGGCCGTCGTGCGCGTCGACCGCCCACACATTGTCGGGCGCCGTGACGTACAGCACGTTGCCGACCATCAGGATTGCACCCTTGACGGTCGGCGCGCCGCCGCCCCCGAACTCGCCGGTGCCTTTTCCGCCCACGATCATCGGCACGCCGCCACCGCCGCGGCCACCGCCCCTCCCCCCGCCCCGGCCACCGCGACGTCCACCATCGCCGCCATCCGCGCCGCTGTCCGCGCTGCCGGCAGTGAGACGCATGACCCATGCGAGCGTGAGGTTCTTCACCGTCGTTGTGTTGATTTGGGTCAGCGCACTGTATCGGCGCCCGGTGTAGTCGCCCGAATACACCGGCCACGTGTCGGACAGCGGTTTGCGGATCGCCGCAGGATCGAGACCGCCTCCATTCTGCGACTGGCCAGCCAGCACGGGTGCCAGCAGCAACAGGGAGCCGAGGATCAGCCTGTTCGTCATTTCAGCGTCACCAGATACGCCGTCACGTTGTGAATGTCCTTGTCGGTGTAGGTCGGCAGCAGTTTGCTGTGAGGTTCCAGCGGATCGCGCAACTCGACCACCGGGTTCTCGCCTTCGCGGCGGAATGTCCGCTGCGATCCGTCGGGCAACTCGATGACGACATAGAAGTCGTCGATGCGCACCAGCGTGCCTTCGAGTTTCTGTCCTGGAGTGACGGTGACCGTCGCGGCTACAGCCCTGCCACGGACGCCGCGATTCAGGCCACCTCCCGCTGAAAGCCAGTGGTTCTGCAGCGTCGTCGGATCGGACATCCGTCCGCCGATGCCGCGCAGATCGCCGGTTGCCGAATGGCACGTCGCGCACTTCGCGTTGAAGTACGCCTGACCGGCTGCGGGATCGCCGACCAGCACGTTCAGGACGACCGGCGGCCCGGCGGGCGGATTTCCCTGACCGCGCATCGTGGCCGCGACGCTATGGATGTACTCGGCAATGGCGCGCGCATCGTCCGGCGTGACGGGAGTCGGCGGCATGATGCCAACGCCCTGACGTCCCTTCAGCACGATCGGGACGATCAGCTCGCCGGCCTGATCGTTGAGGACGGTGTCCGATCGCAGCAGGTTGGGTCCACCCTGATCGCCACCGCGAAGGTCGATACCGTGGCAGGCGCGGCAGTAGACGCCGTAGAGCCCGCTGCCGCGTGCAATCACCGCCGGATCACCAGGCGGCCGCTGCTGTGCGGGGAACGATTGGCCGCCGCCGCGACCCTGCGGCGGACGCGGTGTGCTGGTCTGCGCCCACGGACGAGCCGCGACGGCCAGCACGAAAAGCACGGCGGCAGCGGAGTAACGACGCGCCAAACGCATCAATGAACCTCGTTCCCGAACAGCTGCGTTGCGAACGTTGCCAGGTAGTTGCGCCAGTTGATCCAGGTGTGTCCGCCCGGCGACTCGACGAACACCGGCGAGAACCCGTGCCGCTTGAAGAGCTCGACACTCGCCCTCGTGGTGGGCATCAGGAAATCGTCCGTGCCGGTGGCAAACCAGAACAGGCGCAGACCCCGCTTGAGACGGGCATCATCGAGCTGCGCCGCGTGCTGCTTCTCCCATTCGATCGCCGCGGGTGGCACGCCGCCGGCTGGTGCAGGGGGAGGCGTCGCCCCGCGCGCGTTCGGGAACACTCCCAGCAACCCCGAACTGAAAACCCCGATATACGCGAACCGCTCGAGCCGGGGAATGGCCACCTGCAGCGTCTGCCCTCCGCCCATCGACAGGCCGGCGATCGCCGTCTGGGCGCGATCGGTCAGCACGCGATAGTGCTTCTCGACGTACGGCATCACGTCGGTGACGAGGTCGTTGACGAACTGCTCGGTCGCGTTCGTGCCGGTGACGGGTCCGGTCGCCCGCGTGACGTGACCGGCCGGCATGACGACGATCATCGGACGCGCCTTTTTTGTCGCGATCAGGTTGTCGAGAATGAACCCGGCCCGCCCGACCGACGACCAGGCATCGTCGTTGTCGCCGGCGCCATGGAGAAGGTAGAGCACCGGATACCGATCGCGGCCCGTCTCGTAGCCCGGCGGCGTGTACACGTGCATTCTCCGGAAGCGGCCCAAGGAGGTGGACTTGTATGTCACCTCCGCGACGCCGCCGCGCGGAACGTCGCGCGTGTCGAACAGGTCCGAGCCCGGGACGTTGACCAGGCTCCAGACGTTGTTGTTCGACTCGCTGATCGCGGGGTTGCGCGGATCGATGGTCGCGACGCCGTCGACGTTGAAGTTGTAGCGATACGCACCGGGATCGACGGGCCCGACCGTGAGCTCCCAGACGCCGTTCTCGCCGCGCGTGAGCTGCGACTCCTGGCCGACACCGGGGATATCGCTCGCGGTGAGGCGGATGGCGTCGGCCTGCGGAGCGTAAATGCGAAAGGCGATCTTCCTGTCCGCGCCCACCTCCGGTGATGCGAACTGCGGCGCCGGTGGCCCGCCGCGACCGCCGCGATCCTGCCGCGCCGCCACACCAGCGCCCGCCACGATCAGCACACCCGCGATCACCACCGCCGCGCCGCTTATTTTCGTCATCGCCGCCTCGCTCATTCTCACTTGCAATCGGTTGCGGAGGCTAACACAACGCCCAGGCCGTCGGCTATCAGCTCCGCGGGCCGCAGCACGGCGCAGTAGTTGACCTCGACGCGTTGTCGGGCCGGAATCCATCGGCAGGTCGGCGTGTCAAAGAGCTTCCCTCGTTCAATCATCTGCCGCCGCGTCTCTGGCATCGGCGACGCGCCAAACTCCAGGCCCCGCGTCAGCGTGCGCCCATTCCACGGCGCCGCCGTTCGACTGTGGTTTTCCTCCCAGATGCCCATCCACGGGAAGTCAGCGCGCCGCCAGACGTAGCCAAGCGCCAGACGGGCAGATGGTGAAAAGGCCACGAAGAATCCCTCGTCACGCGCTGGATCCATGAGATGCGCCGTGTATCCGCTCGATCGTCGAGCGGCAGTGTAAACGCGCAGATCCTCGTAGCCGCCGGCCGCACGCGGGGCAAGCGGCCACTCGAAGTCGGCGCCGGGCACGAGGTAGTCGTCGGGGCCGAACGCCTGTTCGAAGACCCTGGAGCGCGTGGCGGGCGCGCGCAACTCCGTTGCGCCCTTTTCGAGAAACGGCGGGCCGAGCGTCACGTGCTCGGTCCAGCCAACCGGCCGATCGGTCGTCGACAGATTCTCGACGCTCTCGTGAACGCGCACCGTGCGATCGGTCAGGACGATGCGACGCTCGACGCGCAACTGTGCTCCGGGCAGCACCGCATGCATCGCGATCTGGCCGTCGTGAGCGGCGACGGAGAACCGTGCAGTCGAAACTTCTCCGTGCACCGGCAGGCCGGCGGCGGCTTCGTCGGGCGAGGGTCCGCCGAAAATGTCGAGGCACAGGTTGTGGCCCATGATTCCCGCAAGCAGCGCTGCGTCGGCGCCATCGCCATACTCCGGGTGGCGCGCCGCGTCGTACGCGGACGGCTCGATCGACGTCCACGGCGGGATCCACAGCGGATTGATCCCCGTTGGCTTGTCCAGGATCTCCGCGATGTGGCCGCCTTCGTGGAGGACGGTCACGCGCAGCGCCTCGCTCTCAATCGAGGTCGCGGCCCGGTTGCGAAACATGGGCCCACACAATAACCGCGCGGCAGGTCAGGGGCAAATTTGGTAAGAACCTGACATCGATTGGCTTTTTTTCACAATACTATGGCGCTCCGAGCTGGCAACGTAGGCCGCGCAGGGAAAGGCTTCTCCTTGGCCGAAACGACACTCGAAGCGGCGGCGCGATCGCTCGGCGCCCGCGTTGATCCTGTCTTCGAGCTGTTCGACCACCTCAAAGACGTCTTGTTCTGGATCAAGGACAAGAAGGGTGTTTTTCGCTGGGTCAATACGACGCTGATGCTGCACATCGGCCGATCGAGCCGCGACCAGATCATCGGCCGTACGGATTTCGACCTGTTCGAGCCCTACCTCGCCAACCAGTACCAGATGGACGACGCACAGGTCCTGAAGGGCCGACCCATCACTTCGCGCGTCGAGATGATCGTGTTCCACCACACGCCGCGATGGATCGTCACGTCGAAGCTGCCGGTGCGAAACGCCAGGGGGCGGATCGTGGCAACCGCCGGCGTGGCCACGATGGCGGCGCAGGAGGGATCAAAAATCTGGACCGAATCGCGGCTGGCCCCGGCGATGGCGTTCATCAGCGAGCACTATCATGAGCCGGTCAGCATCCGCTGCGATGGCACAGACGTGCGGTATGTCGCTCGGGTCGTTTCATCGCCAGTTCCGCGATACCTACCTATGCACGCCCCACACCTACGTGCGACAGCTCCGCGTTCGGATGAGCTGCCATGCGCTGGTGTTTTCGCGGCGCCCGATCGCCGCGGTGGCCGCCGAATGCGGGTTTTCCGATCAGAGCCATTTCACCAAGGAGTTCCGCCGGATCATGGGCGAGACGCCCCGCAGCTACCGCCGTCGGCACCGCCAATAGGCCGACTTCAGTTCGTTTCTACCAGTCTCTGACACGTTTCTCCTAGATCGGGATACCCGCCGCGCCCAGGATACGGGCGAGTTTGCAGAAGGAGGATCCCGTGACACATTGGTTCTTCAGGACCGTTGTCGCCGTTTTTCTCGTGGCGGTCACCGCGCCCGGGCTTTCGGCTCAGGGCCTCACCGGTCACATCTCCGGCACCATTGTGGACTCGGGCGGCGGGTTACTGCCCGGCGTGTCGGTGACCATCTCGAACGCAGCCACCGCGACGGTACGCGACACGGTGACCGGCCCGGACGGCACGTTCATGTTCCCCGACCTGCTGGCTGGGACGTACGACCTGAAGGTCGTGGTCAGCGGGTTCAAGACCTACGAGCAAAAGGGCATCGTGCTGTCATCGACCGATCGCCTGGCGCTGCGCGCGATTACGCTGCAGCTCGGCGCCCTCCAGGAAACCGTGACCGTCACGAGCGACGCGACACTCGTGCAAACATCGAACGGCGCGCGGTCGGGCGTGATCGAGCGCCAGCAGATGGAGGACATTGCGCTGAAGGGGCGGGACTTCGCGGGCTACCTGAAGCTGCTGCCCGGGGTCATCGACACGAGGAACCGCGAGGCGCCAGGCTGGGAGAACATGAACAACCTGTCGATCAACGGCCGCACCTCGTTCAACTTCTCGTACGACGGCGTCACCAACAAGGACACCGGCCAGAACGGCGCGAACTACGCCGCCCCGGCGCTCGATTCGATCGCGGAAATCAAGGTGCAGACGTCGAATTTCCAGGCAGAATACGGCCGCAGCTCGGGCGCCACGATCAGCGTCATCACGCGCAGCGGCTCGAAGGATTTCCGTGGGACTGCGGCGTATTACAAGCGCGACCAGGCGTTCAACGGCAACGAGTACCTGCGCCGCCAGCAGTGTGACTCGGGTCAGACGGCACAGTGCGATGCCGCGCCGTACACGTTCGATAACGGGGCATGGACGCTTGGCGGTCCGGTCCTCATTCCAGGCACCGAGTTCAACCGGGGCCGCAACAAACTGTTCTTCTTCTTCTCCCAGGATTTGCTCGCCCGCACCGACCCCGGGAACCTGAATCAGCGACGCATGCCGACGGCGCTCGAGCGTCGTGGCGATTTTTCACAGACGGTGGATACCCAGGGGCGTCGCGTCAACATACGGGATCCTCTCCTGACAGGGAATTGCAGCGCGACCACCGGAGGGCCCGCCTGCTTCCCCGGCAACGTCATTCCGGCCGATCGCATCGATCCCGTGGGTCAGGCGCTCCTCAATCTGTTCCCGGCGCCGAATGCCACGGATCCCACCGGGACGAACCAGTTCAACTATGTATTCCAGACCGCGCAGGATTGGCCCCGCAACGATCAGGTCCTCCGGATGGATTGGAACGTCGCGCAAAACACCACTGATGTACGGACGCTTTCAGTGGGGGTACGAGAAGCGCTCGGGAGGCGTGTCGCTGCTCGGTTCGACCGGCGGCTGGCCGCAGATGGCGACAAAGTACGAGATCGACACGATCAGCTACGTCAACACGCTGCTGCACACCTTCAACCCGACCACGTTCGGGGAGTTCACGATTGGCGTGAACTGGGCGCATCAATACACGAGCCCATTCGACGAGGCAGCGCTCGACGCGAACGACCGCCGCGTGGTGCTGCCAGGCCTCCCGCAGTTCTTCCCGCAAGCGAACCCTCAGTCTCTGCTGCCGCAGGCGTCGTTCAACGGCGGTCCCCCGGGAACGATCGCCTCGTTCGGCATCGAGCAGCGGTTCCCGTTCTTCGGCTATAACACGCTGTTCAACGTGTCGGGCAACGTCACGAAACTCAAGGGCGCGCACACCATGAAGGCGGGCCTCTTCTTCGAGCACACCACGCGCCCGGCGGCACGGTCATCGAGCTTCAACGGGAATTTCAGTTTCAATAACGACGCCGCGAACGCGCTCAACACCAATGCCGGGTTCTCCAACGCGCTGCTGGGAGCCGTCTCGCAGTACACGGAATCGAACGGCCATCCGTCGGCGCATGGCAGATTCCTGATCACGGAGTGGTACGCGCAGGACAACTGGCGCGTGAACGGAAATCTCACCCTCGATGCGGGCGTGCGCTTCTACTTCATGACCCCGACCGAGAGCCACGGGGATCAAGTGGCGCAGTTCGAACCGGGGAACTTCACGGGCACGGCGGCCCCGTTGCTGTATCGGCCGATCACGACGGCGCAGGGACGCCGCGCCGTCAACCCGGTCACCGGCGAGGTCCTGCCGCTGGTGTACGTCGGACGCCTGGTGCCCGGCTCCGGCGACTTCAACAACGGGATGCAGGTGTACGACGGCACGCCGCAGCAGGATTCGCCGTTCAGGGCGGCGCCGCGTGTCAGCTTCGCCTGGGATGTGACGGGCGACGGCAAGACCGCCGTCCGAGGCGGCGCCGGCGTCTTCTACGATCGCTACGCCGACGACAACATCCTCGATCTGATCGAGCTGCAGCCGCTCCTGAACACCTACGTCACCAACTACACGACGCTCACGGGCCTCCTCGCGAGCCCGCTCACGGCGACGCCGAGCAACGTACGGCGGATCAACGAGTTCACGGCGCCGGTGGTTTACAACTGGAGCCTGGGCGTACAGCGGGACGTCGGCTTCAACCTCACGGCTGACGTCGCGTACGTCGGAAACGCCGGGCGCAATCAGCTCATCAACCGGCCTCTCAACGGCCAGCCGTATGGCTACGCCTATCAGCCATCGAGCCTCGATCCGACCAATGTCGTGGGCGGCCAGGCGCAGCCCCTGCCCGACGATCTGCTGCGCCCGTTCGTAGGATACGGCACGATAACGCAGCGCGAATTCACCGGCTACGGCGACTATCACTCGCTGCAGTTCGCGGTGAACCGCCGGCGCTCGGCGGACGGTCTCGCATTCGGCGCCGCCTACACGTATCAGATTGTGAACAAGAGTCTGGGCGCCATCGATCCATTCGTGGAGGACAATCGGGCGAGGAACTACTACGTCCGCCGGACGGCGGCCCCACGTGCTGGTGTTCAACTACAGCTATGAAATCCCAGGGCTCAGCCAGAAGTGGGACCATGTCGTCACCAGGGCGATCTTCGACAACTGGCAGGTCTCGGGTGTGACGACGCTCACGACCGGCACTTACGGGAATCTCACCTACTCGTACAGCAACGTGCCGACGGGTGCGCTCGCCGGGACCGGGGCCATCAACGGCGGCAGCGAGCCGGGTCATCTTCACGTGCGATCCGAATCTGCCGCGCGGAGAGCGGACATTCGACGCGTCAGTTCAGGACGGAGTGCGTCGCGCCGCCGACCGATCAGTTCCGTCTCGGCACCGCGTTGAACGACGAATATCTGGGCCCGGGATACACGAACTGGGACTTCTCGGTGTTCAAGAACGTCCCGCTGGGCGGCGCCCGGAGGCTCCAGTTCCGCGTTGAGCTGTACAACGCTTTCAACTCGGATCAATGGACAGCGGTCAATACCAACGCGAACTTCGACTACGCGACCGGGGCGTTGACCAATCCGGCGGTTTTCGGCACGTTGACGGGGGCCACGTTGAACGCGCGGCGCATTCAGCTTGGCGCGCACCTGAGCTTCTGACGCCACGTTCGACGCGTCTTGTGTGAAGATACGCGTTCGAGGAGATGGTCATGCATCGACTCGTTTTCGGCGTCGTCGGTGCGGTCTGCCTGGCGTCCGCGTTGGACGACGGGCCCGCACGCGCAGACCGGACGCCGCGCGAACTGGCTCACCGATGGCGGCGACCCGCAGCGCACGTCGTGGCAGCGCCACGAGACCCTGATCAGTCCGGCGACGGTCAGGGAGATGACGTTGATCTGGAAAGTGAAGCTGGACAACCAGCCGCGGCGAGATGCACAACCTGTTTGCGCCGCTGATCATCGGCGACCTGCAGGTGGCGGGCGAGACGCGCGAGGTCGCCGTTGTCGCAGGCGTCTCCGACAACATCTACGGCATCGACGTCGAGAAGGGGACGCAGATCTGGAAGCGGCATTTCGACAGCACCTACGCCGACACCGGCCGGAGCGGCGGCCCGCTCTGTCCCGGCGGCCAGACCGCCACGCCGATTGCGGTGCCGACCGAGACGCCCGGGAAGTACAAGGTCTACGCCATCTCGTGGGACGGACGGCTCCGCACGCTGGATCCGGCCACCGGCGAGGAGATCGCGCCCGCCGAGCCGTTTCTCCCGCCGAACGGCAAGCCCTACGCGCTGAACATCCACAACAACGTCCTGTACACGACCACCGCGCAGGGCTGCGGCGGCACGCCGAACCAGTTCTACGGGTACGACCTGGCGACGAAGAAAGTCGGCAGCTTCAATCCGGGCAGCGGCGGGCTGTGGCCGCGGCTCGGGCCGTCGATCGGCAAGGACGGCAGCGTGTACGCGGGCAGCGGCGACGGCGACTATTACCCTGAGCGGCAGATCTACGGGCAGGCGATCATCGCGGTGAAGCAGAACCCGCAGACCAAGGCGCTCGAGATGACCGACTGGTATGCGCCATCGAACGCGTACTGGCTGCGCAAGCGCGACCTCGACATGAATGCGACCGGTCCCGTGTTCGACTTCAAGGGGAAGGAATACACCGTTCACACCAGCAAGGAGTGCCGCGTGTGGCTGCTCGACACGAGCAGCCTCGGCGGGGAAGACCATCGGACGCCCGTCTACAGGACGCCGCTCATCTGCAACGAGGAAGTGCAGTTCGCCGGCGCCGGCGTGTGGGGCGCGCTCGCGACGTGGGAGGAGTCGAACGGCACGCGCTGGATCCTGGTGCCCTTCTGGGGACCGAAGCACTCGGCAGTTCACGGCGCCGATCGAGTACGGGCAGGTCGTGCAGGGAGCGGTCGCCGCCTTCAAGCTGGAAGAGAAGGGCGGGCAAGCTGCAGCTCTCGCCGGCCTGGCTCTCGCGCAACATGTGGCAGGCCGATCCGGTCGTGATCGCCAACGGTGTCGTCTTCGCGTACGGGAACGGCGAGGACGCGACGCAGGCGACGTTCGACGCCGGGTTGTCGTACAACACGTCGGCGAATCGAATCGCGCGCTCGGGGCATGCGACGCTCTATGCGCTCGACGCGCTGACCGGCGCCGAGTTGTGGTCGAGCGGCGATCAGATCACGTCGTTCAGCCACTTCAGCAGCCTCGCGGTCGCCAACGGCCGTGTCTATCTCGGCACCTACGACGGCACGATGTATTGCTTCGGCGTCAAGCCGACGGCCGGGACGAAGTAGCCATGCGCGGACGAATCGAGCGGCTGGTTCGTGCCGGCATCCTGGTGTCGCTCTCCGCGGCGCTGCTGTTCGCCCTGAGCGGAGTCGAAGGGCATGCGCAGGGGCGTGGCGGCGGCGAATGGACGACGAGCGGGTTCGATGCGCAGCGCAGCGGGTGGCTGCGCGCCGACGCGCGGCTCACGAAGGAGGCCGTGCAGAAGGGCGAGTTCGCGTTCCTCTGGAAGATGAAGTTCGAGAATGCCAGCCGTCAGCTGAACTCGTTGACGCCGCCGGTCCTGCTCGATCGTCTGATCGGCTACCGCGGCTTCAAGAGCCTGGCGTTCTTCGGCGGCAGCGACGACCGGGTGTTCTCGATCGACACGGACCTCGCGCGCCCGTCCTGGACGACGGTCCTCAATTACACGGCGGCGACTGGCGGCCAGCCACCGAGCTCGCTGGACTGTCCCGGCGGTCTGATCGCGATGCCGAGCCGGCGCACGGTGCTCGCGCCGGCCCCGCCCGGCTGGTGGTGGCGGCGGGGGTGGGCGGCGGCGGGGTTCGAAATGGAAGCGCCGTGGGCGAACCGGGAAAAGGCGCGGCGGTCCTGAGCCAGGCGCCGCCACAACCCGCGGCGGCGCCGGCCGCGGTGCAGCCGCCCGCTCCGCAAGGGCGTGGCCGCGGTCGCGGTCCCGCGCCGATTGGCTTCGGCGGCGTCGATCCGCTGTTCGCCGTCGGCAGCGACGGCTACATCCACACGCTTTATGTCAGCAACGGCGCCGACATGGAGCCGCCGGTGCCGTTCCTTCCGCCCGACACGAAACCTTCGGCGCTGATCTGGGTCGACGGCGTCGTCTACACCACGACATCCGGCGAGTGCGGGGCGGCGCCGAACGCGGTGTGGGCGATGGATCTCACCGTACCGACCCGACGAGCGGAAGACCGTTTCCTGGAAAACGGGCGGCGCGGATATCGCCGGGGCGTCCGGGCTCGCGTTTGGCACGGACGGCACGATCTACGTCGCCCTCGGGTCGGCCCCGAAGGCGGCGCACGCCGACTCGATCGTCGCCCTCGATCGCGAGACGCTGACACCGAAGGACTGGTTCACCGCGCCCGGCGCCGACTTCAACGCGACGCCGATCGTCGTTCGCCACAAGGACAAGGATCTGATCGCGGTGACGGCGAACGATGGACGCCTGTACCTGCTCGACGCGGCGTCGCTCGGCGGCAGCGATCACAAGACGCCGCTCGCCGTGACGCCGAAGTTCACGGGCCCGGCGCCGGAACGGCGCTCGCGACGTTCGAAGACGGAAGGCAGCCGCTGGATCCTCGCGACCGCTTCGGGCACGACGAGCGAGGTGAAGTTCACGCCCAACGGCCCCGCGCCGACCGGACGCGTCGTCGCGTTCAAGTTGGTGGACGAAGGGGGAAAGTGGTCGCTCGCTCCAGGCTGGCAGTCGCGCGATCTGACGTCGCCGCTCGCGCCGATTGTCGTGAACGGCATGGTCATCGCCGCCTCGAGCGGTGAATACCGCGGGGCGCCGGCGTCGCTGTCGGCCGCGCAGCGCGCGCAGAAGTCAGTGCCGGCCGTTCTGTACGTGCTCGACGCCGCGACGGGCAAGACGATGTGGAGCAGTGGAACGAGGATCACGTCATTCGCGCGCGGCGGACTCTCCGCCGGCGGCGGCCAGGTGTATCTCGTCACCTACGACAATCACCTCTATGCGTTCGGGATTCCATTGGAGCACTGAGCGAAGGCACGAACCACATGGCTGACCGCGTCACAGATCCAGGACGTCATCGACCGCAGCGGCGGCGTCCTTCGTCTCGAGCCGTGCTGGGTGCCGCGCTCGTTCATGCATCCCGGGCGCCGGCTGCGGCTGCATCCGGACGACCTGTATGCGCTACGGCGCGCACCGCGGCGGGATCAACGAGCGGTGGTTTTCGTCCACGACGAATGCCGACAACGGACCTGGGACGCCGCGCGGACGAGGGCCTGAGTTACGTGCGGCTCCCGAACGGTCAGCGTCTGCTGCTGAAGGCCGCGGTCGACGCGGCCGGCGATCTGCTGCTCGGCAAGGACACGATGGAGCGGGAGAAGGGCTGGAACCTGCTCTGCAAGTTCTTCGACAACATGGGACCGATCCCGCATCATCTGCACCAGAGCGACGAGCACGCGCAGAGAGTCGGCCGCCGCGGCAAGCCAGAGGCGTACTACTTTCCGCCGCAGTACAACCCGACCGACAACAACTATCCGTACACCTTCATGGGGCTCGAGCCCGGCACGACGAGAGACCAGGTCCGTCGCTGCCTCGAGAACTGGAACAGGGGCGACAACGGCATCACCTACTTGTCGCGGGCGTATCGCCTGGAGCGCGGCAGCGGCTGGCAGATCGATCCCGGCATCCTGCACGCCCCGGGATCGCTGCTGACCTACGAGCCGCAGGTGAACAGCGACGTGTTCGCGATGTTCCAGTCAGAGGTCGAAGGCCGCATCACGCCGTGGGAGCTGCTCGTGAAAGACGTCCCGCCTGACCGGCAGCAGGATCTCGACTACATCATCGATCATGCTGGACTGGGATGCGAACGTGAATCCGCGGTTTGCCGAGAGCAACCGATACTGGCCCAAGCCCGTGAAGCCGTTCGCCGAGACGGAACCCGATGGCTACCGCGAGCAGTGGGTGACTTATGGGACTCGCTGGTACTCCGCGAAGGAACTGACGGTGCTGCCGAAGCGCACGCGTGACGATCAAGGACGCCGGCGCCGTACGGACTGATCCTGACGCAGGGTCACGGCACGTTCGGCGGCGCTTCAGGTCTCGACGCCCGCGATGATTCGATTCGGACAGATGACGGAGGACGAGCTCTTCGTGACCGCCGATGCGGCGGCGGACGGCGTGCGCATCGAGAACCGCAGCGAGAGCGATCCGCTCGTCATCCTCAAACACTTTGGGCCCGGAAACCCCGAGGCGCCCGGAAGATAACGCATGGCCTCTCATCACAAGTTCCCCGCATTGCACAACGCGATGTGGCCCGGCCTGGTCGGCAAGGGCGGACCGGGCGCCGAGCCGCCGATCGATCTCGACACGATGCTGAACCTGACGGCCGCCGCACAGGTGAACGGCACCAGGTTCGACGGCGTCGATCTGTTTCTGTTCGATCCCCACGTCAGCATCGATTCGTCCGACGACGACCTGAAGCGGCTCGCCGACAAGATCGGCTCGAAAGGACTGGTCGTCGGATCGCTCGTCGCGCCGGTCTGGCCGCCGACCGGCGGTGGGTCGGCGATGGGCAGCAACGGCGATCGCGGCGCGTTTCTGACGCAGGTCCGCAAGGCCTGCGCGATCGGGAAGAAGCTGAAGGATCTCGGCATCCGCCGCTACGGCATCGTCCGGATCGACTCGGCCGCCGGCCCGGCGGACTGGGCGGCGGATCCGGCCGGCAACACGAAGAAGATCGCCGAGACGTTCCGGCAGGCGGCGGACATCGCCCAGGACTACGGCGAGCGGCTGGCGGCCGAAGGGGAGATCTGCTGGGGCGGGATGCACAGCGTGACGCGCAACGTCGAGCTGCTCGAGATGGTCGACCGCCCCGGCGACCGTCGGCTTCCAGGCCGACATGGCGCACACGCTGCTCTTCACGATGGGGTACAACGCGCCGGACGATCGGATCCTGCCGGAGAACTTCGACTGGTCGGATCGCGGCAGCGCTCGACGAGGGGCTGAAGAAGATGACGCGCGCGCTGCGGCCGTGGACGATCGATTTCCACGTCGCGCAGAACGACGGGACGGTGAAGGGATCCGGTTCGCACGACAAGACCGGCCGCCACTGCCTGCCGCACGATCCGAACGGCAAGCTCGACATCGTCCGGCACGCGGGGTTCTGGCTGCGCGACGACCACGGCCGCGTGGAGCGCAAGCTCGATCACATCTGCTGGGACGGCTGCATGTTCCCGAACGCCGTCATGACCGAGCAGCAGACGTGGAACGACGTGCTGGGAGTGATGAAGGCGGTCCGCGACGCGCATGGCTGGGACTGATCGATGAAGGAGTCTCAACATCGGCCTCGTCGGCTACGGCTTCATGGGGCGGACGCACTCGAATGCGTTCCGGCAGGCGCCGATCTTCTTCGACCTGCCGTGGAAGCCCGTGCTCAAGGCGGTCGCCGCGCGAAACGAGGACCGCGTCAAGGCGTTCGCCGCACAACTGGGGCTACGAGTCGTATCACACCGACTGGCGCGATCTCGTGGCGCGCCCGGACATCGATCTGATCGACATCGCCAGCCCCAACGATACGCATCACGCGATCGCCATCGCGGCCGCGAAGGCCGGCAAGATGGTGATGTGCGAGAAGCCGCTCGGGCGGAACGCGAAGGAAGCGTCGGAGATGGTGGCCGCGGTCGAGGCAGGCGGGCGTGCCGAACAGCGTCTGGTACAACTACCGCTTCGTGCCCGCCGTGACGATGATCCGGCAGCTCGTCGACGAGAAGAAGTTCGGACGCATCTTTCACTATCGCGCGAAGTTCCTGCAGGACTGGACGATCTCGCGCGACCTGCCGCAGGGCGGCGAAGGCCTGTGGCGGCTCGACGTCTCGGTGGCGGGCAGCGGCGTCACCGGCGATCTGCTGGCGCACAACATCGACACCGCGATGTGGCTGAACGGTCCGATCGCGGAAGTGAGCGCGATGACGGAGACGTTCATCAAGGAGCGCAAGCACAACCTCACGGGCAAGGTGGAGCCCGTCGGGATCGACGACGCGAGCGCGTTTCTGGCGCGCTTCGAGAACGGATCGCTCGCGACGTTCGAGGCGACGCGGTATGCGCGCGGGCACAAGGCGCTCTACACGCTCGAGATCAACGGCGAGCATGCGTCCGCGTTCTGGGATCTTCACGATCTGCATCGCATCCAGTACTTCGATCACAACGACGAAGGGCGCGTGCGCGGATGGCGCAACATCCACGTCACCGACGGCGACCAGCCGTACATGAAGCACTGGTGGGTGCCCGGCCTGCAGATCGGCTACGAGCACACGTTCACGCATCAGTTCATGGAGTTCGTGCAGCGCCGCGGCACAACGGCAAGAGCCCGCCGCCGACCTTCCGCGACGGGCTCGCGACCGATCGCGTCACCGACGCGGTGCTGGCGTCGGCGAAGTCGCAGGCAGTGGGAGAAGGTCCAGTCATGATGACGCGGAACACGCACGGCGATCGTCGCCGTGCTCGCTGACGGCTGCGTCGCCGGCGTGCTCGGCCGCGCAGCAGGCGGAGGCCGCGGCCGCGGCGGGCCGCGCCGGTCCGCAGCCGCTGCCGTTCGAGGATCACGCGGGGTTTGCGTCGATCTTCGACGGATCCACGCTGAAGGGCTGGGACGGCGATTCGAAGTTCTGGCGCGTCGAAGGCGGCGCGATCGTCGGCCAGACGACGGCCGAGAACCCGCTGAAGGAAAACAGCTTCATCATCTGGCGCGGCGGCGAGCCGGCCGACTTCGAGCTGAAGGTCGAGTACCGCATCAATGCCACCAACAGCGGCATTCAGATCCGCAGCGTGCATCTGCCGGCCGGCACGCAGCAGGGGCGCGGCGCGATCGCGGGCAACTGGGTGCTGAAGGGTACCAGTGCGACATCGACGCCGCGAACCGCTACACCGGACAGATCTACGAGGAGCGCGGGCGCGGCTTTCTCGCCATGCGCGGCCAGTTCACCTACATTCCCGACGGCGGCGGCCCGAAGGTCGTCGGCGCGCTGCAGCGCAGCGGACGACGAGCTGCAGAAGATCATCAAGGTGAACGACTGGAACCAGGCGCACATCATCGCGCGCGGCAACATGATCACCGAGATCCTGAACGGCCACGTCACCAGCACGCTCGTGGACGACGACACGAAGGCGCGCGCGTTGAAGGGACTTCTCGGCTTCCAGATCCACGTCGGCGAGCCGATGAAGGTCGAGTTCAGGAACATCTGGCTGAAGCAGTACTGACTCATGTTGCTCCCGCGTCGTGTGTCGTCGCGTGCGTGGTCGGAATGCTGACCGCGGTCTGCCTGGCGACAGGTCCAGTTGCCGGACGCGCCCGGCAAGGACGAGACCGTTCGCCTCTGCGGCACGTGTCATGAGGCGCAGCGCGCGGCGTCCGTGCGGCTGACGCGCGAAGGCTGGCAGGACACGATCGCGAAGATGGTGGACGCTGGGCGCGAAAGGATCGGACGAGGAGCTCGCGAAGGTGTTGGACTACCTGGCCGAGCACTTCAAAGGGGACGCGCCCAGAGCCGCTGAACCTGAACACGCGCAACCGCGGTCGAGCTCGAGAGCATCGCGGGACTGCTGCGGAAGGAAGCGGCGGCGTGGATCGCCCATCGGAAGAAGGCCGGCCCGTGCAAGTCGCTGGATGATTTCAAGAAGGTCCCGGGTGTGCCGTTCAAGAAGATCGACGACCGTCGCGATCGACTGGTGTGTGTCGCTCCGCTAGTACCTTCCAAGTAGCAGGAATGATCTTATCCGTCGCGCAACGCCCGCAGCGGCTCGATGCGCGACGCCCGGAGTGCCGGCACGTAGCCGGCGGCCATCGCGACGATCGTCAGCACGACGGCGGTCCCCACGAACGTCATCGGATCTGTCGTTGAGGTCGCATACAGCAGGCTGCCCAGCACCCGCGCGAGCAGCAGCGACACGAGCACGCCGATCGCGACGCCGGCGAGCGTCAGTCGCAGCGTGTCGCCGATCACCTGGCGGCGGACCTCGCGTCCGGTCGCGCCGAGCGCCATGCGCACGCCGATCTCCGCGGTGCGCTGGCTGACGCCGTACGACACCACGCCGTAGATGCCGAGGCTCGCGAGCAGCAGCGCGAGCACCGAGAAGCCGCCGAGCAGCGACACCAGGAAGCGCCGCGGCGACGTGGCGCGATCGACCAGCGTGTCGAGCACGCGGACGTCGGTCGCCACGAGGCGCGCATCGATGTCGCTCAGCGTGCGTCGGAGCGCCGGCACGAGCGACGCCGGCGGCAGCGGCGTGCGCACGATCAGATCGGGGCCCGCCGCGCCGCTGCGCCCGACGCGAGGTACATCTGCGACGCCGGGCTCTCGTCGAGGCTGGTCTGCCGCACGTCGGCCGACGACGCCGACGATCGTCAACGCCGTCTTGCCGGTGACCGCCGGCCGGCCGATCGGATCGATGCCGGGATAGAGCGTCGCGCGCGACCGTCTCGTTGACGATCACCGGCTGGCGGTCCGTGCATCGCGGCGTCGTGTTCGAGGAAGTCCCGCCGGCGACGAGACGGATCCCCATCGCGCGAAAGTAGCCGGGGCTGACCACGTAGACGAACACCAGCGGCTCTCGCCCGGACGGTAGATCTTGCCCGGGACCATGATGTTCCACGTCCGGTTGCGTTCGAGCGGCAGCGCGTCGGTGAGGCCCGCCGCTTCGACGCCCGGCAGCGACGACACCCGGCGCACGACCTCGCGACCCAGGTTCGCGGCCTTCTCGGGCGAAGTCGTCGGCGGCAGATCGAGACGCGCGGCGACCGCGCGCGTCGGTTCGAATCCGAGCTCGACGTCGAGCAGCTTCACGAAGCTCCGGGTCAGCAGGCCCGCGCCGACGAGCAGCACACCCGCCAGCGCAATCTCGGCGACGACGAGCCCGCTGCGGACCCACGCCTGCCGCGCCGAATCCACTGTGCCGCGGAGTGCTCCTGCAGCGCGACTGCGGCGTCCGCGCAGAGACCTTCATCGCCGGAACGGTCGCGAACAGCACGCCGGTGACGCACGCGATGGCCGCGGTGACCAGCAGCGCGGTCGTGTCCACACGCACGAAGTGCAGAAGCGGCACGCTGAGCGTGTCGCTGCCCGTGAGCCAGGACGTCAGGACGAACGCCAGCGGCACGCCGAGCGCCGCGCCGGCGAGCGACAGCAGCATGCCTTCGGTCAGCAGCTGGCGGACGAGGCGCGCGCGATCGGCGCCGAGCGCGATGCCGCACCGCGAACTCGCGGCTGCGCGACGACGCGCGGGCGAGCAGCAGGTTGGCGAGGTTGGCGCAGACGATCAGCAGCACGGAGCCGACCGCGCCCACAGAACGATCAGCGCCGTGCGCATCCGGCCGCTGACCTGCTCCTTCAGCGGCGTCAGCGTCGCGCCGGTGCGCCACCAGCCCTTGTGCTCCTCCATCAGCTGCGGCAGCAGCGTGGCGAACTCGGCGCGTGCCTGAATCACATCCACGCCCGGCCGCAGCCGGCCGACGATCGACAGCGTGTTGCCCCAGGGGCGCATCGTGTCGAGATCCGCCGGCACGAACATGTCCACTTTCGTGCCCGGCGTGAACACCGACGAAAAGTCGAACGACGGCGGCATGACGCCGACGATGGTGACCGGCGCGTTGTTGATCGTCAGCGCGGAGCCGACGATCGCAGCACTGCCGCCGAAGCGCCGCTGCCAGACGGCGTGCGTGAGCAGCGCCACCTGCGGACCGGCGGCGTGCCGGGTGCCGCCTTCGCGCTGTGATGATGTTCGGCGTCGGTGAAGAGCCGTCCGAGCGCGGGCTGCACGCCGAGCACCTCGAAGAACCGCGGCGACACGTCCACCGCGAAGAGCCGCTCCGGTTCGCCGCGTCCGGTCAGCGTGTAGCTGCCGTAGCCGAAGAAGGCGAAGTAGGCGCCCATATCCTCGAACGAACGATTGCGGTTGCGGAACTCCTCGAACCAGTCGACCTGATACGTCACACCGCCCAGTCCGCCCTGCCGGTGTTCGCGATCCAGACCAGCCGCTCGGCAGCTCGGGAAACGGCAGCGGCCGCAGCACCAGCGGATTGACAATGCTGAAGACGGCGGTGTTGGCGCCGATGCCCAGCGCGAGGATGAGGATCGCGATCAGCGCCATGCCCGGCTCGCGGCGGAACCCGCGGAGCGCGTAGGTGATGTCGCGGCGGAGGGTCTCGAGGAAGGAAGTCATGGTGGCACCAAATGTCCCGAGTCCGCCATTCTCACACAGTTCCGCCCCGCTTCCTTGGCCTTATACAACGCGGCGTCCGCGGCGTCGAGCACCAGTTCCGGCGTCGAATGCCGGTGCGATCGTTCAGCCAGCCCGATGCTGATCGTGATGCCGACGCTCGGTCTCGAATCGTTCGGCTGATGTGCGGATCGCTTTCCAGTAGGGCTTTCTGATCGGACGGTCGGCGCCTCGCAGGACGAAGCGGGTTTCGGCGATGGCTTTCCGCACGTTTTCGGCATATGGCGCCGCCTGTGCGGCCGACCGGCCGGGGAACACGACGCAGGAACTCTTCGCCGCCATAGCGGAACACGCGTCCTCCTCCACCAACCTGGGAGAGCTTCGCGGCCACCATCCGGAGAACCTGATCTCCGGCATCGTGGCCGTGCGTATCGTTGAAGCTCTTGAACCGATCGACGTCGCACATGGCGATCGCGTACGTCTTTCCCAGCTGCTTCGATATGCTGCTGAACGCGCGCCGGCCGAGCAGGCCGGTCAACTCGTCGCGGTAGGCGATGTCGTAGCCGTGGTCGAGTACCGTCAGTACCAGAATCAAACCCGCCGCACCTGAATACAGGAGCTGTGCGTCAGGCTCGAGCAGGGCGAGCAGCGTGGCGACCAGTGTCCACAACAGTCCTTGGGCGACCCTGGGTGGACGCCGGAGCGCAAGCGTGAGCAGGAGCAGCCCCGCTCCGCCGAGCGCCAGGCGGGTCACGTAGCGGCAATGACACCGCCGCGGCGCCGGCGGGCCAGCGTTGCAGCGCGGCTACCGCCAGAGCGATGGCGAGCGCCGCCGCCAGCAGCCGGATCTGATTGTGGTGCCAGCTCAGGAGAACCGCGGCAGACAAGCTGCCGATGGCGAAATGAAGGGCATACGGCGTCACCAGGCCGCGCATGACCGGCTCATGTTGCAGCGCCAGCGCAGCGGCTACCAGTACGGCACCCGGATTCAGAAACGCGGCGAGAACGGGCGCCGCAGAAGTGTTCCGTGCCATCTGGCGAGGTTCGCTCCGCTAAATCGATCTGCGGCGAAAGAGCAGCAGAATCGCGAGCCCCCATCCGGAAACCGCGAACCAGAGCGCCGGCTGGCGCGCGAGAGACGTCACCGACTCGAGGAACGAGGGTTTCGTGGGCGGCGGTCCGGCTGAATCACTGTCCTTCAGCGCTGCTGAATCATTCCCTTTCAGCCGTGCCAGCTCGTCGCGCAGGCTCGCCAGCTCGTTCTCCATTTCCCGGAGGAGCAGACCGCCAACCGCACCGCTTGCGAGCGCGCGTGCGTTCTCGGCGCTCTGCGCCGCGGTGCGCGCGAACTGAATCACTTCTTCGCTCTTTGGAGCCGTGCGGTACGCGGCCTCCGCTCGCGACAGGAACTGCTGCGCCTGCGTGAACGCTTCACGCGTGTACTCCTCTTCTTTCACGCCGCTGCGCTTCGACGTCTTCCGCGCGAGCAAGCCGAGTGTCGAGGCGAGCTCGACCGCCTTCCTGGCCTGAAGCAGCTGGTTGGGAACGCCCTGCGGTTCGCCGGCCGGAGTGGACTCGTAGGTCGAGTAATGCGTGAAGTAGAACAACGGTCGATCGATCGGAATCGCTCGTCTGCCGCTGTCGGTCTCCTGTTTGACGCTGTAAAGGACGACCTGCGGGCTTGGATCGACGACGGCGTAGTTCGGCTCGGCCGTGACCATCAGCCAGAACGTCTGATACGGCGTCGTCAGGTTGACCGCGACCGGCTCGTTGTCGTGAAAGGTGATCTCGCCAAGGTTCGACGCCTTGCCGTCCACCGACACGGCCCACAGCACGTAAGTGAGGTAGTCCTTGCCGAGCGAGTGAGCAGGCTTCAGGCCGGTCACGCCGCCGCGGTTGATGTCCAGTTCGACGAACCCCGGGCGGCTGCCCACCTTGAGCTTGATCCGCGCGTCCGGAGCGCGCCGCGTGCCGCGCATCCGCACTTCGGTGGACCCCGCGAGGTGACCGTAGCTCAGGATCTCTCCGCCGGGCTCTTTCAGCTCGACCAGCTTCAGCTGACCTGTCTTCGCCGCCGGCGCCTGGGCCCTGGCGGATGGAAGGACAGTCAACGTCGCAGCCAGCAGGGTTGAAGAGACGGTACGGAGCATTGGAAGAAGTGCGCAGAAATATGCAACCGCGGACACGAATGGACGAACTTCTTATCGGCTGCCGCTGCGCCTTTCTTCAAGAAGCCCGAATGCGGCAGTCAGCTCCACGGCAACGGCAGCACCAATGATGACGCTCAGACGCGAGCACGAGTCACCCCAGTCCGGGCTTGTCATCAACGGTTCATCCTTGCGCCTGTAGCATTCGCGTGTGTCTCGTGCGATGAAATCTCCAACAGCGTCACTTCGTCTCCCAACCGCCGTCGGTGCATTCGCGATCCTCACCTGCCTCTGCCCATCGAGCGCTGCTTCCAGCGCCCAGACCCCATCGTCCGGACGCGTTGTCGTGACCATATCCGTCGAGGGGGTTCGCATCCCGGCTGTAGACGTCGCACTCACCGACGTCAACGGCAATGTCGTCATCGCCAAAACGACGAGCGACGCGATCGGTCAGGTGATGTTTCCAGATGTACCGTTGGGGCGTTATGTGGTGAAGGCCCAGCGTGATGGATTTGCCAATGCCGAGTCGGCGCCGTTCACCGTTGACGGCGGCGAGACCGAGCAGGTCCTCGTAGAGATGCGGCTCACGTTCGTGCGCGAAAGTGTAGAAGTCGTCGCACCCGCGAACTCACCGACTGAAAGCCTGCAACCTGTGGCGGTCAGCGACGTGCTCACCGGCGCGAAGATGGATATCCAGCCGCTGGCCGGCGACGATTTCCAGTCGCTCCTGACGGTGCTTCCGAGCATCATCCGCGGCCCCGAAGGCCGGCTGCGGGTAAAGGGCGGCGCCCCGACAACCGGCGCGCTACAGCTGAGCAGCGCCAGTCTGAACGATCCATCGACTGGTGACTTCGATCTCGAGTTGCCTGGTGGCGCCGTCGAGTCGGTAGAAGTTCTGTCCAATCCCTTCGCCGCCGAATACGGCCGGTTTTCGACCAGCGTCACGCAAGTACGCACCAAGCGGGGCACGAACGACTGGATCTTCAAGCCCGACAACCTCGTCCCGGGATTCGGAAAGGGGTTCGCGTTCGTCAACAAGTTCGAGCCGCGCCTGTCGATCTCGGGGCCACTCAAACGCGACCGCCTGTTGCTCGGTCAGTACCTTCCAGTACCGCTTCGTTCGCACGAAGGTCAAGAGCCTGCCCGATGAGCCGCAAATCGGGCTCGACAGCTTCGACTCGTTCACACGGCTCGATGCGGTCTTGTCGTCGCGTCACGCACTGACTGGAGGCGTGATCTACTTCCCGCGCAAGATCACGAATGCGACCCTCTCGACGTTCCGCCCGGAGGAGACGACTCCGAAGTTCACGCAGTCTGGCTTCTCGGCGGGGCTCGTCGATCGGTTGATCCTCTCGGCGTATGCGGTCCTCGAATCGACTGTTGCGGTGCGCACCTTCGAGGTCGATCAGAAAACCCAGGGCACGCTGCCCATGGTCTACGCCCCGCAGGGACAGAGCGGCAATTTCTTCAACCGCCAGGAGCGCAACGTGCGCAGCCTGCAGGTCGTCGAGGGCCTCACGTTCTCGAAGAATGACTGGCTGGGCCAGCACGTGTTCAAGGTCGGCGTCGACCTTCAGCAGTCCCGGTTCGACGGCGAAAACTACAGCCAGCAGCTCGATGTCGTCCGGCTCGATGGCTCCCTTGCCGAGCGAACGACCTACTCCCCGGCTTTGACCAACCCCGAGGTCAGCGGTACCGAATTCGCCTTTTTCGCCCAGGACCGCTGGCGGGTCAACGATCGGCTGAATTTCGAGCTGGGCATGCGTGCCGATCGCGATGATGTCGTCGAACGCGTGAACTTTTCGCCGCGAGTGGGCGTTGCGGTGAGCCTGTTGCCCGAGGGCCGGGGAATTCTCCGTGGCGGCTTTGGCAAGTTCGCGGAGCGCACGCCCCTGAACGTCGGCGCCTTCACGCAGTACCAACGTACAAACCGTCAGTCGGTTCGCTGCCGACGGCACGGCTCTCGGTGCACCCGTCACGTTCGTCCATGCCGTGGACGGTTCGTTCAAGACGCCCGAGAGCATCGTCCAGACCGTCGCCTGGGATCAGCGATTCGGCCGTCGGTTCTTCTTCAAGCTGGCCTACCTTCATCGCAACGGATCGCACGCGTACGTCGTGGAGCCGGATGTGAGCGGCGGCCGGCTGACGCTCGGCTCGGTCGGCGCGTCGAAATACTGGGAGTTCGAGACGACCGGCCGGTTTCTCGCGAGCGAGCACCGCGATCTGAGCGTGTCGTATGTGAGGTCGCACGGCACACGCGATCTCAACGACTACGACCAGTTTTTTGGCAACTTCAGGAATCCCGTCATCCGGTCGAACGAGGACGCACTCAGTCCGACCGACGTGCCCAACCGATTGATCATTCGTGGTTCGATCGGCCTGGTTGGCAAGTGGGTGTTCGTGCCGCTCTACGAGTGGCGCACGGGATTCCCCTGGTCAGCGGTGAACGAGTTCCAGGACTTCGTTGGCCCACGCAACGAATCGGGCCGGCTCCCGACCGTGTCGAGCCTCGATTTCACTCTCGCGAGGCCGTGGCACTTCCGCAAGTATCACTTCTCGGCAGGCATCAAGATCTACAACGCCTTCAACGCCGGCAACGAGCGCGACGTCCAGAACAACATCACCTCGCCCGACTATGGCAGGTTCTTCAATCCGATAGAGCGATCGATCGGGTTTGTCGTGGGAACCAGCCGGCCGTAAGCGTGCAACCGACCGGACGCTTGACCAGGGAACTCCGGTTCTCTACGCTTCGCTGACGGGAATCAATAGCGGTCTCCAGCCTGCGCCGGGCAAGTCAACCGAAGTGAAGGCAATCCAATGGCCGAACTACCCAAGGCGGCGCAAGGCACGTTCGACGAGCTGCTCGCGGGTGTCGAGCCCGGCCTCGCCGCCATCGCGCGGCGCTTGCGGGCCATAATCCGGGCCGTCGACGCGAGCACGGTTGAGACCGTGCGGCTCGGCGACAACGCCGCCACCTATGGCGTCGGGCCGAAGAAGATGACCGACGGCTACGCCTACATCATGCCGATGCGCGGCTACGTCAATCTCGGCTTCTATCAAGGGGCGGTGCTGGCGGACCCCGAGCGGCTGCTGGAAGGCACCGGCAAGGGCCTGCGTCACGTAAAAATCCGTTCCCTGGCCGAGGCCAACCGCCCCCCTGTTCGGGCGCTGGTGGCAACGGCACTCGCCCGGCGGCGGAGTGGTCCGGACCGGTGAGTGCGCGCCGATGTCCTCTGCGGGGCTGCTGGCCGGCTTGATTGCCGGAGCATTCTCCCGAATG
>CAVREM010000038.1:0-117793 GCA_963720005.1 uncultured Acidobacteriota bacterium | reverse complement strand
ATTCCGGTCGCTGGATTTGAAGCGCTGCGGGCTGAGGAACCAAACTACCGCTCTGATCTCGAGTTGACCTCGGCAGCGTGCGCGCGCCCTGCACGACGGCGCCGACTAGAGGTGAGACACAAGGAGACATTTTGCACGGGAGCGCACCGAAGCGGACCGAAGCGCACCGAACCAGTGATCGAACGAACTCGAACAAATCCGATGAGGAAGGTTGCCGAGGTCGTGTCTGTCAAGTGGTGGAAAAGTTCAGCGCGTCATCAGCCGGCGTCCTGATGTGCCCTACGCCGCCTTCTTGACGTGCTCCATTCGTGATAGCCGACCAGCGCTCGGAGCTTGACCTGTCCACTGCGCAACAGCCCAAACAGCAGCAGGAGGACCGCGTCCTGGCTGGGCAAGCTGGCCTGCGTCTTCGTGCGTCGGCGGAATTCCTCGTTGATCCGCTCGAGCGCGTTGGTCGTCCGCAGCGCCTTCCATTGCGAAGAGGGAAAGCGGAGAAAGGTGAACAGCTCGTCGCCGGCTTCCTCCAGGCTCTCCACCACCGCGGGACAGCGCAGCCGCCACTTCTTCGTGAATCGGGCCCGCGCCTGCTCGACGGCCGTGACGGTCTCGCCGTAGATCATGCGGCGGTAGTCTTCCGTCGAGCTCTTCGCGGAGCCGCGCCGGCGCCTTCGCCTGCAGATTGCGCAGCTTGTGGGCGTTATGCCGACGTCGGCATAACGCCCACTATGCCGACCTTCGGATTATGCCGATCTGGCTGAGAGACGCGCGATCGACGGCGGTCCTCGCGGCGACGATGTCGGCATAATCACAGCGCCTCAAGAAACGCGAGGAGGGCATCGGTGGGCTGGTAACGCCCGGGGCTGGGTGTGCACAGGCGTCGTCCTCGCGACGGCCCGCTCTTTCAGCGCGAGATCCGCGTGCAGGTAGATCTGAGTCGTTTCCACTTGCTCGTGACCGAGCCAGAGAGCGATGACGGACGTATCCACCCCGGCGTGCAGCAGCCGCATGGCCGCGGTGTGACGCAGGACATGGAGCGTGATCGTTTTGTTGCTCAGCGATGGGCATGTGCCCACGGCTGTCGCGACGTAGGTCCGGAGACGATGTTCAAGGGCGTCGCGGCTGAGTGTTCGCCCGGTTCGCGTCGGAAAGAGCGGATCATTCATCTGACCTGCCCGCTCCACCAGCCAGCTGCGCAGCACTGCGACGACGGGCGCCGTCAGTGGCGTGATCCGCTGCTTCCGTCCCTTGCCGAGGCAGCTGACATGCGGACCGACGCCGAGATGGACGTCAGCTTTCCGTAGCGCGATCAGCTCCGATACACGAAGCCCCGTCTGGACCGCGAGTGCGAGCAGCGTGTGGTCGCGTCGACCGGTCCACGTCGTGCGAGCGGGCGCCGCCAGCAGCGCGTCGATTTCCGGTTCGGTGAGGAAGGTCACGAGCCGGCGCTCGAAGCGTTTGGGCGGAATCGCGAGCACGCGTCCGATCACGGCGGCATGCTCGGGATGTCGAAGCGCCGCGAAACGAAACAGCGAGCGAATCGCGGCGAGCCGGGCATTCCGCGTCCGGATGCTGTTCCCCTGATCGTGTTCTCGGTGATCGAGAAAAGCGCTGATCACGGTGGCATCGAGATCGTCGATCTCCAGTTTCGAGGGTTCGACGCCCCGGCGCGCGGTGGCAAAGCGCACCAGCAGCCGCATCGTGTCGCGGTAGGCCGCCAGCGTATGTGGACTGGCTTGACGCTGACGGACGAGTCGGTCGGTGAAAAAGGCTTGTAACGTGGGGGCGAGCGCACTCATGCCTTGGTTCCGAGAGAGCGGTCCAGGCGATCGCCGGCCACGTGAAGGAGCTCGGGCGCGGCCGACAGATACCAGTAGGTCGCTTTCGGATCGACGTGGCCGAGATACGTCGACAGCCGCGCGAGCTGGACTTCGGGGTCCTTGCCCGCTCATACGCATCGAGGAGTGTGCGGACGGCGAAGCGGTGCCGGAGGTCATGGAGCCGAGGCCGACAGGCGGCCGAGCGCGCCGTCAGGCCGGCGCACCGCACCAAGCGATGGAAGGTCCACTGGACATTCGTGTACAGCAACCGCGTGCCGGCCGTGGAGACGAGCACCGCAGGCGTCCGCGCCGACGCGCGCGGCCGGTCACGGCGTCCCACGTAGGCCTGCAGCGCGTCGACCGTGCTCGGATCGACCGGCACCTCGCGCGATTTTCCAAATTTGGTCAGGCGAATCGTCAGCACGTGATCGGTGGCATCGATATCGCCACGGTCGAGCGCGAGGGCTTCCCCGACTCGCATGCCAGTGACCGCCAAGAGTCCGAGCAGCGTGCGATAGGTGGCGATGCGATGCGGCGTGCGCAACGTCCCCGCCGCGGCGATGAGCGCGCTCAGCTCGTGATCGGTGTAGAGGTAGGGAGTCGCCCGAGAGTGGCGCCACGGCAAGACGTCGGCGGATGGCACCTCCGTGGTCGGATCGATTGCATGGACGTGGACGGCGAAGCGGCGCACGATCGAGAGGCGGTACGCCGCCCAGTACCGATCGCGTCTGTGGGCAGCGTCGCCCACGCCAGCATGGTCTCGAGCCGGAGATGCTCTTCGTGGCGCGATTCGACGTAGGCGAGATACTGATCGAGGAGCTTGGCGGCTCGCTCCAGCTTGTAGCCGAGTGCGCGGCGCACGGCCAGATAGTCGGCGAGGACCTGACGAAGCCGGCTCATGCCACACCTCCCGGCCACGGCCGTGCGATCGTCCGCAGCGCGGCGCGATCCACCTTCGCGTAGATCGCCGTTGTCAGGGCCCGCCGATGGCGGAGCAGTTGCCCGATTTCGGGGAGCGGCGCGCCGGCGCGAAGCAGCTGGGTGGCAGCGGTATGCCGGAGCCGGTGCGCATGGATCACACCGAGGCCTGCCCGACGAGCCGCCGCGGCGACGATCTGCGTCACCCCGCTTGTGCTGAGACGATGATGCGGCGCGCGGTGACGCACGAAGACCGTCCGTTCGGTGGCCGTGGCCGGACGCGCACGCCGCATGTAGACGGCGATGGCCTCGCCGACATCAATCGGCAAGGGCAGTGATTCCACCTGATGCCCTTTGCCACGAATCATGATTCGTGCCGCTTCGCCAGTCGATGTCCTCGAGCTCCTCCTCCACGATCGCCTCGATCGTCTCTCGCACCCGCGCCCTCATCGCCACTTCGATCGTGTCCGGCCCGAACACCGAGAGCCCTTCACCGTCAGCCGGCTTGGTAGTAGAGTCCTTCATTGCGTCATCCTCCGGCACCCGCCGCCAAGCGGGCGCAGCTGTTTGAATGGAACTGCGCCGGATGATGACGCGCTTTCTACTTTTCCACCAGAGCTCAAGACACTACCGGTTGCCGATCAGGTCGGCGTCAATCGGTTCACTCTCATCGCGGACTCGTGTAACCTGCTTCACGCTCCGGTCGCTCCTCGCCGACCGCAGCCACAACATGGCCACTTCAATTCCGTTCCCGATTGCGCTCGGCCGGTTCAAGCAGCTGCCGCAGCGCACGACTGAAGTCTGGCAAGGCGGCCTCGTGAAGCTGCCCGCATGGATCGACAACCCGCAGGATCCTGAGGGCCCACCGTATCGCCCGACTGGTGCGCTTTGGGTCAGCTTGCGGACTGGCCTTCTGCACATGGCAATTCCGGACGAGGGCAGCATAGGCACAGCAGATTTGGCTGTCCAGACGCTCATCGAGTTCGGACTGAAGAAATCGAAAGAACTCGGCGGGCGACCGTCGATCGTCGAAGTCCGGGACTTACAGGTGAAGGACGCGCTCGCTGCGACGATGTCTGCGCTCAACACGTCCGTCAGGCTCGTCGAGGAGCTGCCGGCAGTTGCCGAGGCGCTGCGAAGTCTGGAAGCGGCCGCCGGTGGCGGTCACCGACATGCCGGCATGCTCGAAGGCACTGGCGTCACGGCGGACGAGCTGCGTAGGTTTGCCGACTCAGCGGCGACATTTTTTCGTGCCGCGCCGTGGCGGCATCTGACAAATGAAGATCTCATCGTTGTCAACGCTCCGCAGGTGCCCAAAGGGATGCGACACCTCTGCGTGCTCGGCGATGGGGGACAGCAATTCGGTCTGGCATTCTTCGAATCGCGCCAGGCGTTCGAGCGCATCTTCGGTGGAGCAGGGACGTTTCGGCCACGACGCGCGTTGGGCGTGACGTACGGACCGATTGACGATTTGCCGTTCGCTGACGCTGATGCCTGGGAAAATCTGGGGCTGCCGGTCTCCGCTCCAAACGCATATCCGCTGGCCGCCGAACTTGGCAGCGACGGCACGATGCGGCGATTGAATGCCAGCGAGCTGGCGGCTGCTGGAGCATTGCTTCGCGCGCTGGCCGACACCAGTGAAAACGAGCTCGACTCAGGATTGTGGCAACGCATGGTCGAGACATCTGCCGGTGCGATGACACTGGAGCTGACGCTGCCGCACCTGCTCGAGACGGAAGGAGGACGGCCGAGCGGGCCGAAGCTGGGCGTGATGCCGCGACTTGCTGAACGCGCCAGTGTCCGAATGGCGCAGGTGTTTGCCGATCAATCCTTTGAGAGTCTCGACGAAGCGAATGCCGCCATCGCGCGCGCCGAAGCCGATGGCTCGTTCGAAAAGGATGCCCAGGCTGCGGTCGGCCGGCCGCTGACCGCGCTCGAGCAGGCGCAGGAGCTCGCCTACGACGCAATGGAGGCAACGGGCCGCCTCAGGCTCAAGCTGGCGCGTCGCGCGCTCGCGGTGTCGCCAGATTGTGCCGATGCGTGCGTGATCCTGGGTGAAGCGAGCGCCAGCTCGCGGGAAGCGCTCGACTGGTATCGACGCGGCGTCGACGCTGGCGCTCGCGCGATCGGGTCCGAGCGATGTGTCGGCCTTCGCGGTGAGTTCTGGGGACACCTGGAGACGCGTCCCTATATGCGAGCGCGGCTCGCGCTGGCCGGGACGCTCGACGAGCTCGGTCAGCAGGAGGAGGCGCTCGATCATTATCGAGAGCTGCTTCGGCTGAACCCCAACGACAATCAGGGCGTGCGATATCTCCTGTTGCCCACGCTGCTCGAACAACATCGAGACGAAGAGGCCGATCGCCTGCTGAAGGACTACGACGGCGACATCCAGGCGATGTGGCCGTACGCGCGGGCGCTCAGGGCGTTTCAGGTGGACGGGAATAGCGCCGGGGCGCGCGCCGCCCTACGCAAGGCCCTGGACTTGAATCCGCACGTCACGCGCTACCTGCTCGATCCAGAGAGCATTCCACCGGATCGACCGCCGCATTTCACGCTCGGCACCAGGGAGGAAGCGGCGTACGTGGCGGAGGGACTCTTTGCCGCGTACGAGGCAACGCGTGGCGCATTGGCCTGGATTCAGGCGGCTCAGCCTGGACGGGGCAACCGCCATCGATCGCGGCAGAAGCGCTCAGGCCGACATTGACTGAGATCGAGCGGTCTGCACCGACCGCGGCCAGCGCTTCGTGGATGAGCGCTGGGCAGTCTCTTTAGGATCTACCCGAGGTCTGTTTGGCGCGAAGGTTATCGACTACGCGGATCCACGCTGCTTGGTTGAGGTCCTCGATTCCTGGCGCGCCTGGCCGCCGGCCCACGGCTCCTCCCACACGGATCGTGGCACCACGACATTGCTGTCCAAGTCGCCGAGGAGGTGGAGGAGTCCGATGCAAGGTTGTCGGTGACCACGCATCGGTGTGCTCGCCACGGCTCCACGCGCGGACATCTTTGCCCTTGCGTGTCTCCAACGACGATGGCATCGTCGTCGTCCAAGGCGCTTCGGGTCCGATGCTCGGGCGCAGCGTGAGTGATGTCGGACCAGCGTCACCGTGTGCAGGCGGATCACTCGGAGCGCGACGCGCCCCTGTTGGAGCTGCTTCGCCAGGCTGGCGATTTCGACGTGCGGATGGCACGATTCACAGTCGGCGATTATCTGATCAACAACGACGTCCTGATCGAGCGCAAGACCATCGCCGACTTTGCCGCCTCGCTGGTCGACGGTCGTCTGTTTCCGCAGGCGGCTCGCCTCGTGCGAGACGGACATCGCACTCTGATGCTAATCGAAGGGCCGCCAGGCGCATCGATGCCGGATGTGCATCCACACGCGGTGCAAGGCGCTCTGGTGTCGTTGGCGGCAATGTGGCGCTTGCCTGTACTTCATACTCTGGACGCAAATGATTCGCTGCGTGTCATGCGTTTCCTGGCGGCGCAAGTCAGTAACCGCCGCGAAGCCGTTGTGTGCAGATACGGTCGAAAGCCAAAGCGTCTCGCGACGCGGCGGCTGTTCCTGCTTCAAAGCTTGCCGGGTGTGGGCCCAGCGCTGGCTGCACGGCTGTTGACTCAGCTTGGCTCAGTCCGGCGAGTCGTGACGGCCGACGTCGATCAGCTGCGGCAGGTTCGCGGCGTGGGGCCAAAGAAAGCGACGCGGATTTTGGAGCTCGTCGGTTGAACGCGCTCCACCAGCGTTCTGGGCCTGACACGTCTCCTGACGCGCATGCCTGAGATCTCACAGTTTCTCGGCATCGTCATCGGAATGTTCTTTAACGAGCATGGGTGCCGCACTTCCACGCCGTTTACGGAGAGTACAAGATCACCGTGGAAATCGAATCTGACACAGTTCGAGGCGAGTTCCCACCACGGGCCCTTCGTCTGGTGCTTGAATGGGCAGAGCTACACAAGCAAGAATTGTTCGGACCGGTATTCGAACCGCTTCGCGACACGGCAGTCTTCAGGCGGTTTCAGATTCATCCCGAGTTTCACACTCTCACGTGGCCCAACGGTGCGGACTTCGCTCCGGAGTTCCTGCACGACAACGTGCGCGTCACTGCCTGAAAACGCTGCTCTGACGGCAAGAATATGCCCGTCCGGCTATCACAGCGCGTCGACCACGGCAGCGACGGAGAGAGGGCTGAGACACAAAGAGATATTTTGCACGGGAGCGCACCGAAACGGACCGAAGCGCAGCGAAGCGGTGATCGCGAGAACCGGAACAAACTGGAGCGGACCGAAGCCGACGGAATTCCTGCACCGCTCTCTGGACCACGGTATCGGAGTTCGAATCATCCTTCGGAGTCAGACCGACCCCGCAAAACGGCACTTCGCTCCTGGCTAGAACCCGATTCGCAGTTCGGTGATCTTCCCCTCTGCGACCTTGAACTCATGGTTCATCACGAGAGGATCGGGTAATCCCGTTCGATCGAACGTTCCGTCAATCTTGACTCTGACGATGGTTCGTCCCGGGCGCTCTGTGACGTCCAGGACGTCGAAGTGCACGTGAGCCCCGAAGATGTCGGCGCCGGCCCAGGCCGTGATCGCGTCGAGACCGCGCAGCTCGCGGTTCACATCGACCACCACCGCATCGTCTGCGAAGCTCGCCGGCAATTCCTCCTTGGCGCCGGTGTTGACCGCCCTCAGGTAACTGGCGATCGGCCCGGGCAGGTTCAATTCCTTCGTGAAATGCTCGATCTGAGGCATCGTTCACCACCCTTTCCGGCTCCACTGTGACAAATACCGTCTGATGCGTCCAAGATATTGTTCCTATCGGACTAATCGCGATAGGGTATCGGAGTGGAACTGCGTCATCTTCGATACTTCGTGGCGGTTGGCGAAGAGGAACATTTCGGCCGCGCCGCGCTACGCCTGCGAGTGGCTCAACCAGCGCTCTCGCGACAGATTCAGGATCTCGAACGCGAGATCGGTTTCAAGTTGTTCGATCGCCTCAGTCGCGGCGTGAAGATCAGTTCGGCGGGCAGGTTGTTTCTCGAGGAGGCGCGTCGAATTCTTCAACAGCTGAACGAGGCGACGGAACGCGCGCAACGTGTGGCGCGCGGCCAATCAGGAACGCTGCGGGTCGGATTCACCGAGAATGCCTCATGGCGGGGCGTGGTACCCGACTCGCTCCACCTCTTCCGAGAGCGCTATCCCGACGCAGAACTGCAGCTGAACCCGCTACCGAGTCTGCAACAGCTCGAGGCCGTTCGATCTGGCCGACTGGATGCCGGGTTCATGTTCAACCCGCCGAAACCAGATCGGGAGCTGGATCAATTGCCGGTCGCCTTGAACAGCCTCGCATTGGCGGCTCCTGCCGCGCACCCGCTCGGTAAGGTCAAGAACCTCCGGCTGCGCGACATGACGGACGCGCGTTTCATCTGGTTTCCGAGGCGCGAGAGCGCGGCATTCTACGACCGCTTGATGTACGAATGTTTCCGTGGCGGCCTGAAATCGCCTCGGATCGTTCAGGAAGCGTCGAACGAAGCGACGATATTGACACTCGTCGCTCAAGGCATGGGCGTAGGTTTCGTCGTGGAAACCGCCCGCTGGCGATGTCCGGACGGCGTGGCGATATTGAAAGTCGCCGACCTCAAGCTGTCGTTGCCATTGGCTCTCGTCTGGAGAAAGGACAACCTGTCCCCGCTGCTCTCCAGATTTGTGACCGACGTGGGGAGTTTGGTGAAGCGGAGACTGACGACGCGGCACAATGGCCAGTTGCGGCGGATGACACTTCGAGTGTCGCTCAAAGGCACCGTCTTCGTTGATGTGTGGCGAACCCGCGAGAAAGAGCCACGGGCGACGGTCAGCGAAGGACGTCGCTGGCTTCGGCCTGCGTGAGCATCGCGTCGGCGTCCTGCTGCAACAGAAACCGTTCCTGAACGAGTTTGGCCGCTGCCGCTCTGACGATCTGTACGTATTCGTCGTGCGATCGGTACCGCTCCTCGAGCGACGGCCGCGGGTCGCCCTTCGCCACCCGTTCAGCCTTCGTCCTGGCGAATGGGATGAAACCGCCGGACAGGCCGCACGATTGCCCTTTGAGCGGACCCGCTGCCGTCACGTTCCACCCGGTGTAGGTCCCGAGCGGCGCCGCGAGCAGCGGCGATTTGACGCCGGCCACTTCGTTGCCATCCGCATCCACCTTGACGACGAGCTGGGGCAGCGACCGCTTGACCTTCACCGGCGCGTTGAGCACGCCGGAGGCGTCCAGGTAGTTGAAACCGGGGCCGAGATCGTAGTCGAGCAGCGGACGGATGACAGGTGCAGGTCTCCCGGGGATGGCCGGAAATCCCTTCACCGCGACGGTGTCGGGCACGAGCGTCCTGTCGGCAATGGTCGGGTATCGGCTTGGCGGCATCGCCGCGCCAGTCGTCACCCACGCGACGAACGCCTTCGTCAACGCCGATCGCATCGGCGCGCTCGGCGCCGGATTCGCGGGCAGCTCGCAGCCGTTGGCCGCCGTCTCCGTCGTGCTGAAGCCGCCGCGGCCGCCGCCGTGCGTGATGCCGGGGAAAAAGTAGCGGCGCACCGTGTCCGGCAGCGGAATGTCGGCCTTCGCGTCGGTGCCGACGAGCATGAACGACGCGCGCAGGTTTGTGATCTCGGCGCTGCCGAACGTCTCCATGATCTTCGGGCACGTGTTCGTCGCGCGGCAGCGATCGAGGAGGCCCGATGTCCCGCGCCCGCGCGGCGCGTCGTTCCAGTCTTCCCACCAGACCGGCGCCTCGGTCCCGAGCCCGTACAGATCAACGTCGCCGCCCGGCAGCGCGAATCGCCGATTGAGGTCGATCACGCGCGCCGCGATGTTCGGATTGCTGCCGTCCCACACGATGCGCCCGGACTCGTCCTGGTTGAACCCGAGCCTGATGAACGCGCGCAGGAACGTGCCGGACTGCGAGCTGCCCTCCGAGATCGCCCAGCGCACCATGCCCGCCACCGGATTCGGCGTCCCCGAGTCGTCTGCCCGTTCGTGGCGGAAGAACGCGTTGAGATCGCGGGTGGCCGCGAACCCGACGCCGAGCACGAGTGGATCCTTGACGGTGTACTGCAGTTCGTAGAGCAGCGCCGGATCGAAACCGCTCTTCAGGCAGATGCGCGTCGGGTCCGGGGTGCCGGGGAACGGCGTACTCTCGCAGGTCGCGAAGGCCCAGTCGGTGCTCGGAATCTTCACCACGCCGGCCTTGACACCCTCGGCGCTTTCGGACCGCGGCGGAGATGAGCGTGGCTCTCGTGGTGTCGAGCGTCGCCGGCGGATAGGGAGACGGGGTGCCGCGCGGAATCATCAGCCGGGCAGTGGTGCCGCGCTGATCGAGGATCCGAATGACCAGGGGGCCGGTGATGCTGCTGCCGTCAGCGTTCCTGGCGCGCGGTACCTGGATCGTCTGGTTGGTCGCGGTCGGCACGACGTCGCCCTGCCAGCCGCTGACCAGCGAAATGTGGCCCTCCGCGCTCGCCGCCGCCGCGCCGTTGCCGCGATTGACGACCGAATAGATCATCACGCCGCTCGCCTTCGCCCCGTCGACCGGCTTCAGTAGTGAGAATGTCCCGACGTACTCGACCTTGCCGCGCGCGTTGCGCGCGGCGAGCTGGATGTCGGTGATGAGGGCGTTCTTCGGATCGGCGGGATCGAGCTCGCCGTAGAACTTGCCGCTCAGCCGCTCGTACGGTGGCATGGCGCCAGGGGCGCCGGATGAGGGATCAACGCGCTCCACCTTCAGGATCTCGATGCGGGTCACCCGTGCCTCGGTGACCGTGGAGCAGATACACGCGATGGCGACCGCCGCGAACGCACCCTTGATCATCTCGGCCTCCCGGTGGCGGGAGGATAGCACGCGTGCCTTCCTGACCGCGCCTCCAGTCCTGTCTCCGGCCGTCCCTGAATCAGCTCCTCCTTGCCTGAGATTGGCGCTACTCTTCGCCGAACTCCTGAAGACGGACGGTCTGTCCGATGGCCAATCGGCCGATGCGAATGACGGTGCCGTAGATTCCGGCGGTGTTCTGATGCGTTCGAACAATCGACTTCAGCACCTCCGGATCGGCACGACCCGAATCTGGATCAAAGTTGACCATCGAGCAACGAACATCGCGCATCGTGACGCTGACGCGTGGCCCCTCGCCCGGCTCGCCGAACAGGAGGACGCCTCCCAGCCACTTGTCCTCCTCGAAGGGGTTTGGTCGCAGCAGTCGAACCACGATGTTCGGGCGAAATCGTCGCACGTCCAGCGCTCTCCCCGCCAACGTTCCAATCTCCCGGACAGTCTCTGCGGCGATCACGGAGACGCTCGCCTCGTCGAAGATGCCGCCACGCAGGTGCATCATTTGGACCGGAGCCTTGTGCCGGCGCTCGATCTCCGCGGCCAATTCTTCTCCGAAGACCGCCATTTCCTTGCCTTCCGGCGTCCGGACGTGTGTCGGAAGGTCCCCTTCGACATCGTCTTCATGCCGGAGCGGAGTAAACAGCAGCAGATCGGGCAGCTTGGTTGCGGTCAGCCAAGGAAAGCCGCTTCGCTCCTGCGTGCGCCGCAGTGCAAGACGCCTGTCGCCGTCGATCCCGTGCCAGCCCATATCGGCGACTTCAACGCGTTCGCCGGCCATGGATTTCACCGGGTATCGGAAGATTGCTTCTACTTGTCCGATCTCGGTAGTCATGGGCGTCTTAAGCAAATCTCCCCATTCGGGATTCCTCGTATTCAGGCTTCCACCGAAGCAGTCGGCGCTCCAATCGCCCGATTAGGGCTCCGACGACTAACACCCACGCCGCCAGAACCACCATCCCGGCGAATACTCCCGTGGTGTCAAACACCCCTTCGGCCTGGGCAATCAGATAGCCGATTCCGCGCGAGGCGCCAAGATACTCGCCGACCACCACGGCGACAATCGAAGAATTCTCAACATTCCTGCAGGGCTACATCTCGCGCTGGGCGGGACGCGCCGGCATGCCATAGATATCGTCGAGCCGGCTGCAGACACTCCTGTCACATCGCGCAGGTTTCGCGGGTCATACATATGACACGGCGCGACCAGGACACGTGACGGGCGGGGTGCAGCTGCCGCCAGCTTGACTTCCCTCCCGCTCTCAGGCGAGGGCAATTTCTCATGAACACGGCCGCTCGATTCTTCAAGATCATCATTCGTATATGCGGAGGAGGTGCCTTGATCCTCGGGCTCGCATTCTGGTTGGGCTACGGCCGATCATTCACCCAACTGCATATCAGGCTCGGCATTGCTGTTGTCGTATCGCTGTGGGTCCTCGCCGGGATCGCATGGAGGACCGGGGAACGCACCAGCCTCGTCGCATTCGCGGCGGGTTGGGGCGCGCTGACCTGGGTCCTTGGTGTCACGCAACGCCAGCTGTTGCCGGGCTCGCTCCATTGGGTGGTTGCCGTTGTTCACTTGCTCTTCGGCGTGATCGCGATCGCCGTGGGCAGCCGCCTGGCCAGCGCGGTCGGATCCCTGGCCCGAGCGCAGTCGAGGGCTCGATCGATCCAGTCGAGCGCCCCGCGTAAGTCGCCAGTGGTCGGAGGGGAGACTGCGGGATGAATCAGGATGAGTGGCTGGCGGAGCGGTTTGAGGAGAACCGGGCGCGGCTGCGAGCTGTTGCCTATCGCATGCTCGGTTCGCTCAGCGAGGCGGATGACGCCGTCCAGGAGTCCTGGCTTCGGCTGAGCCGCTCTGCTGCCAGTGACATCGAGAACCTTGGCGGATGGCTGACGACCGTTGTCGCTCGCGTCTGCCTCAACATGCTGCGCTCGCGCAACTCGCGCCGCGAAGAGCCTCTCGACGTGCACCTGCCCGACCCGATCATCAGCCGCGGCGACGCGATGCACCCCGAGCACGCAGCGCTCCTGGCCGACTCGGTCGGTCTCGCGCTGTTCGTGGTCCTCGAAACGCTCGCCCCCGACGAGCGGCTCGCCTTCGTCTTGCACGACATGTTTGCGGTGCCCTTCGACGAGATCGCGCCCATCGTCGGACGCTCTCCGACCGCGGCGCGGCAGCTCGCCAGCCGTGCCCGCCGACGAGTGAAGGGATCGGTGCCGGCTCCCGACGCCAACCTCTCCCGCCAGCGGGCAGTGGTCGACGCGTTCCTCGCCGCGGTACGCGCCGAAGATTTTGACGCGCTTGTTGCCCTCCTCGACCCGGACGTCGTGCGCCACGCAGACCACGTGGTCGTTGGTCCCGGCAGACTGCGGGTAGTTCGCGGTGCGCGCGCGGTGGCCGAAGGGGCGCTGGAATTCTCGCGCTTCCTCGCCGAGCACGCGCGACCAGCCATCGTGAATGGAGCCGCGGGACTTGTTGCCCTCGACCACGCGGGTCGGCTGCTCACGGTCATCGGCTTCACGGTGACGCGAGGGAAGATCGTCGAAATGGATGTGTTTGTCGATCCCGCGCGCCTCAGTCGCCTCGCCGTGTCGGGACTCGAGGCGTGATTGCCCGACGCATTTCATATGGACGATCTCACGAAGGCACTCGCCTCGCTCCGGCTTGACGACGAACCACCGCGCTCGCGTCGCGGCAGGTGGGTCGCCCTCGTGCTGCTCGTCTTCGTCGCAGCGGGCGGCACCATGTTCTGGTGGGGACCAGCGACCCTGACGGCGACCGAGGTGGACACCACCACGCCGCGCATCGAGCGCGCCGGGCAGGCGCCGTCCGGCAGCCCACTGCTGACCGCGTCCGGCTACGTCGTCGCCCGCCGCAAAGCCGTCGTCTCCGCGAAAATTCAGGGGCGGCTGGCGCAGTTGCACGTCGAGGAAGGCAGCCAGGTGCGGGAAGGGCAAATCATCGCGCGGCTCGAGAGCCAGGATGATTACGACGCCCAGGTGCGGCGAGCCCAGGCCGCCGTGCAGCAGGCCGAGGCGCAGATCGCGGCCGGACGCGCAGCGATTCGCCGCGCGGAAGCCGACCTCGTCGAGGCACGGCGTCAGACCGCTGTCAACGAGCGGCTCGTCAAGGAACAAATCCTCGCGACCGACACGCTCGAAGCAAGCCGCTCTCGTGTGACGGTGCTCGAAGCGGCCGTCGGCCAGGCGGAAGCCGAGGTCACGCGGATGGAAGCGGCGCGCGCGCAGGCGGAGGCCGACCGACACTTTTTCGAAGCACAGCGGGCGAACACGATCATCCGCGCACCGTTCACCGGGGTTGTCCTGAAGAAGATGGCCGAAGTGGGCGAGAGCGTGGCGCCGATCCCGCCGGGCGTGAACCTTTCGACGTCGTCCGGCGCGATCGTGGCGCTCGCCGACCTCGAGACGCTGGAGCTCGAAGTCGATGTCGCCGAAGCCAACGTCGCAAAGCTGACGCTGCGGCAGCCGGCGGAAGTGACGGTGGAAGCATTCCCCGAAAAGCGGTACCGGGCGGAGCTGCGACAGGTCATTCCGACCGCCGATCGCACGAAAGCGACGGTGATGGTGAAGGTCACGATTCTCGACCGCGACCCGAACCTCAAGCCGGAAATGAGCGCCAAGGCGACGTTCCTCGAGAAAGCCGCGCCGGCGGCAGCTGACGCGGCGCCGTCCGACCCGAGGATCTTCGTCCTTACACATGCGGTCGTCACGCGGGACGGCGGGCCCAAAGTGTTTCAGGTTGTCGACGGACGCGCGAAGCTGCTGTCGATTTCGACCGGCCAGGCGCGCCAGGATCAGATCGTCGTCACGAACGGGCTTGGCGGAAGCGAAACGATCGTCCTGAATCCGCCCACCGGGTTGAACGACGGAGACAAGGTCGCGGTGAGGAGATAGGTTCAATGGCCAGTCTGGAAGTTCAGAGCCTCCGAAAGATCTACAAGCGCGACAGCCAGGAGATCGTCGTGCTCGACGGCATGAACCTGACAGTGGCAGACGGAGAGTTCGTCGCGCTGATGGGCCCATCCGGCTCCGGCAAGACGACGCTCTTGAACGTCATCGCTGGACTCGATCGCCCGACGTCCGGCAGGGTGACGGTCGGCGGCACCGACGTCACGCAGCTCTCGGAGGGCGCGCTCGCCAGGTGGCGGAGTCGCCACGTGGGTTTCATCTTCCAGTTCTACAACCTGATTCCGGTGCTCACGGCCGTCGAGAACGTGGAGCTGCCGCTGCTGTTGACCCGCCAGTCGAAGAAGCAGCGACGCGATCGCGCCCTGACGGCGCTCAAGGTCGTCGGGCTTGCGGATCGCGCCAGGCACTATCCGCGGCAGCTCTCGGGCGGACAGGAGCAGCGCGTGGCGATCGCGCGAGCCATCGTGGCCGATCCTGACGTGCTGGTGGCCGACGAGCCCACCGGCGACCTCGACGCCAAGAGCGCCGAAGACATCCTGACGCTGATGGAGACGCTCAACCGGGCGTTCAAGAAGACGATCGTCATGGTGACGCACGACCCGCGCGCCGCGGCCCGCGCGCACGTCGAACGCCATCTCGAAAAGGGCTTGCTCGTGTCATGAAATATCTGCCATACGTCCTCAAGCATCTGCGACGGAACTGGATTCGCACCGCCAGCACGCTCGCGGGGCTCGCGCTCTGCATCTTCTTGATCTGCGTGCTCCAGACCGTGCTCGATGCCGTCCGCAAGACGACGGAGGCGGCGGACCCGTCGCGTATGGTGACGCGGCATGGGGTGAGCCTCAATTTCCGCTTACCGCTGTCGTATGAGCCGCGCATCCAGGCGCTGCCCGGCGTCAAGCACGTCGCGGTCTCGACCTGGTTCGGCGGTGTCTACCGCGACCTGAAGGACTACTTCCCCAGCTTCGCCGTGGAGTCCGAGGACTACTTCACGATGTATCCGGAGTACCGGATCGACGCGGCGCAGTACACCGACTACCTGCAGGACATGCAGGGCGTGCTCATCGGGAGTGACGTTGCCGCCAAGTACGACTTCAAGATCGGCGATCAGTTCCAGATGGAAAGCATCATGCCGCCCTATCGCGTGCGCGGACCGCTGACGTTCAACGTCCGCGGCATTTACGGTGCGCAGCCCGGCCAGGAGTCGCGCGTCAACCTCGGGATGGCGTTCTTCCACTGGAAATACCTCTACGAGACGATCAAGGACACCGCCGGCTCGTACGCCGGCGCGAACATGTTCATCGTCCAGGCCATCGACCCTGGCCAGACGACGGCCGTCATGCGCGCGATCGACGAGAACTTCGAGAACAGCGACGTGCAGACCAGGACGGAGACCGAAGGAGTGTTTCGCGCCGGGTTCGTCACGCTCGTTGGCAACCTGACCGGCCTGCTCAACACGGTCGGCATGGCCGTCGCGTTCACCATCCTGCTCGTCACCGCCAACACCATGAGCATGGCCGTCCGCGAGCGCCGCACCGAGATTGCCGTGCTCAAGACGATCGGATTCAGCGGCGGGCTCGTCATGGCGCTGGTCATCGTCGAAGCGCTGGCCATGGGGATGATCGGCGGCGGCATCGGCGTGCTCCTCGCGCAGGCCGTTGTCGGCAGTGCCGCACAGCTGCCGTTCATGGGGTTTGTGCTCGGTAACTTCCCGTCGATGTCGGTCTCACCGTTCGTCGCCGGTGTGACCTTCGCGATCGCGGTCGCGCTGGGCGGCGCCGCCGGATTCATCCCGGCGTTCGGCGCCTACCGAGCGCGGAGCATTGACATGCTGCGCCAGGCGTAGTTGGTCATGGCTCTGCCTCTGTCCTACAACATCCGCAGCCTGTATGTCCGCCGCAAGATGACCGCGCTCGCGGTCGGCGCCATCGCGCTCGTGATAGCCGTGCTCATCGTGCTCATCTCCATGGCGAACGGCTTCCGCGTCGCGCTCAGCGCGACCGGGTCGACGGCGAATGCCATCGTGACGCAGCGCGGCTCGAACTCGGAGCTCACGTCTGCTATCGGCCGTGACGGCGTGCGGGCTTTCACCGACGACGCCCGCGTCGCGCGCGATGAGAACAATCGTGCGCTCGCCTCGCCCGAGCTCGTCGCTGTCGCGAACCTGCGGCGCAAGGACGGCAAGGACGTCAACTCCACTGTGCGCGGCGTCTCGCAGATGGCGTTTAGCGTCCGGCAGGGCATCACGGTGACCGACGGCCGGAACTTCCAGCCCGGGCTGAACGAAGTGATCGTCGGCCGGCGGGTCTTCGAGCGGATGGACCGCATGGAGATTGGCCGCTCGTTCAAGCTGCAGCGACGCGAGTGGAAGATCGTTGGGGTCTTCGACGCCGCCGGCAGCGGCTTCGAGAGCGAGATCTGGGGCGACGTCGATGTCATGGGGCCGGCGTTCAACCGCGAAGGCTTTCAGTCGGTCACGCTCCGGATGCGGGATGCATCGCAGATCGGTCGCGTTCAACGCCGACCTCGAACGCAACCCCCGGGTGCAGGTGCAGGCGATCGAGGAGCGTCAGTACTACGAGGATCAATCCGGGACGGTCGCGGGCCAGCTCCTCGGACTCGCGGGATTCGTCGCCGTCGTCATGGGCATTGGCGCGGTGTTCGGCGCGATGAACACCATGTACGCGCTGGTCGCGGCGCGCACGCGCGAGATCGGCACGTTGCGCGCGCTGGGCTTCTCGCGCGGCAGCATTCTCACGACCTTCGTCCTCGAATCGACCTTCCTGGCCATGGTTGGCGGCGCGCTGGGTTGTCTGATCGCCCTGCCGGCCAACGGAATCACCTCGGCCGCCGGCGGTCCGAATTTCGCGGAGGTCGCGTTCGCGTTCCGGATCAGCGGCGTGTCGCTGGCGATCGGGATGGCGCTGGCCGTCATGATGGGCATTGCCGGCGGAGTCCTCCCCGCCTTCCGCGCCTCCCGGCTTCCGATTACCTCAGCATTACGCGACGTGTAGACCTCCTCGGCTTGCAGGACGGCCCAGCATTCCGCCGTTCGGACCCGTCGCGGGACATCTGGTTCCTTTATCGACTTTCAATACATTACTTGACGATATTCGATAAATAGTTTATTGATATTCGATATATCCGGAGGTGGTGAATCATGTCAAGGCCAGCCTCGTCATCCGCCGCGCTGCCGATCGCGTACGTCGTGCTGCGGATCCTCATCGTCGTGAACTGGCTGTGCGGCGCCGCGATCCTCGCTCTGCTGGTCGTCATGCCCAACGAGCAATGGATCATGACCGCGTTCGAACTCTCTCCTTCGCCTGAGGCAGACCGGCTGATCATGGGCCTGCGCGCGATCGCCGTGCTCGGCCTCGCCGCGATCCCGCTGAACTACGTCGTCCTCAAACGGCTGCTCGCGATCGTCGAGACGGTTCGCGCGGGCGACCCGTTCGTCGCCGCGAACGCGCACCGTTTGCAGGCGATCGCCTGGGCGCTGCTCGCGCTGCAGCTTCTCAGCCTCGTCATCGGCGCGATCGCCAAGGCCGTTTCGACTCCGGCGCATCCGCTCCATCTCGATGCCGGCTTTTCGATCAACGGCTGGCTCGCCGTACTCCTCACGTTCCTGCTGGCCCGCGTGTTCGCGGAAGGCACGCTCATGCGCGAAGACCTCGAAGGGACGGTGTGACATGGCGATCGCCGTCAAGCTCGACGACCTGCTCCACGACCGGCGGATGACGCTGACCGAGCTCGCGGATCGGATCGGAATGACGCTGGCCAACCTCTCGATCCTCAAGACCGGCAAGGCGCGCGCGATCCGCTTCTCGACGCTCGATGCGATCTGCGAGGCGCTCGCGTGCCAGCCTGGCGACATTCTCCGGTTCGAGCCGGAGCAAGCAGAACGCGAGCGACCGGCAGCGGCGAGCAAACGGAGCGCAAGCCGATGAACGCCTCAGGAAACCTTCAAATGCAGACAAGGTCAATTAATGCTCTTATCGATCCACGTTGCCGCAGGCGCGCTCGCCATCGTTCTCGGCGCCGTGGCTCTGCTTGTGAGGAAGGGCGGGACCGTTCACCGCCGCAGCGGGCTGCTGTTCGTCTGCGCCATGCTCGTCATGGGCACCAGCGCCTCGATCCTGGGGTTTCGTAAGAGTCCCACCGACGGCAATGTGTTTGCCGGCTTCATGACGGCGTACTTTGTTGGGACGGCACTGACGACCGTCCGTCCCGTATCGCCATGGACCCGCGGCTTCAATATGGCAGCGCTGGCGGTCGTGGTCGGACTTGCGCTCGGCGACATCATGGCGGCGTGGAGGCCTTCAACAGCCCGGGCGGTTTACGCAATGGCGTTCCGTTCGTGATGCTCTTCTTCCTCGCAACCGTCATGATTCTGGCGGCGGCTGGCGACGTGCGCGTCATGCGGTTCGGCATGCCTCGAGGCAGGCCGCGCCTGGCGCGACATCTGTGGCGGATGTGCTTCGCGTTGTTCATCGCGGCCGGATCGTTCTTCTCGGTGCGTGAGCGCGTCGCGAAATCCTTCCAGAGCCATTCACGACTGCGCCGATGCGCGCGCTGCCGATCCTGCTGCTGTTTGGCGCGATGTTCTATTGGCTGTGGAGGGTCCGCGGCCGCCGCACCTTGCCAGTGCTCGTCCGACACGATTCGATGCCGCTCGCCCCCGCTGCGAAAACCAGAATTTTCGAGACCGGTTTTTCATCCACACCGGGGTTAACCCGGGTGTCAAGAGTCCGTCCGCGAACTACTGTCGCGCCCTCGCGATTGCCGTCAGCACGTCAGTCGCCGTGGCGGCGCGCTCAAGATGCGGATACCTCGGCCGCCGTGATAGTCCACGTTCACCGTCTTGAAGTAACCACCGTTTTCTACGATGAGCTCCATTGGCCCGGGAGCGTCCTTGGAGGAGCATAGCGCGCGCTCAAGTTCGTCGCGCGAGAACCGCCGAGCGTTCACTGCAATGATCTTCGTGCACTTCGGATAGAAGTGCGTCATTGGGCCTGGAAGCGCGGCCATGGAAAGGGTGGCGTGGAGGACTCATCGGCGCGTCGGTCGCGTCGACGTCCAGGGTTATCGCGGTGCCGGAGGAACGCACAGGCGCCTGCGCCGACGGCGCCATCTCGTGGATCAGCACGAGGACGGCAAGAATCAGCCAAATGGATCGAGACATTCGACGGTATCGATGACGCATGATGGCGACATTATCCTCGCATCGCGGCTCGTGGCGCCCCGTCTAGGTCGGCGTTGCTTCCATAAGGAACAATGTGACACTCACCTTTTCGGGCTGGGCACGTGCTGATCGATCAGGATCGGGTTGCCATCGGGATCGAGGAGCATCAGAGATGCGGGCCCAGTCGTTGACTCGTCGGCCGCGGTCGATCGGAGTGAGCCCCTGGCTCTTGAAGGCCCGCTGAATGTCGCGGACATCGTCGAAGTCCGGCAGGGTCTGAGCGGAGCGGTCCCAGCCGGGATTGAACGTCAGCATGTTCTTGTCGAACATCCCCTGGAAGAGCCCGATCGTGGCGGTTTCGTTCTGCAGGATCAACCAGTTGCTGGCCTGGTCGCCGCCGATCGCCCGGAAGCCGAGCTTCTCGTAGAACGCTCGGGAGGCGGAAATGTCCTTGACGGCCAGACTCACGGAAAAGTTGCCGAGCCTCATCTGATCAACTCCAGTTGTTTGGGCGTCGCCGACTTCGCCATCGGGAGCGACGGCGGTGCTGCCGCAGCCGGGTCTTCGGCACGGTCAGGCGGTGCGACGACGTGAGCAGCTCCCGCAGCGCCTCTTGAGTGACCCGCTCGAGCCGCACCAGCACCAGGGGATAGCGCCGATAGTACTCCGTCAGATAGTAGGTCTCGGGTGCATCCTCGATGAACGATTCCCGTTCCTCGAGGTCGGCCCTGACGACCAGCGTGTTGGGCTCCGCGGAGCGATGGGTCGCCAGACCGGCCATGAACACGCCGGCGATCTTCAGGACGGGAGAGCCGTCGTAGCGTGTCGCGGCTTCGACCCCCGGCAGCGTCAGGCCGATCCGCTTGACGACGTCGAAGGAGTTCTCCGGTTTTCGCAAACGTTCAACGCTCCTGCAGTGCGTCGAGCCAGTTCACGTCGAGCACGATCTTTGGTTGGGCGGGTGTCGCTTCGGCCATCACGCGCTTCAGCATGACGAACCGTCCGTCGGGCCCCACATGGTACTGACGACCACCAGCCGCCGGGTTGACGTAGGTGCCACGGAACAGTTCACGCGGAGGCGTGGCGCGCAACGTCGGCTGGCGCGTCACCTCGACCGCCATCACCCGTTCACCCGCTCGATAGAACAGCTCCTTTCCGTCCGCCGACCACACCGGACTGTCACCGCCGCCAATCGATACCGGAATCTTGGCGTCCATGCCGGGATAGGTCTGCACGTAGACTTCGAACGATCCGGTGTCGTCGGATCGGTACCAGATCAGCCCGCCGTCGGGTGAGACCTCGCCCGACGATCGGCGGAACCGTCCCGGCACCAGCGTTGTCTGCACACCGCCCTTGTCGAGGTCCACGCGCGTAATCTCCCAGTGATCGGGAATGCTGAGAACCTTCGTATAGAACAACTGACGCCCATTCGGCGAGATGCCGCTCAGCGCCTGACTCGTATCAGGATCGGTCGTCAGCCGTTCGACCTCGCCGCTGCCGTCCGAGCGGACCGAGTAGAGATTTCCCCATTGCCCGGGTGGACTCGTATTGGGTGGCCGATGCTGCGTCGAGCTGAAGATGAGCCGTTCGCCGTTGCTCGACCAGACCGGCACGCTGTTTCGGCCGGCGTGCGTCAGTCGGAGGGCGGCGCCTGTCTCGACGTTGTAGACCCACAGATCGTTCTCGCCGGGCCGCTCCGTCTCCTGCACAATCGCGAGGCGCTTTCCGTCGGGAGAGAGACGTGGATATTGATAGTTATGAGAGCGAAGCGGCAGCGGCGTCTCGCGTCCGGAACGATCGACCCACATGAGACTCGTCGCCCCCGGCCCGGGGACCGCAAATCCGGTGCTGTAAACGAGCACACTGCCCGAGCGCGATGCCGCCAACCAACCATTTCCACTTCCGCTCGAGACGTCTGCCGCGATTGCGACCGGGCTCCCTCGAAATTCGCGCGCTGCCGGATCAAATCGCTGGGCGAGCAGCGTTCCCCGTCGCGTGAACAGCACGAACCCATCCCCGCTCTCCGGATCCTCGAGATACAACAATCCATCGTCGGCGGCGAGCAGCCGGGTTTGCGGCTGATCCGACGGCGGAGCATCCAGATCGGCCACGAAGATTCCCATCTGCTCAGGGTCGCGTGTGTGCCGGAAGTAGAGAAAGTGGCGATCATCGGGAAGAAAAACCGGCAACTCATGGTGCAGCTCGCCGGTCTTGATCCGCGTGACTTCCGTTGGTGTTCCGCCGTCCGCGGACACGCGAGTCAGTCCGCCTTTTTCAGATTCAAGAAGAATGACATTGCCCTTGTTCCATGCGCCGCCGAAGCCGGTTGGGCCCGCCTCGCCCGACTGGAGACCGGTGGCGATTGTCTGCGCGAGATCACCGGACGTGTCGAACCGCCTCAATGCTCCGCCAATGACCGCGGCAAGATAACGGCCATCCGGCGACCAGAAGTGTCGAAGGGCCCCTTCGGTTCCAGCGAGCGGCGTGGCAGTCCCTGCGTCGAAGGACCAAAGCCAGATCCGTTCCAGTGTCGCGGGTCCGTCGGTCGGTACCGCGCGTCTGGATCGCCGCACGGCGGCCGTCGGGCGAGACGGTGATGTTCGGTCGCGCGGGCAAGACGACCGTCGATGGCAGCTGCGGGTTGATTCGCAACCGAGGCGATTCCGCCGGTGTCGCCCGCGCCGTCCACGCCGCGACGGCAATAGCGATCGCGGTCGCGGTCGTTACCACCATCGTCACCGGCCACATCCAAGCCCTGGCGCCACGACGTGCCGGCTCGATCGTCCGATCAGGCAGCTGCTCGATGAGGAGCTCCCAGTCGCCGATGTGCCGCAGCCGCTTTTTCGGATCCTTTTCGAGGCACCTCTTCAGCAGCCCGACGATGGATGCGGGAGCGGCGTCCCAATTCGGATCGCGCACCAGCAGCGAAGCCAGAACATCCGATGTCTCTTCACCGGCGAATGCTCGCGTTCCCGTGAGCATTTCGTAGAGCACGCACCCGAACGCCCAGATATCGGCCCGCCGATCGACCGCCTTGCCGCGCGCCTGCTCGGGGCTCATGTACGCGGCGGTGCCGAGGATCACCCCCACGTGGGTCATGGCCGGAGATGTGATCGTCGGGGACCGGGACACGCTGTCCAATGTCGTGGTCGGATCGCTGGCCAGGGCCTTGGCGAGGCCGAAGTCGAGCACCTTGACGGTGCCGTCTTCGCGCACTTTGATGTTGGACGGTTTCAGATCGCGGTGGACGATCCCGTGCTCGTGCGCCGCTTCGAGCGCATCGGCGATTTGCTTCGCAATCGCCAGCGCCTCGGCCCTGGGGATTGGGCCACCTGCAATGCGGTCGGCCAGCGTCGGTCCTTCGACCAGCTCCATGACGAGGGCTGTGGCGCCATCCGTGTCGTGGATGCCGTAGATCTGCCCGATGTTCGGGTGGTTGAGCGCGGCGAGCATCTCGGCTTCGCGCTGGAAGCGGGCGAGACGCTCGACATCCGAGGACATCGCGGCTGGCAGCACTTTGATCGCGACGCCGCGTTTCAGTTTCGTATCGGTCGCCCGATACACCTCGCCCATGCCGCCAGCGCCGAGGGCGCCGACGATCTCGTATGAACCCAGCCGAGAGCCGACCGTCAGCGCCAAGGCGATTCGTCCAAATCGTGTCGACCGTGCAGGGAGGGCGGGATTATAAGATGTTCCTTGGCTTGTTTGCAGAGCTGCTCGATCTCCTTTCGGATATCGCCCGCGTCCGTTCGACGGGCTGAAAGAAGATCGCAGATTGTGACGAGGCCGTCGTTATGGGTTCGCGTCCGGAACCGGCAGACCACGCCCGGATTCGAGGTACACCGCGAATGTGCCCAGCCAGTGGCCGCCTTCGTAGTGGTCCTCCATGACGCCGGTCATTCCCGCGGTGCCGTGAATCCGCGCGGCGGCCAAGAGGGCCGCGCCGCGCGGGTCGGATGCCGGGAGGCTTCGCGCGATTGCGTGGAGCATCCACGCCCTCGAGAGGTTCAGCCCGTAGAGATGCGCAAGCTTGGGATCGGTGGGATCGGTCACGACGCCGGGCACGAGCCAGCCGCCTCGACCATCGGTCGGTAACGACGGCAGGAAGTCGCGCAGCCAGCGCGTGAACTCCGCCTGCGGCAGCACGCGCCGCATCAGGTCGGCCTCCGCCACGCAGGGTGACAGGAAGTCTTCGCCGGACGGCTCGTACGCAATCGGGCACGCCCGATCTCTCAGGTAGAAATCGCGCGAGCGGGACAGCAGCAGCGACTCCAGTTTCTTCTCGCTCGTCGCGCGCGCCCAGTCGAGCATCAATCCGAACGAAAAGGCGGTCTGCGAGTGCTCGCCGACCCGGATCGGCGCCGTGAGCTTCGGCAGCCAGTCGCCAATCCGCGAGATTACTGCGCGGGTCAACGGCTCCAGCGTCTCTGCCCATTTCCGAACGTCCGTGTCAGCCGGCCGCTCCCTCGCCCATTCGTGCAGCTCGGTGTGAAGTTGGAGGAGCCACGCCAGCCCGTACGGCCTCTCGAAGGAGACGCGGCCCGCTCCATTCAGGTAGCTCACTTCCGCTGCGATCTTCGCCGCGGTGATGCTCTCGTCGAGCGCTGCTCGCGCGCGGGCGGCAAACGGCGCGTCGCCGTGGAGGCGCGCGACGCGCGCCAGGAGCCAGTGGCCGTGCACGGACGAATGCCAGTCGTAGCACCCGTAGAACGCCGGCGTCAGCTCGCGCGGCGCCTTCACGTCGGTGTCGCCGTTCAGCACGTGGGCGATCTTGTTGGGGTACTCCTTGTGAACGCACGCAAGCGCCAGCTCCGCAGACCGACCTAACCAGAGTTCGCCAGCCGCGCCCGGCGGCTGTGCGGGACTCGCGAGGACAAGGAGCGCGAGCGGCAGGATCATGCCGCGATGATAGCCCGGGCGAATGCCCAAACGGTGAAGCACATCGCCGCGCCGGCCGATCGGCGACGCCGAAACGCGCCAAAAATCGCGCACCAGCGCGCCTTCTCACCGACATCTCACAGGATGCTCACCAAACGCTGAAGACTCGGGCGGCTCCGAACGCTCATCCTGCAGTGGAGCAGACGAGGTCAAGGCGGTGCTTCGTGACACGAACTAGCTTGGATTCGCGATGGCGGGACCCCGAACAACCGGCACGCAAAGGCCGAGACCGATTCCACGTCGCGATCAACATGGACGGCAACGGCCGCTGGGCTCTCGCACGCGGTCGACCCAGGGAGGAAGGCCACATCGCCGGAGCGACGGCGGTCCGACGCACGGTGGAGTCCGCACCGGCGTTGGGAATCACCACGCTCACGCTCTATGCGTTCTCCTCCGACAATTGGCGACGTCCGCGGGGCGAAGTGGACAACCTGATGTCGCTGTTCGAGAAGTACCTGAACTCGGAGTGCGCCCACCTGGCAGATCGCGGTGTGCGCTTCAACGTCATTGGGCGCCGGGACCGGATCCCCGGTTCCCTCAGACGCAGCATCGCGCATGTCGAGGAGCGGACGAGCGAAGGCACCGCTCTCCACCTCCGCATTGCGATCGACTATTCGGCCCGCGATGCGCTGTTGGCGGCGGCCGGCCGTGTCGCTAGAGGAATATCTCCGACCCGCGAGGCCTTCGAGCGGTCGCTTTGTGAGGCCATCCACGCACCGAGCGGCACGCGTGACGTGGATCTGTTCATCCGCACCGGCGGAGAACAGCGGTTGAGCGACTTCCTGCTCTGGGAGTCGGCCTACGCCGAGCTCTACTTCACTGACGTCCCGTGGCCGGAGTTCGGCGCCGCCGATCTCGCGGCAGCCGTCCAGGCGTTTGCCGCTCGTGAGCGGCGATACGGAGGAATCCTGACGGCCGCTCCATGAGGCGATTTCTTGTCTGCATCCACGACGCCACGCCGGCCTACGCTCGTGAGACTCAGGCGATGATCCGCGACCTCGCTCCCCTTCTCGGTCGTCGTCTCTCCTTCGCGGTGGTGCCCAACTGGCACGGAGAGTGGCCACTCGCGGCGCATCCCGACTATTGCCGGCAGGTTCGGGAGAGCTCCGAGGAGCTTCTCCTTCACGGCTACTTCCATCGGCGTCAGCGAGGCTGGGGTCCGACGGCGCTGCTCACTGCGGGCTGCGACGAGATGAACGGCCTGGATCCCGACGAAACGCGACGGACTCTCGAGCGCGGCCAACGTGTCTTCGCCGAGGTGTTCGGGGAGCCGGCACGAGGCTTCCTCGCGCCGGCCTGGAAGCGGGGACACGTGTGCCTGAGCGACGCGAATGTCCTGGGACTGGAGCACGTCCTGGGTTTTTTCTCCCTCGAGTCACGAGACGGCCGAAAGATTCCCCTCGCGACCTGGACCTGGGACTGTGGCCGCTGGGGCTGGCTCGGGACCATCGGGCACGGGATCGGGTGGCTGCGCCAATCGCTGAATCGTGGAGTGCCGACGCTGGCGATTCACCCCAGAGATTTGCAGCGCGGTTTCTGGCCGCACATTCTCCGGCTCACCCGGGACCTCCTCGAGAGTGGATACGAACCGGGCACAGTGGCAGGGTTGCTCGAGGCGACTGATGTTGAAGTCGATGCTTGACGCCGTCATGGAACGGCGAGCGCGTCAGCTGATCGAGCACGTGGATGCATGGCTGCCCACCGAGGGCCGATTGCTGGACCTCGGTTCGGGGACCGGACATCTTTCGGCGCGGTTGGAGCGGGAGCTGGGACTCGAGGTGGTCACCGCCGACGTGAGCGACATTCATGTCGTGGGACCACCCCCGGTGCTGATTGCCGACGGCGTCCTTCCGTTCGAGGAGAACACGTTCTCGGCCGCGCTCCTCTTCTTCATGCTTGCGTACCCGAACGACCCGGCCGGTGTCCTGGCGGAAGCGGCGCGCGTCACCCGTGGCCCCATCATCCTGGTGCAGTCGCTGCATTCGAATCGCCTTGGTTACGCGTGGCTTCGCGTACGGGAGTTCCTCTGGACAATCGTGGCATTCCACGTTTCGAAGGCCGTCGGCTACGTCCCTCCGAAAGCGACGTTTACCATGAAAACCCGGCGCTTCTATACCGCCCACGCGCTTCAGCGGGACGTGATGGCGGCGGGGCTGCGGATCCGATCGCGGCGCGAGCGGGCGCTGCTGCCCGGCCGTTCCCTCGTCGTGGCCGCGTGGATCCTCAAGCGCGATGCCTGAGATTCGTCTCTCTTTCGTGATCCCGGCGCGAAACGAGGAGGCGCTGATCGGCGAGACCCTCGAGGCCATTCTCGCGAGTGTGGCTCGGGCGTCGGGCATCTCCCGCCACGATCTCTGGCTGCCGGATACCTCGTTCGAGGTCATCGTGGCAGACGATGGGAGCGAGGACGCCACTGCGGCGATCGTGGGCAGCTTCGCCGATGACGCCGGCGTGCGACTGGTTCCTTGCGCGGGCGGCACCTGCGCCGCGGCGCGGAACGCCGGGGTCGTGGCCAGCTCCGGGCGAGTGCTCTGCTTCGTCGACGCGGACACTATCGTTCCGGAGAACGCCGTCGATCGCATCCTGGAGCTCCACGAGGACGAGCGCAGGTGCCTGGTCCTCTATCGGCTTGCCTCCCGCGAGCCGGGGATACGAGCCTGGCTCTGGTGGACGTTCTGGGGACTGGCGCGACGCCTCCCTCTTGCGAAGGCGAAATCGATGCCGGCGTTCATGAGTTGTGATCGGGCGCACTTCGAGTCGCTACGGCCCCTTCACGGAGTCCTGGGCGATCGCCGAAGAGTGGCCGCTGACCGGAGCGGCCTATCGCCACCACCCTGAGCGCTTCCTCTACGATCGAAGCCTCACCGCGCGCACGTCCAGCCGGCGAATGGAACTCCAGCCCTTCGGGTACGTCCGGACGTTCCTGAAGTGGGTCTCGGTGGTCCTCTTCCCGTGGGCGCGCACCTCGCTGACCCATCGGATTCGACACGAGATGGGCGATCGTTGACCGAGCGTGCCTACTTTCTCCTATGCCTGGCTTTGGGGTGGCTGCTTCGGTCCGGGAGGTACTCGAAGGCCCGGATCGTCTTTCATGACGGCGAACGTCAGGTGCGAAAGCACCGGATGTTCTACGCGCCTCTCCTGGTCTGGATGGGTGGTCCGCTGGTGAGGCTCCTCGATACCGGAGTGCGGGTCCTGCCGCAGCGCGACTGGGAGGAGCGGGAGCGGCGCATCTACCGGACGCTTTACGGAACTTCGATTCGGATCGACGTCGACGGGATGCTCGTCCTGCCTTGCCTCGCCGGAGAGACGCTGGCCACCTTGTTGGACGATCCGGAGGTCGACGACTCAGTACGGAAGAGGGTCATCGAAGAAGCGGTCGTCGCGCTCGCTGAGTTCCATCGCCTCGGATTTACCCACGGTGACGCCATGGCCGAGAACGTCCTCGTCGACGTCGAGGCTGGAGTCGCCCACTGGTTCGACTTCGAGACCGTTCATGACTCGAGTCGCCCGATGGCCTGGCGACGTGCCGACGACCTGCGAGCACTGCTCGTCACCTGCCTCGTCCGAACCGTGCCCCGGAATCGTACCGAGACCCTCCAGCTCATCCTCGATGTCTACGCGGACGAAGGTGTCACCCGCCTTCTGGCCGCGAACTTCACCTCGGTACTTCGGCGACCGCTCACCTTCCATCTCGCCCAGGCCGGATTATCCTTGCTGTGTTTCCGGGAGATTTCCCGGTTGCTGAGAGAGCGCCTCGGCGAATAGCCCGGCGGTCAGTGACCGGCGACAATGGGCTCTCCGGATTACGATGGTGAGCAGCAACCTCGAAGCCCTCGATCGCGCGGCCGCCCCTTTCGATCGGTTCACGACCGTCCAGCGGCTCGGGCCGGATCGAAGTGGGCACGCCTCTGCCGAGCATGCGCGTCACCAGCTGTACGTCGGGCGCGACCGGCAGACTCGTCTGCACCTGCTCGTGAAGCTGGCGACGAGACCAGGAAAGGTCTATCAATACGACCTCGAGAACGAGATCGCCACGTTGTCGACGATCAATCGCGAGTTGCCCGACTCGCGCTATTTCCCGGTCATCTACGATCATGGGCACCGCAAAGACGGACGCGCGTACCTGGTCAGCACGTTCTTCGATGAACGGCCGCTGACCACCTCGATCGGCAGCGGATGGGTGCCCCATCGACTCGTCACTCATGTCAGAACCGCACTGGAGCTCGTCAAGGCGGTCGTCGAGCTGCACGGGCTGCAGATCTTCCACGTCGATCTCAACCCCATGAACATCCTGCACCGGGTGGAGAAGAACCGCCCGATCATCAGGATTGTCGACTTCGAATCATCGTACGAGGTGGCGCGGCACTCGAACGGTGTCTTCTACAGTCCGCCGACGACCACCGGATACTCCGCACCTGAAGTGTCGCAGCAACCACCGGATGCGCGTGCCGATGTCTTCTCGCTGGGCGCCGTGCTCTATACGATGCTCGCGGGCTATCACTGGGAGGCAAGCGGCGAGCCGCGGACACGCGTCGAGGCAGACCGCCACCTCGATCCGGAGATCAAAGAGATCCTGCTGAAGGCGGTTGCGTCCAGCCCGGACGAACGCTATGGATCCGCCGACGACTTCGGCGACGGCGCTCGGCGCCTATCTCGAACGGATCTGGCCCGGCCGAAGGTGGTAGTGGCTGCTCCCGACATCGTTTTGAGCCGATACTTCGAACAGACCATGAACGACTCGCTCATCGCGAAATCGGGACAGCTCCTATCATTTCTACTGGGCCTGGGGAGCCTCGTGGTCGGCACGGTCGTGATGATGGTGGCGCCGCGCGTTCACTCCACTATCCCTATCTACATTGCCTATCCGCTGGGTGTGTTGCTGGCGATAGGGGGCACCGTGTTCCTGGTTACCCGCATCCGCTGTCCGCAATGTCGCAGCCGGATAATCTGGGACGCGTTGCGTCGGCATCCCGCTGAGCTCCAGGATGCTCTCTACAGCGGGAGCTGTCATCGTTGCGGACACGTTCCTGGCGAATGAAACGGCGATGGTCGCGTAGATACAACCCGCTGGCCGATCGTCGCGTCTAAGAGCACGGAAATGGACGTCAGATACGTCCTACGGCGCCTCGCGCGAAGTCCCGGCTTCCTTGCCGCGGCCTGCGTGTCGCTCGCTCTCGGCATCGGCGCCAACACGGCCGCCTTCAGCGTCGTCCATGCCGTTCTCTTCCGGCCGCTGCCCGTCGAAGATCCGGCCTCTCTCGCGCTTGTCTCGGCCGGGAGTACGAGCTTTCAGTACAGCATGTCGTATCCCGCCTACACCTATCTGCGGGATCACGCCTCGACGATCGACGGCCTCATTGCGTTCCGCGCGCAGCCCTTGAACGTGAGTGCCGGCGGGGCGACGGAGCGGGTCTCCGGGATGCTCGTCTCCGGAAACTACTTCGACGTGCTGGGCCTCAGGATGAAGGCCGGGTCGCCGATTCGTCCTGAAGACGACGAAGTGGAAGGCACGGGCGGACGCCGCGGCCTGGTAGCAGTGGTGAGCTGGCGCTATTGGCAGCGTCGCTTGAACTCCGACGCGGCTGCCATTGGTTCGACCCTCCGCATCAATGGACACTTGGCGACCATCGTCGGCATCGCGCCCGAGGGATTTCACGGGACGCGAGTCGGATCGCTGCCAGACGTCTTCGTGCCGATGATGTTTGCCACACGCGTCTTCGCGAGTCCCATTTGGCTGACCAATCCCCAAAACAACTGGACTCGCCTGATTGCCCGAGTTCGTCCGGGGACGAACGTGATGCAAGCCCAGGCTGGCATGACCGCGGTGTTTCGTCAGTTCAATCGAGGACATCATCTTAGCCGCTCGACCGGGGAGCGATACGCGTGAGCGCACGCACGATCCGCCTGGAACCGGGCCAGTCCGGATTGCTGGAAATGAAGGCAACGTCAGGCCGACGCTGTTCGCTTTGATGGGCCTGGTCGGCCTCGTGCTCCTCATCGCGTGCGTCAACGTCGCCAGCCTCATGGTCGCCCGAGCGGAGCGTTCTTCAGCGCCAGGCAGCCATTGCGATCGCGCTCGGCGCAACACGGTGCACATCTCTGGCGATCAGAGCCTCATCGAGAGCCTGCGTCATCTGTGTTGGCGGTGTGGCCCTCGGCTTCATGATTGCGGTCTGGATGCGAGTCGCTGTTGCTGCAAGTGGTCCCGGGGCGCCAGGAATTCGATGTCACGATGGACACTGCGCGTCTTCAGGCGTGTCGATCGTCGCTGGTCTGTTGACTACGGCCGTCCTGACGTTCGTGACGGCGCACCACGGCATGCGGGTTGGGCGTCCTCAACGCGGGCATCGATCTCACGGCGAGGCTCTGGCTTCGGAAGGGTCTTGTCGTCGCGCAGCTGGCGCTGTCGATGCTCGTGCTCGTGGCCGCGTCGCTTTTCACCCGCACGCTTGGCGAGTCTTGGCGCGGTCGATCCCGGCTTCGATCAGGAACACTTGCTGATCGCCTCCACCGCGACCGACGGCTACACGTCGGAGCAGCGGGATGCTTTCTATGCCGCGACTTCTGCAGGACGTGCGCGCCCTCCCTGGCGTCATCTCCGCCGCCTTCGCGAATGACGAACCTCTCGGCGTACAGACCGGCTGGACCGTCTCCGTGCGGCCAGACGCGGCTGGACCCTCACAACAAGTCGACGTGTCCGTCGCATTCGTGTCGCCGGACTATTTCAAGACGATGGACATGCCGATGCTCAGGGGGCGCGAGTTCGATCGAGCGCGACCGCTCCGGCGCATCCACCCCTGTGGTCGTCAACGAACGTTTCGTGAAACGTTACCTGCCGCCAGAGACCGAGCCCGTCGGGGCCTCGTTGATGGGAAACGGCACTATGATGTTCGAAGATTCATCGGCGTCGTCGCCAACAGCGCGTCGATCGGACTCAGGGATCTCGATCAATACATGCTCTATGCGCCAGGCGGCCGCGGCGTGCTGCACGTGCGGTCCGCGGTGTCACCAGCGACGCTGATCGGATCCATTCGAGCCGCCGTGCAGCATCTCGACCCTCAGGTGCCGGTCTTCGACGTGCGGACCATCAGCGAACAGATCAATCTGGCGATCGGCAGGGAGCGGACATTCGCGATGCTCTCGCTGACGTTCGGCGTCCTTGCCCTGGTGCTCTGCTCGGTCGGCCTGTTTGGCGTGATGGCGAGCGCTGTGAGCCGGCGGACGAAGGAGCTCGGCATTCGACTTGCGCTTGGCGCGACGCCATCAGTCCTGATTCGATCCGTACTCGCAGAAGCCGCAGTCCTCGCCGCCTGCGGCGCGGTCGTTGGTCTTCCCTCCGCCTGGCTGATGGCCAGATGCGATTCGAGGTCTGTTCTTCGGCGTTGGCGTCAACGACTGGCAAAGCCTGGCGGTCTCCGTGGCTGTACTCGCAGCCGTTGCGGCCGCAGCCGCGTGGATTCCCGCGCGTCGAGCCTCCCGCATCGATCCGCTGATCGCCCTGCGGTCGGAATAGAGGCACGTTGCTCGAGCCGCTCGGGTGTCTCGTGTGAGGTGTTTCCTGTCGGCGTTTGTCTGACAGACCTCTCTGAAACGCGGCATATGCTGGCGACACCATCCCAAAGAACCAGGGAGCGTGCCGATGCGCCCAGCCACTGTCATCTATGTTCTCGCGGCGCTCGTGGTCGCGGGCGGATGCCGAACCGCGGCACCGTCGATCCGTTTCGCGCCCGAGGGGACCGAGCTCGCACGCCTGCGCAGCGAGTACCCGCTGGCTGACGCCGAGCGCCGTGCCCTCACACCAGAGTCGCTCCGCAGTCTGACCCAGGACCAGGTCGATCAAATCTACCAGCGGCTCTCGTCGGGACCGATTCCCGACGGCCCGTTCCGGGGCGATCTGTTCTTCCCGCGCGATCGCGACGGCGGCGCGCGCATTCGCGACTTCGCCGACCCGACCATCCCGCTGGTAGCCGACATCGCCGCGATGCGCCTCGAGCATTTCGGCCGGGCGCTCTGGAAAGGCAAGGTGTTCTTCCGGTCGCAAGGCGTGCTGCGGAACCGCGTCGAAGACTTGCTGATTCTCCGCCCGATCGTCACCGACGCCGACACGGTGCCGAAGCTGACGTTCGACGGTGAAACGTCGTGGCTGCTGTTCCCGGCACGTCTGTCATGCGGGCCGAGCCGCCTCGATCCGTCACGGCGGTCGATTCTCATCGATTACGCGCAGGGGCCGGACATCGAGGGCTACCGGCGCGTTCCCGATCGACTGGCCGGGCCCGACGGGCTGGCCATCTTCGACGAAGTCCGGGTCGTCAGGCCCGGCCTGTATCTCGGGCGCGCGTATTTCCGCGATCGCTTCGCCCTGAACTTCACGCTGCTGGATCCGGCCGTCGGAGCGGATGCTCAAATGTCGGCCGCCATTGGGGAGGATTGTGATGGGTCGTCGGCCGCAGTTCGCTCGCGCTGACCGGCTTCAACCGCACGGGTGGATGGTCTTCGCCTTCCTCGCGCTGGCAGCAGCCGGCTGCGGACGTGATGAACCAGACCCGGGGACGGTGCGGGACGAAGCGATGCGCGCCGGTCTCCCGCCGTCACACTTCGTCCGCGCGACGCCCGACTACTTCCGCGAGATGGACTACAACCTCGTGCGCGGCAGCCGTCCCTCGTTCAGCCAGGACGAGATCGAAGGGCGCAACATGTGGATGGTGTGGACCGGCGGCAACGATCGGCTCTGGGACCGCCTCACGCAGGACAGCCTCGGGAGCTTCGATCTCCTGAAGACGATCTCGTCTCACCGGCAACTCGGCTACGGGCGCCACAACCGCTGGGCGTATCTCGGACTGGTCAACGAACCGTGCTTCACCGAGGCCACCGGGCCCGACCCGAACCGGTTCGGCCTCTGGCTCGACGTGCGCGATCCGGCGTGCGAGCCCGATCCGTTTGCGAACGAGAAGGAGTATCCGGGAGTCGCCGTCGGCGCGCGCGGCAAAACCGTGGCGGTCGGCTCGTACTATGGCGAGCCCACCGGGATTGTCGGCCTGCGCCTCTTCACCAACCCCGACTTCGACGAGAAGGCGCGGCGTCGCTGGAACTCCGAGCGCTTCTACAACGATGCCGAGTACTACTCGGATCGCGATCTGGTCCGGCCGTACCGCGTCGGCATGTCGTGCGGCTTCTGCCACGTCGGGCCGAATCCAATCCGGCCGCCGGCCGACGCCGAGGCGCCGCGCTGGGAGAACCTGAGCGCGCTCGTCGGCGCCCAGTATTTCTGGTGGGACCGCGTGTTCAACTGGATGGGGACGAAGAACGAAGGCAGCATCTTCTATCAGGCGCTGCATGTCTCGCGCCCCGGCACGCTCGACACCTCTCTCGTCTCCACCGACAACATCAACAACCCCCGGACGATGAACGCCGTGTACCAGATGCGGCCGCGCATGGCCCAGGCGAAGGCATGGGGCAAGGAAAAGCTGGCCGGCGGCGCGCTCGACAACAAGCAGTTCAACCACTACGTGCCGCCGGACGATCCGCTCGCCGTCTTCTTTGCCAAGCCCGACACGTCATGGACGCCCCGCGTGCTCAAGGACGGCTCCGACTCGGTCGGCGCGCTCGGCGCGCTGAACCGCGTCTACCTGAACATCGGCCTGTTCAGCGAGGAGTGGCTGCTGCACTTCCGCCCGCTGATCGGCGGCAAGCCGATCTCGCCGATTCCGATCGCCACGGCCCAGCGCAACTCCGCCTACTGGCTCGCCACCGAGATGCAGAGCCTGAAGATGGCGCGCTACCTGCTCGCCGGCAGCGATCCGCACTACCTGAAGGACGCGCCGGGTTCGAAGAGGTTACCTCATCGACGACGCGGCGACGGTCGAGCGCGGCAAGATCGTCTTCGCCGAGGTGTGCGCGCGCTGCCACTCGAGCAAGCTGCCGCGCGCTGCCCGGCGGCCTCGATCTCGAGAACGCCAACGGACCGAACTACCTCGCCGCCTGGAATGCCTACTGGGCCTGGACGAAGACCGACGCGTTCAAGACGCGCGATGCGGCAGAAAGTGCTCGAGCCCGACTTCCTCGACGGCAACTACCTGTCGAACGAGCTGCGCGTGCCGATCACGCTGCTCGGCATCAACGCCTGCAGTCCGCTCGGCACCAACGCGATCCGCAACAACATCTGGGACAACTTTCGTCGGAGTCCTACAAGACGCTCCCCTCGGCAGGCAGCATCACGATCCGGCATCCCCTGTCGGGCAAGGACGATGGACTATCCGCTGCCGGGGGGCGGCCGCGGCTACATCCGGCCGGCATCGCTCGTCAGCGTCTGGTCGACCGCGCCGTTTCTTCAGAACAACACCGTCGGACCGTTCGAGTACAGCCCGTCGGTCGAGGCCCGGATGCGTTCCTTCGAGCGATCGATCGAGCAGATGCTGTGGCCGGAACGCCGCGACGAGCGACCCGCTGTTCGGCAGCGAGAAGGCGCCGACGGTCGGCGTCATCGACCGGATCACCGCCGACAGCTACCTCGAGGTGCCCGAATCGTACATCTCCGCGCCGCTCCGGCCGCTCGTCAAGCTGTCGCGGCGGATCTTTCCCGTTCCTCGGCGGCGACGGCGCGTCGTTGCGCATCGGTCCGTTTCCGAAGGGGATGCCGATCGGGTTGATCACGAACCTCGACGTGCTCGGCGAGGACCTGCCGCCGGCCGAGCAGGAGGCGCACCGGGAACGAGTGCGGAACCTGGTCAAGCGGGCGCTTCGCGAGCTGAAAGGGCAGACCGACTTCGGCGCCGCGCTCCAGGGCCTGGCCGAAGACATGTTCGCGCTCAGCAAGTGCCAGGACCTCGTCGTCAACAAGGGCCACTACTTCGGCACCGACTACTTCAAGGAGGAAGCGCCGCTCGGCGACGCCGACAAGCGTGCGCTCATCAGCTTTCTGAAGACGCTCTGACGTGAACCGGCGCGATTTCGTCAAGTCGTTGGTCGTCGTCGGCGCGGCCGGGCCGCGGGTGCTCGCCAATCAGAACGGCTTCGAAGCCGACTACGTCGTCGTCGGATCGGGCGCAGGCGGGGGCACGCGTCGCGGCGCGGCTCGCCGAGGCGGGTTTTTCCGTCCTCGTGCTCGAGGCCGGCGGCGATCCGTCGGCGGACGCCGGCGCGAACTACAGCGTCCCGGCGTTTCACCCGTTCGCGACCGAAGACGCGGCGATGCGCTGGGACTTCTTCGTCCGCCACTACAGCGACAGTGCGCAGCAGGCTCGCGATCCGAAGTTCGTCGCCGGCCAGGATGGCGTCTGGTATCCCCGCGCCGGCACGCTCGGCGGGTGCACCGCGCACAACGCGATGATCTTCATGGCGCCGAACAACTCCGACTGGGATCAGATTGCCGATCTGACCGGCGATCCGTCGTGGCGGGCCGCCGCGATGTGGGAGTACTTCCAGCGCGTCGAGGACTGCCGGCACCGGCCGGTCAGGCGTTTCTGGCAGAACCTGGGCATCGATCCCAGCCGCCATGGCTGGGATCGGGTGGCTGCCGACTGAAAAGTCGGCACCCGTCGACGCGATCGCCGACGACCAGGTACGCGAAGCGATCGCCGAATCGGTCAGCGCCACGCTCAAGGAATTCGGCGCTCCCTCGCTCGCCCGCCTCGAGGCGCTGCTCGATCCGAACGACTGGCGGGTCGTCGAACGCGACGAGGTCGGCGCGCGCTACACGCCGCTGACGACCGACAACCATCAGCGCGTCGGGGCGCGGGAACGGCTGCTGTCCGTGTCGGCGCGCCATCCCGACCGGCTGCACATCGAGCTGAACGCGCTGGCCACGCGGGTCGTGTTCGACGACGGCAACCGCGCGGTCGGCGTCGAGTACCTGAAAGGCGAGCGGCTCTACGCGGCGGATCCCGGCGCGAGCGCCGCGCCCGGCGAGCTGCGGACGGTGCGGGCCCGCCGCGAGGTCATTCTCGCGGGCGGCGCGTTCAACACGCCGCAGCTGCTGATGCTCTCGGGCATCGGCGACCCCGACGTGCTCGCGCAGGGCAGGCGTGCAGGTGCGCATTTCATTGCCAGGAGTCGGCCGCAACCTTCAGGACCGCTACGAAGTTGCCGGTCGTCAACCGGATGGCGCGGCCATGGGAGATGCTCGAAGGCGCCACGTTCACGCACGGCAGACCGCGCAGTACGCGCGAGTGGGCCCGCGACAGGCGCGGTATCTACACGACCAACGGCGCCCTGGTGTCCGTGGTGCAGCGATCGGCGGCCGGCAAGCCCGTCCCGGATCTGTTCTGCTACGCGCGTGCTCGCCGATTTCCGCGGCTACCAGCCCGGCTACTCGGAGCTCATCCGCAAGCGCCACGACTGCCTCACCTGGGTGGTGTTGAAAGGGCACACGAACAACCGCGGCGGCTGGGTCAGGATCGTCTCGGCGAACCCGCGGGTCCGGCCGGAGATCAACTTCCGCTATTTCGAAGAGGGCACCGACGGATCGGCGACGACCTGCGCGCGACCGTCGAGGGCATTCGCCTGGTCCGCCGGCTGTCGGCCGGCATGAAGCCGCGGCTGATCGTCGAAGAGGAGCTACCCGGCGACCGCGTCGACGAGCGACGACGAACTGAGGCAGTACGTGCGCGACCACGCCTGGGGACATCATGCGTCCTGCACGTGCGCGATCGGGCCGGAGGCAGGCGGCGGCGTGCTCACCACCGATTTCCGCGTTCACCGCACCGAACGGCTGCGCGTCGTCGATGCCTCGGTCTTCCCGCGAACGCCGGGCCTGTTCATCGTCAGCGCCGTCTACATGATCGCGGAAAAGGCGGCCGACGTGATGATCGCCGCCGCCCGCGCGCACGCCACCCCGTAGAAAACGGGTGACGTGCGGATCAACGTCGTACGGCTCATGGAACAGGTGGCGCGAAAGGTCCCTCGAGGAATCCGGGAAGCGGTGCACCGCCCGCGGCTCCGACCGCGGGAATCTCGACCATCAGGTCGTCGGCCAGGCCGTCGGCGTTCGCATCGGTCGTCGAGGACGGAGCTGCCCGGGTGCCCGTTCGGCACGAAGAGTCTGCGGGTGATCGAACGGCGCGCGGCGGTAGAGGACGCGCTCGTCGGTCAGGCGTCTCCATGAACGCGACGAGCGCGTCGATCTCGTCGCGGGTCGAGCGTCGGAACGCCGAGCGGCTCGATCGGCGTGCCGTCGAGCGCCTGGATCGGCGCCACGTTGCCCCCGCGGCTGTACAGCTCGACGACCTCGCGCAGCGTGCGCGCGTCGCCGTTGTGAAAGTAGGGCGCGGTCAGCGCGACGTTGCGCAGCGACGGAATCTTGAACGCGCCGTCGACGCCGAAGCCTTTCGTGACGCGGCGCCGTCGAAACGTTCCGGCGGCGGTAGCGCACCAGGAAACAGGCGCGTCGGCTGAACGAGAGCGGACCGAACCCATCGCTGGCGCCGACGCCGAGATCGTCGGCGGTCGGACGGACGCCGATGTTGTTGAATCCCTTGTCGATGATGTTGCCGTCGCGGTTGCGCACCGGACCGTTCGACCGCGGCCGCGACGCGGCGGACCGAGGCGTCGGTCAGCTCGGCCTGTTCGTGGCAGTTCGAGCAGCGCATGTTCGTCGGCGCCGCGCGTGCGGTCGTTGAACAGGTGCGCGCCGAACAGCGCCAGCCGGCTGATGTGGGTCGGGCTGGTGTTGGTCCACGGATTCAGATCGGGGTCGGTCGACGACGGGTTCTCGCGGCGGAACCGATCCCACGGCGTGTCGTCAGACACGAGCGTCGCCTCGTACATCTGAATCGCCAGTCCGAAGAACAGCGTGAAGTTGTACTGGATCAGCGTGTATTCGCTCGGTGGCCGGATCCGTCGTCGGCGTCGTCGACGACGCGTCTTCGATCCGTCCGCGTTGACGCTGATCAGCCGACTGGAGTGCCACCACTCCTCGTGGAACGCGGCCTTGATCATGTCGTCGTAGTTCTTGAATCGAGAGCCCGCGGTCCGGCCACCGGCTGAGCGCGCCGAGCACGCTGTCGGTGGGATGAACCTGCTGCTTGCCGAGCGGCCGCACGTGTCTGGATGCCGCTTGACGATCTTTCGTGTCGTCTTGGCCAGATCGCGCGCCGACATCCAGCGGGTCGCGGCCGGGTGCCGCCATCTCCAGGTCGCTCACGATCGGCGCGACGGCCTGCGACGCGAGGCTGGCATTCGTCGAGTTCGACGCGCACTTCGATCAGCGTTCGCGAGTCGTCGGCGCGGAACACTTTGGCGTTGGGGTCGCGGCGTCCGAGATGATTGACGCCGTTGAACACGTTCTCGGCGCGGCCGTCCCAGAACTGACGGTGATTGAACACGGCGTTGATCACCGATGGCGTGTTCCGCGGCTCGACCCGGCGCGTGTTCGATGCCGCCGACGTTGAAGCCGAGCGGGTCGATGCCGTCGGCCAGGTGATGCACGCCCTGCGACGAGACGGCGTCGTTGCTGTCCGTCGCGGGATCGAGCGCGCCGCGGACGCCGGGAATCGCGAGCCGCGTCAGCGGGAAATCGGACGGCTGCAGCTGGGCGTTCGGTCCGCCGCCGGTCGAATATGTCGAGATCCGGCTGCACGGCGTGACGTGCTTCAGCCCGGGACTCACCTGATTCTTCGAGCGCGGATCGGCGCCCGCGCGGAAGTGACAGCTCGCGCAGGCCTGCACGCCGTCGCTGCCGACCTGCATGTCCCAGAACAGCGCCTTGCCGAGAGCGCGCGCCAGCCGCGACATCCTTGACGAAATCGCCGAGGTTCGGTCGGCCCCGGCACGGCGACGGCGCGCAGATCGCCCGGCAGGTTCGCGAGATCGGACGCGAGCGGTGGATTGGGCACCCGCGGGATGGTGACGTCCTCGGCGGACAATCCAACCACCATCGCCGCAGCCATGCCCGATAACAGCAGGCTTACGCGTACACGAAGACGTCCAGCCAATAAACATGATGTCCTCTTCGGCCCTCGGGCCTGGAAAGTCGGCGTCACGCAAATACGCGACGTTTGAGCGAAAACCAGCTCACGGGCGGTAGGGCGCCCACCTCTCGGTGGGCATACAACGACGGACGACATGGCGGGCGAGTTGGTACGGCTACGCAGGGGTCCGAGCCAGTCCACTCCACCGATACGAGCGGAGATCCCACCAACCCCGACCGATCTCGACGACCACGACTGTCGTGTTGTCGGCACCGCCACACTCGTTTGCCGCCTCGATCAGGTGGTCAGCGATGCGCTGGGGCTGGCGGAGACGAAGAATTGTCTGTTCGATCGTCGGCTCGGGAACCATCCGCGTCAGGCCATCGCTGCATAACAGCAGATAGTCGCCCGCCCGCACTGGCACCTCAGTGAGCTCCACGTCGACGTCGGGTGCGCGTCCCAGTACTCGCAAGAGGATGTTCTGCTGTTCGGCGAAGGCGGGGCTGTCGCCCGGCACTCCTGCGCGCAGCTGTGCTTCGCCGAGAGAGTGATCGCGCGTGAGCGATTCCAGGCGGTCGTCATGCCAGAGGTAGGCGCGACTGTCGCCGACATGGGCGATGCTCGCGATGTCCTTCGCGATGCATGCCGCGACAACGGTCGTCCCCATGCCGCTGTGGCGGGGGTCTTCCTGCGCATGTGCGTAGACGATCTGATTGCACCGACGAATGGCGTCGCCCAACCGGCTGGTTTGTGGCAGGTACCCGTTGCTGTTTCCATCTGTCAAACCTTCGGGCACGGCGGCGCCGCCGTTGAACTGCTGAACGATTGCCCGGACGGCGAGGTCACTGGCGACCTCCCCGGCCGGAGCGCCTCCCATGCCGTCGCAGACGACAAAGAGGCAACCGTCCGTGCTCGCCAGGTACGCGTCTTCATTCAGTTCACGGACACGGCCGACATCGGTTTTGGCCCCGACGTGCAATCGCATGGGATCCTCGTGTAATTGTGCGGACTCGCAGTCCGGTGACCCACGCCGTCAACGTTCGCCGAGAATCTGCGGTTTTCGTCCGGTCCGCTCCTCGAGTGCCGTCAAGACGCCGCGAATCGACCCGTCGTCGAAATGCATCACGATGAACCGGCCGGTATCCGGCTGGTTGGCGGCGACGAGCAGGGACACCCAGTCGCGACGAACGGAGATGCCCCACTTGTCCAGCGTGCCACCCCGTACGCGAACGACCAGGTCAGGTCCGTCGGGCGACTCCCAGAACGGATCGCGCCCTTGCGAATAGCTGATCGAATAGACGTCGCTGTATCGGACGGCTTGCAACACCTCTCCTGCACCCGGTCCGGCCACGACCAACACCTTCTCGTCCGCCAGGACCAGTCGTGCCTCCCGTTCATGCTGCTGCGCGCCGCTTCCGACGAGCGTCGTGCCCTGAAACCGCACCTCGGGGAACGTTCTTGGACTTCTCACCAGCGGAGCGTCCCAGGCCAGCAACGTCAACGACCCAACCACCGCTACGCTGAGCACGACGTCGGCCAGCCTGGATCGAGTCCATTGAGGCCGGCTGTCGTTGAGGACCTTCAACATGCGGCGGCCGCGCTGGCCGGCCGCCTTCAGCTTACGAGGCGTGGTGATCCCTCGCCTCCGCGCCTTCGCGACGTGCGCGGCTGCGACTCGCGCCGTGGCAGGAGCCGGAGGCTGATCGACAACCGTGAAAACGACAGTCTTTGGAGCGCTGATGTCGGCCGCCCTGTCTTGACCACCTGCGCGCGACACATCAAGCACCTTCGCCAGATCGATCCGGGGTGACGCGCCGATCGCCGGAGCGAGTGCCTCGCGAAAGGCCTCGGCGGACTGAAAGCGGTCATCTGGCGCCTTGGCGAGGGCGCGCCGCACGACCTGCTCGCACCAGTCTGGAAGCCCCTCCACGTAGCGGCGCAAATGCGTCGGCGTTTCCGAGACCTGTTTCTGAAGCGTGGCGATCGCGTTGTCTGCCGAGAAAGGGAGCGCGCCTGCCAGCAATTGATAGAGAACCACTCCCATTGAATACAGATCCGAGCGGGCATCGACCTGCTGGCCCAGCACCTGTTCTGGAGGCATGTAGGCGGGCGTCCCAATCATGCTGCCATCGATCGTGAGCCGTTCGTCGCCTCGCACACGCGCGATGCCGAAATCCATGATCTTCACGAGGCCCGCGTCGGTGATCATGATGTTGGCGGGCTTGATGTCGCGGTGCACGATGCCCGCGCGGTGTGCGTTGTCGAGCGCCGCGAGGACCTGATCGACGATGTGACAGGCGTGATGGGGAGGGATCGGCCCCAGCCGGCGACACAGTTGTTCCAGGCTTTCGCCTCGAACCAGCTCCATCACCATCAGGAGGTCCGCGTCCACTTCAATCAATTCGTAGATGGTGGCGATCCCGGGATGATTCAGCCTGGCCAGCGTGGTCGCTTCGGCGCGAAAGCGCCGCATCGCGACCGGTTCGGCGAGGTCCCGGATCAGGACTTTGATCGCCACCTCCCGCTCGAGCGTCTGGTCGAGCGCTCGATAGACCACGCCCGTGGCGCCGCGGCCGAGCGGCGCGAGGATGCGGTATTTGCCGACCGTCCTGCCGGTCATGAGATCGATCTCACCGGTACTTTCGGGTGCGGCCGCGTGAAGCAGTATGGGTTCATAGAGCGGTGGCGCCCGTTGCGCAGGCGTGTGCAGGGTATCGATGTCCCTGTTTCGTAAGTTCGTTGCCAAGACTGCAGCCTGCGATCGCGCGGCCAACTGCCCTGTTCTCACCGGCCCTGATCCGGCTTGCTTCTTGCGATCGGCCACACGCCCCCTGACAGTCTCGACGTTGGTCGGATGTGGAGGTCTTAATGGCAAGCCTCACGCTGCAAAGTGAAAATGGCGAAGTGAAGGAGTACGCGGTCGGCGAGACCGCAACCATCGGTCGGTTAACGGACAACCTGATCGCCATCGACAGTCCCGGCGTCTCCAGTCATCACGCCTACATTTTCCGTTCCGCAAACGATTTCGTGATCGAGGACCTCCAAAGCACGAACGGTACGTTCGTGAACGGCAAGCGCATTAGTCGATCGAAATTGGCGCATGGCGACGTCGTGGTTGTGGGTAAACACACGCTGCTGTTCAATCAACTCGCGGACGCGGCGACGACCCAGTCTCAGGAGGCGGTCGCAAGCGCTCATCAAGGTGAGACGGTCTTCATGGATCCGCAGAAGCATCAGCGGTTGCTGACGCTCATCCAGCACGGCGAGGATCTGGCGGCGGCCGGTGAAGCGGAAGCGTTCGGACCAGTCGGTGTGCTTCGTGTGATTTCCGGAACGACAGATTGCCCCGAGTACGAATTGAAGGGCCACACCTCGCTCATCGGCAAGGGCGCCTCGACGCTCATTCGCCTGCGAGGCTGGTTCAAGCCGAGCGTCGCGGCTGCCGTGACACGGAACCGGCATGGTTACGTGGCCACCAGGCTCCGCGGCAAGATGCTCGTCAACTCGCTGCCTGTGGGCGGCCGGTACGATTTGAAGAGCGGCGACGTGCTGTCGGTCGGAGGATTGACGCTGGAGTTCCGATTGAAAGACGCGGAGGAGCGGCACGCCGGTGCCGCGTAGCATGGTGGCCAGGCGGCTTCAATTGGGATGTGTGCTGGCGATGGCCGTCATCGCTATCGGGTGCGGCGCCAAACGTGTCAACGATCTGCTCGCCGATCCCGGGAAGTATCGCGATCGATCGGTCACGGTGCAGGGGACCGTCGATCAAAGCGCGTCGGTCATGGGGTCGGGCGCCTATCGCCTGGTTGATGGCGACCAGGGGCTCTGGGTCGTGACCACCGGCGGCGCGCCCCGCAAGGGGGCACGTGTGGATGTCACCGGGCGTCTTCAGGACGGCTACGACCTGAGCGCATTCGGCCGCGTTCTGAAACTGCCGCCATCAATGCAAAGTGGGCTCGTCCTGGTCGAGTCGTCGCACAAGGCGCGGAATTAGCTTCCGGTTAATCCTGCCTGAGCGCGCCGATCGGATCGATCCCCGCTGCGCGCAGCGCTGGAATCAGCGCCGCACACGCACACGCCGCGACAATGCAGAGCAGGCTGGCGGCGTAGGCGATCGGATCGAAGAGACGCACGGTCGACCCGATCTGCTCGGCCGCTGGCGTGGCCAGCAGCACGCCGCCGAGCGCCACCGGGAAGCTGACTCCAAGGAGAAGCCCGATGGCGACGGGACGAGCCGACTGTGACAGCACGAGCCCGGCGATGCTGCCGCGGGTCGCGCCCAGCGCCATTCGCACGCCGATCTCCCTGGTGCGTTGCTCGACGAGATAGGAGAGCACGCTGAACAGCCCCGACAACGTCAGCAGAAGCGCCAGCCCGCCAAGCACCAGCGTCAACCAGAACGGAATGGCAAGCAGATACGTCTCGGTGCTTGCAAGGGCCTGTAATGTTCCGACCTCGCCCATGTTGGGATCGATGGCCGCCATCCGATCGACGAGTGCCTGACGCGCGCGCTCCGCATTCCCACGCATCTGCATCATGAGCGTCGTCCCGGCGGCCTCGGTGCTGATTGGCACATAGACGCCGGCGCCCGCCATCCTGAAGCCGCCCAGCCGGAAGCCAGCCACATCCCGTGCGACGCCGACGACGACCAGGCTGCGCGAGACCGGCGGCACGTCGCCGATCTCCGGCTGGTTCCTGTCGGGGTCTGGCTCGAGCCGCACGACCTGCCCGATGGCGTCGATGCCCGGCCACAGCTGTCGCGCGACGCCCTCGGACACGACCGCCACCGCGGCGTCCGCGCTCCGCTCGGTCTCGGTGAAGCCGCGCCCGCGCACGACATCGATACCGAGGACGCCAAAGTACTCTGGCGAGACGAACTGGTACGTGACAGTCGACTTGCCACTCGCGCCGTCCGCAAGCGCCGGGCGTCCGCCCAGCACGCCCGGCAACGAGGCCGCGACCGAGGCGACCTGCGGCTCGCTCTTCACCACTTCGAGGATCGCGCCGCGCCTCTGCTCGTTCAGGACTCTGACGGTGACGATACCCGCCGTGCGGATACCGGGATCGACGGCTGCTGCCGCCCACGAGCTGCGCAGGAAGACGGCCGAGAGGATGAGAAGGAGCACGGATCCCGTGACCTGCAGCGCGAGGAGCGCATTCCGGGCGCGGCCGGGACGGCCATCACGCACCACTTCGCCGCGAATCGCCCGCACCAGCTCCACGCGCGTCGCCTGAAGCGCCGGCGCGAGCGCGAAGAACACGGTCGAGACCATCGCGCCGGCCACAAGGAACAGCGCGACGCGCCAGTCCGCCGGTGGCACCACCAGGCGAATGTTGCCGATTTCCGGTGGGAAGGTGCTGATCACCGCGTAGACGATGCCCGCGAGCACGAGCCGTGAAATGCCGAAGGCGAGCCGCCGCGCAGACCAGCGCGAGCAACAGACTCTCGGTGAGCAACTGCCAGACGATGCGGCGCCGCGACGCGCCAATCGCCAGCCGGATCCCAATCTCGCGCTGACGCGCGACCCCGCGCGCGAGCAGCAGGTTGGCGACGTTCGCGCACCCGATCATCAAGATGAGGCCGAACGCAAAAAAGAGCGGCATGAACAGCAGCATCGCCTCGGTCGACAGCGGGACCGTGCCCAGCCTCGGTTCCAGGACGAGGCTCGCCGGCCTCTCGCCGGAACGTTCAACGGCATTCCGCGAGTCCCACACGAGCAGCTGCGCGAGCGCCTGGTCGCGCGACAGATCGGGCTTCAGCCGGCCGACGATGTGGAGGCCGCGGGACCCTTCGCGTCCCTGCTGGCCGGGGCGGAACTGGTCAAGGAGAGAAAGAGGCGCCCAGAAGTCCGGCGCCGCGACGGCCTCGAGTCCTCGAAAGCCTTCCGGCATCACGCCGACAACCTGGAACGATGCCCCGTTCACCCGGATCGTGCGGTCGAGCACGCCGGGGTCGCTCGCATAGTGCTGCGACCAGGACCGATGGCTGAGGACAATGACCGGAGGACGGCCCGGTTCGTCGTCCGAGGGCGTGAGCGTCCGCCCACGCTCGGCGCTGGCGCCGAGGACGCGGAAGAAGTTCCCCGTGACGAGACGGCCCTCCCGCCTGATGCCCTCGATCCAGGCCGCCACGTCTGACGTTGTCGCGAATGCCTCGGAGAACACATCCGTCTCGCGGACGAGCGTGTCGTACTCCGGGCGCGAGAAGGTTTCGGGCTCCACGTTGGCCGATCGCTGACGTTCGACCGCGAACAGCTCGGAGGGTCGCGCACCTCGTCCACGCGAAAGAGGTAGGCGTTGAGGATCGTGAAGACGACGGCGACCAGCCCGAGGCCGAGCCCCACCGTCGCGATAATCGTCAGCGCCGCCAGCGGCGCCCGGCGGAACGAGCGAAAGGCATAGCGGACGTCTCGGACCATACTGTCGAGCAACACGTTCCTCTTCGGGATTGGCACAGGGAAGAAGACGAATCCGACGGCGCCGAAGTTCGCTCGAGACTCTATCGCATGCGGTCGAACACTGCCATCGCCCCGAGACTCGCCGCCCGCGGATCAATCCGATCGACGACTTGAGAAGTCAGGCACAATCCCGAACCTGATGAGACTCTCGGCGGTCGCCACGATCGCCTCCTCCGGCGGCCGCGGGCGCCACCCGAGCAGACGCTCGGCTTTCGCGCTCGTGGCGCGACGCGTGCTGTCGAGCAAGGGAATCAGCGGGCGCATGGTCCTATCGAAGAGCGCGGCGAACCGGACCAGCCAGTTGGGGAGTTGTCGCGTCGGGACCTTTCGTGCCGCGTCGCCGAGGCGGTCCCTGAGCACTCTGGCGATGGCGAGCATCGACATGAGATCGCCCGAGGTGGCGATGAATCGCTCGCCGCTGGCCGGGTGGGTCATCGCACGGAGATGGAGATCCGCGACGTCGCGAACGTCGACCACGCCGAAGTAGAGCCTGGGGACACCAGGCATCCCCTTCATCAGGCGAGTCACGAGCTCGATGGACGAAGAGAAGTCAGGGCCGAGGATCGGTCCGAAAATTCCTGAGGGATTGATGGCCGACAGCTGGAGCGACCCGCCCTCGGCCGCCATGAACTCCCACGCCGCGCGTTCGGCAATCGCCTTCGATCGCACGTACCCGCTCATCTCGCCGTCGGTGTTGGTCCAGCTCGTTTCGTCGAACGGCGCCGGCTGCGGCGGGTGGCCGTAATAGACCGCGCCATCACGACGACGTGAGCACCACGCGCTTCGACGCCCGCATCGCGTGCAGCCCGAGCACACGCAGCACACCGTCGCGCGCCGGCCGAATCAGTTCGTCCTCGGTTCTTGGCGCCGCTGCCGGCATCGGAGACGCCACGTGGATGACGAAATCGCAGCCGGTGACGGCCTCCGGCCACCCCGTCGTCACGTTCGAGATCAGCAGGATAGAAGGTGAGCCGTGCGGTCGATTGGACGCCGGCACCCTGCAACATCGCGCGCACCGCGGCCTCGCGCGTCAACGAGCGAACCGTCGTCCGAACGTCGTGCCCGGCGCCTAGGAGCTGGACGAGCACAGGAGCTTCGTCTCGCCGGCGACGATCCTCGGCTACGCCTCTCGCCGCGCGGTACTCGACCGCCTTGTTGGCCATCGGCGACCCTGAAAGGGTCGCCCTACCGGGCCGTTTCTTGAATCGCCGACGTGCGACTAAGATTCCGCGCGGAGGGGAAACATGCCGGGACTGAGCCAGCTGGGGCAGGACCTCCGTCACGCGGCGCGGACGTTCTGGCGGCAGCCGGCGTTTGCATCGGCGACGGTCCTGACGCTTGCCCTGGGGATCGGCGCGACCACCGCGATCTTCAGCGTCGTGTACGGCGTGTTGTTGAAACCTCTTCCTTTTGATGAGCCCGAGAGGCTGGTGAGCCTGCGCCAGCGCGCACCCCACGGGGCAGGCACAAACCAGGGCCCGGGCACCTATCTCACCTACCGCGAGAACCAGGGGGCGTTCGAGGCGATCGGCGCCTGGGATCCCGCCGAGGTCTCGATTACCGGCCGCGGGGATCCAGAACGTGCTCAGGCCCTGCTCGTCAGTGCGTCCACGCTGCCGCTGTTGCGAGTGCAGCCAGTTGTCGGTCGACTCTTCAGCGCAGAAGACGACACGCCGGGCCAGCCGGATCGGGTGATCCTGACCTATGGCTACTGGCAGCGCCGGTTCGGTGGCGACGCGCGCGCGGTCGGCCAGTCACTCGTGATCGATGGCCGGCCGGCGGAAGTCCTCGGTGTGCTGCCGTCGTCGTTCAGGTTTCTGCGCACGCGTCCCGACATCGTGCTGCCGATGCCAGTGGACGTGAACGCGCCCCGCGTGATCAGCTTCGGGTTTCAAGCGCTCGCCCGGCTGAAGCCGGGGATCACGCTGCCTCAGGCCAACGCCGACGTGGCGCGCATGATCGCCCTGTTCCCTCCAGCGTTTGCGAAATTGGAGTTGCAACCTGACGTGCGGCCGCTGGCCGACGACGTGATCGGCAATGTCGCCGAGATTCTCTGGATTCTCCTGGCTGCCGTCGCCGTCGTGTGGCTGATCGCCTGCGGAAACGTCGCCAACCTGTTCCTGGTGCGCGCCGAAGCACGCCACCAGGAGCTCGCCATGCGGTCGGCGCTCGGGGCAAGCCGTGGCCGGATCACGCGCGCGCTCCTGTCGGAAAGCATGGTGCTGGCGCTCGCAGGCGGCGCGGTCGGGGTAGCGCTGGCCCAGGCCGCCACCGGACTGCTGCGAACGATCGCGCCTGCGGAGCTACCGCGCATCGACGAGATTGGCATCGACCCGGCCGTCATGCTCTTTGCCTTTGGCGTCTCCCTCCTCAGCGGCACCGCGCTCGGCCTGGTTGCGGTCCTCCGATTCGGCAGCCCGAGTATCTCGGAGCTCAGGCAGGGAGGCCGCCTGGCCGGCGAGACTCCAGCACGACACCGCACGCGCAATGGACTGGTCGTCGGCCAGGTCGCGCTGGCGATGACACTGCTGATCGTGTCGGGCCTGATGATTCGAACGTTCCTGGCGATGCGACAGGTCGACGCAGGGTTTGCGCGCCCGGAGGAGGTCCAGACGTTCGTCGTCGCAATCCCGGCGAACTTCATCGGCGATCCCGAGCAGGCGGCGCGGACGCACCAGCAGGTCGCGGAGCGGGTGGCGCAGGTGCCCGGCGTGATGTCGGTCGGACTCTCGTCCTCCATCACGATGGACGGCGAGGACAACGCCAACCCTCTCATGGTTGAAGAGTTTCCCGATCGTGAAGGCGCGCTGCCTCCGCTCCGGCGCTTCAAGAGCTTTGCGCCGGGGTACTTCGAGACGATGGGGATACGCCAGGTGGCGGGGCGCCCGATCACGTGGGCCGACGTCTACGACAGGCGCCTCGTCGTCGTCATCTCGGAACCCCTCGCTCGGGCGTATTGGAAAGATCCGTCCGAGGCGATCGGCAAGCGTGTTCGCGTCACTGCTCAGATGCCCTGGCGGGAGATCGTCGGCGTCGTCGGCGCCGAGCGCGACGATGGGCTCAATCAGCCGGCGACGCCGATCGTGTACTGGCCGATGATGAACGAGACCTATCGATGGCGAACGATGGCCTATGCGGTGCGCTCGACTCGGGTGGGCGCGCCAGGCTTTCCACGCGAGCTCGCGCAGGCCGTCTGGTCAGTCAATCCGAACCTGCCGCTCGCCGCGGTGCAAACACTCGAAGACATTCAGGCCTTGTCCATGGCCCGGACATCCTTCGCGCTGGTGATGCTGGGCATTGCCTCGAGCGTCGCGCTGCTCATCGGCGTGGTCGGGATCTACGGCGTGATTGCCTACGCGGCCATGCAGCGGACGCGTGAGATTGGCGTTCGGATGGCGCTCGGCGCGCAGATCGGCGACGTGCGGAGGATGTTTCTCCGTCACGGGCTCTTGCTCACGGCCATCGGCATCGCGCTCGGCCTCTGTGTCGCGGTCGTGGTCACGCGTGTCATGTCGGCGTTCCTGTTCGGCGTGGGGCCGATCGATCCGGTCACGTATGTTGTCGTGTCAGTTGCCCTGGCGGCGGTCGCGCTGCTGGCGACCTATCTGCCCGCGCGCCGCGCGTCGCGCGTCGATCCGGTCGTGGCCTTGCGGGCAGATGTTTAGATCTCGTTCGCAGCCGGGAATGTTCTCAGCCGGCGAATCCTACGACCGCTTCATGGGCAGATGGAGTCGTGAATTGGCCCATCTTTTCGTGGAGTTCGCCAGGATCAACGACGGCCACGCCGTCCTCGACGCCGGATCAGGCACGGGTGCGCTGACCGAGGCCGTCGCGGCGGTGGCGCCATCCAGCGCCATCATCGGCATCGATCCGGCCGCGGCACAGATCGCGTACGCGCAGACGCGTCATCCCGGAGAAGGCCTGGTCCGATTCGAAGTGGGTGATGCACAACAGCTTCGATTCCGCGATGGAACCTTTGACCGGACACTCTTGCTGCTGGCGCTCAACTTCATCCCTGATCCCTCGAAGGCGTTGGCCGAGATGATTCGCGTGACGCGGGCGGGCGGCAGCGTAGCGGCGGCCGTCTGGGACTACGGGGAGGGCATGGAGATGTTGCGAGCCTTCTGGGACGAAGCGAATGCGCTCAGCGCGGCCGCCGACGCTCGGGACGAACGGCACATGCCGCTCTGCCGCAGGGGAGAGCTCGGGACCCTCTGGCGCAATCAACGGCTGCTCGATGTGTCGGAGGAGGCGCTCACAATCCGGACGAGGTTTGCCTCGTTCGCCGACTACTGGTCTCCCTTTCTCGAAAATCAAGGGCCGGCGGGCGCGTACGTCGCCGCGCTCGGATCAAAAGAACGCGAGCGACTCCGGCAGCGGTTGCACACCCGCCTCCTCGGCAGCGGCCCCGATCGGGCGATCGTGCTTCGGGCTCGAGCATGGGCGGTGCGAGGCACCGTGGCGATCTAGCGAGGTGAGCTGCCTTCCTTCTCCAAGGTGCGTGCGCCGGCGAGAATGCCGGTCAACGAATGGTTCCCCTCGTGGCAGGCGTACTCGTAGACCTTCTCGTCGGATCGCCTCAGCGGGATCATCATCGTCCACGGCGTCGTCCACACCGTGGGATCCTCGAACGTCAATCGGTACTCGAGCGTGTCCGGCGCCACGCGCCTGAAGCGCTCGACCAGCTTGAGGTTCTCCGAGCTGCCCTGCAGCCGCGTCTTCGGCGAATAGTTGGTGGTGGTCACGACCAGCGTGTCGCCTTCGAAGCGGCCGCGTGAGTCGCCGTTCCACAGGCGCACGCTGCCGTTGACATGCGGGCGGCCGTCGAGCGGCACGATCCGCACGTCGTGAATCATCTCCTGCAGGATCGCGACGTAGCTCGGCGTCTGGAAAATCTGGATGTAGCTGTTGTACCCGGCGACGAGCCACGGCACCCCGTAGGTGATGCATCGCTCGCCCAGGTTGACCTCTTCCGGGTTCGACGGACCGCCCGCGCCTTGCGCCTGCGGCCGGCCCCGCCCCTGATCCGGCTTCGCGACCCGCGGCGGGAGCCTGCCGTTCGGCGGGTCGATGATGAGGGACGTGCGGTTGTCGATGCTGCGGTCGACGAGCCAGAACGAGTTGTAATTGCCGGTGTCGGGATCGAACGGCCGCAGGTTGGGATCCTTGATGATTTCCTGGAACAGCCGATCGCCGATCAGATCGCCCGCCTGCTGGCTCTCGAAGAGCTCCGCCGCGCGCCGTTTCAGGTTCGCGACCTCCGCGTCGGTGAGGAACTCGCGGTCCTTGAGCGCTTCGGGTCGCTGCATCGGCGTGACGCCGTTGTTGGTCCAGACGCCCTCGAGGTCGGGCTGGCCGCTCGGCGTCCGCGGCGCCGTCGACCCGCGGGTCGACGGTCCCTGCCCGGCAATCGGTACCGGCCGCGACCCACGCGAACAGCATCAAGAACGCCGGAACACCGAGCCGGATCCGAAACTGGCTGATCATTCGAATCCTCCTCCGCGGACTGCTCACCGGGCAGAGTATAGCAACGCGGCACCCAGCACCCGCACGCGGCACCCGGCACGCAGCACCCAGCGGCTGCCTTTATCGCGTCCTGACACTGAGAAGCGTCAGGTCGTCCGGCTGCGGGCGGCCGCCGAATTGTTCCCGGGCGCGCGCAAGCACCGAATCGAGCAACGGAACATCTGGTGTCGCATCTTCCTGAACGAGCTGGACGATCGACTCCTCGCCGCAGTCGTGCGGTCCGGCCAGGGCGTCGGAGACGCCGTCGGTATACAGGAAAAGCAGATCGCCCTTGTCGAACGGCGACGCTCCGCTGCTCCCACGCGCAATCGCGGAAGGCCGGCGACACGAGTGGGCCGGTGCTCGTCGAGACGCGACACGCGTCGCTCCGCGGCGAAGACCAGCCCCGCGGGATGACCGGCGTTGACGTAATCCACGCGTCGCTCGTCCATCGACACAACGGCCGCGATCAGCGTCACGAACCGCTCCGATCCGAACGCATCCATGTTGCGCCAGAGCCGGCTGGACCATCGCCTGCGGTTCGTAGCCCTTGAGGGCTGGACGCGCGAAAGGCCGACTTGACGACGCCGGTCAGCATCGCGGCGGAGACGCCGTGGCCCATGACGTCGGCGACCAGCAGCGCAATCCGTCCCGGACCGATCGCCACGTAGTCGCAGAGATCGCCGCCGAGCTCCGCGCACGAGACGTATCGGCATGAAACGGCGAGCTGGTCGACGACCATGTCGGGCAGCGGCAGGAGTCCTCTGCTGGAAGGCCCGCGCTTCGGCCAGCTCCCGCTCGAGCCGCTCGACGTGCTGCCGGCTCTCGAGGCGGCGCCAGCGAAGCTCGAGGCAGCGCTCGACCAGCGTCTGCAGCACCTCGCGATCGAACGGTTTCTGGATGAAGTAGAACGCCCGCCCGCGGATCGCCCGAATCAGCTTCTGATCGAGATCGTCGAGGCTGCCGGTCATCACGATGATGTCGACGCCGGGCAGGTCCGCTTTCAGCCGCGCCATCAGCTCGAAGCCGTCGATCTCCGGCATCCTCACGTCGAGGACGACCAGGTCCGGGGTCGAACTGGCGGGCGAGGGCGAGCGCCTCCGGCGACGAGTGGCTGCCGACGACGTCGTGCGTGGCGCCGAGGACGCGCTCGACGGCGCGAACCATGCCCGAATTCGTCGTCGACGACCAGGATGCGCGCCGGCCTCTTCATGGTGCGGCGCGCGACGTACGTCGACGGCGCCCAGGGGACGGTCACCAGGACGCGCGTGCCCTTGCGCAGTTCGCTCTGGACGCTCAGCGTGCCGCCGACCTCCCACAGGATCGAGCGGCAGATGGAGAGGCCGAGGCCGTTGCCGTTGGGCTTGGTCGTGAAGAACGGCTCGAACACTCGCGGCAGGTCCTCCGGCGCGATCCCGCAGCCGCTGTCGGCGATGGTAATCGCGATGCGCTCCGGCTCGGGCTGGACGCGGACGGTGACCTCGCCTCCCTGCGAGCTGGCCTCGCGCGCGTTGGTCAGGAGGTTCAGGAACACCTGCTCGAGATCGCTCTGCCCGCACGCCACCGGCGGCAGATCGTCGGCGGTCTCGACGACCAGGTCGATGCCGCGCCGCTGCATGCCGTCCTTGAGGACGGCCAGCGTCGTTTCGAGCGCCGGCGACACCTCGCCGTGGTGGCTGCGGCGGGCGCCGCCGCGCGCGAACGACAGCATGCCGCCGAAGATGCGCCGGCAGACCTGCACCGACTTCTGCACCTGATCGAGATCCTCCAGGTAGACCGCGCTGGTCCATCCGGCCGGCCTGCAGATCCGCCTGCATCTGCTGGATGAGCGGCAGCATCGCGCCGAGCGCGTTGTTCACGTCGTGCGAGACGGTCCGCGCGAGGTCCGCGATCGCGTGCTTCCGCTCGGCCGTCAGCATGCGCGCCTGGAGCGACTCGGTCCGCGTGAGGTTCTGGATCGCGACCGCGGCCTGCGAGCGGAAGCGATCGACGAGCTCCGCGTCGAACGGCTTCAGCCGGCCCGGATGGCGCGACGCGACCTTCAGCATGCCGATCATGCCGTCGCGCGCGACCAGCGGCGCGCAGAGCATCGACGCCTCGCGCGCGTGGCGCGCCGTCGTGGCCGTCGCGGTTGTAGTCGAGCAGCTCGGCGAGCCGCGTCGACCGGCTTGCCGGTCCACGCCTGCCAGTCGTCGCCGTGGCGATCGAACCCATGGATCTCGGCCGAGGCCAGCATCGGCTCGAGCTCGGCGTCGAGCGGCAGCGTGAGCCCGATATGGCGGCTTCGCGCTTTCGTCCAGGCGATCTGCTCGGCGACCAGGCGGAGCGTGTCCTCGCCGCTCTCGCGGATGAAGCAGCGCCGACGAGTGATCGTAGTGGGTCAGCGATCGGAGGCCGTCGAGGATCTGGTAGAAGAGATCCTTCGGATGGATCAGCTCCATGATCTGGCGATCGATGCGGTCGCGCACGTCGAGCATCCGCTCGCGATCCATCGACTGGATCGGCATCCGACGACGGCCGCGGTGATCCGCGCCAGCAGCCGGCCGTCGTCGTGATCGAACGGCGGCGACGGTCGCCTGAACGCCATCGCGCCCCACGCCGCGCCGCGGCGCCGGATCGGCGCCAGCACCAGATCGCCGCGGACCGGCGGCCGCGTATGGCGGATGAAACGGCCGATGTGTTCGAGGTCCCAGCCGTCGTCGCGCGGCATCGCCGACGAGCAGCCGGGCGTCGCGCTCGCCCGCCTCGGCGACGGCGATACAGCCGCCGGCGGCCTGGAAGAATGCCCGGCCCTCACGGAGCGCGAAGGCGAGCGCCTTGCGCGGATCGCGGGTCGACCGCAGGTACTGACCCAGCGTGTCGAGGAACTTGAGGAACTCGAGTTCCCGTGACGGCACCATGGTCCGCCGGCTGAACTCGACATCTTAGTATTTCCGGACGACCTTCGCCCCGACTTTCGCGGGCGACCCGGTCGGTCCGAGCCTCAGGACGACGAGAGCCGGATCGTCGCGGTTCCCGCCGATGCGCCGCGATTCGTCCGCGCAGCCTACGAACGCGTGGGTCTCGAATCGATGGTTCACGGCGAAGTGCGGCACGTACTGGCCCATCGCGTCCGCGAGCAGACGGATCGTCCGCGCCGGCGTCCGTGCGGCGGGCTCCAGGAGAAACGCCGTTCCGTCGATGCGATAGACCACCCAGGCGTGCTGATAATCGATGTCCGGCCGATCGGTCGAGATCGACCCGTCCGACGCAGAAGTCGGCGTCGATGCCGAGCTCGCCCAGCTTGCGCCACGCCCACAGCGCAAAGTCTTCGCAGTCGCCGCGCCTCAGGTGCTCGAAGGCGCTGGGGTGCTGCCAGACGTCCCGCTTCCGGAACAGCTCGACGTCGCTGACGTACTCGCAGGTCTGCAGCCACGCCACGATCTCTTCGATGGATGCGACGCGCACCGAGCTCTCGCCTTCGAAGTACTGTGCGAACGGCCGCTCGGATCCCGGCCCGAACGCTCCAGGCGGGACGGGCATCCTCAGGCGCTCCCACGCCGATTCACGCCCGATCAGCCGCGCAGCCAGCCGGAGCAGCGGCGAACACAGCCGCTGGAGGGAGTCGCGGGGTGAAATCCCAGGCATGTAGAATTCAGACGCCAATTCTAGCGAAATCGTTCAAGACGCGATGACCGCATCTGCAGCGGGCCCCGCCAAGGTCGCCGTAACCGGGCCTTCGCTCCCCGGGGCGCCCACCGGGGCCCTGGACCGAGCGGAGTCGAGGGCCGCCCGGGAGGACCGTCCGCGCGTGCAGGCGCTGGACATCCTGCGTGGCGTCGTCATGGTCATCATGGCGCTCGATCACACGCGGGACTACGTGCACGCCGCGGCGATGGCGTTCCAGCCCGAGGACCTGGCCCGCACGACCCCGGCCATCTTCATGACCCGGTGGGTGACGCACTTCTGCGCGCCGGCGTTCATGTTCCTCGCCGGCGCCGGCGCGTTCCTGCGCCAGCGAGCCTTCGACTTCGCTCAGGCCAGGGCGAGCCGGGCTCTCACGTTTCCTGTTCACGCGCGGTCTCTGGCTTGTCGTACTCGAGTTCACCGTCGTTCGCGCGGGGTTTTTCTTCGACGTGAGCGGGCCTCCGTTCATCCTGCTCGTGTTCTGGGCGCTCGGCATGAGCATGCTGGCGCTGGCCGCCCTGGTGCACCTGCCGTACGGCATGCTGCTCGCGGTGAGCGTCGGCATGATCGCGGCACACAACCTGACGGACGGTGTCGCACCCGCTCAATTCGGCAACTTTGGGTGGCTGTGGCGGATTCTCCACGTGCAGGGCCTGCTGACCGCGCAGCCGCCGACGATCGTCGCGTATCCGCTGATTCCGTGGATCGGGGTGATGGCGGCAGGCTACTGCTTCGGGCGAGTGTATCGCCTTGAAGCGGAGCGCCGGCGCCGGCTGCTGCTGCAACTCGGCCTGATGCTGACCGCGGCCTTCCTGGTGATCCGCGGGATCAACATGTACGGCGATCCCAGGCCCTGGAGTGTGCAAGGCCAACCGCTCTTCACCGTGTTGTCGTTCCTGAACACCACGAAGTACCCGGCGTCGCTGTCATTTCTGCTGATGACTCTTGGCCCCGCGATGCTGTTCCTGGCCTGGGCCGATCGCATCCGTGTCAGCGAGCGGAACCCGCTCCTCGTCTTCGGCCGCGTACCGCTCTTTTACTTCATCGTCCACATCCCGATCATCCACGTCTTCGCGATCGGGTTGACCTGGCTTCGCTACGGGGCGGCGCCGTTCCTGTTCGAGCCGCCGCCGACGCTGGGCACGCCGCGGAACGTGTTTCCACCTGATTACGGATGGGATCTGTGGGTCGCGTACGCCGTCACGGCCGCGGTCGTCGCCGCACTCTATCCGCTCTGCCTCTCCTTCGCACGGCTCAAGGCGAAGGGGCGTGGGTGGTTAAGCTACTTGTAGACTTACGCTGCCGTTCACACTGCTCAGTTCTCGCTTCTAGTTCGTGTCCTTTCGGTTCCAAGTTCAGTTCCGTTCAGTTCAGGGGTTCGGGCAGTCGCGAACTCCGAACTCCGAACCCCGAACCCCGAACCCGGAACCTCGAACCCGGAACCGAACCTGAACACGAACCGAGAACCGAGCACGGAGAAGCGTGAACTGTACAACTCAGTTCTCAGTTGCTTCCTGCCGATGACGAGCAAGTATTCGTACGGTATCCGCACGCGCTCTCCTCCCCGATTCCAACGCGCGATGAACTGGAGAAACGCTTCGTCGAGCTCCGCTTGCCGCGCCGGCTGACCGGCGAGGCCCGCGCAGATCGCGACCATGGGTCCGAAGGTGTGCGCGAAGAGATCGAAGTACTCCCGCGGGCTCGCCGCGGTTTCGACGTACTCATGACGGGTCGTTGTCAGCGGCCGGACGCTCTCGCCAAACAGCTGGCGTACGTGATTCTCGGTCCCCCACGCGAGCGGCGGGATCGCGCCTGGCGGCGGCGGTGGCGCGTATGACCCGAGCACGCGAAAGAAATCGCCGCCCGCGCCGTCCGGCGTGAAATTCATCATCCCGATCACCCCACCGGGACGGCAGACGCGCAGGAGCTCGCGCGCGGCGGCCTGATGGTCCTGGGCGAACATCGCGCCGAAGCACGAGGTGACGGCATCGAACTCGGCATCGCCGAAGGGAAGTGCCTCGGCGTCACCTTCGATCCACTCGACATCCACGCCTGCCTCGCGCGCGGCGCGCCGGCCCGCGTCGAAGTGTTCCGGCGTCAGGTCCGATGCGACGACGCTCGCTCCAGCCAGGCGGCGCGGATGGCGACATTGCCAGTGCCTGCGGCGACGTCGAGCACGCGCTGGCCCGAAGAGATCCCGCACGCCCGGACCAGCACCGGTCCGAGCTCCCAGACCGTCGCGGTCGCGAAACGGTGATAGTCGCCCAGTGCCCACATCGATCGAACCGATGGATTCGCGGTAGCCATGCCAGTCCTCCGAGCGAGACAGGCGAATGTAAGATCGCGCCGTGGCCCGACGCCATGACGGATCGTCCGCGTTGTCTGCCCGGCCGTCCAAAGTGCGCACGCCGCCCGAGCGCTCCATCGCCATGCGGTCGAGGCCGGCAGCGTGGATGTGCTCTCCGATGTCCTGCGGACGGTGAGGCTCACCGGGGCGCTGTTCTTCCCCATGGAAACGTCCTCGCCGTGGGTCGACGAGGTCCCGCGCGCGACGGAGTTCGCGCCGATCGTGCTGCCCGGCGCTCAGCACGTCGTGTCGTACCACATCGTCAGGCAGGGCCAGTGCTGGGCCGCCCTTCGAGGGGGAACGGCCCGTGCGGCTCGAAGCGGGGGACGTTCTCGTCGTTCCGCACGGCGACGCCTACATGATGGGCAGTGCGCCTGATGTGCGCTCCAACCTGCCGCCCGGCGCGGTGCTGGATTTCTTCCGGCAGATGGCGTCACCGTCAGCTCCTGTGGTCGTCACCGAAGGCGGCGGCGGTCCTGACCGGGCTCACGTGGTCTGTGGATTTCTCGGGTGCGACGTCCGTCCATTCAATCCGGTGCTCGAAGCGCTGCCGCGTGCGCTGTATCTCCGGCGGACGGCGGCGGGAGCGGGCGATCGGCTGTCCCAGCTCGATCGACCTGGCGCTCGCCGAGTCGCGCGAGCGGCGGCCCGGGAGCCGATGCGTGCTCCTTCACCTGAGCGAGTTGCTGTTCGTGGAGGTCGTCCGGCGCATCACCTGGACTCGCTCACGCGCGAGGAAACCGGATGGCTCGCGGGGCTGCGCGATCCGATTGCCGGCCGCGCGCTGGCACGGCTTCACCAGTCGGCCCGCCGATGCATGGTCGTTGGAACGGCTCGCCAGGGAGATCGGCGTGTCGCGGTCGTTGCTCGCCGAGCGCTTCAGTCGAGCTGATCGGGCAACCACCCATGCACTATCTGGCGCGATGGCGGATCCAGCTCGCCTGCCGGCTGTTGTCCGATGACACGGCGAAAGTCTCCTCCGTCGCGATCGATGTCGGATATCAGTCGGAGGCCGCGTTCAGCCGTGCGTTCAAGACGCTCGTGGGGACGTCACCGGCCGACTGGCGGCGCCGCCACGACTTCGCAGCAGCTCCGCGTGCCAGGCGCGCCTCCCGGCCGGCTCGCGGCACTCAAGTAGGGCGGCCCTCTTAGGGCCGCCGATTCGGCGGGCCTAAAAGGCCCGCCCTACAGGAACAGCTCATCACGCGCGGCGCTCGTCATCGCCAGCACGCCCGGATGCTTGAGGCGCCGTTCCACCGAGACGACGTAGTAGCGCTCGCGCACGGCATCGACCCTCCCGACCAGGCGGACCCCGTAGAACCGGCTCACGTCGTCCGCGATCGCGGCCGGTGCGGGAAACACGCAGCCCGCCGCCTGGCCGAACACCATCATCAGCGCCGAATCCTCGAACTCACCGACGACGCGCGGCTGGATGCGCCGGGCGTCGAACCACTGCTCGAGCCCGCGCCTGAGCGGGCTGTTCGTGGTCGGCAGCAGCATCGGCGCGTTACCGAGCGAGGACGGAAAGCGGCGCTTGAGCCGGGCCGCCAGCGGTGCGGGCGCGAAGAACGCGATGTCGGATTCGCCGAGGAGGTGGTTGTAGACCTTGATCGGCAGGTACGCCGGCGCCGGCGCGCTGGCGATGACGACATCCAGCAGGTAGGTCGCCGAGCTGGGCGATCAACTGCTCGGCGTTGTCCTCGCGGCACACGAGGCGGAGCGGCTCCGGCTGCTCGAGCGCGGGCCTGAGGAGCCGATACACCACCAGCTTCGGCACCGCGTTCGCGATGCCGACGGTGAGCTGCCATCGCGCGTCCCGGCGGCCGGCCCTCGAGCGTTTCGAGCAGCTCGCGGCCGATCCCGAAGATTTCGTCGGCGTAGCGGTAGACGGTGCGGCCCACGTCGGTCAGCAGCTGCGTCCGCCCTTTCTTGACGAACAACTTCTGGCCGAACGCCCGCTCGAGCATCCGCACCTGCGCGCTGACGGTCGGCTGCGAGAGGCGCAGCTTCTCGGCGGCCTTCGAGACGCTTCCCTCGCGCACCACCGTCCAGAAATACAAGAGGATGGTGGTAGTTCAACCAGTCCATGGTGCCAACCTACCTATAGAAAAATCAAGTCGCAACTCGTCAAACTATCTAATTGTCTATTCTCGCCCGGCGTCGGTAGCGTTGAAAACAGGCCGGTCCTGGCTGCGTCGAAGCGCACGACCGCTTCCAGCACCGACCCGACTCCTCCGTGGCACACCCTCGAAACCGGCGAGGTCCTGCAGCATCTGGCCGCGGAGGAGACGGGCCTCACCGCGGAAGAAGCTCGACGGCGCCTCGGGCTGCACGGGCCGAACGAGCTGCAGGCGTTCGCGCGCGCTCCTCCGCGTGGCACACGCTCGCCGCGCAGTTCAAGAACGTCCTGGTCGTGATCCTGCTCGCCGCGACGCTGCTGTCCGGACTGCTCGGGCACGGCCTCGAGGCAGCCGTCATCGCCGTCATCGTGCTGTTCGCCGTGCTGCTCGGGTTCATCCAGGAATATCGAGCCGAGCGGGCGCTCGAGGCGCTGCGGGAGATGGCCGCGCCGACTCGCGCATGCCATCCGCGACGGCGTCGAAGCGGCGATTCCGGCGCGCGAACTGGTGCCGGGCGATCTCGTCGTGCTGCGCGCCGGCGACCGGGTCCCGGCCGACGCGCGGATCACGCTGGCGGTCAACCTCGTCGATCGACGAAGCCGCGCTGACGGGCGAATCGGCGGCGGTCGAGAAGACCGCCAGCCGGCTGGACGCGGACGACCTGCCGCTCGGCGACCGCCGCAACATGGCTTACGCGGGCACGCTGATCACGCGCGGTCGCGGCCAGGCGGTCGTCGTGGCCACCGGCATGGCCACGGAGTTCGGCCGGATCAGCCGCCTGGTGCAGACGGTCGAATCGGGCCGCACGCCGCTGCAGGAGAACCTCGATCGCCTGGGGTCGATCCTCGGCAAGGCGGCGCTCGTCATCGTCGCGGCGATCGTCGCGCTCGGGGTGTGGCGCGGGATGCCGCCGCTGGAGATGTTCATCTTCGGCATCGCGCTGGCGGTCGCCGTCGTCCCGGAAGCGCTGCCGGCGGTCGTGACGATTTCGCTGGCGATTGGCGTCCGCCGCATGGTCAAGCGCCAGGCGCTCGTCAGACGCCTGCCCGTCGTCGAAACGCTCGGCAGCACGTCCGCCATCTGTTCCGACAAGACCGGCACGCTCACCAAGAATGAAATGACGGTGCGCACGGATCGCGACCGCCGACGGGGTGTTCGAGGTCGGCGGCGTGGGGTACGACCCGGTCGGGGCATTCTGAAGGACGGCTGCCCGCATTCGACGTGCCGCCGTCGGTGATCGAGCGTGTTGCGGGCCGCCGTCCTGTCGTCAGACGCCCGGGTGCTGCTCGACGAACGAGGGCGCTGGCGCGTTGAAGGTGATCCCACCGAGGGCGCACTCGTCGTCGCGGCGGAAAAGGCCGGACTCGATCAGGCCGCGCTCAACCAGCAGCAGCCCAGGCGCCACGAGATTGCCTTCACCTCCGAGCGGCGGCGGATGACCACGCTCCATTCGATCGCGACGTGCGAGGTGCCGGTCGCTGGTCGCGTATTCGAAAGGCGCCGTCGACGTCGATCCTCCCGGATTGCGCGACGTGGGAGCGCGACGGCCGCGACGCTGCCTCTGCAGCCATCGGACCGCGCCGCCTTGCTGGCCCTCGAGCGCGACATGGCATCGGCGGGCCTGCGCGTCCTCGCGATTGCGCGAAAGCGCACGCCCGACTGGAAGACGCCGAGCGCGAGATGACGTGGCTGGGACTCGTCGGCATGATGGATCCGCCGCGCGCCGAGGCGCGCGCCGCCGTGCAGACCTGCTGGGATGCCGGCATCACGCCGGTCATGATCACCGGCGATCATCCGCTGACGGCGACGGCCATTGCGGACAGAGATCGGCTTGCTCGACAGGCCGGCGTGTTGTCTCGGGCCAGGAGCTGTCGCAGCTGACCGACGAGGAGCTGGCCCGCGACGTCGATCGCATCGGCGTGTATGCGCGCGTCTCGCCGGCGGACAAGCTGCGCGTGATCGCCGCCTGGCAGAGCCGCGGCGACGTGGTCGCGATGACCGGCGACGGCGTCAACGACGCGCCGGCCCTGAAAAAGGCCGACGTCGGCATCGCGATGGGCATCTCCGGCACCGACGTCAGCAAGGAAGCGGCCGGCGTCACGCTGCTGGACGACAACTTCGCGACGATCGTCGCGGCGGTCGAGGAAGGGCGCATCGTCTTCAGCAACATCCGCAAGTACCTGACGTTCCTGCTGTCGTCGAACGTCGGCGAGATCCTGCTGATGGCCGGCGCGGCGCTCGCCGGCCTGCCGCTGCCGCTCACGGCCGTGCAGATCCTGTACGTCAACCTGGCCACCGACGGGCTGCCGGCGCTCGCGCTGGCGGTCGATCCGCCGGAAGCCGACCTGATGCGGCGACAGCCGCGCGATCCGCGGGCCGGCGTCTTCACGCGGCCGCTCGTCGTGCTCCTGCTCACCGGCGGTTTCTGGTCCGCGCTCGTCAACATCAGCCTCTTCGCGCTGGCTGCTGCAAAGCGGGCGCCCGCTTCGCGAGGCGATGGCGCTGACGTTCGTCTCGCTCGTGCTGATCCAGTTCTTCAAGGCCTACAACTACCGCTCGGACCGGTTCTCGGTGCTGCGGCGGCCGTTCGCCAATCGCTGGCTGAACCTGGCGGTCGGCTGGGAGCTCGTGCTGCTGGCGGTGATCGTCTACGCCCCCTTCCTGCAGGGACCGTTCGGCACCTTCGCCTTTACGGGACCCGATTGGGCGCTGACCGTGGCGCTGGCGTTCACCGTCGTGCCGGTGCTCGAAGCGGTGAAATGGCTCGAGCGCCATGGCTATCTCGGCGAACTGACGTGAGGCCGCCGCGCCGCGGGGTTACGATCGACACGTGGCGTACGGAAGGATTACTGTCCGGCCTTGGCCCGGTTAAAGATGAGTCAGGCTCTCGAGTTCCTCGCCGGTGGCGGCGACGTGGGTGCGCTGATGCGCGCCCACGACTGGTCCAGGTCGCCGCTTGGTCCGCCCAACCGCTGGCCGCCGTCGCTGCGCACTGTCGTCGCGCTGCTGCTGCAGTCGCGGTTCCCGATGTTCGTGGCGTGGGGGCCGGAGCTCGGCTTCCTCTATAACGATCCGTACGCCGAGATCCTCGGCGCCAAGCACCCGCGGCGCGCTCGGCAGGCGGTTCCACGACATCTGGTCGGAGATCTGGCCGGACATCAGCCCGCTGATCGATGCCGCGATGGCGGGCCAGGCCACCTACCGCGAGGACCTTCCGCTCGTCATGAACCGCAAGGGGTACGACGAGCAGACCTGGTTCACGTTCTCCTATTCGCCGGTCCGCGACGAGAGCGGCGAACGTCGCCGGCATGTTCTGCGCCGTGCTCGGAGACGACGCAGAAAGTGCTCGCGGAGCGGGCGCTGCGCGAGCTGAACGAGACGCTCGAGCGCCGGGTGACCGAGGCGCTCGCCGAGCGCAAGATCCTGGCGGACATCGTCGAAGGCACCGACGCCTTCGTCCAGGTCGTCGGACCTCGACTATCGATGGCTGGCCATCAACCACGCGGCGGCCGACGAGTTCGAGCGCATCTTCGGCGTTCGTCCGCGGGTCGGCGACAACATGCTCGACCTGCTGGCGGCGCAGCCCGACCATCAGCGCGCCGTGCAGGCGGTGTGGAGCCGGGCGCTGGCCGGCGAGGAGTTCACGGCGATCGAAGAGTTCGGCGATCCGGCGCGCGACCGGCGCGCCTACGAGATGCGTTTCAACACGCTGCGGGATCGCGACGGCCACCGCATCGGCGCCTACCAGTTCGTCTACGACGTCACCGAGCGCCTGCGCGATCAGGAGCGGCTGCGGAACGCCGAGGCGGCGCTGCGCCAGGCGCAGAAGATGGAATCGCTCGGCCAGCTGACCGGCGGCGTCGCGCACGACTTCAACAACCTGCTGGCGGTGTTCGCGAGCGGCCTGCAGCTGCTCGAGCGCATGCCCGGCGGCCACGCCAAGGCCGCGCGTCTTCGAGGCCATGCGGCGCGCGGTCGCCCGCGGCACCGGCCTGACGCGGCATCTGCTGGCCTTCTCGCGCCGCCGGCCGGTGAATCCGGAGTCGATCGACATCGCCGCCCACCTGAAGGGCATGCGCGCGATGCTCGACGGCTCGCTCGGCGGACACATCGAGGTCCAGATGCACTTCGGCGCCGACGTCTGGCCGGTCGAGGTCGACGCCGGCGAGATGGAGCTGGCGATCCTGAACCTGTGCGTGAATGCCCGCGACGCGATGCCCGACGGCGGCGTCATCACGATCGCCGTGGAGAACGTGCAGGCGGTGGACGAGCAGGGCCGCGCGGGCGACTTCGTCAAGATCTCCGATCGCCGACACCGGCGTCGGCATGCCGCCCGAGGTGCAGGCGCGCGTCTTCGAGCCGTTCTTCACGACCAAGGACGTCAGCAAGGGATCGGGCCTCGGCCTGCCGCAGGTGTATGGCTTCGCGCAGCAATCCGGCGGGCGCGTCTCGATCGACAGCGAGGTCGGCGTCGGCACGATCGTGACGCTGCTGCTGCCGCGATCGCTCGCAGCGATCCAGTCGGCGCCGCTCGCACGGCCGACGCTTCGAGCGTGCCCGCGCCGAAGCGGCGATGGCGAGCGGCGGGGACATGTGCTGCTGGTCGAAGACGACAAGGAAGTGTCGGCGCTCACGCGTGAGATGCTGAGCTGTCTCGGGTTTTCGGTGACTCACGCGTCGAGCGCGGAGGCGGCGCTCGGCGCGCTGGCCAACGGGCGCGACATCGACGTCGTGCTGTCGGACATCATGATGCCCGGCGGCGTCAGCGGCCTCCAGCTCGCGCGCGAGATTCGAGCGGCGCCATCCCGACCTGCCGATCATCCTGACCACCGGCTACGTCGAGGCCGCCGCCGGCATGAAGGACGGGCAGTTCGGCTTGCTGCTCAAGCCCTACACGCTCGAAGCGCTGGCGGAGGCGCTGGGCGTCGAAGTGAGGGAAGACGTCCGCTAGGGAGCCACCAAAAAGCAGCTGACTCGCGTTGCGAGTGAGCGCGCGAGCGAGCCACGCGAACGGAGCGCGCCGGCTCAGCGGCGCGCGAGAGAGCGTGTCGGGGAGTCCGAGGGGCGAAGCCCCTCGGGTAAGACTAGGTCGCGAGATCCTCGTCGGGCAGATCGATCCGCGCCCGAATCACGACAGCCACCTTGCGGGCCAGCACGCGCCACGTCATGACGAGCGACGTGACGCACAGCGCCGTTCCGCCGAGCATCAGGCGATCACGACGATGTCCCAGAGCGGGCGGTATTTGTAGAGCCACGGGAAGTCGAGCGAATGCAGGCCGTGGTAGAGCCACCGGTTCACCCAGCCGCGCGCGCTGTACTGGCCGACCACGGTGGCCGTCTTCGGGTCGATGTAATACCGCGTGGCGACCGCGTCGTTCAGCCGCGCGTAGACGACCGGAAGCGGGCGCTCTCCGCGTCGATCGAGGTAGTACGCGTCGTACTCGTCGACGACCCGGAGCTCGGCCAGATGGTTCCCCGATGCGCGTCGCGCACCACGCGCATCACGTCCGCAGGATCGAGCGTCGTCCTCGGTTCGCCATCGCATCGGAATCAGCCGCGTCTCGCCGCGTCCGTTGGTGGCGAGGTAGAGCGGCTCGCCCGCGAATGACGTCCACTCGAGCTCCTTCACCTCGAAGTCGGCACGCGCGGCAATCGCCTCGCGCGGCGAACGGCCGGCGTAGGCCGACAACGGGCAGCGCGCCTCCGCGCAGCGCGTTCGCGACATTCGCGCCGCCGCGTCCGCGCCCGCCTGCCGTCCGGTCGCCGGCACCGTCAGGTCGGTCAGCCGGTTCATGATCGGAAACGGCCCCATCGACAGCAGGCCGCTGAACGCCCACGTCGTCGTCGACGACGCCGAAGAAGAGGCCGGCGATTGCGTGCCACCGTTTCCACCCGCGATACGGGATGCTGGTCGGCGCGCCGGCGTAGCCGGTAGCGTTTTCGCGGCGAGTACATCCAGACGATGATCACCAGGCCCATCAGCGCGGCGATCGTGCCGATGAGCGACGACCAGACCACGAACGAAAACCACTCGGGCTGATGCTTGCGAAGCGGTGTGAAGTAGAGCCAGTGCGGGATCGCGCCGAGATAGGCCCAGAACCGTGATGAGGTCGTCGTGTACTGCACCACCTCGCCGGTGTTGCCGTTGACGTAGACCTGCTGGCCGTCGGGCCAGGAGTACTTGAAGAGCGGCCGCACGTTGCGCAGCGCGCCGACCGTCCACTGATCGACGTCGTCGACCGCCTGTTTGATGGCATCGCTCCGCGGCCTGCCGGCCCATGCCGCTGCCGCACGATCCATGATCGCGGCGTCGACCACGCGCGGCACCGTGCCATCGTCCGCGTACACCATCGCCCCGATGCCGTTCCGTCCCGCACTGCCGCGGCCGCGCCGCTGCTGAATCGATACGCCGGCCGCCCATCGAAGCTGCCGAGCCGCACCTGTCCCGAATCCGGCTCACGCCCCAGCGCCGCAAACGCCTGCTCGGGTGAGAGTGTGATGCTGGCGGGGTCGAGCGCCGGCGCGCGCTGCAGCCGGTCGCGCGCGCCGACCTCGGGATAGCTCCAGTACATCATCACGATGCCGGAGAGGAACCAGATCGCGAAGATGACCGAGAGCGCGACGCCCAGCCACCGGTGGACGAAGATGAGCAGCCGGAGCGGTCATGGCGCTTCGGCGTACGCGGATCGGCCGCCGCGGCGAGGCCGTTGGCGCGCGGCCAGCCAGGGTGCTGCGCCTGCAGACTCCGCCTGCACCGTGCCCGCCGACTTCGTCCGAGGAGCGTCCCTCGGCCTTGAGCGCGCGGGCCCGCGCCTGCACGCCCTGCATGATGCCGCGGTTGGTCGCGATGATCGTCCCGGGTCCGACTTCGCCGTGGGCTGGCACGATCGTCTGCGGCTTCAGGGCCTCGAGCGTGTCGAACGCCGCGAGCCACGCCTTCATGCTCGACACGGCGGTCGCCGCCAGGAACGAGTTGTTCATGACGACGTCGCCGGCGAACAGCACGTTGTCGCCCTCGACGAAGAAGGCGGTATCGCCGCGCGTGTGCGTCGGCCCCACGACCATGAAGCGCACGCGGACGCCGCCGAGGTCGAGCGCATACGTGCGATCGAACGTGATGTCCGCCGGCCGTCGGACCGCGTCCTTCAGGATCTCGGCAGTCATCGGCGAGCGGCCCGAGAACATCTTCACCATCTGCATCCCGCCCTCCTCGAACTCCTCCTCCTGCACCGTGGAGTTGATGTACTTCGCCGAGGGCGGGAACGCGTTGTATCCGGTCGTGTGCTCGGCATGGAAGTGCGTCGACGCGATGTACAGCTCGGAGTTCTTGCTGACCTTGGCCACCTCGCGCAGCACCGCTTCGCCGTTCCGGCGGCCGAGGCCCGGGTCGATCACCAGCGTGCGCGCGCGAGCCGACGACGATGCCGACGTTCGGCACGAGCCCGACGTTGCCATCCGGAATCACATAGCTGTGCGCCGCAAGCTTCACGGTGGCGTTCTCGCGGACGAGCGGGTCCGGCGCGGCGCCGCCGCTGGGCGGCGACCGCCTGACGCGGCGAGCGCGACCACGATGGCAGCAGCAGGGACTGAGCGAGATGCCGGTTCTTCATAACCCCTCCACGATGGCGGCGATTGGCACCGCGAAGTCTACCCGCCGGGCACGACTCAGATCCAGACGAGGCTGCGCGCAGTACACTGCGCAGCTGACACCGGAGGAATCACGCTTTCAACGCAATCGGCCGCCGTCACCGGCGATGCGCGGCTTGCGCGCGAGCTTGGCACGTGGAGCGCCGCCGCGGTCGTCGTCGGCACCATCATCGGGAGCAGCATTTTTCGGCTGCCGGGTCGCGGTGGCCAGGGAAGCAGGGAGCGCCGAGGCGATTGCGCTGCTCTGGGTTCTCGGCGGCGTGATTGCCCTCTGCCGGCGCGCTGTCGCTCGCCGAGCTGGCCGCGGCGTTTCCGCGCACCGGCGGCATCTACGTTTTCCTTCGCGAGACCTATGGGCGATGGGCGGCGTTCCTGTTCGGGTGGTCGATGCTGGTCATCAACCCTGCTGCTTACGCCTTTGTCGCGATGGTCTTCGCGGAATCGCTCGTCAGTGTGGTCCCCGCGCTCGCGCGGCACCGAGCGCGGGATTGCGGCGGTCTCGCTCATCGTCCTTGTCGCGATCAATATCAGGCCGGTTCGGGTCGGTGCGGTCATCCTCAATGCGACGACCTGGGCGAAGGTGGCTGTTCTGCTCGCGCTTTCGCTGGCGGCGATCGCAGCCGCGTTCGCTTCCGGCGAGGCCGTCTCCCAGACGTCTGAGCCAGCGGCGTGGAACTGGTCCTCGGCTGGGTGTCGGCCTGATCCTGGTGATGGGCGCCTATGACGGCTGGCAGTGGGTTCCCCAGCTTGCAGGTGAAATGCAGCAGCCGTCACGGTCGCTGCCCAGGGCGCTCGGGCTCGGTGTCTGCCTGGTCATCGCCGTCTATCTCATCGCGAACGTGGCCAACCTCGTGGTATTGCCGGCCGGCGCGCTTTCGGAATCGACCCTCGTCACGGTCGACGTCGCCAGGCGGCTGCTCGGCTCGGCCGCCGCAGGGTTCGTGGCGGTCCTGATCATGGTATCGACGTTCACCTCCAACCACGCCGGCATGATGACGGACCCGCGCGTGTTCTTCGTCATGGCGGAGGACGGCCTGTTCTTTCGCGCGGTCGCGGCCGTGCATCCCAGGCATCGCACGCCTCACGTCGCGGTCGCGCTGCTCGGGGCCGGAGCCATCGCCTATCTGTTCATCCGGACCGTCGAAGAGCTCGTCGGCACGCTGATCCTGGGGATGTGGCCGTTCCTGGCCCTGTCGGTTGCCGCCGTCATCATCCAGCGCCGCCGCCAGCCGGCACTCCCCCGGCCTTTTCGAGTTCCGCTGTATCCCTACGTGCCGATCTTCTTCCTGCTGGCGTGCGCCGGCATTTTTGCGGATGCCCTCCGCGAACAACCGCGCCTGACGTTGATCAACTTCGCGATGCTGGTGGCAGGCCTGCCGATCTACTGGCTCTGGCGGCGGCTATAGCGTCTTTCGATTGGGTATGGTCGAACTGACGAGATATTCAACCACTAAGGACACGAAGGACACAAAGAAAGACCAATGAATTTCCTCTGTGTCCTTCGTGTCCTTTGTGTTTGAAAGGTTGTTCGTGGCTACGAGATTTTTCGAAACTGGTCTAACTCTCAATCCTGGCCGGAGGGCGACGATGGGATCGATGGCTGCCCGCGATCAGCCCGTCGCCTCAGCCGGCGGGAGGAGGTTACAGCGTCATGGCAAATATCAAATAGACCATCAGCACGAGCACGCCGACGAACCACGCCGAATGGCCGCCGTTGGTCACGAGCGAGGCGGTGAACGTCGCAATCAGCATCATCACCACGGCGCCGGTCCAGAAGCGCAGATCCATCGGCGCCGGGCCGAGGACGTAGCTGAGCAGCACCAGCATCGGCGCCACGAAGAGCGCGATTTGCGACGCGCTGCCGAGCGCGATCCCCACGCTCAGATCCAGCCGGTTCTTCAGCGCGCCGGAAAATGCGGAGGCCATTTCCGCCGCCGCGCCCACCAGGGCGACGACGATGAAGCCGACGAACGCGGGCGTCATGCCGAACGTTTCAGCCGCCTGCTGCACCGATTCGACGAACACTTCGCTGACGAGCGCCACCAGGACCGTCACGGCCGCCAGCGTGCCGAGCGCGACACCGATTGGCCACGGCTGTTCCTCGTCGTGCCCGTGTTCGGCGGCCGCGAACAGCTCGCGGTGCGTCCGCAGCGAGAACAACATGCCGAGGCCGTAGGCGATGATCAGCATGCAGGCCAACGCGACGCTCAGCTGCTGGGTGAACTGCGACGCGGCTTCCGGATCGGCGACCCGGACGGTAGACGGCACCAGTAGCGCGATCGTGGCGAGGAAGAGCAGGCTCGCCTGGAGGCGTGCGCTCTCGCGGTTGAATGTCTGGACGTGGTGCTTCAGGCCGCCGAGGAGGAACGATGCGCCGAGCATGAACAGGCTGTTGGTCACGATGGCGCCGGCAATCGACGCCTTGACCAACAGGTACTGCCCGGCGCGCAACGCGGCGAGCGCAATGACCAGCTCGGTCAGGTTCCCGAGCGTCGCGTTCAGCAGTCCGCCGACCGTGTCGCCGGTGCGTGCGGCGACCGACTCGGTGGCGTGGCTCAGAAGTCCCGCCAGTGGCACGATCGCCAGAACCGACAACACGAACAGCCGCGTGTGGGCTTCGGGGTCCATGGCCTCCGCGATGAACAGCACCGGCACGAAGACCAGCATCCAGACCATCGGATTGGTACGAAGCGCGTTCAGCAATGAAGTCATGATGTGGAATCGAGCGGTCTCGCCTCCTCCGTGTGAATCCGGCTGACGATCGCGAAAAAGAACCCCGTGGACCACCCGCACATCAGGATGCCGGTGAGGGCCTCTATCGCGCCGACCAGACGCCACTCTGGCGACAGCACCAGATCGCCGTAGCCGGTCGTCGTGTAGGTCACCGCGCTGAAATAGACGGCCGTCTGAAAGTCCGGCATGGCTTCCTGCCAGACGTAAAACGCCGCCCACACTGCGATCTCGATCAAATGGAGGAACACGATCCAGCCGGCCAGGCGGATGAACAGCCAGACCAACCTCCACGAGTCGTGGCCGGCTGCTCGCGTGAAGGCGAACCCGACGGAGCATCGTCGTCACGCCGGTCGCGTGAATCACCACGCACACGGCCATGAGGCCCCAGGCAACGAGCAGTTTTGAAATCACTATTGCTGGCGCAGGACGTTGGCGACGAGCGAGATGGCGGTGATGCTGTCAGTGGTATCGAAGCCCACTGGCGGCTCCGCGGAATACAGCAGGATGTGAGCCAGCTTCAACGACAGGATGGTGTTCATTTGCCTCACAGGTTGCCGTCGGGATCGCGCGGCTGGCGGCGGCTGGCCGTGCGTCGGGACGCCGCGAGATCACGAAATATCGCGACCGGAGCGGCCGCAAGTCGCTACCGGCCGTGATCGCGATCCTATTTTGTCCCCGGTGCGGCCGGTTGAAGGCTCGGCATCGCGCCGTTCGACTCCACCAGCCGGCGCGCCAGGTGGTTGACGACGTTCGCATCGTTCCGGGCGGCGGTCAGGTACGCCGCGCGCAGCAGCTGCTCCCTGCGCCCGCGCAGCGCGTCGGTGATCCGCTCGCGCACCCCGGGCGTCGACAGGTCGCGCTGTCCCGCCTGCTCGTGCGACACGACGAGCACGAGGGTGTGGCCGCCGCCCACGCTCGCCACGTTCACGCTGCCGGGCGCCTTGTTCAGGACCGCGTCGCGCAGCGCCGGCGGCAGCTGCTTGAGCCTCGACACCGGCACCAGGCCCAGATCTCCGCCGCGCGGCGCCGTTTCAGGGTCTTCCGAGTACCCCGCCGCGAGGTCGCCAAACGTCGCGCCGCCCTTGAGCCGTTCCATCAGCATCTGGGCCTTGGCCATCGCCGCCTGCGGCGTCGTGGCATCGTCGCCGCTCCGGTTCGTCAGGTTCGGCGTCGGCCATCGGGGTGATCACGATCTGCGCGACGTGATACGACTCCTCGGCGACGTTGAACTGCGATCGATTCGCGATGAAAAAATCGCATCACGGCTTGATCCGCAATCGCCACCTTGGATCCGACTTCCTGCGCGATGACCTTCTGTATGAGCAGCTCGCGGCGGAGTCCCTCACGCATTTCCTCGGCCGTCAGGCTCCGGCGTGCCAGCTCTTTCTGGAACTCCTCGTCCGAGATGTTCTTCTTCGCGTCGCCGTACGCGGTATCGAGGTCGGCCTGCGGCACGTCGATCTTCAACTGCGCCGGCCTTCGCGAGCAGGATGTCCTGGACGATGAGATCGTTGAGCAGATTCAGCTTGGCCGTCAGAGCCTCTTCGTCCGACAAGACCTGCGAAGGATCCGATTGGCGCCGGAAGGCCTTGTCGACGTCGTCACGGGTGATCGTTCGGCCGTCGACGGTCGCCCAGGTGTCGGCGGAGATCGAGGGCGCCTGGGTCGCTGGCGCGGTGCGGCACGCGGAGAGACACGCCAGGCTCGAGATGAGCAGGACGAGGCCGGATCGGTTGCAGAACGCAGTGGTCGAAGCAGCAGCCATGGTGATTTACCGTTTCCGGGCGAGCGCCCAGAACTGTTTCTCGTTGAGCAGCGTAATGCGATGGCCCTTCCCTCGCAGACGCTTGATTTCCATCAGCTTCAGCCCGCCCTGACGTCCGGCTGCCTGAAGCGGGTTGGGCTTTCCGCGGACGACAACGGTTGTCCGCGCCGAGGGCCCCGAGTGGACAACCGCGCCGGCACGCTTTGCGGCCAGCGCCGCCTCGCGGCGCCGCCGGCTCAGGATACCCGTGAACGCGAGGTGGACGCCTTTCAGCGTCCGCAGCACGCCGGCCTTCAGCGAAGCCGGCGGCGTCTGCAGCGCCTCGATCAGCTCGTTGGCGTTCTCGTACCGCTTCCTGCGCTCGCCGATGCAGCGGTAGATGATCTCCTTCAAGTGATCGCTGCACGCCAGCCCGCGGACTTCGGACGTGCGAATCCTCGCCCGGGCGTCGCCTTTCACCAGCATCGCCAGCAGCTGTCCGACCTGATAGACGTCGTCCCGCGCGCGCCATTTCGGCGCCGCGCCCTCGAGGAACTCGCTCGGCGCCGTCAGCGTATTCATCGTCCGCGCCGTAATCCCGCGGCCATCGCTCTGCTGCCGGACGATGCCGAAGTCGCCCAGCTTGAGCCGCCGCCCTTCGCACACGAACACGTTGACCGGCGTCAGGTCGCGGTGAAGCAGCTGCCCGCGATGGAGCTTGCCGAGCACGGCCAGGATGCCGGCGATCTCGCGTCGCACCGCCGTTTCCTTCCAGGTGCGGCCGTCGCGGTACAGGAACGCGCTCAGATCGCCGTGCGGCGCGTACTCGAGCGCCAGGCAGTACAGCACCGAGCGCCCCGTCTCCATCAGCGGGAACGCGTCGTACACGCGGATCGCCCGCGGATGATCGTCGAGCAGCCGGCCGAAGTACGCTTCGCGCACCCAGCTGTCGATGCGGCGGCTGACCTTGATGCACACGATCTCCGGCACATCGATCGATCGGCCGAGGCGTCGCGACAAGTAGACCTGTCCGAATCCCCCCTGTCCCAGGAACCGCTCGACCTGATAGTGCAGGCTGGTTTCGGGACTGGCGACGATCTGTCCAGGCGCGAGCAGGTGGCCGCCGCTCTCGATCGAGCCGCGGGCCGCCGTGGCCACGCGCGTCGTCGCCGCGGAAAAGCGTGTCGGCATGATGCGGTTCTGGCGACGGAATCGATCCGAGACTATAACCATCTTTTTCCGACGCCGACCAGAAAACGGGTGCTGATGTGCTCCGGTGCGCCACAAACGTCCACGCGCGCGGCGCGTCGAGCGCGGCGGCTTGGCATCGGGCACCTCGCGGGCTAGACTGCGATGATTTTGGATGACGGAGCCAGCTGATCAATACAAACGCCTCGTGGATGCGTCCCCTGACGGCATCCTGGTCGTCCGCGATTCCCGCATCGAATTCCTGAACCCCGCCGCGGTGCGGCTGCTCGGGGCTGCCACACCGGGCGACGTTCTCGGCAAGTCACCGTTCGATGTGCTGCACGCCGACAGCCACCGCGTCATCCGTGAGCGGATCGAGCGGCGGCTGCGAGGCGAGACGCTGCCGCCGATCGAAGCGCAGATCGTGCGGTTAGACGGCGGCGTCACCGACGTGGAATTCAACGCGACGCTGCTCGACGGCCGCGACGGCGGCGCGATCCAGCTCATCGTGCGCGACATCGGCGAGCGGAAGCGGCGCGAAGCGGCTCCTGCGCGAAAGCGAAGAGCGCCTCATGCTCGCGTTCGCCGGCGCCCAGGAAGGCGTGTGGGACTGGAATCTCGAAACCGGCGCCGTCGTCTATTCGCCGCGATGGAAGCAGATGCTCGGCTACGCGGACGACGAGATCGCCGCCGACGTCAGCGCCTGGGAGCAGCTGCTGCATCCCGACGACCGACCGCGCGCCGAAGCGCTGAACGACGCGGTCAGCACGGGGCCGGCCGACCTACGAAGGCGAGTTCCGGCTGCGCCACAAGGACGGTCACTACATCACGGTGCTCACGCGCGGCCTGCCGATCCGCCGCGACGCCGACGGACCGGTGGTGCGCATCGTCGGCACGCATCTCGACATCACCGAGCGCAAGCGGACCGAGACGGCGCTGCGCGAGAGCGAGGAGCGGCTCAGCGCTGGCGTTCGCCGGCGCGCAGGAAGGCATCTGGGACTGGAACCTCGAGACCAACGCGGTGGTCTATTCCTCGCGCTGGAAGCAGATGCTCGGCTACGCCGACGACGAGATCGAGCCGCACATCAGCGCCTGGGAGCGGCTCGTCCACCCGGACGACCGGGCCGTGGCCGACCAGGCGCACGAGAGCGTCGCGCGCGGCCAGCCGACCTACGAGGCCGAGTTCCGCCTCCGGCACAAGGACGGACATTACGTGCAGGTCCTGTCGCGCGGGTTTCCGGTTCGCCGCGGACCCGGCGGGCCGGTCGTCCGGATCGTCGGCACGCACTTCGATCTCACCGAGCGCAGGAAGCGAGAAGCGGAGCGCGCCCGCACCGAGCTGCTGGCGCACCTCGTGTTCGTCCAGGAAGACGAGCGCCGGCGCATCGCGCGCGACATGCACGACCAGTTCGGCGAGCAGCTGACGGCGCTTGAGCCTGCGGATCGCGCTGCTGCAAGGACGCGTGCGCGAGCGAGCCGGACCTCGCCGACCACGTCGAGGCGCTCGACGACGATCGCCCAGCGTCTCGATCGCGACGTCGATCAGCTCGTGTGGGAGCTGCGGCCGACCGCGCTCGACGACCTCGGGCTGCGGGCGGCGCTGACCAACTACATTCAGGAATGGTCGCAGCGCGTCCGACATCGCCGCCGAGCTGCACACGTCGGGGCTGCTCGACGATCGCCTCGCCTCGGAGGTGGAAACCGCGCTGTACCGGATCGCGCAGGAAGCGCTCAACAACGTCGCCAAGCACTCGCGCGCCCGGCGCGTCGAGGTGATCCTCGAGCGGCGGCCGGACTGCGTCCTGCTGATCCTCGAGGACGACGGCGTGGGGTTCGACGGAGCGGACGGCGGCAAGGCGCGCCAGGGCTTCGGACTGGTCGGCATGCAGGAGCGCGCCGCGCTCGTGGGCGCGCAGCCTGCAGATCGAATCGACGCCCGGGCAAGGGGACGACCATCCTCGTGCGGATGGCGGTGCCCGCCGCGCGCCGGCCAGGTGGTCGACCATGCCTGACAAGACCACGACGGCTGCGCATCCTGCTCGCGGACGATCACGTCACCGTCCGCCACGGGCTGAAGCTGCTGATCGACGGCCGAACCGGACATGACGGTCGTCGCCGAGGCGAGCGACGGCGAGGCGGCCGTCCGCAAGGCGCTGGAGCTGAAGCCCGACGTCGTCGTGATGGACATTTCGATGCCGAGGATGAACGGGCTCGCGGCGACCCGCGCGCTCAAGAAAGCGCAGCCCGACGCCCGCGATCGTCACGCTGACGCGGCATGCCGACGACGCCTATCTCCAGGAGCTGCTCCGGGCCGGGGTGTCGGGCTATGTGCTGAAGCGGAGCGCGCCGACCGAGCTGCTGCACGCGATCCGGGGCGTGGCGGCGGGGGGCCAGTACCTGGATTCGACGCTGACCGCGCGGGTGACCGCTGGTTTCGTCGGCGAAGCAGGGCGGCGCGAAGAAGCCGGCGTCGAACCTCACCGATCGCGAGGCCGAAGTGCTGCGCCTGATTGCCGTCGGGCTACGGCAACAAGGAGATCGCCGCGCGGCTCGAGCTCGAGCGCCAAGACGGTCGAGGCGCACAAGGCGAACGCCATGCGGAAACTCGACCTGAACGGCCGAATCGACATCGTCAAGTACGCAGTCCTCCAGGGATGGCTCGATAACGCGTAGTCCCGTCCGGAAATCTCTGTAGGGGATTTTCCCGAGCCCTGCCACGGCATCTTCCCGATAGCGCCCAGGTTCCGTCGAACGTAGATTCACCCCGTTCAACTACCTTGGGGGGCGTGTCCAGTGGAGTATCAAGCCCGGTTCTGTTCAAGCAACTCGAACACCGCGCCGTACACCTCGAGGCCGTTCGGTGGTGCCGATTCGCCGGCTCCGCTGTCGGCCGCTAAAGACCTGAAGATGGCCCGAGCCACCCACACGAACGTGCTGGTCGTGGGGCCCGAGCCGCTCGTCAAGAACGTCCTCAGCCTGGTGGCAGTCGATGCCAAGCGGGATACTGCCGTCCAGTGCCAGGGCGGCCGGCTGCAGCTTCCGCAGGTGTCGCCACGGCCGGCGACGGTCGTCGTGCGTGACGTCCACGCGCTCACGCCCGCGGAACAGCGCAAGCTGCTGGACTGGCTGGAGGCGGCAAGCCCCCGGACGCAAGTCGTCAGCACCGCTTCAGTCCCTCTTCTGCCGCTCGTGCTGGCACACGCCTTCAACGACACGCTGTACTACCGCCTGAACACGATCTACATCGACCTGTCCGAGTAGCAGTCGACGCGCCACCACCCGGCGATGCGTCCGTGAAAAAACGAGTCGGCGACCTCTTTTGAGGCCGCCGACTCGGAACGGCTGCGCGCTGCCTTCCCAGGCATGCAACGGTTCCGTCCCTGGTCACACCACAGGAACTGAAGCGTTCGCGGCGCCTTCAGCAGGAACGCCGCGGTCTCGCGCAGCCGATCCCAGGCATCGCGCAGATCCTCTGTCAGGTCCTCGGTCAGCGCCGCTTCGGTCGTGGTCCAGCAGTCGTGCGGCTCTCCAGCCTCGACCCAGTGCTTGCAGTGATAGCACTCGTGTCCGGCCATGTCCGGAATTGTACGCATTGATCCGCGTGGCCCGGCGCGATAATCACGGGAGCATTGGGATGCCGGGCCTGAAAGGCCCGGCCTACAAAGGCCAAATTCATGACAAGGCGATCCAACATCTGGCATTGGCGGTCGTGGTGATAGCGATGCCGGCGACGGCCGCCGCCCAGGGTGATGCCGGTCCTCGCGTGGAGAAAACCTATGGAGAAGGGCTGCCACGCGATCGCGGACGGATCCTCTTCGAGGACAGCCAATACCCCACGTGGCCGCTGACCGATTCGCAGAAGCCATACGCGGTCATCGATGGAGCGCGGATGAAGCGCCACGTGGTCAACCTCGCGCAGATCGCGCTGCGCGATCGCGACGCCGGCCACAAGTGGTGGGGCCGGCTGCCCGGCACGGCGGCCGATCGCGAAGGCATGGCCTACATGACGCGACGAGTTCGAGCGGCTCGGCCTGAAGGTCGAGCACTTTCCGTACGTGCTGCCCGAGGACTGGCGGCCGACCGATTTCGCCGCGAGCTATCAAGACGGCTGACGGAAAGACGATCACGCTCGACAACAGTGTTTCCGGTGGCCGACACGAAGCCGACCGGCCCGCAGGGCGTCACCGCGGAAGCCGTCTGGGTGGGGATCGGTTCAGGGGCCGATTTCATCGGCCGGGACGTCAAGGGCAAGGCGGTCGTCATCTACAGCACGTTCGTCCCCGGCGGCCGCAGCCATTCGGCCAGCGATCGCGCCGGCCTCTTCAACGCCAACACCCGCGCGGTCAAGGCTCGGCGCCGCGGTCGTCGTCAACGTGATGGCGGTTCCCGGCAACGGCCAGTTTCAGCCCGAAGGCGGGCTGCCGCGGTGCCGCACTTCACGCTGAGCCAGGACGAAGGCTTCGCGCTGCAGCGACCGGCTCGACAACGGCGAGAAGGATCACGATGACGTTCCGGCTCGTCGTGCCTGAACTGCGCGACGTGCAGACCGAGTACACGATCGCCACGCTTCCCGGTGTGTCCGACGAGCAGATCGTCGTGATGACGCACACCGACGGCTACTTCCAGGCCGCGACGGACAACGCCGCCGGGATGGCGAGCGCGCTCGAGATCGCGCGCTTCTATGCGCAGAAGCCGCTCGCACGAGCGCCCGCGGACGATGAAGTTCATCCAGTTCCCCGATCACCATCACGGCGAGGTGGCGCGCGGCCGGCACATCGACAAGAGCTACCCGTGGGACAAGGTCGCGGTGAAGCTGACGATGGAGCATCCGTCGCAGACGCTGCTGTACATGTACAACGACGACCTCACGCCGACCAACGCGATCGGCGCCTTCCGCTGGAACGCGCTCGGCAGCGCGGAGTTCGAGCGGATGGTGTTCGAGACGCTCCGCGAGTTCGGCGTCTCGGTGTATGCGCAGGAGGACGGGCCGAAGAACGGCAACTATGCGCCGTCGTTCCACATCATCGATCACGTCATCTATCACACGTCGCTCGACGTGCCCGAGCTCGTGCCGGCCAGCGGGCTCGAGCGCACCACGCGCGCGTTCGCGCCGCGCTCGATCGGGCCAACAGGATGACGATGGAGCAGCTGCGCGGGCCCGGGTTTCCACCTCAGCGGCCGCAAGGCGCCGTGTCAGGTACGGGGGCAAACGACTAGGGAGTAGACTGATCAAAGACTGCAGCTGCGCGGTCCGTACGCCGCGCCGTCGTCCGTGAGGCCTGCCTTTCCGTGACATTCAATTTCAACGTGCGACCACTCGTGTTCGGAGGGTGTCTGCTTCTCCTGCCGCTGCCGCTTCTTGCGCAGCCGGCCGCGAGAAGTGCGTTGCCCCCCGGGAGCCCGTTCCTGGGCGGCATTCCCGTTGGCACCGCGACGGCCGAACCATTGCCGTTGTCGCTGCAGGATGCCGTGCGGCGTGCGCTCGATCACAATCTCGGCGCCATCGTCGCCGAAGAGCGATTGGCCTCGGCGGCCGGCGCCCGCACCCACGCGTTCGGGGACCTGCTGCCCAAACTCACGGGGAGCGTGTCCGAAGCGCGCCGCACGACGAATCTCGAGGCGTTCGGGTTCCCGCTGCGCGAGGATTTTCCCCGGGTCGTCGGTCCCTTCAACGTGTTCGACGCGCGTCTCTTCGTCTCGCAGGCGATCATCGATCGGAGAGCCGCCAACGATGCCAGCGCCGCGGAGCACGAGCTCACGGCGACGCGTCACGACTACCGGGACGCGCGCGAGCTCGTCGCGCTCGTCGCGGGGAACCTGTATCTCCAGGCGGTCATCGCGAACGTACGGGCGGAGTCCGCTCGCGCTCAGCGCGAAACCGCCGACGCGCTGCACCGCCAGGCCGTGAACCTCCGCCAGAGCGGGCTCGTCGCCGGCATCGACGTCGTCCGGGCCGAAGTCCGGCTCGCCACCGAGCGGCAGAGGGCGACCGGCCGCCGAGAACGAGTTCCAGAAGGCGAAGCTCCAGCTGGCGCGCGCGATCGGGCTGCCGCCGCGCCAGCCGTTCGTGCTCACCGACACCGTCCCTTATAGCCCCGCGCCGGTGATGACTCTCGACGCCGCTCTCGAGCGCGCCTACCACGAACGTCCGGACTACCTTGCGACCCTCGAGCGCGTGCAGGCCGCCGAGGCTGCCCGGCGTTCGGTCGCAGGCGAACTGCTCCCGTCGGTGCGCGTTACTGCCGATTACGGCGCCATCGGCCTGACCGCCGCGACTTCACTGCCCACGTTCAACGTCGCGGGCGTCGTCGACGTTCCGCTGTTCGAAGGTGGACGCGTGCGCGGCCGTGTCGCGCAGGCGGAGTCGGAACTGCGTCTGCGGCGCGCCGAAGCAGAGGATGCGCGCGCCGGCATCTACTACGAGGTTCAGACCGCGTTCCTCGACCTGCAGGCCTCGGAGGAAGAGCTGAAGACGGCGACCCGCGGCCGGGAGCTGGCCGATCAGCAGCTGACGCAGTCGCGGGACCGGTTTGCCGCCGGCGTGGCCTCCAACATCGAGGTGATCCAGTCGCAGGAGGCGGTCGCGCTCTCCAGCGAGCAGTACATCGGCGCGCTGTACAGGTTCAACGTCGCCAAGACCATGCTGGCGCGGGCCATCGGCACGATCGAAGCCGCGATCACGCGGGAGCGGAGGTCCGAGCATGAGCGGCGCGGGTGCGCCTGTTCGCCGGAGTCGCCGTCATCGCGATCCTCGCCATCGGCGGCTGGCTCTGGGCAACTGCCGGCCGGGAGACGACCGACGACGCCCAGGTCGATGCGCACGTCACGCCGATCGCCGCCCGCGTCGGCGGCACCGTGCTGAAAGTGTCCGTCGCCGAGAACCAGGAGGTCGAGGCCGGCGCGGTGCTGGTCGAGATCGACCGCGCGCGACTTCGAGCTCGACGCTCGAGCGCCGCCGCGCCGAGCTCGCCGATGCCGAGGCCGCCGCGATTGCCGCCCGCGCGGGCGTGCCGATTACGTCGACCACGGCGACGAGCCAGGTGTCGTCGGCCCGCGGCGGGGTCGAGACGGCCGACGCCAGCATCAAGGAGGCCGAGCAGGCCATTGACGCAGCCAAGGCGCGGCTTGTCACGGCGCAGGCGCGTCTGCGCGAGGCCCAGGCCACCGCGACGCGGACCGCGAGGGACGTCGAGCGATTCAAGCCGCTTCTCGCGAAGGACGAGATCCCGCAGCAGCAGTTCGATGCGGCTGTCGCCGCCGCCGACGCGGCGAGCGCCGGCCTGATTCGGCGCGCGGCGCAGATCACCGAGGCGGAGCTGGCCGTTCGCGTCGCCGAGAGCCGGCTGGTGCAGGCGCGCGTCGGGCGGCAGACGGCGCCGCGGGGCTGGCGACCGCGCAGACCGCGCCCGAGCAGATCGCCGCCAGCAAGGCCCGGGCGGATGCTGCGGCGGCTCGCGTGCGCCAGGCGCAGGCGATCGTGAAGCAGGCGGAGCTGAACCTCGAGTACGCGACCGTGAAGGCGCCACCAAGGGCGTCGTGTCGAAGAGGAGCGTCGAGCCGGGGCAGATCGTCCAGCCGGGTCAGCCGTTGATGGCGCTGATCCCGCTCGAGCGCGTCTGGATCACCGCGAACTTCAAGGAGACGCAGCTCGAACACATGCGCGCCGGCCAGCGCGTGACGATCGAGGTCGACGCCTACGGCGGCCGGGAATTCACCGGGAAGGTCGAGAGCGTCGCGCCGGCGACCGGCGTCGCGCTTCAGCCTCCTGCCGCCCGACAACGCCACCGGCAACTACGTGAAGGTCGTCCAGCGCGTGCCGGTGAGATCGTGCTCGACGACGGACAGGACCCGGAGCATCTGCTGCGGCCCGGCATGTCGGTCGTGCCGACGGTGCACACGGTACGAACGAACGCGAACCCGAGTCGTCGACCATCCGGAGACGTCAATCCGTGGCTCGTGGCGGTGGCGGTCATGTTCGCCACCTTCATGGAAGTGCTCGACACGACGGTCGTCAACGTGTCGCTGCCCCATATCGCGAGCAGCCTGTCCGCCACCACCGAAGAAGCGACGTGGGCGCTGACGTCGTATCTCGTGGCCAACGCGATCATCCTGCCGATGACCGGCTGGCTGGCCAGCCGTCGTTCGGGCGCAAGCGCCTGCTGATGTGGTCGACGACCGGTTTCACGCTGGCGTCGTTCCTGTGCGGCGTCGCGCCGAACCTCGCGTCGCTGGTGATCTTCCGGATCCTCCAGGGCGCCACCGGCGGCGCCCTGCAGCCGTTGTCGCAGGCGGTGCTGCTCGAGACGTTCAAGCCCGAGGAGCGCGGCCGTGCGATGGGATTCTGGGGTCTCGGCATCGTCGTCGCGCCGATCCTCGGACCGGTGGTGGGCGGCTGGATTACTGAGAACTACAGCTGGCGCTGGGTCTTCTACATCAACCTGCCGGTCGGCATCGTGTCGCTGATCATGACGCGCCTTACGTGTTCGACCCGCCCTACCTGCGCCGCGAATCGCGCGGCATCGACTACTGGGGGATGGGCCTGCTGGTGGTCGGCATCGGCGCGCTGCAATTCGTGCTCGACAAGGGCCAGCAGGAAGACTGGTTCGCATCCCGCATGATCACGCGCTGGCGATTGCCTCGCGTGGTCGCCCTGGTTGCGCTGATCGTGCACGAACTGCGCACCCGGGAGCCGATCGTGGACTTGCGGCTGTTCAAGGATCGCAGCTACTCGGTCGGCGTGTTCCTCATGACCGTGCTCGGCTTCGTCCTGTACGGAAGCCTCGTCCTCCTGCCGATCATGTTGCAGACGCTGTTCGGCTATCCGTCGCTCGAGGCGGGGGAGGCGATGGCGCCGCGCGGCCTTGGTTCGCTGATCATGATGCCGCTCGTTGGCATGCTCACCGGGTACTCGACGCCCGCGCCTGCTCGCGGTCGGACTCACCGTCGGCGGGATCACCATGTTGTGGCTCGGGCAACTGAACCTGCAGGCAGGGTTCTGGGACATCTTCTGGCCGCAGCTGCTGCAGGGGGCGGGGCTGTCGCTGCTCTTCGTGCCGCTGACGACGGTTTCGATGGCGACCATCGCGCCGGAACGGATGGGCTACGCGACCAGCCTCTTCAACCTGATGCGCAACATCGGCGGCGGGATTGGCATCGCGATCACCGGCACGATGCTCTCGCGTCAGCGGCAAACGTTTGGCGCGGTGCTCGGCGAGCGGCTCACGATCTACGACCCCGAGACCCAGAACATGCTGGGGCAGCTCAAGGCCGGCTTCATTGCCGCGGGCGCCGACGCCGTCACCGCGACCAATCGCGCCTACTTCGCGCTGTCGGGCATGCTCCAGCGTCAGGCCGCGATGGTGTCGTTTGTCACGATCTTCCGCGGCCTCGGCCTGCTGTTCCTGCTCCTCATCCCGCTCGTCATGCTCATGAAGCGGCCAAAGAGCGGCGCTGTCGTAGACGCGGGGCATTGAGAATTAGGAATTGTGAATTAGGAATTTGGGAAATGCATGTTACGCATTCGTCACCCCAATCACTAATTCCTAACTACAATAACGGCTCCTCCTCCAAGCGACCATAAGGACGGTCCACGTGCAGACACGGAGAAGCGCCGCGGTATCAGCCGCCGTACTCCTGGCGTCTGTGGCCGCGCTGCAAATCGCGCGCGCGCAGGCCGGGAGCCCCGCCAGCCTGCTGGCCCTCGACACGCCGTACACGCAGAACTTCGACACGCTCGCCTCGACCGGCACGTCCAGCGTGCTGCCGGCCGGATGGGAGCTCGTCGAGAGCGGGACCAACGCCAACACGACTTACGCGGCTGGAACCGGAAGCATCAACACCGGCGACACGTACAGCTTCGGCGCGGCGGCGAGCGCCGAGCGCGCGCTCGGCGGCCTGCAGAGCGGCAGCCTGATTCCGCTGGTCGGCGGATTCTTCTCCAACGACACCGGCTCGACGATCACCAGCCTCGAGATTTCGTATACAGGAGAGCAGTGGCGGCTCGGCGCGCTCGGCCGCGTCGACCGCATTGATTTCCAGTACAGCCTGAACGCGACCAGCCTTAGCGCGGGCACCTGGATCGACGCCGACGCGCTCGACTTCGTCGCGCCGACCACCGCGGGGACGGTGGGTGCGCTCGATGGTCAGGCAGCGGCCAACCGCGCCACCATCAGCGGCATCATCACCGGCATCAGCATCCCGCCTGGCGCGAGGTTCCGGATCCGCTGGGTCGACTTCAACGCCGCGGGCGCCGATGACGGGCTCGCCGTCGACGACTTCACGTTGATCCCGCACGGCGGCGGCGAAGCGACCCTTTCGGTCAGTGACGCGTCGGTCACCGAAGGCAACAGCGGCGCGATGATCGCCAGCTTCACCGTCACCATTTCCACTGCCGCGCACGGCGGCGTCACGTTTGATATCGCGACGGCTGACGGCACCGGCGACCCACCACTCGATGGCGACTACGTCGCGCGTGCCCTCGCCGCCGTTGTCGTCCCGCCAGGGCAGACGAGCTTTTCGTTCGACGTCACGGTCAACGGCGACACGACCGTGGAGCCGGACGAGACATTCGCCGTACACGTGACCGGTGTCAGCGGCGCCCTCGTCGTCGATGGCGACGCGGTCGGCACGATCGTGAACGACGACGAGCCGCCGCCAGTGGCGACCGACGGTGGTGATCAGCCAGGTGTACGGCGGCGGCGGCAACTCTGGTGCGACGCTGACGCACGATTTCATCGAGCTGTTCAATCGCGGCACCACGACCGTGGATCTCGGCGGGTGGTCCGTGCAGTACACGTCCGCTGGAGGCACGGGGACGTGGCAGGTGACACCGCTCGCAGGCAGCGTTCCGCCCGGCAGTTACTACCTCATTCAAGAGGCGGCCGGGTCCGGTGGGTCGATTGGGCTGCCGACGCCGGACGCCGCCGGCACGATCGCCATGGCCGCCGGCGCGGGCAAGGTGGCGCTGCAGGTCACGACCGTGCCGATCGCCGGCGCCTGTCCCGCGGCCGGAACCGCGGATCTCGTCGGCTACGGCGCCGCCAACTGCTTCGAGGGGATCGGTCCGGTCGCACCGTTGAGTAACGTCACTGCTGCGATTCGCAAGCGCGGTGGCTGCTTCGACTCCGACAACAACAACGTCGACTTCTCGGTCGGCAACCCGGTGCCGCGCAATTCTGCGATCGCGTCAACGGAGCTGCGTTCCGGTACCTGCCGCCATCCACGACATCCAGGGCAGCGGTTTCGTGTCGCCGTTCGCCGGCCAGGACGTCTTCACCGCCGGCATCGTCACCGGCATCAAGTCGAACGGGTTCTTCCTGCAGGCGCCTGACGCCGCCGCCGACGCCGATCCCGCCACCTCGGAGGGCCTCTTCGTGTTCACGGCGGCGACACCCGCGGTGGCAGTGGGTGGCGACGTGGCCGCTCGCGGCACGGTGAGCGAGTTCTTCGGCCTGACGCAGATAGAGGCCTCGCTGCCAGGCGACGTCGTGGTCGGCGGGACGGGCGCGAGCCTTCCCGCAGCGGTGACGCTGACGACCGCCATTCTCGACCCCGCCGGATCGCCCGGTCAGCTCGAACGGTTCGAGGGCATGCGGATGCACGCCGCGTCGCTGACGTCGGTCGCACCGACCGACGGATTCGGCGAGATCGCAACTGTCCTGACTGGCGTCCCGCGGCCGACGCGCGAGCCCGGGATTTCCGTCCTCGAGCCGGTACCGCCGGATCCGACGTCAGGCGTGCCGGATTGCTGTATACCGCGCTTTGACGAGAACCCGGAGCGCATCGTGATCGACAGCGATGGGTTGCTCGGCGTCGGAGGGACGTCGCTGACGTCGAACGTCGCCATCGCCAACGTGACGGGCCCGCTGGATTTCACCTTTGGCGCGTACAAGCTCCTGCCCGACGCGCCGCTGACCGCAGTCGGCGGCATGATGGGCATACCGGTTCCAGCGCCCGCGGCTGATGAATTCACCGTCGGCGGCTTCAACATCGAGAACTTCGCCGGGAGCGAGACACAGCGCCGCAAGGCCGCGCTGGCGATCCGGCAGCTGATGCGATCGCCCGACGTCATCGGGCACATCGAGATTCTCGACCAGCCGGCGTTGCAGTCGCTTGCCCAGCAGGTGAACGATGACGCGGTTGCCGCGAGCGAGCCGAACCCGGGATACGAGGCACTGCTGATTCAAGCCCCCGCGGGCGGGACGCAGAACGTCGGCTTCCTGGTCAAGACGTCGCGCGTGCGAATCGATGGCGTCTCGCAGGAGCGCGCCGGCGATACCTTCACCAATCCGGCGAATGGACAAAACGAAACGCTCCACGATCGGCCGCCGCTCGTCCTTCGCGCGACGGTCGAGCCGTCGGGTCCGAACCCGCGGCCGGCGATGGTCGTCGTGAATCACCTGCGTTCGTTCATCGACATCGAGTCGACGAGCCCGGAGGGCGCGCGGGTGCGGGCGAAGAGAAAGGCGCAGGCCGAGTCGGTTGCAGGACTGTTGCAGGAACTGCAGACGCTCAACCCTGGCGTCGCCGTGATCTCGATCGGCGACTACAACGCCTACCAGTTCAACGACGGCTATACCGATCCGATCGCGACCCTCAAGGGCACGCCGACGCCGGATGATCAGCTGGTCGTCGACGAGAGCCCCGACCTCGTCAACCCGAACTTCGCGAACCTGACCGACAGTTTGCCTCCCGCGGAGCGGTACAGCTTCATCTTCGAAGGGACTCCCCAGGCGCTCGATCACGTACTGGTCAACACCGTCGCCGCAGCGTACGTCCAGCGCTATGCCGTCGCCCGCGGCAACGCCGATTTCCCGGAAGTGCCGGAGCTATTTGCCGGCGACCCGACCCGGCCGGAACGCTCGTCGGATCACGACATGCCCGTGGCGTACTTCCGCTTCCCGCCGCCGTCCGCGGACCTGCGCGTGTCGATCTCGGCCGACAGCTCCACGCTGACGGCCGGCTCGCCGATCACCTTCACGATCACCGTGACCAACGACGGGCCGTCGCCGGCGCAGCACGTGATCGTCAGCGACTCCCTGCCCGCGACGCTCGCGCTCATTTCCTGCACGGCGACCGGTGGCGGCGTGTGCGGCGGCTCGGCGAGCACACCGACTGCGACGTTCGCGACGCTGGCGTCAGGCGAGTCGCAGGTGATGACGATTGTCGCCGCCCTCAGCTGCGCGACGCCCGATGGTTCGGCGATTCCCAGCATCGCGCTCGCCGTCTCCGCCACTGCCGATCCCAATCCGGCGAACAACGCTGCGGGTGTGGCGCCGATTGCATCGAACGCCCCGCCGGCGATTACTGGGGCGTCCGCGAGCCGGAGCGTGCTGCTGCTGCCGCTGCACCAGATGGTGCCGGTGACGATCGACTACACGCGCCTCCGACTCGTGCGGTCCGATCACGACGTCGCTTGACGGTGACGAGCGATGAGCCCGTCGTGGCCTTGCCGCGTGACCAGGGCCTGGCGGGCCTCACCTCGCCGGATTGGCGGGTCCTCGACGCGCACCACGTGCTGCTTCGTGCCGAGCGCTCGGTCAAGGGCGATGGACGCGTCTACACGATCCGGATCCAGGCGACCGACGCCGCAGGCGGCACGGCAACGGAGGATGTGACCGTGACGGTGCCGCGGCACCTCGCGGGCTGGAAGGACTAGAAAGACATCTCCTAATTCAGGAATTTGGAATGAGGAATTAGGAGCATTCGTACGACATTCCAAATTCCGAATTCGTAATTCCAAATTACGCGCTTACGCAATCTGCTGTGTGACGATCCGCCCTTCGTCGTCGATTCGGGCGAGGACGATCTTCGGATCGTTGAGCCGCCCGCCGACGCCCGTGTCCGAGCACGACGCTCGAGTGGAGGCAATCCTTGGCCGAGGAACCTCCGCTCGATTTCCGAGTCGAGCTTATGGCGGCTGATCTGCTGCGGCAGCCCGCGATCCTGCAGGTTCCGGTCGATCGCCTCCTGTGGAATCGGCAGCCCCGCGCGCAGCGCGTTCTGGAACATCCAGTTCAGCCCGATCCAGTTCAGGCCGCGGTTGCCGTTGCCGCCGCCGATGTCGGAATGGACACCGCGGAACCACAGCTCCACGAGGCGCTCGTCGTGCGCGCCGTCCTCTGCCGCACAGCCGGGTGAGCGGAAACAGCGCCCGCGATTCGTCCATCGCCATCGCGTGGCGGCAGCACTTGACGTTGGCCGGCAGTGACACGACATGCCCGGCGTTGATGTGCTGGCCGGGCAGCCCGAACTGCGCCACGACGTCGAAGACACCGACAAACCGGATCTCCACGCCCGGCAGCTTCGACGCGATCTCGTTCGCAAACGACATCGACAGTGCCGCGCCGCGGCTGAAGCCGATGACGTCGACGATCTCGTCGCCGGCGTCGAGGTTGTTTTCGAGCCGTTCCATCGCCTGTCGGATGCGCCGGTGCCCACCAATCCCGAACGCCTCCGCCGGATTGCGGCCGAAAATCGTCCTGGCCCGCGTGCCGATGCCCTTCAAGTAGAGGCTCCCCTCTTTCTCGTCCGGATCCGCGTTCTTCTTCGGATCGACGTACGCGTTGAAGAAGTCGACCACGTTGCTGTCGAGCTCGTCACGTTCCTGATCCTCGTTGCCGGTGCCGTCGAACGCGTAGAGAGCCATGTAAACCTCCGGCAGGCCTGAAAGGCCTGCACTACGTCTAGTGCAGGCAGTCGAGTACCTATATCATCCCTTTTTCGATGACGGGGTTTTTCCAGCGTCTTCGCGGGCGGAACGAGTGGAAGTTCTTCGCCGTCCTGCCGAAAGCGGACCGCCGCCTCGCGTTCGCGTGGTGGACGATCGTGCTTCTGCACGGCATCGTGCCGGTGCTGTTCGCGATTGCGACCGGCGTGCTGGTTGCCGCGGTGCAGCGCGGCGACGCGCTGGCAGCACCGCTCGCTATCGCCGGCATCCTGTTCGTGCTGGTGCAGGTCGTGACGCCGGTGCAGACCGCGCTCAGCCACAACCTCGGCGATCGCACGGCGGCGTTCCTCTACGACAGGCTGACCGCCGCCTGCGTCCGCCCCCCGGGCATTGCCCACCTCGAGGATCCGGCGCTGGCCGCCGACCTCACGGTGGCGCGCGATTTCGACCTCGGCATGACCGGCCCGCCGCTCTCGTACTCGATGGACTTCATTGCCGGCGGACTGGTCGGGACGATCGGCGGCCTCGCCTCGGCAGCGGTGTTGTTCGGCTTCGCGTGGTGGGCGCCGTTCGTGCTCGCCGCGGCCTGGTTGTCCACGCACTGGCTGCTTCGCGAGAGCAGCGTTTGGCAGGACCGCAACACCAGCGAGGTCCGCATGGCGCAGCGGGATGCCGACTACGCCTATCGGCTGGCCGTCGATCCGCCCGCCAGCAAGGAGCTCAGGCTGTTCGGCCTCGTCGGATGGACGATCGAGCGATTCGTCGCCCGGCGCACGCGGCTTCATCAATTGCAGTACGAGGCCACGCGGCTGCGCGAACGACCGCTCGCGTGGAGCCTGCTGATCGTCACGGCCGCCAATATCGTCGTACTGTGGGCGCTGGCCTCGGAGGCGGCCGCGGGCAGCCTTCAGCTTGGCGAGCTCGTCGTCTACGGGCAGTGTGTCGTGGGGACGTCGCTCATCGCGTTCGGCGGGCTCAACTGGGCGCTCGACGGCGCGTCGGCGCCGGTTGCGGCGGTCGAGCGGCTCGAGCCGGTCATGGCTTCAACCGGGCAGCTCGCCCCTGGCCGGCGATCCGCGGCGACGTTGCCGGTCCGCGACATCCGCTTTCATGACGTGTCGTTCGCGTATCCGGGCGGTTCGAACGTCCTCGATGGATTCGACCTCACGATTCCCGCGGGCGCTTCGCTCGCCATCGTCGGCCAGAACGGCGCCGGCAAGACCACCCTCGCGAAGCTCCTGTGCCGACTCTACGATCCCCAGCACGGGGCCCTCGAGATCGACGGCACCGATGTCCGCGAGTTCGACGTGGCGTCGTGGCGTTCGCGCGTGACGGCCGTGTTCCAGGACTTCGTCCGCCTGGAGCTGCCACTGCGCGACAACGTCGCTCCCGCCGGCGCGCCCGACGACCTGGTGCTGCAGGCGCTCGAGGCGGCCGGCGCGTCGAACCTGGCGACGCTCGATACCGTGCTCGCCCGCGGCTACGAGAACGGCATCGACCTGTCGGGAGGCCAGTGGCAACGGATCGCGCTGGCCCGCGCGCTCTGCGCCGTCAAGCTCGGCGCCGGCGTCGTCATCCTCGACGAGCCGACCGCCCAACTGGATGTTCGCGGCGAGGCGGAAATCTTCGAACGAATCCTCGCGGCGACGCGGCACTGCACGACCATCCTCATCTCGCATCGCTTTTCGACGGTCCGTCAGGCGGATCGGATCTGCGTGCTGGAGAAGGGGAAGGTCGTCGAGCTCGGCTCGCACCAGGAGCTGATGGCCTTGAACGGCCGCTACCGGACGATGTTCGATCTGCAGGCGCAGCGTTTCGGCACGGAAGACGAAGAGGGGAAGGTCTATGACGTCCTCGCCTGAAAAGGCGGCGGCGCCGCGCGATGATCTGCCGCCCGCTCTGTCCTCGATGTGGCGCTTGTGCAAGCTTGGCTACCGCCACGAGCCGGCGATGATCGTGGCCTCGTTCTCGCTGGTCCTGCTGGCCGCACTGCCGGATGCCATGCTGGCGTTCTGGTTCAAGCTGCTGGGCGAAGGCGCGCTCGCCGGCGATTGGTCCCGGGTTCGACTTGCGGTGCTTGCGCTCGGCATCTCGGCCACGGCCACCTGGTTTCTTCAAACCATCAGCGTCAGAGTGCAGCGCCGGTTTCGCGACAAGGTGACGATTGCACTCGAGTCGCACGTCGCCACGCTGCTGGCGTCGATCGCCACCATCGCCCACCAGGAGCGCCGCGAGTACCTGGACCGGCTTGCGGTCCTGCGCCACCAGGTTTTCATGCTCGATCACATGTACATGTCGCTGTTTGCGACCTGCGCGTGGATCCTGCGCCTGGGGGTGACGATTGCGCTGCTCATGTCGATTCATCCTGCGCTCGCGCTGCTCGCCGTCTTCGCGGTGCCGCCGGTGTTCACCTCGACGTGGCGGCCCGGGGTCGAACGGCAGGCGTCCGAGCGCGGCGCCTCGCGAACCAGGTTGGCCCGCCACCTGTTCGACGTCGCGACGGCGGCCGCACCGGGCAAGGAAGTGCGCGTCACTGGAATCGGCGACCGCCTCACCAGGGACCGGCGGAGTGCGTGGGAATCCGGTAACAGGCCGGTTGCCGCCGCCAGGCTGGTCTCTGCCGGATGGCACACGCTCGCCTGGGCGATATTCGGCGCCGGATACGTCGGGGCGATCGTGTTCGTCGCGTACGGGCTGGACGCCACCGCCGGCGATGTGCTCCTGACGCTTGCCGCCGGCTCACGCTTGTCGTTCTACGTCGGCGGCACGGTCGGCGAAGTTGGATTCCTTCGCGGCGTGTGGATGGATTCATCCAGGCGTCTCGCCTGGCTCGAGGATTACGCGCGCTCGCTCACGGCAACCTCCGATTTGCCTGCTCCCGAACGGCTGGCCGAGGCGATCCGGTTCGAACACGTCTCGTTCGCCTATCCCGGCACCGATCGGTTCGTCCTCGACGACGTGAACCTCGAGCTGCCGGCAGGCGCCGTCGTCGCGATCGTCGGCGAGAACGGCGCCGGCAAGACCACGCTGGTCAAGCTGCTCGCGAAGATGTACGAGCCGACGCGCGGGCGCATCCTGATCGATCGCACCGATCTCGCGCGGATTGAAGCCGCCGAGTGGCGCACGCGCCTGGCCGGTGCGTTCCAGGATTTCTTTCGCTTCGAGTTCCAGGCGCGCCACACGGTGGGGGTTGGCGACCTGCCGCGCATTGACAACGACGCTGCGGTCGTCGCGGCCGTCGGCCGCGCCGGCGCCGACGACGTGGTGGTGCGTTTGCGGGCCGGCCTCGACACGCAGCTCGGCCCGACGTGGCCCGGCGGCGTCGACGTCAGCTTCGGCCAGTGGCAGAAGCTGGCGCTGGCCCGTGGCTTCATGCGGGATCGACCGCTCCTGCTGGTGCTCGATGAACCGACGGCGGCGCTCGACGCCGAGACCGAGCACGCGCTCTTCGAACGCTATGCGGCCGCGGCGCGCGGCAGCGAGGACGCCGGCAGCGTCACCGTCCTCGTCTCGCACCGGTTCTCGACGGTCCGGATGGCGGATCTCATTGTCGTCCTCGACGGGGCGCGCGTCGCCGAATTCGGCACGCACGAAGCGCTGATGGCGAAGCGCGGGCAGTACGCGCAGTTGTATTCCATCCAGGCTGCGGCGTATCGCTGATCAGTGGTGCTAAGTGCCGGTGCTGGGTGCCATGGTGCTGTCGTGGCGCACGCTCTCGACGAGCGCATCGATGTTTAAATCGCGGCGCACCCGTGAGCCGCACCGCCTCCGCAGCACCAGGCACCACGCACCCAGCACCTGGCACCAGGAAAACATGGAGTAAGCTCCAACGATCAGGAGGTCTCATGACGCGCCCGGTAGTGCTCAGCTGGCTCGTTGGCGTCGGTGCCCTGTCGATCACGCTCTCGGCGCATCAAGCGCAGCAGGCCCAACAGAAAGCGCCACCGCCCCCTGCCAGAGCTCACGCGCGTCAAGGACAACCTCTACATCATCGGGTCGTCGGCCGTCGGCCCGTCGTTCACCGGCGGCAACACCGGCGTGTTCATCATGGAGAACGGCGTCGCGATCGTCGACACGAAGAACCCCGGCTACGGGCCGACGATTCTCGAGCGAATCCGGGCAGTCACGCCGAAGCCGGTCACGACGATCATCAACACCCATACGCACGGCGACCATACGGGCAGCAATCCCGGATTTCCCGCGACGGTCGATATCGTGACGCACGAGAACACGAAGTCGAACATGGAGAAGATGGACGCTTTCAAGGGCGGCGCAGGGCTGCCGAAGCGGACCTATAAAGATCGACTGACGCTGTTCAGCGGCAAGGACGCCATCGAGCTCTATCACTTCGGCGCCGGCCACACCAACGGCGACACGTTCATCTATTTCCCTGCGCTTCGCACCGTTCATGCCGGCGACATGTTTCCGTGGAAGGACGCGCCGTTCATCGATCGAGGCAACGGCGGGAGCGGTGTCGCGTGGCCGGCCACGCTGGCGAAGCTGCTGGCCGCGGTGAAGGACTTCGACACCGTGATCCCGGGTCACATTCCACCGACGACCCGCGCGGACCTCGAAGAGTTCCAGCGCTTTACGGCCGAGCTGCTCGCGTCGGCGCAGGCGGCCAAGAAGGCCGGCCAGAGCGCCGAGGCCGCCGCGAAGTCGATCAACCTGACGGCGAAGTACAAGGGCTATACGGCGGAACGGATGGGTCGCGGCGATCCAGGCGCTCTACGCCGATCTGCCGTAGGCCTGCCGTCCAAGTTTTCGCGGGCGGCGTCCAAGGAGAAAGAGGGCGCACATGCCAGATCACGCGGATCTCAACCTTCGTCCGGATTCCGACGCAGTCGACACGATCGATCTGATGCCGAACCGGCCGAAGTGGCCGGTCATCGCGATCGGCCTCCTGGTGGTCGCGGCCGGCTTCGCGATCTATCTCGTCTTCGGGCGCCAGACGACCGCGCCGGTCAACGAGCAAGCCGCCGCGCCGGTCGCCGCCGAGCGCCCATCCGGCCCGCTCGGCGGCACGCCCGAGTCGATCACGGTGCCGCCGCTCGACGAAAGCGATCCGCTCGTCCGTCAACTCGTCGCGAAGCTGTCGTCACACCCTCGCGTTGCGGCCTGGCTCACGACCGACCGCCTGATACGCAACTTCACGGTGGTCGTCGCGAACATCTCCGAAGGCCGATCGCCGGCCACGCATCTGCGGAGCGTCGCGCCGTCGGGTCCGTTCCGGGTGGTCACGCAGAACGGCGTTCAGTTCGTCGATCCGCGAACGTATCAGCGGTACGACTCGCTGGCCGACGCGGCCGCCTCGCTCGATGCCGCCGGCAGCGCGCAGCTCTACGCCACGCTCAAGCCGAGGATTGAGGAAGCGGCCGCCGAACTCGGCTACTCGGAGGGTTCGTTCGATCGCATGCTCGAGAAGGCTATCGTCAGCCTTCTGTCCACGCCGGTGCCGTCGGAGAATCTCGCCCTGCACCCGCGCGGCGCCGTCGTCTACAGCTATGCCGACGAGGGTCTGGAGTCGCTGACCGGCGCGCAAAAGCAGCTGCATGCGGATGGGTCCGCGCAACGCGCGGATAGTCAAGGACAAGCTTCGCGAAATCGCGATCGCGCTCGGAATTCCTGCGGAGCGACTCCCGCGCTGACGTGATTTCAGGATCTACCGGTCTCAGGATCTGAGGATCTGCGGATCGCCGTCCAGAAATCGCGCCTCCAGGCGCCTCGGCGGCCGCACATTCCCGACAGCACGACCACAGATCTGATCTGCGAGGACGGGCCAGGTAGCGGTCAGTTGCCTTCGGGTTCGTAATTGTACATGATGGAGACGCTATAATCCTCGAAGCGCGGGAGGGCGCGATGAAGTACCGCATGCTTGCGGATACCGGCGTGTTCGTTTCGGAGTTGTGTCTGGGCGCGATGACGTTCGGCGGCCGGGGACAGATGTGGGAAGTGATCGGCGGGCTCGACCAGGCCGCCGTCGATGCCATCGTTCATCGCTCCCTTGATGCAGGCATCAACTTCATCGACACCGCCAACGTGTACTCGGCTGGCGAATCGGAAACGATGGTCGGGAAAGCGCTGCAGGGACGCCGGCAGCAGATCGTGCTCGCGACGAAGGTACGCGGCCGGATGGCCAAGGGCCCGAACGACGTCGGGCTGTCCCGCCTGCACATTCTCGACGCGGTCGATGCCAGCCTGACGCGTCTCGCCACCGACTACATCGACCTGTACCAGATTCACCGGTTCGATTCGCTCACGAACCTGGAGGACACGCTGCGGGCGCTCGACGATGTCGTGCGGGCCGGGAAAGTCCGCTACATCGGGTGCTCGAACCTGGCGGCGTGGCAGATGATGAAGGCGCTCGCGATCTCGAGGGCGGAAGGCCTGGAGTGCTTCCGATGCACGCAGTCCTATTACTCGCTGGCCGGCCGCGAGCTCGAGCGCGAAATGATCCCGCTCCTCAAGGATCAGCACCTCGGGCTGCTCGTCTGGAGCCCGCTCGCCGGCGGGTTCCTTTCCGGCAAGTTCACACGCGACGGGGTCGACGCCACCGGGCGGCGCGCGACGTTCGACTTCCCGCCGATCAACAAGGATCGCGTCTACCCGATCATCGAGTCGATGCGAACGATCGCCGCCGCGCGCGGGGTGAGCGTGTCGCAGATCGCCCTCGCCTGGCTGCTCGCCCAGGACGTCGTGACCAGCGTCATCATCGGCGCGCGCAAGCTGGAGCAGCTGGATGACAACCTGAAATCGATTGACGTGACCCTGTCGCCGGAGGAGCTGAAGAGCCTCGACGAGGTGAGCCGGATCGCGCCTGAGTATCCGGAATGGATGAACGCGCTGCCGTCCGACCGCCTGCCGGGGCAGGAGCGCCGATTCGAGCAGCGCCGCTAAACGGCCAGCTCGCGCACCGGTCTCACTTCGACGCTTCCCTCACGGGCCGGCGGAATTTTGGCGGCAATCTGGATGGCATCGTTGAGGTCGCGCGCGTCGACCAGGTAGAAGCCCGCGAGCTGTTCCTTGGTCTCGGCGAACGGCCCGTCGGTGACCGTCACCTTGCCGTTCCTCACGCGCACCGTCGTTGCCGTTTCGACCGGCTGCAGCGCTTCGGCGGCAAGCAGCAGCCCGCGCTCACGGAATCCGTCGCCGCAGTTCTTGCATTCGCGGTCGGGGACGGCGTGGAGCTTTTGTCCTTCGAGGTAGACGAGGCAGAGATATTTCATAGGTTTCCGCGCAAGGCCGGCCTAAAGGCCGGCACGACGGTCCGCCTGAAGGCGGACGCTACAACTCTGCGATTCGCCGCTCCAGGAAGCGGCGCTCAGGTTCCTGTTTCGTGAGCGCGAGCGCCTTCTCGTACGAGGCGCGCGCCGCCGCCGTTTGTCCCAGCCTGCGGCACAAATCGGCCCGTGCCGCATGGGCGAGCCGGTAGTCTCGCAGCTCGCCGCGGTCGAGAATCGCGTCGACCAGCGGCAACCCCGCGGCCGCACCGTCCCGCATGGCAATGGCCACCGCCCGATTCAGCTCGATGACCGGCGAGCGGTCGAGTTGCCACAGGACGTCGTAAAGCCCGACGATCTCCGTCCAGTCGGTCGCCTTCGCGTCGGGCGAGTTCGCGTGCACCGCCGCGATCGCCGCCTGAATCGAATACGGTCCTGCCCGCCGAGCGCTGAGCGCCCGCTCGACCAGGCGGCGGCCCTCCGTAATCTGATCCTGATTCCAGAGCGATCGATCCTGATCCTCGAGCAGGATCACTTCGCCCGCGGGCGTTGAGCGGGCGGCCCGCCGCGAGTCCTGCAACAGCATCAGCGCCACCAACCCGATCGCCTCCGGCTCAGGCAAGAGGTCGACGAGCACGCGTCCCAGGCGAATCGCCTCCGCTGAGAGGTCGTGCCGCGTGACCGTCGAGCCCGACGAAGCCGTGTAGCCCTCGTTGAAGACGAGGTAGATCACCCGCAGCACCGCATCGAGCCGCTCTGGCAATTCGGCCTGCGACGGCACTTCGTACGGAATGCGCGCCTCGCGGATCTTGTTCTTTGCCCGCACGATGCGCTGCGCGAGCGTCGGCGCCGGCGTCAGAAACGCCCGCGCGATCTCCTCCGTCGTCAGCCCGCACACCTCGCGCAGCGTCAGCGACACCTGCGCGTCCGGCGACAGCGCCGGATGGCAGCAGGTGAAGATCAGGCGGAGGCGGTCGTCCTCGACGCTGTCGGGATCGGCAAACGCCACCGGGTCGTGCACGGCGACGTCGGCGGCCGGGCCGGCCTCTTCGAGCGGCGTGAACCGCTTCTGGCGCCTCAAGCCATCGATCGCCTTGAACCGTCCGGCCGACACGAGCCACGCTCGCGGGTTCGACGGCACGCCTTCCCGCGGCCACTGTTCCAGCGCGGCCCTGAATGCGTCGTGCAGGGCCTCCTCAGCGACGTCGAAGTCGCCCAGCAGCCGGATCAGCGTCGCGAGCACACGACGGGACTCGGACTGATAGACCGCGTTGACCGCCTCATGAATTTGATCGGCCGCCTGCACCGCGACCGATCAGACCACCTTCGCGCCTGGCCGCGCAAGCCACAGGGTCGGCCTGAAGGCCGACACTACGACTTCTGCTCATGGTCGAACGGAGGCGGACTGGATCGACAACCCGCCGATTAGAAGCTATCCCACAAACCAGCTGGTCTGCGTCGCGAGCGAGCGCGCGAGCGAGCCACGCGAACGGAGCGCGCCGGCGCAGCGGCGCGCGAGAGAGCGTGTCCGGGAGTCCGAGGGGCGAAGCCCCTCGGGTCACTAATCGATAGCGATGACGAAAAGGGTCTGGTCGTCGGCCGCCTCGGCGCCAGCGGCAAACGCCTCGATGTCGCCGACAATGTGCTCGACCACGCCGGGGGCGTCGCGGCGGGCGCTGCGCGTGAAGGCGGCGGCGAGGCGATCGACTTCGTACATGTCGCCGGATACCGCCTGTCGATCGGTGATCCCGTCCGTGTACACCAGGATGCGATCGCCGGCAGACAGCGCGTGTTCGACCACCGGGATTGGCGCGGGATACGCGAAGAGCAGCGGCAGCGCCCCTTCGCAGCGGAGCGTCGTCGTGTCTTCGCCCGGCCTCGACAGGAGAGGCAGCGGATGGCCTGCGGACGCGAACCGGATCGTGCGGTGCGCCGTGTCGACGACACCGTAGGCCGCGGTGGCAAAGACGGACGAATCCCTCAGGAAATCGAACTGTGCGTCGATATGGCGGAGCGCCGCCTCCGGATCGCCGGCCGCCTCGCCGAGAGTATGGAAGAGCGTCCGGATCATCGCCATCACGATGGCGGCCGACGCCCCATGACCCGAAACATCAGCAACGATGAAGCTCAGGCGGTTGTCGGCAAGCCGGAGGACGTCGTAGTAGTCGCCGCCGGCGTGCCGGCTGGTGCGATAGTGTGCGGCAAACCCCGGCGGCATCGCCTGGGGCAGCATCAGCCGCTGCAGCTCGGCTGCGTCGGCGAGTTCGCGATCCAGGAGATCGCGGTTCCGCCGGAGCTCGCGCTCGAGAAAAAGCCTGGTGAGGTGGTTGTCGACGCGGGCCCGTACCTCGTCGGGCTGGATTGGTTTCGTGACGTAATCCACGGCGCCCAGGCCCAGACCGGCAATCTTGTCCGCCACGTCGTCGAGCGCCGACAGGAAGATGACCGGCACTTGCGGGCCGTCCTGCCGCGCATTCAACTGCACATAGACGTCGAAGCCGCTCATGTCCGGCATCAGGACGTCGAGCAGTACGAGGTCGGGCGCCGCCCGCCGCGTGATCTCGAGCGCAGCGGCGCCGTTGCGAGCCGCCAGGATCCGGTGGCCGCTGCCGGCGAGCGTGCGGACGACGAGCTGCAGGTTCAGCGGGTTGTCGTCGACGACCAGGATGGTCGACGGTGGTGCCTGGGTACGTGGCCGCGCGTCTGCTACTGCTTCAAGGTGCACCATTGCCGACTTCCTCCTTCGGGAGCCGTTCGGCGAACGCCTTCAACCCTTCGAAATCGAATTCGCGCGTCAGGGCGGCAATCCGGGACGCGATCGCTGAGCCGCCGGGGGCGTTCCTGAGATCGCGCGCGATCTTCTCGAGCGTCGTAACGTCGCCCACCGCGAGGGCTTCACGAACCCTTGCCGCGATCCGCGACGGCAGCGCCGCCCCTGGCAGATCCTCGGCAGTTATTCGTCCATTGCGCGCCGACTCGAACCGGACGCCCAGGTGATGCTGCAGCTTGGCAAACAGCACCTCTGCGCGAATCGGCTTGGGAATGAAGTCGACGCAGCCCGCGTTCCGTGCGGCTTCCCGGACATCCCCGAACGCGCTCGCGCTGACGGCAATCACCGGCATGCGGGCCGTGGCGCTGGACGCGTGAATCCGGCGCGTTGCCTCGAACCCATCGAGATCGTTCATCCGCCGGTCCATCAGCACCACATCCGGCTGCAGCTTGATGGCGAGATCGACCGCTTCGCGTCCGCTGCTCGCCGTGATGACGCGGACACCGGCGCTGGCGAGGAGGCTTGCCAGCACCCGGCGGTTCACCGTGTTGTCGTCGGCGACGAGCGCCGTCAGGTGCTCGCCGGCCGGAAGCCGCGCATCGATGCCGGGCACCGCCGAATCGCCGGCGGCCGCCAGGTGCTCCTCGACGGACGCGGTGGGAACCGTGAACCAGAAGACACTGCCCACGCCCTGCGTGCTTTCCACCACGAGGTCGCCGCCCATCGCGCGGACCAGGCGCCTGCTGATCGTCAAGCCGAGGCCGGTCCCGCCGGCGGCGGCGCCTGCTGACGTCTGGCCGAAAGCGTCGAAGATCCGGCTGAGATTCTCCGGTTCGATGCCCATGCCGGTATCGCGGACCGCGAAGCGCAGGCCAGGGCCGCTCAGGTCGACCGTCAACCGCACTTCGCCCGCTGGCGTGAACTTGACGGCGTTGCCCAGCAGGTTGAACAGCACCTGCCGCAGGTGACGGCCGTCGACGAGCACTCGTTCAGGGACTCCGTCCGCGACGTCGGCGCGCACGCGCAGGCCCTTGCTCCGCGCGGGATTGGCGATCATCTGCTCGAGCTCGGCCACGAGCCGTCGCACATCCGTGGGACAGGTCTCCTGATCCACGCGACCGGCTTCGATCTTCGTCAGATCGAGGACATCGTTGATGAGATCGAGCAGGTGCGCCCCGCACGTGGCGATCGCGTCGAGCGCCTCGCGATGATCCGGCGCGAGCTCGCGATCGCGCTGCAGCAGCTGCGCGTAACCGAGCACGCCGTTCAGCGGCGTCCTGAGCTCGTGGCTCATGTTCGCCAGGAACTCGCTCTTGGCCTTCGTCGCCGCTTCCGCCGCCTCCTTCGCGCGGCGCAGCTCCTCCTCGCGTTCGGCCAGCCGGCGCACGGCCGCTTCGCGCGCCTCGTCGGCGATCGCCGCTGTCACCAGGTTGGCCACCGAGAGTGCGAAGTTGCGTTCGTCGACAGTCCAGGTTCTCGCGTCACCGGCGTGCTCCACGCACAACACGCCAATCGTCGACTCGCGCTCGCGCAGCGGCACATCGAGCATCGCGCCAATCCCGAGCGGCACGAGGTAGTCCGCGTCGAGTTCTCGCGTCAGCGGGTCGCGCCGGGCATCGTCGGCGACGATGACGCGTTCGCGTTCGAGCGCCTGGAAATACGCGGGCGCCGCGGTTCGCAGCAGGTGAGCGCCCGACTCATGTTGCCGCGTGGATTCGCGATAGAGATCCACGCAGTGGATGGCTTCGCGACCGGCGGCGAAGCGCCACATGCTGGTGCGGGCCACCCGCAACGTCGTGGCAGCGGCTTCGAGCAGCTGCGCGAGCCGCGCCTCGAAGCACGGGGCGCCGCATGCCTCGTAGGCTGTCAACTCGGTGAGCGCCGCGCTCTGTTCCGCCAGGCGCTGTTCGCTGGCGCGCAGCGCCTGCTCGGCAGCGACCTGATCGGTCACGTCGGTGAAGCACGACAGGATCGCCGATTCGCCGCTGACCGAGATCAGCGTCGCCGATGCGCGGGCCCAATGCACGGGGCCGCCGGGCTTGCTGAATCTCAGCAGCATGTCGTCGACGCGCTGGTCCTTCGTCAGGCGCTCGACGAGCGCCGCCCGTTCGCAAGGATCGACGTAGAAATCCGTGATGCGCCGTCCGACCACGTCAGCCGGCGGGGTCTTCAGCATCGCCGCGGCCTTGGCGTTGACGGCGATGATGCCGCCGTCGGCCATGCGGCTGACGACCGCGGGAAAGGGTCCGGCGTTGAACAGCTGCCAGTCGGTGAAATCCGTGCTCATTCAACAGGATCACGCGAATGGCAGGACTTCTCCGCCACTTCGGGCGGGCCTGAAGGCCTGCTTGCCAGTCGAACTCACCAATTCACCAACTCGCTAACTCACCCATTACCTCTGGGGCGCGTCGATGACCAGGGCCCCGGCAGCAAAGAGCGACCGACGCGGGCGCCATAGTTCGATCCGGCGACCGGGGATGCCGACATCCGAACGAAGGCCGCCCAGGTCGCGGCAGCGCAGGCGGGCCCGGCTGGCATTGACCGCCCAGACGGCCTCCGGCAAAGCGCGCAGGCGCATGCCATCGGGGACGTGATCCGTCAGCCGGAGACCGCCGAGCTTCAGCGCGACGTCCAGAAACTTCGAGGCGGTAGGAAGACATCCGGCAGCCGCATTGAAAACCGTCGTGGCCGCGCTCGACGTCAGATCCAGCCGCCACTTGAGAATTTGACCGCTCTGGACCTCAACGACCAGCGAACGGGGTCCCCTCCAGTCGATGCGAATCGGCGCCACGATCGCGTGCGCGAACAGGTCCCCGAAATAACGCGCGCATCCCAGGGTGCTCGGGACGTCCGCAAACAGCGTCCACTCGCCGTCGGCGCCGCGATGCCAGACCGAGGTGTAGCCGATGCCGATCGAGGCGACGGGAAAACGACGAAGCGCCAGGATGTCGCCCGAAGCGAACCGGACGTCGAGCACGGCGTATCCGGCATAGCGGTCGCCCGGCCCGGCAGGCAGGGGCACCCCGCGCTCAAGGGCGGCGGCTATGGCGGCAGGTGTTCGGCGATGTGGGTTGGGGATGCGCACGGGGGCTTAAAATGGTCCTCCAGACGGTACACGCGATTCACCGGGCAATCCCGCCACGGACCGGAAAGCAGCTTGACGGCTGAAATCACCCAACTGCTGATCGCCCATGGTGCCGGCGATTCAGGGGCCCTGGACCGGCTCGTGCCGCTGGTCTATGACGACCTGCGGCGGTTGGCCCGCGTCCAGCTCCGCCGGCGCGGCGGCGTCGCGAGACGCTGAATACGGGCGGGCTCGTCAACGAAGCCTACTTGCGGCTCGTGGACCAGACCAGGGCCACATGGCGCGATCGCGGGCACTTCTTCGCCGTTTGCGCGATCGCAATGCGACAGATCGTCGTCGACCACGCGAGACGCCGGACGCGCCAGAAGCGCGGCGGCGAACAGGCCATGGTGCCACTCGACGAGGCGCGCGATGCCGCCGCGAACGACGCCGCCCGGGTGCTCGAGATCGACCTGGCGCTCCGCAAACTGGCCGAAATGGATCGCCGCCTGGCCGCGGTCGTCGAGTGCCGCTACTTCGCCGGCCTGACTGACGACGAAACGGCGCTGGCGCTCGGCATATCGGTGCGGACCGCGCAGCGCGAGTGGTTCAAGGCCCGCGCCTGGCTTCGCCACGAGCTAGGCGGCGGCGAGGCGTAGTTTTGAAGGAACATCTGGACCTCGGCCGGTGGCCGGAAGCCGACGATCTCCTCGATCGCGCGCTGGCGCTGCCGCCCGAAGAGCGCGAGGCGTTCGTGCGGCGCGCAACCGCCCACGATCGTGCGCTCGGGTACGCGCTCGCGTCGATCGTCCGCGAGGCGGGGCGCGACGACGGCTTTCTCGAGCCGGGCGGAGCTCTGACAGGCGACTTTGGCGCCGAGGTAGGCCGGGCGCTCGAGCTGCAGCCGGCGGCCGCCCACATCCTCACGCCTGGCGACTCCATCGAGCACTACGAGGTCATCGAGCTGCTCGGCCGCGGCGGCATGGGCGAGGTCTACCGCGCACGCGACCGCCGCATCAACCGCGACGTGGCGCTCAAGGTATTGCTGCCCCAGTTCGCGGACGACCCGGATCGGCTGGCGCGGTTCCGCCGCGAAGCGCAGGTTCTGGCGGCCATCAATCATCCCGGCATCGCTTCCATTTACGGTCTGGCCGAGCAGGACAGCGTCCGGGCGCTGGTGCTCGAGTACGTCGATGGCGTCACGGTCGCCGCAAGGCTCGAGTCGGGCGCCATGTCGGTGACCGAGTCGGTCGCGATTGCGCGACAGCTGGCCGAAGCCATCGAGGCCGCGCACGAGGCCGGCATCATCCATCGCGACTTGAAACCGGCCAACATCATCTTGTTCCGTGGGTCGAGCGATCGCATCGGGCCGGGTGCCGCACCGTCGGTGAAGGTGCTGGATTTCGGTCTCGGGAAAGCGCTCGCGCCGCTGGGGCACGATACGGCGCTCCACGGCCTCACCGGTACGTCGCCCGGCATCCTGCTGGGCACCGCCGCCTACATGAGCCCCGAGCAGGCGCGCGCGGAGGTCGTCGACGAGCGCGCCGACATCTGGGCGTTCGGCTGCGTGTTGTTCGAGATGCTGACCGGAACGCGTGCGTTTCCCGGACGGACCGCCGCCGAGGTGCTCGGGAACATCGTCGAGCGCGAGCCGGCGTTCAGTCTGCTGCCAGAGAACACACCGGCCTCGATCCGACGCCTGCTCCGGCGGTCGCTCGAAAAGCAGCTGCCTCGACGGCTGTCCTGCATGCGCGACGCGATTCTCGAGCTGGACGACGCCACGCTGCCGGCACTCGAACCAGCCGTGCGGCGCCCGCCATCGGTCGCCGCCTTCGTCGCGGCGATTGCGGCCATTGGCATCGTCGCGGCCCTCGTCCTGCAGACGATGCGGCGGCCCGAGCCGGTGCCCCAACCGGTTGCGCGCTTTGCGGTCCCGCTGCCGCCTGGGGACAGGCCTGCAATTGGCCTGCAGCCTGTCGTGGCCTTGTCGCCCGATGGGCGGACGCTCGTGTACGCAGCGCAGCGCGGCGATGCGCCCGCGCTCTTCCGGCGCGACCTGGCCACGCTCGAGCCCTCGCTGGTCGCCGGGACCGAGGGCGGAACGTCGCCGTTTTTCTCACCTGATGGCCGCTGGCTCGGCTTCGTGGCTGACGGCGAGCTCAAGCGGATTTCACTGGCCGGAGGGCCGGCTGAGACGATTGCGCCGGTAGCTGGCGAGGTCACGGCCGCGTGGATGGCCGACGATTCGATCGTGTTCTCGACGACCGCGACGCGCGTGCTCCACCGGGTGCCGGCGTCGGGCGGAACGCCCGCCGCGCTGACGACCCTGAATCTCGCCAGGGGCGATCGGATTCACCTGCTGCCGCAGGCGCTCCCTGGGACGCGCAAGAGTTCCGCAAAAGCTCGAGGAAACGATGCGCTCCTCTTCACGATCATCACTGGGTCGGAACGGCAGGTCGCGGTTCTGCGGCGCGATACGGGCGAAACGAGCATCCTGACGACAGGAACGCACGGCCGCTACCTGCCGGGAGGCCACCTGTTGTTCTCGCGCGACAACACGCTGTGGATCGCGCCGTTCAATGCGGAAACACTGACGCTGACCGGCGAGCCCGTGCCGCTGCTCGACGGCGTGGAGCACACAGCCGATCAAGTGGCGCACTTCGACGTTGCGGCCGACGGGACCATGGCTTACCTGCCCGCCGGCGATTACGAGGCCGCGGTTCGCAGGGTGACGTGGATCGATCGCAGTGGACAAGAGGCAGCGGTCGGACTCGAAGCGAGGCCGTTTGTCGGCGCGGCGTTATCCCCCGACGGTTCCCGGATTGCGCTCGCGATTCGCGAACAGGGGGACACCGACATCTGGATCGCGACGCAGTCGCGGCAAACGATGACCCAGTTGACGGCGGAGCCGGCCAACGAGACGCGGCCGGTCTGGTCGCCGGACGGCCAGTCGATCGTCTTCCAGTCCGACCGCGCCGGGACCGACATCTACAGGCGCGACGCGCAAGGCGCCGGCCAGGCCGAGCGACTGACCGAGCAGGGCGTTTCGCTCGAAGGCCCCCACTCGATCACGCCGGACGGCCGCGTGATCCTGTTTGGCTTGCGCTCGTCGATCGCCACCGTGACGCCGCCGTCAACCGACGTGCACACGCTGGTCAGCGGCACCGCGACGATGACGGATCCGCGCGTCTCGCCCGATGGACGATACCTCGCGTATCAATCGAGCGAATCGGGCCGGCTCGAGGTCTGGGTGACCGAGTATCCCCCGAAACCCACGCGACGCTGGCGCGTGTCGACAGCCGGCGGAACGTTGCCGCGCTGGGGACGCGACAGCCGTGAGCTCTTCTTCGTGGATCAGACCGGATTGATGGTCGCTCCGATCAGCGGCGTTCTGGCACACGCCGTGGCGTCGCGCCTTTGGACGACGCCCGGCGAACAGGTTCTCGACTACGACATCGCGCCGGGCGGCCAGCGCTTCCTGGTCATCCTCGAGAAGCGATCGGCAACGATCGCTCCCAGGTTGATCGTGGTCCGCAACTGGCTCGAAGAGCTCCGCACGCGCCTCAAACCATCGCCATGATGCGACCGGCGGCCCGGTCGACCATCCGCTTCACGTCCTCAGCGATCTCGCGGGACAGACTCTCGAGCAGCGGGCCGACTGTTGCCAGCGTCCATTCGAACGAGGCGATGCGATCGGTGATGTCGAACAGACCGGTCGACCACTCGTCGCGGCACCTCTGATACTCGGCGAGGGCCATCGGCGAGCCTTCGACGATCGCATCGGCGAGAAGCTCGGCATCGCGAAACGCATCCGTGATGCCATGGGCGGTCAGCGGATCCTTGAAATACCCGGCGTCGCCGACGAGCGCCCATCCGCGTCCCCAGCTCTGACGGAAGTAACCGGCGCGGCCGGCGAAGCCGGTCAGTGGCCGTTCGCCGCGGGCGCGGATCGCCTCCGCGAGCTCGGGCGCCGCCTCATGGAGAATGCGCAGGAAGGCTGCGAAACGGCCGCCCGCGATCATCTCGGGCCAGCGCTGTGCCGGAACGCCCGCAAACACGAGTGTCTCGCCATCGTTCGTGGGAATCACACCCGCGGCGCTCGTCGCGCCGTAGTGCCAGTTGTAGCCGTTGAAAGGAAGACCTGGCCAGTAGCCGTAAAGCGTTGCGGCGGCGTGCCGGGCGGCGCGGTAGACCGGCGCGCCGACGAGCTTTGCGACGGTCGAGCGCATTCCGTCCGCGCCGACCACATAGTTCGCGTGAACCTGGACGGCGCGGCCGGAACGATCCTGAAGAACGACGCCGTCGACGCGGCCATCGGTTGCACGGGAAAGCGCGGTGAGGCGTGTCCCGAAGTGCACAGCCGTGCCGGCTTCGCTCGCGGCATCGACGAGCACGCGATCGAGGACGGTACGGCGTGGCGCGTACAGCGCGTCGACGCCGTACTTCGCCTTGATCGGCACCGTCAACGAGTTGGTGCCCACGTGAAATGTCGTCGACCTTACCGGCGGCGTGCCCGCGTCGATGATGCGCCGGAGCAGGTTCCAACGGGCCAGCTGGACGACGCCGCCGCGCATGAGCGCGTGGGTCGACAGCGTGTCGGTGCCGTACTCACCGCGATCGATCATCAGCACGTTTCGCCCGGCGCGAGCGAGCAGCATCGCCGTGGCGGCGCCGGCGACTCGCGCGCCGACGACCACGACGTCAACGGACCTGGGGAACATCGCGTCCATATGTCGTCCTCTTCAAGCGATGGCGCGCTGCGCGTGGCCGAGATGTTCGGCGATCGCGCCGGCCAGGAACCGGGCGTCCTTCCCGACGCCGTCGATGAAATTCGAGTTTCGCCGCCGCTGAAACTGCATGCCGAGAACATAGAGGCCCGGCGACGGCGTGACGCCGCCGCGGTGCTCGATGTCGCCGCGCCGATTGAGCACGGGCGCGTGGAGCCATGAGTATCCGCGCCGATATCCGGTGGCCCAGACGACCGACGTGATCCGCTCGGCGGCCAGATCCAGCATGAGCGGCGCCTCGACGAACGCAGGCCAGATTGGCTCGAACGGATCGGGATCGGCGACGCTCCCGATCGAGGTCGGCCGCCGACGAGAAGTCGTCGAGGCGCTTCAGCAGCATCGCGAGCTTCGCGTCGGACGCCGCCGTGGTCAACACGAGGTCGTCGTCGAACCACATCCGCGAGCCGTCGGCGCCGCGCAGGTGGCCGACGACGCGAGCGCCTTTCGCCCGAAGGATCGCCGAGATCGATCGACGCGTGATCCGGCCGGCCGACCAGCTGGAACGATGGCTGCCTCCGCGACACGTCGATGTCGTAGACCTCGTCGGCGCCAACATCGAGCATCCCGGCATCGATCGAGCCACCACATGATGTCGCGTCCCGCGGTACGACCGCGGCACGCGCGTGTGATGACCGGCGGCTACCGTGACGGCGCGGCCTGAACGGAGCAGTTCGTCGGCGATCTGAATGCCGGTCGCCGAGGCGCCCACGATCAGCACGCCGCCTTCGTCGAGATCGTCCGGCCGCCGGTAGCCGGTCGGCACGATCTGGCGGATGCGCGGCGAGAGGCTGGCCCCCGCCCGGGGAACATGTGGAACGTCGCAGTATCCCGTGGCGATGACGGCCGCGCGCGCGAGCCACGTGCCGCGGTTCGTGACGATGCGGTACCCGTCTGCCGCCGGCGACAGTTCCGTGACAGACGTGTCACCTTCGACGGGCGCCTCGAACGACGAGGCGTAGCGCTCGAGGTAGGAGACCACCTCAGCCGCCGTCATGTAGCCGTCGGGGTCCGGCCCGGAGTACTGGAATCCCGGCAGGCGGGTTTGCCAGTTCGGCGTCAGCAGCCGCAGCGAGTCCCATCGCTCGCTGCGCCACCGCTCGGCGACGCGGCCGCGCTCGAGAACGACGTGGTCGATGCCGGCGTCGGCCAGGCACCGGCTCATCGCGAGCCCTGCCTGACCGCCGCCGACGATGACGACATCCGTGCGTCTCATGGCCGTACCTCTGGACGAAGCACTTCGCTCAGGCGGGCCTGAGAGGGCCGCCCTACTGGCTACCGTGTCTCGACCGACACCTCGACCGGGACGCCGTTGGTCAGCACGTCGAACACCGCCGACCGTGACTTCGACTGCGCGACGATTTCGCGGAGCTTCTCTGGCGGGGCGTCGCCCGCGATCTTGAAGTTCACGCGAATGCGCTGGTACCCGTTCCGCACCTGGTCCGACAGGCCGAGGATGCCCAGCAGGTTGATGTCGCCTTCGATCGTCGACTCGACCGAGGTCAGCGTGACGCCGCGCGCCGCCGCCACGTTGGCGATCCCGGCCGTCAGGCAGGTGCCGAGCGCGTGCAGCAGGAACTCGATCGGCGTCGGCCCCTCGTCCCTGCCGACGAGGACGGCCGGATGGTCCGCGTCGTACTGGAACGATCGGGCGTGCATGTGGCTCGAACCGGCGCCGCTGAACGACTCGATGACGGTGCGGCTGTGGGTGCCCTGGATCCAGCGGTTGCTGGCGCGGAACTGGAACTGGGCGAGCTCCGGCGCTCCCTTGACCGCGTTGATCGTGGCGAACAGCGTGGGGGTGTCGACGCCGTTGAGCGGGACGCGCTCGCGCCTGGTCTCGACTACGGTGGTCTGCATGTCGTGCCTCCTTTGCGCTGCTGAGCAGCGCTCCTCAGTGAGGTTCACGACAAACCCGGCGGGATCCCGCCAGGCCGGTATACTGCTCGAATCACCCCGTGGAGCTCACAGCCGGTACACAGCTAGGCCCGTACGAAATCCTGTCCCTGCTGGGCGTAGGCGGCATGGGCGAGGTGTACAAGGCGCGGGACACCCGCCTGGCGCGCATCGTCGCCGTGAAGGTCGTGTCGCGGCGCCTCGCGTCCGACCCTGACTTCCGCGCCCGGTTCGATCGCGAAGCCCATCTCGTCTCGCGGCTGAATCATCCCAACATCTGCACCCTGTTCGACGTCGGCCGCCAGGACGACCTCGATTACTTCGTCATCGAGTACATCGAGGGGGAATCGCTTGCCCGGCGGTTGAAGGAGGGCCCGATCGGACTGCAGCAGGCGCTCGACGTCGCCGTGCAGGCCGCGCACGCCCTGGCACACGCCCATCAGCAGCGGATCATCCATCGCGACATCAAGCCGGCCAACCTGATGGTGACGCGATCGGGAACCGTGAAGGTGCTGGACTTCGGCGTGGCGAAGGTGCAGGAGCCGGCCGACGCGAGCCGAAGCGGCGCAGCGCTCGGCACGCTGGCCTACATGGCGCCTGAGCAGCTTCGCGGCGAATCGGTCGGGCCGTCCACGGATGTGTGGAGCCTCGGATGCCTCTTGCAGGAAATGCTGACCGGCTCCCTGCCGTTCGCGGGAGAGACCGATGCGGCGGTCGTGGCCAACATCTTCAGCGGCAGCCCGAAGCCGCTTGCCCGCGGAGTTTCCGCCAGCCCTTCGCGCCGTCGTCGAGAGGTCGCTGCAAAAGGAACCCGAACGGCGTTACCAGACGGCGGCGGAGTTCGCGGCGGCCGTCGCCGGATGCCTCAACGAGACGCCGGTCGCCGACGGTTCGGTCCCGTCGGCCGAGGATGATCGCGATTGCGGTGCTGTTGCTGCTCGTGCTTGGGAGCCGCCGGCGCGATCGCCGCCGCGTATTGGCGACGTGGTGAGCGCGCGCGCTGGGCCCGCGAGGATGCGCTGCGGGAGATTACGGCCCTGGTCGAGGCGGATCGGTACAGCGCCGCGTATGCGACCGCCGAGCGCGCCGAGCCGTACCTGCAGCGACAACGCCGCGCTCGCGGCCCTGTGGCCGACGATTGCCGTCGACCCTTTCGACTGGTGACCGAGCCCGAAGGCGCCGACGTGTACTGCAAGGAGTACGCGGACGTCGACGGCGAGTGGCACTACCTCGGCCGCGGACCTCTGGAGGACGTACCGCCTCCCGCGCGGAACCATCCGCTTCCGGATCGAGAAGGAGGGCCACGTTCCCGTGTATCTCGCGCGGAATCTCACCGGACGGCTCACCCTCGAGCCGGTCGTCCTCACCTCCGGCAGCGACGACGGGCTCGTGCGCGTGCCGGGCGGCAAGCCTGCCGGTGAATCTCAGCGGGTTCAACTCCGACGCGCTGGTGCCGATGGATGACGTACTGGATCGATCGATCGGAGGTCACGAACCGAGCGTTCAAGGAGTTCGTCGATGCCGGCGGCTATACCAGCGACGAGCACTGGCACGACGTGGAGGCGAGGCCGCTCGTCGTTCCGCGACACGACCGGGCGACCGGGCCCTTCGACGTGGGTCAACAGCGGCTATCCGGAGGGCCGGGCCGACGAGCCAGTCGGCGGCGTGAGCTGGTACGAGGCCGCGGCGTACTGCGCGTTCCGAGGCGAAGCGCTGCCGACGGTGTTTCACTGGGCGCGGGCGGCGCTGGCGCCGCGCGAGATTACCGCGCCGCTCGGTCCATCCATCGTCCCGCTGAGCAACTTCGGCGGCAAGGGTCCGGCGCCGGTCGGATCGCACAACGGCATGGGCCCGTACGGCACCTTCGATCTCGCCGGCAACGTCCGCGAGTGGACGTGGAACGCGGCGAGCGTCGGCCGCCGGTGGATTCTGGGCGGCGCCTGGAACGATCCCAGCTACATGTTCAGCGTGCCGAACTCGCTGCCGCCCGACGATCGCTCGCCGGCGAACGGGTTCCGGTGCATGCGCACCGGCGAGGGCGCGGCCGTGCCGCCGGCGCTGCTCGAGCCGCTCGAGGTCGTCGTCGCCCGACTACCGCGGCGTCGCGGCCGGTGTCGGACGAAACCTTCGCGCTGTTTGCGCGGCAGCTCGCCTACATCCCGCTGACCGGAACCGCGGACGTCGTGCAGCGCGAGACGACGTCGACCGGATCGATTCGCGAGCAGGTGACGCTCGATGCGGGCTACGACGGCGAACGTCTGACGATTCAGATGTTCCTCCCGCCCGACCGCAAAGGTCCGTACCAGGCGGTGGTGTATTTCCCGGCGCTCAACGCCTTCCAGTCGCGCGTCGCGAGCCGCACGTATCTTGCCGCCGATTACGTCGTCAAGAGCGGACGCGTGCTGGTGCTGCCGGTTTACAAGGGTTCGTTCGAGCGGTGGGACGACAACCTCGACGCCACTGGCGAAGAGTATTTTCGCGCGGCGCGGCAGAGGCTGCTCCAGTGGCGGCAGGATCTCGGCCGGACGATCGACTACCTCGACACGCGCGGCGACATCCTCATGGATCGCGTGGCCTTTTACGGCCGCAGCTTCGGCGCGTCGATGCCGCTGCCGCTGCTCGCGCTGGAGCAGCGGTTCCGCACGGCGATCTTCTACAGCGGCGGTTTCACCTACCGCACGCTGCCGCCGGAGATGGATGCCGCCAACTACGTGTCGCGCGTGAAGATGCCGGTGCTGATGCTGTCGGGCCGGCACGATTACGTGTTTCCCTACGACACGTCGCAGCGGCCGCTCTTCGAGCTGTTCGGGACGCCGCCGTCCGAGAAACGGCACGTCGTCTTCGATGCCGGCCACGATCCCCTGCCGCGCAGCCAGGTCAGTCCGCGAGATCTCTGGCGTGGCTGGACAAGTACCTCGGGCCGGTATGACGTCCGGCTGAAGCCGGACGCTACGTCTGGCTCGAGCCCCGAGCCCCCAGCCCCGAGCCCCGGGAAGGTTTGGCATCCCCCGATTGCACCGCGGAATCCAGGCGAGCGGCCAGCGGCGGGAAGGCGTCGGTCGGGCCGGTCCATTCGAGTGCGTCGATCGACGTGAACAGCGGGATGTTGGCGCGCAGCGTCGCAAGATCGCGGAAGAGGAGCGCGCGATCGCGCTCGCGGGCGAGCGTGAGCGCCAGCGCGCCGGCATTGTTCGCGTTCACACCCCACGAGCGCGGGTCGTCCGGGATCGACTCGAGGTGGCGGTACCGCGCGAGCACGGCAGCCGCCGATTTCGGGCCCCAGCCCGCGCAGTCCCGGGTATCCGTCCGACGAATCGCCGACGAGTGCCAGGTAGTCGGGAATCGACTCGGGTGCGACGCCGAACTTCGCGATGATTCCGGCTTCGTCGAGGATCACCCGGGTCCGGCGATTCAGCTGCACGACCTTCGTTCCGCGCACGCACTGCCCGAGGTCCTTGTCGGGCGTACAGATCACCACGCGATCCACTCGCGAGTCGGCGGCGGCCATCGCCGCCGCGGAGGCGAGCGCATCATCCGCCTCGAACTCGATCATCGGCCAGACGGCGACGCCGAGCGCGGTGAGCGCCTCCTCCAGCAGGCCGAACTGCGAGAGCAGGGCCGGGTCGATACCGGCGCCCGTCTTGTATCCCGGCCACATGTCGTTGCGAAACGACTCGATGACGTGATCGGTGGCGACGCCGAGGTATCGAACGCCTGAAAAATTGATCAGGCCGAGGATCGACGTGACGACGCCCTTGACCGCCGCCACCTCGCGGCCATCTCCATCTCGGGCGGACGGCATCGCGTAGAAATGGCGGAAGAGCTCGTAGGTGCCGTCGACGAGGTAAATATCCACTTTTTATCCGAGGGGCTTCGCCCCTCGGACTCCCCTACACGCTCTCTCGCGCGCCGCTTCGTCGGCGCGCTCCGTTCGCGTGGCTCGCTCGCGCGCTCGCTCGCGACGCAGTAACCTCTATGTTACGTTTTGCCCAGATCCCCGCCAGCGGCAGCGCGATCGTCGAGAAGATCATGTCGCAGGCGTTGGCGGCCGATGCCGCCCGTGCGCGCATCGCCATCGCGCACGGCCCGCTGGATGGCCGCTGCCCGCAGCGGCTCGCCCACGCCCTCGAGGAATGCCAATCCCACCACGGCGGCGTGAAACATGACCGGCGCGACCAGGGCCGCGGCGATGAGCAACACACCGCCAAGGCCGAGCATCAGCTGACCGCGGGCGCCGGCCGCCGGAACCCGCGGCGCGAGCGCCGCTCCTGCGGCTTCCGCCGCGGTGATCACCGCGACCAGCACCGTGAGTGCAGCGGCGCTGCCGGTGCCCGACGTTTGGGCGAGAAACGAGCCGGCCGATGCGGCGCCGCCCAGAAACGCCACCGGGATGATCACCGGCACGAACCGTGTCCACGCGACTGGCGCCGCCTCATCGCCCTCGCCTCCGGCTTCGTTCGGCGCCGTTGCCGCCGGCGGTTCGATCATTGCCCAGGCGCAGGCGGCGCCGGCCGCGCACAACACGATCTCACCGACCCAGGCGGCGTGGAAACCCCACGTGGTGGCCACGATGCCGCCGCCGGCCACGAGTCCGACGAGGGCGCACACCTCCAACGTGTGGGCTCGCGATGCGATCGTGAGAAAGCGGTCTTCCTTTCCGAGGGCGGCGCAACTGCGGAAGAGGAGCGCTTCGTCCGCGCCAGACCGGAAGGCGTCGCCGACTGCGACCAGCAGGCTCGCGACAACGAGCTCGGGGACACCCGCCCCGAGCCAGCAGCACACCATCGCCGCCACTTGAACGACCGACCCCAGGATGAGGCTTGCCCGATGTCCGAACTTGTCGGCAAACCATCCGGTCGGAACCTCGAGCAGGAGCAGCGCCACATCGCCGGCAGCCAGGATCGCGGCCACCGTGGCGGGCGGGAGCTGCTTCTCCTGCACCCACCAAAGCAGGTAGAGGCCGTGCGTGACGCCTTCAAGGCTCGCGATCCGGTAAGGCAGGTAGAGCGCAAGGTTCCGTTGATAGCGGGATCAATTAGGAGGCATTTACCTCAGAGTAGCAGAATATCGACGTCCCGCATGAAGGCTCACCGCCGCTCCTCACGCCGCCGTTATGCACGGTTCGTCGACGACTACCGGCAGCGCCGCCTGGACGAGACCGGCACGGGCGGCGAGTCCGGCGGCTACGCCCGGCGGCAAGGCGGCTTCGCCGAATCGCCGCAGAGTACCTGCGCGAGTACCTCAAGTGGCTGGCGCCTCACAAGGTGACGGTCGCCGTCGTCATGCTGCTGGCGCTGGTAATCGCCGGCCTCGAGATGATCGAGCCGCTCTTCATGCGGTTCATCATCGATCAGTGTGCTGCTGAACGAGACGCTGACGCCGGCGCAGCGTCTCGCACGCCTCCACACTGCCGGGGCGGCATTTCTCGTCGTCATCCTCCTGTCGAACATGCTGCAGGCATTCAGGAACTACCGGCAGCGCCTGCTGAACGTCCGCGTGATGTTGTCGCTGCGCCGATCGACTCTTCGAGCGCCTGGTGCACCTGCCGCTGCCGCGCCTCTGGGACATGAAGACCGGCGGCATCCTGTCGCGGCTGACGCGGCGACGTCGACACCACGACCGGCCTGATGCAGATGGCGATCGTGTCGCCGGCGATCTCCGTCGTCCGGCTGGCGATCGCGCTGGTGATCCTCGTCTCGCTGAACTGGCGCCTGGCGCTGATGGCCACCGCGATCATCCCGGGCGCGATGGTCGATGAGCTTCGTCTTCGCGAGGCGCGTGCGGCCGATCTATCGCATGACGCGCAAAGACGTCGAGGAGATCGACGGCCGCGTCGGCGAGACCTTCTCGGGCATCCGGGTGGTCCGGGCGTTCGGGCGCGAGACGCGCGAGTTGCTGGAGTACATGCTCGGCCGGCACACGCGTCCTGCGAAAGGAGCTTTTTGCACACCGGCGAGAGCTCATCCTCTGGATGTCCTGGGGTCTGCTCGTCAGCGTCGTCAACGTCGTGATCGTCTGGTACGGCGGATTCCTGAACGTCACGGGACGCGCCTCGATCGGCGACATCATGGCGTTCCAGTGGTACACGTTCCTGCTGCTCAATCCGGTCTGGAACATCGTCAACTCCTTCTCGGAGCTGCAGCGCTCCCTCGCCGCGATGGAGCGCGTCTTCGAGGTGCTGGCGATGGAAGGCGACAAGCCGGACAAGCCGGACGCACGGCCCGCCTCCGCCGGTGGTCGAGACGATCGAGTTCGAGGCGGTCGACTTCGAGTACCGCGAAGGACGTCCGGTGGTGCGCGACTTCAGCCTGAAGGTGGCCGGCGGAACGGTTGTGGCGCTCGTCGGCCGCAGCGGCGCCGGCAAGACGACGGTCACCGATCTCGTCGCGCGATTCCACGATCCAACGCGAGGCCGGGTGCTGTTGAACGGCGTCGACATCCGCGACCTCCGCTTGCGCACGTACCGCGACCTGCTGGCGATCGTGCAGCAAGAGGTCTTTCTCTTCGATGGCTCGGTGCGCGACAACATCGCGTACGGGCGGCACGATGCGACTGATCTCGAGGTGGAGGATGCGGCGCGCCGGGCCAACGCCCACGAATTCATCGAGCGGCTGCCGGAGGGCTACGACACGTTCATTGGCGAGCGCGGGGTCAAGCTGTCGGGCGGGCAACAGCAGCGCCTGGCGATCGCGCGCGCGATCCTCAAGTCGCCGCAGATCCTGATTCTCGACGAGGCGACCAGCAACCTCGACACCGAGAGCGAACAGCTGATTCAGGCGTCGATGGCCGAGCTGCTGGCGGGCCGGACGACGTTCGTGATCGCGCACCGCCTCTCTACGGTGCGTCGCGCGACGCTGATCCTGCTGATGGAGGATGGCCGGATCGTCGAGCGCGGCACGCACGACACGCTGATGGCCGCACGCGGCGTGTACCACAGCATGGTCGTGCGTCAGATGGAAAGCGACACCCCCGAGCTCGCCCCGTCCTGGCAGTAGGCCGACCCTTTTAGGGTCGGCTCCGTGTACACCATCGGCGACCCTGAGAGGGTCGCCCTACGCAGGTCCGACCGCGCCGCGGCGCTCACCAGCACCGAGTCGCCGAATTCGTGCGTGTGATATCCCAACGCCGTCATCTTGGCCGAGGCGCGCTGCAGCGTCTCTTCGTCGACAAACGCGCGCATCAACTCGTAGTGGCTGGTGCCGGGCTCGTGTACGCCTGTCAGCAGCACGTCGACGACCTTCAAGCGCGTTGTTGCCGTCACCTTCTGGGTCGCGATCCCGAAGCCCGGTCGAATCCGTCCCTCCTCGTCTGCAGCGTGCTCGAGGGCGCGGACAACCGTGGTGCCGATCGCGATGATGCGGCGGCCGTTGTCCCGCGCCTCGGCGATCGCCCGCGCCGTGGCGACCGGGATGTCGTAGGGCTCGTCGAAGGGCAGCAGCGCGTCGAGCTCGGGGTCGCCGGTCGACGAGATTCCTGCTGCGTGGGTGATCGTGGCGAATCGGACGCCGTGGCGTTGCAGCGTCGCGAGGGAGCGCCAGTCGAGCGTGAATCCAGCCGAGGGTGGTTCGAATGCGACCGGCAAGCCCGCGACCGGGGTCCAGACGTCCCAGAGGGCCAGCGGGGCATCGACGTGAGCGTACTGAATCGGGCGGCCGTGCCGGGCGAGTCCCGCCCAGACGGCATCGGCCGTGCCGGAAAAGCCGATCGTCACGAGCCGTTCGTGCTGGCCGACCCTGAGAATCACCGCGTCCAGCGGAGCTTCGACTCCCCTCGGGGCAGGCCCCTCGACTCCGCTCGGGGCAGGCCCGAACGTCAGCTTGTCGCCAGGTGACAGCGTGGGCGGCGGCGGGCGGTGCTCGGTCCGGATGTGGTAGTCGCCCGCTCCGAAGACCACCGCGGCGAACACATGCACATCGTCCGCCGCCAGCGAACGTCTGCCGGCCAGACGGATTTCGATGGGACGGCCGGTTGGCTCGTGGATGCCCTGCAGGCTGGCAGGCAGCGTCGCGGCGTCGTTGGCGATGACGAGATCGCCGGCGCGGAAGTGATCGACGAAATGGGCGCGCGGCTCGTGCGTGATGCAACCCGACTCGTCGATGACGAGAAGTTTCGCGGCGGGCGGACGCTGGATGGGTCGATCGGCGGCCATCATCGCGCCACCTCGATTGCCTGGAGCGTCCGGGCTATCGCTTCGATCAGTTCGGCGGCCGCCACCTCCGGCCTCTTGAGCGACGCCGGGTCTGCGTCCGGAACCGCCATCGCATGAAGCGGAGTGTCCATGTCGCCGGGATCGATCGAGAGAAACCGCACCCCCTGCGACGCGAGTTCCTCATCCCAGATGCGCGTCAGGTGATGGAGCGCCGCCTTGCTCGCCCCATATGCGCCCCATGTGGGATACGCGTTGACCGCGGCGTCGCTCGACACGTTCAGGACGACCGCGCCTCTGCCCTCTCGCGCCGAGCGGGCGAGCGCGCCAAGGACGGCCTTCGTCAGACGAAACGGCCCGACCAGATTGGTGGCGATCGCGCGCTCGAGATCCTCGCAGTCGGTGTCGCCGAGGAGCGCGAGCGGGGTGGGCCCGAGGTCGGAGGCGTTGTTGACGAGGATGTCGAGACCGCCGAGCTCGCCAAGAATCTGGAGCGCGATGGGATAGATGGCGTCCTTCGACGAGATGTCGCCGACGATGCCATGCGATTCAGGGTACTGACGCTGGACCGCTTCCACCCGGTCGCGGCCGCGCGCGACAAAGGCGACGCGTGCGCCGGCCTGGTGCAGCTGCCCGACGAGCGCGAGCCCGAGGCCGGATGTGCCGCCCGTGACGGCGCCGCTCTCAGGCCCTCGACTCCTCTCGGGCCGGGGGAGGGCAGGTGTGGGGCTCATGGCTACCTCCGAATTTGTAAAGACATTGCTTTACTTAATCCGGACTATAGATCCGGCCGTTGACTTTGTAAAGTAAATACTTTAGAAAAGACGTATGCAGACCCGGCGCGCGATTGTCCAGTTGCTGAAGACCGAGGGAGCCCTCGATTCGACCTCGCTCGGCCGCCGGTTGAAGCTGACGCCGATGGCCGTCCGCCAGCACCTGTACGCGCTGCAGGACGAAAAGCTCGTCACGTCCGAGGATCGGCCGGTTCCACGCGGCAGGCCCGCCAAGTTCTGGACACTCACCCCCGAGGCTGCCCGCCTGTTCCCCGATGCCTACGCCGAATTGAGCGTCGCCCTTCTTTCCGCGGTCGAAGATACGTTCGGGGCGAACGGGATGCAGCGCCTGCTCGACGCCCGGCTGACGCGGCAGCAGACCGACTACGCCGCACGGATTCCAGCGGGGCTGCCCCTCGAGAAGAAGCTGCAGCGCCTTGCGCAGCTCCGCACGGCTGAAGGCTACATGGCCGAAGTGCGGCGCGAAGGAAAGGGCGTGTTCGTCCTGGTCGAGAATCACTGTCCGATCTGCGCGGCCGCGACGGCCTGCCAGGGGTTCTGCGCCAGCGAGCTCGACTTGTTCCGGTCGATCCTGGGGCCGGACGTCCAGGTCGAACGGACCGAACACATTGTCGGCGGCGATCGCCGCTGCGCCTACCGGGTGGCCGCCCGGTCCTGACCCGGCGGAACCAGCTGCGTCGCGAGCGAGCGCGCGAGCGAGCCACGCGAACGGCGCGCGCCGGCGGAGCGGCGCGCGAGAGAGCGTGTGGGGGAGTCCGAGGGGCGCAGCCCCTCGGATAGATTACAAGACCCGCAGCGAGACGCTGCAGTCCGTCTGCGGGTTCACACCGATTGGCCACCAGCGATTGAAGTCATTGCTGGTGGCCGCCACCGCCATGATCAAGCGAACGGCCGGAGGATAGTACACGCCGGAGCCGGCCTGCTCGGGAAAGAGCGGCGTCAGCTCGTAGCGGAACTGATCGAACAGCGGCGCGTCGAAGACCGCAAAGTACAGCTCCTCGACCTTGTCGCCGGCTTCGCGATGGTGTTCTGCGATGCACACCGGCTCGAATCGAGCCGTATCGAGGCCGACGCCTTCGCCGACGCTGATGATGTCCTGCACGCTGAGGGCGCCCTGCAGGCTGTCGGAGTATTCGTCTGTGAGCACCAGCGGCACCGACGCCCGGTCGGCCGGGACGAGGTGGTGATTCGTGCGGCGCGACACCTGGCGGAACAACTCGTCCAGGAGTCGTGAAGGCGGTTTCGCTTCGACGATCGCCGGATTGCCGGGCGGCGCTGCCACGAGCTTCCACCCGGACAGCAGTGCTGCGTCGACCTTGTACGGGGTCCGCGCCAGAATCCCGCGCGTGATGAGGATGCCGAGGACAACTGCCACGCCGGCGGCGGCCGCGATCTTCAACCTGCGTTTCGCCCGATCGTCCACTACTCCCGATCCTAATCGAAGCGCCTAATCGAAAGCGACGCCGACGCTACTCTTGTGACACCGGCGCGGG
>CAVREM010000037.1:0-9065 GCA_963720005.1 uncultured Acidobacteriota bacterium | reverse complement strand
ACGCCGTGTGTCGTAGGCGCTCACGCGCGACACCTTCGCGCTGCGCGCTTCGGTGCCCAAGGACGCCTTCGCGCTGCGCGCTTCGGCGCCCAAGGACGTTTCCCGGATTCTCTTGCTGCCTGGCGTTTCAGCGGTTCGTTTCTCCATGAATGTGCGCTATAAGGTTGGCGCTTCGCGCCAACTCGCACCGGAGGCTTCGAATGCTGAGACGAGTCAACGCCGCCTTGTTTGAAGCGCCGCCCGGCGCCCTGATCCGCGTCGTCGTGGAGGCCCAAGGCAACAACGGCGTCAACGACGCACGCTTCGAATACGGCGGACAGATTCTGCCTCGTGAGACGATCCTCGGGCTGCCTGGCTGCTCCTTCACCGTCGCAGACTTCAGCGAACGCCTGGAAGCAGTGGTCGTGTTCGACCCCGGCGCCCGGGATCGGCGCGCTACGACCTGTTCGAGGTCGAGAACGGCGTCAAGAACGACCTTCAGAAATCGACGAGGCACTCGGAGTCGACGCCACTCATTTCCTTCACCATTGATCCGTACTGGTCGCAGTCAGCGCGCGGTCCAGGGCAGCGGCGCCCCGATCAGCGGTCAAACGGGCGGCCAGAAAGAAAGCCCGGAAACGGGCAGCCGTGAAACGCAAGCCAGTGAAGAAGAAGCCAGAAAGAAGAAGCCAGCGAAGAAGAAGCCAGTGAAGAAGAAGGCCAGGACGTACCGCAAGCGGGCGAAGTGACACGTCTCCTGATCGCGCTGTTCGTGGTGGCGTCGGCATCGTCGCAGCCGCTCAGCCGGCGTTGCCGACGTGTAAAGAAAAGTCCAGCGCACCAGCCGACGTGAACCTGCGGACATACCAGGAGTACTGGTGCGACTGCGTCTTCGAGATCGCCGGATTGCGCCGTCGAGCGGCAGGTACGGGTCCGCAGCTGGGTGCTCGGGCCGAGATTGAAAACGCCGTCGAAGTGGCCAGCGGCAACTGGGGCGCCTTTCGCTCTATGCCCAGGCGCGATCGTCAGCGGTCGACGCCAGCGCGGTCGAGGACGCGCGAACCGACAAACAGGTCGGCGCTCCCGCGGGCGCCGGGTCGACCAGCCTCGTCTCCAAGGGGTCGGTGCCAGGCATCCTGGGCTTCGCGGTCGAGAATGGTGCCCTCACGCAGACCACGAGCAGCACCACGGTCACGCTGCGCGGAAACCTGGTTGGCTGGCTCGACCTGCTCAAGAACCAGGACTTCATCCTCTCGTATCAGGACGGATCGGGATTCGTCCGGGCGCTGCGTCGAGTCTCCTACTCGCTGACGCTCAACACCGACACGGGCGCGACCATCGCGGAGACGCCGGCTTTGACTCCTCAAGCAATCCGCGCGCAACTCGAGAAGACGAGGGAGCAGCTCGCCGGCTACTCCGTGCGGATCGCGATCGTCGACCGGCGCGATCCGCGAACGGCCGCCAACCGCGCCTCGATTGCGACGCTGGCGGATACCCAGGGGGTCGAGCTGCTGAAGGCCGATAACGCGTTCGACGACTTCCTGCGCTCCGCTGAGTACACGCGAAAGTGGCTGCCGGAGACGGTCGATCAGCTCAGCGACCCGACGCTGCCGCTCAGCATCGCCCAGATTCAACGCATCCTCTATCAGCGCCTCGAGGCGTTGCGGGTGCTGATGATCAATCGGATCGATGGCTTCGACGACGAGGTTGCGCGCAACCTGCTGGCGTTGAACGCCTACGACAAGGCGCGGCGGCGCCTGTTCGAGACGATTCGGAAACGTCCGCTCTTCGCGTTCGAGTACGTCAACGCACAGGCCAAGGATCTTCCGGACAGTTCCACGCTGCGGTTCATCGCCGAGAGCCACTGGGGATCCCGGGTCGACGTCACCGCGAACGCCGCGATGACGTTTCAGCACTCGGGTTCGGTGCAGCTGCCGCAGCCGGCCGAGGTCGGAGGACGGCGCGACTTCCAGCTGGGGGGACAACTGGACGTCCCGCTCGGCAGCCTCGAGAAGCGGGTCGGCGCCGGCACGCGGCATCGGGGCGCCGGTCGTCGGCGTCGCGTTCCTTGTGCAGAACCTGACCGACCGCGCGGCGGTCTCGTTTGCCGGCAACACCTTCACCGTGGAGAGCGGCGTGATCGTCGCGGTGCAGGGAAGGGTGATGTTGTCGGTGAAGGGGTCGGGCGTGAAGATCCCGCTCTCACTCTCGTATTCGAATCGCACGGAGCTCCTGAAGGAGAAGGACGTGCGAGGGCATGTTGGCGTGACGTTCGATATGGACGTCCTGTCGTCGGTGGTGCGGCGGTGAAGTGGCGCGCCGCGATCGTCGTGGCCGCGGTGGCGCTCGTCGTGCCAGGCTGCGTGCGGCAGCAGCGCTTCAGGTTCGTGCCAGCGACGACCGCCTGCTTTCCCGCCACCGCGGAGGCCGAGCCGGTCGCGGGTCCGCCAGGCCAGAGGCCGTCGCTCGACTGCCGCCGCGCGCAGTACAAGATGGCCTTCATCGAGTTCGACGAAAAGGGCCGGATGTTCGATCCGCGGCAGGAGGAGGCGGCCCGCAAGCTGCTCGACTTCGAAAAGGCGCGCGCGACAAACGGCACGGTGATTACCGTGGTCTACGTGCACGGGTGGAAGAACAACGCTGCGGAAGCCGAGCCCGGAGGCAAGTCCAAGGATGTCGAGAAATTCCAGGGCGCGCTGCTCGAACTGGGCTATCGGGCGGAGCAGGCCGCCCGCGCCGCGAACGCGCCGACGGTGCCGATCGTCGGCATCTACATGGCCTGGCGCGGCAAGACGTTGATGGGCCCGAGCTGGGTGACGTTCGCGTCGCTCTGGAGCCGCCGCAACACGGCCAACAACATTGGCGACGGTCCGGATCTGGCGGTGATTCTCAATCAGATCATCGACCGGACCAATGCCGGGAACGACAACTCGCGCGTGCTGCTCGTCGGCCATTCGTTTGGCGCGCGGGTGCTCGAGCACGCGATCGAGTCGGGGAAGGTCACGCTCTACGACGCACTGCCCGGCGACAGCTTCGTCCGGCCGCGCGTCGACCTCGTGCTTTACGTGAATTCGGCCAACGACTCTCGGCTGGCGATGGGGCGAGTCCAGGAACTGCGGGCGGCCAGGCTACGCATCCATCATCCGGATTTCGATCCCACGGAATGCAGCGAACCCCCGGATCCCGCCGGGCGCATCGACCTCGAGGCGCGAGCAGGCCGCTGCCGGGACTATCCACTGCTGGTGGCGATTACGTCGCGAGGCGACTCGGCCACCAAGAATCTGCTTCCGGTTGCGAACACGATCAACGGCGACGACCTGATCCCGGGCCTGGTGGACAGGCTTCCGCCGCTGCCCACGACGAACGCCTTCGCGGATCCCACGCCGTCGGCCAGCACGGTCAAGAAGGTCGCGGCCGGCCATTTCGGGTTTCTCCAGTCGCATCTCGTTCGCGAGATCAGCTGTCCCGTGCTGCGGTCGTCCTCGGAGCGGGACCAGGCGAAGACGGTTGACGCCGCGATCGACGAGGCGGTCCGCCGCGCCGTTGCTGAAGCGCTCGGGAAAGCGGAGGAGGAAGCCGAACGCCGGAAGCGCGAGGCCGCGGAAGCCGCGCGCCGTCGCGCCGAGGAGCGGGCCCGATTCGAGCGGGCGATCCATCCGGTGTGCGCCGTGAACGACAGGAACTGCCGGTTCGTGTTCCGGACGCTCGGCGACAAGCCGGCCTGTTACCAGGTGGACCAGCGGCAGCCGGTGGAGGGAAGGCCGCCCTTCAACGACACGCCGTTCTGGATCATGAGTGTCGACCCCACGGTCATCAAGGATCACGGCGACATCTGGAACGTCTCGTTCGTGGAAATGCTCGGGCAGCTCATGGCGCCACGGGGGTTTTTCGAGCCGGAATCTTCGCGCGTACAGCTTCGAGCCGCCACCGCCACGTTCAGGTAGGTCCTTCCAGGTTCCCCGATGAGGTGCGGCAAATTGCCGTAGCCAATCCGGGTGCGCTGTCTCCGCGTAGACAACGATCGAGATGCGGATCCGCTTCAGCCTGACGGCAATTCTCTGGGTCGCCATCCTCTGCGTTGCAGTTGAGGCCGGTGCGCAAGCGGCGGGTCGCGTAACCGGCCGCGTGGTCGACGCGACTGGCGCAGCCCTCCCTGGCGTGACCATCGACCTGGTCGTGAAGGCGTATGAATTGACGTCCACGACAGACGCCGCTGGCACTTATGGATTCGAGGATGTGCCCGCCGGCAAGGCGGAGCTCACCTATCGCCTTCTCAATTTCAGTGTGCTTCGACGCGTTGTGACCGTCACCGGCGGCGCCGCCGTCAGGGCCGACGTCGCCCTGACCCTTTCGCTGAGCGCCGACGTCATCGTCACCGCAACGAGCACGTTTCGAAACGTCGCGGATGTCGAGGACCCGGCGGCAAACCTCGTTGGCATCGCGTCGGCAGCCAGCCAGGGAGCCGTCAGCGCCGCCCAGGTGGAGGCGCGGCCGGTCATGCGGGCCGGCGAGGTGCTCGAAGCCGTGCCCGGCCTGGTCGTGAGCCAGCATAGCGGCGAGGGCAAGGCCAACCAGTACTACCTCCGCGGATTCAACCTCGATCATGGGACCGACTTCTCGACGACGGTTGCCGGCGTGCCGGTGAATACGCCGACCGGCGCGCACGCGCATGGGTATGCGGACACCAACTTCCTCATTCCCGAGCTGGTGAGCGGTGTGCAGTTCAAGAAGGGACCGTACTACGCGGACGAGGGCGATTTCTCGGCGGCTGGCGCGGCGAACGTCAACTATGTGAGCCAGCTCGAACGCCCGATGCTCCGTCTGAATGCTGGCAACGATGCGTGGGGTCGGTTGTTTGGTGCGGCCTCGCCGCGCGTCGGCGGCGGATATCTGCTTGGGGCGCGTTGAGGTCAATCACAACGATGGCCCCTGGGTCCAACCCGACGACTACCGCAAGTTCAACGGGGTGCTGCGGTACACCCGGGGTGACAACCGCAACGGCATCTCGCTCACCGGCATGGGCTACTGGGCCGATTGGGATTCGACCGATCAGGTCCCCGAGCGGGCCGTGGCTGAGGGCCTGATTCCGCGGTTCGGACTGATCGACGACAGCGACGGCGGCACGACGAATCGGCAGACCGTCGCCGCCGATTTCCAGCGCTCGAGCGGTCCATCGTCGCTTCGGGCAACCGGCTTCCTGCTGCACAACCGCTTGAACCTGTTCTCGAACTTCACCTATTTCCTCGATGACCCCGCGAACGGGGATCAGTTCGAGCAGAACGAACGACGCGTCGCGGCGGGCGGACGCCTGACATACCGGCGTCTCGGCCACTTCTTCGAGAGACACACCGAAAGCGCGGTCGGCGTTCAGCTGCGTCATGACTGGCTCGATCCGGTGGGCCTCTATCGGACGGCCAGCCGGCAACGGCTGTCCACGACGCGCGAGGACGAAGTTGGCCTGACGATGGCCGCCCTCTACGCACAGACGGAAGTCGAGTGGACACGGACGTTCCGAACGACCTTCGGCCTCCGTGCAGACCAGTACAGCTTTTCGGTCACGTCGGACAACCCGTTGAACTCGGGTGATGGCTCTGATGGCCTGGTGAGTCCGAAGATCGCGGCGATCTTCGGCCCGTGGAGCGGCACCGAGCTGTACGCGAATGCCGGCACCGGCTTTCACAGCAACGATGCGCGCGGCGCGGCGATCACCGTTGATCCGGTGACCGGCGAGCCTGTCGATCGCGTGACGCCGCTGGTCCGCGCGAAAGGCGCGGAGATCGGCCTGCGGACCGTCCGCATTCGAGGTCTTCAGTCGACGGTGGCGTTGTGGTACCTGGGGATCGATTCGGAACTATTGTTCGTGGGTGACGCCGGAACGACCGAAGCGGGCAGGCCGAGCCGGCGAGTCGGTCTCGAATGGACCAACTACGCCCGGCTCGCCCGGTGGATGACCGTCGACGCCGATCTGGCGTTCACGGATGCGCGCTTCACGGACGACGATCCGGCCGGCACGCGAATTCCCGGCGCGCTCGATCGCGTCATCTCTGCCGGCGTGACGTTCGAGTCTCGCCCAGTCTCTGGCAGCGTCCGGGTGCGCCATTTCGGACCGCGGCCGCTGACTGAAGATGCCACCGTGAGCTCCAAGAGCACCACCATGTGGAATGGCGAGGTCGGCTACCGCCTGTCCAGCCAGGCGCGGCTGGTGCTCGAGGCCTTCAACATCTTCGATGCCGAGGTCTCGGACATCGACTACTTCTACGCGTCGCGTCTGCCTGGCGAGCCCGCAGGGGGCGTGGACGACGTCCACTTCCATCCAGCCCTGCCGCGCTCGGCCCGCATGGGCATTCAGTTCCTGTTCTGATCGCCATACCGTGTGGCGGAGGGACTACTCCGACCGCAGAGCGTCGATGACGTCGATCCGCGCCGCACGCGCGGCGGGCATCCACGACGCGATCGCCGCCGCTGCAAGAAGAACGGCGGCGGCCGCCGCCACGGCCAGCGGACCGGGCAGCCGCACCGACGTGAAGAAACTCGTGGCCAGGCGGGACACCACAAAGCCGCCCAGCGCGCCGGCGCCGATCCCGATGACCGCAATCGTCGCTCCTTGCGACAGCACGTGGGTGAGCAGGAGCCGCGGCGAACACCCGACGGCGAGCCGCATGCCGAACTCCCGCGTGCGTGCGCTCACCGAAAACGCCAGCACGCCTGCAATGCCGACGACGGCGATGAGCAGAGCGATACCGGCGAATCCGGTGAACACGAGCGCGTTGACCCGGTCCGGCGTCAGCAGCTCGGCGCGCACCTCCTCGAGCGTTGCGGCACGCTCAACCGGCTGGTCCGCGGCAATCTCGCGTATCGTGCGCGTGACGGTTGGCACCAGCGTGTGAGGATCGCGGGCGGCGCGCACGAACAGGCGGCCCGCGAAGCCGCCTTGCTGGATCGGGTAGTAAATCGTCAACGCGGGCTGGCCGACGAGATGTCTCATCGTCCATGTCGGCGACCACGCCGACGATGCGCCGCGCGATGGGCTTGGGATCGGTCGACAAGACGTGCCGGTTCAACGCCTCGCCGTTCGAGAAAAACCGCTGCGCGACGCTCTGGCTGACAATCGCCACCAGCTCGCCGCCTCGCCGATCGGCTTCCGTGAACTCCCGGCCCGCGACGAGCCGGATGCCGAGCACCGAGAAAAACGCCGGTGACACGAATCGCAGCCGCGCGCGTCGGCGGGTCTTCGCCATTGGCTGGCGTGTACCCTTCGGCCGTGAAGCGGAAGTTGTATGCGTGGACCGGTATCGCCGGCATCACGCCACGGGACGAAGCTGCCGGCCGCGACGGCGTCGACGCCTGGAAGCTGGCTGATTCGACGGACGGCCTCATCGTAGAAATTGACGGCCTTCGCATCGCGGCCCTCGACACCCGGCGCCGGCGTCGGGATGTCGAACGCGAGCACCTCGCCGCATGTCGAAGCCGGTACGCCCCGTCTGCAGCGTGATGAGGGTGCCCAGCAGCATCGCGGCGCCAGCGAGCAGGACGAATGAAAACGCGATCTGCGTCGTCGCGAACACCCGCAGGCGGCGGTTCGTGGCTGGTGTGATCCGGACGGCGCTGCTTCCGACGCCGAGACCGGCTGATGCGTGCGACGTCGGCAAGCGCGGCACGAACGCCAGCAGCACCGCCGCCGCGATCGCGAGGGCCGCGCCGACCCAGGCGACGCTCGAATCGAGCGTGACCTCCAGCGCGCGAACGGAAAACCGCGCCGCATACCGCGTCATGAGCGTCACCAGCGGGTCTGCCAGATAGAGCCCCATCACGGCGCCGGCGGCGCAGAGCACCAGGCTTTCGGCCAGGAGCGTTCGCCTCAGCGCGCCGCTCGCTCGCGCCGAGTGCGGCACGCACGGCGAGCTCACCCTCGCGCCGGACCGACCGCGCCAGTATCAGGTTCGCGACGTTGGAGCAGGCGATGACGAAGACCATCGCCGCCGCGCCCAGGAGCACGAGCAGGATCGTCCGCGCCGGCGCCGCAATCTGATCGCGAAGCTTCGCGACGCGGAGTTGAACGTTCGCCCGCTTCGAATACGCTTCGGGATGCTCGTGGACGATCGCCGCGTGCAGCGCCGTCAGCTCGGCGCGCGCCGCATCGAACGACGCGTCAGGAGTGAGCCGGCCGAAGAGCTCCGTCATCCGATGTGTGCGGCGGGTCACCATCGTGGCGCCGAGATGATGCGGGCTGGTCACCATGTTCGCGATGATTTCCGTCTCGGTGGGATAGGGCACCGACGGCTCGAGCACACCGACGATCGTGGCGGTCCCCACGCCGAGACGGATCGAGCTGGCCGACGACGGCCGGATCGCCATTGAAACGCCGTGTTCCAGAAGCGGTAGGTGAGGACCGCCGCTCCGGCGGCATTCGGGCCGTCGTCCTGCGGACTCAACAGGCGGCCGATGCACAGGCCGCAGACCCATCACGTCGAAAAACGAGCCGTTGACGACACCGGCCTTCACCATGCGCGGATCGCCGCCCGAAGCGATCATCGCCAGATCGACGGTCGAGAAGTCGCCGAACGCCGCGATAGTGGTCGCGCGCTGCTTGAAGTCGTCCATCTCCGGCATCGAGAACGTGTAGTTCTCGACGCCGATGCCCGGCGCGGTCTGACGGATGTAGATCAGCCGGTCCTCGTCGCGATTGACGAGCGGCCGCAGCAGGACGCCGCGGACGACGCTGAAAATCGCGGCGTTCGCGCCGATGCCCAGCCCGAGCGTGACGATGACGGTCGCGGCCAGACCTTTAGCGCGCAAAGCGAGCGCACCGCGAAACGCATGTCCCGGGCGAGATCCGTGGTCGCATTGGAAACGGTGCTGAACATGCGGGGCCGGGAGGCGAACTTTGTACCATCAGCGGGCGTCGCGATAGGCGAAATTGACGAAGAAATGTCGGCCGGACGAAGATGTCGCCCTCGAAGGTGTTCGGTTCTGGGACGGCATCGTTCGGGATCGAGCAGGTCTGCGCCGAGGATCAGGACGCTGGTATGGAGCTCTCGCCTTCGGCCAGGGTTCCACTACGCTAGGAGCGCAATGGTTGTCTCGTC
>CAVREM010000036.1:0-19276 GCA_963720005.1 uncultured Acidobacteriota bacterium | reverse complement strand
GCCATTTTGCCTTTTTTTCCGGTTTTGTCCATCAATCCGTAGGATAGAGAGGGATGGTTGTGACGAGACGTGAATACAACCGGCTGCTCTGGAGGCAGGCCGCGGCCGGTATGGGCCTGTGGGCCCACCTCGGCTTCGTGGCCGTCGCGCTTGGATTGGCTGCGCTTCTATACTTCCGCGCCCCATCGGCGTTTCAGGCAGACCTCGTGAGGAACATCGCCATTCCTGTCGGGGCCGCGCTCGTGCTGGAGGTCCTGTGGCTGTTTCTCAGGCGGTTTCTGGCTGCGCCGTACGAGCTCTATACGAAGCAGTTCGCCGGCGGCGGCACGCGAGACTCCGAGATCGAGGCGCTGAAGCAGCAGGTGAACAAGCTGCCCAGGCCTCGACTGTTGCTGACCTATACCGTCGAATCGCTGAAAGGCCTGGAGGATGAAGTGTCGAATCCTCCGATCCTGCTCCACAACGATGGCCACGCGGCTGCCGTGGAAGCGTCGATCGATCCGTTGCAGCTAACGCCGCTCATCAAGGTCACCTTCGCGTCCGCCCAGCACCTCGCCGGTCAGGATACGGCGATCGTGGCACCGAGAGTGGAAATCAGGACGGAATCGGGCGGGTGGGAGCTGGAACACAACGAGAAACACTTCGGGCTGGCGATTCAGCGCGCCCACGCCGAGCTGGTGCATCGCAACGTCAAGACGCAGCACGGGTCGCGGCGCTGGACGATGACCGTTCGCTACTACGACTCGGGCGGCACGCCTTACACGCAGGACTACGAGCTCATGCTGCACGTCCCGACGATGAAGGCCTGGACGGTATTCGTTCCGGCGGGGGAGCTCAGCTCGAAGCCGTAATCGATTCCACTCGAATCGTCTGCGTTTTCGCGTCCAGCGAGCCGCTGACGCGTACTTTCTGTCCGGCGAATTTCTCGATCGGCGCTTTGCCGCTCAGTTTGTACACGTTCCTGCCGTCGAACAGCACGTACGCGGCCTCATGCGCGCTGACGCAGGCCGTCGTGCACTCGGCATCGTTCGATCCCATCCGCATGTGCGAATGGTCGCCCCTGGCGCACATGTCATCCGAGATGACGCCGGCGAACGTCTTCGTCTCCTGCGCCGCCGCAGACAGAATGCGACGTTCGCCAGCAGCGCCGCGGCGATCATTTTCATAGGTAGTCGGGACTCCATTCGAGTAGTGCGGGGCTTAGCCGCATCTAGTGCCCCGGAATCATGATGTGCGCGGTCGACGTGCCGGCATTCATGATCCACGCGCCGCCCATGCTTGTTGTTATCGGGCAGCCCCATCGATTGCGCCGTGGCGCCGGGTACCGCGACGGTCGTGTGCGCGCGGGCGTGCTCGCGGTCGGCGCCGCCGAGGTTGTAGAAGACCGACCCGAACTCGGGCTTCACGCGGGTGCCGTCCTTTTCGGCCGCGTCGAGCATCGCCTGTTTCTTGTCGCCCATCGCCTCGAACTTCATGTTCTGCGCCACGCGCTCGAGGTTGCCGAGGCTGGTGCACTCGAGCGAGAACGGCTGCTGCCCCGGCTGGCCCGATCGGTCGTAGCACACCAGGCGATTGGTGCCCTTTTTCAACGTGTCGTACGTGAAGTCGGGCTTCCACTTGATGACGGTCGCCCCCTCGCGCTGGTTGGCCGGCGCGGCGAGGAGCGGCGTGTCGATGTCTGGCGTCTGTGCAAACAGGTTCGTGGACAGCGCCAGGAGACCGATTACGATCGGGACGCAACGTGACATGGAAATCCTCCGTCTGGAATACGTCAGTGGGTCATCGCGTACAACACGATATTGATGCCGACCGCGTACGCATCTGGTGAGAAGCGATAGAAGTACTCGGGATCCTCGCCTTCCCGCTCCCAACCGTCGGGAATATCGGTGTTGTGCATCATCACGACCATGAGCCGGCCGCGCTCGTCGGCAATGCCGCGCGCCGACGGCGGAGTCGACACGCCGCGGTCGGTGTTGCCGCCGGTGCGGCGCCAGGATTGAATCGACGGCATCTGCGGAATCGTTTTCACCTCGAACAACGTGTGCCAGATCGAATGGTTGAGCGGCAGATCCACGATTGGATACTGGCCCGGCGGCAGCGCCAGCCCGATTTGCTCGTCGAACTGCTCTCTCGCCCAGTCGCCCCAGTAGTCGGACGCAAACACAAACCCGCCCTTGAGAAGGTATTCGCGCAGGCGCCTGGCTTCCTGCGGCGCTGAAGTACGCGGTGCCGGCGTCCTCCATGAGGATGTACGGGCACTTGAAGAGCGCGTCATCGGTGAGCCGGACGACGACCGCGTCGGGCGCTTCGCTCTTCCTCCGCGTCCTGGCGCATGGTGACCGGCGCTTTGGTGAGCTCCGCAAGCCGCGTGCTGAAATTGAGATCGGCCCCGGGATAATCGGTGCTCCAGCCTCGCTTCTCGCGGCGGTTGCTCTCAAACATCGCGCGGCAGAAGTTGAAGCTGCCCTGGAAGCTGTGTTTGGTTGGAAATCGCGGCGGCGTGTAGCCGTAGCCGCCAAACCAGATCCGCTGGGCAAAACCGGCGGCGGCGCCGAGCACGATGATCGCCGCCGTTGCAGCCGCAGTCAGAGATCGCCGGCAGCGCACGGTCATGCTTCTATCCTAGCACTGCGATTATGATGATCGCGCCATGAGATCAATTCCTGCCGGTATCGTCGCAGTGCTCGTTTGTGCCGCGCTGACGCACGCCCAGGGTGGCGCGGAGCGTATCCAGTCGTCCGACCTTCTCGCCGGCTCGAAGCCCGGGCGATGGATCACCTTTTCGGGCGACTACACGGGTCAGCGCCACAGCCCGCTGTCGCAGATTACGCCCGCCAACGTTGGTGATCTGAAAGAGCAGTGGGCGTTCGACTCTCGCTTGCCGGTTGCCGGCCGCGGAACCGAGGCGACGCCGCTGTTTTTCGACGGCCGGCTCTACGTGACCGGCCAGGCCGGACACGCGTGGGCGATCGGATGCACGAACCGGTCAAGCCCTTGTGGACATACCGGCGCGAATACTCCCTCCGGGATGCTGAACTGCTGCGGCGCGATCAATCGCGGGTTCGGTGTGCTCGGCGACATGCTTTACATGGGCACGGTGGACGCCAGACTTGTGGCGCTGAATGTGAATGACGGCACTGTCATCTGGGAATCGCCCATCGCGGACGGCTCGAAGGGATATTCCATGACGATGGCGCCGCTCGTCGTGAAAGACAAAGTCATCGTGGGCGTCAGCGGATCGGAATTCCCCACACGGGGATTCATCGACGCCTACAACGCGCAGAACCGGCAACCGCGAGTGGCGTTTCTACACCGTGCCGGCGCCGGGAGAGCCCGGCAGCGAAACGTGGCCGACGGCTGAAGCGATGGCCAAGGGCGGTGGCGGTGTGTGGGTGGCGGGGAGCTACGACCCCGATCTGAATCTCGTGTTCTATGGCACGGGCAATCCGAATCCCGCGTACTACGGACAGGATCGCTAGGGCGACAACCTGTACACGAGCTCGCTCGTCGCGCTCGACGTCGACACGGGCAAGCTGCGCTGGCACTATCAATTCACGCCGCACGATCTGCACGATTGGGATGCGGCGCAGGTGCCGGTGCTCGCGACGGTTGCGCTGAAGCAGGGACCGACCAAGGTGGTCATGGCCGCCAATCGCAACGGCTTGTTCTACGTGCTCGATCGCGCCACCGGAAAAGTGTTGCTGGCGCGTCCGTTCGTGCAGACCGCCTGGGCGAAAGAGAGTCGATGCCGACGGCCGGCCGATCGTCCTGAACGATCTGGGAACGTCCGACGCCTGCATCCCCGATCACCGGGGCGCAACGAACTTTCCTCCGCCGTCGTACGATCCGGTCCGCGGCATCTCTTCTTCGTCACGGCACGTGAGACGTGCGCGATTTATACGCCCGGCCCGCCGAATGAGCCGCCGCCCGATAAGAGTCACGATGACGATGGGGAGAGGGCCGCTGCGTGTGAGACGACATCGACAGCTACATGGTGCTGCGCGCGATGGATGTGTCCTCCGGCGAGAAGAAGTGGGACGTCAAATACAACCCGTTGCCATCGACCCGCATGCTGGCGTTTGGCGGAGGCGTGCTGTCGACGGCCGCGGGACTTGTGTTCGCGTCCGATGATGAAGGAAATTTCAGCGCCGTCAACGCGGCCGATGGACGGGTGTTGTGGCAGGCATCGCTCGGCGCATCACCCGCAGGCGCCGCGCCGATGACCTACATGCTCGACGGGCGCCAGTGGATCGTGATTGCCGCGGGCGCCACCCTGAGAGCGTTTGCACTCCCGGTGAAGTAGGTCAGTGACAACACGCAAGAATGTAGGTCCGGCCACACGCTGGCACGTTGCTGATGCCTACCAAAAATCGTAACAGAGTGGCTTTTATTATCGTCATCCTCGTCCTTGGGTCATGTTCCTTCTGCATCAGCATCAGGCGCAGAATCCGCCGCCTCAGTCAAACGCCGCTGCCGACGCCCGACGCATACCGGATGGGCGTCGCTCGTCAAGGACACCGCGCACGACTTCGTGGCCTTTCCAAAAAGGAAATCGACCTGGGCGATCCTGGGCATCGGTGCCGTCGCGGCATTGGCCGTCCATCCCGCTGACGACTACGTCGCAGGAGCACATTGTCGGCAACGAGGCGGCTGACGACTTCTTCGCGCTCGGCAGATGGATTGGCAGCTCGCAGGTTCAGGTTGGGAGCGCCGTGGGACTCTGGGTCGTCGGCAGATATGTGATGCCGCCTGCGGCCGACGGGTCGCGCACCAACAAGGTGTCGCACCTGGGCTTCGATTTGCTGCGCGCGCATATGGTGTCCCAGAGCCCTCGTCGTGGGATTGAAACAGTCGGTTCGCCGCGCGCGGCCGACTGGTGAATGTTGCGCGTTCCCCTCGGGCCATGCGGCTGCGCGCATTCGCGGCGGCGTCGGTGCTCGAGCGCCATTTCGGCTATCGCGGATCGTGGCCGATGCTTATCGGTGCGACCTATGTCGCCACTTCGCGCCTTGTCGACAACCGTCACTTCCTGAGCGACGTCGTATTTGGCGCGGCAGTCGGGCAGGCCGCAGGCTGGACGGTCGTGGGCCGTCACGGTCGCGATCAGTACGCGCTGATGCCCGTGCCCGTGCGCGGCGGCATGATGATCTCGGTGACGCGCGTCGGCAACTAGCACCGGCTTCGGCCAGAAGCATTCAAGAGCAAGTTTTTTGAGTGCAAAACCGCTTGACGGTCCCGCATCACTCCCGCTACTGTGGCTTTCTTCCCACGTCGTCGTGGCCTTCATTCACTCAGGAGGACCCATGCGCCGACACCTCAAGCCCGTCTTGCTCCTCACCCTTCTTCTGGTTGCGACGATACCCGTCGCTGCCGACTCGGATCCTGCAGGGAGATATCGAGGGGCTTCGAGCTATGCCCGCAGTCGTTCTGCGGGCTCGCCGTCTTTGTGGGCGGGTTCGACGGAAGCGTCAATGGGCTTCCGCGGCATGGCGTGTTCCTCGCAGGCATCAACCACGACCCCGAACTTCCGGACGAGGATGGTGAATTTGTGGCCATCACCGGCGGAGTGTGGACCGTCCGCGTTCCGTTCCGCGCCATTCGAGGCGCTGTTCTCGGCGGGGTTCTGACGAGTAACGGCGACAACACATTCGATGTCGAGATGGATTTGCTGATTGCAACGCCCGGCGGGGAGTGGGAGCGACGTTCGTGGGTACGCTGCGTCACGACGTCTTTCCGCCGACGATCGAGGGGACGATCGAGTAGTAGAGGGCTGTAGTGGCTGAGCGGCTGATCGAGACGGCTACTGAGGGCCGCCGCGTCCCAGACGATACTCCGCGATGATTTTCGGGTACTCCGCGTCCGTGGTGCCGTCGGCGCTCAACGCCGCGAGTACGCGCCGGGCCAGCTGCCGCTCCGTCGAGTCCACGTCGGATTTTTCGCCTGCGCCGATAACTCCGTCCACTTCTGGCGAAGCTGGTTGAGCGTCGCGCGCCGGTCGTCCGACCGGAGGCGGGCCGCCAGAGCGCTCACCTCACTCAGCATCGCTTCCTCCCGGCGATCTTCGTCACGCTCGGCGTCGAGCGCCGCGCGAACGCCCTTGTCGCGGCCGAGCTCGGCGGCTCGCTTCGCGTGCGCGGACACGTCTCGCAGCCCCTGAAAATCGTCGGCGATCGCCTGCAGCGCACGGAACGTGTCTTTGTCGTTGCCCGTGCCGGCCGCAGCCACGCGCGACGCCAGCAGCCGATCGATCTCGGCGTCGTCTTCGGGCTTGAGCCCGGCCTTCATCGCGTGCAGCTCCATCCACTCGATGGCCTGCATCGCCAGCTCGCTCGACAGCCAGACGTGCCCGCCGTTGAAGATCACGAGACGATGAGGAGTCGTGAGCGCGCGATCGAGCTTGCGCATTTCCAGATGATTGAAATCCTCTGTTCCTGCGGTCGCGAAAAGGGGAAACGAGAGCGTCTTTCTGACGTTGGTGTCCGGATATCCGGCGCTCGACGCGATGACGCCGGCGATCTCTTTCGACGCCAGCGCGACGCCGAGCGCCGTTCGCGCTCCACCCGACATGCCGGCCAGATACACGCGCTTCGGGTCGACGGCCAGGCGCGACGCGACGTCGTTGGTCAGCGCCGCCAGGACTCTGCGGGAACTCCGTCCCTCCGTTGCGCGAGTTGTTGGATCCGACGACGATGTAGCCGTATCGCTCGGCGGCGGCTTGATACCGTTCGACGGGAACACGTCCGCGCGCGCCGGGATCGAAGGCGAAGATCACCGGCCACGGACGAGATGGCGTGTAGCTGGCTGGGAACGTAAAGCGCGTAGCTCTGCGACGGGTCGGCGGCGCAGACGACGCGATCGATGATCTCGCCGGCGACCAGATCCTGCGCGATCGTCGTCTTCGCCGCGAGGACGCACACCAAGAATGCGCACGCCATAAACGATGGGGCCGTCGTTCTCGTCGCGCTCGCAACTTCATTGGACGTGGACTTCCGGGGCGTCGGGTGTTAACGACACGTGATGTGGCGGATATTATAACGTCGCGACGTAACTGGCGTTCAGTGAGACGCTGTGCGAAACCCGATCGTCTGGCAGGGCCAAAGCCCTGCGCTACCGCAGTAGTGTCGTTGACGCTTCGACCCTGCGCTACCGGAACCTTTGCGCCTTTGCGTTGAGACAGTGGGCCGCGAAGTCACGGAATTGCGCGTCCCGTCGTAGCGGGTACATTCACTGCATGCCCACCATTGAAGAAGCGCGCGCGTCGTGCCGATGAAAGTGGGTACTTATCATGTCGCGCCGAGCCGAAGCCACGGCCGAAACGCCCGCGCCTTTCTGCGGTCCTACCGGCGCTTTACGCCGGACGAGCTCGCCGGACTGCGGACGGCGCGCGTGAAGTGGGGCGCCGAGATCTCGGTCGTCGATCTCTCGGTGGGCGGCGTGCGATTCGAAATCCCCGGCGAGCTGGCGCCGAACTCGACCGTCGTCCTGGAATTCCTGAGCCGCAACAAGACCGTGCTGCGCACCGCGCGGATTCTGCGGTGCCAGAGCATTCAGGCGATGCACAGCCCGGGGCGGTCGGTGGCCGCCTGCGCGTTCAGGCGCCCGTTCCCCGTGTCATCCTTCGCGAGCGATGCGCTGCCGGACGCGCGCCCGGCGCCCTCCGCGCCCGACGACAGTCGCACGTGGCGGCAGGTGGTGGGGAAGTATCGCGATGGACGGCTGATTCGAGGCTACACGCCCGACTTCAGCCCGATGAATCCGTACCTGCATATTTCGCCGGCGCCGTATGCCGAACGTGCGGAGTTCGTCTCGATGATCCAGCTCGACGCCCTGTTCTTCGGGCGCGACGCGAAACCCCTCGACGGCGATCTTGCCGAGCCGTCCGGTCCAGATGTTGTGCCAGCCCAGGGACGAAAGGTGGCGGTGCCGCTGCCAAACGGCACCGAGATGATCGGCGCGGCGCGCAGCTACTCGCGCGACAGCGCCGGCTTCTTCGTCGAGTCGCTCGACGAGGGCTCAGGTACGCTGCGCGTCTTCGTCACGGCCAGCGGCGTGCGCAGCGTCCGATTCGTGTGATCAGGCACCCAAAACGAAAAACAAGAGATTAAGAGACTAAGGAGAGCGGGAAGGATCTTCCAGAAAAAGATTCCTCCTAATCTCTTAATCTCCTGTTTGCACTTCATCGTTGAACGAGCTCGATCCGTCACACCTTCGGGACCTTCGATGAACGCCAGCCGCATCGTCACGCCGCTCGCGAGCTTCAGGTCCCGCGGCTCGGTGGTCACCTTACGTTCTTCGCCTTCAGCGCCGCCACCGCGGCATCCACATTCACCGGGCGGAATCCCAGATGGTCGATGGCGTGCCCGGCGGTCGGCTCCGTTTCGCCTTTCTGCGCCAGCACCCAGATGCCGCCGTAGCTGATGCCGTCGATGCGATCCTTGAGCTTGCCGATCGTCCCGCCGAACGTATCGGCATACCACTTCAGGACCACGCCCGGGTCTGGCGCGCGCAGATGGATGTGGTGCACGCCGAGCCTCGCCGCGTCCTGCACGACCTCGATGCGAACGCCCCACGGATCCTCGACGAACGCCAGCTTGAACAGCCCGGGAACATCGCGCGCGGGGGCCGAGATCTTCGCGCCGTCCGCTTCGAGCCCCTTCATCGTGGCATCCAGGTCGGGCACCGAGAAGCCGATGTGATCGACCGCGCTGCCCATGCTGGGCTTGGCCGTCGCGTTGCGCTGAAAGATGATGCGCGTGTCCCCGAACATCAGCCGCTCGGGTCCTTCAGAGTTTTCTGTCCGCCGAAATGCTTCGCATACCAGTCCACGGCCTTGGCCTGATCGGGGGCGGCCAGGTGGATGTGATCGATCATGTTCGTGAACTCGGCCTGTGCGAACGCAGTCGAAGCCGGGGCCACAGCACGATCGCACACGCGATCGCACGATACAGCAATTCGCATCGCCGAGCTCATTTCGTTTGCGCCGCGCCGGCGGCGGTCCGGGTTTGGTTCCGGTGATATTGATCTCGACGTAGACGAGATCTTCCGTGCCCGCGTTTTCGTTGGCGTGGCTCGCGCCTTCGGCGACCGTGATGACGTCGCCGGCCTTGTAGACGTTCACGACGTTGCCCCGCCGCTCGGTGAGTTCCCCTTTGACGATCGTGATAATCGAAGTTCGTCCGATGTGCTGGTGGGGCGCCATCGACAAGCCGGGCTTATAGAGAAAGCGCGTCGCCGATGCGGCGCCGGCCGGCAACCCGACCTCACCGAGACTCACCTTGGCCACCGATTTCCGAGGCCGGCCGCGGCCCGGCAGGCTGCTGCGCCCGCAGATGGTAGGCCCCCAGAATCGCGGGGATGCCCAGACAGCAAACGAACAGCGCACCGATAACTCGTCGAGCATTCATAAGACTGCCTCCGTTGAGGGCAGATGGTACCCAGCCATCTGCCCCCGGTCGACAGCCGTTTTTCTTCATGCCTGGATCACGCGAGGGATGATTCGCTAGTGTCCGCTCATCATTGCCGGCGCGGTCGGCGCCATGATGTGCGCGTACGGCGTGCCCTTGCACATCACGTACGGACCGCCGTTGGCTGGGTCGGTCGAAATCCCCTCGAGCGACTTGAGATCGGGAACAACGATCATCATGTGCGGCGGGTGATGCGCCCAGTGATTGTCCGGGGTCGCCTTCATCGCGTAGGGATCGGTGTTGCTGCCCCACGCGCCGCCGGGCGCCATCATGTAGCCGATGCCGACGCTCGTGATCTTCGGCGCCGTCTTCGCACATGTAGGCCTCGACCCATTTCATCCAGGGCTCGTCGAGGCACATGGGATCGTTGCCCTCGGTGTCCGGCATGTCCGGCAGACAGCTCCAGCCGTTGGTGCCCGCGCGAAGCACTGCCGGCGCGTCGCCTTCCTTCGCGGGCCAGTCGAGGATCGTCGCCTTCGCGGAGACCGACGCCGGCGCCGCGCTCATCGCGTTCGCGATCTTCTGCTCGCGCGTCATCGTCGACTGCCCATCGTCATGCCGCGTGCCGGCATCGGCATCGTGTGCGGGTCCGCCGGCTTGCGCGGTCGCCTGGCCTCCGCCATGCAGCGAGACGTGACACCAACCCTGCCAGCGCGAGACCGGCGACGCCGAGCAGATACGGTACGTACAATGTGCATCGTGTTCTCTCCTTTCAGCCGGGCATTACGAAGCCGCCGCGCACGGTTGGTTACAGGTGCGCCTGCCGGGATGTAACCGGTCGGGCGTTCCGTTCGTAGTACCGTCCAAGGCCGGGTCTCGACCGGTGACGCGCGAGCAGGAGGCGCAGGCCGTCGGGCCTCATGCGGCTCGCGCAGGCGGGCGACCAGCCCGCGTATGCGTCGCTGCTCGTGCTGCTGACGGCGATCGACGCGGCAATTCGCGCGCGCGCGAGTGGGCAGTGCGGCGTGGATCGACGACGTCGTGCAGGAAACGCTGCTGGCCGTGCATGGCGCGCGACAGACGTACGACCCGGCGCGTCCGTTCGCGCCGTGGTTCTACGCGATTGCGTCGAGCCGGCTGATCGACGTGATTCGGAGACGAAAAGCGCGTCACGGCGCGCGAGGTCGCCGAGCGACGCGCTGCCGGAGATCGCGCCGCGACGGAGCACGACCGACGAGACCGATCGACGTCGAAGCGATCCATGCCGCGGTGCGTTCGCTGCCGGCGCGGCAGCGCGAGGTGATTGAAGGGTTGAAATTCAAGGACCAGTCCGTGCGCGACGTCGCCGGACAGCTGAAGATGTCGGAGTCGGCGGTCAAAGTGACCGCGCATCGCGGCTATCACGTGCTGCAGACGCTTGCTGGAAGGACCCGCGCGTGAAGACTGACGAGCTCATCGTCGAGCTGACCCGATCGCTCGAGCCCGTCGAGCGGCTCCGATCGCCCGCGGTGCGCCTGGCTCGATGGACGATGGTGTCCTTGTCGATGGCCGCGCTTGGCGTGCTGGCGATTGGACCGCGGGCCGATATCTCTACGGCGATTCGTCAACCGCCGTTCGCCGCGCTTGGGTTGATGGCGCTGGTCACCAGCATTGCGTCGGCGGCGAGCGCGTTGGTGTTGAGCATTCCCGGCGAGCCGAGCGCTCGCCGGCGCAGCGCAGCGTTCCTCTCTGGTCGGCAGCGGTGTGGGTGCTGACGCTCGTCGCGATGCTCAACGCGGGTGGCGCTGCACTGGACACGGCTTCTCGCGCTGCCCGTTCACTGCCGCGTGTCTCGTCGAAATCGCGGGATTCGCGGTCGTTCCCGGATGGGCGCTCTTTGCCATGCTCCGCCGTGCCGCGCCGTTGCGGCTGACCTGGAGTGCCGTGCTCGCCACGCTCGCGGCGACTTCGATCGGTGCGGCCGCCACGCAAATTGTCTGTCCTGTGGACGACCCGGCGCACCACCTGGTCGGCCACATTGCACCGATGGCGCTGCTGACCATAGGTATCGCCGCCGCCGGCGCCGATCGCTTACGTGGTCGAGTCACGCGTACGCTGTTAGAATGAACAGCGCTCCGACTCAGTCATGGCCTTCACGATTGCCGAACATCACACGCCGAATCAGGTCCTCGTCGTCGTCTCAGGCGAGACGACCAGTCCGGGAGATGCTCGATTTCATTGTCAAGAGCAGAGGCGGGGCCTGCGCCGTTGTGCGTTTCTGTTCGACGTCTCGGCGGCAACTGTCAGCGCTTCGGGGGACGAAGTGAGGCAGCTCGCCATGTATGCCGCGCGATGAGGCGCGTCAGGAGCCCATGGGGCCCATCGCCTTTATCTCTACCGATCCCGCGACGTTCGGCATCGAGCCGGATGTTCCAAGCCTACTCGGTCGCTGAAGGTCGCAGAAATGTCGGGGTGTTTCGTTCAATGTCCGAGGCCCAGACGTGGCTGGCCGCGTTGCCCGGATGCGCTTGAGAGGGTAGATGTTAGCTGGTAGTTGGTAGTTGTAGTCGTGCCTACCACCCACCACCCACCACCTACCAGCTACTACCTATCTATCTCCCGCCTCCCGTTGTCGTGGCGGGGCCGGTCAGCCACTGCGGCTGTGAGAAGGCGCCGTTGCCGGCGACGTCCCACATCGAGAACCGCACCCACTTTTTGCCGGTGCATCGAACGGAATCGAGAGCTTCTTCGTGCCGAACGCCTGCATGTCGGTCGCCGGGATCACGCTGCTTGCTGACCGTCTTCCCGTCACCCGTGACGATTTCCATGAACGCCATCGGGAACGTCCATTCGGCATCGGCGGTGATCGTCCGCTGATTGCCGCTGCCGGTGACCGCGTAGTTCTTGATCAGGATCTCGCCGGTCGTCACGAAGAAGTTGCCGTCGCGCATCGCCTTCAGCACCGGACTCCAATCCTGGTCGGGTCCCGGCACGGTGTCCAGCTTCAGATAGTTGACCGGGAAGTTCGCGTACGTGTCGTCTTCGGGGCTCTTCCGGTACGTGTCGATGTCGGCGATGACGAACTTCGGGCGCGATGCCGTGCCCGGCGTTCATGTTGTTCATCGTGTCCACCGCATCGAAGCAGCGCCACTCGCACATCGTCGCCTCGGAGTTGTCCTGGCCCATGCCGGGTTTGAAGGCCACACCGAGGTAGCGGTCGCTCTTCAGATACGTCGTGCCCCAGGTCGCGTCCGGGAAACCCGCCGTGGACTTCGTGCGCGGGTGCGCGTGATACCAGTAGCCGCCCTCGGCGTCGAGGAGCTGCTGCATCGTCCTCAGCGTTGCCCGTGTGGTAGACCTTGCCGTACGTCGGATCGTTCTCGGTGAACGGCAGCGGCGTGGCGCGCGCGCCGCGCGCCGCGGCCGCCGCCCATCGTGTTGGTCTTCGACCAGAACACGTTCTTCGGCCACATGATGTTGTAGTGGCCGCCGAACGCCACGCTGGGCTCCTCCCAGGGCACGACCAGAAAGTCCTTGTCCGAGAGCCGCCGTGACACCTCGACATAGTCCTTCTGGTCCCTGAAGCGCGCCGGTCCGTAGTCGTCGGCCGCCAGGCTGTCGGCATGGAAATCGCTCAGGCCGATGACGTTGAGGCCGATCGCCTTCATCGCCATCAGATCCTGAAGCGGCGTGTCGAACCCGCCCACGCGCATGCCGGTCGACGACGCCGAGATGGAAGTGGTTGACGAACGTCTTGTAGCCCGGAACCGCCTTGAAGACGTCGTCGTGCGTAAACGCCAGCGCCGCCTGCCGTGTCGCTTCGCCGTCTCTGGACTCGCGTAGAAGAACATCGACATCTTCTGCCACGTGCCCGGCGGCGCGTTGTACAGGGCGTAGTTCTGCTCGTATTGCGGGAACGTGTCGGATTCGGCCTCGGGCATCGTGACGCCGATGCTGTAGGTCCCGCCGCCGTCGTTGCGATAGAAGACGTAGCCGAGGTTCACGTCCACTTCGCGCGTGAAGAAGAACGTGTGCGGCGGCGGGAACGTCGCGACCGAGCCGCGCGGCCCTTCGGCCACGAGCACGCGATTGGCCGCGCGGACAGCCGACAGGCCGATCGCCTTGGGCCCGCCGAACTGATGCTGCTGTGGATTTCCTCCGGTGTCGCGCCAGACGACCCTGGGCATCGTCGACGTCGAGAACCCCTTGAGCCCCGCGTCGTACTTGTAGGCCACCCACGGCTCGTTCGTCCGCGCAATGGCATCCATCTGAATGAGGTTCGTCCCGCGATACACGGTGAAGCGGAGATTGCCGTCGAAGATGCCGAGCTTCATCCCCGGGAACGTCACCGCGAGGCTGCCGCCGTCGCTCTTGACCTCGCACGACGACGCCGAAAACGCCGAGACGCCGCGGCGGATTTCTTCCGGCTTCCTTGGAATGCCGAGGCCGCGCCCGCCGGTCGCGCCGGAGGATTCGGGTTGGGGTTGTAGCCCGGCCTGCCGCGCGAGCCCGACTGGAGAGCCGCGACCTGCTCGGCAATGGTGCCGCCCTGTCCGAGCGTCGGCGCCGGCGGCGCCTGCGGTGCGGCTGCGGCGGCCGCTGCCGCGCCTCCGCCGCCGCCTCGGCCCGCGCCCGGGACGTTGTAGCCGGGAATGCTGAGCGGCGCGTCCCAGAACGCGTACCAGCGGTGCTTGTCGATCACGTCCTGCGTGACGTCGATGCCGAGACTGGACAACGCGTTCGCCTGGTCATTCGACATGCGGCGGACGCCCGTCGTCACCTGATACTCAGGCGTGAGGTTCTGCCCGAGCATCGCCCATTCGCCACCGCCGCGCCGCACCGACAGATCGCGAATCGTCGGCGTGCCGCCGTTGATCGCAAACCGCGCTCGCAGTTGCGAAGTCGCCTGACCGTTCCACGACACGGTGAGCAGATCGCCGTCGAGTCGCGGCCGTCAGACCGGTGCTGGCCTTGTACCTGCGTCAGGTTACAGTTGAGCGGAGCCGCAGACTGTATTCGCGGCGATGAGTTCTGAAGAGGGCGACCGAGGAATGACGAGGCCGGCCACCACGGCGACGATCGCACCCGCAGACAACACAAGTTTCGTGCCTCTCATTGATCAGCCTCCTGGGTGCACGCATCTTACAACCAGCCGCTGTTGGCTCTTCTGTTAAATTGAGCAAAAGATATGAGACTAAGTATTGGCTGACGTCGGATTTCTGGGAGCTGCTGATTTGTCGCGGTGTGTCGCAGGAGTTGAAGCCCACAGCCGAAGCGCCGCACGGTTCTGGCGCCGACCGGCACGCTCCGAGTCGGTCTGTATGTCGGCAATCCGGCTCTCTGGTCAAGGAACCCCATCAGACCAGGCCAAGGGTGTCGGGTTCGAGCTCGGCAGCGAGTTCGCCCGATGGCTTGGCGTCCCGTTCGAGCCGGTCGTCTATCCGAACAACGGCGCCGATGCTCGAGGGGATTCGGTCTGGCACGTCTCGATGTGCTGTTCACGAATGCGACGCCCGCGCGGGCGAAGGAAATCGATTTCACGCAACCCTATATCGAGGTCGAGGCCGGCTTTCTCGTCCCGAAGGGTTCGCGCATCGCGATTTTCGAGGATGTCGATGCATCCGGCGTTCGCGTGGGCGTGATGGACGGCAGCACGTCGGCGGTCACGCTGCCGGCGCTGCTGAAGAACGCGTCGGTCGTACGCGTGCCGACGATCGACGGCGTGCGCGAGGGACTGTCGGCGGGCACGCTCGACGCGTTCGCGACCAACAAGTCCATCCTGTTCGAGGTCTCAGACTCGCTGCCCGGCGCGACGGTTCTCGCCGGCCGGTATGGTGTCGAGCAGCTCGCGCTGGGCATTCCAAGGGCAGAGATGCGGGGCTGCCCTACGCGCGCGGCTTCGTGGCTGAGGCCGTCAACGGCGGCCTTGTCAAAGCCGCGATGGATCGGGCTGGATTGCGTGGAGGAACCGTCAAGCGATGAAGATCACCGACATCCGCGCGACCACCGTCACCGTTCCGCTCGAAGCGCCGCTGCGGCACGCGAACGGCTGCCACTGGGGGCGCTTCGTCCGCACGATCGTCGAGGTCGAGACCGACGACGGGCTCGTCGGCCTCGGCGAGATGGGCGGCGGCGGCGAATCGGCGGAGGCGGCGTTCCGCGCGATGAAGACGTACCTCGTCGGCCACGACCCGGCGCGCCTCGAGGAGATGCGCTTCCTGCATCGCGAACCCGACCGCGTCGCTCTACAACAACCGCACGCAGATCGCTCGCCGCGCTCGAGTTCGCGTGCCTCGACATCCTCGGGCAGGAGTGGGGCGTGCCGGTCTACGACATCCTCGGCGGCAGCGTCCGCGACCGCGTGCCGTTCGCGTCGTATCTGTTCTTCCGCTATGCCGAACCGCGAACGGCACGGGCGAGGTGCGGACGATCGATCAGCTCGTCGCGCACGCGCGCGAGCTGAAGACCAGCGCTACGGCTTCACGTCGCACAAGCTGAAGGGCGGCGTGTTTCCGCCCGGACTACGAGCTCGAGTGCTATCGCGCGCTCGCCGCGGCGTTGCCCGGCGACCGCTTCCGCTTCGATCCGAACGCGCGTCTGGTCGACGGAGCAGGCGATCCGCTTCGGCCAGCGCGATCGAGGACCTGAACAACGACTATCTCGAAGATCCCGTCTTCGGCCTGCACGGGCATGCGCCGCGTGCGCGAGAAGGTGCGCATGCCGCTCGCGACGAACACGGTCGTCGTCGAACTTCGAGCAGCTCGCCGCCAACGTGCTGCGACACGCGCGGTCGACGTGATCCTGCTCGACACGACGTTCTGGGGCGGCATCCGCCCGTGCGTGAAGGCGGCCGGCGTGTGCGAGACGTTCCAGCTCGGCGTCGCCGTGCACTCGTCGGGCGAGCTCGGCATCCAGCTCGCGACGATGCTGCACCTCGGCGCCGTGATCCCGAACCTGTCGTTCGCCGCCGACGCGCACTATCACCATCTGACGACGACATCATCGAAGGCGGCAAGTTGCACGTACGAGAACGGCGCGATCGCGTGCCCGACGGCGCCCGGGCTCGGCGTGAGGCTCGACCGCGACAAGCTCGCGAAGTACGACGAGCTGTATCAGCGAGCTCGGCATCTATCCGTACGATCAGGACCCTGGCCGGCCGGGCTGGACGCCGCTCGATCCCGAACGACCGCTGGGCCGACCCCGACGACGACCGTGAGCCATTCTGTCGAATCCCATTGAACGCTGTCCACGACGCACAAAGGGCCGCTGCATCGGCCTGACAGACGTAGCTGGCGTACCTGTTGCAGTTATCCTGGCGTATGGGTTCTCCCTCTGCACGGAACCGGTTGCCTGAAATGCGGTGAACGCGACCTTGGCGACTCTGCCGTATGAGGTCGAAATGAGCCCGGGCGGGCAGGCGAGCGTGGTGAAATTCGACAAGCGTCCGCGTGCGAAAGACGGCGACACGCTGCATCTGACGCTCGAAGACGGACGGATGCTCGACTGCCAGGTGCTCGACGCGTCGCCGTACTGCGCGGTGGTCGGCGACGGTCCCGTATTTCGACAGGCGCGCCGCGCCGCCGCTAATCTAGTGGGCGCATGACACCGCGCGCCTGGCCCAGCAGATCGCCTTTCTCGTCGAAGCGGACAAGCTCAAGTCCGTCGTTCGGCGCACGCCGCTCGTCGACACGTCGCGCCTCGAAAACTCCGCCGAACATTCGTGGCATCTCGTGCTCGTCATCATGGTGCTGCGCGAATACGGACCTGCCGGCATCGACTGGATGCGCGTGATGGAGATGGTCGCCGTCCACGATCTCGTCGAGATCGACGCGGGAGATGTGTTCGGCGTACGACGTGCAGGCGCTCGAAGCGCAAGCTGCAGCGCGAGCAGGCGGCGGCGGATCGCATTTTCGGGCTGCTGCCCGGCGATCAGCGCGAACGATTTCGGGCAGCTGTGGGACGAGTTCGAGGCGCATGAGACGCCGGAGGCGCGCTTCGCGAACGCCGTCGATCGCCTGCAGCCGCTCCTGCAGAACGCGCACTGCAGGCGGCGGCAGCTGGCGCGGACAGACGCTCGCCGACACACAGATCCTGCGCCGGATGGCGCCGATTGAATCGGCCATGCCGGATGTGTGGCCGCACGTCCTCGACGTCATCGAGTCGTTCTGCGCGGCGGGTGTCATCCAGCGAGTGACGGTCGGGTCGATTGCTGATGCGGTGATCTTGCAGACTGCGAGTCGGTGCGGGGAGTAGGCTCGCCCATATCCGTCGAGCTGTACGGCGAGCATCGCAAACACAAAAATCACGAGGAACGCGACGACGACGCCGAGACCGATGTACATCCACCACATGGGTCACCTCGAGTGGGCTGGTCCGCCTTGGTTCGAACGCTTCCAGAACCCCTTCGTCGAGCGTTGATAAATCCGCATCCTACACCATAATGTCTGCCGCGTGATGACCGAGACCTACTCGCCCGCCGAAGAAAGCTTCAATCGGCGCCGCCAGGCGTTCGGCCTGGTCGCCGGCGCCGCTGCTCGCGATCGCGATTCTGTTCATGCCGACGGCGCTGGCCCCGGCCGGCGCAGCGCGTCGGCGCCGTGCTCGCGCTCATGATCGTGTTCTGGATGACCGAGGCGCTGCCGCTTGCCGTGACGGCGCTGCTCGGACCGACGCTCTGCGTCATCCTCGGCGTCGCCACGGCGCAAGTCGGCGTACGCGCCGTTCGCCGACCCCGTCATCTTTCTCTTCATCGGCAGCTTCATCCTCGCCGAAGGGATGATCGTGCACCGCCTCGATCGGCGGCTGGCGTTCACCGCGCTCGCGTCGACATGGGTCGGTTCGAGCGGGCTGCGGCTCGTCGTCGCGTACGCGGGCGTCACCTGTTTCCTCTCGATGTGGATGAGCAACACCGCGACGACGGCCATGATGTTTCCGCTCGGTCTGGCGGTGCTGTCCGAGCTCGGGCGCGAGCGAAAAGGCGACCGCGAATTTCAGCGCTACGCGATGGCGATGATGCTCGTCACGTCGTTTGCCGCGACGATCGGCGGCATGGGCACGCCGGTCGGCACGCCGCCGAACCTGATCGGCGTCGGCCTGCTGCGCACGACCGCCGGCATCAACGTGTCCTTCACCGGATGGATGATCGTCGGCGTGCCGATCATGGCCGTCGACGATGGTGTCGCTCGTGCTGTGGTTTCTGGTGCCGAGGTCGCGCGGCATTCAGCTCGGCGCCGAAACGGTGCGCACGGTCGCCGAGGAGCTGCGCAAGCTGGGCGCGATGACGCGAGGCGAGCGCAACGTCGTGTATCGCGTTTTCGGTGACGGTCGCGCTGTGGGTGCTGCCCGGCGTGCTCAGCCTCGCGCTCGGCGAGACGCACGCAGCGACACGACGATTCGCGACGCTGGTTCCCGAATCGGTTGCCGCGATCGTCGGGGCGCTGCTGCTGCTCGTGATTCCGGTCAGCTGGCGCGAGCGGCGCTTCACGCTGTCGTGGGCCGAAGCGTCGCGCATCGACTGGGGCATCGTGCTGCTGTTCGGCGGCGGCCTGGCGATGGGACGGCTGTCGGACTCGACCGGGCTTGTCGGCGGCGCTCGGCCACGGCATCGCCGCGCAGTTTCCCGACGCGGGCGTCGTGGGCCTCACGATGGTGTTTACGGCGATTGCGGTCGTGATGTCGGAGACCGCATCGAACACCGCCGCCGCGAACATCATCGTGCCGACGGCGATTGCCGTGTCGCAGGCCGCCGGCGTGTCGCCGCTCGAGCCGGCGCTCGGCGCCACGCTCGGCGCGAGCCTCGGCTTCATGATGCCGATCTCCACGCCGCCGAACGCGATCGTCTACAGCAGCGGCTACATTCCGCTCGGCGCGATGGTGCGCAACGGCTTCGTTCT
>CAVREM010000035.1:0-19610 GCA_963720005.1 uncultured Acidobacteriota bacterium | reverse complement strand
GCTCGTGCCGGCACAGGTTGCCGCGCTACACTCGTGGCCCTATGCCGAAAGGACGTCTCGAAGCCTTCAGCGACGGGGTGATCGCGATCATCATCACGATCATGGTGCTCGAGTTGAAGGTGCCGCACGGCGCCGATCTCCACGCGATCACGCCGCTCTGGCCGGTGTTTCTGAGCTACGTGCTCAGCTTCGTCATCGTCGGCATCTACTGGAACAACCATCACCACATGCTGCATGCCGTGAAGCACGTGACCGGCGCGGTGCTGTGGAGCAACCTGCACCTGCTGTTCTGGCTGTCGCTGATGCCGGTCGCCACCGGCTTCATGGGCGAGAACCATTTCGCGCCGCTGCCGGTGGCGCTCTATGGCGTCGACCTGCTGATGTGCGCGGTGGCATATTTCATCCTCGTCCACTCGCTGCTGGCGTCTCACGGCCGTGATTCCGAGTTCGGGAGACGCGTCGGCGCGGATTGGAAGGGCAAGATCCCGCTGGTCGCGTATGCGGCCGGGATCGCGCTCGCGTTCATCGAGCCCTGGGTCTCTCTCGCGATTTACGCGGGCGTGGCGGCGGCGTGGTTCATCCCGGATCGGCGGTTCGAGCGGTAGCGCGATAGAATCCGCAGGCAATGACGCTCGCGCCCGGCAGCCGGATCGGGCCGTACGAGATTATTGGCGTGCTGGGGCGCGGCGGCATGGGCACGGTCTATCGTGCGCGCGATCCCCGCCTCGAACGCCACGTAGCGCTGAAATTCCTCCACGGGGACACCGGAACGACCGGAACCGGCGAGTGGAATCGCCGTCTGCTCCAGGAAGCGCAGCTCGCTTCGGCGCTGAACCATCCAAACATCTGCCATGTCTACGATGTCGGCGGCCAGGGCGCCGAGTCGTGGATCGCGATGGAGTATGTGGATGGCGACAACCTCCAGTCTCTCAACACCGCTGACGGTCTGCCGCCCGAGACGGTCGTTCACATCGCCGGCCAGATCGCCGAGGGACTCGGTCATGCCCACGCTCACGGTGTGCTCCATCGCGATCTGAAGAGCGCCAATGTCATCCGCGACACCGCGGGCCGCGTGAGGATTCTCGACTTCGGCATCGCGGGAAGATTGCCCGCGGCAGTGGCGTGCGAGGTGACACACACCTCGGCGCTCGCCGACAGTCCGGTAATCCAGGGCACGCTTCCCTACCTTGCACCTGAGATTCTTCGGAGCGAACCGCACAGCGCGCAAGCCGACTTGTGGGCGCTGGGCGTGCTGCTCTACGAAATGCTGACCGGCGCCCTGCCGTTCAACGGCAGGAGCCCGTTCGAGCTGGCGGCGGCGATTCTCGAGAGTCCGGTTCCAGCGCTGCCGCCGCGTGTGCCGGCTCCGCTGGCCAGGATCGTGACCCGCCTGCTCGAGAAGAACCCGGCGGAGCGCTACCGCAGCGCAACGGAAGTCGCCGGAGCGCTCGACGCTCTCCGACGGGCGCCGGAAGTACATCGACCGAGGCGCAGGGCGGCGGGATTCGTTGCCATGGCGTCGATTGCCGCACTCGCAATCGTCGCCTACGGCGTCTGGCGCGCACGACAATTCGCGCCGCTGCAGCTCTCGGAGCAGCGACTGGTCTCGACGACGGACACGTCGCATCGCGCGCCTGCCTACGCACCCGATGGGCGGAGGCTTGCGTTTCTCGCGCCGGACAGGGCCGGAGTCACCCAAATCTGGGTGCGGGATCTCTCGCAGGAAGGAAGCATCCAGATCACGTCGGGTCCGGTTGGCGCCGGCCGCCCGCGGTGGTCCCGGGCCAGCGACCGCATCGTTTTTGCTCTCGGCAATCAGGGCATCTGGTCCGTCTCCCCGCTCGGCGGATCCCCGACGCGCATTCTGGACCGCGGCGCGAATCCAAATCTCACGGCGGACGGACAACGCCTGGTGTTCGAGTCGAGAAGTCGATTGTGGACTGCCGCGGCAGACGGCTCGGATGTTCGTGAAGTGGCAGGGACGCCGGGTGTTTACTACAACGTGCCCATGGGGCCGGCGATCTCACCGGACGGGTCACAGATTGTTTTCTTCCGGGCGGGAGCCGGCCCAAACGGCGATCTATGGATCGTTCCCGCGCACGGAGGTACAGCCCATCAGCTGACGTTCGATCTGCGAGAAGGCGGGTGGCCGTGCTGGACGCCGGACGGCCGCGCAATCGTGTTCTCGTCGGCGCGCGCCGGCAGCCGCACGCTCTGGCAGATTCCTGTGGAGGGCGGCGAACCCGTTCCGCTGACAACCGGGGCCGGCGAGGACGACCAGCCCGACATCAGCGCGGACGGCCAGCGCCTGGCTTATACCAACGTCAGGAATTCCTGGGAACTGCGCGTCAGAGATCTGGAGACAGGCACTCAGCGCGCCCTTCTCCGGAAGGGCGTCGAAGTGCTCTTTCCGATGTTTTCTCCGGACGGGCAAAGCATCGTGTTCTTCGGGCGATCGGATTTCGCGGTCGCGATCTTCACCATCGGCGCCGACGGTTCCAACCTGCGTCAACTGACGGCCGGCCGCGAGCTCAATCACCAGCCGCGATGGGACGCCACCGGGCAGAACATTTATTTCTTTCAGGTGATGCCCACGCCCTCGTTCCGCCGTCTGCCGGCGCCTGGTGGTCCGAGCGTTCAGTTTCGCGACTGGCGGTGGGAGACGCACGGCTCGCCAATGTTCGATCCCGGCGGTCGGATGATCGCGTACGTTCGACAGCCTGCGCCGGGAGAGTCGGGCGGCGAACCCGCTCGGACCGTGATCCATGACATCGCGACCGCCAGCGAGCGGTTCTGGCCCGGCCCCGCGGCGCGCATCTCAGGATGGTCCGGCGACAGCAGCCACGTGGTCGGATCCCGAGCGGATGGCACCGTCGTCCTGTGCGCGGTCGCCGACGCCGCGTGCCGCGTGCTGACAAAGGGCACGCAACCGGTGTGGCCCGCCGGCAGCGACAGCGTGCTGTTTCGCCGGCGCGCCGGACCGGAAGGACCGGAGCAGCTGTGGTCGATCCGATCCGACGGCCAGGGCGAACAATTCGTTGCCGAGCTCGGCGACTTCCGGCCGATCGATCGCTTTTTCGACGCGTCGCGCGACGGCCGCGTCGTGTGGGCGCCGTTCTTTGCCGGCACGCACCAGCTCTGGGTCGCGGGTCTCAGGTGATCACATGGCGCTCGCCCAGCAGCCGGGCGATCTCCCGGAAACACGAACGAGACAACGGCGCCTGCGCGAGATGGAATGTGAGTGGGCGCCGAAGTACCGAGGTGAAGCTCATGGCCAGTAGACGGGTGACTGCTTCGTCCGCGTAGGCATCGAGAATGAGTTGGAGGGTCCCGGCAAACTTCCCGGGGGCGGTTCGGAGCAGGCAGGTGACCAGCAACGCTCGCACGTCGTCGGCACGGCGCCACGCCATCGTACGATTCGATTCATGAATGGTCTCGAAGTCGAACCAACGGGCGACTCCAGACTCGAGATCGACCATCACGTTCTCGGCCATGGCGTCGCCGTGCGTGAATCCCAGGTGATGGAGCTCGGCGAGGGCGATCACCGACCGTTCGATCGCGCTCTTCCGAGCCGGTTCTTCCAGTTCCGGATCGTCCAGCAACGTCGCGAGCGTCTCTCCAGCGAGGCAAGGCAGCACGAGCGTCCCGCCTGCATCGATCCGAATGGGCGTGGCGCCGAAAATCCGGTACATGCGGCGCTCCCGCTCCTCCCAATCGCGCTGAGGCAAGAACCGTACGCCGGTATCCAGAATCCTGACCAGCGGACCACTCAGCCAGATCAGGAAAGGCGCGTAGGACAACCGGCGCTTCCGCACCTGGTGCTCGCCCTGCTCGCGGACTATCTGAGTGTTCGAGTACATCGCGGATCGGAGCGCCCGCCCCAGAGCCAGGCACAGGACGAAGTAGGCACGCTCCGCTAAATCCCGCACGGCCGCTCAAGCATCATCGCTCGCCCGTTTCGTGTCGAACCACAGCGAGCGACGTGCGCGCCGAGCGGAAGAGGACCGCCGAGGCCCATTTCAGAAAAGTTCGAAGATAGCCGAACGGCTGGAGTTCCATTCGCCGGCTCGAGGTGCGCGCGCTGAGGGTTCGATCGTAGAGGAATCGCTCGCGGTGGTTGCGGTAGGCGGGCCCGGTGAGCGGCCATTCCTCGGCGATCGCGCAGGTTTCGTCGAACGGACCGTATCGCTCGAAGTGCGCGCGGTCACAGCTCATGAACGCCGGCATCGACTTGGCCCTCGACAGCGGGAGGTGTCGCGCCAGGCCCCAGAACGTCCACCACAGCCAGGCTCGGAGTCCGGGCTCGCGGGAGACGAGCCGATAGAGCACGAGGCACTTGCCTTCCTCTTCGTGCAGCTGCAGGATGCGATCGACGGCGTTCTCCGGCACGATCGTGTCCGCGTCGACGAAGCAGAGCACACGTCCGGAACTGGCTGCGGCTCCGGCGTTGCGCGCCGCCGCGCACTTCCCGCCGATGCACGGAAGCAGCCGCACTCCGAATTCGCCGGCGAACCTCCGCACAATGTCCGCGGTTGCGTCGTCGCTCCGGTCGTCTGCGACGACGACCTCGAACGGCGTGGCCGGGAGCCAGAGACTCTTCCTCGAAACGCCAGCGGCTCGCGCCACGCTGGCGAGAACGGCTTCGAGGGTCTCGCCGACGAGCGCCTCCTCGTTGCGCGCAGGGATCACGAAGGAGAGACGACGTTCACTCATCGCGGGTCAGATTCCAGGCAGCGACGACGAGCGAGCCGCCCGGCAGCAGCGCCCGCTCACGCCGCGATCGAATCCGCAGCCTCGCCTCGATCACTTCCCGCCGCAGCTCCGAAGCGGTAAAGAAGCGGCGCGTGTTCATGCTGAACTCCGCACCGGGCGGCACGTAGCCAAGGAGCTTCGACACGTGGAATGCGACGAACGTCCAGAGAAACTCGCGGACGCGAAGCCACGCGTAACCGAAGCGATTCGCATGAAGCGATTGAACCAGGATGATCGGCCCGCGCGTGACGCGAGCCGCTTCCGCGAGAACGCTGGCCGGACGTTTCGGGTAGGCCAGCATGAAGATGAGAAGCGCGGCGGTGTGCGTTCCCTCTTCGAACGGGAGGACCCCGTCTGCGATCAGGACCGGCGGCGGACCGACGACGTGAATGTCGCTGACGTCGGCGGTAATCACGTCGAGCCCGAGTTCACGCTCCAAACGCGCCGAGAAGTGGCCGGTCCCCGAGCCGAGGTCGAGCACGGGGCCTTCAGTCGGCAGCCATGGACGCAGCTGCTCCATCAGCCGACCGGCTCGCCGCTCCATGACGGCGTCGAGCATGGACTTCAACACGGGCCAGCCTCGAGCAAACCAGCCACGGTGCTCGGTTCGTAGCCACTGTCGATGAGCTCCTCGGTGAGCCGCACGATCGCCGGCCAGAAACCGCGCTCGAGATCTCGAGGGTGAATCGCCAGCGTCGGCACTCCGCGATCCAGCGACTGAGACATCCACCCGATCCCATGACCGACGTATCCGAGCCAGCCCCAGCGGCCACAGTCCCAAGTCCACGTTGCCAGCGGCACCCTTCGGCCGTTCAGCGATTCGAGAGAGAAAAAGCCAAGGACGTGATCCAGCCCCAGAGCACTCACGTTGCCGGCGCGCACGTGCCCGCGCTGCCAGGCCGGTGCGAGGAAGCCCCGCGCCGGCTCGCCGAAGACGTCGATGAAGACGCGCTGTCCTCGCTCGAGGGTGCGTCGAGTCTCTTCCGCATCCAGGCCGTTCATCTCGTCGGCGCGCCCGGCGATCAACGTGGCTGGCCCGCGCCCTCGCTGACGCTGGTGGAAGTAACCGTGAAGGAGAAGCTCCCCGGCGCTCTCTCGCACAAGGCGGCAGTAGTCTCGATGCGCGGCCAGCGGCCATTCACCGTACCAGTCAGGGACCACTGCGAAAGAGATGCGGCGCCCGAGAATGGGTGCGAGGTGGTGAATCATCGCCCGGGTCTCACGCGCGTAGGCCGGAGTGGCGTCGTGGATGCAGACGACGAAGCGCCTGGTCATGGCGCGGTCCGCTGAATTCCTCCGTATCGCCGATCCCGGGCGGCAAACGCCCGGACGGCGGCGGCCAGATCGGCCCCGGTGAAGTCCGGCCACAGGACGTCGGTGAAATAGAGCTCGGCGTAGGCTGACTCCCAGAGCAGGAAGTCACTCAAGCGCTGCTCTCCGCCGGTACGAATCAGCAAATCGACGTCACGCGTACCGGCCGGGGCGTGGATGGCCTCATACATGGATTGCTCGAACGCCTCGCGAGTCGGGGGCGTTCCCGTGGCGACACGGCTGGCGGCTGCCAACAGCGCCTCGCGGGCCGAATAGTCCATCGCAACCCGGAGGTGGAGAGAGGTTCCCTTGCTCGTGCACTCCTCGACGTTCGCGATGCTGGATTGGAGGGAATCCGGCAGCCGGTCCCGTCGCCCTATGACGCTGAAGCGCGTACTGCTGTCCGTGAGCCGGCCGCACTCGGAGTCCAGGTACTTCTCGAACAGAAACAGCAGGTTGTCGACTTCGCCGCGGGGACGCCGCCAGTTGTCGGAGGAAAAGGCGTAGAGCGTCAGCGTCGTGATTCCCAGCTCCGGCGCCGACTCCACGGTGCGTTGCACCGCCGCCGCGCCGGCGACGTGGCCCTCTTCCCTTCGGCGACCGCGCAGCAGCGCCCAGCGGCCGTTCCCATCCATGTTGATCGCAACATGGAACCGGTCTCCGCTTGCCCGTGCCGGTTGTTCGGGATCCCGCCACCGCCAGTCCATGGATACACTTTACGATGCAAAGTAATCTACGGTCAAGCGGAGTCCTTGGCGATACAAAGATCGAACAGGTGAGCGCTTACTTGGCTGCTGGTGCTTTCGCCGCGTTACCTTGGCCTGGCCGCGCACGACGCCGTCGCGCTCGCCGACCATGTCGCCCTGCAGACGCCCCTTGACGATCGTCAGCGTGAACTTGAACAGCGGCCCGTTGGGCTGCTGCACCTGGAACGTGGCTTTGCAACGGTGTTTGTACGAAAAAAGTTCCTGGCTATTCCGTCCGTAGTGCGATCACGGGATCCACGCGCGAGGCGCGGCGCGCCGGCACGTAGCTCGCGAGCATCGCCACCGCAAGCATCACCGCGGACATTCCGGCGAACGCGGCCGCGTCCAGGCGCTGGACGTCGAACAACAGCGTCTGGATGTACCTCGTCAGGCCCACCGCTCCCAACACTCCGATGACCACGCCGAGCAGGGCAACCTGCGCGCCCTGACGGACGAACATCCGCCGTACGGTCTTCGCCTCGGCGCCGAGGGCCATCCGCACGCCGATCTCCTGCGTGCGCCGCGTCGCCTGGTACGAGAGCACGCCGTACAGTCCCACCGCCCCGAGGACCAGCGCGAGCGCCGCGGCAATGCTGACCATCAGCATCGTGAACGAGAGGCTGGACATCGCATTCGCGGCCAGGCGCTCCATCGTGAAGATTCGATACATCGGCGATTCGGGAAGGACCTCGCGGATGATCGCGCGAACGTCGGGCGTCAACTGGTCTGCGCGGGCCGACTTCAGGACATATGCTGGCGACCCGGACACGGCGGGCAAATACACCATCGGCTCCGGGTCCTTGCGCCGCAGGTCGTCGACCTTGATGTCCTCGACCACGCCGATGATGGTGTACCACCTGTCGGCGGCTCCCGGGGCGGGCCGCACCTGCTTGCCGATCGGATCCTCGCCAGGAAACAACTTGCTCACAGCCGACTGGCTGATGATCACATTGGTATTCCTCGTTCTTCTTCGACCCGCTCGAAATAGCGGCCCTGCAGGAGTTCGATACCCATCGTCTGGAAGTACGCGCCGCCGGCGCCTGCGACGCGAACGAGCGGCGCCTCCGCGCCGCTGGCCAGGATCGCAGGCGTGGTGATGTTCTGGGTGCCCGCGCCTTCGTCCAGGGGGAGAGTGGTGATGTACCCGACGGACTCGACGCCCGGAATCGCCTTCAAGCGATCCATGAACGTGTACTGAAACCGCGACATGGACATCCGGTCGTTCAGTTCAGGGCCGCCTGCCGCGATCTGGAATGTGAAGATGTCTTTGGTGTTGTACCCGGCATTGACGTTACTGAGCTGCCAGAAGCTGCGCATGAGGAGCGCCGATCCAACGAGCAGGACGAGGGCGGACGCTGTTTGCACGACCACCAGCGCGTCGCGCGTAAGACCACGGCGACCGATGACGCCTCGCCCGGCCTGCTGCAGGCTGCCCAGCCGCGAGCCCGAGAAGTGTAAGGCTGGCAGCAGGCCGAACGCGCAGGCCGCCAGGACCGATATCCCCGCCGTGAAGAGCAGCGCGGTCAGGTCCAGGCGCGCGGTGGCGAGTCCGGGAATGGGTGCGCTGGCAAACCCGCCGGCGACGGCGTCCGGCGCCGCGCGGACGAGGAGCGGAACGCCGGCCCAGGCGATGAGCGCGCCGGCCGTGCCTCCCGCTGCCGCGAGCAGCAGCGCCTCGGCCAGCTGCGATCGCATCAGATCGCCTCGCCCGGCTCCGAGCGCGCGCCGCACGACGAGGTCGCGGCGCCGGTTCTCCGCCCGCACCGTGAACAGGTTGGCCACGTTCGCGCACGCGATGAGGAAGACGATGCCGACGGTGCCGAGCAGAATCCACAGTGGCGTCGAGATCTTGCCGACCATCTGCTCTCGAAGCGGCGTCACCACCGGCCGGTGGCGCTCCATGATCCGCGCGTACGGCGCGGGGCCGCCCAGCCGCTGCTGCACGCGGCGCGCGAGCGGTTCGAGTTGTGCCACCAGTCCGGCGCGGTCGGTGCCCGGCTTCATGCGCGCCACCATTCTCGGGCCGAACCCGCCCGGGCGTGACCTTTGCGGCGCGGAGCAGCGAACGGGATCCAGAACGCGATGCGCTCATCGGGGAAGCGGAACTCCGGCTGCATGACGCCGATCACCGTGCGATTCCCGCCCGCGAACATGTAGCTCCTGCCGATCACCTTCCGATCGGCGCTGAACCAGGTCCGCCACAGCCAGTCACTGATAACCACGACGGTGTCGTTGTCGGCGTCGGTGGGCAGCCGCCCGCGCAGCGGCTGTACGCCCAGTGTCGTGAAGAACGACGGCGTCGCCTGGGTCAGGAAGAGCTGGTCGACACGCCCTTCCGCCCGTGTCGTGGACGAACCGGTGCCGTAGAGGGCGAGGTCCTCGAGTCCGGGGACGCTCTCGCGGTACTCGAAATACAGTTCATCCGGGACGCCGAGGTCCTCGGGCTGATCCGTTCCCGGAGCCGTGCCCGCCGATATAGACGAGCCGGTCCGCGTTCGGGAACGGCAACGGCTTCAGCAGCACGACATTGACGACGCTGAAGATCGCCGCATTCGCGCCGATGGCGAGCGCGAGCGTCGCGACGACGATCAGTGTGAAACCGGGCGCGCGGCCAAGACTGCGCGCGGCGTGCCTGAAGTCGCCGATCCATTTTTCCAGCACTGTCTTCACCTCCAACCGGTTCGGCGCCATTGCGGTCCGACGTCACTTACGTGATGGACGGCCTGCCTGTTCCGCACATTTTGCGCTAAACTTTGCGATGCAAAGTTTAGCGCGTCGAATCGGGATTCTTTGTGATACAACGAATCGGAGACACGAATGGTTAACTGCCTCTCCGACCTCCTTCATGCCGCGCGCACGCTCGTCAGGGCGCGGGCGTTCACCGCCGTCTGCGTCATCTCGCTCGGCCTCGGGATGGGCGTCGTCATCGCCATCCTGCTGCTCATGCGCATGGTGCTCGGCACGCCGCCCGGCGTCAATGACGACGGGCTGGTCGAGCTCGTGATTCGGCCGAGCGGCCAGCTGCGGGCGCAGGCGGGACCGGCCATCATCGACACCTGGTCGCTACCCGGACTACCTCGACGTCCGCGACGCCGCCAGCGGCATGGTCATCACCGGCTGGAGCCGCGGCGAAGGCCTCTTTCAGCCGCGCAGGCCAGAGGCGCCGCGATCTCGGTGCCGACGATGTACGTGTCGAGCAACTACTTCTCGACCATCGGCGTCACGCTGCCGCTCGGGCCGGGCTTCACGCCGGTGGACGACGCGTCGCGCGCCGAGCCGGAAGCCGTCATCGGTCATCGGGTCTGGCAGCTGCGCTTCGGCAGCGATCCCGACATCATCGGCCGCACGATCACCGATCAACCAGACCGACTACGTCGTCGTCGGCGTCGCGCCGGAGAGTTTCCGCGGCCACGTGGGCGGCCTGAACGACAGCTACTATCAGCTCTGGCTGCCGCTCTCGCGCCATCCGCGCCTGACTGGCGCGCCGAGAGCGCCCGCTTCGCGCGCGACGCCGCCTGGGTGCGCATCCTGGCGCGGCTGCCCGAGGGCACGACGGTGGCGCAGGCGGATGCGATCGTGCAGTCCGCCGATGGCGGCGCTGGCCGCGCGCTATCCCGTCGACCAACCGCGACAAGGCCGGCGGCGTCGAGCCGTACTTTCCCGCCGGGGCGCGGATGCGGTCGCAGATCGACGTTCGCGCGGCTGATGCTGCTTGGCCTGTCCGGCATGGTGCTGCTCGTCGTCGGCCTGAACATCTCGGGCATGATGCTGGTCCGCAGCGCGATGCGCGAGCGGGAACTGGCGGTCAGGCTGGCGATGGGCGCGAGCCGCTGGCGCCTGATGCGGTATCACCTGAGCGAGGCGCTGGTCATGGCCGTGTTCGGCGGCAGCCTTGCGTCGGCGCTGCTCTTCGGCGGTGCCGCCGGCGGTCGCGTGGGCGTTCGACTCCTGGGGACCGGAGCTCGATCTGTTCAAGCCCGATCCGTGGCTGGTGCTGCAGTGCATCGCGCTCTGCTTCGTCACCAGCCTCGTGCTGGGGCTGCTGCCGGCGCTTCGCTTCAGCCGGCCCGCGATCCTCTCGGCGCTCAAGAACGACTCGCCGGCAGCGGCCAGCGCGTCGGCCGCCTGCAGCGGTTCACCGCGGCGGCGCAGGCCGGCCTTGCGGTCCCGTTCCTCGTCATCGGCGGCGTCAAGCTCGATCAGGCGCGCGTGACCGCGTTCGCCGACGTCGGGTTCAAGCCGCAGGGCCTCTATGCGGCGCGCCTGAATCTGCCGCGCGATCGCCAAGACAGACGACGAGCAGCGGCTGTTCGTGCGGACGGTGCAGGAGAACCTCGCGCAGGCGCCGGGCGTCGTCTCGGTCAGCGTCGGCGACGGCGTGCCGCTCGACTTCATCTATCGCAACGCGCGCGTCGCGCGCGAGGGAGACGTCGCCTTCGTCGCCGCGCACACGACGCGCGTCGGCCGCGGGCTACCTCGAGACGCTCGGCACCCGCCTGCTCGCCGGCCGCGCGATCGACGCCAACGATCGCGACGGCGCGGAACGCGTCGTGCTGCTGTCCGAGCCGCTGGCGCGGCAGCTGTTCCCCGCCGGCGATCCGCTCGGCGGCGCGTCGTCTTTGCGCTTGCCGGGAGACGAGCCGCAGACCTACACCGTCGTCGGCGTGACCGCCGATCTGGTGTCGACGCAGATGGGCAACCCGCGGCCGCAGCTGTTCGTGTCGCTGGCGCAGCATCCGGCGTCCACGCGTGCTGGTGATCGCGCGCGGTGCGCCGTCCGATCCGTCGATGCGCGGCGCGTTCGACAACGCGATCGCGGACGGCCTGCGCATGATGCCCGAGCAGACCGATCCCGATGACGTGTTCCGCGAGCTTGATCACCGGCGAAGGGCTGATCGAGAACAGCCGCTCCGACATCCTGACGATTCCGCGGTCGGCGGCGTGGCTGCCGGCGTCGCGCTGGTGCTCGCGGCGCTCGGCGTCTACGGCGTGATCGCGTTCATGGTGGCGACGCGCACGCGCGAGATCGGCGTCCGCGTCGCGCTCGGCGCGTCACGCGGGCGCGTGCTGCGCGACGTGCTCGGCGACGCGCTCAAGCTCGTCGTCCCGGGCATCGGCGTCGGGCTGCTGCTGGCCGTCCTCTGGGTGCGCCTGGTCGATCCGTCGTGGTATCCGCTCGGCGGCGTCGAGCCGCTCGTCTACTCGCTCGCCGCCGCGACCGCGTTCCTCGTCGCCGTGCTCGCGGGCATCCCGTCCGCGCGCCGCGCCGCCGCCGTGCAGCCGATCGTCGCGATGAGATCCGAGTAGCGATGGCGCGGCGGTAAGTCGTCCTAGAATTTGAAACCGAACGCGTTCGTCCAGCCGTAGTCGTTCTTTTCAAAGCCTGCGGGCGGACGGTTGTCGTAATTGTCGAAGACTCCGATGCGGAAGTACCAGTCTCCCGGCAGGTTGAAATCCAGGTCGAACCGATAGTTGAATCGGTGCCGGCCGGAGATCGTCAGGCTCGGAAAGTACGTCAGGCGAGTGATCAGATCCGTCACTTTCAGCTTTTCAGTCATGAACTCGGTGCCGATATAAGCCTCGGCCGAGTTCTTCGAAGGCAGTCGGGATCGCTGTAGTTCTCATTGGTCCAGGCCAGCCCACCTCCAAGCGCCAGGTATTGCGACGCCGCGCGGAGCAGATAGCGTCCCCCGCCGCCGCCTATCGTGGTGCGCAAGTCGAGGCCCTGCTCTTCGCTGTTCAGAAAATCCTGGGTGGTATTGACGTCCCAGCACGTACCGAGCAGATGCCTGAAGTCGTTGGCCAGATCCCAGCGTGACGTCGTTGGCGCGTCTTCCTGCGAATTCTTGAAGGCGTTGGCGTCCAGCGTGTCGACGTTTCGTTCGGAGCGGTAGGACATCGTGCCCCCGAGTGACAGCTGCTTCGCGGAATTCGCCTTGGTCAAGCTGTAGCCGAAGTCGAAGCCCACGTCGAAGCGCGACCACACCCGTCTGTTCGAAGGGCTCCAGATTGGCGACCTCGGGCAACTTTACGCTCGTGGTGCCGATCTGGACGGATCCTTTCCCTCTGTTCCGGAGTCAACGAGCCGGAAAGACGCTTTCCATCGAACGTCTCCAGCAGGAACTGACGGTCGCTCTCAATCGAGACGATCTTGTCCCACTTGATCTTGAAGTCCGAGTCCGAATAGTCGGTGGACAACGTCAGCACGTCTTTCTCGACATTCTTGATTTCCCCGACCAGCCGGTCGCCGCTCGTCGTAACCACAACGTCTTGCGCGGCGTAGGCGATGCCGGCGCCTCCCATGAATACCGCCAGCCAGATCGTTGAGGTCGCGATGGCCTGATGTGCCTTCATCGTTCGTTCTCCTGCTGAAGGGCTGAGTTGGGGTGCGCCCGTCGCCTTCAGGCATCATGCGTACCACTGCGATGAGCTGTGATGTGACTGCGTTTTCTGAGTGATAGGGGAAACTGCAGCTACGCACGAACGGAGGTCTTTCGGAATACCGGAGTTGCTCTAATCCGTCGGAGGTGACGCCACAACCTCATCTGTGTCCCGAGCCGGACTACTCCGCATGAGCGTCGTCGTTGTGTGACGACCCTCGCGTCAGGATAGAGTTAGACAACCCAAATGCGAAACCGATCTGCCGAGAGCCTGCCATCCGCCAGCCACGTGGCCGGTGCCGCATCGCCGACGCGCGCGTTGATCCTCGCGACGATCTCGTTCGCGCTCTCGTTCGCCGCGTGGGGTCTCATCGGCGGGCTGGCGGCGGTCTTCACCGGCCTCTACAGTCTGACCGCGTCTCAAACCGCGCTGTTGGTGGCGGTGCCGGTGTTGCTCGGCTCGCTGGCGCGGCTGCCGATGGGCATGCTGACGGATCGCTTCGGCGGACGCCTCGTCTTCACCGCGCTCCTCGTCTTCTCCTCGCTGGCCGCATTCGTCGTTCCGCTGACCGGCAGCTACGGCTCGCTCCTCGTCGCGGCGTTCCTCATCGGCATGGCCGGGTCGTCCTTCGCGGTCGGCGCGGCCTTCGTGTCCCGCTGGACCCCGGCGGCTCGGCAGGGCACGGCGCTCGGCATCTACGGTCTGGGGACGATGGGGCAATCGCTGGCCGTCTTCGTCGGCCCGGTGGTCGCGGATCGCCTGGGCTGGGAAGTCGTGTTTCGCGGCACCAGCGCGCTGCTCCTGGGTTGGGCGGTCGTCGTACTTCGTGTTCGCGCGGAATCCACCGCAGGCCGGGCGTCCCGCCACTGTCGCCGCGATGATCGCGGTCCTGCGGCGCGCGCCCACCGCCTGGCTGCTCGGCGCCTTCTATTTCCTGACCTTCGGTGGCTTCGTCGCGTTCTCGATCTACCTGCCGACGCTGCTGCGCGCGCAGTTCGGCCTGGCTCCTGCCGATGCCGGATTCCGGGCGGCCGGATTCGTCGTGCTCGCGACGCTCATGCGGCCAGTGGGCGGGTGGCTGGCGGATCGGATTGGCGGCGCCCAGGTCCTCTCGTGGGTCTTCGGCGGCGTCGCGCTGTTCTCGCTGCTCCTGACGTGGCCGTCGATGGTGCCGTTCACGGTCGGCGCGCTCGGGTGCGCGATGCTGATGGGATTGGGGAACGGCGCCGTCTTCAAACTGGTGCCGGAGCACTTCCCGAAAGACACCGGCACGGTGACCGGCCTCGTCGGCGCGCTCGGCGGTCTGGGCGGATTCTTCCCGCCACTCCTGCTCGGCGTCTTCCACGATCGACTCGGCGCCATCTGGCCGGGGTTCCTCCTGCTGTCCGCCACCGCCCTGTTGCTGCGCGCGGCCAATCAGCGCGTGTTCCGCCCGGGCGACGTCGAATGGACGCGGTCTCTCCCGGTGACCGCGCGTCAGGCGCTCGAGCGCGTCAGAGCCGGCGCGTGGGCGGGACTCGTCACGGCCACGTTGGCGGCGGCGATCGTCGTGGGGTCGCGAAACCTGCAGCACTTCGACGCGGCGCTCGTCGGCTACACGTTCGCGACACTCTTTGCGGCGTTCGGGATCAGCTATCGGTACGCGATGTGGCTGCAGCGCCCGCCGACGCGCATGTACTGGCGTCGCGGGTGGCAGGCCTTCTTCTCACGGCGAGCGCTGGCCGGCAACACCGTGAGCCTCGCACAGCGCGCGCTGCTGGAGTTTGCCGCCAATGCGTACATCTTCCGGCGCGGCCGGCTCCGCGGGCTCGCGCACTGGCTGATCATGTGGGGCTGCGTGCTTGCGGCCGCGATCACGTTCCCGCTGGTCTGGGGCTGGATTCACTTCGAAACGGTTCCAGGCGACCTGCACATGTACCGCACTTTCGTGTTCGGCATCCCGATGCAGGACTTTCCCGTGGAGTCTGCTTTCGCCTTCGTCATCTTCCATGGACTGGTATGGTCGTCGTTCCTGGTCATCGCGGGCGTGATGCTCGCCTTCCGGCGCCGCATGATCGACCATGGCGCCGTCGCCGTGCAGCAGTTCGGTCAGGACATCCTTCCCCTGCTGCTGCTCTTCGCGATCAGCGTCACCGGATTGATGCTGACGGCCAGCTACACGTGGATGCGGGGTTACGCGTACGAGTTCCTCGCGATTCTCCATGCCGCGACGGTGATCGTCACGCTGCTCTGGCTGCCGTTCGGCAAGCTGTTCCACGTGTTCCAGCGGCCGGCCCAGCTCGGCGTCGGCTTCTACAAGGACGCGGGCGCGCGCGAGCAGCAGGCGGCGTGCCGGCGCTGCGGGCAGCCGTATGCCTCGCTGTCGATGGTTCGCGACCTCACCACCGTCGAGCAGGAACTCGGATTTCAATACGAGTTGCCCGGCGGCGGGCACTATCAGGACGTCTGCCCCAGGTGCCGCCGCGCGCTCTTCGGTCTGGCGCAGGGGGCGTTGTGGCAACGCGTATCGTGGACGCAGCGTGACGAACGAGAGGCAGGGTAGCCGGCGTGGCTGAAGTTCCGGTCGATCCCCTTCGCATCATCGAACGGTTCGGACCGCACCTGTCTGCGATGACGGGCGTGCGGCTGTCGACCAGCATCGAGCCGGATCGGCTCGTGAAGACGCATTGCTGCTTCTGCGGGCAGCAGTGCGGGATTCAGCTCAAGGTCCGCGACAACGAGGTGATTGGCTTCGAGCCGTGGGAGGATTTCCCGTTCAATCGCGGCATGCTCTGTCCCAAGGGTGTGAAACGCTACCTGCAGGGCTCGCATCCCGATCGGCTGACGACGGCGGTGTGCCGCGACACGTCGTCGCCCTCCGGATTCAGCCCGCTGCCGTACACGGAGGCCATCAACCGTGTCGCCACCGAGATCGGTCGCATTCAGCAGGCCCATGGCGCCGGCGCCATCGGCGTCCTCGGCGGCGCCAGCCTCACGACCGAGAAGACGTATCTGCTCGGCAAATTCGCGCGCGTGTGTCTCAAGACGCCGTTCATCGACTACAACGGCCGGCTGTGCATGGTCAGCGCCGGGGCCGCGAACAAGAAGGCGTTTGGCATCGACCGCACGACGAACCCGTGGTCCGACATGGTCGGGACCGAGGTGATTTGGGTCGCAGGATCGAACGTCGCCGAATGCTCCCCGATCACGACGAACTACATCTGGCAGGCGCGAGAGCAGGGCGCGAAGATCATCGTCCAGGATCCGCGCATCACGCCGGCTGCCCGCACCTGCGACTTGTACCTGCCAGTGAAGCCGGGGCGCGACGCGGCCCTGTTCGCGGGCGTGCTGCAGGTGATGATCGAGCGGGACTGGCTCGATCACGCATTCATCGACGCGCATACGATCGGCTTCGAGCAGGTCGCCGAGTACTGCCGCGAGTGGACGCTGCCGCGGACGGCGGAGGTGACCGGCGTGCCGCAGCGGGCGTTGATGCAGGCGGCCGAGTGGTGGGGCACGGCGAAGACGAGCTTCCTCTTCCACGCCCGCGGCATCGAGCATCACTCGAACGGCGTCCAGAACTCGCTCGGCACGATCAACCTCGTGCTGGCGTCGGGACGGATCGGCAAACCCAAGTGCGGCTACGGCACCATCGTCGGCCAGGCCAATGGACAGGGCGGTCGCGAGCACGGTCAGAAGTGCGATCAGCTGCCGGGCTGGCGCGACATCAGCAATCCTGAACACCGCCGATACATCGCTGGCGTCTGGGGGATTGACGAGCCGGAGCTTCCCGGGCCAGGCGTTGACGCCTACGAGTTGTTCCGCAAGATCGATCGCGGTGAGATCAAGGGGCTGCTGTCGATTTGCTTCAACCCGAAGGTGTCGCTTCCGGACAACGCCTTCATCACACGCTGCCTCGACAAGCTGGAGTTCTACGCGGCGATCGACTTCTTCCTCAACGATACGGCCTGGCATGCGGACGTCGTGCTGCCGGGCAGCCTGCAGGAGGAGGACGAAGGCACGGTCACACAGGTCGAGGGGCGCATCATCAAGATCAACAAGGCCGTCCAGTGCCCGGGCGAGGCGCGCGAGGACTGGCGGATCATCCAGGACATCGCGCAGGCGCTCGGCCGGCCGCATGGTTTCACGTTCACCGAGCCGCGCGAGATCTTCGAGGAACTGCGCGTCGCCAGCAAAGGCGGTGTCGCGGACTACTCAGGCGTGACCTACGAGAAGATCACGCAGCAGCTCGGGGTCTTCTGGCCCTGCTACAGCGAGGATCCGCGCACCGGCGCCGCGATCGATGACCATCCCGGCACGCCGCGGCTCTTCGAGCACGGCAGCTACAACCCGGTCGCCAAGGGCAGCGGACCGTTCTACTTCCCCGACGGCCGCGCGCGCTTCAACGTCGCCGACTATCGCCCGCCGGTTGACGATGCGAGTGAGGAGTACCCGATCTACCTGACCACGGGCCGGGTGGTCAGCCAGTTCCTCTCCGGAACCCAGACGCGACGCATCGGACCGCTGGTGAAACAGTACGCGGAGCCTCGAATCGAGATGCACCCGCGGCTGGCAGCGAAGTTCGGCATTGCGGACGGTGATTGGACGACGGCCGAGACGCGGCGCGGGACCATCACGCTCCGAGCGCAAGTGGTGACCACGATCCGTCCCGACACGATCTTCATCCCCTATCACTGGGCAGGCCGGAAGAGTGCGAATCAGCTCACCGTAGCCGCGCAGGATCCGATCAGCAAGATCCCGCAATACAAGGTGTGCGGGTGCCGCGTGCGCAAGGCGGAGGCGCCGCCGGACTACGCGGCGGTACTGGAGCCGCAGCAATAGACGGGCAGGGACCATCACATGGCCAAACCGGACTACCTCCACTTCTTCATCGACCCGAACCGCTGCATCGGGTGCCAGGCCTGCTTGCAGGCGTGCTCCGAGTGCGACACGCATCGCGGCGAGTCGATGATTCACCTCGAATACGTGAACCGATCCGAGAGCGTCCAGACGGTGCCGGTCGTCTGCATGCACTGCGAGCAGCCCACGTGCGCGGAGGTCTGTCCGGCTGATGCGATCAAGCGCACCGGTGACGGCGTGGTGCAGTCGGCACGGAAGCCACGCTGCATCGCCTGCGGGAACTGCGTGGTCGCCTGCCCGTTCGGCGTGCCCGAGCTCTACGAAGACCGCAAGATCATGATGAAGTGCGACATGTGCTACGACCGGACGAGCGTCGGCAAGAAGCCGATGTGCGCGACCGTATGCCCGAGCCAGGCGCTCTTCTTCGGCACGCGCGAGCAGATCGAACAGTTGCGTCCGCTCTCGACGCCGATCAACTCCTTCCAGTTCGGCCAGCAGACGATTACCACGCAGGTGTACGTGATGGTGCCGCGCAAGCTGACGAGCGCGGCGCCACACGTCGATGTCACCGCGGCAATGGACGAGCAGCCGCGGAACCGCGCCGTGTCGTTGAAGGTGGTGAGCGCGCCTGCGGCGCCGGCACGCCAGTCGAGAGCGATCCGTTTGCCGAGGTCGAGGTGTAGCGATGGCCGACGTCCGTTCCGATCCACGTCGCCCAGTCGATCCGGCGATCAACTCGCCGGGGCGTGAAGGTCTCACCGGTACGGCACCCGCCAACCTCTATGCACCGGGGCTCGAGCGCGAGCAGATCACGATCGCACCGGACTTCGCGCCTGCCGACGCCCAGCCCGCCTGGCGGCAGGACTTCCCGATCGACTGGCCGCAGGATCTCTACGTCGAGCGCCGGGACTTCATGAAGTTCCTCGTCTTGACCAGCGCGGCGTTCACGCTGGGACAGGTGTGGATTGGCGTTCAGAACTGGTACCGGAAGCGCGCCGGCCAACCGGCGATGCAGCGGATCGCGTCCGTCGACGATCTCGCCGTCGGCGCCGCAGTCGTCTTCACCTACCCGAACGAGCACGAACCCTGTCTGCTGGTGCGGCTGACGACGAGCGAGTTCGTCGCCTTCAGCCAGAAGTGCACGCACCTGTCGTGTGCCGTGATTCCCCGGCCGGCCGAAGGCAGCTTCTACTGTCCCTGTCACGAGGGACGGTTCGACCTGCGGACGGGCGCGCCCACCGCCGGGCCGCCGCGCCGGCCGCTGACCCGAATCGTGCTCGACATCAGGGGACGAGACATCTACGCCGTCGGCGTCGAGGAGCGGACGATATGAACGCCTCGGCGAAGCGGCCGTTCAGCCGCGACCAGCGGACGACCATCGTCTACGGGATGCTGGTCTTCGTGCTGATGGTCGTGATCCTGCAGCTCTGGCTGCTGACCGCGACCATGAACGCGTGGCTCGGGGGGGACGATGCCGTCGTGTGGCCGGCGGCGGCAGTCAGCGCCGGCGGCTTGGCGTTGAACGTCGGGCTGCTGACATTCCTGCGCAGGATCGAGCGTACGCGCAGGATCGGGGAGTAG
>CAVREM010000034.1:0-9373 GCA_963720005.1 uncultured Acidobacteriota bacterium | reverse complement strand
TATAATCAGCCGGTCCCGTTCTTCACCATCGAGGTCTCCATGCGTAAGTTCCTGCTCGCGTCGGCATTGCTGTGTGCCGCTGGCCCGTTTGTCACGTCGATTGACGCCGTCGATCCGTTCGATACGAAGCTCCTCACCGCAGCCGGCGGTCAGCGCGTCGCACATCGCGTTCATCTACAGCGGCGACCTCTTTGTCGCCGATCGCAGCGGCGCCAACGTGCGGCGGTTGACGACCGACGACGGGAGCGAGTCGAATCCCGGTGTTCTCGCCGGATGGAAAGACCATCGCGTTCAGCGCGTCGTACGACGGCAACGTGGACGTCTTCACCGTCCCGGTGACCGGCGGCGCGCCGGTGCGGCTGACGTGGCATCCGGGAGCGGACGCCGTGCAGGCGTTCACGCCGGACGGCAAGGCGGTCCTCTTCACCTCGCAGCGCGCGTCCTACACGAATCGCTACCTGCAGCTCTTCACGGTGCCGGTCGGGGGCGGGATGGCGGAGCAGCTGCCGATCCCGAACGCCGCGTCCGCCGCGTTTTCGCCCGACGGCGGGCGCATCGCCTACAACCCGATCCCGCCGCGGTTCCAGCAGTGGAAGGACTATCGCGGCGGCACCGCGTCGGAGATCTGGCTCTACAACCGGAAGGACCACGCGGTCGAGGAGATCCCGCAGCCGAAGGAGCGCGCCAACGACGTCGAGCCCGATGTGGATCGGCGACACGGTCTTCTTCCGCTCCGACCGCAACGGCGAGTTCAACATCTTCGCGTTCGACACGAAGACCAAGGCGGTGCGGCAGGTGACGACGCACGAGGATTTCCCGGTGCTGAACGCGTCGGCTGGCGGCGGACGGATCGTCTACGAGCAGGCGGGCGTGCTGCACCTGCTCGATCCCGCCTCCGGGAAGTCCGAGCGGCTGAAGATCGGCGTCGCGTCGGACCTGCGCGAGACGCGGGCGCGCTTCGTGCGCGGCGTCCGCTGGATCCGCGACGCGGCGCTCTCGCCGACCGGCACGCGCGCGCTGTTCGAGTTCCGCGGCGAGATCGTCACCGTGCCGGCGGAGAAGGGGGACGTGCGCAACCTGACGAACAGCCTCGGCGCGCACGACCGCGATCCCGGCGTGGTCGCCCGACGGCCGCTCGATCGCCTGGTTCTCGGACGCCGGCGGCGAGTACCAGCTCTACATCGGCGCGCAGGACGGCAAGGGGACGCCGCGCGCGATCAAGGTGCCGGGCGAAGGCTTCTACCGCGCGCCCGTCTGGTCGCCGGACTCGCAGAAGATCGCGTATTTCGACAACTCGCTCACGCTCTACTGGGTGGACGTGAAGAGCGGCGCGGCGAAGAAGATCGCCTCGCAGCCGATCTACAGTCCGGCCGTCATCATCAGCTACGCTGGTCGCCCGACTCGAAGTGGCTCGCCTACGGCATGGACAACGCGTCGATGATCGCCACCGTTTACGCCTACTCGATCGAGCAGGGGAAGTCGTCCCAGGTGAGCGACGGCCTGAGCGACGTGCGCGAGCCGCAGTTCGACACGTAGCGGCAAGTACCTGTACTTCTTCGCGTCCACCGACGCGGGGCCGGTGAAGGACTGGTTCGCGCAGTCGAACGCCGACATGCGCTCGACGAGCGGCATCTACCTCGCCGTGCTGCAGAACGACGTGCCGTCGCCGATCGCGCGGGAGAGCGACGAAGAGAAGCCGGCGCCCCGGGCGAGAAGCCGGCGCCGCCGCCCGAGAAGCCGGCGACCGAGAAGGCGCCGGCCGAAGACAAGCCCGCGACTGAGAAGCCGGCCGACAAGCCGCGCGCAGAAGCCGTTCCGCATCGACTTCGAGGGGCTCGAGTACCGCATCCTCGACCTGCCGATCCCGCCGGCGACGCTGTCGAACCTGCAGGTCGGCGCCGCGGGGCAGGTCTACTACCTGAAGACGTGGACGGCACCACGCTCGCTCAATCGCTACGACCTCAACACCCGCAAGAACGACGTCGTCCTGCCGTCGCGTCGACGCGACTACGTCGTGTCGGCGGACGCGAAGAAGCTGCTCTATCGCAGCGGGCAGAACTGGTCGATCGTGCCGACCAACCGGGCGATCCAGCCGGCGGAAGGGCGGCATCGCGGTCGACGCCATCGAGGTCCGCATCGACCCGCGGCGCGAGTGGAAGCAGATCTTCGACGAGGCGTGGCGGATCAACCGCGACTACTTCTACGCCCAGAACATGCACGGCGTGGACTGGCCGAAGCAGAAGGCGAAGTACGCGGCGTTCCTGCCGCACGTCACGACGCGCGCGCGACCTGAACCGCGTCATGCAGTGGATGTTCAGCGAGCTCGCGGTCGGCCACCACAACGTCGGCGGCGGCGACTCGCTGACCGAGCCGCGCACCGTGCCCGGCGGGCTGCTCGGCGCCGACTACGAGGTCGCCAACGGGCGCTACCGCCTCAAGAAGGTGTACGGCGGCCTGAACTGGAACCCGCAGCTGCGCGCGCCGCTCACCGAGCCGGGCGTCAACGCGAGGCGGGCGAGTACCTGCTCGCGGTGAACGGGCAGCGACCTGCGGCCGCCGACCAACCTCTACAGCCTGTTCGAGAACACCGCCGGCAAGATCGTCGAGATCACGCTCGGCCCGAACGCCGACGGCACCGGCTCGCGCACGGTGCAGGTCGTGCCGATCGCGAACGAGGCGCGCGCTGCGCAACCGCGACTGGGTCGAAGGCAACCTGAAGAAGGTGGACAAGGCGACCGGCGGCCGGGTCGCCTACGTCTACGTGCCCAACACCGCCGCCGCCGGGCACGCAGTACTTCAAGCGCTACTTCTATCCGCAGGTGCGCAAGGAGGCGGTCATCGTCGACGAGCGCTTCAACGGCGGCGGCTCGGTCGCCGACTACTACATCGACATCCTCAGCCGGCCGTACATCGCGCACTGGGCGATGCGCTACGGCGAGGACCTCAAGACGCCGTTCGCGTCGATCCAGGGGCCGAAGGTGATGATCATCGACGAGACCGCGGGCTCGGGCGGCGACCTGCTGCCGTGGATGTTCCGCAAGTTCAAGATGGGCCCGCTCGTCGGCAAGCGCACCTGGGGCGGCCTGGTCGGCATCCTCGGCTTCCCGGTGCTGATGGACGGCGGCGCCGTCACCGCGCCGAACCTCGCCATCTGCACCGACGAGGGCTTCATCGTCGAGAACGAAGGCGTGCCGCCGGACATCGAGGTGGAGCATGACGCCCGGCCGACGTCATCGCCGGCCGCGATCCGCAGCTGGAGAAGGCGATCGAGGTGGCGATGGCGGAGCTGAAGAAGAACCCGCCGAAGACGCCGAAGCGCCCGGCGGATCCGGTCCGCGGCAAGACGCAGCGCGGCACGGTGATCCGACGCCTCGGCAGGTGCGCCTTGCGTGGTGGCCGGCGAGCCGTTCGGGGTCCTGCCCTCGGCGCCGGGAGGGAGACCCGGGCCGAACGATTCAACGGACTCGGACGATGACGACGAATCGGCGGACGAGGCTCCGGCGACCGTGTCCGCGGTACTGCGCACCGAGCCGGCCGCCTGCTGCACGCTGCCGGCAGCTTCGCTGACCTTACTCGCCGCGTCGCTCGCCAGGTTCTGCGCGCGATCGACGACGGCGTCGCGCGCCTCGCCCATGCGAGCTGATTCTCGGTCTCCGTCGCCGGGACCGACATGCCGACCGCGGCGCGGATCAGCGCCGCCGCCCACCCAGCATCAGCGGATTGTCGCGCAGCACGTCGTTGAACTTCAACTGCGCGCGACGAGTGGTCTGGCGCGCGGTGTCGCCGAGGTCGCCGGCGATCTCACGCGTGCGCGCCGAGAGGTCGCGGCCCATGTTGCCGACGCTCTCGCCATACTCGGAATCCGTTCCGGAGGCGCGCTCATACGCGGCGACGCCCCTGGTCCCGACCGCATAGTCGCGGTCACGGCTCCCGCCGTACGCGCCGGTTTGTAGACCGCGCGGACTGCGCCAGTCGCGCGCCGCGCGGTAGCCGTTGTCCGAGCTCGACCGCCTTTTAATAACAGCCACGCGGCGCCGAGCCCGATCATCGCTGACGGGACGGGGTTCGCGCGGACAGTGTCCATGAACGAATTGTCAGTCATTTGCCTCACCTTCTCCGTAGCCCATGACGCATCGTCTCCTTCGCGTTGGCCACGATGTTCGACGGCGTCAGCCGGTCCTGAATTGCTTCGATTGTTTTGCTCAGCTCGACCCGCGTTACGGCGATATCCGCTTTGATTTCGCCTACGCGCCTTGTCTCGTCGTCCATTTCACGTCCTCCTTCACACTCTGGATGGCGCGCGTCGGCACGACGCTGGTCCCCTTGAGCGCGGTCACTCCCTTGTTGATGAGCATGTAGCCGGCGGCAACGCCAGCAGCGCCACGATTGTCGCCGACAGCCACGGCGTCACGCCGACTGCGCGAGCCCGATGACGATGGCGGCGAGCAGCACGAGAAGGCCGGCGTGGGACGAGCGCCCCGCCCGCCGCGGTCGTCGCGACGTGGACGCCCGCCTGCGCGCCTTGATCGTCATTTCGGTCGTCGCCAACTCGACTTCTTTTGTACGAGCTGGCTCGTTCTCCCGCGACAGCTCCGCCACGAGATCGGCGAGCGATCGGTTGTCCTGCGGAGCCATCAGAACCGATCCGTTCCCGGGCTGAACGGCGTCGAGGCGGAGATGTCGCGCCGCCCGGACGATAGCTCTGCACCGCCGACGGATACTGCCGCCGCCGGTCCGTTCGACGCCAATCGCCACCCGAGCTCGACGCCGTCCGGCCCGAGCTCTTGAGGAAGCGCGCGGCGACAGACGCCGACGCCGAACGCCGCGGCGACGAACACGGCGGGATTGCGCCGCGCCGAACTGCTGCGCGTCGCGCACCAGCTCGTTCGCATCCTTTCCTTTATTCGTTCGGCGAAGCGTTCGACCGATCGACCGCCTTCTCGACATACTGCGCGATGGTCTCGTGCTTGTTATCGCGCACTGCTGCGTGCTCTGCCGCACCGCCTGCGCCACGCTGCTCACGCCTTCCGTGACGCGATCCTTCTGCACGCCGACTGGGACGCCGCACCGTTGCGCACCTTGTCCATCAACCCGGCACTCTGACTGCTCTCGTTACGTACTTCACCCATAGGCACCTCGTTGATCCGCTGGATTGGTCCAGTGTTCTGTACCCATTGGAAGGTTCGTGCCATGCGGAACTCGCGCTGTGAACACGACGGCGGCGGTTCATCAGCTCGAGGGGAGGCGCGAGGCGCGAGGCGCGAGGCGCGAGGCGCGAGGCGCGAGGCGCGAGGCGCGAGGCGCGAGGCGCGAGGCGCGAGGCGCGAGGCGCGAGGCGCGAGGCGCGAGGCGCGAGGCGCGAGGCGCGAGGCGCGAGGCCGTCCACGGAGTTGAAGCACTCGAACGTCAGCGCCATGCTGTGCCCGTCGTCCGGTGCATGGGCGTGCTGTTCGGGCAGGTCGCGCGGAGCGCGATGCGCGTGCCGTATTCAGCAAGGAGCAGGCGCACCGGCCAGAACGGCCGGATTGTTCAGTCGATCCGAAGCGCCCTGACCGGATCCATGCGTGCCGCGCGTCCGGCAGGCAAAAGCGCAGCGATGCCGGCCGAGCATGCGAGCAGCGCCAGGCCCGGCGACGATCACGAGCGGATCGTACGGCGCAACGCCGAAGAGCCGCGCCTGCAGAAAGCGTCCTGCAATGAACGCCGCGGGAAGGCCGATCGCGACCCCCGCACCGCACCTGCATCAGCGCGGAGCGCAGGATCGCGCCCACCACGCGCTGCCATGAGCCGCCTACGGCGATCCGCAGCCCGATCTCCCGCGTCCGTCGTGCGACCGAGTACGCCGTCACGCCGTAAAGACCCAGGCACGCGAGCAGCAGCGCGACGCCGCCGAACGCCACGGTGAGCCGCGCGATCAGGCGATCGAGGTTGAACGCGCGTGCGACCCCCTCGTCCATCGAGATCATCGAGCGGACCGTGAGGCGGCGATCCACGTCGGCCAGCGCCCGCCGGACTTCCTGTTCCAGTGCAGGCACGGCGGCACTGGTGTGGATCTCGATCGCCTGTGGGTAGTGCGAACGATCGATCCTGACCTTCATCGCCGCGGCACGGGCTCGGCTCTCCGATGTTTCCTGCAGGTACGGGAGGAAGAACATCTCTCGAGGCGCGCGCCTGCCGTCCTGGTACTTCGCGTCGCCGACGACGCCGACGATCTCGATCTCGGGAATCGTCTGTCCGATCCGGCGCCCAATCGGATCCGCGTCGCCGAAATTTGTGCGGGCGAAGGACTGCGTCACGACGGTCACGAGCGGCGAACCCGCGCGGTCGCGCTCGTTGAACGCCCTGCCCCGCAGCAGCGGCGTGCCCACGGTGTCGAAGTAGCGGGGGCTGACACGGTTCCATGACGCGAGCGCGGCTTCGGACGGACTGCGCCCCTCGATGACGATGCGGGTGGACCAGTTGTCGCCTGACATCGGCGCGTAGAGGGAAAACGCCGCATTCACGACTCCCGGGATCTGCGCCAGCCGCTCCTGCATGCGGGCATACATCGACGCCAACTCCTCGGGCGCCGCCGTCGTCAGCGACGGCGCGAGGTTGACGACGTAGCGGTTGTCGATGGCGATGCCGAAGTCCTGGGTCTCGAGCTTCTGCAGGCTGCGGCCGAGCAGCCCTGCGCACATGATCAGCACCAGCGAGAGCGCCACCTGCAGCGAGATCAGCGATCCGCGCAAGCGGCCGCTCCCATCGCCCGTCGTCCGCGAGGCGCCGCGTAGCGCGTCGATCGGATTCGTCCGCGACCCGACGATCGCCGGGGCAATGCCGAAGAGTGCGCCGGTCGCGAGCGATGCGCCGACCGCGAAGGCAATCACCAGCCATGACGGCGAAGGGTCGACGGGAATGTCGGTGGCGCCGCGGAATGCCAGGTTGATGATGGCCCGGGCGCCGGCGAACGACACGATGATGCCCGCCACGCCGCCCGCGCACGCCAGCAGGATGCTTTCGAGAAGGAACTGGCCGATCAGTCTGCCTCTGGACGCGCCAAGCGCGACACGCACGGCCGTTTCGGTTCGCCGGGCCGTCCCTCGTGCGAGCAGGAGGCTGGCGAGGTTGGCGCAGGCGATCAGGAGCACCGCCGCCGCGAGCACCTGCAGCAGGCGCAGCGTTGGCGCGACCGCGTCCCGCATGCTGCTCACGCCCGCGGCCGCGGAAATCACTTTGATGTGCTGCTGCGAGATCTCGCCGCGGTCTCTGGAAAGGTCAATCGTGCCGAGCCACTGTCGAAGCGTGGCGGTCAGCTGTGCCTCGATGGGCGCAGGTGCGGCCGGCGGTTTCAGCCGGCCGATGATGTACAGCCAGTGCAAGGGCTTCGCGTCGAGCAGCCTGGCTGCGGGCTGCAGTTGCGGCTCGCTCGAGAGTGGCATCCAGACTTCGGCGGGATCGGGTCGCAACGCTGCTCCGTAGAATCCGCGTGGCGCGACGCCGACGATGGTCGCGGGCACGCCGTTCAGGGTGACGGTGCGGCCGATCACGTCTCCGCCCGCCTGGAAGCGCGCGGTCCAGGCGTTGTAGCTGAGGACCGCCACCGTCGCGGCGCCGCGCTGGTCGTCTGGCCGGCTGGATGAGACGACCGGCCGCGGGCACCAGCTCGAACAGTTGAAAGTAGTTGCCCGACACGAACGCGCTGTTCAGCGTCTCGGGGGGTGCGCCGTCATCCGGCCGTCCGACCGTCACGATCCGCGTGTTCGCCTGGAAGGCCGCAAGGTGCGTGAACTGTGGCGCGGCATCGCGGAGGCGGGTGTAGAGGTCGTACGAGAACAGGGAGAAGGAGCCCTGGTAGCCGGAGTTGACGCAGCAGGCGTCGGTGTCTCCGACGCGGTACAGCTCGGACGGGCGCGGCACGGGGAGCGGCTTGAGCAGCACGCGATCGACGAGCGTGAACACCGCCGTGTTGCCGCCGATCCCGAGCGCGAGCGTCAGCACGCACACGACGGTGAACCCGGGCGTCTGTCGAAGCCGGCGCACGGCCGCCGTCAGATCCGATCCGAAACCACGCCATCCGTTCATCGATGTTCTCCTCATTTTCGTGACAGCGATCTCGACGCGGCGACGCAGCAGCGGCGCCACGGATCTCAGCACCTGCCGGCGGCTCCAGCGTCGCGCCTCGTCGGGTCCCGCCGCGTGCGCCAGCGTGGCGGCTTCTTCGGCGAGGTCGTCGAGCAGCGCGTCGCGATCCTCGCGGGTGGCCGCCAGGCGAAGCATCCAGCGTGCGACACGGGGGACCAGTTCGGGCATTCGGGCCTACGATCGCTGCGGCCGCCAACCGCGCAGCATCCGTGCGAGCATCCCGGTCGCGTGGGCCAACGCGCGCTCCCCCGCTGGCGTCAGCGTGAAATGCTTGCGCGTGCGTCCGCCCTGCACCGGCAGCGGATCGGAGAGCTCTGTAGCGGACGAGTCCCTTCTCCTCGAGTCGGGACAAGGTGGCGTAGACGGCGCCAATCGCGATGTCGCGGCCGGTCCGGCGGGTGATTTCCTGGCGGATCGTCGACGCCGTACGCCTCCGGCGCCAGGTGGGCCAGCGCCAGCATCACGTAGATTTCGAACTCGCCGAGGAAGTCCCCTTTGGCCATATTAGTTCTACAAACGCGTAACTAAGACGGAGGCTGGTGCCAAAGGGTTTAGTCAGGCGGCAGCATATCGCTCTTGCCATTGGCGCGCCGCAAGAGTATCGTCCCCGCTGCCCTGCGAACGGGCTGACAACAAAGGAGAGGGTATGCGCTACAAGGGACTTGGCGTCGCGGCGATCCTGGCCGCGAGCATGGTGCTGCTCGTGAATCTGTTCGCCCCGCCCAAGGCCGAAGCGAGCATTCACGAGATCATCGCCGCGCTGTGCCGCGCGGTCGATGAGGAAGTCGAGCCGCACGGTCAGAACAAGATCGACCAGAGCGCGTCATTTCTTCGCGCCCTGCAAGCGAGTGGATTCCTGACGTCGATCGACACGTCGGACCCGACGAAGGTGGTCCTCAACTTCGATCCGACGGTGCCGAACTCGAAGTTCATCTCCGCGGGACGCGACCTCACGATTCCCGATGCGGTGGCGCCGGGTGTCGATCTCGTGCTCAGCCCGCTGGTCATCCCGGATCCCCGTTTCCCGGCGCACGCGCACTGCGCCAACCTGCGGTAAGGGTGGACGTTGCCGTCGCGCGTTGCTGCCGGTGCAACGCGCGGCGCCCGTCTAACCCGCGCCGGCTGCACTCACTGTCATCGCCTGTCGGCCTGCAGACGGCTGTCTGCCCGCAGCCAGCAGCGCATCGTAGGTTCCTCCGTCCTGCGGGAAAATCGCTCCGCCAGCCTTGATGGTGAACTTTAACTGGCG
>CAVREM010000033.1:0-140619 GCA_963720005.1 uncultured Acidobacteriota bacterium | reverse complement strand
GGACCAGGGCGGCGCCGGCGCGGACTTCCTCTCCTACGTGCTCGTGCTCGAGGAGCTCTCGCGCGCGGACGCCGGCGTCGGCGTGACCGTCGCCGTGCATACGAGCGCGTGCACCCTGCCGCTGCTCGCGCACGGCTCCCAGTACGTCCCGGCGCTCGCCGCGGGTGAGGAGATCGGCGCCTTCGCGCTGACCGAGGCCGGCTCGGGCTCCGACGCGAGCGCGATGCGCACCCGCTTCGCCGACGGCCGGATCTCCGGCGCCAAGCAGTGGATCACCAACGGCTCGCACGCCTCCACCTTCCTCGTCTTCGCGCGCGACGGCGAGCGCATCAGCGCCTTCGCGGCCGGGCGGGCGCCGACGGCTTCGCGGTCACCCGTGAAGAGGAGAAGCTGGGCCTCAACTTCCTCCTCGACCGCCGACCTCGCCTTCGAGGACACGCCGGCCGAGCGGCTCGGCGAGCCCGGCAAGGGCATGGCGATCGCGCTGCGCACGCTCGACGGCGGCCGGATCGGGATCGCCGCGCAGGCGGTCGGGATCGCGCAGGCCGCGCTGGACCTGGCGAGCAACTACGCCAAGGAGCGCAACGCGTTCGGCGGCCCGATCGCGCGGCTCGGCGCGATCCAGCAGAAGCTCGCCGACATGCAGACCGAGATCGAGGCGGCCCGCGCGCTCACCTGGCGCGCTGCGCGGCTGAAGGAGGCCGGCCACCCGCACACGGTCGAGGGCGCCCAGGCGAAGCTGTTCGCGAGCGCCGTCGCGCCCCGCCAGACCGGCGAGGCGATCCAGATCCTCGGCGGCTACGGTTACACGAAGGAGTTCCCCGCCGAGCGCTACTACCGCGACGCCAAGGTCACCGAGATCTACGAGGGCACGAGCGAGATCCAGCGGCTCGTGATCGCCCGCGCGATCCTCGGCGAGGCCGCCCGCGGCTAGGCCCCGGGTTTCGCCCTCTGGGCGAACACGCGCAAGGGAACCTGGCCCCCTGGGCCAGCGTTCCCCGGGTTTCGCCCTCTGGGCGAACACCCGCAAAGGAACCTGGCCCCCGGGCCCCCCCGTTCCCCCCGGGTTTCGCCCTCTGGGTGAACACCCGCAAGGGAACCTGGCCCCCTGGGCCAGCGTTCCCCGCTCACCAGCCGTGCCGCCAGGCCAGGAGCAGCAGGATCACCGTCGCGATGATGACGAGGGTGAGCACCACGATGTCCGTGACGATCGCCGCCGGAAGCCAGCGGGGCACCGGACGCGTCCCCCTGCTGCTCGGCGCGCAGGGCCGAGCCGAGCACGTTGGTGAGGTAGGTGTTGAGGCTCACGCCCTCGCGCTCCGCGGCCCGGGCCAGCTCCTCGTGCATCGAGGGCGGCATCCTGACGAGGATCCGCCCACCGCGCTCGCCCGCCTTGCGGCGCGGGGCAGGGGCGACGGCTGGTGTCCTGACTCTTCCTCCGGTGCCGGCGCGGCCTCGGGCACCGGCCCGTCGGCTTCGGCGCCGTCCCCGGCGGCGACCGCCGAGAAGGCGCTGTCCTCGAGCTCGGCGCGCAGCTTGGCCAGGGCGATCCGGGTGCGGCGTCGCAGCTGGTCCGCGGTCATGCCGAGCGCCGCCGCCGCCTCGCGACGGCTCACCTCGCGGACGAAGCGCAGGTAGACGATCTGGCGCTCGGTGTCGTCGAGGACGTCGAACGCTCCGGTCAGCGTGAGGTGGGCGTCGGATTCACCGTCCGCGGTGGCCTCCACCGCCTCCACCGCCCCGGGTGGGCCGGTCGGGCTGTGGAGCAGTGGGAGATCCGACTCCGCGACGCCGAGCTCCTCGGCCAGCTCGCGCGCGTCCGGGTCCTCGTCCGAGCCGCGCATGCGGTTAGCCCCTCCCACGCCGCGGGGAGCCGCGCGCTCGCCTCCTCGAGCGTTCGCGGCAGCCGGACCGCCTTGGCGCGATCGCGCAGGTGCCGCTTGATCTCACCCGCGATCGTGGGGACGGCGAAGGCCGCGAACTCGTCGCCGCGCTTGGGGTCGAAGCGCTCGATCGCGTTGAGGAGCCCGATCGAGCCGACCTGCACCAGATCCTCGCCGCTCCACACCGGGGAGGCGGTAATTCTGCGGATTTGGCGATGGCGACGGTGATTGCCGTGCCGTCGCCGTAGCTCCGACCGTAACCCCCCCGTTCGAGTCGGCCCTTTTCGGCCCTACTCGGCGCGACTCGACCCGCTCCCCAATCCGCAGAATCCTTCGGACAACGGTGGATTCGCTCGCGAACCGGGCGCGGAACATGGCGCTGGGAAAACTGCAAAACCTCCACCCCCGGTTCAAATCCGGGCGGCGCCTCCAAATTACTTCTGACCAAAGGGGAGCAGTCCGATGGATGAGGTTCGAATCGAGAATCTCCTTGATCCCTTATCACACGAACATAGAAGGCGAAGTTCGGTGCCAAAAAACGCCCTGATTGGCGTCGGGATGACGTGGACCTCTTGCTGAGCCAGGCAACAGCCCTGTATTCCCAGTCCGCCCCGCCCACGCAGCCGTCGGGCCTCCAGGTGGTTCTCGGCACGCCGCCGCCGTCGTCGCCAGGGCGGAGCATCAACGTCCCGGCTGGCGGAGACCTCCAGACCGCATTGAACGATGCCAGGCCGGGCGACCGATCCTTCTCGAGGCTGGGGCCACTTTCACGGGGAACTTCGTGCTGCCCGTAAAGTCCGGGGAATGGCTACGTCACGATCCGATTGCTGGCGCCGGACGCGGCACTCCCGCCGAGCAATGCTCGAATCACCCCGCGGTACGCCGCGCAGTTACCGAAATTGAGATCGGGGAACACGGCGCCGGCACTCGCGACCGCGGCCGGCGCACACCACTACCGGCTCCTCTTCATCGAGTTCCTGGGCAACACAAACGGGGAGGGCGACATCATCGCGCTTGGCGACGGTTCATTGGCGCAAAACACGTCGCGTCGGTGCCTGCACGATCTCATTGTGGACCGGTGCTATATCCACGGCGACGCCGTGGCTGGCCAGAAGCGTGGCATCGCTCTCAACAGCGCGGCAACCAGCGTCCTGAACTCCTACATCGTCGAGATCAAGAGGGCGGGCCAGGACTCGCAAGCCATTAACGGGTACAACGGCCCCGGCCCCTATGCCATCGAGAACAACTACCTCGAAGCCACCGGTGAGAACATTCTATTCGGCGGCGCCGACCCCCAGATCCCCAACCTCATCCCGTCCGACATCACTATCAGGCGCAACCATCTCGCGAAGCCGCTGGCGTGGTGGACAGAGAACTGGACGGTCAAGAATCTGTTCGAGCTGAAAAACGCCCAGCGCGTCGTCGTGGACGGCAACCTCATGGAGTACAACTGGCTCTCGGGACAGACCGGCTACGCCGTGCTGTTCACTCCGCGCAACGAGGACGGCGGTTCACCCTGGAGCGTGGTTCAGGAGGTGCAGTTCACCAACAACGTGATCCGGCACGTCGCGGGTGGGATCAATATTCTCGGTAACGACGACATCCACCCCAGCCAGACGACGAACAACATCGTCGTCCGGAACAATCTGTTCGAGGATATCAGCAGCGCCAGCTACGGGGGTGATGGCCGATCGGTACTGATCCATGGCGGCCGGGACATCACTTTCGATCACAATACCGTGCTGCAGGATGGGTGGTCCGTGGTTATGGTGGGAACAGTCGTGGCCAACTTCGTCTTCACCAACAACATCGTGCCCGACTACAGCTGGGCGATCATTGGAGCGGATAGGGCTCCCGGCAACAGCACCATCGCCACGTACTTCCCGGGCTCGACGTTTCTCCGCAACGTTTTCGCCGGCTCCAACCCCGAAAACTACCCGACGGGGAACTACTATCCTTCGTCGATGAGCAGTGTGGGGTTCGTCAACCTTTCCGGCGGCAACTATCGCCTGGCAGCGACCAGTCCGTATCGGTCGGCTGCAACCGATGGGACGGACGTCGGCGTGAACATCGACGGACTGAACGCGGCGACCGGATTGAAGTACTAAGAATTGCTGGCGGCGGCAATCTGGCGGAGCAGGTCTCGAAAATCCCACAACTGGACCCGGTGCTTCGCGGCAAGGGCTTGTGCCTCGGGCGTCGCACCCCACGTGACGATCGGCGCCGGCTTCGAGCTGCCGCAATTCGTGGTAGTGTGGAGCCCTTCTAGGGCGAGAGAAAAACGGAGGTCGTGATCGTCGCCTCCCTCGCGGGCAGGCGCGGGCACGCACCTCGAGGAGCGTCAGACGGCGGCATATCCCTCCAACGCGAGGCCCGAGCTTGACCTGCGTCCTCTGCGCGCGAGCGGGCAGGTCTATCTCGACTACACCGGCGCCGCGCTCTATACCGAAGCGCTGCTGCGCGAGCACACCGAGATCCTCACGCGACAACTGTTCGGCAATCCGCACTCGGCGCATCGTGCCTCCCTGTCGAGCACATTGGCGGCCGGAGTCGCACGGGAGGCCCTGTTTCATTTTCTCGACGCCGATCCTCACGACTACGAGGTCGTCTGGACTGCCAACGCGAGCAGCGCGCTCCGCCTGGTCGGCGAAGCTTTTCCGTTTGGACCGGCGGCTCCGTTCGTGCTCACCGCCGACAATCACAACAGCGTCAACGGGATCCGCCAGCTGGCGCGAGCGGGAGGGGCCCCGGTGACCTACCTGCCGCTCGACGACGAGCTGCGAGTCCGCCCGTTCGAGCTCCCGCGCGTGGAGCGTGGCCTGTTTGCCTATCCAGCGCAGTCCAACTTCTCCGGCGTCCGTCACCCGCTCGACTGGATCGATTCGGCGCAGCGACGGGGCTACACCGTGCTGCTCGATGCGGCCGCGTTCGTTCCTACGAGTCCGCTCTCGCTGCGCGAGGTCCGCCCCGACTTCGTCGCGCTCTCGATCTACAAGATTTCGGGCTATCCGACCGGAGTCGGCGCGCTGATCTGCCGGCACGAAGCGCTGCGCGCGCTGGTCCGTCCGTCATTTGCGGGCGGCACCGTCGAGTTCGTGTCGGTGATGAGCGATCGCCATCGGCTCAAGACCGGATCGGAGGGATTCGAAGACGGCACGGGCAACTTTCTGGCGTGGAGCGGCGTGCCGCCGGCGTTGCAGATGATCGAACGGCTCGGCTGCCATCGATCCACGCGCATGTGGACGCGCTCACCGCGCAGGCTCTCGCCGGCATGGCGTCGGTGCGGCATGCCAACGGGAGCCCCGCGGTATGGATTCACGGTCCAGCGGAGATGCGCGACCGGGGCGGCACCATCGCCTTCAACCTGGTCGACGCCGCGGGGCGGGTGATCGATCACGAGCACGTTGTGGACGAGGCGGCGTACGCCGGGATCTGTCTGCGCGGCGGCTGCTTCTGTAACCCCGGGGCTGCCGAGCACGCGTTCCGCTACCAGGCCGGCGAACTGGCCGCCGCCCTCGATGCGGTGGCCGACCATTTCTCGATCGCGGCGATGCGTGTCGCGCTCAACAACAAGCCGGTCGGCGCCGTTCGCGCCTCGCTCGGCTACGCGAGCACGGCGAGCGACGTGCAGGCGCTCGTCGCCTTTCTCGAGGACTTCGCCTGTCGTAGCGGGAAAGGTTGACTGAAATCTCAGAATTCATTCAAGGAAGGAACGCGGTCCAGCGGTTCTGATGCGGCAGCTATTCGTCCCGAAGCGCCACGACGGGATCGACGCGTGTCGCACGCGATGCCGGGATGCAACAGGCCAGCAACGCGATTGACGCAAGCAGCGCCGACACGCTCGTGAACGTCACCAGATCCATCGTGCCGACACCGAACAGCAGGCTGGCCATCACCCGCGTCAGCGCCGCCGCCCCCGCGAGCCCCAGAAGGATGCCCGCCAACGTCAACTCGAGGCCATGGCGAATGACCATTCGCAGGATGCTGCTTCGCTGGGCGCCCAGCGCCATGTGGACACCGATGTCTCGCGTACCCTGCGTCACCAGATACGCCAGCACGCCGTACACGCCGACGGCCGCGAGAACGAGAGCCGACACCGCAAAGGCCCCGAGCATGAGCATCGAGAATCGCTGTCGCGCCAGCGAGTCGCTGAGACGGTCCTGCATCGATCGAACCTCGTAGACCGGCACGGTCGGATCGACGGCATGAATCTGCTTGACGATGGTCTGCGGCAGCGATCGTCGGGTCCGACGACGTGCGCGCCACGAGGTAGGGCAGCGGACCCGACACGGGGTAGTAGACGACGATGCGACCTTCGACGTCCAGGCCGTACTGCTTCACCGATCCGACGACGCCGACGATGGCCAGTTGGCTGCTTGGGATTGGTCCAGACGCGCTTCCCGAGTGGGTCCTGGCCGGGCCAGAAACGCTGCGGCGAACTTCTCATCGACGATCGCCACCGGCTGGGCATCCGGCATCGAGTCGAAGTCGGTGAAGAACCGGCCGCGTCACCAGCGGAATCTCCATCGTCCGGAAGTAGTCCGGCGGTGGCGAGCGCGCTGATCGACCTGAAGTTCCTGGCCGGGCTGCGGCGTGAAGCCTTCGACATTGATCGATCCCCAGCCGACCGACGACGTGAACGGCAGCGACGACACCGCGCCGCTGCGCGTCACGCCTGGCACGGCGGCAATGGCGGTCGCCGAACTGGCGATTGAATTCGATCGCCGCTTCGGGGTTCGGAAATCGCCGGCCGCTGGCACCCGAACCGCATGGACAGCACGTTCTCGGGATTGAATCCGGGTGATACCGCCTGCAGGCGCACGAAGCTTCGGATCAGGAGCCCCGCGCCGATCAGCAGCACGAGCGACGAGCGCCACCTCCGAGACGACGAGCAGGCTGCGCAGACGCCGGCGGGAGGTGTTGAAGCCGCCGTCGCGCTGCGCGCCGCGCCCGCCGGATTTCAGCGCGGTGTTGAGATCCAACCGGGCGGCGCGCCAGGCCGGCGCCAGCCCGAACACGATGCCCGTCACGATGCGAGACGACGAACGTGAAGGCCAGCACGGTGCACATCGATGTCGATGGCTTCGAGGCGCGGGATGTTTCCCGGATTGACCGTACGAACGGCGTACAGCATCGCGTTCGCGACCAGCAGGCCAGCGCGCGCCGCCGACGCAGGCCGAGCAGCACGCTTTCGGTCAGCAACTGCCGGACCAACCGCTGCCAGCCCGCGCCGAGCGCCATGCGGATCGCGATTTCCTTCTCGCGGCCGGTGGCGCGGGTGAGCAGCAGGTTGGCCACGTTCGCGCACGCGATGAGCAGCACCAGCGCGACCGAACCCGAGCAGACGAGCAGCGCCCGTCGCACGTTGCCAACGACCTGGTCGAGCAGCGGCACGACGCTGATGGTGAAGGTCTCGATCGCGCTTGTCCTTGTCGCGAATGCGGGCCGCGATCACGCTGATGTCCGCCTGCGCCTGCTCGATCGTCACACCCGGCTTCAGCCGCGCCATCAGGTTGTAGTTCTCGTCGCCGCGCGCGTTCACCGCCTCGGGCCCGAGCGGAAGCGGCAGGAACAGCTCCATCTGCCGGATGCTGGCAACGGTCGGCATGACTTCGTCGTTCAGCACAAAGTCGGGCCGGAGGACGCCGGCGACCGTGAACTGATTGCTCTCGGTCCGATTGCCGGCGCCGACGCCGTTCAGGGTGATGCTTCTGCCGACGACGTTCGGATCGGCGTTGAACAGCCGTCGCCAGAAATCGTGGCCCAGGACGACGACCGCGCGGTTTGCCGGGCGTGTCGTCTTCGCGCGAGCAGCAGGCGGCCGTGCAGCGGTGCGGCGCCCAACAGGCGGAACAGGCTCGAAGACGTGCGCAGCGCCTCGACGCGCTCGGGCTGGTCCAGGCCGAGCAGCGTTCCGCTCCGTCCCTGGGAGATGGACATCTCTTCGAACGAGCTGTTCTCCGTGCGGATGTCGATGTATTGGCCCGGAGAGGGCCAGTCCTGGGGAATGTTGATGCCCGGCGACCGCAGCCAGAGGACCGCCAGGCGATCGGGATCCGGATAGGGCAGCGGCTTCAGCAGGAGCGCGTTGACGACGCTGAAGATCGCGGTGTTGGCGCCGATGCCGATGGCGAGCGAGGCAATGATGACCAACGACAGGCTGGCACTGCGCCGCAGCGTGCGAAACGCATGACGAAGGTCGTTGAAAAGCGCGTGCATGAGCAGCCCGCTGCGACGCTGTCAAATCATATTGACGCTCCGGCTAACCGTCTAGCCGGGAATTGGCGGAGGCTCCGGATTTGGGAAATTGGTCCATCATCCCGCATTCGGCTCCGCGACGCCTTCGACTCAAAGAAGAAGGGGCTGCGCGCCATCGCCGCGCAGCTGCAATCCGTCAACGGATTCGACGAAGCGGTGGCGAGGTTCGACGCCGAAAGCACGACCTTGCACGTCCCCCGCGAAGCGACCTGACATTCTTGACGGCCTCGAGCCTGGTCCAAGTAGCCTAAATCGTAGCTGCGCTATCATTCGGGGTTGGCGTTTCTCGATCCGCACGTGGGTTGTCGTATGGCGACGCAGCTGACTTATCACGTGCAGAGCGGCAGCCTCTCTGGAACGGCCGCCGGCCAGCGCTTGTCGGCCGACACGCAACCAGCCGGCGATCTCGGCAGCTGGACCAGGGCTCAGGGGCTCGACGTGGAGTGGGAAGTCGTCGACTACGGAGCCGGCGGCCGCGCATCGACCTTACCGGGCCTCGCAACTTGCAAGCACTACAGCGCCAGGAAGAACCTCGTCTTCGTCGACGATGGCGGACCAGGGCTGCTGATACACGGCTGGCCACCGTGCGGCGGGGCCGCTGCGTCGCCGTGAAGCGGGGATGGGAGGCGCTGTTCAGTGCGCTCGCGAGAGAGCGCCGGGGATCAACCGCATCCTCCCATGGGACGTCCTAGCGAACCTGGAATTTAAGATTCAGATTTCAGATTTAAGATTTCAGATGTCTGCGCACCGAAATCGAATCTTAAATTCTCAAATCTCAAATCTTAAATTCCACGATTCACTCGGGAGGGGAGACAAGGCGTGATCCTGAAGCAGTTCTACCTCGGATGTCTGGCGCACGCCTCGTATCTCATCGGCGACGAGGCGACGCACGCCGCGGTTGTTGTCGATCCCCAGCGCGACGTCGACGAGTACCTCGCCTTTGCCCGCGCACATGGCCTCGAGATTCGGCATGTCGTCCTGACGCACTTTCATGCCGATTTCATCGCCGGCCACCTGGAACTGCGCGACCGCACCGGCGCCCGCATCTACCTGGGCGCCGCGGCGCGCGCCGAGTACACCTTCACCGCACTCCATGACGGCGACGCGATCGACCTGGGCCACGTTCGCCTCACGGCGCTCGAAACACCGGGGCACACGGTCGAGTCGATTTCACTTCTCGTGTTCGACCTCGACAAGAGCGGTGACCGGCCGCACGCTGTCCTGACCGGCGACACGTTGTTTGTCGGCGATGTCGGACGGCCTGACCTGCGCGTCGCACTCGGATGGTCGGCGACGGATCTGGGCGCGATGTTGTACGACTCGCTGCGCACCAAGCTCCTGGCGCTGCCCGACGAGAGCCTGGTCTATCCCGCGCACGGCGCCGGGTCGCTGTGCGGCAAGTCGCTCAGCAAGGAGACGTTCTCCACGGTCGGGGAGCAGCGGCGGTCGAATTACGCGCTGCAGCCGATGACCAGGGACGCGTTCCTGGATCTCGTCATGGCCGATCAGCCGGATGCGCCAGCCTACTTCGTGTACGACGGCGTCCTGAACACGCGGGAACGTCCAACGCTGGATGAGGCGCTGGCGCGCGAGCTGACGCCGCTTTCGCTCGATCGCGTGCTGACCCTGCAGGCCGAGGGTGCGCAGCTGCTGGACACGCGCGACGCGACCGAGTTTGGCGCGGCGCACCTCGCGGGCAGCATCAACATTGGACTGGGCGGCCAGTACGCGACCTGGGTCGGCACTATTCTCAGCCGCGAGCGGCCCATCGTCATCGTGGCCAATCCCGGGGCCGAGCGGGAATCGGCGGTGCGACTCGGCCGCATCGGCTTCGATCACATCGCCGGTTATCTGGAGGACGGCCTGGCCAGTCTCAAGAGCCGGCCCGATCTGACGAAGACGACCGAGCGCGTCAGCCCGATACTGGCATCGGAATTCGTCGCGAGCGGCGAGCTGTGTCCCGTCGACGTCCGCACGCCGCACGAGCGGGACGCGAAAAGAATCCAGGGTAGCATTGGTATTCCGCTGAACCGGCTCGAGGAGCGGCTGAGCGAGTTGCCTCGCAACCGCCCGCTCCTCGTCCATTGTGCGGGCGGCTATCGCTCCTCGATCGCGGCCAGCCTTCTTCAGCGGGCCGGCTTCACGAAGGTCGTCGAACTCGCCGGTGGAATGGCGGCATGGGAAGGGGCGCGGCTGCAGATTTCAACCACCTGATTGCATCAGGCTCATTACGTGTCGGGGAGTCCGAGGGGCGAAGCCCCTCGGGTAAGACAAGAGGAGGTAGGGGATGGCACTTCAGATTGGCGACATTGCACCTGATTTCGAGGCGGAAACCACCGAAGGACGGATCCGCTTTCACGAGTGGCTCGGCGACTCCTGGGCGGTGTTGTTCTCGCACCCGAAGGACTTCACGCCCGTGTGCACGACCGAGCTTGGCTACATGGCGAAACTGAAGCCCGAGTTCGACAAGCGTCACGTGAAGATCATCGGGCTGAGCGTCGACCCGGTCGACAATCATCAGCGTTGGTCGAATGACATCAAGGAGACGCAGGGTTACGGCCCGAACTACCCGATGATTGGCGACACCGATCTGAAGGTGTCCAAGGCGTGGGGCATGCTGCCCGCCACCCTGGAGGGAACGTGTGACGGGCGAACGGCCGCGGACAATCAGACGGTTCGCAACGTGTTCGTGGTCGGTCCCGACAAGAAGATCAAACTGATCATTGTCTATCCGATGACGACCGGGCGTAACTTCGATGAGGTGCTGCGCGTCATCGATTCCCTGCAGCTCACGGCGAAGCACAAGGTCGCGACACCGGTCAACTGGAAGCAGGGCGACGAGGTCATCATTGCCGGATCGGTGTCGGACGAAGAGGCCAAGAAGACGTACCCGCAGGGGTGGAAGTCACCGAAGCCGTACATCCGGATCGTGCCGCAACCAGGCGTCTGACGAAACGGGAGCGGATTATGGCGGTTGCTTGTCCGGCGGACCTCGATACGTTGAAGCTGCGCGCCGAGATTCAATCCGTTTATCGACGCGTCGCGGCCGAGCCATCCGGGGATTTCCATTTCCATCGCGGGCCCCGGTATGCCGCTGACATGCTCGAATACGATGCCGACGCGCTGGCGCTGCTTCCAGCAGACAACACGGCGTCGTTCGCAGGCGTCGCGAATCCCCACCGCATCGCACCACTCGCGCCCGGCGCAACGGTTGTCGACGTCGGCTGCGGCGCCGGCATGGACTTGTTCCTGGCGGCCAAGGCCGTGGGACCAACCGGTCGTGCCATTGGTGTCGACATGACCGAAGCGATGGCCGAACGCGCCCGGAGCGGAGCCCGCGCCAGTGGTCTTGCCAACGTCGAGGTCAGGCTTGGCGATGCACTGGCCCTGCCCGTCGACTCCGAGAGCATCGACTTCGTCATCTCCAATGGTGTCTTGAATCTGACGCCGGACAAACGAGAGGCGTTTGGCGAGGTGTTTCGGATTCTCAAGCCGGGCGGCGAGTTCTTGTATGGGGACATCGTCGTCGCGCGCGAGCTCTCGGAGTCGATTCGGCGCAACATCGATCTCTGGACCGGTTGAATCGCCGGCGCTCTGCCGGAGGCAGAGCTGATCGCGCTTCTTGGCCAAATCGGCTTTGATGGTGTCGTCGTAAGTCAACACTTCGATTGTTTTCGAGGAACGTCAAAGGAAGGTGTGGCCAGAAAGTATGGCGTCGTGGGCGTGAATGTCTACGCGCACAAGCCAGGCCGGCGCTGACGATGCTCAAGGCAACCTGCCTTTTGTTGCGTTGGCAGTAGGGGAGTTACGCGTGGAGCCTGACCAGGCCCAGTCGGCTGCCCGACCTGGTGGTGCCGGGGCGCAGCCTGTCGCGATCATTCAAGACTACCGGGACGGCGTTTCCGGCGTTCGCCGCGCCAATCCAGATGTTCGAATCAGCGTCGGTCGCGACACCGCTCTCCCGGATGAGCCGCTGTTGGTGGTCGACTATCCAGAGCCCACCAGCGATCCCGCGGGTCGTGACGTCCAATGCGACGCTCAGGCCCGCGACTGGACTGGTGGCCGTGCGATTGCCTTTCAGGTCAAACCTGCTCACGCGCTAAGGCTTTCGGTGTCGTTCTTCGATCGGAACGGCGTCGTCTACACGAGCTGGAGCGACTTGAAGGAAGGATGGCAGTCGGTTCGAATCGCCTTCGACGACATCCGTCCGAACCCTTATTTTCAACCTCCTGGCGCCAGACTCGGCGCGGCGATCGACGTCAGCGACGTGAAGTTCATCGCCTTCGCGCCCCAGGATCGAACTTCGGGGCGTCTGGTCATCAGCAGGTTTGTCGTCGTGAAGTAGACCTGCTCACGGAATCGCGACCGCCACCCGTCGCACATCTGTCCGGCGAATCGTTACGCCTGGCGCCGACCAGCTGGAAGCCGGTGGCGTGGCCTGACGCGCCTGGTCGGCTGTCTCGAAAAGCACGAAGCCGAATCCCTCGCTGTCGACCGGGTCGACCCAATACCCCGCCACGAAGCCTTCGGCGGCCTTCACGGCCGGGAGAATCGTTTGGGTGAAGGCCGCCGCTGCGGCCGGTGCCTGCATGGGGTCAATCGTCAGGGTGATCAGTGCGGCGTACATAGACAAACCCATCCGTTTCTGAGTGGTCAGGAACTCGTCAGCGGTCGCTCATCTCGTTGTCGAATGCGGATCACGTGAATCGACATCTAATCTCGAGCGCGTCAAGACGCTCGACCGATCACGGTGGCCGACGGCGGCTATCGAAAGTATGTCGTCCACAGAATGAACAAAATAAGGATGCCGAGAATCGTGAAATTCACGGCATCCATCCTCTTCATCCACCACGTGCGCGTCGGTCGACGAACGACGAACGACGATCGAAGAACGAAGAACGTTATGGGTTCTGCCCGCTGAACCCCTCGCACGAGACGTTCGCGTGCCAGTTCACGAACGCGCCGGTGGGATTCTCCTTCCACGCCCACACGTGCAGGGTGTAGAACGGCGGCAGGCCGAAGCGGTTCGGCGCCTCGAAAAAGTGAAGCAGCTGGCCGCCGAGCTCAGGAGGACTGGAGTGCGTTGCGTGCCAGGCGTCGGCGAGCACCAGGTAGTCGGCGCCGATCAGCCGCAGGCGCCCGTTGGGCAGCGGTTCGTAGATGACGATCTCGGGCCGCGTGGGCTCGAGGACGCCATCGAGCACGAGCGGGAAGTTGACGAAGTGCATGCCCATCGCGCCGTAGTCGGGCCCGCTGACGCAGCCGAAGGCCAGCTCGTACTTCTCGGCCTTCGCCACCTCGACGTCCTTGAACCGCTCGGTCGACTCGCGAACGAGCTTCACGAACGCTCCTGCCGTGTCCTTCCTGTCGGCGCCGTGATCATGATCCTGGGCGGCGACGCGAGACGCTCCGGCGCCAAGGGCGGCAAGCAACCCGAGCGCATATGCACAACGACGTACGATCTGTTGTTCTGTCCATGTGAGTCCTCCAAGTGTGGGCAGGCCTAAAGGCCTGCATACGTCCCCATGGCAGGCCTAAAGGCCTGCACTACGTTGTGGCGCTGGCACTGACGCGGTAACAGCTCCCGGCAGGCGTCTGCTCCCGGTTGGCAGCAGCATCGGCACGCGCTGGCGGTAGCGCTCGTACGCGGCGCCATGCTCCGCGACGAGATCCTTCTCTTCGAACTGGATCGCCAGCACGATGTAGGCGGTCGTGGCGATCGCAAACACGAGGTGCGCCAGGGTCATCTCCGGCGTCATCCAGAAGGCGAGCAGGAAGCCGAGGTACAGCGGATGCCGCACGAACTTGTATGGCAGCGGGGTCCGGAACGGCACGCGCCTGTACGGGCGGCCGAGGAGCGGCAGCCACACCTGGCGCAGTCCGAAGAGATCGAAATGGTTGATGAGAAACGTGACCGTCAGGACGGTCGCCCACCCGGCGGCGAACCACGTCCAGAGGACGACGCGTGCAATCGGGTTGTCGACCGACCAGATCTCGAGGCCGATCGGCCGCCATTGCCAGAACAGCAGGAGCAGCGCCAGGCTGGCGAAGAGGACGTAGGTCGAGCGTTCGATGGTCCACGGCACGATCTGCGTCCAGCGCTCCTTGAACCACCGCCTCGCCATGACGCTGTGCTGGACGGCAAAGATCGTCAGCAGCGCGCAGTCGACCGCCAGCGCCGCGGGCAGCGACGTCTCGAGCGGGCCGTCGAGCCGGCGCGTGTCGGCGAACCCGCCGACGAAGGCGGCCGCATAGAGAAACGTCCCGAGAAAGGTGAGATAGGCGCCGAGGCCGTATAGGAAGAACAGCACACGCTTCAGCACGGGTATTCCCTCCATCCGTCGAAGAGAATGCCGCTCGCGCGGCCGGCGGACCATCGGCGCTTTGTCCCGGTCTGGCTGGAAATCGGGGTCGCGGTGTGAGACAAATGTCCCGGGCGAAGCCGGATGAAGGCGATTCGACAGCGCGTACGGTACGTGAACGCGTCAGACGGGACGCGTCTTGCGTGGGCCGAGGCCGGCGACGGCCCGGTCGTGGTGAAGGCCGCGAACTGGCTCACCCACCTCGAATACGAGTGGGAGAGCCCGGTCTGGAAGCACTGGATTCAGTTCTTTTCTGCCAACTTCCGATTCGTGCGCTACGACGAGCGAGGCTGCGGGATGAGCGAGTGGCACGGCGGCCCCCTGTCCATCGAGCAGTGGGCGGAAGATCTCGATCGCGTGATCGATGCGGCGCAACCGGACGGGCCGGTCATCCTGCTCGGCATCTCGCAAGGCGTGGCGGCGTGCGTCCGCTACGCGACGCGGTATCCGGAACGTGTCGCGCAGATGATTTTCTACGGCGGCTACGCGCGAGGCGCGATGCGGCGGAACACACCTGAAGCCGCCGCGCAGCACCAGGCCATGATCGAGCTGGCGCGGGTCGCGTGGGGGAAGTCGAATCCGACCTTCCGCCAGGTCTTCACGTCGCGCTTCATTCCGGGCGGGACGCCCGAGCAGCTCCAATGGTTCAACGATCTCTGTCTCAAGACGACCACCGGCGAGGTCTTCTCACAGCTGCTCACTGCGCGCGGGATGATGGAGATGGTGTCGCTGCTCGGTGAGGTGCGGGCCCCGACCCTGGTGCTTCACGCGCGAGACGACGAGGTGATTCCGATTGCGGAAGGGCGGCTGATGGCCGGCGGCATTCCCGGCGCCGAGTTCGTCGAGCTCGACTCGCGCAACCACATCCTGCTCGAGCACGAGCCGGCGTGGCAGCGGTTCCGCGAGGCGGTGCTCGCGTTCGTCCACCGCGATGCGATTGCCGCCGGTTCGGTATTCGCCGGGTTGTCGGCCCGCGAGCGCGAAGTCCTTGCCCTGATGACCGAGGGCCTGAGCAATACGGACATTGCCGAGCGGTTGAACATCAGCGAAAAGACCGTCCGCAATCACGCATCGAACCTCTTCGACAAGCTCGGCGTCTGGTCTCGCGCTCAGGCGATCGTCTTCGCCCGCGATCACGGCTTTCCCGTCTAGGCGCTGCACTGGCATAGCCTTCGCACACGGCGCGGCCGCCAATTCACACGGACGCTCAGAATCGCACGGGCGTGCGGTCACAGGTACACGTACGGTAATTGGTTTCGGAAATGGGAAACAGCATGGAGGACGAGACCTTATGCGTAAAGCCCTGATCACAGCAGTGTCGGCGGTCGTCGCGTGCGCGTGCTCCGAGGGGGGAGCGCCCGTCCAGCCCAGCCAGTACCTCCGCACCCCTGCAGGTCCAGTCGGCCCAGCCCGACGGGATGGCGAAGAACCACCGGACCCATTTGACGGGCAGCGAGGAGGTTCTCATCCCGGCGCCGCCGGCGGGCGCGCCGACACCAGCCGACTCGCAGGCGCAGGGCCAGGCCCTTTTCCAGATCGCGGACGACAGCCTGTCGTTCGACTACAAGCTGATCGCGTCGAACATCGACAACATCACGCAGGCGCACATTCACTGCGGACCGGCCGGGATGAACGGGCCAATCATCGTGTGGCTCTATCCGAGTCCGACGGCGGGCGGGGCGCTGCCAGGCGGCGCCGGACGGCACGACGGCGTCCTGGCCGAGGGGACGATCGTGAGCGGGACGCCTCTCCATGTCAGGACCGTCGGATCGAGCGCGGCATGTCCTGGCGGCGTGTCGTCGTTCGCGGACGTGCTGGCGAAGATTCGCGCGAACAACACCTACGTCAACGTGCACACCAGCGACAGCGTCACCCCCCCGGCGAATACTGGCCCTGGCGATTTCCCGGGCGGCGAGATTCGCGGCCAGTTGCAGTAGGAACGGGCGCTGGAACAACGCGCGCCGTCGGATCGTTGCGATGGCGCGCGTTCCCTCGTTCGGAAGTCGTCAGCCTGCCACCGTCGGCGCCGAGGTGAACCCCGCCGACACGCAGCCGCGATCGTCATCGGCTGGCGATGATCTGCTGCCGATACAGCCTCAGGAATGCCGTGAATGCGAACACCGCGGCGGCGGCATTGAAGCCGACTCGTCCCCAATGCATGGCCTGGAACTCCTCGGCGGTCGCTTTCAGAACCGCGGCTGAATGCTTCGCCGGACCCTCGATGAACATGATCTCGTTTCTCGGCCAGAAGAAGAACATCGAGAAGACGCCCTCGCCGACGATCATGGCGACGCTCGCCAGCACCCAATAGCGTACCGACTTCTCCGACCACGTCAGGAGGAGAGAGGCCACCCCGGTGACCCAACTCAAGAACCCCAGAGGCGGGTAGAAATCGTTCGGTGCTCTGACGCTCATGAAGGCCAGGGCGGTTTCCAAGGACTTCGGCGGATCGTGAAAGATGTTCGGGTAGACCATGAAGGTCTCGAGCACGATGCTGCCCAGCAGGATCATCACGATCCAGACGAAGGCGAGAAGGACCGCGAATCTGATCCGGCGCACCATGTGGGAACGATTGACGTGCGGGCAGCTCCGGAAGTTCCCGAGCACCGACCGTTGATGGGCTGCGCGCGCGCCCCGTCAACCGTTGTCAGATCGCCACTGTCAGCGTCGAGGTGAATCCCGCCCCGGCGCTGCCGGTGACCGTCGCGAGCTCGAGCGCCGACCCGTCGCTGAAGACGTTGTCGGTCGCCAGCGACACGCGAGACAGGTTGACGATGCTGTTCTCGTAGCCGGCGGCCGCGTACGCGGCGTCGCAAGCAGCCTTCGGCAGCGCGATCTGCGAGGTTGCCGCCCTGTTCGCGACGCTGGTGGCCGCCGACAGGCTCGGATACACCTCGAAGTGGATGTGCGGCCATCGCCCTGCGTAGCATCCGGGGAAGATCGACGTAAATGACACCCGGCCGTTCGAATCGGCCTCCTGGACGCCGCGCAGGTAGTTCTGATTCGTCACGCCCGCCGAGTACAGCGAATACCCGCCGGCGCGGTCACAGTGCCAGACGTACACCGCCCGTCCCGCCAACGGCGAGCACGTCGACACGGAAACGATCGTCAGGTTGATCGTGAGTGGAATGCCGTCGGCGGTTCCGTTCAACCCCGCGAAGCTCGAACGAATGTCGAGCGCGGACGACGCCGGCCAGCGCGAGGACGCTCGGCCCATTCGAGCCGTCTGCGGGAAAGGGTCCCTGCGTCTCTTCCGGGATCCGGGCGCTGCACGAGCCGCCGCCGGCACTCTCTCCGCCGGACGAATCGCTCGGACTGGTCGGGTTGGATGCGCAGCCAACCAGCTGGAGGGCGCCGACGCCGGCGCCAAACCGCGCGGCCAGGCGGAGCAGCCCTCGGCGATCGATCGCGGCGCGCGTCGCCTGGAGGTCGCGGTGAAGGCCGCCGTGGTCGTCGTGATGGTCTTCAGGTGTGCGTATGAGCATGTGGTCCCTTTACAGGCCGGCTGGCAGGATCGATCGTAAGGGACCGCCGGGCGGAAAAGTGTGGCAGAAGTTCGTCAGAACCGTGACAAGACGAAGTCACGCGGCGCGAATCGGGCACTGGCAACTCGCGCGCCGGGATCGGCTGAGCGGCGGCCCCGCGAAGCCAGACGCGCACCTTGCCGACACAGGGCGGCAGCGGGTCGCACGCGATCACGTACAGGAGCACCGTCGTCAGCGCGATGAGCGAGTAACTCAGCAGTGCAATGTAGATGCGTGTGACCATGTAGATGAACACCAGCGGATACACCATCAGCACGGACATCGTCAGGAACGAGATGCGCAGTGGGGCATCACGCAGACGCCTTGGGTTCCTCAGTCCCTTCGCCACGCGGGCGTAGGCGTTGCTCTCGGCCGACTTGATCGACTCCTTGAAAACGGTTTGCGTGAGCACGTACGCGACGCCACCGCAGAAGAGCGCCACCGCGATCCGCGCGCCGAGCAGACGCACGGCCTGAAAGTAGATCGCGGCCGAGAAGAAGTAGACGATGATGCTGAGGTTGGTGAGCTGGACCGCAATCCACACGTTGGTCCGGCCTGTCAGCATTTGAAAACGCTGACAGAGCCATTCGGTCAGGTCGAGAATCGCGCTATCGATACCTGGCATCTTCGACGCGGTCGGAACCGCAAGCGGGATTGTATTGTGGCATTGCCCGATTTGACGATCAGGTTCGAGCGGGAAGGCGACGCCGCCGCCATCCGGGAGGTGAACCAGACGGCGTTCGCCACGCCGGCTGAAGCGGATCTCGTCGACCGCCTCCGGCGGCTCGAGGCGTCCGTCGTTTCCCTCGTCGCGCAGGACGGCGGTTCACTCGTCGGCCACATCCTTTTCTCTCCGGTGTCCCTGACGGGCCGTGAGCCCAGGCCGATCCTCGGCCTGGCGCCGATGGCGGTGCGACCGGACAAGCAGCGCCAGGGAATCGGGTCGCAGCTCGTGCGTGCCGGGCTCGATGCAGGCCGCAAAACCGGGGCGGCAGCCGTTGTCGTGGTGGGCCACGCGCGCGTTCTACCCGCGGTTCGGCTTCGTCCCGGCCTCGCGCTTCGGACTGAGCTGCGAGTACCGACGTCCCGGACGAGGTCTTCATGGCGCTGGAACTGGTCCCCGGCTTTCTTGCCGGACAGGGTGGGCTGGTTCAGTATCATCCGGCGTTCGCGGAGCTGTGACCCGGCCCGCCGAACGCCGAACGCCGAACGCCGAACGGAACGCTACTTCTTCGCCGAGATCTTCTCGCGGATCGCTTCATCCTGACGCCGCAGCTCCGGCGTGAACTCGGCCCCGAAATCCTCGTTCTCGAAGATCTGCCGAACTTCGATCTCGGTGCCGCCGTCGAACGGGGCCTTCTTCAGCCACTCGACCGCCTCGTCCATCGACTTGACCTTCCACAGCCAGTAGCCGGCGATGAGCTCCTTGGTCTCGGCAAACGGGCCGTCGATGACGGTGCGCTGGTTGCCCGAAAAGCGGACCCGCTTGCCCTTCGACGTCGGTTGGAGACCCTCGCCGGCGAGCATGATGCCGGCGTTCGCCAACTGCTCGTTGTACTTGCCCATGTCAGCCAGGATCTTGGTATCCGGCATGGTGCCCGCTTCCGATTCCTTGCTCGCCTTCACGATGACCATGACTCGCATCTGTTTACTCCTTTGAAATCTCGTCCTTCATATTTTGGTCGAACACGCCGGCCTGAAATCGACAGCCGCGCTGTAAGATTACTCATCCCACCCACTTCCAACGCTGACCTGGCACTTGTCCTAAGCGGCGGGGGTGCGCGCGGTGCCTACCAGGTCGGCTTCCTGCGCGTCCTCGCGCGAGAGTTTCCCGACATCCTGCCCGGAATCCTCACCGGCGTCTCAGCCGGAGGCATCAACGCCGCGTATCTGGCGGCGCGGCAGGAGCCGTTTGCGGAACGTGTCGAAGACCTCGCGGCGGTATGGTCGGGCCTCCACATCGACGACGTGTTCCGGGTCGACGTCCGCGACCTGGCGCGCCGGCTGGTTCGCTGGGGAGGCCGGCTGATCTCGGGCGGGCGGACGATCCTGCAGCCTTCTCGAAGCCTGGTTGACACGGAGCCGTTGCGGCGCCTGCTCGGACAGATGTTGCAGGCCGACGGCGGCCCAATCGAAGGGATCGAGCGCAGCCTGAAGGACGGCTGGCTGCGGGCCTTGGCGCTGACGGCCTCGAGCTACACCACCGGGCAGTCGATGACCTGGGTCCACACGCGGAAGGACTGCGGCATCCAGACTTGGGAGCGTCCGTACCGCAAGAGCGTGACCTGCGAATTCCGTGTCGATCACGTCATGGCGTCCGCGGCGTTGCCGTTTTTTTTCCCGGCCGTCGAAGTCGATGGCGCGTGGTACGGCGATGGCGGGATCCGGCTGACCGCGCCCCTGTCACCCGCGGTCCATCTGGGCGCGCGGCGCATCATCGCCATCTCCACGAGATACGCCCGATCGCGCGAGGAAGCCGATCGGCCGGCGGTGAGCGGCTATCCGCCGCCGGCGCAGGTGGCGGGCGTGCTGTACAACGCGATCTTCCTGGACCAGCTGGATGGCGATGCCTTGCAGCTGCAACAGATGAACGCGCTGGCCGCTCGCCTTCCGGAGCATCAACGCGACGGCCTGCGGCAGATCGATTTGCTGATGCTGAGGCCCTCGATGGATCTGGGCCGGCTGGCCAACGACTACGAGCCGGAGCTCCCGCGCGTGTTCCGCTTTCTCACGCGCGGCCTCGGCACGCGCGAGACACGGTCGAACGACATGCTCAGCCTCGTGATGTTTCAGAACGACTACATCAGGCGCCTGATTGCGCTGGGTGGGGAAGACGCCATGCGGCGGCTGGATGACATCCGGGCGTTTTTGTACCCAGGAAGGTCCGGCTAAAGCCGGACCCTACGTGAACGGCGGCGACCCAGGGTCGCCCTACTGACAACCTAAAAGGGTCGCCCGACCGAGCTAGAGGCGGCTTCCCGCTCCAATGTGCGGGCGCCGCGCAGCATCAGGCCGGTCGCTTCGTTTCCCTCGTGGCAGGCGTACTCGAAGATCTGGTAGTCGTCGCTCTTGACGAACGGCATCGAGAACGTCCACGGACGCTCATAGATCCCGGGGTCGTCGATCGTCGCCTCGTAGATCATCGTCGCAGCGTCGATCCGCGTCAGGCGTTCGACGATGTGAAGCGCTTTCGTGTGCGGGACGCCGCGCAGGCGGCCGGCCCCGGCGTGGGTCGCAATCCAACCGGCCTCGCGGAAATTGGTCGTGTCGACGACCAGCGTCTTGCCTTCCCAGCGGCCCCTGGAGTCGCCGAGCCACTGGCCGATCCCGGCGTTGACGTGCGGCCGCCCGTCGAGCGGGATGATCCGCGCCTCGTGAATCATCTCCGACATGATCATCACGTAGGACGGCGTCTGGACGATCTGATACCCGTTGTTGTAGCCGGCCGGGAACAGGTTGCTCGGGCTTCGCGTGATGCACCGGTCCCACGGGCTCATCGTCTCGAATGAATCGAGGCTGTTCACGTTCACATCGCGCAGCTTCTCGGCCTCGGGACGGATCGGGATGCGGCCATCTGGAGGATCGACGATGAGTGACGTCTGACGCGTCGAGACGAGCTTGTAGCCGGAGTCGACGAATGCCTCGTTGTCGCTGCCGACGTCGCCCGGCCGCCGGTTGCGGCCGTTCCGGCGCTCGGTGGCCTGACGTTCTTCGATCGCGGCTTCCTCGGGCGTGTAGAAGGCCTTCGTCCCGAGCGCCGGCGGCCGCTCGAACGGCGTCAGCGTGCCGTTGGTCCAGATCCCCTGCAAGTCGGATTGGGCGAGCGCCGGCGCCGGGAGCGTCAGGGCCGCGAGGAGCGCCAGAATTGCGAAACGCGACATGATGCAAAGCGTACAGTATTCTGGAGTGGTGCGGGTGTTCGACGTCCTTCGCATTGTCCGCGAGATCGCCCGAGGCATCTTCCTGCGCCCCGGCTGCACCTGAGGGCTCGACCCGGTGTCCTGGGAGCAGGACGCGAGACGGCGGCTACGCGAGCTCGCCGGTTGAGATCCTTCCCCGGGCGCGCGTGATGTCGGCAGGGGAGCCCATCAAATACAGAAAGATCGCCAGGCTCGATTCGCGTGTCTGGCGGAGGAGACGGCAGGCTGTGGTCTCCACGCCTGGTGGCGATGATCAACGCGCCAGTCTGCGCGCGGAGATCGAGCTCCGCCAGCGATCGCCCTGCGGCCCACGCGTCCCCCTGAACCTGGTGCGTGGCGATCGGAAGATCGCCAAGATCGGCCGAGAGTTCATCAAGTCGACGAACGCCGGCCATCGGGCGGCTGCCAGGAGTCGGGCGCCGGAACCGTTCGAGCAGTATGTCGACCGCGTCGTCCGGCACCTGCAGCCGCGCGAGCAGCTGCGTGAGGACTTCGAGCGACGCCTCGAACTCCTCTGCGACGGCAATCGTCGCGCCGAGCGCCGCGAGCCTGTCGGCTTCTGTCCGGTATCGCGTGCGCACGATGATCGGGACGTCGGCGGACAGCGTCCGCGCCGTTCGGACCGCCAGCATCGACGCATCCGGGTCGCTCATGACCAGGACGACGGCGCGCGCCCGCTCGACGCCCGCGGCGGAGAGCGCATCGGGGCTGGTCGCGTCGCCGAAGAAGATCGGCTCACCCTTTTCGCGTGCGGCCCTGACCGCAGTTCCGTTCAGTTCCAGCACCAGATAGCGCACGCCGAACTCGGTCAGCGCGCGGCTGACCAGCTGGCCGCCGACGCCGAACCCGAGCACCACGACGTGTCCGGACAGTTTCGGTATGGCGCTCGCGTCTGACGCCGCGCCGGGATCGCCGGCAAGGCGGCGGGCGATCCGCGGCGCCGCTCCGATGATCATTGGCGTCACGACCATCGTCGCGATGCTCGCCGCCAGCAGCGTCTGGGAGTCCGACGTCGACAACAGGCCTGCCTCGAGGCCGGCGCGCCCGAACACGAACGAAAACTCGCCGACCTGTGAAAGAGCGAGCGCCGCCGCCACCGCCACCCGCGGCGGCGTCGCGACGAGACGCAGCGCAGCCGTGGCCGCGGCCGCCTTGACGAGCACGATGAAAACGGCGGCCGCCGCGACCATGGGCCATTGCTGGATGATGAACGCTCCCTCCAGCAGCATCCCGAGCGAGATGAAGAACAGGCTGGCGAGCAGATCGCGGATCGGCCGGATCTCCGCGTGCGCCTGGTGGCTGAACTCGCTTTCGGCGAGGACGAGCCCGCCGAGGAACGCCCCCAGGGCCATCGACGTCCCGAGCAGGGAACTGACCCATCCGGTTCCCACGCTGGCGACGACGACGGCGAGGGAAAACGCCTCACGCCGCCCGCTTCGCGCCACGGCTCCGAGCAGCACCGGCAAGGCGAACCGGCTCACGAGAACGACCACGGCGATTGCGAGCAGCGCCCGTCCGACCGCCAGCGGGACTGCGCTGAGCGGGGTCGTTCCAGACAGCAGCGGCACGAGCAGGAGCAGCAGGACGACGCACAGGTCCTGAAATAACAGGACGCCGACGACGAGCCGCCCGTGCGGTGCATCGAGCTGATTCCGGCCGCTCAATTCCTTCACCACGATCGCCGTGCTGGAAAGCGCCACGAACAGACCGACGAACAACGCGAGCGGCATCGGGCGATCGGTCGCCGCGACGATGGCGGCGAAGACGACGGCGGCGGTCAGGCCGATCTGCAGCAGCCCGGCGCCGATCACCCGGCGCAGCACCTTACGGAAGTCGCCGAGGGCGAAATCCAATCCGACCGTGAACAACAGCAGGACGATGCCGACCTCGGCGAGCAACTGGACGTCTTCCTGCGTCCGCACGATGCGGATGCCACCGGGGCCCGCGATGGCGCCGGTGGCGATCAGCGCGACGACCGGCGGCACCCGCAGGCGCGCGAGGCTGACGATGAGGACGAGGGCGAGCGCGTAGGTGAGGATCAGCTCGCGCAGCAGCGCGTTTTCGAGCACTCAGGTCCTTGGCGTTTTCAGCATCTCGAGCAGCTCGATTGGCAGCGGGAAGATGATCGTCGAGTTCTTCTCGGACGCGATCTCCGTCAGCGTCTGGAGATACCGCAGCGTGATCGCGATCGGCTGCGGCGGCGATGACGCCGGCGGCCTGCGCCAGCTTCGCGGAGGCTTCGAGCTCGCCGGCCGCGTGAATGATCTTGGCGCGCTTCTCGCGCTCGGCCTCGGCCTGCCGGGCCATCGCGCGCTGCATGTCGGGCGGCAGATCGACGTGCTTCACTTCGACCGCCGACACCTTGATGCCCCACGGGTCGGTGTGCTGATCGAGAATCTGCTGCAGCTGCTGGTTCAGCCGCTCGCGCTGCGACAGCAGATCGTCGAGCTCGACCTGCCCGAGCACGCTGCGCAGCGTCGTCTGCGCGAGCTGCGACGTCGCGTAGATGTAGTTCTCGACCTCGACGATCGCCCGCCGCGGATCCATCACCCGGAAGTAGAGCACCGCGTTGACCTTGACCGACACGTTGTCGCGCGTGATCACGTCCTGCGGCGGCACGTCGAGGACCACCGTCCGCAGGCTGACCTTCACCATGCGATCGATCGGCGCGAACACCAGGATCACGCCGGGCCCCTTCGGCTGCGGCAGCAGCTTGCCGAGGCGGAAGATCACGCCGCGCTCGTACTCCGCCAGGATCTTGATCGAGCCGACGACGTAGACGATCAGGACGAACACGACGATCAGCGCGGGTGAAATGATCATGCGGACACCTTCACTCCTTGCGGACGGTCAGCGTCAGTCCATCGACGGCGACGACGCGCACCGGCGTGCCCTCGGGGATCGGATTCGTCCGAAACGGCCTGCCAGATTTCGCCTCGGGTGGTGACGCGGCCCGGCGCGCCGGGCTCGAGCGACGTCAGCGCCACGCCGGCGTCGCCGATCATGCCCTCCTCGCCGGTCGTCGGGCGGAGGCCGCTGCGCCGACACGGCGAGCCGCACCAGCAGAACCGCGATCGGCGACAATTCCAGCGACGACCGGCAGGATCAACCGCAGGCTCAACTGCAGTTCCGGCGCGGACGAATCCACGAGGATCATCGAGCCGAAGATCAGGCTGGCGGCGCCGCCGATCGTCAGCAGCCCGTAGCTCGTCACCTTGATTTCGAGGATCAGGAGCACCATGCCGAGCACGATCAACAGGAGACCGGCGTAGTTGACCGGCAGCAGCTGCAGCGCGAAGAACGCCAGCAGCAGTGACAGAGCCCCCGACCACGCCTGGCAGGATCGGCGCCCGGCGACCACAGCTCGACCGTCAGCCCCAGCATGCCGAGGCTCAGCAGCAGGTAGGCGATGTTGGGATGCGCAATCGCGCTGAGGACGCGCTGGCGCAGGCGTCATCTCGATCGGCAACGACGTCGGCGCCCGCGGTTCGCAGGACGGTCGACCGAGCCGTCGAATCGGCGCACGGATCGGCCGTCGAGCTTCGTCGGAGCAGATCGGACAGGTCGGCCGCAACGAGATCGATGAGCGGCGGCGACGCCGTGAGCGCCTCCTGCTCGGTGAAGGCGCGGCTGTCGTTCACGGCCTGCTGCGCGAGGTCGACGTTGCGCTGGCGGCCGCTGGCCAGCGTCCGGACGTAGGCGGCGACGTCTTCGGCCGCCTTCTTGCGCCATCACCTCGTCGACCTTTTCGCCGCCCGCCGAGACCGGATGCGCGGCGCCGATGTGCGTCCCCGGCGCCATCGCCGCGACATCCGCCGCGATCGTGAGAATGAAGCCCGCCGAGGCCGCGCGCGCGCCGGCGGGCGCGACGAAGACCGCGACCGGCGTCTTCGCCGCGAGCATGCGGGTGACGATGGCGCGCGTCGAGTCGACGAGGCCGCCGGGGGTTTCGCAGGGTGAAGACGACGAGCGCGCCGCCTTCGCGATCGGCGCGATCGATCGTCTCGATCATGTACTCGGCCGACACCGGGTGGATGATGCTGTCCACGCGCGCGGCGTAGACGGACGCCGGCCTGGGCCGCCGCGCCGATCGGCCCTCCACAGCTCAGCAGAGCGGCGAGCGCGGCGCCCGCGGCGAGCATGCGGCCGCAGACCGGTGACATAAGGCTTGCCTGTCGAAATTATACGAGTAACATAGGGCCTCTCCGCCCGCGTTCGACAGCGCCGAAAATCGTTTTTGGGGACCGAGCCTTGGGGATCAGAGCCATCGGGATCGGGCTCGCCGTGCTGCTGGTGTCGGCAGGGCCCGCGGCCGCGCAATACTTCGGATCGAACAAAGTTCAGTACCAGACGTTCGACTTCCAGGTGCTCCGCACCGAGCACTTCGACGTCCACTACTACGTCGCCGAGCAGGAGGCGGCGCTCGCCGCCGCGGCGATGGCCGAGCGTTGGTACACGCGCCTGTCCGCGCGCCCTCGATCACACCCTCAGCGAGCGGACGCCAATCGTGCTCTATGCGAGCCCGCCGCACTTCCGCCAGACGACCGTCCTTCCCGGCCAGCTGCCCGACGGCGTCGGGGGCTTCACCGATCATCAGAAGGGCCGGGTCGTCCTGCCGTTCGCGCCGGCGCTGGGCGAAACGGATCACGTGCTCGGGCATGAGCTCGTGCATGCCTTCCAGCGCGACATCCTCCAGCAGGCCGGCCGCTCGATGGCGCTGCCGCTCTGGTTCCTCGAAGGGATGGCGGAGTTCCTGACGCTCGGCGGCCTCGATGCCAACACGACGATGTGGATCCGCGATGCGGTCGATTTCGAACCGCCTGCCGCGGATCCGCGAGTTGCAGGACCCGAAATGGTTTCCGTACCGCTTCGGACAGGCCCTGTGGGCATTCCTCGCGGACGCATTCGGCGAGGACATCGCCCGGCGGGCGCTGGCGTCGAATGCCAACGGCGGCGGCATCGGCCGGCTGGTGACGGTGACCGGCGTTCGCGAATCGCAGCTGACGGCGAGGTGGCACGCGGCGATGCGCCAGGCGGCGGGGACCGTCGCCGATGCAGACTGCATCCGCGGCCGAACTGCTTATTGCCAAGCACCGGGGCGGCGGCCGGCTCAACGTCGGTCCGGCGCTCAGCCCCGACGGCACCGAGATGGTTTTTCTCTCGGAGCGCGATCGGTACTCGGTCGACGTGTTCCTGGCGGACGGCCGGACCGGACGCGTCCGGCGCAAGCTCGTCACGGCGGCCGGCAACGCGAGGTTCGACAGCCTGCAGTTCGTCGACTCGGCCGGCGCCTGGGATCAGGCCGGCAAGCGGTTCGCGTTCGCCGCGCTGCAGCACGGCGAGCCGGTTCTCACCATCCTGTCGATGCCCGAGGGCGACGTCGAGCGGGAGCACGCGTTTCCCGATCTCGATCAGATCTTCGACCCGACCTGGTCGCCTTCGGGCGATCAGATCGCCTTTTCAGGCTTGAGCGGCGGCATCACCGATCTCTACGTCTTCGATCTGGACACCGCGGCGGTTCGTCGTCTGACCAGCGACGGGTTTGCCGACCTGCAGCCGGCCTGGTCCCCGGATGGCCGGACCCTCGCCTTCACGACCGATCGGTTCACCTCGTCGCTCGAGGCGCTGACGTTCGGCGACTACCGGCTCGCCGCTCTTGATCTGGAATCGGGCGAGTTCGCGAACTGCCGTCGATCGTCGGCGCAAAGAACATCGACCCGCAATGGATCGGGAACGATCTGCTGTTTGTGGCTGATGCCGATGGGGTCAGCAACGTGTTTCGCCTCGACGTGGGCGCCGGCGCGGTCCACAGGCTCACGAACGAACGACGCGGCGTCAGCGGCATCACCGCGCTGAGCCCGGCGCTCTCGGTCGCTCCGCTCGCCGGCCGTGTGGCGTACAGCGCCTACAGGAATGGCGGCTACGAGATCCGGACGACGGCCGTTGCGCCGGGGTCGATTTACGCGAAGGCGCTCTCGACTCCGGCCGCGAAGCGCCCGCGAGCGTACGCGCGGCGCCGATCGGCGGCGGCGCCGTCGTTTCCGAGCACGCGCTACCGCGGCGGTCTCTCGCTGAACAGCATCGGGCAGCCGTACCTGTCGGCGGGCAGCGGGCGCGCTGGGCGGGTTTCTTTCGCGCCGGCATCTCGGTGTCGTTCAGCGACCTGCTGGAGCAGCGTCAGCTCCACACGGCGGTCCAGGTCGGCACCAGCGTCAGCGACTTCGCGTTTCAGACGGCCTACGTCAACCGCCGATCCCGCTGGACCTGGGGGACTCCTCGGCGCTCAGCTGCCGATCAGCCTGGTCAGCACCCGGACGTATGCAGGCGCTGAACTCGGGACCATTGAACGCGAAACGTGAAACACTCCGTCAGACGCACCGCCAGGGCATGTTGATGGTCGCGTATCCGTTCAGCCGCGCCCGGCGCCTCGAGCTGACCGCGGGCGTGCACACGATCGGTTTCGACAGCGACCTGCAGACCCGGCGTTACGCTCGCTCGACCGGCAATCTCATCGGAGAATGGGACGCGCGGGGACCGCCCCCCAGGCCGTCGCGCTCGTCGAGACTGGCGCCGCGCTGGTCTACGACAGCTCGGTGGCTGGTGCCACGGCGCCGGTCCTCGGCAGCCGCTCGCGGTTCGAGATCGCGCCAACGTTCGGCGACCTGTCGTTCGTCACGCTCACCGCGGATTACCGTCGGTACATGATGCTCGCTCGCCCGCTGACGGTCGCGATGCGCGTCGAGCACGTCGGCCGGTATGGTGCCGACGCGACGGATGGGCGGCTCCTTCCGCTTGTCTGGACGGTCCGGGATCTGGTCCGCGGGCATTCGATGCGCGACGCGGTCGGGCGTTCATGCTCCGCCAGCACCTGCGAGTCGCTGACCGACGCGGGCGCTCGCCGCCTGAGCGTCGCGAACGTGGAACTGCGCGTGCCGTTTGTCGGTCCACTCGGGGTGATCCGCGAGTCGGGGCCGCTGCCGATCGATGCGTTCGTGTTTGCTGATGCGGGATGGTTCGAGAGCGGCATCGCCGGTGCCTCGCGGCGCTCGATGCTGAGCAGCGTTGGCGGCGGCGTGCGGCTCAACGCGACCGGCTTCGTCTTCGAATTCGCCGGCGCGCGAGCTCATCGCGGCTGGGCTCTCGTGATGAACTTCCGGCCAGGTTTCTGAAAAAGCTGAGCTCATTAGGGAACGGGCATTGCAGCCATCCCATCACGGAATGGGCAGGAAGCCCTGCCTTTTCCTGGAGGGAAAACTATGAGAATTCAGCAATGGGTGCTGACCGCCGCCATGGTTGCGATCCCGGCACTTGCCGCCGCGCAGGCCACGACGACGACCACGCCCGACAGCACATCGACCACGCAAACGACAACGACGACGACCACCGCGCCTCAAGGACACCACGACAGACCAGCACCACACGCACGACGACCGACGTCGATCTCGACGACGCGGATAGCACGCCGGGCGGCTGGTTCGCCTCCGCGTTCGTCGGGTCGGACTTCGGCCAGAGCGCCGACAGCTCGAGCGTCGACTTCGGCGGCGCGCTCGGTTACACGAGCGGCTGGTTCGGCGCCGAGTTCCTCGCCGGCTTCACGCCGAATTTCCAGATGCGCAACCAACTGTTCGTCGATGAGCCGCAGGTCAACAGCTACATGTTCAACCTGATGGCAGGCGTCCCGATGGGTCCGGCAAAGAACTGGCAGCCGTTCGTCTCCGGCGGCATCGGCGCGCTGACGCTCAGGTCCGACGACCTCAGCGGCGACATCAGCAACGACTTCGACGAGAACTTCCAGTCCGACGACTCGCAGTTCGGCGGGAACATCGGGTTCGGCGTGATGGGGTTTGCCCAGAACGTCGGCATCCGCGCGGACGTCCGCTACTTCCGCGCCTTCGGGGATAACGCGCTCGAGAGCGCGCTCGACCTCGATCCCAACACGTTCGACGACAGCTCGCCCATCAACATCCTGCCGGGGCTCGATTTCTGGCGCGCGAACATCGGCCTCGCGTTCCGCTGGTAACTTAGTCGGTAGTCTGTAGTCGGGAGTCGGTAGTCAGTCGGTAGTCGGTAGTCATTCGGTAGTCGGTAGTCATTCTCGACTACCGACTCTCGACTACTGACTACCGACTAACGCTACTGTTCGGGGTTCTTGTCGAACTTCGTCTTGCAGACCTGCGCACAGAAGTAATAGGTCTTCCCGTTGTACTCGCTGGTGGCGGCGGCCTTTTTCTCGTCGACCTGCATCTTGCAGACGGGATCGGTTGCCATCGGTGGGCCCTCGTGTTTTTGAAGCGACTATAATGTTCGCACACCTATGAAGTGGATGCTGAGCGCGCTGGCCGCGCTTCCACTGCTGTTTGCCTCCTGCTCGACGCCTTCAGAACCTCAGGCTGAACCGACCGCCTCGACGCCGCCGCCCTCTGCGGCCGCGTCGGCATCCGGGCCGGGTACGGTCGCTGGCCGCGTGCCGGCAGGTGGTGGCCAATCCTCGATCGTCGTGCTCCAGCCGCGTGCGCCGGCCGAGGTGCCGCAGGCGGAACCGCCGGTGATGGATCAGGTGGCGCTGACCTTCATCCCAGGCGTGCTCGTCGTCCGCACCGGACACCCGGTCGAGTTCCGCAACAGCGACGACCAGCTGCATAACGTCCGTGTCAACGAGGACGCGACGAAAGCCGGCACCTTCAACGTGGCCATCCCGATGGGGGAGGACTACCGGTTCACGTTCGAACGGGATGGGTTCTACAACGTCGGCTGCGATATCCACCCCGCCATGTCGGCGACCATCTATTCGTCGACGTCACCGTACACCGCTCTGACGGATCTGAAGGGCCAGTTCGAGATCCGTGATGTTCCGCCCGGGAGCTACAACGCCATCGTCTTCGCCGGGGCTGAACGGTTGGAGCGGGCGGTGGAAGTGTCAAGCGCGCGGACGGAACTGGATTTCACACGGTAAAGTGCACTAGAAGTAGTGCGGACCCTTTCAGCGTCCTCGCTTTTAAAAGCTGAAAAAGATCAGCAGATCGATGCCGGCCCGCTCGAGCCGGCGAAATGGCGATCGCACGCTCAGCGTCGCCGCGTCGGAGAACGTGCCGCGAATCCGCAGCAACCGCGACAGCTGGTACTCGATCGTCGCCTCGTCGTACTCATCGCGGCCGAACTGACGGCTGAACCGCGCGACGAGTCCGGGCGCGAGCTCGTCGCCGATGGTGACTCGCGGTCCGCCGCCAGCCTGATCGGGCGCCTCGATCTCGAGAATCTCCAGCCCCAGGCTTCGTTCGAGGGCGGCGACCAGCGGCGACGCCAGGAAGCCAGCCGCCAGCGTCCCGGCCCGCACCGCGAGTTCCTGCTGCTGCGTTGCGGTCAACTGGTTCGTAGACGTGTTGAATACGATCAGCGAGAGGATGTCGGACGCTTCGAGCGGTGGTGTGCTCGCGAGGCGCAGCTCCGGCTCGTTGAGCGGTCCTGCGATGGTGACCCGGGCGTCGACGCCGGATATCAGCCGTGAGACGCTGACGTAGACTTCCGGCATCAGGTCGCCCCTGAAGTTGATCGAGCTCGCGGGATCCAGCTCGAACCGGCGCCCCTGGAACGCGTAACTGCCGCTGACCGAGTCGAACGATCCGTTCACGTAGAGCGGCTGCGCGGGGTCCTTGTAAAAGTACAGGTCGCCCAGCGACCCGCAGGTTGAAGCTGCCGAGTCCCAGCGGCGCGCCGGGCGAGACCTGGACGTTGTCGCCGGTCATCCGCAGCGTGTTCGGTACGTGCAGCTCGAAGTCGAGACCGAGCCGGTCCCATGGATTCAGGGCGGCAAGCGGATCGATGTCGGCTGGCGCCGCTGCGCGTCGCCTCGGTGGAGTACGGACGGAACAGCGTGCGATCGAGAATCGCGTCGACGTCGAACTCGCCGCCCACGACCGTCACGGTTCCCATCACGCGCGGGCTGTCAGCGCGCCCGCGCAGGCGCAGATCGGCATCGACCTCCATGTTGCCGAACTCGTTCGCGAGGACTGTCAGGCCGCGGGCTCGGGCATCGATCGCCAACTCGCCCACGCGCAGCTCGCGTGTGCCCAGGCTGCCGACCAGCGTCAGCGCCCGTCCGCGCGTATCTTCCACCCGCAACGTCTCGACAGTGACGCGATCCGGCGCGAGTTGAAACGCCGCGGCGCCGTTCCGGTACCTGACGCCGGTCGCGGCAACGAGGAAGGCCGCGCCCTGGATGCCGACCGTGCCGGTGAAACGGGGGTCGCGCGCCGTACCGATCGCCCTGACGTTCAGCCGCATGGTTCCTGACACTTCGCGGACCGCGGCGGTCAACGCTTCGATCACTCCGAGCCCGACCGAACTCGACGTCAGGGTGACATCCAAGGGGCCGTCGGGCCGCGTCTCGTCGACCAGGGCGAGGGGAACAATGCCGGCGGCGGTGAGCCAGACGCCGGGGGCCTGGTCGAGCCGAAAATCGAGCTTCAGAGTACTGGTCGCTGTAATCGATCCGGCCCGCAAGCCGCTGGTAGCTCAACCGGCGTATCCGCCCCTCGGTGATATTGACGAGCGCCATCACCGTGGGCCGGGCCGCCGTGCCGCCCACCTGCGCGTCCAGATCGAGCAGACCGCCGTAAATGGCCGGACGCCCCGATGACGCCGGTCACCGTTTCGAGAAACACGCTGCGCGCCGCGACATCCAGCCTGCCGCGTCCGTCATTCCGCCATGTGCCGCCGATGCCGATGCGCTGGGTGCCGTTGACCGCGTCGACAAATGTCATCGGCGCGATCGTCATGCCCTCATCGTCCCACTTGATCGATGTCGGCACGCCGGCCGGCAGCAGCCGCCACGCCGCGTTCTGAAACGTGATGGTCAACGTCTCGAGGCTGACGACCCGCGCTGGCGCGTCCAGCGTCAGGTTGCCTGCGAGCCGCCCGTTCACCGAGGGTCCCCGCGAGAGCTCCACGTCGAGCTGAATTCGTCCGGCGTCGTACGTCACTGTGCCGCTGGCCTGCTGCAACGCCTGTTCGAAGACCTCGGCAAACGTCACCTCGCCGGTGACCGTTGCCCGGGCCTCGGCGGGAGAGGCGGTCGGGATCGTCGCGTCGTAGGTGCCGCTGGTTGTGAGCGCGCTGATCCCGGCCACCGCGAACTCGTTAACACGGCCGCTTCCCACCAGGCGCAGGGACTCAGGTGTTCCAGATGCCGTCCCTTTGGCCGCTACATGGCCGGAGGCATCCCGCCCGATGACGTTTCGGAGGCGTGCGAGATCGGCGCGGATGAGGTCGTAAGCGACGTCGATCGGCCGTTCACCCGTGAACGCCAACGTGCCCGAGGCGCTGCCGGTGATGGTGTCGCCATCGGCGACGACATCAGTGAGTGTCAGCGTGCCGTTCTTCAGCGCGGCCAATCCCGTCAGCCTGCCGAACGGGATCCCGCGCACCGACGAATCGTTCAGCGACAACGACGCGTCGATCTCGTAATCAGCAATGCCGACTTCCCTCAGAAGCAGCTCGGGGATGGCGACGCGGGCCTTGCCGGAGCCCTTCAGCGACGCCGTGAAGGTTTCGTCCTGGAACGCCATCGCCGGGTTGACGCCGTCGACCGCTCCGTTGTACATGCCAATCGAGGGATCCGCCCGCGATTTCGATCGAGACATCCGCTTCGCTCAGGGTCCCGTCGAACAGTTCGGCCCGTGCCAGGCGGCCACCGCCGCTGAGCGTCATGGTCTCGGGGTCGAAACCAAAGCCGTCGACATAGAAACGACCCGACACGGTTCCGGCATAGCGCGGGTCGTTCAGCCAACCGATGTCGAGCTCGTGCGCAAAGCGCTGGAGGTCGATGCCGGCGACGGGCCCCTCGCCGGTGTAGTGAACCGGCTGCGCCGACGTATCGATCGACCCGTACATCCCCGAACCCACCCGGGCGCCGAGGAATTGCGAATCCGCGAAGGTGGCGCCGCCGGCGATATACGGCGAGGTAAAGCTGCCCACCACGTCGTAGTCGAACGCCAGGAGACTGTCGACGTGGGGAACCGGAATGGCGGGGGGCAGCTTCGAAGATCGACCTGCTGCGTGGTTCCCCGGAACCGGTACTGATACGGCGAGGAGAGGCCGATTGCGCCGTCATCGATCCGGACGCTCGCGCCATAGGCGACGGCCGTCGCCTCGGCGATGACCGCCTCGGTCTCGGTGATCCGGCCGCGCGCGCGGACGTTGTCGGCCTCGTAGGTCATGAACCCGGCGTGCGAACCCTCGAACGTGTACGGGCCGCGCGGGAATCCGCCGCGGCGTCCGAGCTCCAGGTCGAGATCGAACGCGACGCGACCGGAGATGTCCGACGGCCGATTGGGACGATTGAGCCACCGGGCGAGGTTGAGACGTCCCACCTCGACCGCACCGGTCCCATGCGAGCCTGGCACGGTCGGTGTTGAGGACGAAGGCGCCGACGACGCTGCCCCCGTCGGACTGCAGGTTCAGATCGGTCGCGAGCCGGCTGAGTGGACCTCGCAGGGTGACGTCGAATGACGCCGCGACCGCGAGGTTGCGCAACCCGCTCACCAGCCCGGCCCACTCCTGGAACGAGAAGCGTTCGGCCTTCGACGTGGAGGTCCAGCGACGTTGGCGCCCGGCCCCTGACGACCCGCCCGTCGACCGTAAACGCACTCCGAGGCGTCTCCACGATCAGTTGTTCGAACGTGAGTCCGGCGTCGCCGTTGGCGATGATGCCCTGACAGCCGGTTCATCGTCAGGCTCTCTTCACCGCCATTCCAGGACGCCCGGTCGAAGTCGAGCCGCCACTCGACCGGCTCGTAGTCGAAGGCCAGCGACGCGTTCAGCATTTCATAGCGGCGGGGGGCGACCGCGAACGCGACATTCAGCTGATCCCGAAGGGCGACGTCGCCGTCGACGACCTCGATCGACCTGATGTGAATGGGGCGGCGAGGACCACGCCGCTCCTCCTGCCTGGCGTCGCGTCGCACGAGCGCGGCGAGATTCCAGCGTCCATCCGGCTGCCGCTCAGCGACGACTCGCGGCCGGACCACCTGGATGCGCGCGATGGTCACGCCGCGATCCACCAGCTCGCGGATGCGAGTAGCTGACGGTCACGCGATCGATGGCGATGATCGGCTCGCCTTCGCGCGACAGACGGACGTCGCTCGAGCTCGATGCCGCGGACGAGCGATCCGCCGAGCGAGCCGATCTCCAGCGTCGCGGTCAGGTACTGGTTGGCTTGCCGAACGATCAGGCCGCGGAGATAACCCTTCGCCCAGCCGGTCTGGAGCGCGCCGAGGACGGCGACGACCAGCAGCAGCACGGTGGCGACGCCGCCGAGCACCCACCTGGCCAGACCGCGCGCCACGCGTAGCGATCGGGACTGGTGCATGAGACGCCGATCACGGCTGCTGACGACACCGGCGGCGCACGAGTTCCAGCAGCCGATCGAAGTCGAGCGGCTTCTTCAGGAAATCGACGCCGTTCAGATCGTTCGCGCGGGCCTGGGCCTGATCGAGCGCGGTGAGCACGATCACGGGAACGTCGGCGAGGGCAGGGTCGTTCTGCTGGCGCCGGCGGAATTCCCACCCGTCCATGATCGGCATCATCAGGTCGAGCAGGATGACATCGGGCCGGGGCGCCTCGTTCAGGTATTCGAGCGCTTCACGGCCGTTGGCGACTGCTTCGATCTGGTACCCCTCGAGCGTCAGCAGCTGCGCCATCATCTCACGCAGATCTGCATCGTCTTCGACGATGAGGACGGGGCAGGGGCGACGACACGTGTATCCAGTATAATCGCTCGGCTTTTTCGATCATGCGGGTCGCGCGTCGCTATTTGGTGCGCGGCAGGGTTCAAGGCGTCGGCTTCAGGTACTTCACGCACGCGGCTGCGGTCCGCGCCGGCGTCAGCGGGTGGGTGCGGAACAACCCGGACGGTACGGTCGAGATTGCCGCCGCCGGCGACGCCGACGCGCTGGCGCGGCTCGAACAGGAGATCCGGCGGGGTCCGCCCGGCGCCCGCGTCGATCAGGTCTGTCGCCGTCGTCGCCGACGACGGGGCGGGGACGACACACCTGGAGTTCGCGATTCGATAAACCATGGAGCATCTCAAGAGCAAGATCCGCAGCGTCCCCGATTTTCCCAAGGCCGGCATCCTCTTCTACGACATCACGACGCTGCTGCAGGACCCGGTCGGGTTCCGCGCGGCGATCGACAGCCTCGCCACGCCGTTCGTCGGCCAGGGGATCGATCTCGTCGTCGGCATCGAGAGCCGCGGGTTCATCTTCGGCTCGGCGGTCGCCGATCGGATTCACGCCGGGTTCTCGCCGGTGCGCAAGCCGGGCAAGCTGCCGTCCCGGACGATGCGCGCAGACCTACGATCTCGAGTACGGCACCGATGCGCTCGAGATCCACGACGACGCCGTGAAGAAAGGGCAGCGCGTGCTGATCGTCGACGATCTGCTCGCGACCGGCGGCACCGCGAGGGCGACCAGCCGATCTCGTCCGGCGTCTGGGCGGCGAAGTCCATGCGCTCGCGTTTCTCATCGAGCTGCTGGCGCTGAACGGCCGCCGGAAGCTCGAAGGCGAACGCGTGCACGCCATCCTGCAGTACTAAGTGCAGCTCATCCTCGCTGCGGCGATGGTCAGCGCCGCGGTCATCTGTCGCCGGCTGGCTTGCGTCGCGATCCCGAAGCGGCGACGCGACGCAGCCCGACGCCTCGCAGGCGATGCGGCGCGTGCAGCTGCTCGCGCTGTTTGCGCCCGGCCTGGCGGCCGCCGCCGAGGATCCGCGCGCGCTCCTGGTGTGGCAGCCGCTGGCGTCCACGGCGCGGGCGCTGTTCCCCGACGACTTCGCGGCGATCGATCGCGCGGCCGGGTCGACATTCCCGTTCAGCCGCGAGCAGATCGAGGCGGCTCACGCGCGCTGGTCGGCGGAGTGGCTGACCTGGGAGCGGACGCATGATGGGGAATACAAGCTGAAGGCCGCCGCCGCCGAAGAAGAGCTGCGCGCATCGCCGGGATCGGCCGTCCTGCGCGCGCGGCTCGACAGCGTCGAACGCGAGAAGCTGGAGCGCTATCAGCGCCGCTACGAGGAGTACACGCGCGTGAGCAAGGCGCTGAAGACGCTCGTTGACGTGCGGTAGGGCGACCACAGCGCTGACATCAGCCGATCAGTCCATGCCAGTGAGCCTCAGCCAGCGTCCGCGATACCAGTACAAGATAGACGAGCCCTTTTCGACGAAGTTGTCTTCGATGCCGTCGTGGTCGAGCGGCGGCGGCGTGGGGCCGCCGAAGTCGCGGTGGTGTTCCAGGATGTGCTTCGCGTCGGCCGGCTCGATCGCGCGCGAGTAACCGACGATCGGGTTACCCCGAGGGTCGCGGTCGACGACCTGGAGAAAGGTCGCATCTGGCGCGCGGGCGATTCGGTCGACGTTCTCAATCGAACCCTCGCGATACACCAGGATCGAGGAGACGCGTCGGACCGAACATAGGATCGCCCAATCGACATCTCCAGCCCTGGTAAAGGCCCCGCTGATGACGTTTTGCGGGTCGGCCGCCCCGAACGGTTGCGGTATCGTGCACCCGCGCCGTTCAAGATCCGTTCGAATGTTCGGGGGAGGCTCGGAAATGCCGCGGGCGGCAGACGCTCGGTCTCCCGATCTGCTCGCTCCCAGTCCTGCGGCGTCGAGAGGGTGGCGAGCAACAATGTGACGACGACTCTGAACACTTGGAATCAAAACGCCGGCGTCGTTCCTCCGCTGAATCGCGCGATGAGCGCGATTGCGATCGCGGCGAGAACGTAGTGCCACCAGGAGTGACGGAAGAAATATCTGGACACGGTAAACTAAGCCGTTCGGCTCATTATGCGCCCGTAGCTCAGCGGATAGAGCACCCGCCTCCTAAGCGGGGGGCCGCCGGTTCAATTCCGGCCGGGCGCGAGACTTCGTTACTCGAGGGGCTAGCGCCCCTCGAACTCCCCCGCACGCTCGCTCGCGGGGGCCCCGCGATCCCCGCTCCGCTCGCGTGGCTCACTCGCTGTCGCTCGTTCGCGCCACTAATCAATCGAGGGGCTAGCGCCCCTCGAACTCCCCTGCACGCGCGCTCGCGGGGCCCCTGCGATCCCCGCTCCGCGCGCGTGGCTCACTCGCTACCGCTCGTTCGCGGAAAACGGCGCCGTGGGGGCAAAGCGCCTCTCGAACTCCCGAACGCTTCGTTGCAGGTCTGTGAAACTCACACGAGTTCCCGGCCCTCGCTTACACTGGTCGGGACATGCTGTGCGCGCTGCGAATCACGCTCTTGGCCGTCAGGTGAAGTTGCACCGATGAAGAACGCGAGTTCCGGGTTTACGTCACGGGCATCCCTGCGTGCCGGATGCGGTATCGTCCTACTTCTCATCACGGTCGCTTCCGGTGAGTGGGGCAGCAGTCAAGCGCTGTCCACGCCGATGCTCACGAGCGGCGAGATCGTCTCAATCATCGGAAGTGATGTAGACGCGCGCGGCGCCATTTCCGCCGTTTTGACGCATGCCATGGCACAACGTTCCAAAAGAGAGTTCTTCCTCGCGACGCAAATGTCGAACGAGTGGCTGCCGAGCCTTCCCGGGGTTGAGCTCGTTCGATTGACCGACTCAGAAATCGCCGCTCATGTGGCGAACTGCGGCCTCTACTGGGTAGTCAACCGGATTGAACGGTCGGACAACGTGGTGTCGTTGTCGTTGTCGCAGAAGTGTGGCGGTGCCAGCCTGACCTATATAGTTTCGTTCGACGAACGCGGGTGGCGACTCGGCCCGCCGGCTACTGGAAAGGACCGCGGCGGCTGGGTGCCCGGGACAGGCAGCGGAATCGCTGGACCCATGTCCGAGTGCCCCTGTCTTTAAGCACGCGCTCGCCGTTCAGGCCGCAATCCCTGAGAATTTCGTCGTGCAACCTTTGTAGCGTCCCCCCGTGCGCAAATCCCCTCTCCTCGTGGACCGGCCCCGAATCGCTCGAACCCACTCGTTCAGCGTTCGACTTCGACAGGCTTCGTTTCTCGCGCCGACCGAAGCGCCTCGACCGTCAGTTGATCTCGCAGTATCTTCACAAGTTCGCGCGCTCCGAATCCGTCGACGACCTGCGTCAGTGCGATCCGATCACCGAGCCGCGCTCCCTTCGGATCTCGTACGACCGTCAACGCTTCCAGAAACACAGCAGGGATGTTTGCGCCAGGAACGAGCCACACGATGTTCCGCTGAACCGAACTCCGCGCGCCAGCCGGCCGGCCTGTATCGAGTCTGATGACCATCAGGCTGTAGACGAATTTTCCGACGCTTTGCCCTCCGACGGCGTCACGCAGTAGTGCATAGGCGGCTCCGGCCAGGAGGAGCAGCATCGATTCAGTGGTCGCGTAGAACAGGACGCACGACAGAATCAACAGGAGGTCAAGTGTTGCCGCGGCCATCCGCCTGTGAACGTCAGCCTTCGCGTAAGGCGAGGCAAGCCCTCGCGACCATCGCGCAATGGCCGGAAAATACAACGCGGCGAAGAGACCCGCGGAGGCCACGAGCGCCCAGAACCAGGGCGTGAACATCGTCGACAATTCTGACCTGACTGCGGGTGAATGGCGCGCTCGACAAAAGACTAGGCCGCGCCACTTTCTCCTTCCTCGGTTGACACGAGACTGACGCGCTAAGAAGAGCATCTGTCCCTCGCGTGTCCGCGCCGCAGGCAAGCATAAAAACTATGCTTTATAGTCGGAGTTCAACCGATGACTCCCAGGAGCAGAAAAGCCCCGAAGGTCTTCGCCAAGACCGTCACGTTCCAGCTCGGCGACGTGTGTGCGCTCACCGGCGCTAAGCGAAGCCAGGTCGAGTACTGGGTGCGAAAGGGCGTCATCGTCCCTGACCTCGTTGAGGCCGACGGGGCAGGTAAGTACCGCGCGTTTAGCCTCCTCAACCTTGTCGAATTTGCCCTAGCAGTACGTCTGAATCGGCTCGGCACTCCGGTCAACCTGATCGCCAGCGCAGTGCTTAGGTTTCGAGAGTTCCACTCTGTGTCCGAGGCGATTTGCCGACGCATGACCTCTGGGCAGGTGGACTTCGCTGTCGCGCGCGGAGCGTCCGACACCGGTTCTTCGACATTCAGCGCAGAGCAGCGTGCCGCCTTCAATGAAGCGAGCGCGGATGCGCGCCTTCGTCGCGACGCCTTCGGTCGTGCATCGAAGGAATCGTTTCCCCGGCGATCTCGCGAGTACTACCTGAAACACATCGCGGCCCAGGAGATTCGCGCTTCTGAACAGCGGTCGACGCTGGTTAGGGCACTGAACTGGCGAATGTTCTGTAAGAACCAAGAATCGCGCCGAGCCATGTCAGAGGCGGGCGTGTTCTTCGGTGTGTTCGTCTTCGAGGGAGAGATGGACGCCCAGGTCGTCGATGAGACCTCGACCCTGCGACAGCTGGTGATCGATGCGGCGGTCGTCGTCACGTTCGAACGGCTGCTGAACGTGCTCGAAAACAGAGCCAACGTCTGGGGTCTTTTGGACGGGCTTTTCCAATAGGCGAGATTCCTAAACGCGAATGGATTTCTCCAATTCGACAACTTGGCGCACCGTCTCTCAGGCCGCAGCCCGCGCTCAGACCGGTGAGGTTGATCTACAAAGGGTGAAGGCCGGCTGGTTCGCAGAGTGGCGCCGAGCAGCGTCTCCGGCCGACCACAACAGGCACACGGTCGACGGGCCGATACCTGATCTGGCGGACTCCGTGGACTCCACCCTCAAGGCCCAGCGCCTGACCCTGTCGCGGGAACTCAGTGAGTTCCTGATTGAACTGTCGATCGCGCTGCACAAGCATGCCATGTACCCGGACGGGCATCCGTCGCTCGATGCCGCCGTGGCCGGCGTGACACGCTCCGCCGCGCGGCTGCTCGAAGAGCGGCGCGGGCTGGTCTTCGGCGTCGCCCGCCGCCAGTTGGTGATCGACGGCGTTGCCACCGATCCCGGCCAACCGGTGCTGCGGCGTCTCGCCGAGGGGCTGCACCGGCACCATCTGGGTGCGGTCAGCTTTTCACGCGATGTGCAGGCAGATGAAATGGGTCAGGCTTTGCGCGCACTGGCGTCGGAGGTGGAGCGCAACGGCCCGCTCGGGCTCGCCCCCGCCGGCCACCTGCTGGAGTGGCCGCACGTACGGCTCCATCCGCTCACATTCGATCGCCTCGAGCTGGTCAGCCTTTCACCGGAAAAGGAGGGGGCGACGACGCCATCGGACGGTAGGGCTGCGGAGTTGTGGGTCGGCCTGGCGCGCGCCGCGATGGCGGCCGACCGGTCCGGTGACTCAGACGCACAGGTGTCCACCGAGCCAGCCGTCGTCGCGCAGGCCATCGACGAGCATCACGGCGCGACAGCGTACGATCAGGTGATCGTCGGCTACCTGCTGCAAATCGCCCAGGAGCTGAAGACCGCGACAGGCACCGAGGCGGCAGCCCTGCGCCGGCGGACGGCGCGATTAATCGCAGCTCTGAGGCCCGAAACGCTGCGACGACTGGTGGCGATGGGCGGCGACGCCGCGCAGCGCCGTGCGTTCGTTCTCGACGCGACGAACGGCATGGCGGTGGATTCGGTGTTGGAGATCCTCAAAGCCGCCGCAGATGCGAGCGGTCAGACCATCTCGCACGGGCTCGTCAGAATGCTGTCGAAGTTGGCGGTGCACGCCGAGCTCGGCGACGAACGGGTGCGGCCGCTGGCTGATGGCGCGTTGCGGGAGCAGGTGACGCGGCTGCTCGCCGGGTGGGAGCTGAGCGATCCGAATCCGGACGCCTACAGCAAAGTACTGCACCATCTCGCCGTCGCTCCCCCGATCCATGCGCCGGCCCACCTCGCGGCCAATGACGACGGACAGGATCCGCTGCGGATTGTGCAGATGGGCTTGGAGGTCGGTGAATTCGGGCCGGCCGTAGACCGGGCGATGGATTGCGTGATCAGGGACGGTCGATTCGCCGCCGTCCTGCACCTGCTCGCCTCGCTACCGGAAACGGCTGATGCCGTTGCCGAGCGGGTGAAGGCCAAGCTGGTGGCGGCGTCCTCGATTGCAGTGCTCATGGCGCGGGAGCCGCTGGACCTGGAGTCGCTCGACCGGCTCTTCGCGATGATCACGGTGGAGGGCTACGAGCTGGTCCTCGATGCGCTGACGATGTCGCCGGTACGCTCAGTCAGGCGAAAGCTGCTCGACCGGCTCGCGCAGACCGACCTGGACGTCGCGCCGCTGATCGCAGCGCGCCTGAATCACGAGCACTGGTACGTCGTGCGCAACATGCTCATCCTGCTCCAGCGCGTGCGCCAGCTCCCCTCCGGATTTTCTGCCGAGCCGTGGATGCGGCATCCGGATCCGCGTGTCCGCTACGAGGCGATCCAGCTCCAGCTCGCCTTGCCGCCCGAGCGCGAGCTGGCCGTGCGAGCCGCCCTCGCGGACGACGATCCCAGAGTCCTCCGCCTTGGCTTGATGGCGGTTCAGGCTGAGTGCCCGCGTTCCTCGACCGCTCTCGTGGTGACCCTGGCGCTTCGCGGCAACGTCGCCGAGGATCTGCGCGTGCTCGCGATCCGGGCGCTGGCGCGTACCAGCGAGTCGGCGGCGCGCGACGCGCTGCTGCACCTCGTCGACGGTGGCCACACCCTGCTCGGACGTCCGAAGCTCGCGCCGGCAACGTCGATCTGCATCGCGGCGCTGCGGGCGCTCGCGGAGACGTGGCCCGCCGATTCCACCGTTTCAGCGATGCTTGCCATCGCGGCCGCCTCTGCCGATCCAGAGCTCCGGCAGGCCGCACGCGTGACCGTCCGATGAACGATCCAGCGAGCTTCCTGATCTCGTTCGCGCATGCGCTTGCGATCATGACGCTCTATCCGGATGGGCACCCGTCACGCGACAAGGCGATCGATGGCGCCCACGAGCTGCTGGAAAACCTCTGGGTTGCCGCCGTTCCCGTGTTCACCCTGCTGGACGACGAGGTCGTCTATGGGCGCGAACCGTTGCGCGAGCTGAAAGGGTGGGACTGGGGCCGCCGGCTGGTCCGCGCGGGGATCCAACGCCTCGAGTTCGAGCGCCGGGTCACCCGCGACGAATTCGAGAGCTTCCTGCAGGAGCTGCTGGCCCGGCTGATGGTATCGGCCGTCGACACGACCGACAATCGGCAGATGCGATCACTGGGGGTCCGCTTCGGCGCCGTGGGCATCCAGGGAGAGGCCGATCAAGAGGTGGCAGCGCTGCCGCCCCCCCTTGCGACCCTGGATCTGACGCTTGGCGAAGAGGCTGAGACGCTTCGCTGGATGCATCAGGAAGTTCAATCCGGCGGTGAAGTGCCACTGTTCGAGGCCGAAGCCGTGGTGCGGTCGCTGTCGGTGGCGATGCATAGCGATCGCCGCCTTGTACTGCCGCTGCTGCAGCTCAAGGAGTTCGACCAGTACACCACCACGCACTCGCTGAACGTGGCGGTGCTGGCGATGGGCCTCGCGGAGCACCTTGGATGTACCGCCGTGGACGTGCGCGCCTATGGCATTGCCGGACTGCTCCACGACATCGGCAAGGTCCGGATTCCCATCGACGTCCTCACGAAGCCCGGCAAGCTGACCGACGACGAACGGCTGCTGATGAATCGGCACCCGGCCGATGGCGCCCGCATGATCCTGCAAAGCGATGAGGAGCTGGATTTGGCTGCGGTCGTCGCCTACGAGCACCACATCATGCTCAACGGCGGCGGATACCCCGCCATGCACTACGGCCGCGCCTGTGCGCTCGCCAGCCGGCTGGTGCATGTCTGTGACGTCTTCGATGCGCTCCGTACCAGGCGCCCGTACCGCGACGCCTGGGAGTCCGAAAAAGTCATCGCCTATCTGGTCGAACGCGCTGGCACGGAGTTCGACCCGGATCTGGTGACCGCCTTCGTTCGCATCGTCCGCCACGGAGAGGCGCAGGTCAGGATTCTCACCGGCGATGTACCTCTTCCCAGCGGCTGATTTCAGGCGAATCGCCGGCGCCGATTGTGCCGGGATTCTCGGCGCGCGCATTCGAGGCTATTCTGCGCGCAGCGCCTGCATCGGGTCGATGCGCCGGAGGCGCCGTGCAGGAAGATAGGCGGCCAGCGAGGTGCTCGCCGCAAGGATCGAGCGGAACGACGACGAGCGTGACCGGATCGAACGCGCGCCCGCCGAACAGCAGCCCGCCCAGAAGCCGCATCACCGCCGAGCGCCGCGGCCATTCCCAGCACGCCGCCGACCAGGACCAGGCGCAGGCCGTCGAACGCCAGGAGCCGAACCACGCTCGCCGGCTCGGCGCCGAGCGCGACGCGAATCCCCATTTCGCGCGTCCGCTGCGCCACCGCGTAGCTGACGACGCCGTACAAGCCGATGCTGGCCAGCATCAGCGCGAGGACGGCAAACGCCGCCAGGATGAACGCCGAGAGCTCGGCCGGCAGCCGCGTCACGCGCCAGGTGACGCGCCATCGTCTTCGTCTCCCAGACCCACAAGTCAGGATCGAGCGACCGGCCGGCCGCCATCAGTGGCGAGCGCCGTCTGCTGTGCGTCGACGCGACGTCCTGGCCACGACCGTGAGACCGCGCGCGTCGTGCTGCAGGTAGGAGCGGTAGACCATGTCGCGCGGCGCCTCGCCGATCGACCGGATCTTGGCGTCGGCCGCCACGCCGACCACGACCAGGTCGTCGATCGTCCGCGATCGGGTGTACGAATCAGCCGGCCGACGGCGTCCCCGTCCGGCCAGAAGCGCCGCGCCATCGCCTCGCTGATGATCGCCACGGCCTGGCTCCCTTCGCGATCGGCCTCGGTGAAACCGCGGCCGCGCAGGATGGGAATGCCGATCGCATCGAAGAAGCCGGAATCGACTTCGGCCCGGTCGGCCGAGAACGCGCGGCGGTCCTTGGGCGGCTCGTGGCCGTCGACCGTGAAGCCGATCGACTGCGTGCTGAGCGTGTTGAGCGGCAGGTTGTCGGTGACGCCCAGCGCCTCGACTCCGGGAACCTGCCGAAAACGATCGAGCATCTGCCGGGTGTAGACGCGCGCCTCCTCGGCCGTTGAACCGCGTGGCCGGGACGATGAACGACAGAATCGCCGCCGGCTCGCGGCCGAACCCGGGGTCGACCGCCAGGACGCGCTGGAAGCTTCGCAGGAACAGGCCGGCGCCGACGAGCAGCACGAGCGAGACGGTCACCTGCGCGATGACCAGCGCGTTTCGCCACCGCCGGTGGCCCGGCACGTCCGCCTCCCGGCGTGTCGCTCTTCAGCGCGCCCACGAGATCCGGCCGCGTGCTCTGCCAGGCCGGCACGATGCCGAGGAGCGCGCCGGCAATCGCCGACACCGCGAGCGTGAACGCGAGGACGGTCCAGTCCGGGTTGAGATCGATGGCGATCGGGATCGGCAGCGGCAGGTCGGCCCGCACCAGCACGCCGAGCATCCAGACCGACAACGCCAGCCCGAGAACGCCGGCGACGAGGCTGAGGACGCGTCGTCTCGACGAGCAGGCCGCGCATCAGCGTGCCGCGGGATGCGCCGAGCGCGAGGCGCACGGCGATGTCGCGATGGCGATCGAGCGCGCGGGCCAGGAGAAAGCTCGCCAGGTTGGTGCACGCGAGCAGCAGCACGAGGCCGACGACGACGGTCAGCAGCCAGGCGCTGCCGCGGATGTACCGGTCGAGGGGAGGGTAGAGCAGGACGTCTCCGAGCGGGACGAGCGTGAAGCGCGCCGTCGGATCCCAACCCTGAATCGCATCCCTGGTGAGCGCCGCCGCGACGCGGCCGACGGCCGCGTCCGCCTGCGGCAGGATGACCCCGTCGCGCAGCCGGGCCTTCACGAACAGCGAATGATTGCGGCGCTCGTCGAGCATCGGGTGCGCCGATCAGCTCTTCGACCATCGCCGCCGGGCGCGAAGAACGCCGGCGTCAGTCCCGTGATCGATCCCGGAAAGTCGGCCGGCGCGACGCCGACGATCCGATACGAGCGGCCGCCGATCCGCAGCTCGCGGCCCGACCACATCGCGGCTGCCGCCGAAAGCGGTCCGCCAGTAGCCGAACCCGAGCACGACCACGGCGATGCCCGCCGCGATCGACGTCGTCTTCGGGCAAGAGCGTCCGGCCGAGCGCGGCCTTCGACGCCGAGCAGCGGAAAGTAATTGCCGGACACGACCTCGGCGAGCAGGGTGCCGACGCCGTCCTGGCCGTCGACCTGCGCCGGAATGATCTGGCTGGCGTCCGATCTGCGTGAACGCGTCGCCGGCGCCTTCGCGCAGATCCTTCAGCTCCGGGTACGACAGCGTGCTGTACGGGAAATCGCGCCTGATTGCAGGTAGACGTTCACCACCCGCTCGGGAGCGGTCGATGGGCGCTCTTCCGCAGGACAATCGCATTGACGAGGGTGAAGATCGCCGTGTTGGCGCCGATCCCGATCGCCAGCGACACCAGCGCGACCGCGGTGAAGGCCGGCCGCCGCGCCAGCGAGCGCACGCGCATCGCGGAGGTCGCGCCGGAAATGGTCGAGCAGTTGCCGCACGTCGTTCCGTTTGTTTTGACGGCCTCCGCCGATCGGCTTGTTCCGATCAGTGCAGGCCAGGGGCTAAGATGCCGATGTATGCGCCGCTGTGGTATAAGACGCTTCGCGGCGGCCGCTGCGTGCGGCCTGCTTGCTGCCGGTTCGCCGGCGAAAGCAGCACAGCAGCGCGTCGCCGGGTTCATCGATCCGCTGCCGGTCGCACGGCTCAAGCAGCTGTTTCCCTCGGCCGCCGCCTTCACTCCGCGCGGGACGGCCGATCCGTTGTATTTCACCGCTTTCGACGCGTCGAGCCGTCAACGCCGCGCGCGCGGCCGATCGGCTATGCCTTCTGGACGACCGATCTCGTCCCCGAGCAACTCGGGTATCACGGCCACATTCACATGCTGATCGGCATGGACACGGCGGGCCGCCTGACCGGCGTCATCGTCGATCGCCACACCGAGCCGTACGGTGACTTCTCGATCGAGCCGCCGGCATTTGGCGCGCAGTTCAAGGGCAAGAGCATTCGCGATCGGTTCGAGGCCGGCGCCGACGTCGACGCGGTCTCGCGCGCGACGATTACGATTCGCGCCGCCGCACGCGAGGTCCGCGACAGTGCGCGGATGGTGGCGCGCGCGGTGCTGACTCCGGGCGCGTCGGCCGCTGAACGAATCGCGCGACTGCACGTCCTCCTGACGGAGCACTGTCATGTGTGCTCCGCCGCAGGCAACGGTGGTAACAACACCGTGGCCGTCACGTAGTCAGAGGCTCTGATGCGAGCAAGGACGTTTGCGCGCGGGTGCTCACCTCCATCAAACAGGAGGCTTGACAGAGGGTCTTTCCGTATCCGCATAACCTCCGTTCTCCGACCCCTGTCAGCCCTCCCTCTCACGACAGCGATCGGCTTGCTGATCGGTGTACCGCTGGCGCTGCTGACGTTCTTTCCCCGCGCGGCGCGCCGCGTCCATCGACCCGGCGCGCGCGCTGTGGAGCGACTGACCGACCGTGGCTAGAGGGACCGCAGGAAGTTGAAGAGGTCCTGCTTCGTGCTCTGGCTGAGGTTGTTGAAGCTGTTGATCACACCGCTTTGCTTCCGACCCGTCTGCTCGAGTGCGCCCGGATGGCCTCCTCCGAGATCCGTCGTGCGTCCGTCGTGCAGGAAGAAGATGCGCTGGCCGACCCCCCACAGCGGCGCGGTCCGGAAGTCGCGCGGTCCGGCCTGTCCCTGCGAGACGCCGTCCGCCAGCCCGGCGCCCATGTCGTGAACCAGCAGGTCGGAGAAGAGGTTTGCCGCTTTGGTCGCGGAGAGCCGCGAGGGCGGCGAGTATCGCTGGTGCGAAGCGTCGGCGTATGACACAAGGCGCATCCCGACGCTCGAACGCGGCTCGGCCTCTCGCGATGGATCGTCGCCCCTCCGGCGTGTGTCCGACGAGGGAGTCGGCGGCGCGAGGAAACGCTGGAAATTGGCGAAGTTCTGGATCCCCGTCATTACGCCGGTGAGCGCGGTGAGTGGCCGTCCATGTTCTGCACGTCGTTGGGCACGCTCGCGAAATAGCAGTCGGGCGTCTGCGTCCCGCTCGTTCTGGAAGAGCTCGTTGCTGATGCCCATCTCGACGTTGTACGCCTCGCCAGAGAAGATGAGCAGCGAGACATTCTGCGCTTTCCAGCCGAAGCGTGTGATCGTGCCGTCGTTCCCGTTCCTGTTGGGCGGCCCGAGATCGTGCGGCCGGAGACCGACACATTCGCGCGGCCCCGGATCCCCAGTTGTTGCTTCGTGCTCGAATTGCGCGGCCATGTTGGCCATAATTGTCGTGTCTTCGGATCTGTTCGATCAAACCGGCGCCGAAGACCGGCGTGGGAATCCGGAAGATCACGTTGTTTCTGGCGAGCTCGGTAGCGAAGTCCGGCTGCTCGAGGCGGCAGCGATGGGCGCCCTCCCGGCCCGTGATCGTGAAGAGCGCGGCGACGCCGCCGTCGGGCGTGCCATCGGGATTCCTGACGAATCGCGCTTCGCGGATCGGGCCGTGCAACGTGACGAACGACGGAACCCTGTCGGTGCCGCCGTCCTTGGACGCAAAGGCAACCTGAGGATTGACCGCCGGACTCGAGCCGCCAATCGCGGGCTGCGCGTGACAACCGCCGCAGCCGTCCAGGTTCATTCTCGGTCCCAAGCCCTCGTCGACCTCTTCCGTTTCTTCGAAGTCCTCGAGGCCCAATTGAAAGAACGCCAGTTCATTCGCAGACAGTCCGCCGATTGGTCCGCCGGCTCCCGCCTGCCCGCCGCGCACGCCGGGGTCACGCGCTCCATCGAACGACTGCGACGACACGGACGCGTGGAGCAGCACGACGACCCAGACGAAGGCGAACGACACGAAGATCGCTCTCGAGAATGCACGATGCATACAGACCTCCCGCAGACGGCCATCCTGGACGGCCCGATTTTCGAAGTTGTCGGATTGGGGGGTGCCGCGGTCCCTGGCAAAGTTGAGACCGCTTTCGCAAGCGCTTGCAGTCGTTCACCTTGCGGCAGTCGGCAGGCTCGTCACGCCGCTCGTGATGTGAATCCCGACGCAGGTTCCGTCCAGGAATTACACGGTGGGTCGCGACCGGCGGGTGCCGTCACTGAAACACAACGTCTCGATCAGAACGCGGGTGGCGTGTGGGAAGCGACGCGAAGCGTCACAGCGGTAATCGAACGGACCGGCTGATCGTGCCGCGCGATGACGCGTTCACACCGCGCAATAAAGTACCAGTGGCGTGGCGAATTGCGACGAACGGTCAATCCGCGCTCGCGAAAACGAGCGCGCGGACCCCGCTGTCGCATACCGATCCCAGCGTCTTCCGAATGAGCGACGCAACCGAACCACCACGGTGTCGTTCGAGAGCGGTGTATAGCTGAGCAGCTGCCCAAGTCGTCCTCTTTGTTGATTTGCATAACGTCCGCAGAGAACCGCATGTGTTCTACCTCCTTCCCCGTTCGATAACCGTTGAGGGGTCTGCCCGGGGAGTGTTCGTCCACCGATTCGGCGGATCATCCGAGCGAGGCGAAGGCGTCAGTAGTCGGGAGTCGGGAGTCCGGGGTCGCGAGGCGAGCCCCTGACTCCCGACTACCGACCACCGACTATTGGATGCTATCCTCATAGGCGCAATGAAGCGAAACGAACGTCATCACCTGAAGGAAAACGAGCTCCTCCAGTTTGCGAACCGCACGCGGGAGGTGATCGACGCGCGGCAGCGCGAAGTCGGCGTGGCCGCCATCGCGGTGATTCTCGTCGTCGATCGCCGTCATGGGTTATTTCGCGTGGCAGTCGCGCGTCGAGGGCCGCGCCGGCGCGCTGCTGGCCGACGCGATCATCGTCAGCGATGCGCGCGTCGGTCCGCCGCCGGCCCCGGGTACGCCCTGCCACGGGGCCGAGCTTTCCGACCGATCGCGAGAAGCACGAAGCGACGGCGGCGAAGTTCAAGGCCGTCGCCGATCAGTATCCATCGAGTGATGCGGGTCTGTTCGCCAGGTACCGCGAGGGCGCGACGCAGATGGCGCTCGGCAACACGCAAGGAAGCGGCCGCGGCGTACCAGCAGGTGATCGACCGGGCGGGTAGCGAGCTGTACGGGCAGATGGCGCGGCTGGGCCTGGCCGAGGCCCAGGCCCGCGACGGGCAATACGACAGCGCCATCAACACCTACAAGGGCCTTGCGGACAACAAGGACGGCCCGCTGCCGGTCGACGGCATCCTGATGCAGCTCGGTCGCACGTATCTCGAGGCCGGCAAGGCCACCGAGGCGCAGCAGACATTCAACCGGGTGGTCGAGGAATTTCCCGAGTCGCCGTTCAGCGGCGATGCGCGCAAGGAGCTCGACTCGCTGAAGAAGTCCTAGATCGCCGGCCGACCTCCCGGCCGAACCTGTACGACAGGAACTTGTAAATCAGCTTCGCGCACAGGAAGTTCGGCGCGACGTTGCCGCCCATCGGCGACAGCTCCACCAGGTCGAATCCCACGACCTGCTTCTGTCTCGGTCACCCGGCGCAGCAGCCGGAGCATCTCGTACCACGACAGCCCGCCAGGCTCCGGCGTGCCGGTCGCCGGCATGATCGCCGGATCGAAGCCGTCGACGTCGATCGTCACGTAGACCGTCTCGCTCAACGTAGTCGACGACGCGATCCATCCAGTGCGGGTCGTCGCGCATGTTGAAGTCGTAGAACACGTGCGTCGGCAGCGACGGGATCGCGGCGGCCTCTTCGGGCGACAGGCTGCGGATGCCGACCTGCGTCGTTGGCGCGTACTCGAGCACGCGGCGCATCGCGCACGCGTGGTTGTGCGGCGTCCCCATGTAGGTGATCGCGCAGATCGGCGTGCGCGTCGATCTGCAGGACCGAGAGCCCGGGGTGCCGTTCGGCGATGGCCGCGACGATCGGCGGCGTGATCGAATGCTCGCCGCCGATGACGACCGGGAACTTGCCGCGGCCGACGATCTCGGAAGCGACCCGCCGGATTTCCTGCGACCACCTCGTCGATCGTGCCGAACGGGAATTCCATCTCCGGCAGCGTGAAGATGCCGATGCGGTGGACGTCGGTGCCGTCTCCTCGTCCCACAGTTCCATGTGCGACGACGCCACCAGGATCTCGTGCGGGCCGTTCCTCGTGCCGGCGACGTAGGACGTCGTCCGGTCGAGCGGCACCGGCAGGATGACGACGCGGGCGTGTTCGAAATCGGTGGTGGTGGGCGTCGTGCCGCCGAACTCACCGACGGCGACACGGTCGTACTCAAACGGCAGGCTCATTCACTTCCTCGAAGTGGTCGTGCGGGACGGTCTGGCCGTCAATCGTCATGACGCGCGACGCGAGAGAGAACACCGGTTTCTTGCGCCGCGCCAGCAGCGGCGGCGCGGGTCCCGCGAGCGCCGACGCGAGGAGCGGCAGCGCGATGGTCGCGTCGGCCTGGACGCTCACCTTTGCCGAGTCGGTGGAGAGCTTTCCCCAGCTCTGCGCTTCTTCGAGGCTCGATCCGGACGCCCCGCCGAAATGCGGCACGTCGGTGACGATCTGCAGGGCGTAGCGGTGTCCGCCGACCTCCGAGCTGTAGAACTCGGCCTGGACGCTCGCCTGGTTGATGAAGTTCTTCGGCGTGCCGCCGCCGAGGACGACCGACGCGGTCCGCGGCCGGCGGATGACGATGTTCGCCGACTCGACGATGTCGCCGATGATGTCGATGTGGCCGAAGCGCGGATCCTTCTGCCGCGCCTGCGACAGGCCCATCCCAATCGACGAGTCGGCGATCGCCGGGCAGAAGATCGGCACGTTGGCGCGAAACGCCGCGGTCAGGATGCCGTCCCGGCCGGTCGTCTTCCACAGGTGGCCGCCGAGCTGATAGAGGAACTCCCGCGTCGTATAGGCGCGCGGCTCGAGCGTCACCGCGAAATCGGCGATCCAGTTGTCGTTGCCGATGAACTCTTCTTCGCTCGCGTAGGTGTCGTAGACGCGATCGATCCGCTCCTCGGCCAGCGCCGCGTCGTCGGCATGCGGCGATCCGACGTAGTGGCGCTGGCCCCGCGTCTCGTGGAGATCGTGGTACAGGTTGGCGCCGGTCGAGACCAGACAATCGACGTAGCGATCGGCGATGAGATGCGCGACGACGAGGCGCAGGCCGCCGGCGCTCAGCGCGCCCGCCATGCCGAGAAAGATCGTCACGTCGTCCTCGAGCATCTTCAGCCAGATGCGATGCGCCGTCGCGAGGTTCCGGCCCTGAAAGGAGATTCGCTCCATCCGCCCGACGAGCTCTTCCGCCTTCAGGCCACGTTCGACCGTGAACGGTTCGATCGGCGTCTGCAGAAAGCGCGACTTCTTTTTCATGCGCGACAATTAGAACACAATCCCGAATGGCATTAGAACGCCCGGCCGACGCGGACGTAGACCGTCGCGCTGATCGCTCTGCGCGCTGTGCGTCGTGTCCCCACGCGGCGCCGGCCGTCACGGTCAGCCGCAGCGAGTAGCCGAGCACGACATCGGCGGACAGTTCGCCGCCGAGCGAGCGTTTTGAGGTCGGCGAGACGGAACTCGTCCGACCACGCGTGGCCCGCGTCGGCGAAGACAGCGGCATGAGCGGTGTGCAGAAACACCGGCCAGGTGCTGAAGCCGCGCTCGGGCCGCGCGAACGGCCACCGGTACTCGGCGTTCAGGAGCGCGACGCGGCTGCCGGCAAACGCGTTCGAGTCGAAGCCTCGCAGCAGGCTGATGGCGTCGTTGTCGAAATCGAGCACGCCGCCCGCCGGCGATGCGCCGCCGAGCAGGAACACCCGCCGCGCCGCGCGGTCGCCGCTGGACGCGCCGGCCGCGGCGCGCAGCGCGACGACGTGATTGCGCGCCGGCTCCGGGAAGGTAGGCGCGCACGATCGCCGGTCACCGTGGAGGCCGACGCCGACGACCCGAGCGCGTCCAGAACAGATTCGCCGGTTCCCCCGAGCGTCACGCCGCGCTCCGGGCTGATCGAGAACCCGAAGACCTTCGCAGACGACGTCGTCCACCCCACGCGGGCGGCCGTCCGGTTCAGCGATCACCCGCTCGCCGACCAGCTCGTAACGGTCGTCGGTGCGGACGAGCGACGCGAGCGCCTGATGCGATACCCGGACCCGCCGGAACGGCACCAGCACGCCGGCCTCGAGTTCGCGCGAGCGGACGGGGATCACGAGTTGGTTCCGCGCGCATCGGCGAAGGTCACCGCCGGCGAAGAACGTTTCCCACGAGGCGATTGTGAACAACGTCGGCATCCATCGGTCGTAGGCGTAGGCAAGCGTCCAGTCGAGCGGCGGCGCTTCGCCGCCGTCATGAGCGGAGGAGCATCGACGCGCCATGTGGCGGCGGCGCTGTACGACGTGATAGCCGAGCACGTCGAACCCTGCGATCCCCGCGCCCAGCCGCAAGCGATCGCCGTCGGTTTCGATGACCGGCAGCCATGAGGTCGGCACCAGTGTCGGCAGCGGGTTGTATCGGCGTGTATTGAGCTCGGCGGACACCGCCGGCGCGTTGTCTGCCGCGGGGAGAACAGCCGGCTGCAAAGCCTCGCCGGACGGCCTGGGCGGATACGGCATGCTGAACAAGTCGAACCCATCCACCGTGTACCCGACGAAAACGATCGCCGTCCCATCCGCCGAGACATCCGGCCAGGTGGCGCCGCCGGTCGTATGCGTCAGCTGACGCCTCATCGGGTCCGGGCCTTCGAGCTCGATTTCGTACAGGTTGAACGGCTCGTCAGCGGCAGCGCCGGCCACGACGACGGCGCGTCCATCGGGCCGCCAGGCTGGAGTGACGTACCGGGTCCGGGGCGCCGACGCAAGCACGCGAATGGCACTGGAGCCCACGTTTGCGACCACGACTTCGGAGTCCGCGCCCGGGCGGTGTCGTTCGACCGCGATCGACCGTCCGTCAGGCGACCATCGCGGCGCGTTGAACTGGGTGTCTGGTTCGGAGAGGACGACCGTGACCACGTCGCGCCCCATCGGAAGCGTCACGACCTCACGCCTTCCCAGTCCCTCCCGCACAGCGACAATCGTCCCGCCATCCGGGGACAGATCCGGATCCAGCAGTCGTTTGCCGTCCGTGAGCCGGGTGACGTCGCCCGTTCTCGAGCTCAACGGAGTACAGATCGCTGTACAGACCGACGGTCCGCCGCAGCTCCTGCTGATCGAAGACGACCACCTCGCGGCCGATGCCGCTCGTCGAGCCGAGATACCGGGTCGTGATCTCCCGTGGCGCGGATCCGTCGAGCGCCACGACGTTCAAGGTCGGGAACTCGTGAGGGGTCCGCACCGAGTAGACGATTTCGGGCCCACACGAGGAACAGGACTGCGGAAGAAACCGCGGGCCGACAACCTCATACCCGTGGTGCGTGATCCGGGTCACCGGCATCCGGGCTGTCGCGAGGGGCGCCGATGCGATCAGGGTGTCTCGGTAGTCGCGCCAGAGCGCGTCGAGCGACTTGCCGAAGACCTTCGGGAACGACCCGGCCGTGAAAAACGGCACCCGGCGAGTGGTGGCGTCGGACAGCTGCGGCGAACTTTTCGGCGCCCTGGAGACTGGCGAGGTACTCGTGAAATCCAGCGCCGTACGCGTACGGCCGCATGACCCGCCCGGCCAGCTGGTCAACCCGCCATTGACGCGATCGAGCGGCTCGAGGGCCCGTGCGCGGGCCGCCTCGCGCTCGATGGCGCGGAAGTCGCCCGCGTGCAGCCGTCCTGCGGACGTGAGGCTGCTTTCCTCGAATGTCGCCAGTCCTTCGATCTGCCAGACCGGCAGCAACAGATTCGGAAACGCGAGCGGCGTCCGGCCGAACACGGCGCGGACGATCCGCGACCAGCCGCTGGGAGCGATCGAGGTGGACGATGTGCGTGTACTCGTGCGCGAAGACGAGCCGCAGCCAGTCGTCTGTGTTGCCGATCAGTTCGGAGCCCGACGGCGACGCGGGGTAGATGGCGATCGTGTTGTAGGGCAATGGCGTCGCCCAGCCGTTGGCCAGTTCCGACTGGTCGGCCAGGACCACGTGAGTCCGCCGCTGTCGTGGCACGCCGAGCGTCGGCGCGAGCCGGCCGCGGACGTCCTCGGCGATCCGCGCCAGCCTGTGCGGCCAGGCGTTCCTCGCCGCGATGGAAGTAGATGACGAAGTGCTCGGTCGCAATGCTCCGGAAGCGCAGGCCGGGATCGAACCGCGACGCCGCTGCCAGCCGGCGACCGCCGACAGCCACGGCGACGAGCAGGCTAGTTAGCCGGAGCAGTGCTCGCGCGCGCCACATGCTGGAGGAAATGGAAGTCGGCGATCGGGGACAGGTGAAGGCCGGCGAGCGATCGCTGCGCGATCGCGAAGTTCGTCTTGTGCCACAGGCTGACGTAGGGCACTTCGCGCGCGAGCATCCGCTGAACCTGCGCGAGCGCCGCCTGCCGGCGCGACCGGTCGAGCGAGGTGGCGGCCTCGTCGAGCAGCGCATCGACCTCGGGGTTGCTGAAGTGGCCGCGGTTGAAGCCCGTCGGCGGCGTCTGCGACGAGTGGAACACGCGGCGCAGGATGTCGGGATCGGCCAGCGCGCCGCCGGCCCACTGCAGGAAGTAGAGCTGGAAGTTGCCGGCAATGACGTCGGCGAACAGCGTCGCGAACTCGTAGGTGCGGACGTCGAGCGCGATGCCGACGCGCGCGAGATTCTGCTGGACGACGGCCGCCTGCAGCCGGTTGAACTCGATGTTCGACGCCTTCAGCGTCAGTCGCAGCCGCGGAGCGGGGCCGTCGCCGTCCGGGTCGCGGTAGCCGGCCTCGTCGAGCAGCGCCCGGGCACGCGCCGGATCGAACGCATATGACGTGATGCCGGGTTCGTAGGCCCGCGCGATCGGCGGGATCAGTCCGTCGGCCGGCGTGGCCAGGCCGCGTCGCAGGTGGTCGACGATCGCCTGGCGGTCGATCGCGTGCGCGAGCGCCCGGCGGACCCGCACGTCGCCGAGCGCCGGGTCGCGCAGGTTGAGCCCGATGTACTGGTAGTCCACGCCCGGAGCAGTCGCGGTCTGCAGGTGCTCGTCGCGGCGGAGCTGATAAAGAATGTCGGGCGAGACGTCGTTGACGACGAGATCGATCGTCCCCTTGCGCAGCTCCAGGCCGCGCATCACTTCGTCGGGAACGACCCGCAGGACGAGCCCGTCGTTCGCCGGACGGCCGGCCCAGTAGTCCTCGAACGCGGCCAGCTCGACGCGATCGTCGGGCAGGTGACGCACGAACCGGTACGGACCCGTGCCGACCGGGTGGGCCGCGACGTCGGGCCCGGCGCCAGCCGGGACGATCTGCGGGATCACCAGATTGGTCGGGAACGACGCGAACGGTTCCGACAGGGTGAAGACGACGGTGTAGGGATCGCGCGCCTCGACCGACTGCAAGCCCGCGGAAGGCGCCCCGATGCGGCGAGCGCGAGGCAGGATCGAGAATCGTACTGAAGGTGTGCAGGACGTCCGCCGCGGTGAGCTCGTGGCCGTCGTGGAAACGGACGCCCTTGCGCAGCGTCACCACCCAGGTCGTGGGCTCCGGGTTCTCCAGCCGCTCCGCCAGTCCACCTTCCGTGACATACCGCAGGCCGTCGTCGATTCTCAGCAGGCCGTCGAAGATCAGCTGGTGGATCTTCTGCGACGAATCGTCGAGGCCGAAGCGGGGATCGAGGTTGTTCGGACCGCTCGTGATAGCGACCACGATGACGTTCGGGTTGGCGCTCGGCCGGTCGACGCACGCGCACGCCAGCGCCGCCAGCAACGACGAGCGCCCGCTTCACTCCTCGCGCTTCCTTCTTGAGCCGGGCGAGCAGTGGTCAGCGCCTCGAGCGGCGTCATGCGATCGACGTCGAGCGCGGCAAGCGCGGCGCGAAAGCGGTCGTCTGGCGGCGGAGCCGCCTGGAAGAGCCCGAGCTGCCGCTGCGGCTCGCTGGGCGTGCCGCTCACCGACGGCCGGCCGCCGCGCGTCAGCTCGTCGCGTTCGAGGGCGCCGAGAATCTCGCGCGCCCGATCGACCACCGGGCCGCGGCAGGCCGGCGAGCCGGGCCACCTGGATGCCGTAGCTGCGATCGGAGCGGCCGGGCACGATCTTCCGCAGGAAGATGATGTCGTCCTTCCACTCGCGCGCGGCGACGTGGTAGTTCACGACGCCGGGCGTCGCGTCGGCCAGATCGGTCAGCTCGTGATAGTGGGTCGCGAACAGCGTCTTCGGGCGGACTTCGGGCGTTGGTCGCCAGGTGCTCGGCGACCGCCCAGGCGATGCTCAGGCCGTCGAAGGTGGCGGTGCCGCGGCCGATCTCGTCGAGCACGACCAGGCTGCGCGACGTCGCGGTGTGGAGGATGTTGGCGGTCTCCTGCATCTCCACCATGAAGGTCGAGTGGCCGCGCGCGATGTTGTCCGACGCGCCGACGCGCGCGAAGATGCGGTCGACGAGCGCGACCTTCGCCTCGCGCGCCGGGACGAACGAGCCGGCCTGCGCCATGATCGCAGACGAGCGCGGTCTGCCGCAGGTAGGTCGACTTGCCGCCCATGTTCGGCCCGGTCAGGATCACGAGCTGCGACGTCGGTCGCGTTCAGCAGGATGTCGTTCGGCACGAACGCCTCGCCGGCGGCGGCGGTGCGCCGCTCGACGACCGGATGGCGGGCGTCGAAGACGGCCATCTCGTCGCCGTCGTGGACGTGGGGCTTCGTGTAGTTGTTGACCGCCGCGGTTTCGGCGAGCGCGGCCAGCGACGTCGAGCGCGGCGAGCGCCCGCGCCGACGCCTGGATCCGCGGCGCCTCGGCGGCGACGGCGCGCGCGCAGCGCGTCGAACAGCTCGAGCTCGCGCTCGACGATCCGCTCGTCGGCGCCGAGCACCGTCTCCTCGTATTCCTTGAGCGCCGGCGTGATGAAGCGCTCGCCGCCGGCAATCGTCTGCTTGCGGTGGTAGTCGGGCGGGCACCGCGTGCAGGTTCGATTTCGAGATCTCGATGTAGTAGCCGAACACGCGGTTGTAGCGGACCTTCAGCGACGCGATCCCGGTCCGCGCCCGCTCCGCTTCTTCCATCTGCGCGATGATCTGCTTGCCGGAGCGGCTGATCGTCCGAAGCTCGTCGAGCTCGGCGTCGAGGCCGTCGCGGATGAAGCCGCCTTCGCGCGCGAGCGCCGGCGGATCGTCGACGAGCGATCTGCTCGATCCGCTGCGCGCACGTCGGGCAGCTCGTCGAGCTCGGCGAGCAGGCAGCAGACGAGCGGCGCCTGGCACTCGGACAGCACGCGTCCTGACGCGGGGAATCGCGGCAATCGAGTGCTTCAGGCGCGACGAAGTCGCGCGGCCCGGCCGTGCCCGAGCGCGACGCGCGCGACCAGCCGCTCGAGGTCCTGGACGGTCTTGATCGCGTCGCGGAACTTGCCGCGATCGGTCGTCCGGAACGCGAGCTCCTCGACGGCGTCGAGCCGATCGCGGATCCGATCGAGCGACAGCAGCGGCCGCAGCAGCCACGCGCGCAGCATCCGGCTGCCGATCGAGGTGATCGTCCGGTCGAGCTCGTCGAGCAGCGATCCGTCGCGTCCGCCTTCCGAGCCTTCCAGGATCTCGAGGTGCTTGAGCGTCGTCGGATCGATGAGCAGCGCGTCGGCGCGCTGGCGGTAGGTCGAGCGAGCGGACGTGCGCGAGGTCGACCTTCTGCGTCGTCTTGCAGGTAGTGGACCAGCGCGCCGGCGGCGGCGACGGCGGCCGGCCGCCGATCGAGGCCGAACCCTTCGAGGCCGGCGACGCGCAGCTGATCGAGCAGCGTGCGCCGCGCCGACTCGGGGTCGAATGCCCAGCCGTCGATCGGCGTCGATCGGCAACGCCGGCCGGCGGCGACGCACCGGGCATCGGATCCGGCGCCGGCGGCGGTCGACGATCTCGCGCGGCCTGAGCACCGCGAGCTCGTCGGCGAGCGCCTGCAGGCCGTCGGCGCCGTGATACTCGGCGGTGGTGAACTCGCCGGTCGAGACGTCGAGCAGCGCGACGCCGACGCCGCGTTCGCCGTTGCCGCGGCGCCGCGGCGCGACCGCCATCAGGAACGCCGGCTCGCGCGCGTCGAGGTAGCTGGCGTCGGTCAGCGTGCCGGGCGAGACGACGCGGACGACTTCGCGCTTGACGATGCCCTTGGCCTTGCGCGGATCCTCGACCTGATCGCAGATCGCGACGCGAAATCCCTTTCTTGACGAGGCGGGCGATGTAGCCGTCGACGGCGTGGAACGGCACGCCGCACATCGGAATGCCGCCGCCGTTGGCGTCCTTCGACCGCGAGGTGAGCGTCAGCTCGAGGGCGCGCGCGGCGACGCAGGGCGTCTTCGTAGAACATCTCGTAGAAGTCGCCCATCCGGAAGAACAGGATCGCATCGCGATGCTGCTGCTTCGCGTCGAGATACTGCCGCATCGCCGGCGTCGCCGACGTTGACATATTCTGTAGTTTATCGCATGCGTGTACTGGCTCTGGACACGACGACGCGCGCGCTGAGCGCGGCGGTCGTCGAGGACGATCGCGTGCGCGCCGAGCGCGTCGGCGACGCGACGCGCTCGCACGCCGAGCGGCTGCCGGCCGCGCTGCTCGACGTCGTCGCCGAGGCGCGCGCTCGAGCTCGCGTCGATCGACGTGTTCGCGGTCGCGGCCGGCCCGGGCTCCTTCACCGGCCTGCGCATCGGCATCGCGACGATGCAGGGGCTGGCGTTCGTGATGGGCAAGCGGATCGTCGCCGGTGTCGGCGCTCGACGCGCTCGCGCACGCCGCAGCGGCCGACGTCGCCCGAGGCGCGCTGGTCGCCGCGTGGATCGACGCGCATCGCCGCGACGTCTTCACCGCGCTGTACCGAGTCGGCGCGGCGCCGCCGTTCAGCCGCCGGGCGGATCGTCGCGGTCGACGCGCCGTCGGTCGGCGACCCGGCAGCCGTCGCTCGCGCGGTGGGACGGCGACTGCCGGACGTGTTCATCGGCAGCGGCGTGCGGCGCGTATCGCGGACGTGATCGCGGCGGCGCGCGCCCGCGGCGCGCGCGTGCTCGACGCGCCGCCGCTGGCCGGCGTGATCGGGCGCGTGGCGGTCGACCGGGCGCGCAGCCGGACGAGACGGTCGACCCGGCCGGCGTGCAGCCGCTGTACGTGCGGCGGCCCGATGCGGAGATCGCGCCGCGAGCAGCAGCCGACCGTCAGGGCCGACGCTGAAGGGTGAGATCGAGGACTGTGACCACCTGGATCATCGAGCCGCTGACGTCCGCCGACGAGATCGACGCCATCCTGGCGATCGAGCAGGCGTCGTTCACGAACCCTGGACGCGCGAGATGTACCTCGCGGAGCTCAAGAACGAGGGCGTGTCGTTTTTCTACCTGGCGCGCGACAAGGGTCGCCGCGTCGTCGGCTTTTGCTCGTTCTGGCGGGTGCTCGACGAACTGCACATCAACAACCTGGCGGTGCTGCCGGAATTCCGGCGGCATGGGCGTCGCGTCGGCGCTGCTGAGGCGCGTGCTGGCCGAAGGCTGCGCGGTTTGGCATGCGCCGCGCGATGCTCGAGGTGCGGCAGTCGAACGTGCCGGCGCGGCAGCTGTACGAGAAGTTCGGGTTCGTGGTCGCCGGCACGCGAAGCAAGCTACTACACCAACCCGATCGAGGATGCGCTCGTGCTCTGGCGCGAAGAGCCGGCATGTAACGACCTTGAAACGTCCGGTGGCCTTGTGTTACGTTCGCCGTACAGCCGATCGGGCCCCATGCCGCCGCACACCCCGAATCAACGCTCTGGACCCATTACAAAGGAGGCGGAGCATGAATGAGCAGTCGCAGGACCTCAAGGAACTGTTGCTGCAGACGGACGAGGAGTTCCACCAGCTCGCCGCCAAGCATCACGAACTCGAAGATCGACTTCACGCAGCTCACCGCCAAGCAATACCTTTCAGAACCCGAACAACTCGAAGAAGTAAACCTCAAGAAGCGCAAGCTGCAGCTCAAGGATCGGATGGAGAACATCCTGCGGCAGCGCCGGGGGTGACCTCCGAACGCTGAAGTCTGAAGTCTGAAGTCTGAAGCCGTGAGACCTTCAGCGGTTCAGGCTTCCGACTTCAGACTTCGACTTCATGCCGATGCGCATCGATCCCGCCGGGTATCCCTTCATTGGCGGCGCGCTGGCCGCGGCGCGCGCTGGCCGGCGTCGCGCTCGGCTGGCCGTTCGCCGTCCCGTTCGTCGTCCTCGCCGGTTTCTTCCTCTTCTTCTTTCGCGATCCCGAACGCCGGGTCGCTGCGGCCGGCCGATGCGGTGCTGTCGCCGGCCGACGGCCGCGTGCTCGTCGCCGGACCGGCGGTAGCCGGCGGCGGCGCCGCCGGGCGAGTGGCTGCAGATCAGCATCTTCCTGTCGCCGATGGACGTGCACGTCAACCGCGTGCCGGTGTCAGGGCGCGTCACGCGCGTCAGCTTTCAGCGCGGGCGCTTTCTGCCGGCCTACCACCGCGACGCCGCCGCCACCAACGAGCGCAGCGAAATCTGGATCGATCACGACGGCCAGCCGATCGTGGCGCGGCAGATCGTCGGCGTGCTCGCGCGGCGCGTCGTCTGCCGGCTGCAGCCGGCGCCGAGGTGCGCGCCGGCGATCGCTACGGCGTGATGAAGTTCGGATCGCGCATGGACGTGTTCCTGCCGATCGACGCCGAACTGCGCGTCAAAGTGGGCGACAGCCGTGCGCGGCGGTGAAACGATCATCGCGGTGCTACACTGAGCGTGACGGCCGACGGCGGTCCGCATGCCGACGGCGTCTGAGGATCACGGGCGACTGCGATTCCTGCGGCGCGCGGGCGACCCGCCGCGGCGCCGGTTGCGGCGCGGCGTCGCGCTGCTGCCGAGCCTGTTCACCGTCGCCAACCTGTTCTGCGGCTACGCCTGCATCGTCTACGCGATGCGCGGCGAGTACGAGACCGCCGCGCCGTTCATCGGCTTCGCGATCGTGCTCGACATGCTCGACGGCCGCATCGCGCGGCTGACCGGCACGGCGAGCGACTTCGGCGTCGAGTTCGACTCGCTCGCCGACGTCATCTCGTTCGGCGTCGCGCCGGCGATCCTGTCGTTCGCCTGGGGCCTGTCGTCGCTCGGCCGCCTCGGCTGGGCGGCCGGCTTCCTGTTCGTCACCGCCGCCGCGATGCGCCTGGCGCGGTTCAACATCCAGAGCGCGAGCGGCGGCGACAAGCGGTACTTCGTCGGGATGCCGAGCCCGGCCGCGGCGGCGGTCCCGGCGGCGACGGTCTACGCGTATCCCGCCGGCCTCTTCGACCGCGAGCAGGCGCTGCTCGCGCTGCGCGATGGTGCATCGTCCCGGCGCTGCTGATGGTGAGCACGATCCGCTTCCGCAGCTTCAAGACGATCGACCTGCAGATGCGGCGGCCCTACACCGTGCTGCTGCTGATCGCGGTCGGCATCATGCTGATCGCCACGCATGCCCAGGCGGTCCTGGTGGCCATGGCCTACACCTATCTCGCGTCGGCGTTCATCGGCATGGCCGTCAACCGCCTCCGCAGACGCGAGGGCAAGCCGGTGGAGGAGGGGGTGGAGAAGGAAGTGAGGGATGGGACGGGGTAGGGTGAATCCTGCCGTTCACGCTTCTCGGTTCTCAGTTCTCGGTTCGTGTTCAGGTTCGGTTCGCAGTTCGAGGTTCGAGGTTCGCCGTTCGAGTTCGAGTTCGGCGTTCGGTCGCACGAAGTTTCTGCCATGATTCGCGTCCGCTGACCGGCAATTTCTGACGGTCTTCGCCGCTCGCATGCGAAATCCCTGAAAATCGCGGCGGCATTGCGCATGCACTCGCGCCGTGCATGGGTGTTCGTCGCTTCACCGAGTTGCGAGCGTGGCAGGCCTGTGATGCGTACAAGAAGGCGGTCTACCGGCTCCGAGACTCACACCCGCACTTGCGTGAGTGGCGCCGGTGGCGCCAATTCGAAGATTCCGTGGCCGGTCCGCCGGCTCACATCGCGGAAGGATTCGGCAGGTTCAGCCCGCCCGATTTCGCCCGGTACTGCGTCATGGCGCGGGCGTCGTTGATGGAGTCCCAGAACCATCTCATCGACGCAGTGGACAGCGGCTATATCACCGAGGACGATGCGGGCCGAACTGAACGCGATGGCCGAGATGTCGCTCGAAGAGGTGACCGGATTGATGGAGTATCTCCAGTCCCCGAAGCGCTCGAGAACGCCAGAAAAGCAAGCGAACGCCGAATCGCGTCACGCCCGAACCGCGAACCCCGAACCGCCGAACCCCGAACCCGGAACCGACCGAACCCGCGAACCGAACTTGAACACGAACCGAGAACCGTGAACAGAGAAGCGTGAACTGCACGTTTACAGCGGCAACCTCACCACCACCGTCGTCCCCCCGCCGCGCTCGCTCGTCACCTCAATCGTCCCTCCGTTCAGCTCGATGTTTCGCTTCGCGATGGTCAGGCCGAGGCCGGTGCCGGTGGCCTTGGTGGAGAAGTACGGCTCGAAGATCCGCGCGATGTCCTCGGGACCCATGCCGACGCCGGTGTCGGTGACCGAGACGACGACCGATTCGCTGCCGGTCGGCCGGCTCGCGGCGTGCTGGCGATCGTCAGGCGTCCGCCGCCGGGCATGGCGTGGATGGCGTTCTCGATGACGTTGGTCAGCGCGCGCGAGAACAGGGTCCGGTCGAGTGAGATCTGGCGGCAGCGCGCCCGAGTTCTGCACGTCGACGGCAATCCGGCCGGTCAGCGCGGTGCGGTAGGGCTCCACGACCTCCTCGATGAGCGCGGCCACGTCGGTCGGCTCCGGCCGCGGCGTCGGCGACGAGGCGAAGCTCGAGAACTCCGTCGAGATCTGGCGCAGCAGCTTGACCTGCGTGAGGATCGCGTTGACGCAGTCGTCGAGCACCGGCGACAGCGGGCGGCCGCGGTCGATGTTCACGCGCCGCGCATGCTCGGCGGACAGCTGGATCGGCGTCAGCGGGTTCTTGATGTCGTGCGCCACCTGCCGCGCCATGTCGGCCCACGCTTCGAGGCGCTGGGTCCGCTCCAGCTCGGCGCGCTGCTGTTTCAGGTCGGCGGCCATGCGGTTGAAATCCTCGACGAGCCGCCGCAGCTCGTCCGACGACGTCGCGGCGATCCGTCGCGTCGAGATCGCCGCGGGCGATGCGCCGCGTCGCGCGGGTCAGGCGGTTCACCGGGTCGGCGATCCGTTCCGCCATCCAGTAGCCGAACCCCGCGCCGAGCAGGACGAACAGCACCGCGGCGGTGAGGACCAGCCGATCGAGCTCGTCGGTCTGCCGCTCGCTTTCCTGGCGCTGCAGCGTCTGCGGCACGGTGACGATGCCGTCGCGTCCGCCGGCGCGGACCGGCGCCGCGGCGACCAGGTAGCTCGACCCGCCCACCTCCTCGCTTCCCGACATAGGTCGGCATCCGATCCAGGACGATGCGCCGGTAGACGCCGGCCGGCGTGCGCGTCGGCAGCAGCGCGCGATGCGTAGAGGTCGCGTTCGCTGGTCGCCTGCAGCTCGGCGTCGTCGAACAGGTTCACCGCCTGATCGATCGCCCGGCCGACGATCACCATCACCGAATCGTCGAGCTGACGCAGGGCGCCGGTCTGCCGCTGCTGGAGCGTGGCGTAGTCTTCGACGAGGCGCTGCGCGACGGTCGCCGTCCGGACCGCTCCCTCTTCGACCGCCGCCGTGAACTGCGCGGCAAAGTAGGCGCGGGTCGCGAACGCGAGGATCACGACCGGCAGGACGGCCACCAGCACGAAGGCGAGGAACAGCTTGCGATAGAAGCTCGATCGCACCTCGCGCAGCAGCGCCCGTCCGCTGGCCGGCGTGCGCGACGTGAGCGGCGTTGAAGAGCGTGGAGCCGACGAGCAGCAGCAGGTACAGCACGAAGCCGAGCGTGACGAGCTCCGCGAGATTGACGACGTGATCGAACGGCGTGAGCAGGGGATAGCCGAGCGCGTAGATCCCGCTGCGATCGTTGAGGTAGTGCACGCGAAACTGGCGGTCGTCGTGCGCGACGACGTCCCAGAACCGCTCGCGCGACTGGGCGGCGCGCTCGAACACGCGATCCGGGCAGCGGCCACGCGCTGGTGCCCGAGACATAGAGCGGCGCGCGGCTCCAGCCGTACCAGACGAACTCGAGGTCGCGGCCGGCCGACGCCTTCGGCGGTGCTGCTCGATTGGAATGCGGAACGACTCGAGATACGGCGTGCGTCCGGAGATGAAGGGCAGCACGCGGTAGTCGAGCATCACGCGCACGGCCACGGTGCCGAGCTGCCGGCCGTTCTGGCAGATGCCGCGGCTGGCGCGGAGGACGTGGCGCTCGCTCGATCCGATCGGGGAGCTTTCGTCGATGACGTCCCAGCGGCAGCCGGCCGCGCGGAAGTTGGTGATCGCGTACTCGGGCAGGTTCAGGAAGAAGCGGCTCACGAGCCGCCCGTCGGCCCGATAGAGCTCGACCGCCGAGGTGACGCGCGCCGTCGCCAGATCGGTCTTCGACCAGAGCTGATAGGCCGCGTCGGTCGACTCGGTTTCGTCGGCCGGCTCGATCAGGAATTCGCTCAGCGACGGCAGCGCGTCGATTTCCTCGCCGGCGCGATTCAGGCTCGTCTGCAGGTCGTCGCGCAGCCGCAGCGCCGCCGGGCCATACTGTTCGGCGACCAGCCGATCCTTGGCCTCGGTCGTGAACGCCTGCAGCGACGGATACATGGCCAGCGACGGCACGACCAGCGCGGCGAAGATCCCGACCATCCTCGCCGTCTGCGAGGCGCGGCGGATCCGTGCCCGCGCGGCCAGCCGAGCGCGAGCGCGCACGGCGCCGATCGCGGCGAGCGCGAGCAGGAGCGGCATCAGCGGCAGCCGGTCCGGCGATTCGTGTCGCCGCATCCGGCAGCGGCAGCGCGCCGGCGATCCATGCCGCCGGCCGAGGACGAGCCGCCGCGTCGCGCTGCGGCGCTGCCGCCAGGCCACCGCGATCGCGCGCGGCATGAGCGCGGCGCTCCAGAACACGCCGGCGTGGAGCAGAATCAGGCCGAAGCCGATCGCGATGCGCGACGCGCTCAGCGGGTGCAGCGAGAAGTGGAGCAGGTCGAGCGTCGTGCGCGAGACGATGTTCTGCAGGAAGCGGTCGTACGCCCAGACGAGCGATGCGGCGAGCGCCCCGGCCGCCGCGTACGCCAGCACCAGCTCGACGAGCGTGTCGTCGATGCAGGCGCGGGCGCGGCGCGGCGACGCGCCGGCGCTCGATGAGATCGAGCGCGAGCCACGACGAGCGCGACCAGGAGCAGCGCCCAGAGCAGCAGGTCGATCGGCCCGGCGGCGTCGCCTTCGACCAGCCGGACCGTCGCCAGCCGCAACAGGTAGCGGCGGCCAGCGAGCACGCGCGACGAGGCCGGCGGTCGCCGCCAGGAGCGGGGCTGCGGCGCGTGCTCGGCGGCGCGCGTCGAGCAGCGGCGCCGTGCAGACCAGCATCGTCAGCGCCGAGCACGGCCAGCACCCAGCCGACGGTCTGGCTTCGCCAGCGGGCGCGAGCGTCGGCCAGATCTGCCGGCGCGATTTCGGCCTCGACGAGCACCTGCCCGTCGCTCGACGGGATGACGAAGGCGTAGTCGGATCGCCGCTGTGCGTCGCCGATTGCCGCACGGACCGAGACCGGCGCGATGGACGCCGGCATCATGAACGTGTCGGCAGCCGCCGGCGTCGACGCGGTCGGCGCCGAGCAGTTGTTCGACGACGACCGACCCGAGGCGGGTCGCCGCCTGGACGCGCGCCTCCCATCGACCACGGGCTGGACGCGCACGAGACGCAGACCCGAGCGCATCGGGCGCGACGAAGAGCGCGGCCGGTCCCTGCGTGCGTTCGGGCGGCAGATCCGAAACGCGCCCGGTCCACGCGAGCGGCTCGCCGGCCGTGTTGTAAACGCTGATGCCCGTGGCCGGTCGCCGTGCCGGCGCGGCGCCGCTCGCTCGAGCGCCTCGAACAGCCCGCGCGCGGCGGCCTCGTCGGCGGCTGCGTCCCGAATCAGATCGCGCTGGTTCGGCGAGGTCGAGGCGATCGCGGCCAGCGCCGCGCCGCTGCGGTTGAACTGCTGAACGAGCTCGCGTTCGATGCGCGCCACGGCTTCACGGTCGTCGGCGCCCGAAGCGGCGGCGCTCGAGGAGGACGCCCCCGACCGCGGTGAGCAGCGCCGCCGCAGTGCCCGCCAGCGGCCACCAGCACGTAGGTTTTGCGGAATCGAGGCGTGAAACCCACTCGTCATCCACAGAATACACGGCGGTTGAAGCTGTTATAGTGAAATCGACGTGGATCTGAAGTACCTGTTGAAGCGCGGCGCGCTGCTCGCCGCGGCCAACTGGCCGACCGTGGTCATCCAGTTCGCGGCGCAGACGACCTTCAAGCTGCTGCTCCTCGTGCCGCTCGTCGGCGCGGCCGTTCTGGTTTCCGCGTTCATCGGCGGCGATGCCGCGACGCTGCTCCAGGGCGGCCTCCGCGACATGTTCGCGAGGATTGCCGATGCGCTGACGGCCGAACCGGCCGCGCTCGCCGCGTTCGTCGCCGCATTCGGCCTGGTCCTCGTCGGCGGCTCGATCTTCACGTTCCTCGTCAAAGGCGGCACGGTCACGCGTGCTGGTCGCGGCTCACGACGCGGCCGGCCCGATCGAACGCCAGCCGCTCACGCTCGACAGCATCCAGCGCGCGTCGCAGTTCACGCTGGAGAGGTTCGTGGCCGGATGCAGCCGGCTGTTCCGGCGCTATGTCGTGCTCGGCCTCGGCCTGATGCTGGTCTATGCGCGTCTCGGTGGGCGCCTACCTCGCCTTCCTGGTCGTTGGCTATCGCACCGCCACCGGCGGCGTGCTCGTCGTGGTCTGGACCTTCGTCGCCGCCCTCGCAGCCGTGGCGCTGGTCGTCTGGATCACGGCCGTGAATTTCTGTTATCTGCTCGTGCAGATCGCCGATCGCCTCGCACGACTCGAGCGTTGCCGATGCGCTGCGCGCCGTCGCGCGGTTCATCCGCGCCGAGTATCGCTATCTGGGACGATCTTTCCTCGTCGTGCTGGCGATGGTCGTGGCGGCGACGCTGGCCTCGGCGTTCGCCTGGTCGGGCGTGGCGCTGATCGCCTTCATCCCGTTCATCGGGCTGGTGGTCGTGCCGCTGCAGTTGTTCGCGCTGCTGCTGCGCGGCGTGCTCTTCGAGTACATCGCGCTCACCGCGCTGGGCGCCTACGTCACCTTGTATCGCGCGCGGCGGCGTGGCGGTCGAGGATCCGGCCGCCGATCGGCCGGCGGGCCGGACCGTTGAGCGCATGGGGGTAATGGATCTCGACAAGCACCTGTCCCGCGCCGCCCGGGCCATGCACGCGTCCGCCATCCGCAAGGCGGGCGATGTCGGGCTGGTCATCACGGGACGTCATCTCGCTCGCGCCCGGCTATCCCGATCCGACGCTGTTTGCCTGGGAGGAGATCCGCGAGCATCGCCGCGATCGATCCTGACCGGCACCGACCCGACGGTCCTTCAGTACGGCGCAACGCGCGGTTACGGGCCGCTCATCGACGCGCTGCCGCAGTTGCTGGACCATCGCGGAATCAAGGCGACGCCCGACGAGATCATCATCACGACCGGATCGCAGCAGGCGCTCGACCTGTGCGCGCGCGTGTTCCTCGACGCCGGAGATACGGCGCTCGTCGAGCTCCCCGCGTATACGGGCGCGATGACGTCGTTCTGGAATGCCCAGGCGCACCTCGTCGGCGTGCAGCAGGATGCGGCCGGCATCGACATCGCCGACCTGGACCGCGTGCTCAACCGCGAGCGAGGCGCCGGACGGCGCGTGGCGTTCGTCTATGTCGTGCCGAACTTCCAGAACCCGACCGGCCTGCTGATGACGCTCGCGCGGCGCGCGGAACTGCTGGCCTGGGCGGCCGCGCGCGACGTCCTCATCATCGAGGACGACCCCTACGGCGCGCTGTACTTCGACGACGTGGCGACGGCCGCGGAAACGCGGCCGATCAAGGCGGACGATCGTGACGATCGCGTCGTCTATCTGAGCAGTTTCTCGAAGACCGTGGCGCCCGGGTTTCGCGTCGCGTGGATTACGGCGGCGCCGTCGCTGGTCGAGCGTCTCGAGATCGCGAAGCAGTCGGCCGATTTGTGCACCAGTGCCATCGACCAGCGGTTCGTCTACGAGATCTGGCGTCAAGGCGTGCTGGAAAGCCGCCTCGCGCTGCTGCGCGGTGCCTATCAGCAGAAGCGAACGGTGCTCGAGCAGGCGTTGCGGCGTGAGCTTGGCGCGCTCGTGACCTGGCCAGAACCCAAGGGCGGGTTCTTCCTCTGGGCGTCGTTCGGCGGACGGGATCGACACCGACGCGCTCCTGCGCCGCGCCATCGCTCACGGAGTCGTCTTCGTTCCCGGCAGCGCCTTCTACGTCGAGCCCGGCCACGTCAACCGGGCGCGGCTGTCGTTCTCCGAGCAGCCACCGGCCCGGATCGAGTCGGCCGTCGCGCGGCTGGCGAGTGCCGTGCGCGAGGAACTCGACCTCAGGGGAACGTCAGGGCGGGAACCACAGGCTGGTTTGGCAGCGGCGCGAAAGGCGTCGGAAGCCCAGTCGCCGGAATGAACCCGATGACCGTCGCCCCCTTCGACGATGTCCATCGTCACCGCGACCAGCACCGGAACGCCGCCGTTCCAGAAGACGTGAGGCGGCGCGGCCAGATCCGCTGGGAGCGTCAGTTCGCCGGCCGGTGCGCCAGTCGAGCTCGAGTAAGCACGCACCGACGGCGCCAAGGCCGCCGACGATGAGCGATCCCGCCGGCGAGCACCGGCCCGCTGCGCGGCCGCAGAGGGCAGCGCGCGCTTCCATTTCTGCGATCCGCCGTTCCGATCCAGGCTGCGCAGGATGTTGTCGAGGGCGACGAAATAGAGCCGGTCGTCCGCCGCGACGGGCGTGCCGATGACGTCAGCGCCATTGCGCCAGCGCCAGGACACCTCGCCCCGCCTGGTTGTCAGGCCATACAGGAAGTTGTCGGTCGAACCGACGTAGACGCGATCGTCGAGGGCCAGCAGGCCGGTGGGCGCTCCGCCGAGACGCCGCTCCCAGACCACGGCACCATCCTCGCTCTGAAGCGCCAGCACGCGGCGATCTTCGAGGGGCAAGTACAGGCGGTCTGCCGTCAAGGCCGGGAGGGGCGCTGATCCTGGCGCCGGCATCGGCTGCGCCAGCCGACGCTTCCGTCCGCCACACGGACCGCGAGGACGGTCCCGGAAACGGTTGCCGCGACGAGCCAGCCGTGATCGGCGACGGGGCGGACGGCGAGACGATCCTCGATCGCGCAGCCGCCAGGCGACCGAACCATCGTCGGCGTTGCAGCGCCACAATCGCATCGGAGTGCACGACGAACACCAACCGATCGCCTGCGACCGGCGGCCACACCGGCTGGCTGCTTACGAGCCAGAGCTGGTTGCCGCCGGCGAGGTCGTACGCGACGAGGCGTTCGCCCTCGATTGGAAAGTATCCCCGGGCACCGTTGAAACCGGGCGGCGCCGTCAACGCGTTGTTGAGCGCCAGCGTCCACTGCTGCCGCGCCGGGAAGATCGGGATGAGGCTCGACTGCGCGGCGAGTAGCTGCACGGAAGCGGTCGCCAGGGCAAGTGCACTACAACATATTGTGGTGCCGAGCCTTCGCACACCGTTATAATAGCGTCAGTCTTCCAACCCCGGCCTCGTTTCGTGAGCCACCAAACCATCCTCGTTCTGGATTTCGGGTCGCAGTACACGCAGCTCATCGCTCGACGCCTGCGCGAGCTGTCTGTCTACTCGGAGATCTGGCCGCCGGATACGCCTGCGGATCGATTGCGGTCGCGAAACCCGGTCGGGATCATCCTGTCGGGCGGGCCGAAGAGCGTGTCGGATGCCGGCGCGCCGAAATGCGATCCCGCGATCTTCGACGTCGGGACGCCGGTGCTGGGCATCTGCTACGGGATGCAGCTGATGGCGCATGCCCTCGGCGGCAAGGTGGCCCCGGCGCCCCAGCGCGAGTTCGGCCACGCCACGGTGAAGCTGGCCGAGGCAGTACCGCTGTTTGCGGACGTGCCGGGTGAGATTCGCGTCTGGGCCAGCCACGGCGACTTCGTGGCCGCGGCGCCGTCCGGCTTTTCGGTCGTCGCGACGAGCGCCAACGCGCCGGTTGCGGCGATGGCGGACGCGGATCGTCGTCTCTACGCGCTGCTTGTTCCATCCGGAAGTCGTCCACACCGACCATGGCCTCGAGATTCTGCGGAACTTCGCGTACGGCATCTGCGGCTGCACCGGCGACTGGACGATGGCATCGTTTGTGGAGGAGGCGACGGCGCGGATTCGCGCCCAGGTGGGCGACGGACATGTCGTCTGCGCGCTGAGCGGCGGCGTCGACTCGACGGTGGCGGCGCTCATCATTCACCGCGCGATCGGCGCGAAGCTGACGTGCATCTTCGTCGACAACGGCGTGCTGCGGCTCGACGAAGCGGCGCAGGTGCGCAAGCGATTCGAGCGGCTTCACCTGCCTCTCGTCTTTGCCGACGCGGCGGACCTGTTTCTCGAGCGCCTCGCCGGGGTCACCGACCCGGAGAAGAAGCGCAAGATCATCGGCGCCACGTTCATCGACGTCTTCGAGCGGGAGGCCGCACGGCTCGGGAAGGTCGATTTCCTGGCGCAGGGCACGCTGTACCCGGACGTGATTGAGTCGGTCGCCATCGTGGGGCAGTCCGCGCTCATCAAGAGCCACCATAACGTGGGCGGCCTGCCCGAGCGCATGCGCATGAAGCTCGTCGAACCGCTGCGGGAGCTGTTCAAGGACGAAGTCCGTGCCGTCGGCCGGAAGCTCGGCCTCGAGGAGGAGTTTGTCGTCCGCCAGCCGTTTCCCGGGCCCGGGCTCGCGGTGCGGATTCTCGGCGAAGTGACCCGCCCACGTCTCGACCTGCTGCGAAAGGCCGACGCGGTCGTCGCCGAGGAGATCAAGCGGGACGGCTGGTACGCCAGGCTTTGGCAGAGCTTCGCGGTGCTGCTGCCCGTCCAGAGTGTCGGGGTGATGGGCGACGAGCGCACATACGAATACACGGCCGCGATTCGTGCGGTCGAGAGCCGCGACGGGATGACCGCCGACTGGGCGCGGTTGCCACACGACCTGCTCGCCCGGATCTCATCGCGGATCGTGAACGAAGTCCGCGGCATCAACCGGGTCGTCTACGACATCAGCTCGAAGCCGCCGTCGACGATCGAGTGGGAGTAGCTGAGAAGCTGAGGAGCTGGAACTGAGGAACTGAGGAACTGAGGAACTAAACGTGAACGATTTTGTTCATCTTCACCTTCACACCGAATACTCGCTGCTCGACGGCGCGTGCCGGATCGATGAAGTGCTCGATCAGGCCGTGAAGCTGAAGATGCCGGCGCTCGCCGTTACCGAGCACGGCAACCTGTTTTCGTCGGTGATCTTCCACGACCACGCGCGCGCGCGCGGCGTGAAGCCGATTCTCGGGTGCGAAGTCTACGTGGCGCCGGGAGACCGGCGGACCAAGAGCGGCAATCCCGGCGAGACGCAGAACCACCTGGTGCTCCTGGCCGAGACGCTCGAGGGCTACCACAACCTGATCAAGCTGGTGTCCGCCGGCTACACCGAGGGCTTCTACTACAAGCCGCGCATCGACAAGGAGCTGCTCGCGCAGCACAGCAAGGGCCTGATCGGCCTGAGCTCCTGCCTGAAAGGCGAAGTCGCGGAAGGCCTGTCGCACGGGCAGGACCGGAAGGCGCTGGAAGCGGCCGCGGCGTACCGCGACATCCTCGGACAGCGGCAACTTCTTCCTCGAGATGCAGTGGCACGGGATCGAGGAGCAGCGGACGGTCAACGGCGCGCTGCCGGCGATGGCGCGGGATCTCGGCCTGCCGCTCATCTGCACCAACGACGTGCACTACCTCCGCGAAGACGGATGCCCATCCCCACGACGTCCTGCTCTGCATCGGCACCGGCAAGGCCTTCAGCGACCAGAAGCGGCTGCGCTACGAGGCGCAGCAGTTCTTCCTGAAGACGGCGGCGGAGATGGCGGCGGCGTTCGGGGATCATCCGCGAGGCGCTGCTGAACACGGTGCGGATCGCCGAGCGCTGCAACGTCGTGCTGCCGGAGGGGGAGAACCACCTGCCGAACTTCGACGTGCCGGCCGGCTTCACGCTGGACGAGTACTTCGAGCACGTCGCGCGCGAAGGGTTCCAGCAGCGTCTGCCGCGGCTGCAGCAGCTGGCGGCCGCCGGCGCGCTGACGCCACACCGATCGACGAGTACGAGCGCCGCCTCGCCTACGAAATCGAGATGATCAAGAAGATGAAGTACCCGGGTACTTCCTGATCGTCTGGGACTTCATCCGCTACGCGCGCGAGCAGGGGATTCCGGTCGGGCCGGGCCGCGGCTCGGCGGCCGGGAGCCTGGTCGCCTACTGCGCTGCGCATCACCGACGTCGATCCGCTCGATTTCAACCTGATCTTCGAGCGCTTCCTGAACCCCGAGCGCGTGTCGATGCCCGACATCGACATCGACTTCTGCGAGCGGCGGCGCGGCGAGGTGATCGACTACGTCACCCGCAAGTACGGCCGCGAGAACGTCGCCCAGATCATCACGTTCGGCACGATGAAGGCGAAGGCGGTCGTCCGCGACGTCGGGCGCGTGCTGGAGATGCCGTTCGGCGACGTCGACAAGGTCGCCAAACAGATTCCGGCCGCGCTCGACATGACGCTCGACAAGGCGCTCGAGGAGAATCCGGCGCTCAAGGAGATGGAGCAGAACGACCCGAAGGTCAAGGAGCTCCTCAGCGTCGCGAGGCGGCTCGAAGGGATGACCCGCCACGCCTCGGTGCACGCCGCCGGCGTGGTGATCACCCCGGCGGCGATCACCGACTACGCGCCGCTCTACAAGGGCGCCCGGGACGAAATCACGACGCAGTGGTCGATGAAGGAGATCGAGCGGATCGGCCTCCTCAAGATGGACTTCCTCGGGCTCAGCACGCTGACGCTGATCTTCGACGCGATCGCGGAGATCAAGCGGACGACCGGCGTCGAGCTCGACATCGACGCGCTGCCGCTCGACGATCCGAAGACGTACCAGATTTTCCAGGACGGGCAGACCTACGGCATCTTCCAGTTCGAGAGCAGCGGGATGCGCGACATCCTGCGCAAGGCCAAGCCGCAGCGGCTCGACGACCTGATCGCGCTGAACGCGCTCTACCGGCCGGGCCCGCTGCGCAGCGGCATGGTCGACGACTTCATCGCCCGCAAGCAGGGCAAGACCGAGGTGAAGTACGAGCTGCCGCAGCTCGAGCCGATCCTCGCGCGACACCTACGGCGTCATCGCCTACCAGGAACAGGTGATGCGCATCTCGAACGTCGCTCGCCGGGTTCTCGCTCGGCGAGGCCGACCTGCTGCGCAAGGCGATGGGGAAGAAGAACCCCGAGGTGATGGCGAAGATGCGCGGCAAGTTCCTGGAGGGCGCGAAGAAGAACGGCATCAACGAGAAGAAGGCCGGCCTACATCTTCGAGTTGATGGAGCACTTCGCCGGCTACGGCTTCAACAAGTCGCACTCGACGGCCTACGCGTTCCTCGCGTACCAGACCGCGTACCTGAAGGCGAACTACCCGTGGCATTTCGCGGCGGCGCTGCTGACGATCGAGGCGCAGAACACCGACAAGCTGGCGCTCTACCTCGGCGAGTGCCGCGATCGCGGCATTCCGATGCTGCCGCCCGACATCAACGAGAGTCAGCTGGCGTTCACCGTCGAGCCCGAGCGCGGCGTCAGGTTCGGGCTCACCGCGATCAAGAACGTCGGCGAGGGCGCGATCGAATCGCTGCTGGCCGTGCGCAGCAAGCAGGGCCGGATCAGCTCGATCCACGCGCTCTGCGAGGATCTCGATCTGCGGCTGGTCAACAAACGGGCGTTCGAGAGCCTGGTCAAGGCCGGCGCGTTCGACTCGCTCGGCAGAGGCGACGCGCAGCTGGCGGCGTTGTCGTCGCGCGAACTGCGGCCGCGGCTTCTCGCCTCGATCGATGCGGCGTACGATCACGGCGCGCGTCATGCAGCGCGACCGCGAGGAAGGGCAGGCGCAGCTGTTCGGCGGGTCTCGGCGTCGACGAGACGGCTGGCGAGGGGAACGGCACGCCGATGGCGGCCGCCTGGTCCGAGAGCGAGCAGCTCGGGTTCGAGAAGGAGACGCTGGGTCTCTATTGGAGCGGCCATCCCGTCGACCGGTATGCGAGCGCGTTGCGCGACTTTGGCGCCCGATCGACCGCGGAGCTCGCCGAGGCCACCGTCACTCCCGCGAAGGACGAGGCGTGGGGGCCCGGCGGACGGAAGCCGATCGAGCCCGATACGAGCCTCGGCGGCATCGTCGCGGCCTGCCGCCAGCTCAAGACGCGCAAGGGCGATCGGATGGCGGTGTTCACGCTGGAGGATGCCGAGGGCGGTGTCGAGGTGATCGCGTTTCCCGAGGCGTATCAGCGCGCCGCCAACCTGATCGAAACCGGCACGCTGGTGCTCGTCCGCGGGAAACTCGAACGGGACGACGAATCGGTGCGCGTGCTGGCGGCGGAAATCGTCCCGATCGAGACCATCCACGAGCGGCTGGCGCGCGAGGTCAAGATCCGGATTCGCCAGCCCGCCGGATCCGTCGCGCAGGCGCTCCTCGAGATCGTCAGCCGCCACCGCGGCGACCGGCGGCTCTCGTTCGTGATCGAGACCGACGCGCCGCGGCTGCGCGTGTCGCTCGACGTGACCGCCCAGATCCGGGTCAGGCCATCGCCGTCGCTGATTGCGGAGGTGGAGCAGGTGGTCGGGCAGGGCGCGGTGTCACTGCGATGAACGCGCTGCCGTTCGACGTTCGACGTTCGACGTTCGACGAAGACACGACACTCCAGTCGCCTGACGAGCGTCGTGCTTCCGACGAACGACGCACGACGAACGTCGAGACGGCACTGACAGCGTATGCCTCCTGAAACCCTCGACTTCGAGGAGCCGATCGCCGTTCTGCTCAAGGAGATCGAGGCGCTCGAAGCGCTGCCGGCCACCGAGCCGCGAAACCGCGAGGTCGCCTCGCTCCGCCGGCGGCTCGAGACGGTGCGTTCGGCGATCTCTACGCGGCGCTGACGCCGTGGCAGCGCGTGATGGTGGCTCGTCATCCAGGACGGCCGGGCCTGGAGGCGTTCATCCAGCGCCTGTTTCCCGAATTTCGTCGAGATCCACGGCGATCGGCGCTTCGCCGACGATCACGCGATGATGACCGGCTTCGCCGACTTCCACGACCAGCCGGTGCTCGTCGTCGGCCACGTCAAGGGCACCGACACGAAGGAGAAGATCTTCCGGAACTTCGGCTACGCGCGGCCCGAAGGCTACCGAAAGGCGCTGCGCGTGATGCAGCTCGCCGAGAAGTTCCGCCGGCCGATCATCGTGTTCGTCGACACGCCGGCCGCGTATCCCGGCATCGAGTCGGAGGAGCGCGGCGTCGCCGAAGCGATCGCCGCGAACCTGCGCGACATGATGATGCTCGACACGCCGATCATCGTCTGCGTCAGCGGCGAGGGCGGCAGCGGCGGCGCGCTCGGCATCGCGGTTGGCGATCGCGTGCTGATGCAGGAGTTCGCCATCTACAGCGTCATTCCGCCGGAGGGGTGCGCCGCGATCCTGTGGCGCGACGCCGGCAAGAAGGTCGAAGCGGCCGAAGCGCTCAAGCTCACGGCGCCCGATCTGCGGAAGGCCGCGATCATCGACGAGATCATCCCCGAGCCGATCGGCGGGGCCCACACCGATCCCGACGCCGCGGCCGCGATGGTCGACGCCGCGCTCTCGCGCGCGCTGGCCGATGTCGCCGCGCTCGACAGCGAAACGCGCCTCGCGCTGCGATACGAGAAGTTCAGGAGGATGGGGAGGGTGGGTATTGAGTTCACCGAGGGGTAGAACGTTCCCCGAGGACGCAGAGGGAGCAAAGGACGCAGAGGCGCAGAGGGTGAACCACAAAGGACACGAAGGACACAAAGCTCAATGCTCGGCACTGTAGCCGTTGACGACGCGCCTGATTCCGTCGCGAAGATGCGCGACGTTGAAATTGATGATGCAGTCCCAGCGTGAGGCTCGTCATCTTCAGATAGGAACGACTTGTGCCACGTGGACCGGATGGATGTTTTGAACGGCTTTGATTTCGACGATCACAGCGCTCTCGCACGACGTAGTCGAGTCGAAACGTGGATGCGAGCCGACTGCCTTGGTACATGATCGGGAACTGGACCTGGTGCTCGAATTGCAGACCCGAGCGTCGTCAATTGATCGCCAAACACAGGCGTCATATGCGCTTTCCAGTTCAGGCCAGGCCCAACTCGGTGTGCACTTCCATCGCGGCACCGATGATCGATAGCTCGACTCGTCTATCGTCACGCGCCTCTGCACTCTGAACGCCTCTGCGCCTCTGCGTCCTTCGTGTCCTTTGTGGTCCTCGTACGCCTCGTGACCGTGTAGAGCAACCCGCATGCCGACCGTAGCCCCGCGCTGGCACCTCTCAACCTGCGACGACGCTGCGGCCGGCGCGCTCGCGGACGCGCTGAAGCTGTCGCCGCTCGTCGCCCGTCTCCTCTGTCAGCGCGGCCTCGGCGATCCCGAGCTGCGCCTCGCGCTTTCTGGATCCGCGGCTGGAGCATCTGCACGATCCGATGCGGCTCGCCGACATGCGGCCGGCCGTCGATCGCATCCTGGGCGCGATCGCCCGGAAAGAGCGGATCGCGATCCATGGCGACTACGACGTCGACGGCATCACATCGACGGTCATCCTGCGGCGGGCGCTCGAGTTGATGGGCGCCGAGGTCGTGCACTTCATCCCCGAGCGGTTGACCGACGGCTACGGCCTCCAGCCGGCGGCGATCGAGCGGCTGCACGCGCAGGGCGTGGCGCTCGTGATCTCGGTCGACTGCGGCATCCGCGGCGCGGACGCCGCGGTGCGGGCGCGCGAGCTGGGCGTCGACCTCATCGTCACCGACCATCACGAGCCGGACGCGACGCTGCCGCCGGCGTTCGCGGTCATCAATCCGAAGCGGACCGATTGCTCGTACCCGGACAAGTACCTGGCCGGCGTGGGCGTCGCGCTGAAGGTCGTGCAGGCGCTCTGTCGCGCGACCGGTCGCGAGAGCTGGCTGCCGGGATTCGTCAAGATCGCGGCCATCGGGACGCTCGCCGACGTGGTGCCGCTCGTCGGCGAGAACCGCGTCATCGCGAAGGTTGGCCTCGATCTGCTGTCACGTGGCCCGCACAAAGTGGGGCTGCGGGCGCTGCTCGACGTGTCGGGGCTGGCCGGCAAGACGATTGACAGCTACCACATCTCGTTCATGGTGGCGCCGCGGGTCAACGCCGCTGGCCGCATGAGCACGCCCGACCTCGCGACGCGGCTGCTGCTGGCCAGTGACGAGACGCTGGGCGACGAAGCCCGCGAGCTGGCCCAGCAGCTCGATGGCGAGAACATCCGGCGGCAGGAGGAGGAAGCCGAGATCCTGGCCGCCGCGAAGAAAGTCGTCCAGACCGATCCGGCGATTGGCGCTCGCTCGGTGATCGTCGTCGCCGGCGAAGGGTGGCATCGCGGCGTCATCGGCATCGTGGCCTCGAAGCTGGTCGACGCCTTCCATCGGCCCGCGATCGTCCTCTCGGTCGACGGTGGGGTGGCCCACGGCTCGTGCCGGAGCATTCCGGATTTCGACATGCTGGGAGCGCTCGAGCGCTGTGCCGGCCTGTTCATCCGCTTTGGCGGCCACAAGCAGGCCGCCGGGCTGACGCTGGAAGCGGCGCGGATCAAGGAATTGCGGCACGCCGTCAACGAAGTCGCCGACGAGACGCTCGGGCCGGACGACCTCATGCCGCGCCTGCGGATCGACAGCGACCTGACATTCCGCGGTATTACCGGCGGCATCGCGGCGGGGGTTGCCGCGCTGGCCCCCTTCGGCGCCGGCAATCCCCGGCCGGTGTTCGCCGCGCGCGGCGTCGAGATCATCGACGGCCCGCGCAAGCTCAAGGAGCGGCACCTGAAGATGGCGCTGCGGCAGGACGGCCGCATCTTCCGCGCGATTGCCTGGCGGGCCGCCGAGCGCCACGACTTCCTCGCCGAGCACAAAGCTGCACTCGACGTCGCGTTTTCCCTCGAACAGAACCAGTACAATGGTGAGACGTACGTCGAGTTGACCCTTGCTGATATCAGGAGGGCAGGAGGCGAGATTAGGATTTGAGGATTTGAGGATTTGAGGATTTCAGGATTTGAAATGCGACGCCGAATCCCGTCTCAAATCCTGAAATCCTGAAATCCTGAAATCCTCAAATTCCACGGCACACCATGACTTCCTGGCAGCGGCGCCTGCGGCTGATGTTTGCGCTCGGCGCCGTGGCGCTCGCGATTGTCGTGGCGTTCGCCTTCCAGCGCCGCGCCGAGTCCCCCCAGGACAGCGTCGGCAGATCGGATCCGAAGGCGCTCGTCGAGACCATCAATTTCGACAAGACCCGTCTCAACCGCGACAAGGAAGAGGTCCGGATCCAGGCGGGCGTGATGCGCGCGTACGGGGACGGGACCGCCAAAGGCGAGAAGCTGACCGTCACGACGGTGCGCAGCGGCGGCCGGACGTTCATCCTGAAGTCGGACCGGGCGGAGGTTGGCAAGAATGAGTCGTCGTACACGCTCGAAGGCAATGTCCGCTTGACGTCGAGCGACGGTTTGAGCGTCCAGACGGAGCGCGCCTCATACCTGGAGGCCGAAGGCATCATTCGCGCGGCAGGGCCCGTGACGTTCTCGCGAGGCCGCATGTCGGGGTCGGGCATCGGCTTCAGCTACGACAAGAACCAGGACCGGCTGCGGATCCTGAAGGACGCCAGCATTCAGTCGACGGCCGGCGCGAATGCCGAAGGCGCGCAGGCCGCCCATGACGCTGACCAGCAGCACCCATGGAGCTCGATCGCGTCGCGGACGTCATCCGGTTCGAGCACGCATTCAAGCTCGACCCGCGGCGCCGAGCTGATCGAAGCGGCGCAACGGGGTGGCGCATCTCACGCCCGAGGAGGATCGCCTGCGGCTGCTCGAGATGCGCGGCGGGTCGTCGATCACCGCCGCGCCCGGCCGGGCCCGGCAGCCTTCAGAAGATGACCGGCCGCGACATCGATCTCACGCTACGGCGCCGACGGCGAGACGCTCGAGCACGCGCTGATCGTCGGCAGCGGCGTGATCCGCGTCGCGGGCGAGGCGCAGCAGCCAGCCGGCGGATCAGCGCCGACACGTTCGACGTGCCGCTCGGCGCGCGCGGCACGCGCCCGACCGCGCTGACGGCCAAGGGAGCGCGTCGAACTGGAGCTGCCCGCCGAGAAGGGCACCGCGGCGCAGGACGATTACGGCCGACAGCGCTCGACGGCAAGGGCGACGAGGCCAATGGCCTGACGAGCGCGCTGTTCTCCGGGCAAGGTCGTGTTCCGCGAGCGCGGCGCCGACGTCGATCGCTCGGCGACCTCCGAGCTGCTGCAGGTGGCGTTGAAGCCCGGGTTTCAGCGCGATCGACGACGCCACCTTCCTGCGGCCGGTGGAGTTCGTCGACGGCCGGATGACCGCACGCGCCGCCCGCGGCCGCTACGCCCTCGCCGCCGGGACGCTCGACCTTTCGGGTACGCGAACCGGGCTTTGCCCGGCCGAATGTCCGCGACGATCGGATCAACATCGACGCCAACGCCATCGACATCGTGCTCGACGGGCCGAAGGTGCATGGCGAAAGGAGCGGTTCGAACCGCGCTGCAGCCGTCGAAAGGCGATGCCGAGTCGAAGACGCCCGTCGATGTTCAAGAAGGATCAGCCGGTCAACGTGACCGCCGACGACCTGAAGTACGACGGCGCCGCCGAGCAGGCGAATTACTCCGGCAACGCGCAGTTGTGGCAGGCCGAAACGACGATCAAGGGCGCTCCTCATCATCGCTCGACAATCAAGACCGGCGATCTGAAGGCATCCGGCGAACCCGTGGCGACGACGACGGTCCTGATGCAGACGACCAAGGACGGCAAGAAGGAACGGACGAGGGCCAACGCCAAGAGCAAAGAGCTCGTTTACCAGGAAGCCGAGCGCCGCGCGACCTACCTGGGCGAGGCCTACCTCAACGGCCCGCAGGGCGAACTGCGGTCGCCGAAAATCGAGCTGTATCTGAAGCCCTCGGGCGACGAAGTGGAGCGCGTCGAAGCCTATGACGGCATCGTGCTCACCGAGCCGCGCCGCAAGACGACCGGCGATCGACTGACCTACACCAGCGCGGACGAAAAGTACCTCATTACGCGGGCGGCCGGTGAAAATCGATGACGAGTGCAGCGGCGACGACCGAGGGACGCAGTTTGACCTACCTGAAAGGCGCCGATAGGATCGTCGTCGACGGCAGCGAGCAGATGCGCACGCGGACGCAGGGCGGCGCCAAGTGTCCGTAGACGATCCGCCGACCCTGAAAGGGTTGCGCCGACCTGAACGACCCGCCGACGACCTACTGTGGCGACCCTTCGCACCTTAAACCTCACCAAGTCGTACGGCGGGCGCACGGTCGTGCGCGGCGTCAACCTCGAGGTCGCGTCCGGCGAGATCGTCGGCCTCCTCGGCCCGAACGGCGCCGGCAAGACGACGACGTTCTACATGACCGTCGGCCTGACCGCCCCCGATTCCGGCCGCGTCGAGCTCGACGGCACCGACGTGACCGACGATCCGATGTACGTGCGGGCGCGGAAGGGCATCGGCTACCTGCCGCAGGAGCCGTCGATCTTCCGCGGGCTGACCGTCGAACAGAACATCCTCGCGATCCTCGAGACGCTCGATCTCGATGCGGCGACCAGGCGCGTGCGCGTCCGCGAGCTGCTCGGCGGAGCTGAATCTGACGCCGCTGGCGCAAGGCGCCGGCCTACACCCTGTCGGGCGGCGAACGGCGGCGCGTGGAGATTACACGCGCGCTCGTGATTTCACCGAAGTTCATGCTGCTCGACGAGCCGTTCGCCGGGCATCGATCCGATCGCGGTGTCGGATATCCAGAAGATCATCTTTCACTTGCGCGATCGCGGCATCGGCGTGCTCATCACCGATCACAACGTCCGTGAAACCCTGCGCATTACCGACCGCGCCTACATCGTCCACGGCGGCGTGATCTTCAAGAGCGGAACCCCTGCCAGCCTCGCTGCCGACGAGGAGGTCCGTCGGATTTATCTGGGGACCGAGTTCCGATTGGACTAAAATAAGGCCTGGGTTTTGCATCACTGGAGCTAACGTCGATCTGTCCTAATGGGAATCCAGCAGAAACTCCACACGAAGCTCGTTCAAAAGCTGATTCTGACGCCGTCGCTGCAGCAGGCGATCAAGCTGCTGCCGATGTCGACGCTGGAACTGTCCGACCTCCTCAACCAGGAGATGGTCGAGAACCCGATGCTCGAAGAGGTTCCGACCGAGGAACTGCAGCCGGCCGAGGCGGCCGCGACCGCGGAGAAGACCGAGCCGGCGCAGCAGGCGAACAAGACCGACACCTGGGACGACCAGGACTACGAGTACTTCTTCGGCGACTACCTGGACGACGGCTACCGGCCGCGCGCGCCGCAGGAGGTCAAAGAGCTGCCGCCCATCGAGAACACGCTCTCGACCAGCAGCTCCTTGTCCGACCACCTGATGTGGCAGCTGTCGATGCAGACCGACGATCCGATGATGCGGGAGATCGGGTCGGCGATCGTCGGCAACCTCGACGACGACGGCTACCTGGTGGCGTCGTTCGACGAGCTCGCCGGCATGGGCCCGTGGCCGGTCGACCGAGGTCGAGCGCGCGCTGCGCCTGGTGCAGGGGTTCGACCCGACCGGCGTCGCCGCGCGCGACCTGCAGGAATGCCTGCTGCTGCAGCTCCGGCACCTCGGGCTCGAAGGGCACGCCGACCGAGAAAGTCGTCACCGATCACCTCCGGCTGCTGCAGAACCATCAGGTGCCGGAGATCGCGCGCAAGCTCGGGCTGACGATCGACGACCTCAAAGAGCACATCGAGATCATCCGCCACCTCGATCCGAAGCCAGGCAGCCGCTACAACCCGACGCAGTCGCAATACGTGATTCCCGACGTCTACGTGGTCAAGGTCGAGGACCAGTACGTCGCGGTGCTCAACGAGGACGGGCTGCCGCAGATGCGGATCAGCCCGGTCTACCGCCGGCTGCTCGACAAGGGCAGCCGAGAACAACGACGAGACGCGCGCCTACGTGAAGGACAAGTTCCGCTCGGCGCTGTGGCTGATCAAGTCGGTGGAGCAGCGCCAGAAGACGATCCACAAGGTCGCCAACAGCATCATCAACTTCCAGCGCGACTTCCTCGACCACGGCATCGAGCACCTGCGGCCGCTGGTCCTGCGCGACGTCGCCAACGACATCGGCATGCACGAGTCGACGGTCAGCCGCGTGGTGACCAACAAGTACATGCACACGCCGCAGGGCGTGTTCGAGATGAAGTACTTCTTCCACAGCGGCATCAGCAGCTCGTACGGCGAGAGCGTCTCGTCGGTCACGATCAAGCAGCGCATCCGGAAGATCATCGAGAACGAAGACCCGCGCAAGCCGCTGAGCGACTCGAAGATCGTCAACATCCTGCAGCGCGAGGGGCTCGTGCTCGCCCGCCGGACCATCGCGAAGTACCGCGAAGAGCTGAAGATTCCGACGTCGAACCAGCGGAAGGTCCTGTATTGATTGAACCGCCCGGCCTGAAGGCCGGGCCTACAGGCTGTAGGCCGACCCTTTCAGGGTCGGCTGAACAACGTCATCATGCGACTCGAACTCACCGGCCGTCACGTGGAAATCACGCCTGCGCTTCGTCGACTCGTCGATCGAAAACTGGCCCGGCTCGAACGGATGATGAACGACAGCGCGGTCTCCGCGCAGATCGTTCTGACCGGCGAGAAGCGCGGCCGCCGCGCCGACATCACCCTCCACGCGCGGGGCGAGAAGTTCCTGCACGGCGTCGGTGATTCGACGGCGTGGGAAACCTCGCTCAGCCAGGCGCTCGACAAGATCGTGCAGCAGGCGCGGAAAGTCAAAAGCAAGTGGCAGGAGCCGAAGCGCCGCTCCGTCAAGGGCGAGCCGATGGCCGGCGGGTCCGCGGCGGCGGTCGCCGTCCGTCCGGCCGCCGCCCGCACGGCGTCCGCCAGGCCGCGGATGCCGCGGATCCTTCGCGCGTCGCGGCAGGCGCTCAAGGCCATGTCGGTCGGCGAGGCGGCGCGCGAAATCGACGCCAACGGCGAAGGCGTCCTCGTCTTCCGCGACGCCGAAACGGCCGCCATCAGCGTGCTGTTCCGGCGCGCGAACGGCGAGCTCACGCTGGTGGAAACGGAAGCTGACGTTCGCGTTCGTCGTTCGCAGTCGAACGTCGAACGTTCGAACGACGAACGTCTGACTATGTCCCAGCGTTCAGGTGTGACCGTCGGCGCCCTGCTGCGCAGCCGGACCGATGCCTCTCGGGCTCACCATCGAGCTGCTGGCCGGCGGCGCCGGCGCCGATCGGCTCATCACCAGCCCTCACGTCCAGAAGACCGGCCTCGCGCTCGCTGGCTTCCATGAGTACCTCAAGCCGGGGCGCGTCCTGATCTTCGGCGAGAGCGAGATCCGCTACCTCGAGAGCCTCGAGCACGGCGGCGCGGACCCGCGCGCTGCGGCTGGTCGCGTCGCACGACTTTCCCTGCATCCTCATCACCGGCGGGCTTACGCCGCCCGCGGAGCTCCTGACCGAGGGAGAGCAGGCGCGAGCTGCCGATCCTGAAAACGCCGCTGACGACGCCGACGGCGATCGCCAAACTCGGCTCGATCCTCGAGGACACGCTGGCGGAGCGCACCGTCCTCCACGCGGTGCTGATGGACGTGCTCGGTCTGGGGGTGCTCATTGCCGGCGAGAGCGGGATCGGCAAGAGCGAATGCGCGCTCGACCTGATCGTTCGCGGGCATCGCCTGGTGGCCGACGACACCGTCGAGGTCCGCCGGCGCGCGGAGACGATCCTGATTGGCACGTGCCCCGAGCTGACGCGCCACCACATGGAGCTGCGCGGCCTGGGCGTGATCAATATCAAAGAACTGTTCGGCATCGCCTCGACCCGTTCGTCCAAGCGCGTCGAACTGGTCGTCCAGCTCGAACGCTGGGTGCCGGCGCGCGAATACGAGCGGCTGGGCCTCGACGACGAGTTCTACGAGATTCTTGGACTGCGGGTGCCGCTCATCCGGATGCCGGTCGCGCCCGGGCCGCAATATCGCCATCCTGGTGGAAGTCGCCGCGCGGAACCAGCTGCTGCGCGCCCGCGGCCATCATGCGGCCCGCCTGCTGGCCGACCGCCTCGAGGATTCCCTCCGGCGCTCGGTCGAGTCGATCGGCGAAGAAGAGGAAGAAGAGGATCTCGAGCCCGGAGGCGAGCGGGTGAGGGCCGATTCGAGCGGCCGATCCGGCCGACGCGGCGGCGCCGGCCGGCAGGCGGCATTGCCGCGCAGACCACACGATTCCACTCGCGCCAAGGGCCCCCGGCCTGCGGCCAAGGCGGGCCAGCCGTTCATTGTCATCACCGGGCTGTCTGGATCCGGCAAATCGCAGGCGATCCGCGCGCTCGAGGATCTGGGCTACTTCTGTGTCGACAACCTTCCGACGAAGCTGATCCCGACGCTCGCCCGGTTGTCGCTGCGTGGCGACGTCCAGAAGGTGGCGATCGTCGTCGACGTTCGCGAGGGCAGCTTCCTCTCGTCGTTTCCCGCGGTGTTCCGGCGGCTGCGCAAGATGCGCGGGCTCAACCCGGTGCTGATCTTCCTCGACGCGAGCAACGCGGCGCTGGTGCGCCGCTTCAGCGAGACGCGGCGGCCGCATCCGCTGGCGCCGGGCCGTTCGCCGGCCGAAGGGATCAAGGACGAGCGAGCCCGTACGCATGCCATCCGCGAGATGGCGGACGAGATCATCGACACCTCCGACATGACGGTCCACGACCTGCGGCGCTTCTTCATGGGCCTGTCGCAGGACCGCGGCCGTGGCCGGCTGGTGATCACGCTGCTCAGCTTCGGCTACAAGCACGGCGTGCCGCTCGATGCCGACCTCGTGTTCGACGCGCGCTGCCTCCCGAACCCGCACTTCATCCCGGCCTTCGCGCGAAGACCGGCAAGGACCGGCGGTGGTCACCTTCATGGATCGCGACGCCATCACGCAGCCAGTACATCGCGCGCCTCGAGGACTACCTGCGCTTCGTCGTGCCCCTACTACGTCGCGGAGGGGAAGACGTATCTGACCGTCGCCATCGGCTGCACCGGCGGCCGTCACCGCTCGGTGATGATCGCCGAGCGGCTGAAACGGACGCTCGCCGCCATTGACGGCACGCGGGTGCGGGTGAAGCACCGGGACATCGCGGGATCATGAGATTTAAGATTTCAGATTTAAGATTTAAGATTTGGAGATCACGGAGGGCACGGAGGGAGGCGAATGGGCAGCCCTTCCAGCGAAGCGCCAATCTGAACTCTGAAATCTTAAATCTGAAATCTTAAATTCCATGAAGGCGATCGGATGATTGGTGTCGTCGTCGTGACGCATGGGCAGCTCGCCAACGAGCTGGTGAACGCCGCCGAGATGATCGTCGGCGATCTGCCGCAGTTCGCCGCGGTGTCGATCGGCTGGCACGACGAGGTGAACGACGCGCGCGAGGACATCGCGCAGGCGATCGAACGCGTCCGCGGCGACGCCGGCGTGCTGATCCTGACCGACATGTTCGGCGGCACGCCGTCGAACCTCGGCATGACGTTCCTCGAGAAGGATCAGATCGAGGTGATCACCGGTGTCAATCTGCCGATGCTGATCAAGCTGGCGTCGCTGCAAACCTCGCAGGACCTGCTCGCCGTGGCGCGCGCGATGCGCGACCACGGGCGCAACGCGATCTGGGTCGCGTCCGATCTGCTGCGCGGAGAGAAAGTCAATGTATAGGGGATCGTTCGGCGTTCGGCGTTCGGCGTTCGTCGGCACTGGGGTCGGCCGACGCACGCCCGACGAACGACGCACGTCGAACGACGAACGACGATGATCTCGCGAAGCGTGACCGTCGTGAACCAGTTGGGGATGCACGCGCGGGCGGCGGCGAAGTTCGTGCACCTCGCGGCCCGCTTCGAGTCGCGGGTCCGCGTCGCCCGTGACGGCCGCGAAATGGACGGGAAGAGCATCATGGGCATCCTGCTGCTCGCGGCAGCCAGGGGGTCGACGATCGCCATTTCAGCCGACGGCGCGGACGAGCGCGCGGCCGTGGATGCGCTGGTGGCGCTCGTCGAAAGTGGATTTGGCGAGGACGTATGCAGCGCCTGACCGGTATCGGCGTCTCTCCGGGCATCGTGTCGGGGCGGGCGGTGGTCCTCGAGCCAGCGCGCCCAGGTGCTGCGCTATCGGATCGCGGAGGAGCGGCTCGAGCAGGAGCTCGGCCGCCTCGAGCGGGCCGCGCGTGCTGGCGCGGGAGCAGCTGACCGCCATCGGCAAGCGGCTCGAGCGGCGTCGCGGACCTGAGCTGGCGTCGCTGTTCGACGCGCAGATCCTGATGCTCGACGATCCGATGCTGATCCCGCGCGCCGCCGACCTGGTCCGCCAGCAGCAGGTCAACGCAGAGTGGGCCCTCCAGCAGGTGTTCGAGGAATTCAGCGCGGTGTTCGACGAGGTGGCCGACCCGTACCTCCGCGAGCGAAAGGGCGACGTCGCCGATCTCGTCGGGCGGCTGCGAATGAACCTGCGGCACGGCGTGGCGACCCCGCGCGACCTGCTTGCGCGAGGTCGACGAGGCGTCGGTGCTGATTGCCGACGAGCTGACGCCGTCGCTGGCCGCTCAGATCGACTGGACGAAGGTGCGCGGCTTCGCCACCGACGCCGGCAGCCGCACGTATCACACGGCGATTCTGGCGCGGTCGCTCGAGGTTCCGGCGGTTGTCGGCCTCCACAATGCCAGCGCCATCGTCCAGGCCGGGCAGCTGGTGGTGATCGACGGCACCGGCCACCAGATCGTCGTGGATCCCGACGAGGCCACGCTCGCGCGCGCCGCGCGGAGCACCGACGATCGTCCGGCGCGCGGCCGGCGATGCCGAGCGGCGGCGGCCGGCGGCGACCGCCGACGGCGTGCGCGATCCGGCTCGAGGCGAACATCGAGTTCCCGGACGACCTCGCGGCGGCCCGTTATGCCGGCGCCGAGGGCGTCGGGCTGTACCGGTCGGAATTCCTGCTGACCGGCGCGAACGACGTCTCCGAAGCGGAGCAGTACGAGATCTACCGCGGCATGCTCGAAGGCATGGCGCCGGGGCCGGTCACGGTCCGCACCTTCGACGTCGACGAGGATCAGCTGGCGTTGCGATCCGCGCGGTCGCTGCTGTGGCGGCAGCTGGGTGGCCGAAGAGGAACGGGGCAGCCGGCAGGGCCTGCGCGGGCTTCGTCTCAGCCTCACCCGGCCGGAGCTGTTCCAGGCGCAGCTGCGCGCGCTGCTGCGGGCGGCGCGCCACGGCTCGCTGCGGATCATGTTCCCGTTCGTGTCGGGCGTCGAGCAGCTGCGCGAAGCGCGGCAGATGATCGCCGACGCGTCCGCCGAGCTCGCCGCGCCGCGGCGAGACGGTGCCGCACCGGTCCCGGTCGGCGTGATGATCGAGATTCCCGCCGCCGCCTATACGGCCGACCTGCTGGCGCGCGAGGTCGATTTCTTCACGATCGGGACCAACGATCTCATCCAGTACTGCCTGGCCGTGGATCGCGCCGACGAGCGCGTGTCGAGCCTCTACGAGCCGCTGCACCCGGCGATCCTGCGGATGATCCTGATGGTGCGGCGCGCGGCCGGCCGGCAGCGGATTCCGGTCTCGCTGTGCGGCGAGATGGCCTCCGATCCGGCGCTGCTCACGCTGCTGGTCGGCCTTGGCCTGACCGAGTTCAGCATGACGCCGGGAGCGATCGGCGTCGCCAAGCAGGTGCTCGCCGAAGTGCGCCAGGACGAGCTGCGGGCGCTGGCGCGCCGGATCCTGCGGCTGCCGACGGTCGAGGAGATCGAGCGCGAGCTTGCCGCCGCGCTCGGCCGCCTGCGCCGCCAAGCCTGTAGCATGGAATCGTAGGGCCGACTCTTTCAGGGTCGGCGGCCAGCGCAAGGAGAAGTCGTTGAGCGACATCACGCGCGTCGAGAAGCCGTGGGGCTACGAGCTGCACTGGGCGAAAACCGATCGGTACGTCGGCAAGATCATCCACGTCAACGCCGGCCACGCGCTCAGCCTGCAGTATCACAACCTCAAGGACGAGACGATCTACCTGCAGTCCGGCAAGCTGCTGTTCGAGATTCACCATGGACGAGGACATCGTCAAGCGCGAGATGCTGCCCGGCGAGCGGGTCCACATCACGCCGAAGACCGTCCACCGGATGACCGCCATCGAAGACAGCGACATCTTCGAGGTGTCGACGCCGGAACTGCACGATGTGGTGAGGCTCGAGGACAGATACGGGCGCAGCTGAATCGGGTAATTGGATAGTCTGGTGATCGAGTAATTGATTGCCGGATCTGATCACTCAATTACCCGATTACCCAATTACTCGATTACCCGATCTCAGAAAGGAATATCGTCGTCCGTCAGCGGCTCCGACGGTTCGGCGTGCGGAGCGCCGCCGCCCGTCGGCTCGCCGCGATCCATCGGACGCGCCGCGGCCGCCGCCGCCACCGCCGAGCAGGACGACGCGGTCGCAGCGGACCTTGGTGCTCTTGCGCTTGGCGCCTTCCTTGTCGGTGTACTCGTCGGTCTGCAGCCGCCCCTCGATGTACACCTGCTTACCCTTGCGCAGGTACTCGTTCAGGGACTCGGCCTGCTTGCCCCACAGGTCGATGTTGTGCCACTCGGTGCGTTCCTGGCGCTGGCCCTGCTTGTCGTTCCAGACCTCGGTGGTGGCGAGGCTGAACTTCGAGACCGCCGCGCCGCCCGGCGTGTAGCGGAGCTCGGCGTCGCGCCCGAGATTGCCGACGAGAATCACTTTGTTGACGCTGCCCATAAGTAGAAGTCTGACGCGAGAACGGCTGAAGCCGGAAGTGCAAAGAGCCGGTCTGCCGCGCTTTTCTTGCAAACGCCCGGTGACAGTCTAGTCCACTTCCTATTTCACTTCTTCGAGCCGTTGCTGGGCCTGGGCCGCGGCGGCGCTTTCCGCGGTACTGCTTGACGACGAATTGATAGGCCGCTCGGGCGCGCTCGAGCTGTCTTCAGGTTCCGATACGACTCGCCCAGCTTGAAGTACGCATCCGGCAGGATCTCGCTGTTCGGGTAGGTGCGGATCGTCAGGTTGTAGGCGTCCGCCGCCTCCGTGTATTTGCCCTGGTTGTAGTACGACTGGCCGATGTAGAACTGTGCGTCGTCGGCGCAATCGGATTCGGGAAGCTGGCGAGGTAGGCCTTGAAGCCGCTGATCGCCAGGTCGAAGTCGCTGCCCCAGTAGTCCGACATCGCTGCATCGTAGGCGCGCTGGGGCGAGGCGCCGAGCCCGCCGGCGGCGGGCGGCCCCGCCGCAGCGGCCGCCGGATCGACCGCGCCCGGATTGACCGGCCCGTCGTCGCCCGCGCGCGGCATCGCGGTGATCAGGTTGCGCAGCGAGTCGACCTCCTGAGTGAGCGAGCCGACCCGGACGTTGTTGTCGTCGAGCTTCTCGCGGACGATGCGCAGATCGCTCGAGAGCGTGTCGATGATCGACTTCTGCTCGGCGAACGAGCGGCGCGTCGACTCCGCCTGTTCGTTCAACCGCGTGTTGATTGCCTTCAGCGCATCGCTGAGCGCCTGGTTCAGGGCGCCCACCATGTTCTGCATCTCCTGCGCCTGCACCTGCAGGATGCGGAGGTCGGCCATCATCTGCCGCTGCTCGCGGCTCTGCGCCGACGACCGGCGCGTAGGCGGCCGCCGCGAGCGACGGCGGTCAGCGCGAAGAGACGGAATGTCTTCATAGGTCGATTGCCCCGTGGTCCGTCCTGGGTCACTTTCGCCGCGGTAATCACGAAATGCGCGCGGCGGTTCTTCGCCCACGCCGCCTCGTCGTGACCCGGGTCGAACGGAAATTCCTTCCCGTAGCTGACCGTGCGCAGCCGGTCGGCCGACCACGCCCAGCGCGACGAGGTACGTGCGCGCGGCGACGGCGCGCCGCTCGCCCAATGCCAGATTGTACTCGGGGCGTCCCGCGCTCGTCGCAGTGGCCTTCGATCGTCAGCACCCACGTGCCGTACTTCTTCAGCACGCCGGCGTTCTCGTCGAGCGCCGATTTGGCGGCCGGGCTGAGGTCGGCGCTGTCGTAGTCGAAGAACACCGGCTTCAGCGGCGAGTTCCGGTTGATCTCGTCGAGGTCGAGCCGGAGCGGATTCGCGTCGTCGCGCAGCCCGGCTCGCGCGGAACCTCGGACCGGCTCGGGACCGGGCTCCGGCGGCCCGGGGCCGGGAACCGTCGTCGTCGTATCCGCCGGCGGGGGAGGGGGCGGAATCGGCTTGGCGACCGGCGGCTTGTTGCCACCGCACGCCGCCAGGAACACGGAGGCCGCCATCACCGTCGGCACCGCGGCTTTCAGAACCGCTCGTCGCATCATGTCGTCTGCTCCCGCTAGTTGGACCAGTGAGGTTGTTTGTTGTTGCCGGATGCGGGTGAGCTGCCTGAGGTCCTTGCCGTCGCGGGCGATCGTGAAAATCTGTTCCTTGCCCGATCGGGTCGAGTTGAAGGCGATGTGCCGCCCGTTCGGCGCGAACGCCGGGCTTTCGTTGGTCCCTTCGCTGAATGTCAGTTGCCGCACCTGGCGCGTCGCGAGATCGACGACCTTGATGTCGTTGCCGGGCCCGGTTCTCGACGGCGTACGCAATCTCGTTGAACGGGGCGGGGGACCACGTTGGCCGATCCGAGTAGCCGCTGGTGAGCTTCTGGATCCCGATGCCGTCGGCGCCCATGATGTAAATCTCGGCGTCGCCGCCGCGGCTCGAGGTGAACGCGATCTGGGTGCCCGACGGCGACCAGGTCGGGGTGATGTCGTTGGCCGGGTGATTGGTCAGGCGACGCACGTTCGAGCCGTCGCGGTTCATGACGTAGATCTCGGGGTTGCCGTCGCGGTTCGAGCTGAACGCGATCCGGGTGCCGTCCGGGGAGAACACCGGCGTCCAGTTGTTGCCGACGCTCTTGGTGAGGTCCTGCGGCGCCAGGCCGGAATAGATGTTCGACAGGAAGATGTTGGGCGGTCCGCGCCGCCACGACACGTAGGCGATCGATCGGCCGTCCGGCGCCCAGACCGACGTGCTGTTCAGATCGCGGTTGACGGTCATCCGCCGCTGGTTCTCGCCGTCGTAGTCCGAGATGTAGATTTCCTTCGCGCCGCGGTTTTCGACGGTGCCGCTCAGCCGCTCGCCGTCGCGATCCGAGTTGAAGGTCAGCCGCGTGCGCGCCACGCCGCGCAGGTTCCGCTGCGTCTTGTGGATGTCGTCGGCGATCGTATGCGCGTAGACGCGGACGTTGGCGATCGATCCGCTGTATTCCATGTTGAACGCCGACTGGCCGCTGCGGACGTTGAACAGCCGGACCTCGACGCGCACGCCGGAGTCGGTTTTCTGCACCGATCCGATGACGACCCCGTCGGCGTTGAGCTCGCGCCAGCGATCGAGCGGGACGTCCGCCATCGAGGTCGCCGGCGGGATGGTCTTGTAGACGTCGCGCGGGATCAGCGCGAACTCGTGCTCGAAGTTCAGGTCGTCCCACAGGACGCGCGCGATGGTCCGCGCCGCATCGGCCGTCTCCGCATCGGCCGCTCGATCGCGGGCCGAGGCGCTCGCCAGGGCGATGAAGTCAGGTACGGCGAAGCGCGGCGGCGCGCCGATGTCGCCGCTGGAGATCACCGTGCTGATCTCGCTCGGCTGCTGCGATTGCGGCGGCGTAGCCGGCGGCTGTTGCGCCGACAGCGCCAGGCCGGCGAACAGCGCGATGCTCGTAGTAAGGCTTTTGGTCATCTTTTGTATTCGAAGGAGAGTTGAACACCGAGCGTTGGGTTCGGAAATTGCGCCGGCAGCGGGGCCAGCTGTCGGGTGCGCGCCAGTGCCCGCTGCGCGTTGATGTCATTGGCCGCGTAGCCGCTGGACTTGATCAATGCGACGTCCGTGATCCTTCCATCACGCTGGATCGTGAACTTGACGACCGGTATGCCTGGCTGCTTCGACGCGGTAGTCCCAATTCGCGTGAATCTGCTGCACCATCAACTGGATGTAATCGGGGCAGCAGAAATTCTCGACGTCGAGCGTCGACCCCGTGCCGCCGCCACCGCCAGTCGTCAGGCCGAATCCCTGTCCGCGAACGCCGGTCTCGGCGAGCGCCGAACCCGCGCTCGTCTCGGCACCGCTTCGTGGGTGTGCGGCCGCGCGCCTGCTCGGGCGCCTGCGTCACTGTTGGTCGATCCGGTCCGCGAGGGAGCGCCCCGTCTGGGGAATCGTCATCTCGGGCGCCTTGGCCGCCGGCGCACGGATCGGTTCGGGCTTCTTCACCTCTTCAGGCGGCGTGGCGACCTGCACCGGCCGTGCCGCTGATCACTGGTCATCCCGCCGCTCGTCGGGCCGGGCGTTCCGGCGGCAAGGCTGATCGTCATCACCTCGCGCGGCGTTTCCACCTGCTGCGACGAGCCATCCGCCCGGCGCCAGCACGAGAAGCGCGGCGATCGACCCGTGCAGCAGCACCGACACGACGGCCATCTGTTGAAGGCCGGCCGGTTCGTGCATGCGGTCGCGCAGGACGTCGGTGACTTCCATGGTCCGTTCAGCGGCGCTCCGGGACGTCGGTGACCAGGCCGACGTCGCGAGACGCCGGCCGCCTTCAACAGGTCGATGATCCGGATGACGTCGTCGTACATCACGCCGCGTTCACCCTGCAGGTACACCTTCTTATCGGCTGACGCTTCCATTCGCTGGCGGACGCGCTCGCCGAGCGCGCTCACGCGAATCTCTTCGGTGCCGAGCCACACCGTCTGCTTCTGCGGAAAATCGCGCCGCAGCGTGACGTAGACCCGTTCGCCGCTGATCTGCGAGGCGCGCGTCGCCACCGGCAGCCGCACGTCGATGCCGCGCTGGATCATCGGTGACGCGACCATGAAGATGATGAGCAGCACCAGCATCACGTCGACGAGCGGCACGACGTTCATTTCCGAGAGGCTCGTCGACACGCGGCGGCCGCGGCCCAGCCGCCCGGGCCCGGTGTCGGAGGCCGGATGCACCTTGGGCATCGGCTAGGTGAAGTTCCTTTCCGCGATGTTCAGAAACTCCATGGCGAAATCGTCCATCTCCGATGCGAACAGCTTCACGCGGTTCGAGAGGTGGTTGTAGAAGTACGCCGCCGGGATGGCGACGAAGAGACCCGCCGCCGTCGCGACCAGCGCTTCCGCAATCCCCGGGCCAACCACCGCCAGGCTGGCGGAGCCCATCTGGCCGATCGTTTCGAACGACAGCAGGATGCCGACGACGGTGCCGAAGAGGCCGATGAACGGCGTAATGCTGGCCGTCGACGCCAGAAACGGGATCCGTCTTTCGAGTTTGTTCACTTCGACGACCGAGGCACGCATCAGCGCGCGGTCGACGGCGGTCAGGCTCTTGAGAGTAGGACGTGCCGCACCCGGCTTCGGATTGGCCCCTGGCGGTTCCCCGTTCGGGGTCGACTGCCGCAGCTGGGCCGTCAGCTCGGCGTACCCGGACTGAAAGAGGCCGACGAGCGGGCTTTCGCCGAGCGACCGGCAGACCGCCTGGACCTCCGAGAACTTGTTGCTGCGGCGGAAGACTTCGAGGAAGCTTGCGGTCTGCCGCGCCGAGCGGCGAACGCCCAGGCTTTATAGAAGATGATTCCCCACGACACGATCGAGAACAGCGCGAGGATGATGCAGGACGGCCTTCTGGATGGGGCTCGCTTCGGCGATGATCTCGACCAGCGAAAAGCTCGAGCTCCCAGACAGAGATTCGCCCTGCGCCTGCTGTTGCAGGGCAAGGAAAAAGCTTCCAAGCGTGCGCAAACGGGGCCTCCGAGGACGTGCTGCTGCGCCGCTGGGACAGCGCCAAGTGCGCAGAACTGTATCATGCTGGGAAATCGCTGTCAAACCTATGTTAGGATTGGAGTTCTCTCCCTTTTCCGATGCTCCGCTTTCTCAGGATTAAACACCTTGCGGTCATCGATACGGTCGAACTGGAGTTCGATGCCGGCCTGAACGTCCTGACCGGCGAGACCGGCGCCGGCAAGTCGATCCTCGTCGAGGCGGTCGGCCTCCTCCTCGGCGGGCCGGGCATCGGCCGACCTCGTTCGGACCGGGCGAAGCCACCGCGGCCGTCGAAGCCATCTTCGAGAGCGGGGGAGAAGAGCGCCTCGTCCGCCGGGAAATCACCAGCCAGGGGCGCAGCCGTGCCTTCGTCAACGGGGAGCTGACGCACGGCCGGCCGCGCTCAAGGAATTGGCCGGCGAGCTCGATCGAGCTCCACGGCCAGCACGAGCACCAGACGCTTCTGGACCCCTCCACCCATCTCGTCGACCCTCGACATGTTCGGCGGCCTTGAAACACTTCGCTGCGCCGACGCGTGAGCCTTCGAGGCGTATCGTGCGGCCGCGGACGCCCTGTCGCGGTTCCGTCAGCTCGCCGCGGAGGGCGGGGCCCGCCAGGAGCTCGCCGCGTTCCAGCTCGCCGAGCTCGAGAAGGCGGCACTCAAATCGCCTACTCCCCGGTGACTCCGAAGAAGACGTCGACGCTGCAGGCCGCGCGTCAGGTGCTGGCGAGCGCCGAGCGCGTCGAGCGGCTCTGCGCCGAAGGCTATGCCTCGCTGTACGAGAGTGATGCGGCCGTGCTGTCGGGACTTGGAGCCGTGTGGAAACGCGTCGGCGAGCTCGCCGCCATCGACCCCCGGTTCCAGCCGTACCTCGACGCGCGCGACAGCATCAAGTCGCAGCTCGAAGACCTCGCGCATTTCCTGCGCCGATATGGCGACGGCATCGATGCGTCGCCGGCGCGGCTGCAGCAAGTCGAAGAGCGCCTGGCGTTGCTCGAGCGGATCAAGCGGAAGTACGGACCGACGCTGGCCGAGGCGCGCGCCAGGCGTGACGCCCTGCGACGGGAAGTGGCCGACTTTCGACACCGCGACGAGCGGCTGGCTGAGCTCGAACGAGATGTACAGCGCGCGGCGCGCGAGCGTCTACCTCGAGCGCCGCCGGAATCCTCGGCAAAGCTCAGACGCCAGATCGCCGTCGAGTTCGCGCGCCGGCTCGAGCAGCAGCTCGCGGAGCTCGCCATGGAGCGCACCCGTTTCGAGGTGCGTTTCGCGCCGAGACGCGCTTCCCGAAGCCGCGTGGACCGGGGCAGGAACCGATCAGGCGGAATTCTTCGTGTCACCAAACCCGGGCGAGGACCTCCGGCCGCTGGCGCGCATCGTCTCGGGCGGCGAGTTGTCGCGCATCATGCTGGCGATCAAGACGCTCACCGCATGGCGCGGCACGGGTTCACCGAGGCCGGCGATCGGCCGCCGAGCGCGTCGGCGCCGGGCTTGATCTTCGACGAGGTCGACGCCGGTATCGGCGGGCGAGTCGCCGACGTCGTCGGGCGCAAGCTGCGGGCGCTCGGGCTCGGCGTTCCAGGTGCTCTGCATCACGCACCTGCCGCAGATTGCGGCGTACGCCGATACGCACTTTCAGATTGAGAAGCGCGTCGATCGCGGCCGGACGCGAACCACCGTCCGCCGGCTCGATCCGCCTCGGGCGGGTCGACGAACTGAGCCGGATGCTGGGCGGCGCCGCGATCACCGACGGCATCCGGCGGTCGGCTCGTGAGATGCTTGAGGAGCGCGCAGGGAGGCGAAAGCGAAAGTCGGCGACTTTCGCTTTCGCCTCCTGCATCAGAGGACGCAGAGGGAGCAGAGTGCTGACGCCGAGGCCGCAGAGGCGCAGAGGGGATTAGTGGCGCGCAAGTACCTGATCGAAACCTTCGGCTGCCAGATGAACGTGCACGACTCCGAGCGGATGGCCGGGCTGCTCGAGCAGGCGGGCTACGAGCCGACCGACGATGCGGCGGACGCGGACGTCGTCGTCATCAACACGTGCAGCGTGCGCGAGCATGCCGAGGACAAGCTGTACACGCGCCTCGGCGAACTGCGCGTGATGACCGCCGAGACCGGCCACGATCCGATCGTCGCGGTGGCGGGCTGCGTCGCGCAGCAGGAAGGCGAGACCATCCTGAGCGCGCGCGCCGGGTGTGACCGACGTCATCGTCGGCACGCAGGCGATTCGGCGGCTGCCGATGCTGGTGGAGCAGGCGGCCGCGACCAGGCGTGCGACTGCCGCTCGTCGATCTCAACCCGTACGAGGACGTCACGTTCCCGCTCGGCGTCACGCGGCGCAACGATCCGGTGCGCGCGTATGTGACGATCATCGAAGGCTGCAACGAGTTCTGCAGCTTTTGCGTCGTGCCGTATACCCGCGGGCACGAGCGGATGCGGCCCAAGGCCGACATCCTGGCCGAGGTGCGCGAGGCGGCCGCGAGCGGCCGGCCGGAGGTGCAGCTGCTCGGGCAGATCGTCAATCACTACGCCGCGCCCGACGACCCGGCCTGCGACTTCACCGCGCTCGCTCGAAGCCATTCACGACGTGCCCGGCATCGAGCGCATCCGCTTCGCGAGCCCGCACCCGCGCCATTTCTCGCCGCGCTTTCTCGACGCGATGCAGCGGCTGCCGAAGATCTGCCGGCACCTGCACCTGCCCGTGCAATCGGGCTCGACGCGCGTCCTCGAGGCGATGCGGCGCCGCTATACCCGCGAGAGCTACCTCGATCTGGTCGCGGCGCATCCGCGAGCAACTGCCCGAGGTCGCGCTTTCGACCGATATGATCGTCGGCTTTCCGGGCGAGACCGAGGCGGACTTCGAGGAGACGCTGTCGCTGACCGCGGCGGCGCGGTTCCAGAGCATGTTCTCGTTCAAGTACTCGCCGCGGCCGAACACGCTCGCCGAGAAGCGGCTGCCGGACGATGTGCCGGAAGAGGAGAAGACGCGGCGGATCGTGGAGCTCCAGGCGGTGCAGCGGAGCATCCAGACCGCGCTCAACCAGGCGCTGCGTCGGGCACGACGGTCGACGTGCTCGTCGACGCGGCCAGCCGCCGCCGCGAGACCGAACTCTCGGGCCGGACGTCACAGAACGTGGTCGTCAACCTGCCGGGCCCGCCGGAGTGGATCGGCCGGACCGTGCCGGTGACGGTCGAGCGGGCCGGCGCGCACAGCGTGTGGGGCAGGGTCGCGAATTCGGAAGTCGAATTTAAGAATTGTGAAGTTGGAAATTCTGTAGCGGACGGGCGTAGGGTGAAGCGATGCAGATCGAAATGACGATCAAGGGGCTGATGGTCGACCCGATCACCAACATGCCGATCGTGATCCTGCGCGACAAGGACGGGCAGAAGGTGCTGCCGATCTGGGTCGGGATCTTCGAGGCCAACGCGATCGCGCTGCAGATCGAGAACATCGCGACGCCGCGGCCGATGACCCACGACCTGCTGCGCAACGTCATCCAGGATCTGAAGGCGTCGGTGCAGAAGATCGTCGTCTGCGACCTGCAGGACAACACGTTCTACGCGCTCATCTACCTCTCGCTGAACGGCGACACGCTGGCGATCGACGCGCGCCCGAGCGACGCGATCGCGCTGGCGCTGCGGACCAAGGCGCCGATCTTCGTCGAGGAGTCGGTGATCGACAACGCCAAGACGATCGATCCGTCCTCGGATCGCGCCGACGCCGACCGCCTGCACAAGTGGCTCGACAGTCTCGACCCGGACGACCTGGGCAAGTACAAGATGTGATGGTGAATTGGCGAGTGGGCGAACTGATCGAGCTGCAGTTGCCGAATCAGCGGGTTGGTGAGCTGACCAATCTTCAACTCGACCAACTCTCTCAGCTCTCCAACTCATCCAACTCGTCTGTTACAATCCGTTCCGTCCAACCCCGGTCCGCCAACAACTGCATGATCGTCGCCATCGCCAACCAGAAGGGGGGCGTGGGCAAGACCACGACCGCCATCAACCTGGCCGCCGCGCTCGCCCTGCGGGGCCGCCGGACGCTGCTCGTCGATCTCGATCCGCAGGCCAACAGCACGATGTCGTTCCTCGACATCGCCGCACGTGTCGCGCAGCGTCTACGACGCGATCGCCGATCCCGCGGTGGCGATCGAGGACGTCATCATGCCGTCGCCGGTCGAGAACCTGGCGATCGCGCCGTCGCGGATCGCGCTCGCCAAGCTCGAGTCGCGGCTGGTGGGGGAGATGGACGCCCACTTCCGGCTCAAGGACAAGCTCGAGCCGGTCCGCAAGAGCTACCCGAACATCGTCATCGACTGCCCGCCGACGCTGGGGCTGCTGACGGTGAACGCGCTGGTCGCCTCGACGCACCTGCTGATCCCGATCCAGTCGTCGTATTTCGCGCTCGAAGGGACCGACGACCTGCTCGAGACGATCGAGAAGGTGCGGGCGCGGCCGAACCCGGCGCTGCGCATTCTCGGCGTCGTCATCACGATGCACGACAAGCGGACGGCGCTGGCGCGCGACATCCGGACGCAGATCCAGAAGGTGTTCGGCGGGAAGGTCTTCAAGACCGTCATCACCAAGAGCGTGCGGCTCGAGGAGAGCCCCGCCTACAAGGAATCGATTTTCACGTTCGCGCCCGACTCGACGGGCGCGACCGAGTACTACCGCCTGTGCGAGGAGGTCATCGATCGTGCCTAAACGGGGGCTCCCGGCATTCGTCTCGATGCGCCACGACGAGCACTACGTCGAGGCGCTGGCCATGTCGGCCGGCACGCCGGTCGGCCGGATGGTTGCCATCGACCTGATCGATCCGAATCCCAACCAGCCGCGGCAGGTCATGGGCGACCTGTCCGAGCTGATCGCGTCGATTGCGCGAAAAGGGGATCATCGAGCCGCTCGTCGTGCGGCAGCGCGGCGAGCGGTTCCAGATCATCGCCGGCGAGCGCCGCTACCAGGCGTCGGTCCAGGCCGGGCTGCGCGAGCTGCCGGTCGTCGTCCGCGAGGTCGACGACACCGAGGTCATCGAGCTCGCGCTGATCGAGAACCTGCAGCGGAAGGACCTGACGCCGTTCGAAGAGGCGGAGGCGCTGCAGGGGCTCGCCGAGCGCTGCGGGTATACGCACGAGGACCTGGCGCGGCGGCTGGGGAAGTCGCGCACGTCGGTCACCGAGTCCCTGTCGCTGGCGGCCATGCCCGACGAGATCCGGAACCTGTGTCGGCTGGCCGACATTTCCACTAAATCGTTGCTTCTACAGGTAGTTAGGCAGGAAACACCTGAGAAAATGACCGCCCTGATCGAGAAGATTGCCGGCCAGGGCGGCGCGACCCGGCAGCAGCTGCGCGACGCGGCGGCGAAGCCGAAGGCCGGCCGGCCCGAAGCACTATGTGTTCGCGTTCCGGCCGCCGACGAAGCTGTTCAACCTGAAGCTCAGTTTCGCGCGCAGCCGCGTCACCCGCGACGAAGTGATCGACGCGCTCGAGCAGATCCTGCGCGAGCTCCGCAAGGCCAAGTAGCGCGTCCACGTCAGCGCCCGCGACGGTTGCCGGGTTGGCGACCTGTCGCCAGGCAACCGCGTCGAAATGCCGGGCGAGGTCTGATCGGCAGTCGCCAGGCGTAGGCGGCTGGCGGTGTGGCGAGCCAGGCAGAGTCGCTCGCGGAAGCCGACCGTCGCGCAGGGCCTGCGGGTGTCAGCGGCGATGCGCGGACGCCGGCCAGGGCAGCGCGACCCGGCAGCATGCTGCGCGACGCGGCGGCGAAGCCGAAGGCCGGGCGGCGAGCACCATGTAGCTCGCATTTCGTCGTAGCAATTCGCGCAGCGCGGCGACGGATGCCGGGAGCATCGACAGTCGAAAGGCCCTCGCGGTAGTCGGAGCAGCGTCCGTGTCGCCGAGGCGTCCAGCCGAAGCCGCGTCGACGTCCGCGCGCACGCAGTCGCCAGCGTAGGCGCGGCGTTCGAGCAGACGCGCGCGGGCGACCGCGTCGAAGTGCCCGCGAGGTCGCGCATCGGCAGAGCGAGTGACGGCGCGGCCGAGCAGCTGCTGGCGCGACGTCCGGCAGTCGAAGCCGGGCGGCCGAGCGCCCTGCGGGCAGCCGACTGACCTGTCAGACATTATCCGAATCGGGCCGCAGCGCGAGGATGCGCTCGACGGCCGCGAATGCAGGCCGCGAGTTGCCGTCACGAGCAGCTGCGCAGTTGCGAGTCGTGAGGCGATGCGCGCCGAGCCAGGCGGTCCACGTCGAGAAGCCGAGTCGCGCGACAGCCTGTGAGCTGACCGCGGATGGTGTCGTGCGGCGACGCCGTGACGCAAGTTAACATAACATACATTATCAGACGTCGAGCGAAATACGGCCGGAAAGGCGGCTGTGCACGCTTTGTGGATGAGCATCAGGGGCGGATGCCCCAAACGGCGGAGTCACGCCGTCCAGTGACGCGACTCGAACTGTTCGTCCGGAATGGCCGTCTCAATCGGCCGATGCGCCGGGTGCCGTTCGACTTCGACGTCGTCCTGATACACGCGCCAGGAAGAACGACAGCTCGCCGTGATGCGGCCGCGTCTCCGGCGCAATGTCGGCCAGCGGCATCGCGATTTCCAGGATGGTCCCGGCGGCGACCGCCGCATGCCCGGCCCTCGCGCCACCCAGTGCGGCGCCGTCGCCCGCCAGTCCCAGAACAGTCCGGTCAGGCGGCCCAGATCCTGGCGGACCGAGAATCGGACGCCCTGCGGGTTGAGGAACTTCAGGGAGAACTCGAACCCCTCGCCGAGGAGGTCCACCAGCGGCCGCTCGCCGTCCAGGCGGACGTACAGCCGGCTCGCGGTCGAACCCGAACTGCAGCAGCGTCAGGACCGGCGCCCGCCGCTCGGCCTGGTGCATCGCGCCGGCCGTGTCGCGGACCTCGAGCGAGCCCGGCGCCCAGCCACTCGAAGTAGGTCGTCTCCTCGCCGTCCAGCACGGGCGCCAGCGAGCCCGGCCGGCTGACGTTCAGCGGGCGGCGGCGCTCCGCCGGAGATGTTGCTGACGAAGAGCTCGTCGGGAATCGGCTTGCCGAGCAGCCGATAGACGTTTCGGAGGTGCCGCCTGAACAGGTCGTCGAATTCCAGGTCGTGCTCCGACGAGTGATCGTCGCCGTACCACCAGAACCAGTCGCTGCCTTCGGCGATGAGCACCTCCTCGCGGGCCCGCGCGGCGGCCGCCGCGTCGCCGTTGCGGCGTCTCGACGGCGGCGCGCGCTTCCGCGAGCTGACTCCACGCCAGCTGGTCGTCGCGATGCCCGATCCAGATGTAGAAGTTGGCGTCGATCCAGGAGCCCGGGAAAGATGCCGTCGAGCTCGGCGCCCGGCCGCGCGGCACGCCTCCTGCATCGTGACGGTCCGCAGCTCGGGATGCGTCGACAGCCGCGCGTACAGCGCGCGCAGAAACGGCCGCCCGCCGCCTTCGAAGTGCTCCCAGGCGTTCTCCCCGTCGAGGATGATCGGGATGGTGGCTTCTCCCCCGCCGGTCCGCGCCGCGTAGCGGCGGCCCGCCTCGACCAGCCGGCCGACGAAGTCGTCGGCGGCGGCGTCGGCGTTCCAGCCGGCGTAGGTGAACCCAATCAGATCCGACAGCGCGTGATCGCGGAACAGGCAGGCTACCTGCGCGCCGCCGGCGCGGACGCTGTACGGCCTGGTAGAGCCGCTCGGGCTGATCGACATGTCCCGCGCTGTCGCGGCCGAATGCGATGCCGAGCGTCCGCGCGAGGATCAGCTCGTCGGTCGCCATCCACTGGAACCCGGCGGCGGCGACCAGCGGCACCATGGCGTCGGACACCGAGCCTTCGGACGGCCAGAGGCCCGCGGGCCGCGCGCCGAACAGCCGCTCGTGGCAGGCGACGGCCCGATCGAGCTGCTCGCGCGCGTCCTCCGGGTGGACGAAGCGGTGGCGCGGCATCCGCGCGTCGGGATGCGTGCGCTTGTAGATGTCGGTGTCGCACAGCAGCGGCAGAATCGGGTGGTAGAACGGCGAGGTCGACAGCTCGACCTGGCCGCGCGCGGCCGCCTCGCGGTAGGCCGGAATGACCGCGTTCAGCAGCTCCAGCTCGATGCCGCGCAGGACGTGCTTGTCCTCTTCGGTGAAGTCGCGGTCCTTGGCGACCAGCGCGCGCACGCGCTCGTCGCCCTCGAGATAGATCGGATCGATCCAGGCGAGCTTCTGCCAGACCTGCAGGTCGCGCAGGTCGTCGACGCTGAAGCGCCTGGCCGCCGCGTGCACATCGGACGCGGCGCCGCTGCCGCGCCGCGCCAGCAGCTCGCGGTACCGCGGATACGGCTCGATCATCCGCTGCCGCTGCGCGTGAAAGAAGTTCTGGACGATGAACGCGGCGTCCTCCGCGGTGAGCTCGGCGGCCGGCTTCAGCCCGAGCATCCAGATACCGATCGCGGGCGCGGTTGGCGGCGAACGCCTCGAGCTGCACCAGCAGCGACGGCACGAGGTTGAACGTCATCCGGACGCCGGAAACTCCCGCAGCAGCGCCACCATGCCGAAGTAGTCCTTGAGCGCGTGCAGCCGCACCCACGGCAGGATGTGCTCGCGCGTGACGAGATCCTCGTAATACGGCTGGTGCATGTGCCACAGGAAGGCGACCCGGGTCATCGGTGCTAGTCTAGTTCACGGCCCTGATGTTCAAGATTCTCGACCGCTATCTGGTCCGCGAGATCGCGCTCCCCTTCGTGATCTCGCTGCTCGTGCTCACCTTCGTCCTGATGATTCCGCCGATCCTGCAGCGCGCGCAGGATCTGATCGCGAAGGGCGTCGAGGTGTCGATCGTGGCGCGCGCGCTGATGCTGCTGGCGCCGCAGGCGCTCTGCAACACCATTCCGATGTCGGTGCTGCTCGGCATCCTCGTCGGCTTCGGCCGGCTGTCCGGCGATCGCGAGTTCGTGGCGATGCAGGCGTGCGGCGTGAGCCTGATGCGGCTGCTCCGCCCGGTGGCGCTCATCGCGCTGCTCGGCACCGCGGCGACCGCCTACGAGATCATCGTCGCGCTGCCGGACTCGAACCAGGCGTTCCGGACGATCGTCGCCGACGTGATGGAAGAGCGCATCGAGTCGACGCTCACGCCGCGCGTGTTCTTCGACGACTTCCCGCATCGCGTGATCTACGTGCGCGACCTGCCCGCCGGCGGCGGCTGGCGCGACGTCTTCCTCGGCGACCAGAGCGAGGCCGGGTACACCACCGTCTACTTCGCGCGCGAGGGACGGATCCGGCTCGACCGCGAGAAGCAGCTGGTCCAGCTCGAGCTCGTCGACGGCATCAGCCACCGACGTCCATCGTCAACCAGGAGTCCTACGAGCCGACCGAGTTCGAGCGGCTCATCGATCAACTTCGATCCGAACACGGTGTTCCGGCCGACCCGCCGCCTGGGCACGCCGGAAATGACGATCGCGCAGCTGCGCAACGAGCATCGCGGAGGACAGCGGCGCGCGGCGGCCAGGCGTTCAGCCAGCGGTTCATGATCCACTACAAGTTCGCGCTGCCGCTCACCTGCCCGATCCTCGCGCTGATCGGACTGGCGCTCGGGGCGAGCAATCACCGCGGCGGCCGTCTGGCGAGCTTCGTGTTCGGGTTCGGCGTCATCCTGGTCAACTACGTCCTGCTCTACGGCGCGCGCGCCGTCGCGCATGGGCGGCCGGCTGCCGCCGGAAGTCGCGGCCTGGGTGCCGAACATCGTGATGAGCGTCGGCGCCGATCGGACTGATGGCCTGGCGGCTTCGCGCCGGCGATCAGCCGATCCGCCTGGCGATTCCCGCGTTCCGTGCGGCGGTCGACCGCGCAGGCGCTTCGCCGACGGCGCCAGCGACCGGCCGCCCCGCGGCCGCGCCCGTGCGTCGTCGTCCGCTTCCCGCGCCTCGACCTGCCGACGCCGCGGCTGATCGACATCTACATCTCGCGCGAGTACCTCCGGGTGTTCGCGCTCGGCGTGCTCGGGCTGCTGGCGATCTTCTACATCTCGACGTTCATCGACATGATGGACAAGCTGTTTCGCGGCGAGACCACGACGGCGATCCTGCTCCGCTACTTCGCTTTCGCGACGCCGCCGCTTCATCTACTTCGTCGTCCCGATGTCGGTGCTGGTGTCGGCGCTCGTGACCGTCGGCGTGATGACGAAGAACAGCGAGCTGCTGGTGCTGCGCGCCTGCGGCATCAGCCTCTACCGGCGCGATGGCGCCGCTCGTCGTGTTCGCGCTGCTCGCCAGCGCCTCGCTGTTCCTGCTGCAGGATCGGGTGCTGGCCTCGACCAACCGCGAGGCCGACCGGCTCGAGGCGAAGATCCGCGGCTGGAACGAGCAGTCGACGCCACTGACGCAGCACTGGCGCGTCGGCACCGGCCGGCCAGATCTACCTCTTCGACGTCTTCGAGCCGAAGCCGCCGCGTTTCACCCGCCTGCACGTCTACGACGTCGACCAGGCCGCGTGGCGGCTGCGGTCGATCACCTACATGAACGAGGTCGTCGCTGCAGCGGGAACGCCGGGCAGACGGACGAGCTGGTCACGGTCTGGAAGGGCAAGAAAGGCTGGCACCGGGAGCTCACGCCGCGGCCGGCAGAGCCGAGGACGGCGCCGGTGCGATACGAGGTGATCGACCGAGCGCGTGCTCGCCGCTCGAGCCGCCGAACTACTTCGAGTCGAGCGTGCCGCTGGCCGACCAGATGACGCTCGGCGGAGCTGCGCGACCTATATCTCGCAGCTGCGAGCCAGCGGCGCGAACGTGGTGCCCTATCTGGTGGAGCTGCAGCGGAAGGTGGCGTTCCCGCTGGTGACCGTCGTCATGACGCTGCATCGCCGTGCCGTTCGCCATCACCACCGGCCGCCGCGGCGCCCTGTACGGCATCGGCATCGGCATCGTGCTCGCGATCGTCTACTTCATCGTCATGAGCGTGTTCGTCGCGATGGGCACAGGGTGGCGTCCTCGACGCCGGTCCTGGCCGCCTGGGCGCCGAACATGATGTTCGGCGCCGCTCGCCGCCTACATGATCCTGACCGTCAGGACCTGAGCCGGATTACCGCTCCAGCCGCACGTTCCTGAGCCAGATTCGTCCGGACGTTCCTGCCTGCGGTGTTCGTCCGGTCGATGGCGAACACGATGCTGCGGACGTCCGCGCAGCGGCGGCCGGAACGTCTGCGTGGCGCCGATCGGCGTCATGTCGTCGAAGAAGACCGAGATCTGACGGTCCGTCGGCTCGAGGTATACCGATCGCTCCCAGCGCTCCTGGTAGTCCGGGTTGACCGGCGCACGCGACCTGCACCGAGATGCGCATCGGCCGTTTCGGCGCGGCCTCGAACGTCAGCCGATCGTACGGCTGCGACGCCATCAGGCGTGACGACGCCGAGCGCCGCGAACTGATCGCGTGGTGTCGCCGGTGGCCAGGCCGAAGCGGAAGCCGAGCTCTGGAACGCGTCGTGCCGCGGAGCACGTCGAAGGCTGCCAGCGACGTCGGGTCGGTCTCCGTTCGTCCACCCGCTGCTTCCCGCTCGTCGAACAGCGCCTTCGCGTCGCGTGGCCGGCGGCCGCGCGGGTGGCACGGCCGTCGGCCGTCGCGCCTCGCGACGTAGATCGGGTTGCTCAGCAGCCAGAGCGGCGGCGCGGCTGCGATCCGCCGCTCGGACCTCGACGCGGTACACGGCCGGATCGGCTGGCGCGGCAACCGTGAAGTCCTGTTCGCCGTGTCGCCCGACAACAGCTCCTGGCCCCGCCAGACGACGTCTTGAACCCGGCCGGTGCGTTGGTCCGGACGCGAAGCGTCGACCGGTCCGCCGGCCGGCAGCTCGTCCCCGGCCTGCGCGCTCCCCCGCGTCGTTCGTCGCCGTGAACTCGAGAAAAGGCGGGGCGGCCATCGCGCTGAGCGCCGTGTAGAGATGTCCGCCGCGAATTGCCGTCAGCACGAGCCTCTGCGTCCGCCGCGGCGTCGCCCGATCAGCGGTGCGTCGAGGCGCACGTGGAGCGTCAGGCTGCCGAAGGACGCCTCGTAGCCTGGGATCGGCAGCGAGAACCGATTGTCGCCGGGCTCGACGTCGCGCGAGCGCGAGCTTCGCATGCGCGTCGGCGCCGCCGAGCGCGACCATCGCGCCGCCGCCGCGTCAGCGATTCCCAGCGCGCGAACGCCACGGTCGATTCTCCGACCAGATGGCCGATGGTTTCCGCGGGCCGGAACGGATAGGTGCCGAGCGCGGTCGACGCAGTCGATCGCCAGCCGTGTCTCCTGCGACACGCGTTCGCCAGCCCGGTATCGAGGTTGACCAGCTCGATGCCGTCGAACGGCTCGTTCCATTCGCGCCAGCGCAGCTCGGCCTTCGGCGAATCGGGATGCGCGACGATGCCGAATCCGCCGAGCCGGCTGGACATCCTCGATGACGTCGCGCGGTTCGCCGCCGAGCGGATACGGCGCGGCCGGCAGGCCGAGGCGACGTAGTGGCCGCCGCGCGTGCTGACCTCGACGCCGTCGAGACAGAGCACGCCCGTCGTGATACGCCGGGCGGCATCGGCGTCGCGCGTGCCGTCGCCGTGATCGGTGAAGATGACGAACTTGAGGCCGGCGCGCGCGGCGGCCGCGGCGATTTCCTCAGGCGAGCTGCGGCCGTCGGATCGGTTGGTGTGAACGTGGAAGACGCCCGCGCACGGTCGCCGTCGTCGCCAGGCGGCGGCAGGGCGATGCGCGCGGGCGGCAGCGAGAGCGCAGTCCAAACAGCAACGGCGGCCACGAGGGCCGCCGTTGCCAGAAGCCACACGCTTCACGGACGCGGCTGCTACAGCTTGCGCCTCGGCGCGCAGCGCGGCCGCCTTGTCGGTCCGCTCCCAGGTGAACTCGGGCTCGGTGCGGCCGAAGTGGCCGAACGCGGCGGTCTTCTTGTAGATCGGCCGGCGCAGATCGAGCTCCTCCATGATGCCGCGCGGCGTGAGCTTGAAGTGCGCGCGCACGAGCTCGGTGATCTGCTCTTCGGGAATGCGGCCGGTGCCTTCGGTGTGCACCATGACCGACACCGGATCGGCGACGCCGATCGCGTAGGCGAGCTGCACCAGCGCGCGATCGGCGAGGCCGGCGGCGACGACGTTCTTCGCGATGTAGCGCGCCATGTAGCAGGCGGAGCGATCGACCTTCGTCGGATCCTTGCCCGAGAACGCGCCGCCGCCGTGCGGCGCGGCGCCGCCGTAGGTGTCGACGATGATCTTGCGGCCGGTGACGCCGGCGTCGCCGTGCGGACCGCCGACGACGAACCGGCCGGTCGGGTTGACGTAGATCTTGGTGTTCTTGTCCATCAGCTCGGCCGGGATGACGCGGTTGATGATCTTCTCGGTGATGTCGTCCCGCATCGTCTCGTTGCGTGACGATCGGGCTGTGCTGGCTGGAGACGACGACCGCGTCGACGCGGACCGGCTTGTTGCCGTCGTACTCGACGGTGACCTGCGACTTGCCGTCGGGCCGCAGGTAGTCGAGCACGCCGTCGCGGCGCGCGCACGACAGGCCCTTGCGTGAGCTTGTGCGCCAGCATGATCGGCAGCGGCATCAGCTCGTCGGTCTCGGTGCAGGCGTAGCCGAACATCAGGCCCTGGTCGCCGGCGCCGCCGGTGTCGACGCCCATCGCGATGTCGGGCGACTGGCTGTGGATCGACGAGATGACGGCGCAGGTCTCGGCGTCGAAGCCGTACTTGCCGCGCGTGTAGCCGACGTCGGCGATCGTGCTGCGCGGACGACGTCCTGGTAGTCGATGACGCGCGGTGGTGGTGATTTCGCCGGCGACGAACGCGATGCCGGTCGTGACCAGCGTTTCGCACGCGACGCGGCTCATCGGGTCCTGGGCGAGGATGGCGTCGAGAATCGAATCCGAGATCTGGTCGGCGATCTTGTCGGGATGCCCTTCGGTGACCGACTCCGAGGTGAAGAGATGCCGTCCGTTACGGCTCATGCCGTGACTCTCCTTCGTGCGCAGTCCGGCTGATGCCGGACACGACTGCGACGACACTGCGCAGTGTCCGCCTTAGCGACGCTGAGCTGAACAAACGGTTAAGTTTAGCAGAATCACGGCGCGCGGGTGGAACCGATCGTAGACCGTGCGCAGCCGCGCTTCGAGGACGTGCGTGTAGATCTGCGTGGTCGACAGATCGGCGTGGCCGAGCATCATCTGGATCGCGCGCAGGTCGGCGCCGCGCTCGAGCAGGTGCGTGGCGAACGAATGCCGCAGGACGTGCGGGCTGACGCGCGCGGCAGCCCGGCGCGGCGCGCCGTGGTCCTTCAGGATCTTCCAGAACCCGACGCGGCTCAGCGGTCCGCCGCGCGCGTTCAGGAACAGGCGCGGCGAGCTGCGCGTGCCCCTGCGCGCCGCGCCGCGAGCGCCGCGCCGGCCGTCGCGCTCGTAGCGCCGCACCCAGGCGGTCGCCTGCTCGCCGATCGGGACGAGCCGCTCCTTGTTGCCCTTGCCGATGCACGTCAGGTACTGCTCGTCGAGGTGCAGATCGGCCGCGCGGATGCCGACCAGCTCGGAGACGCGCATGCCGGTCGCGTACAGCACTTCGATCATCGCGCGATCGCGCACGCCGAGCGGACGGTCGTACGTCCGGCTGGGCGATCAGCGGTCGACCTCTTCGAGTCGACAGGCACTTCGGCAGCGCCGGCCAGGCGCGCGGCGGCAGCAGGTCGTCGGCGGGGCTTCTCGGCGAGCCGCCGCTCGAGGACCAGGAAGCGGTAGAAGCCGCGGAGCGCCGCGACCGTGCGCGCGACCGAGCGCGGCGACAGCCCGCGCGCGCGCTGCTGGCCGACGAACGCCTCGAGCCGGCGGCGATCCAGCGACTCGATGGCGCCTGCCGCTCGACGCGGCGAACTGCGCGAGCGATCGCAGATCGCGGGCGTAGCTCTCGAGCGTGTGATCGGCCAGCCGGCGCTCGACGCGGAGATGATCGAGGTACGCGTCGATCACGGCGGGTATGCTACCATTCGCGGTTCGTCCGAGGTTCCCTGAGCATGCCTGTCCGTTCCAAGTGGCAGTCCCTTCCGACCGAAGCGATCAATCCCGCCACGCTCGCCATCGACAAGCTCGTCCGCCGCCGACATCGTCGAAGGGCATGCTCAACGAAGATCGCAAGATGCTCGCGGCGGTGCACCGCGAGAAGGATCGCATCGCGGTCGGCATCGACATCATCACGCAGGCGCTCCGGCGCGGCGGCCGGATCATCTTCGTCGGCGCCGGCACGAGCGGGCGGCTCGGCGTGCTCGAATCGGCGGAGATGCCGCCGACCTTCGGCACGCCCGACGACCTGGTGCAGGCGATCATGGCCGGCGGCAAGAACGCGGTGATGAAGTCGCGGGAGGGCGTCGAGGACAACTACGAGGAAGGCGCGCGCTCGATCAACCGGCTTGCGCCCGACCAAGAAGGACGTGGTGATCGGCGTGTCGGCGAGCGGCATGACGCAGTTCGTCCGCGGCGCGCTGACCCGCGCGCGCCGCGCCGGCTCGAAGATCATCTTCGTCACCTGCGATCCCGCGGACCGAGCTGCAGATGTTCGTCGACCTGACGATCGCGCCGGCGGTCGGCCCCGAGGTGATCGCCGGCTCGACGCGGCTCAAGGCCGGGCACCGCGACCAAGATCGTCCTCAACATGCTCACCACGGCGTCGATGATCCGCATCGGCAAGACCTACGGCAACCTGATGGTCGACGTGCAGATGGGATCGGAGAAGCTGCGCGATCGCGCGCGCCGGATCATCACGATCGTCACCGGCCTCGACTACGACGAGGCGGACGAGCTGCTGAGCCGGGCGCACTGGAACGTCAAGGCGGCGATCGTCATGCAGAAGACCGGCCTCCCCTACACGCGCGCGCTCGCCAAGCTCCGCAAGGCGCACGACTTCGTCCGCGACGCGATTGGCGAGGACGTCGAAGGCCGGCTGAAGCAGGTCCTCCAGACCTGACTAGCCCAGACCTGAGCAGCGCTTCAGCGCGCGTCGCCGAGTCGTCCAGCCGCGGCCCGGTCCAGCCAGAGTTCGGCCTGCGGGTGCAGCTGCAGAAACGACGCCGGCAGCCGCGGCGTCACCGGTCCGTTCACCATCGCTCGCCACACATCGCGCCTTGGCGGTTCCGGTCGCGACCAGCACGATGCGGCGTGCCTGGAGAATCGTCGCGATTCCCATCGAGAGCGCCGCGCGCGGGACGTCCGCGGCGCGCGAGCCGAAGAGCGCCCGGTTGGCGCGTCGCGTCGCGCCGGCAAGCCGGGTGCGATGCGTGCGGGCGATGAGAAAGGGCCCGGGCTCGTTGAAGCCGATGTGCCCGTTCCGGCCAAGCCCCAGGATCATCAGATCGATGCCACCGGCGCGCGCGATGGCACGCTCGTACCGCCGGCATTCGGCCTCCGCATCGGCCGCGTCGCCGTTCAGGAAGTGAAGGCGTCGTGATGACACGTTCACGTGGTCGAACAGATGCCGTTGCATGAAGGCGCGATAGCTGCGCGGGCATCGGACGGCGCGATCCCTGTGAACTCGTCGAGGGTGAACGTCGTCACGCGCGAGAAGTCGACGCGCCTGTTTGCGATGGAGCGCCGCGAGCTCGCGGTAGAACCTGATGGGCGTCCTGCCGGTCGGCAGCGCGAGCACGAGCGCCGGGTCGGCCGCCACCGCGCCAGCGACGTCGGCCGCGAGCGCGCGCGCGGCGGATTCCGGCGTCGGGAAGATACGGATCCGCAAGACGTCAGCCGATGTATCTGGGCAGGCTGGCGCCGCCGCGCAGCTCGGCGAGCGCGAGTGCGACGGCCCCCTGCGCCGGTTCGACGCCGAGCGGCTTTACGTCGGCGCGCGGCGCCACTTCGACCAGGCGGCGGCGGAGCTCCAGCTCGAGCGAGGTCACGACCCGGAACATGCTGCCGGCCAGCACGAACGGAAAGGCGTCGCCGCGCATCTCGAGCCGGGCGGCCACCGACGCCGCCGCCAGCGACAGCTCGTCGGCGGCGTGTTCCAGGATCTGCGTCGCGACCGCGTCGCCGCGATCCCGCGCCCGCTGGACGATTGGACCGAGCGTCGCGACATTCGCCCGCGGCACCTCCCGGTTGTACACAATGCCCACCAGGCCGGCGGCGTCCGGCGACGCCGAAATGCGCGAGAACATCCTCGGTGAGCGCCGGTCCGCGGACCGCGGCCATCGACCTCGCGGACCGCCGCCGCCAACGCCTGACGGCCGATCCAGTAGCCGCTGCCCTCGTCGCCGATCATGTGCCCCCAACCGCCCGCCCGCGCCGCCTGGCCGCGGGCATTCCGGCCGTACGCAATCGACCCGGTGCCGGCCACGATCACGATGCCGGGCGACTCTCCCGTTGCCGCCACCAGCGCGATCAACGCATCGTTGACCACCACGACCCGGGATCCGCGGCTGATGCGGTGCATGATCGAGAGCATGACGCGCGCGTCGTCGTCGCGGTCGACGCCCGCGATGCCGACGCAGACCACCGCCGGGCGTTCGCGATCGACCAGCGCGTCCTCCATCACGCGATGCACGATCTTCTCGACCTGCAGCTCGCCCGCCGCCTGCAGATTGGCGCCGGGTCCCCGGACCTCCGCCAGGACCGCGCCGAGCTCGTCCGCGAGCAGACACACGGTCTTCGATCCACCGACATCGATGCCGAGGACGTGCATGGGATCGCCGTCCTATGTTATTCTCGAGTCCACTCCCGAGTAGTTCCATGCGCAATCGAGTCCTGCCGCGCAGTGGACGCCGCCCGCACGCTCCTCCTCCGCGCGATTGCCGACCGAATTTTCCCGGCAGCCGTCGCTGAAATCGGAGACAGCCATCGCACGCTCTGGCGTGAAGCGTTCGGCACCCTCGCCTTCGACGATCGCCGGGCCGCGAGTGAGACGCACGATCTTCGACCTCGCGTCGCTGACGAAGCCTATGGCCACGACCACCGTCGTGATGGACCTCGTCGCCGATGGTCGCGTTGGATCTTGCTGAGCCGCTGACGCAGTGCTTTGCGGAATGGCGCGGAGCCGACCGCGAGTCGGCGACGGTGCAGGACCTGCTCGAGCACGCGTCGGGCCTCGCCGCGCGGCTGGTCGATCCGCCTCCCGAGCAGCCGGCGTGAGTTCGAGCACGACATCTGCGGCCTTCCGCTCGAATACCCGCCGCGCACGAAATCGATCTACAGCGATCTCGGGTTTCATCCTGCTCGGGTTCCTCGCCGCCGACCGCGGCGGCGCGCCCCTGGACGAGCTGTTCGAACAGATCGTGCGTCGTGTTTCGGCCGCGCCGACGGGCTCGAGCCGGACGCTTCGAACGTGCTGGCGTTCGGCATTCCGGAGTCGGCGGGCGACCGGACCGCGCCGACCGAGCCGTTGGCCGGAAGATGTCCGGCGCGGCCGCCGGCTCGTCGGCGAAGTGCACGACAACTACGCCGCAGCGCTCGGCGGTGTCGCGGGACATGCCGGTCTGTTCGGCACGGCGGCAGGCGTTGGCGGTTTTGCCCGGGCGATGCTTGCGCGGCGCCCGCGGCGACGCAGTCATTGCCGGCGCCGTTTGTCGCCGGCGCTCGGTCAGACGCGCGACACAGGAAGACGACCGTGCCCGGCAGCTCACGCGCGCTCGGCTGGGACACGATGCTCCCGACCTCGTCGTGCGGGACGAAGCTCTCGCCGTTCCGCGTTCGGCCACGTCGGATTTACCGGGACGTCGTTGTGGATCGATCCGCCGCGCGATCGCTACTACGTGCTGCTGACGAACCGCGTCTGCGGCGGCGGCACCGAAGCCGATATCAAAGAAGTGCGCCGCGCCTTTCACGATGCGCTGGCGGCTGTCTGAACCGGCTGCGCGGCCCGGGCGCGCGTCTTATTACCTGAAAGGTCCGCGTCCACGCGGGCCGGCTGCGGCGTGGTCGGAGCGCCCTGCCGCCCGCCGGGCTGCGGGAACTCGTCGGGTTGCCAGATCGTCCATCTCCGCCGAAGCGGTCCGCGCTGGGGATCGCCGCGCTGCGGGCCGCCGCGTTGGGGAACGCCAGGCTGGCCGCGCCCGCCGGGCTGTGCCGCCTGCGGGATGTAGACGAACTGCCACTCGTTGTAATGGGTGCGGCCGTTGTAGATGCGAATCGACTGCGCCTTGCTCTTGCTCTGCACGCCGACGATGCCGCCCGCGACGGTGCCGCCGAACCCGACCGCTGCGCCGCCGCCGGGCTGCGTGCCGCGGCCGAAGCTCGACAGCGGCTGCGACAGGCCACCGCGGGTCGTGGCGGGCGTCCAGTGGCCCTGCGCCGGTGCGGACGCGCGCCCGTCCGGTCCCTGTTTGTCCGCCCGGCGTCGGCGAGGTCGGGACGGCCATCGGCGTGGTGGGAGAAATCAGGTCGAAGTCGCCGCCGGTAATCGGGTCCTTGTACTTCTTGCGGAGAAACTTCTGTTGAACGAGCACATCGAGGTTCGGCGGGTTCACGCCGGGGCCGGCACGCCGCTGGAACAGACCGATGGCGCGGGCGTACTGCTGTCCGCGAAAGACCAGCTCGGCTTCCTTCTCGCGCTGCGTCATCTGCTTCCAGGACGGCATGGCGGCCGAGGCGAGAACGGCCATCACGCTCAGGGCGACCAGCAGGGCGGCCATCGCATACCCGCCTTCGGCGCCCCTGAGTTGACCCCGTAACCTCATGAGATTAAAATGCTTAGCGGATTCGATGATATCACGCTTGGATCGGCGGCGTCGGGCGTCCGTCTGCGCGGCCGCCTGACGGGCGTTTTTCTCGTCCTGGCGGCCGCGTCAGCTTGCCGCTGCCTGCGACAGCGTGCCGCTCCTGGCGCCATCAGGCTCGACAATCACATTGACGGCATCGACCAACGCTATCCCGGCTAACGGGACGGCGCAGCTCATTGCCTACGTTCTGGAGGCATCGGGCACTCCTCCTCACCCGGGAACACAAGTGATCTTTACGACGACGCTCGGGGTCATCGAGCCGGGCGAAGCGCACGACCGATGTCAACGGACGCGCGGTGGCCACTTTCCGAGCAAATGGAAACAACGGTACCGCCACGATTAACGCGGCGTCCGGCGGCGCCACCACTGGTGGCACCACCGGAGGCACCAACGGTGGCGCCAACGGGGGCACCGCTACGCCCAGCACCGGCGCGGTGAGAATCTCGGTTGGAACCGCCGCAGTCGGCCGGATCGCGTTGACGGCGAATCCGACGACGATTTCGGCGAATGGCGGTTCGGCCACGGTGACGGCGAATGTCGTCGACCTGAACGGCAATGCGTTGGCCGGTGTGCCAGTCAGTTTCGCGACGTCGGCCGGAGTGCTCTCCGGATCGTTGGTCAATACCGACACAAACGGAAACGCACTGACGACGCTGACAACTTCTGTCGAGGCAACGGTGACCGCAAACGTGGGCGCCGCCAGCGGCGGTGGGACGGGAACCGGCGGCAATTGGCGGTGGCGCGACCGGAGGCTCGACTTCCGGTCAGACGAGCGCGACGGTGACAGTCAGGGTCAATCCGCTGCCGACCGTCTCGATCTCCGCCACGGGCACCGGCACTTTTCAGGCGGGGTCGCCCGTCGTCATTCACCATCAGCGCGCAGCCGGGCACGAACAGCACATCCCAAATTCGAGAGGTTGTCGTCAACTTCGGTGACGGGACAGCGTCAAATCTTGGCGCCGTGAGCGGCACGGCCATAACCGTCCAGCACAGATACGACGAGGGCGATACCTACACGGCCACGGTTCGCGTAACGGATACGCTGGGCACCGTCGTGAGTGCGGCAACGGTGATTGTCGTGCAGGACCAGCCGCCGGTTAACGTGACGATTGCCAAAGCAAGCCAGCCTTCAGGCAGCAATACGAATTACACGTTGACGGCGACTGTGACGCCAACCTCGAGTCATTGTGGCGAACTATCGGTGGATCGCGACGACGGCGTCCAGATGCAGAACGGGGGGAGCAATCAGCTGCTGCTGACCTTCCCAACCGGGCGAATGCACGTGTTGTCGGGGTTGAGGTCACGACCACGACCGGTGCCCGGCAGACCGCTTCGGTGTTCCTGCCGTGAGTAGAACGTCGCTGACAAGCGACGTTCTACCATTCCGAATAGCGCGTCCCGTCGAGAGCGGTTCCGTCCGAACCGCTCTTGACGTCGTACACGCCGGGACCGGCGGTCGGGTTGGTGGAGTCGGGTTCGGCGGGAACTTCCTGCCAGGTAGTCTTTCGATTCGGTGATCGGGTCCTTGGGGATCTCGCGAAGATAGCCCTCGCTGGCGAGCGCGCTCGAGCGTCGACGGGTACTGGTTCTTGTCGGCGTAGTACTGGTCGATCGCGTCGCGCATCTTCGTGAGGTCGTCGCGAAGCACCGCCTCCTTCGAGTAGATGATGGTGCGGCGGTACTGCACCATCGCCAGGCTCGCCAGGATGACGATCAGCGCGAGCACCACCATCAGCTCGATGATGGTGAAGCCGCGGCTACCAGTCCTTGTACTTCGTCCCATCGAGCGCCGTCCCGCCCGACGTGGTGTGCACGTCGAACACGTTCTGCCCGCCCCACGACGTGGCGTCGGGGTTGTCCTGGTACGACCGCAGGCCCCACTCGGTCGACTTGGTCATCGGGTCGATCGGAACTCGCCGGAGGAACTTGATCTTGCGGCCGGTGACATCGTTGGCGGCTGGACACGCCCTCGACCAGCGTCTCGAGGTCCGGCGGGTATCCCTCGCTGCCCGCCTTGATCTCGAGCGGCGAGATCTGACCGAGATCGGCGCCGTCCTTGAACTTGTCGATCGCCGTCCGCATCTCGCGCAGCGCCCGCCGCAGCTCCGCCTCCCGCTGCCGCGTCGCCGTCACCTTGGCCAGCGGCATCGCCGCCGACGCGAGGATGATGATGATCGCCGACACGACGAGCAGCTCGATGAAGGTGTATCCCCGCTCGCGACTCGTGGCTCGGTGCTCGAACTCGGGGCCAGCATTCACTAATTCCTAATTCCAAATTCCAAATTACTCGGATTCACTACTGCTGCACCGTCACGGCCGCCGGACGGAACTGCACGCCCATCGGCGTGCCGCCGGGTCCGGTCGCGGCGCCGCTGATCGACAGCGCCGACCCGCCCGGCGCGACGGCGTCGATGAGCAGCGCCGCGAGAAGGCCCGGTGCCGGTCGCGCCGGTCGAATCGGCTGGCGCGGACGATCGTGATATCGACCCGTCCCGGCGCGATCTGTTGCGTGAACGTGGCGTTGGCGCCGCCCGATCGCATGAAGCTGCCCTCCTGCACGCTCCTGACGCGAATCAGCGCCGGGTCGTAGGTAATCGTCAGCGTGATGGTCGACAGCCGCGACACATTCGTAATCGAGATCGGCACGGTGTACGGGCCGCCGCCGACGCGGAACGTGGGCGGCGGCGACAGGACGACTTGAGCCGTGCCGAACCCTTGCGTCGTCACCGGTTCAGGCGGCACTGGAGGCGCCGCGGCAGTGGGCGGCGGCGCGGGCGCAGGAGCCGGTGCCGGAGCGGGCGGCGGCTGCGTTTGCGGCTCGGGCGGAACGGCGCCGGTGGCGGCTGCGCCGGCGCCGGCTGCGCAGGCGGCGTCGTGATCGTCCCTGGCACCGGCGATGTTCCCGGCGGAACCGTCACGCCCGGCGGGAGCGTCGGAGCTGTCCGCGCCGGCGGAGCACCTGGCGGTGCCGCGACGGGACGCGTGCCGGTTGCCGGCGCGGGCGCACCGGCCGCGGCACCAGCCGCCGGCTGATCGCCCGGCAACGAGATGATCGGCGGCGGCCCGCCGAGTCCGATGTTCGCCTGCGTTCCGATGTAGACCGGCTGCAGGTCGCCCGCGGTGATGCCCGGCGTCCGGATGATGTGCGGCGTCAGGAGCATCACGATGTCGGTCTGCTGAATCGTCTCGTCGTTGTTCGAGAACAGCTGCTTCAGGATCGGCACGTGGATCGCGCCGGGAAACCCGCTCAACGATTTGCGTTCGTCCTCGCGCAGCAGGCCGGCCAGCAGGTTCGCTTCTCCGTCGCGCAGGCGGAGCTTGGTGGTGACCCGGCGCGAGGCGAACGTCGGATAGTCGGTGCCGCCCACCGAGACGTTCGCGCCGAGCGCGCTGCTCTCGAGCGTCATCTCGATCAGGATGTCGCCCTCGAGCGAAAAGCGCGGCAGCTGATCTCGACGTTGATGCCGACCGGCCGGTACTGCACCGAGTTCGAGCGGGTTGACCCCCGCACCGCCGGTCGCGATCGGCGTGTAGCTCGTCGTGATGACCGGCACCTCGCTGCCGAGGTTCATCGTCATCTTTGCGCCTTCGGTTCCGCGCAATTGCGGTTTGGCGACGATCTTCGTATTGGTGTCCGATTCCAGGAAACGGACGATCGCCGTCGGGACCGCCAGATACCAGTCGGCCGCTGAAATGCCTCGTGAAATCGTGTTCAGGTTGAAGATCGGCGGCGGCACAATCGCGCTAGGCGAGGTCGATCGCCCGGTGTTGGTGTTTGCGGTGTTGTTCCCCGGCGTCCCTCCGGTCCCTGGCACGACGGTCACGTAGGCGGCGACTCTCGGGCGAGAAGATCACGCCCACGGCGTACTCGGACAGGTTCAATCCGTAGTTCTTCACGCGATTGCGGTCGACCTCGAGGATCTCGATGTCGAAGACGATCTCCGCCCGCGGCTTGTCGTTCTGGGCGACGAGCCGCTCGATGATCTCGACCACCGGACGCGTGCCGCGCACGATCAGCGTGTTGCCGGTCTTGTTCGGCTGGATCATCGGGATGACCGCCATCCCGGGCACGCGCATCACCGAGCTGATCAACTGGCTCAGCTCGGTGGCGTCGGCATGCGACAGATAGAAGGTCTGGACGACCTGATCGTCGTACTGCGAGTGCTTTTGCGTGTTGTCCTGGAAGATCAGGATCGACCGCTCGCTCAGCACCTTGTAGGTGTAGCCGTTATAGGTCAGCAGCTGGCGCAGCGCCTCCTCGACCGTCACGCCGCGCAGGTCGGCGCTCGTCGCCTGGTTGCCCATCGCGTTCAGCGCGTCGCGGTCGTAGACGATGCTGATGCCGCTTTGATCGGCGAGAAACGACAGGACGTCGCGCAGGTTCGTGTTCGTCGCGAATCGCAGATCGACGACGTCGGTCACCGGATTCAGGACCGGAGGCTGCGCGGCGGCGCGCGCCTGCGCGCTCAGCGCCTCCATCGGCGACGGCGGCCGCGCGGCCTCGTTGCGCGCCCGGATCTGCTGCTCGAGGCTCGTCACCTTGGCGGCGGCCGTCTGGTTGCTCGGATCGTATTCAGCGGCCAGCCGGTATTCGCTCCGGGCGGCGTCGAGCTGGTCCTGCTCCTCGAACTTCTGCGCGCGCTCGATGTGCTCGCGCGACGCCGTGACCATCGCGCGCTCGAGCGCGATCTTGTACGACGCGTTGTCGGGATCGCTCTGGACCGCGACGCGGTAGTAGGCCACGGCCTGGTCGGCCTGGCCAAGGCGCAGGGCCTCGTTGCCCTGGCGGTAGGCGCGGCTGGCCGCGCATCCGCCCGCGGCGATCGCCACCGTGAGGATCAGCGCAGATTGGTGTGAGGCGTCTCGTCACGTCGCTCCTCTCACGATCCTGAAAACCGAATCGTCTGTCGTCCGCGGCCGTCGAGATAGCTCATCTCGATCGACTCGGCGCTCACGCGGACAAGGCGGTACTGCCCCAGGATGGTGTCGCCTTCGAACCCGTACACCGGATCTTCTCTGCAAGCCGCTGGCGTCGCTCAACACCGCCATCATTCTGCCGCCAACCTTCATCGTGCCGACGAACTTCAGCGGGATCGGCGGAATCGTCGGGGCCGCGGTGCGGTCGGGCCGGCTGGGCGTCGGCGGCGCCACCGGGACCGGAGGCGCCGTCGGAGCGGGCGCCGCGGCGGGACGGCCGAACCGGAACAGGTTGCGCATCGATCCTTCCGGCTTCGGCCGCTCGACCTCGAAGCGCCTCGAGCTTCACGTCAGGCGCGGCCACGCTCCGTCGTCTGCGCCGCCGCGCGCCGTGCTTCTTGGATTAGACGTGGCGGTCGTGGGCGCAGCCGTCCGCGGCCAGGCGCGGTAAAGAGCGAAGGCCAGGACGACGCCGAGCACCGCCAGCACGATCTGCCGGCGGCGTTCAGGCTGCATTGGCCTCCCGATAGAACGTCGACAAGCGTGACCGTCAGCGTAACCGGCTCCCCTTCCTCCGCTTCGAGCAGCGTGACCTGATCGATCACGACGAACTGGGGCGCCTGTTCGAGCTCGTAGATGAATGCGCGGATGCTCTCGTAATCGCCCTGGAGGACGACGCGGGTCGTGAGACGCTTCAGGGAGACGCCGAGCCTGCGGCTGTCCTCGGGATGCAGCTCCTCGGGATCCTCGTAGACGCGGTTCACGTAGTTGACATCGTTCCGGCGCGCGATCTCGACGACCGGCACGTACGTGAGGCTGCGCGCGGCCGAGACGTTGGCCGGCAGCACCTTCTTGTAGAACGCGTCCAGCTCCTCTTCCGCCTGCGCCTTGCCGGTGATCAGTCCGCGCGCCACCTGCAGCTCGCGCTCGGCGGCGATCCGCTGCTGGGCGGCGGCGGCAGCGCGGTCGGCGGCTCCGGCCGATCGCACCGCCAACGGATACACGACCAGCGCGTACAACAGCACGTTCGCGACGATGGCAATGCCAAGCGGAACAATCAGCCGACGTTTCTCCGCGAAGATGCGCCGTGCCAGCGTGGTCACCGTGCAGGACCTCCGGTCTCGGAGGAGCCGCGGCAGCCGATTTCGCCGGCTGCTTGGGCGCGTACACCGCTTCAATCACGGTCTCGAGCTGTCCTTGCTCGTTGGTGCGCTCGGAGGGCGGATACAGATCGGGAAACGCCCCGGTTTTCTCGAGGTTCTCCATGAACTGCTGCACGTCGTCCACGCTGCGTGCGATGAGACTAATCGTGACGACGTTGCCGCGCTTGGGGTCGATGCGCGGCCGGAACGACGTGATGCGGACGTTGGGCGGCAGCGTCGCTTCGAACTCGTTCCACAGCGCCGTCCAGGAAAACGTCCGGCGATCGATCAGCTCGTTCGCCTGATGCGCCTCGAGCGACGCGCGTTCAATCTGTTTCGCATCCACGGTGCCCGCGCAGCCGCGCCGCGTCGGCGCGGAGCTCCGTCGCCCGGGCTTCGTCGTTGGCGGCCAGCCTGCGCCAGCTCCGTGTCGCTCCTGGAATAGCGCAGCATCTGGACGACGTTGAATAACGTCGCCACCACGACCACCAGCGCCGCGACGAACAGCCACAGGTGGACCGCCGGCTCGTTGTAGAACGGGCGGGTGGCCAGGTTTCCGCGAATCACGCTGCCTTCTCCCTGCCGCGCAGCAGCAGTCCGGCGAGCGGCGCGAGCGCGTCCAGAAGCGCGGGAGCCGCGCTGATGCGATCGGTGAGCGCCGCCGCGGTCCGGATATCGAGCGCTTCGACGTCGAGGCCGAGCCGCTGTTCGAGGCTCCGCCTGACATCGTCGCTGGAGTCACCGCAGATGACGGCCCTCGTGAAGCCGCCGCCCTGCAGGCGATCCTCGTAGTACATCGCCGTCTGGTGGACGAGATCCGCGAGCGTCCCGTCGGTGTCCGCTCCGCGCGTCCGGAAGAAGATGATCTGCGGGCCGCGGAGGATGGCAATCGACGCCAGATCGGGCGCGCCGACGTTGACGAGCAGCCAGTCTTCGGTGGCCGGCGCGCCTGCACTCACGAGCACCGCGTTGACGACATTGAACGTCGACAGGTCGACGATGCCGGCGTGGACGCCGCCGGCGGCGAGCAGTCCTTCGTACTCCGCGACGATCTCGCGCCTGGCGACGGCGACCAGGAACTCGCGGCCGCCGGCGACGGTACCCGCCTCGCTGAAACTGACCTGCGCCTCCTCGATCGGGAACGGCGCAGCCTTCCGCACCTGCCACCGGATCAGCTGTGCCAGGTCCTGCGCGCGCGCCGGTACCTGCTCGAACCGCACCAGCGACACCTTGGCGACCGCATCCGGCACGACCAGTCCGACGCGCCTGGGCCGGCCGACGCTGTCGAGTGCGCGTCGCGACTGCGGCCTCGACCAGCGCGCGATCGCGGATGTTCTGCGCCGTCAGCGACGGGACGACCGCTCCATCGGGCAGCGGCTCGACCGCGTACGCGCTGACGACCGGCCGCCCTCCCCGCCACCCGATCGTCGCGGCCGACACGTGCCGCGAGGCAATTTCGACGGCCGCGTCAGGCGGTGGCGCTTCGGTGAGGTCGAAGGACCAGCGGCTCATTCGACGAAGGTCACTTTGTTGATCTCGCGCAGCGTGGTCACTCCATCAAGGACGCGCTCGACCGCCGACTCGCGGAGGAACCGCATGCCCTCCTCGCGCGCCGCCTTCTTGATCTCGGAGGTGGGCCGTTTCTCGAGAATCATCTCGCGGATCCGGTCGGTGAGGTCGAGCAGCTCGCAGATCGCCATCCGGCCCTTGTAGCCGGTCCCGTTGCACTCGATGCAGCCGACGCCTTCGTAGAAGGTCTGCGTCTGCTCGAGCGCCGGATCGAGGCCCGACTCCTCGAGCAGCTGCCGGCGAGACGCGCACGGGCCGCTTGCAGTGCGTGCAGATCACCCGGACCAGCCGCTGCGCCAGCACGCAGTTCAGCGCCGAGACGAACTGGTACGCCTCGACGCCCATGTTGAGGAAGCGGCCGAGCACGTCGAGCACGTTGTTGGCGTGGACGGTCGTGAACACGAGATGGCCGGTGAGCGCCGAGTTGATGGCGATCTGCGCGGTTTCGTTGTCGCGGATCTCGCCGACCATGATCTTGTCGGGATCGTGACGCAGGATCGAGCGGAGGCCGCGCGCGAAGGTCAGTCCCTTTTTCTCGTTGATCGGGATCTGCGTGATGCCGGTCAGCTGGTACTCGACCGGGTCCTCGATCGTGACGATCTTGTCTTCGATCGACTTGATCTCCGAGAGCGCCGCATACAGCGTCGTCGTCTTGCCGCTGCCGGTCGGCCCGGTCACGAGGACCATGCCGTACGGCTCGGCGATGTACTTCCGGAACCGCTTCAGCTCGGCGGTCGGGAAACCCGAGGATGTCGAGGCGCAGCTCGGTGAACTGCTCGCTGATCGACTCCTTGTCGAGAATGCGGATGACCGCGTCCTCGCCGTGGACGCTCGGCATGATCGAGACGCGGAAGTCGATCGTCTTGCCCGGGCATCCGCAGCTTGAAGCGGCCGTCCTGCGGGACGCGCTTCTCGGCGATGTCGAGCTCGGCCATGACCTTGATGCGCGAGATGATCGAGCTGTGGAACTGCTTGGCGATCGGCCGCATCGCCGGCTGCAGCACGCCGTCGATCCGGTACTTGACGTGCACCGCATCGTCCTGCGTCTCGATGTGGATGTCGCTCGCCCGGCGCTGTGATCGCCGTGTAGATGGTCGAATCGACCAGCCGGATGACCGGGCTGATGTCGCTCGTCAGCCGCTCGACGGTGAGGCTGTCCTCGGCGTTCTCGTCTTCCTTGAGCAGCTGCAGCTGGAAGCTCTCGGTCGCCTCCTCGAGCACCCGCGTCGAGCTCTCGCTCTTCTTGAGGATCGATTCGATGGCCGACTTCGGGCCGACCGCCACCTTGATCGGCGTCGCGAGCAGGACGCCGAGCTCGTCGATCATCGGCAGGTCGCGCGGGTCCGAGACGACGATCTTCAGGATCCGGCCGTCCGGGCCTTCGCGGCGGTACGGCACGAACGCCGTAGCGCAGCATCAGGTCGGCCGGAATCGACCGGAACAGCTCCTGGTCGATCCGGAACGTGTCCATGTCGACGAACTCGAGCCGGTAGCGCTCGGCCAGCCGGCGCGCCTCCTCGACTTCAGCGGCGCGGTCGCCGGCGCCGAGCTCGGCGTCGGCGTGGAACGCCGCGAAGCTGGTCGCGTCTGTGTCAGCCATCAGGATGTCGGTCAGCACCGAGCTCAATTGGAAGAGCGGCATGTAGAGCGCCAGCAGGAGCGCGGCGATGACGATGCCCATGATCACGAGCAGCAGCGGTTCGACCAGCGTGACGAACCGCTCCATGTTGGTCGAGATCTCCTCGTCGTAGAAGTCGGCGACGGTGTTCAGCATCTCCTGGAGCGCGCCGGTCGACTCGCCGACTTCGGCCATCTTGACGGCCACGTCGGGGAAAATGCCGCGCGCCTCGAGCGCCGCCGCGAACGACTGCCCTTCGCGCACGCGCGCCGTCACGACCTCGAGCTGGCCGGCGATGTACTGATTGCCGATCGACCGGGCCGCGATGTCGAGCGCGTTGACGAGCGGCAGGCCGCCGCCGAGCAGCGTCGCCAGCGTCCGCGCCATCTGCGACGTCGCGAACTTGCCCGCGATCTCGCCGACCACCGGCACGCGCAGGATCGAGGTGATCGAGCCGCGCCATCTGCCCGGGCTGCCGCAGCCAGAACACGAACGCCGCGACCGCCGCCGACCCGCCGATGACGACGAACAGCAGCTGCTGGCGCAGCACGTCGAGACGCGCACGATGATCCGCGTGATCAGCGGCAGATCGGCGCCGAAGCTCGCGTAGAAGTCGGTGAACGCCGGCACGACGCTGAAGACGATGATCGCGACCAGGATGAACGGCGAGCGTGATCAGGATCGACCGGATAGATGAGCGCCGACATCGTCTTGCGCTTCACCGTCGCGATGATCTTCGAGTACTCGACGAAGCGCCGCAGCACCGTGTCGAGGCTGCCGCTCCGCTCGCCCGCCAGCAGCGACGCCGTATAGACGCTCGGAACCAGCGCGCCGTGTGCGGCGAAGGCGTCCGACAGCGCCGTGCCCGAGCGGACCCGTTCGTGGACGTCGTTCAGCACGCCGCGGAAGACCGGCGACTGGACCCGGCGCCTCAGCAGATCGAGCGACTGGACGAGCGGCATCCCGGCCTTGAGCAGGGTCGCCAGTTCCTGGTTGAAGACGAGGAAATCGTTGGTCGGGATGCCGCTGCGACGGCCGAACTGCAGCGACACGCCGGCCACCGAGCCCTTCGGCTGCAGCGACAGGACGTAGAGGCCCTTTTCCTCGAAGTCGTGGCGCAGCCGGGCTTCGTTCTCAGCCGCGTAGACGCCCTCTACGATCTCACCGCTCGGGGAGGCGATCCGGCACCGGAACTCCATTATTCGCCTGAAATTATAGCAACTCCACGCGTCGATTCCCTGGAACGTTAGACCGTGAAGCGCCGCGAAAGGACGGGCGTCCGCTTACCGCGGATCGACGAAGGCGTGAAAAACCCGGACGCCGAGCTCGCGCTTGTCGGTGCTGCGTGCTTCCGGGCACCTGGGCCGGCATCCACGACTTGTCGACGCGGATCTGCAGCTCGGCCATCTCGCCGTCGCCGATCTGCGCAGCCTTCAGGCCGACGCGCCGCATCGTGCGCTCGTCGACGCCGAGCGTGAACTCGTCCACCGCCTGGCCGTTCAGCACGACCTGAATCTGTTGAGGCCCGTGGAACTGCGCCGCCCGGGCTGTCGACGTCGAGGAAGAAGGTGGCGTCCTTCTTCGGGTTCCTGAAGGCGAGCACCGCCTCCTTCTTGGTCCACTGCCACTCGATCGTCGCGTTGTCGCCCGCCACCTCCGCCTGGTGCCAGCCATCCTTGAACACGGTCAGCAGGTTGTCGGTCTGCGGCAGCAGCTGGACCTTGGCCACGCGGTACGCGTTCTGGCCCGGCGTGGTCGCCGTTCGAGCGTGCAGGCGGTGGCCGTCGGACTTCGAGTGCAGACCGATCTGGATCGTCGCCTCGCCGACGTACGGAAACACCGGCACGAAGATCGTTCGCGTGTACTCGATCGTCTGCCCGGGCTTCCATTGGCTCGTCGGCATCGCCGGATCGTGGTCGGCGTCCCACATGAACTCCTCGTCCACGTCGATGACGTGCACGAACACGCGATAGTCCTCGTCGAACCTGGCGTCGTCGGCGACGACGAACTTGTAGGTGATGTCCAGCGGACTGCCGGCGGGCGCCTGGGCGTGGTTCAGCGTGACCGTGGGCGTCGCGACCGGCGGCGCCGCTTCTTCGCGTCCACCGCAAGCCGACGCCATCGCGGCGCACACGAGCGAGAGCGACGAGCAGAGCGATGCGGCGGCTGTTCACGGTGGCGAATCGTACCGGATTTCAGAAGGTCGCGCAATCGCGGCTATGTTAAAGTGCGCGCATGGCACAGGAAGCGCTGGGCCTCGTCGAGACCAAGGGGCTCATCGGATCGATCGAGGCCGCGGACGCCATGGTGAAAGCCGCCAACGTGACCCTCGTCGGCAAGGAATACATCGGCGCCGGTTACGTCACCGTGATGGTTCGCGGCGACGTCGGCGCCGTGAAGGCCGCCACCGACGCCGGCGCCGCGGCCGCGCGGCGGGTCGGCGAGCTCGTGTCGGTGCACGTCATCCCGAGGCCGCATACCGAAGTCGAGCGGATCCTTCCCAAGGGCGCCTAGTTCCTCATGGCGGAACCTGCCGCAGTCCCTCCAGACCGATCGCGACCTCGCCTCGATCGCGGAAGCGCGCGCGCTGGCCCGCCGCGCGAAGCAGGCCTGGCTCGAGCTCGCCGAGTTCAGCCAGGAGCGGATCGACGCCATCGTCGACGCCATGGCGGCCGCCGCGACGCCGCAGGCCGAGACGTTCGCGCGCCTCGCCGTCGAGGAGACCGGCTACGGCGTCGTCGCCGACAAGGTCCAGAAGAACCTCTTCAGCTCGCAGAAGGTCTACGACTTCATCCGGCCGATGAAGACCGTCGGCGTCGTCGCGCGCCACGAGGAGCGCCGCGTCGTCGAGATTGCCGAGCCTTTCGGCGTGGTCGCCGCCGTCGTGCCCTCCACCAATCCGACGTCGACCGCCATCTACAAGATCCTGATTTCCATCAAGGCGCGCTGCGCCGATCGTGTTGAGTCCGCACCCCGCGGCGGTCAAGTGCATCAGCGCGCGTCGCCGAGGTCATGGAGGAAGCGGCGCGGCGGGCCGGCGCGCCGGCCGGCGCGATCAACTGGATGACGCACGGTGACGCTCGAAGGGACCCAGGAGCTGATGAAGCACCGCGACGTCGCCGTGATTCTGGCCACCGGCGGCATGGGCCTCGTCCGCGCGGCGTACAGCGCCGGCAAGCCGGCCTACGGCGTCGGCCCCGGCAACGCGCCCGCGTACATCGAGCGCACCGCGGACGTCCGCAAGGCCGCGCGCGACATCGTCACCGGCAAGACGTTCGACAACGGCGTGCTCTGCTCGTCCGAGAACTCCGTCGTCGTCGACGAAGCCATCGCCGACGCCGCGCGGCGCGAGTTCGAGGCGCAGGGCGGCGTACTTCATGTCGAAGGCCGAGATGGACGCCGTGGCACGCGTCCTCGTCACGCCGCAGCGGCTGCCCAATCCGGCGCTGGTCGGAAAGTCGGCGGCCGTCATCGCCGAGAAATGCGGCATCAGCGTGCCGGCCGGCACGCGCGTCCTGATCGCGCCGCTCGACGGCGTCGGCCGCGACTACCCCCTGTCGATCGAGAAGCTCTGCCCGGTCCTGTCCTACTACGTGGTCAAGGACTGGCAGGAGGGCTGCGAGCGCTGCAAGCAGATTCTGCGGTACGGCGGGATGGGGCACACGATGTCCATCCACTCGCAGAACGAGCAGGTGATCCTGGAGTTCGGCCTGAAGAAGCCGGCCTTCCGGATCGTCGTCAACAGCCCGACGACGCACGGGTCGATTGGGCTGACGACGGGGCTCGATCCGGCGATGACGCTCGGCTGCGGCGGCTACGGCGGAAACATCACCTCCGACAACATCTCGCCGCGGCACCTCCTGAACATCAAGCGGCTGGCGTATGAGGTGACGCCGGCCGCCAGCCGGTTCGAGAAGCCGTCCGCGCCAGTCGCGGCCGCGAGTCCGGCAGGCATCACCGCGGACGCGCTTGACCAGCCGCATCGACGCATTCCTGGGAGCGCGGGGCTATCGGCCGGAGGCTGAGCGGACCAGGCAGCCGCCCAGCACCTGTCGCTCGGCGCCCCTCGGCGCCTCTGCGGCCTCTGCGTCCTCTGCTCCCTCTGCGTCCTCGTCGATGTCCCCCTTGGACTTCGTCTGCGAGGACGATGTGCGGGCTGCGCTTGCGGCGGGCCGAACGCTCGTGATTTCGGAGCGTGCGATCGTGACGCCCTCGGCCCGCGACCTCGGTGAGCAGCACCGTGTCTTCACGATCGCGCCGCTGGCGCGGGTGACGAGCCGTGCAAATTCGCGTTACTGCTGAGCCGACTTGGACTTACCGTTGACCATCGCAAATCGGACCTGTTAGGATGACTCAGCCGTAGCACCGGAGGTTCGCGGTCCTGAGCGATCGCTCGCTCTCCGAGACCCTGGCGGGGGCCCCAGCCCTCCGCGTCAACCTCGGAGCCCCCTCAGGGGGGCGACTTACGATGCTCGGTCGGCACGCTGGCCAGCCGGACGATCATCGCGGAGCGCCCGATGGTTCGACGTTCGATCTGCGCTCGGACAGCTCGCTCGCGTTCTGTTTCACCGCTCAGCCTTTCCGATCGCCTGCGGCAGGCGCCGTTCGCGTCACGCCGCGGTGGCGCCGCCGTCCGCGTTCCGGCTCCGGAGCCGCGTGCCGGTCGCAGCCGCCTCAGCCCCCGCCGCCCGAAGATCCGGTCCTGACGCTGATTGCCCTCTCCGAACAGCATTTCAAGGCCGGCCAGCGCGAGCTCGAGCTCGGGCACGTCGAAGGCGCCCGCCTGGAGTTCGACAAGGCCGTCAACGTGCTGCTCGAGTCGCCCTACGGCGGCCGGACCGAGCCGCGCATCCGCGAGCATTTCGATCGGCTCGTCGATCGGATCAGCGCCTACGAAGTGAAGGCGCTCGCCGAAGGCGACGGGTTCACCGAGAAGAAGTACGAGCCGGCGTCGATCGACGAGCTGCTGGCGATGTCCGCGACGCTCGCGCCGCCGCAGGCCAGCCCGGAGGTCGAAGAGGCGGTTCAGAACCGACCCGGTCGTTCACGACATCCCGATCCCGCTCAACCAGCGGGTGCTGGCGTTCATCCAGCTGTTCCAGGGCCGCCTGCGCGACTTCATCCAGGAAGGCATGGAGCGCGGCAGCAAGTACCTGCCGATGATTCAGAACGTCTTCCGCGCCGAGGGCCTGCCGCTCGACCTTGCCTACATCCCGCTCGTCGAGAGCGCCTTCAAGCCGAACGCGCTGTCACGCGCCAAGGCCAAGGGCGTCTGGCAGTTCATGCGCGGCACCGGCGTCGAGAACGGCCTGCGGCAGGACTGGTACATCGACGAGCGCTCGGATCCCGAGAAGGCGACGGTCGCCGCGGCGAAGTACCTGAACACGCTGGCCAAGATGTTCGACGGCGACTGGCACCTGGCGCTCGCCTCGTACAACGGCGGGCCCGGCCGCGTGCAGCGGGCGCTGAAGCAGCGCCGCACCGACGACTTCTGGGCGCTCGCCGCGAAGCCGCGCGCTGCTGCCGCGCGAGACGCGCGACTACGTGCCGATGATCCTCGCGGCGATCGTCATCGCCAGGAACCCGGCGCAGTACGGCTTCGAGTTCGAGGTCGAGCCGCCGCTCACTTACGACACCGTGACGCTGCCGCGGCCGGTCGACCTCCGCCGCGTCGCCGAGTGGACCGACACGACCATCGACGAGATCCAGGCGCTCAACCCCGAGCTGCGCCGCTGGACGACGCCGGTCCGCGACGAGGCGTACGAGCTGAAGGTGCCGGCGGGCACCGCCCCGCTCGTCACGGCGCAGCTCGAAGACGCGGCGACGCTGGAGCTGGCCTCGCTTCGCTGGTACACCGTCAAGAAGGGCGAGACGCTGGCGACGGTCGCGCGGAAGCTCGGCGTCAGCCGGACCGATCTCGCCGAGGCGAACTACCTCAAGACGACGCGCGCGGATCGCGGCCGGCCAGAAGCTGATGGTGCCGCACGAGTCGACGGTTCTGCTGGCCGCGCGCACCGATCGGCCGGTGCCCGGTCGCCGATTCGCGAACCGCTGGCCGCGGTCGACGCCGTCGTGCCGGCGGTGGACTCCGGGCCGACCGATCGCGTCAAGGTCCTCTATCAGGTCAAGCGCGGCGACACGCTCGCCTCGATCGCGCGCGTGTTCCGGACGACGGTGTCCGTCGCTGCAGACCTGGAACGGCATCGACGGCACGCGCATCATGGCCGGCGAGCGTCTGACCATCTACACCGCGCGCTCGAACTAGCGCCTGGCAGAATCTGCAATCGCTCGAGCCAGGGCCGCTTTCTGCGTCAACTCGTTGAAAACATAGGCACGGCCACCGTCGGGCGCGGCTGCTGCTTGCAGCCGGCCCGCGCGTGCTCGCCTGCCTCAGGACCGCCGCGCTCTTCGGAATCGACGCCTGCACCGTCCACGTCGAGGTCGACGTCTCGTTCGGCCTGCCGCTGCTTCAACCTGGTCGGCCTGCCCGACGCCAGCGTCCGCGAAAGCCGCGACCGCGTGAAGAGCGCGATCCGCAACTCCGGCTTCGAGTTTCCGCCGCATCGCATCACCGTCAACCTGGCGCCGGCCGACGTGCGGAAGGCCGGCTCGGCGTTCGACCTGCCGATCGCGCTCGGCATCCTCGCCGCGCAGGGCGCCGTCGAGCGCCGCGAGATCAACGACGTCGTGGTGCTGGGCGAGCTGTCGCTCGACGGCGTCGATCCACGCGGCGCGAGGGGTGCTCCCGATTGCGGCCGCGGCGCGGCGCGACGGCGTGCCGGGTGTGCTGCTGCCCCGCTCGAACGCCAGCGAGGCGGCCGTCGTCGAGGGGCTCAACGTCCTGCCGGTTTCGTCGCTGGCCGAGGCGGTCGAGGCGCTCAACCATCCCGTCGCCAGAGATCGTGCGCGGTACCGGCGCGCTCGCCGCGCGCCCGCGAGATGCACCCGATCTCGCCGATGTCCGCGGCCAGCTGCTCGCGCGCCGCGCGCTGGAGATCGCCTGCGCGGGCGGCCACAACCTGCTGCTGGCCGGTCCGCCCGGGGCCGGCAAGACGATGATGGCGCGGCGGGTTCCGGGAATCCTGCCGCCGCTGACCTTCGATGAGGCGCTCGAGGTCACCGCTGTGCATTCGGTGGCCGGTCTGCTGCCGCCGGGCGCGGGGCTGGTCGCGGAGCGGCCGTTTCGCGCGCCGCACCACACGATCTCGAACGCGGCGCTCGTCGGCGGCGGACCGCAGCCGCGGCCCGGCGAGGTCAGCCTGGCGCATCACGGCGTGCTCTTCCTCGACGAGATGCCGGAGTTCAGCCGGCACGTGCTGGAAGTGCTGCGGCAGCCGCTCGAAGAGGGGCGCGTCGCGATCGCGCGCGCGGCGCGGACGGCCGTCTTCCCTGCCCGCTTCGTCCTGGTCGGCGCGATGAACCCGTGTCCCTGCGGGTTCGCGGGCGACGCCGCGCGCGAGTGCCGCTGCACGCCGCAGCAGGTCGCGCGCTACCAGGGGCGCCTGTCCGGACCGCTGCGCGATCGCTTCGATCTCACCGTCGACGTGCCCGCTGTCCCGCCCGACGTGCTCGGCGAAGCAGCGCCCGGCGAGCCCTCAGGCGCGGTCCGTGCGCGGGTCGTCGACGCGCGAGCGCGTCAGCAGCTCCGCTACGAGGGCACTGGCGTCCGCGCGAACGCCAGCCTCTCGCCGGCGCTGATGGCGCGCCACTGCCGCCTGGACCGTGCAGGCCTGCGGCTGCTTGGCGCAGCGGTTCAGAAACTGGCGCTCAGCGCGCGCGGCTACGATCGGATCCGCAAGGTGGCGCGAACGATTGCCGATCTGGCGGGGGCGGACGACATCACGGCGGACCACGTCGCCGAGGCGCTGCAGTTCAGGACGAACTGACCTTGGTCTGCCGCACGGCCGGCGGACGGGTTGCCTTGAGCGCCTCGCGAAGCAACTGCTGCTGTCGCTGCCAGAAGTGAGCAAACTTCGCTGACATTCGATGATCGGCCCGTAATGACAGCAGAAGAGAAAACAGGAATACCACGGTCAGACCGCCCCACGTTCGCGGGTGCTCTATCGGGCCATGAGCCACATCCGACAAGGCGGAGAAATCCAGCGACATCACTTTTCCGATCAGCGTTCCGCCATTCCAGATGGTCCCTAACGGGTCCGTTCCCACCGCGTTCAGGTCTCCCCCGGTGACCACGAACAGCACCGCGGCCACGCAGGACGCGAGATACAGGTAGTAGGAGGCGAGGCCCGCCCAGAGCGCCCCGCGCACGTCGGGAAGCATATTGGGCCGCGATGCCCCGAGGACCGCGCCGAGCGCAGCCGCGCGCGTCGCCATGAACGCATTTGCCGTCGCGTCTGCCTGCGGCGTCGGCCACACCTGCGCATCGTCGGGAATGTTGCCGGGGACATAATCTTCGGTGCCATGCGCGATACGCTCGAGCACGCTCACGTGGACGGCCGGTTTGCTGATCCCCGCCTGCCGGCACAGATGAGCGATGTCGCGAGGTTTCCAGCGGTAGAAGATCCCGAGCCCGGCACGGGGGTCGTACAGCTTGTCGTCGACGTTGGCATGCGCCCGGTACGACTCCCGATCCGCCCCCAGGAACCGGAGCCCAGCGTGATCCGCCTTCTCCATCATCCAGTCCAGCGCGACCAGCGACATGCCCTGCTTCGGATACCCACCGCCAACATTCGAGTGGACGCCGGCGAACCAGACCTGCTCGACGCGGCCGTGATCGTTCGTCTCGTTCCACAGAACGGGTGCGAACTCCGCGCGCTCGTCGTCAATCGAGAGCGCGTGGCACGCCTGATCGACGATGGTCGAGAGATCCCGGCTCTCGAACTTGAACTGGTAGACGACCCGGTTCCAGAAGTCGCCGATGTGGAACGGCAGACCGACGGCGTCCACCGTGTCCCACACGCCGACGAACCGGATGCGCGGGGCGTCGCGGGCCTGTGCGCGATCGGGGACGGGAAAGAGCTTGCTCCACGGCCACTGCCGCCAGAGCCACGGCCGATAACAGCGCCGGTAGGCTTTGTACGCCTGCTTGATCCGCCGATCGAGTGTCAGCGGATCGTCGCCGGACCGGCGTGGCAGGATGCCCTGGTTGGCGATCAATCCCGCCAGCGTGCGGATCGTGAACGCACCGCGGCTGAAGCCGAACAGGAAGATCTGATCCGCATCGGGCCCGCCGTCGTAAATCCGGACCAGCTCTTTATACAGTTGCCGGACATTCCGGCTCAGGCCCAGACCGAACGCTCCGGTGACGATCTTCCACAGCTTGAAGTTCGAGGTCCCGACGCCGTCGTCATAAAAGGCGATCTGCGGCCGCACCGCCGGATTGGTGCGGTGGCCATTGAGGTCGATCGCCTCGAACAGCTTGAACACATTCGTACCGCGGCCCTTGATCGACGTGTTCCCGGTGCCGTCGGAACAGATCACGATATTCTTGGCCATCACTGATCCTTTCGGCCGTTCGTTGCCAGCGGCCAGCGCTCTGACGGGACTGGCCCGTTCAGGGCTGGGTGCGTTGTGCGGCCGGGACGCTCAGGGTGCCGGGATCGCCCTCGCGCCGGGGCTGCGTGAACGTCGTACCGGCATTCCGCAGGTCGCCCATCACGTTGTCCCCCGCCGGTTTCGTTCCGTCTCGGACCCATTTGACCAGGTCGTCGAACGATTTCGACTGCTCTTCCACGCTGAAGCTGCAGTGGCCGGCGATCCGGTAGACGCGCTGGACGAGCAGGTTCTGCCGACCTGCAGTGGTGACGGCGCGGTTGAGGATCTGCTGGAGGTGGATGGGCACGAACAAGTCACCGGTGCCGTGCATCGTGAGCAGCGGCCGCTCGATCTTGCCGTCGAAGGGCACGACTTCCTCGTAGGGTCCATTCGGATTCCGGACGTCCGCGTCGGCCGTCTTCCTGCGCACCGTCTGGTTCAACCGGTCCGACGAGAGGCCGAGCGCTTCGTCAAGCGCGTAGCGAATGTGCGTGGTGGCCACCGCGCGGTTCGACGGTGATGTTCCGCCCGCGAGCGCGGCAGCACCTGACCTCAGATTGGCCGTGAAGCGTCCGCACCGAGTCCTTCCATCGCGAACGGCCGGGGCCCGCCCGTCAGCTGAATCTGGACGCTCGCCAGTTGCCGCCCTTTCTCGGTGTAGTTCGGCGGCGTGCCGAGCTGCGCCTCGATGCGGGTGAGATCCTCGTCGCAGCGAGGCGACGCTTTGGAGCCGGACGCCCGTAATCGCCTCAGCGGCGGCGGCGCTGGCCGTGAAGAAGTCGAACAGTTCAGGACCGGCGGGACACATGGCCAGTCCGCCGGCGAACGCCGTCGGGAACTCGTGAATGCCGAGCAGTGTGACGTGCCCTCCCATCGAGGCGCCGGTGAGGTACACGCGCTGCGGCGCGCGGCCGCCGTTGAACTTCGTGAAGAGATCGGTCAGCGCCATCGTGTCCTGGAGCCCGATGCCTGGCACGTACCCGTTGCAGCGGTAGCTCGACGCCGCCCATGCGAAGCCTTGCGAGATGACGTGCTGGCGGATCGCAGGCGGCCGGACGCCGAGCCGCGATCCATTCGTCCCCGGTTTGGCGACGTAGCCGTGCGCGCTGAGCATCAGCTCGCCGTTCCACTTCTCCGGAATCTCGATCTGATACAGGCCACCGTCGTAGCGGCCGGAGAACGCCTTCGCGCCTGGCAGCGCTTCAAGCGCCGGTTCCGGAATTTCCCACTCCTGCGAAGGACACGCGACCGGCGTGAGCCCCGGGCGTCCAAGTCCGTGCGCCGGCTGGAACCAGACGGCGGCAGCGGTGGCAGCGAGAGTGGCGGACAGGACGCGGTGCATGTGCACCTCCTCCGCGCGGTATTTTGCGCCGTTGTCGTTGCGCAGTGCCGCGCAAATTCTCACGGCTGAGCTTGCTTCGATCGATCTTCGCCCTACTGCAGTTGACGCTTGGGTTACCGAAAAGTCGTGTGATAGAGTCGTGACCGCTCACCCGGCTCGCCCCCGGCCGGTTACGGTACTTCCCATCGACTTCGACGCGGCTCCGTTCTTCGCCCAATTTAGAAAGGGAATGTTCGCGCGACGTTACACGGTAGTCATTGCCGATCGCTCCACCGGCGTCGTCCGCCGGCTGACGATCAGCCTTCGGACGGCGATGGCGAGCGTGACCGGCGTGCTGATGCTGCCGGTGCTCATCGGGCTCGGCGCGCGCTGGAGCGCCGTGACCGAGATCACGCAGCTGCGTGCGACCAACGCCGTCCTGGAAGTCGAGAACGGCAACTTCCGCGCGAACACCGGCGAGCTCACCGCGCAGATCCAGTCGCTCGAAAGCGTCATCGACGATCTCGGCCCGCGGTCTGCCCTCGATCCCGATCAGGCGCGCGCGCTCCAGAAGCTGCCCGCGGTCGTGAAGGCGCGCGCCGCTGGAGGCACCGCGCAGCCGAACGCGCCGGTCTCGAGCGTCCTGTCGAGCTCCTTGACGACTCCGGAAGACACGTTCGGCGTCCTGCGGACGCTGCTCCAGGCGCTCGAAGGCCGCCTCACCTACGTGCGGCGCGACGTCGAGCGCCAGGAAGCGCTGGTCGGCGCGCACCCGTCGATCTGGCCGACCTACGGCTGGCTCACCGGCACCTTCGGCGGCCGTCCGGATCCCTTTACCGGCGAGCGGGCCTTCCACCAGGGCCTCGACATCTCGACGGCGAAGGGCCAGCCGGTCTACGCGACGGCGAACGGCACGGTCGAATCGGCGGCCTACACCGGCGAGTACGGCAACCTGATTGTCGTCCGGCACGACTTCGGGCTGGCGACGCGCTACGGACACCTCAGCAAGTTCAACGTCACGCCCGGGCAGTCGGTGAAGCGCGGCGACGTCATCGGCTTCGTCGGCTCGACCGGCCGGTCCACCGGCGCGCACCTGCACTACGAAGTCCTCGCCAACGGCAAGCTGATCAACCCGCTGCCGCTCCTCACCCAGAGAAGCGGCCGTAGAATCGGGTAATCGGCGTAATCTGGTAATCGGGTAGTTGATCCGGCCTGACTGCCGATAGCCCGACCTTCTCAGTTACCCGATCATCCAGACCCGATCCTCTGATGTCCTTCTGCTACAATCGTTGGATACCCACGCCAGGACCCGCTCTCTAGATGATCCAGAAACTGCTCGCCAAGGTCATCGGCACGCAGAACGAACGCGAGCTCAAGCGTCTTTACCCGCTCGTCGGCGAAATCAACGCGCTCGAGCCGACGATCCAGGCGCTGAGCGACGACCAGCTTCGCGCGAAAACCCTCGAATTCCGCGAACGGATCGCGCGCGGGCGAGACGCTCGACGACCTGCTCGTGCCGGAGCGTTCGCCGTGGTCCGCGAAGCGGGCCGCCGCGTGCTCAACATGCGGCACTTCGACGTGCAGCTCGTCGGCGGCAGCGTGCTGCACAAGGGCAAGATCGCCGAGATGAAGACCGGCGAGGGCAAGACGCTCGTCGCGACCCTGCCGGCCTACCTGAATGCGCTCGAAGGCAAGGGCGTCCATGTCGTCACGGTGAACGACTACCTCGCCCGCCGCGACTCGGAGTGGATGGGCCGGATCTACCGCTTCCTCGGCATGTCGGTCGGCGTCATCCAGCACGACATGAACGACGCCGAGCGGCAGAAGGCGTACGCCTGCGACATCACCTACGGCACCAACAACGAGTTCGGCTTCGACTACCTCCGCGACAACATGAAGTTCGAGCTCGCGCACTACGTGCAGCGCGGGCACCACTTCGCCATCGTCGACGAGGTCGACAGCATCCTCATCGACGAGGCGCGGACGCCGCTGATCATCTCCGGGCCCGGCCGAGCTGTCGACGGAGCTCTACTACGAGGTCGACCGCATCATCCCGCGGCTGAAGGCCGGCGCGGTGACCCGCGGCGACATCAAGGCCGAGGAGCGGGAGGCGCTCGAGGAGACCGGCGACTACCTGGTCGACGAGAAGCACAAGACCGTGACGCTCACCGAGAGCGGCATGGCGAAAGCCGAGCAGATGCTGCGCGCGCCACCTTGCCGGCGGCCACCTCTACGACTTCGAGAACGCGCACCTCAAGCATCACGTCGACCAGGCGCTTCGCGCCCACGTGATCTTCAAGCGCGACGTCGACTACATGGTCAAGGACGGCCAGGTCGTCATCGTCGACGAGTTCACCGGCCGCCTGATGCCCGGCCGCCGCTGGAGCGACGGGCTGCACCAGGCGGTCGAGGCCAAGGAGCACAACAGCGCGCATCCCGAGGTGAAGATCGAGCGCGAGAACCAGACGCTGGCGACCGTCACCTTCCAGAACTACTTCCGCAAGTACAAGAAGCTCTCCGGCATGACCGGCACCGCCGACACCGAGGCCGAGGAGTTCGCGAAGATCTACAACCTCGACGTCGTCGTCATCCCGCCCAACCGTCCCGCTCACCCGCATCGAGAACCCCGATCTCGTGTATCGGACCGAGCCCGAGAAGTGGGACGCGATCGTCACCGAGATCATCGACGAGCACGCCAAGGGCCGCCCGGTGCTGGTCGGCACGGTGTCGATCGAGAAGTCCGAGAAGCTGTCGACGATGCTCGACCGCCGCGGCCTCAAGCGCGGCACGACGACCGGCGGCGGCTCCGACAAGCACGTCGTGCTGAACGCCAAGTACCACGCGCAGGAAGCCGAGATTGTGTCGCAGGCCGGCCGCAAGGGCGCGGTCACGATCGCCACCAACATGGCCGGCCGCGGCACCGACATCCTGCTCGGCGGCAACCCCGAGTTCATGGCCCGCCAGCAGGCGCTCGCCGAGGAAATCGCCGAGCGGCTGCCGAAAGGCGAGGAACGCTTCGTCGACGACGACCAGTTCGTCTACTTCTTCCACCTCGACGCGTTCTACCGCGTGCCCAAGGCGCGCTACGAGGCGATCTTCGAGCACTTCAAGAAGCAGTGCGACGCCGAGCACGACGAGGTGGTCGCCGTCGGAGGCCTGCACATCGTCGGCACCGAGCGGCACGAGGCGCGGCGCATCGACAACCAGCTGCGCGGCCGCGCCGGCCGCCAGGGCGACCCGGGATCGTCGCGGTTCTACCTGTCGCTCGAGGACGACCTGATGCGCATTTTCGGGTCGGACCGCATCTCCGGCCTGATGCAGCGTCTTGGCATGGAAGAAGGCGTGCCGATCGAGCACGGGATGGTGACGCGCGCCATCGAGCGCGCCCAGAAGCAGGTCGAGGCGCAGAACTTCTCCGTCCGCAAGCACCTGCTCGAGTACGACGACGTGATGAACAAGCAGCGCGAGAACATCTATGCGCTGCGCCGTCAGATGCTCGAGGGGCAGATCCGCCTCAGCGACGAGGACGACAACGAGCAGGTGGTCGGCACGCGCGAATACCTGATGACGCTGGCCGAGGACATCCTCGACGCGATGGTCGACACCTACGCGGACCCGAAGGCCGACGACGCCGAGGACTGGGACCTCGACGCGCTCAAGCGTGAAGCCGAGCGCGTGTTCGCCATCGACGTCGAGCGATCTCGATTTCAGCGACCGGAGCTCGAGCGAGATCCGGGACCTGATCTGGGCGAAGGCGATGACCGCCTACGACGACAAGGAGAAGCTGATCGGCCGCGACGTCATGCAGCGTCTCGAGCGCGACTTGATGCTCCAGCTGACTCGACCAGCAGTGGAAGGACCACCTCTACAGCCTCGATCACCTGAAGGAAGGCATCGGCCTGCGCGGCTACGGCCAGCGCGATCCGCTCGTCGAGTACAAGAAGGAAAGCTTCGCGATGTTCCAGGCGATGAAGGAGCGCGTCGACGAGGAGTCGGTGCGCTACCTGTGGGGGCTGCGGCCGGTCGAAGGCGCCCCGGTGTTCCGGTACGGCGGCCCACTGCTCCACCGCGTCAGCCGCTGATCATGAACAATCCGTCGGCCGAGGCGCCGTCGCCGTTCGGCGGGAGCGCCGCAGCAGCAGAGCGCCGAGCCGAGTCCATTCGCGCCGCCGCCGCGGCCGACAGCCGGCGCGCGTCGGCGGTGACGACGCCGTCCCCGAAGACGATCCGGCGCGACGAGCCGAAGGTGGGCCGAAACGACCCGTGCCCGTGCGGCAGCGGGAAAAAATACAAGAAGTGCCACGGGGCCACCGTGCCCACATCATGATCAGGCCGACCTTGCGTCAGCCTTTTTTTATCTATGACTTGAAGACAGAGACTCTGAACCTCACATCGGTCGAGGCCGGCCTGGCGACAGCCCTCACGTTCGACGATGTGCTGCTCGTGCCGCAGCACTCGAACGGTCCTGCCCTATCAGGTCGACGTCAGCACGCAGCTGACGCGGCGAATCCGGCTGAACGTGCCGATCCTCAGCGCGGCGATGGACACCGTCACCGAGTCGCGGCTCGCGATCGCGATGGCGCAGCACGGCGGTCTGGGCGTGATTCACAAGAACCTGTCCATCGAGGAGCAGGCGTCCGAGGTCGACCGGGTCAAGCGCTCCGAGAGCGGGATGATCGTCGACCCGATCACCCTGTCGCCGTCCAACCGGATCTTCGAAGCGCTCGAGCTGATGAAGAAGTACCGCATCTCGGGCGTGCCGATCACCGACGACGGCAGCAAGGAAGGGCGGCTGGTCGGCATCCTCACCAACCGGGACCTCCGCTTCGAGACCAAGCTCGATCGGCCGATCGGCGACATCATGACGCGGGAGAACCTGATCACGGTGCCGGTCGGGACGACGCTCGACGCCGCGCGCGAGATCCTGCACCAGCACAAGGTCGAGAAGCTGCTGGTCGTCGATCGCGACTACCGCCTCAAGGGGCTGATCACCGTCAAGGACATCCAGAAGGCGGTCAAGTATCCGAACGCCTCGAAGGATTCGCTGGGGCGGCTGCGCTGCGGCGCGGCGGTCGGCGTCGTCGAAGGACACGATGGAGCGCGCCGAGGCGCTCGTCGCCGCCGGCGTCGACGTGCTGGTGGTCGATACCGCGCACGGCCATTCGCAGGGCGTGCTCGATGTCGTGCGGCGCGTCCGCCAGCGTTTTGCCGACATCAATCTCGTGGCCGGCAACGTGGCGACCCCGGAGGGAACCAAGGCGCTGATCGATCAGGGCGTCGACGCCGTGAAGGTCGGCATCGGCGCCGGCTCGATCTGCACGACCCGCATCGTCGCCGGCATTGGCGTGCCGATGATTACCGCCATTACCGAGTGCGCGCGGGCGGCGCACGCGCACGACGTGCCGATCATCGCCGACGGCGGCATCCGCTACTCCGGCGACATCACCAAGGCGCTCGCGGTCGGCGCGTCGACGACGATGATCGGGAACCTGTTCGCCGGGACGGACGAAAGCCCGGGCGAAATGATTCTTTACCAGGGGCGCAGCTTCAAGGAATACCGCGGCATGGGATCGATCGGCGCGATGCGCCGCGGCAGCCGCGACCGCTACTTCCAGGACGAGTTCGATCTCGATCCGGCGAGCAGCAGCGAAAAGCTCGTCCCCGAAGGCATCGAGGGCCGCGTCGCCCACAAAGGCAGCGTCGCGGGGCTGATCTACCAGCTGGTCGGCGGGCTGCGCGCCGGCATGGGCTACTGCGGATGCGAGACGATCGCCGAGCTGCAGCGCAACGCGAAGCTGATCCGGATTACCCCGGCCGGCTTCCGCGAGAGCCACGTGCACGACGTCGCGATCACCAAGGAAGCGCCGAACTA
>CAVREM010000032.1:0-40621 GCA_963720005.1 uncultured Acidobacteriota bacterium | reverse complement strand
TGTTCTGATTGAACAGGAGATCAGGAGTTCAGCAGACTGATTTTCTTTCGTTTACTACTCCTGATCTCCTGATCTCCTGTTTTAGAAGTACAGCCAGATTCCAATGACACACGCGACGAGGATCGCGCTGATGAGGCGATCCATGCGTCGATCGCGCGTGTTGGCCGCGAACGATCGGCGCCGCGGCGCCGCCGAACGTGAGGCCGGCGATCTGCGCGGCCGGGGGCGGCGGCGCGGTCGCGCTCACGACCACGAGCACCGCCGAGCAGATCAGGAACAGGAACAGCGCGAAGTGCAGGAAGTTGATGTCCGCGAACGCGAGCAGCAATCCGTCGAGATGCTGCTTGTTCAGTTCCGCGATCAGGCGCGCGGTGCCGATGACGAGGCCGGTCAGCAGCGCCGCCATCGCGCCGCGGGCGTTCACGCGCTTCGAGAGAATGCCGATCAGGAACACCGCCGCAATCGGCGGTGAGATATACGCCTGCACGCTCTGCAGATACTGATAAATCTGTCCTGAGATCAGCTTCATCAGCGGAATCCACAGGAGTCCCAGCACGACCAGCAGCGCCGTCGACACGCGGCCGACCCAGACCAGCTTCCGTTCTGATGCATCCGGCCGGAGCTTGCGGTAGACGTCCCACGTGATCAGCGTCGAACATGAATTGAACACGGACGAGAGCGAGCTCATCAGGGCTGCGAGCAGCCCGGCGACGACGATTCCGCGCCATCCGGACGGCAGCAACGCACCGACGAGGGCCGGCAACGCCTGATCGGGAGTTGAAAGCGACAGCCGTCCCTGGCGAGACAGGACGTAGGCGATCAGGCCGGGCACCACGAAGATGAACAGCGGCAGCAGCTTGAGGAATCCGGCGAATATGGTTCCGCGCCTCGCCTCTGTTTCGTTCTTTGCGGCCAGCACGCGCTGCACGATGAACTGGTCGGTGCACCAGTACCAGATCCCGAGGATCGGCGCGCCGAGGATGATGCCGGTCCACGGGAACGCCGGATCGCTGAGCGGCTTCCAGATCGAGAGGTGGGCCTCGCCGGCCTCGCGCATCATCACGTCCCAGCCGCCGATCGCGTCGAGCCCGAGCACGGTCACCGTGACGGCGCCGCCGATCAGCACGAACGCCTGCAGCAGGTCCGTGTAGAGGACCGCCCTCAGGCCGCCGAAGATCGTGTAAATACCTGTGGCGACGACAACGACCAGCGCCCCGGTCCAGAAGTCGATCCCCATGAGCGCCTCGAACACGATCCCGCCGGCCGCGATCGTCACCGAGATCTTCGTGAGGATGTAGGCGACGATCGAGACGCCGGCCAGATACCAGCGGGCGCCCGACGAGAAGCGGCGCTCGAGGAATTCGGGCATGGTGAACACGCCGCTGGCCAGGTAGAAGGGCACGAAGACCCACCCGAGGACCAGCAGCACCAGCGAGGCGAGGATCTCGAACTGGCCCACGGCGACGCCGCTCGCGGCGCCGGTGCCGGCCAGGCCGACCAGGTGTTCAGATCCGATGTTCGAGGCGAACAGCGATCCGCCGACGACGAACCAGCCGGCGTCCCTGCCTGCGAGGAAGTAGTCGGTCGCGGTTTCGCGGCCGGAGCGTTCGAGCCGCCAGGACCACAGGGCGACGCCGAACACGAGGACGAAGTAAACGGCTACGAGGAGCCAGTCGAGTGTCGAGAGCATCGTGCGGGGTAGCTTACCCGCACTTGCCCTCAATCCAGCCGCCGGTGAAGCCTGCCCGGCACAGGCCGCGGACGATGTAGCGGGTTCTTCTTCATCACGTTCCACACCAGGCCGCTGCGCATGGTTCTCGGCCATCAGCACGATCGGCCCCTGGTCGATGCCGAGGTAGTTGTCGTAAAACCAGGCCTCGATCGCCGATCGATCCCGGCTTCGGGCCTGGCGCCCGCCTGCGCAAACGTTGGATTGAACGCGTCGATGAAGCCGTAGCGCTGGAACAGCCGGTCGCCGTACCGTCGCGTGCATCGCTTTCAGCGCCGGCACCACAATCTCCGGCGCGAACGGCAGCGACCCGCCCGCCGCCGTCGGCGCGATCGTGCCGTCGTCGCGGATGTCGTCGGCGCTGGCGCCGCGCGCCCAGTAGGTGTGGAACTGGATCTCGCGGCCGTCCGACGGTGCCTTTGACGTCGTTGCGGCCCGTCGCACGCGGTCAGCCCCCACATGTTCTCGCCGTAGTCGCGGAACCCGCTCGGATTGGCGGCGGCGTAGGCACGCTGCGCGTAGGTCGCCCGCCGCGAGTTCTCGAAGTAGTCGATCCCCTTCTCGCGCATGTAGGAGTCCTGGATGCCGCGGAAGTCGATCCAGACGTGCGAGGTACTGGTGGATGAAGAGCGGGCGCGTAGTTGATGAACTCCTGGCCGTAGAACGTCGCCCACTTGTAGTTGCTCGATGCCGCGCCGGCCACGCGTCCGGCGAGATCGGGATGGGTCGGCGATCCCAGCGCCAGCACGTAGAGGATCATCGCCTCCTCGTAGCCCTTGTAGTCGTGCGTGTGCATGCCCTTTGTCCGGATGCCAGCCCATCGCGACGAGCGGCGGCCGCGGCTGCATCCAGCTCCACTCGACGCGGCTGTAGAGCCGGTCGGCGAGATCGCGGATCTCTCGTCTCGACCGGCATCGTCGCGATCGAAGTACGACTGCGCGAACAGCACGCCGCGCCATGAGCAGCGCGTGTCGATCGACGACAGCTCGACGGTCTTGAAGCGGCGGCCCGTCTTCATGTCGAGGAAGTGATAGAAGAATCCGCTGTAGCCGGTGACGTCCGCCGCGGACGTCGTTCTGCGGCGCAGTCCAGAGAAACCGCAGCGTCGTCAGCGTCGCTCGCGCGCCTGCGTCGCGCGTGACGTAGCCGCGCTCGGCGCCGACGCCGTAGGCCGTCAGGCCGAAGCCGATTGCGCAATGCTCGAGAAGTTGATCGTCGGCCAGCGATCCGGCACGAGCCCGTTCTCGGCATTCGTCATGTCCCAGAACCACTGGAACGTTCGCTGCTCGAGCGTCTCGACGAACGGATCCGTCTGCGGGGCGCCGGCCCAGACGCTCATCAGAATCAGGCAGGACGCAATCAAGCGCTTCATTTTTCCTTCTTCCGCTCGACTCGCCTGGAAACTGCCGCGCCGGAGAGGCACGCTCATTCCGCCGGTCGATTCGAGGATGTCCCAGAGGCGGCTGCGCATCGATTCGACTCTCGCTTTGTGCTCTGGCGCGGCGATCAGGTTGCGGCGCTCCTGCGGATCGCTCTGGAGATCGTAGAGCTCCTGGATGTCCCACACACCCGGATAGTAGATGAACTTGTACCGGTCGCTGCGAAGAGCCAGCGTGGTCGGCGTGTGAGGGAACGCATACTCCCAGTAATACTCGTAGACCATTTCGCCATCCACAGCGACGCTGTCGCCTCGAAGGGCCGCAAGCACGGACCTGCCGTCGATCGCTTCCTGGCTGCGGACGCCGGCGAGATCCAGCACGGTCGGCGCAATGTCGATGTTTCGCACGAGCTGGTTCACGATCGAACCCGCAGGCACGTAGCCCGGCGCGTAGACCAGCATCGGAATGCGGATCGATTCCTCGTACGCGTTGCGCTTGTCGATCAATCCGTGCTCGCCGAGCAGGAACCCGTTGTCGCTCATGTAAATCACGAGCGTGGACTTGCTCAGGCCCGATGCTTCGAGGTAATCGAGCACCCGGCCGACGCTTTCATCGAGCGCCAGCAGGGTCTCGCAATACGCGCGATAGAAGGCGTCGAACTCGATCGCGCCGTGATACATGAAGTCCACGCCGTGCCAGCTGTTCCGCTGCTCTTTCACCCATCGTGGCTTCAGCTCGTAATTCGCGGGCGTGTCCGCCATCGTTTCCGGATAAGGAATCGGCGCGTTCGCGTAACGCGCCGCGATGTCGTGGCGCCGGCTCGAATTCCGAGTGAACCGCCTTGTGCGCGAGCGTCAGGAAGAACGGCTTCGAGGGATCGGCGGTTGCCTGCGTCTTCAACCAGCCGATCGCCTGATCGGTCAGAACGTCCGTGGTGTAGCCCTTGATCTGGCTGCGCGCGCCGTTGATGTTGAGCGTCGGATCCTGCGTAGACGCCCTGGCCCATGAAGCTGACCCAGTGATCGAATCCCTTCTGCGGCGCGTCGTTCTCTTCCCCCATATGCCATTTGCCCACGTAAGCCGTCCGATAGCCGGCGCGCTGCAGGCGCTCGGGAAAGAAGACGGTTCCGGCGGGAATCGGCGACGTGTTGTCGACAATGCCGTGGCGGTGCGCGTAAAGGCCGGTGAGAATCGACGCACGGCTCGGCGAGCAGAGCGCCGTCGTCACTATCGCGTTGCGGACGTGTGCGCCTCCCGTCGCCATCCGGTCGAGATTCGGCGTGCGCAGAAACGGCGGCGCGCCAGCGACGAAGCTCATGAAGTCGAACCGGTGATCGTCGCTCAGAATCAGGACGACGTTTCGAGGCGGTGTGCGGGCTGGTTGAGCGGCTGCCGCGACGGGGATCAGGAAAGATAAGGTGAACGCGAGCAGAAACGGTCGTATCACCTGACCTCCAGCGGAACCGTCACCCCGCCGGCGGAACTGTTGCTGACACGAACGGAGAACGCTCCTGGTTCGACGATCCACTTCAGGTCGCGATTGTAGAAACCCAGCTCGCGAGGTCCGAGCGTGAACTCGATCTGCCTGCGCTCCCCAGCCTTCAACGGGACGCGGCGGAACGCTTTCAGCTCCTGAATCGGCGGCGTTACGCTTCGAACGAGATCCGAGACGTAGACCTGCACCACTTCATCACCGTCCCGGCTGCCGGCGTTCTCCACCGTCACCGTGAGCGTTGCCGTCCCATCGGGCCCGATGCTGGGCGCGCTGAAGCGCGCATCGGAAATCCGGAATTGCGTGTAGCTCAAACCGTGGCCGAACGGATACAGCGGCGTCCACGGCACGTCGAGGTACTTCGACGTGTATTTCTCCTTCTCGTTCGGCGGCCGGCCGGTGGTCTTGTAGTTGTAGTAGATCGGCGCCTGTCCCGTCGCCCGCGGAAACGTCACCGGCAGCTTTCCGCCCGGATTGACGCGCCCGAACAGTACATCTGCCACGGCATTGCCAGCTTCGGTGCCGGGAAACCACGCTTCGACGATCGCCGGCGAGTGCTCCGCGAGCCACTCGATCGCGAGCGGCCGGCCGTTCATCAACACGACCGCGACCGGCTTGTTCAGCGCGACGATGCGCTTCGCGAGATCGAGCTGGCGGCCCGGCAGATCCAGCGACGCTCGCGAGGACGCCTCGCCGCTCATCGCTCCTGTTTCGCCAATCACCAGGACAATCGCATCCGCGTTCGACGCTGTTTTCACGGCTTGATCGATTGCCGCGTCAGCGGCTGCGTCGCCGGCCGGCGCCGCTGCCAGCGCCTCGAGATCCAGGTCGACGCCCTTCGCGTAAGTCACCGCAGTCGCTGGTGACACCGCCGCACGGATCCCCTGCAGCACCGTGACGACGTCGGCCTCCTTCCCGTCTCCGGTCCAGTTGCCCATCATCTCCGGACGGTTGTCGGCGAGCGGACCGATGACGGCGAGGCGCGCGATGGCCGGCGCCAGGGGCAGGGTTTCGCGATCGTTTTTGAGGAGCACCATCGACCGCGCCGCAATACGCCGCGCCGCGGTGCGGTACTCGGCGCGCATGATCGTCGCCTTCTCGCGTGCGGCGTCCGCGTACGGCTGTTCGAAGATCCCGGCGCGGATCTTCATGCGCAGCACGCGGCGCACGGCCTCGTCGACGGCTTCGATCGGCAGACGTCCCTCTTTCACGAGTCGGGGGCCCTCGGTCGCGTAGGACCGGCTGACCATCTCCATGTCGACACCAGACGTCAGCGCCTGACGCGCCGCGTCTGCCGCGTCCGCGGCAAGACGATGATTGATCAGCTCCGTCACCGAGTTGTAGTCGGAGACAACGACGCCGTCGAAGCGCCATTCGCGACGGAGCACGGTCGAGAGCGTGAAGGGATTCGCCGACGCCGGTACGCCGTTGAGATCGTTGAACGCGCTCATGAACGTCCCGACGCCGGCGTCGACGGCCGCCTTGAACGGCGGAAAGTACACGCTGCGCAGCGTGTGCTCCGACATGTCGGTCGTGTTGTAGTCGCGCCCGGCTTCGGCGGCGCCGTAGGCGACCCAGTGCTTGGCGCAGGCAATCACCCGGTCGGGCCGGCTGAAGTCGTCGCCCTGGAAACCGCGGACGCGCGCGGTCGCCATGATCGAGCCCAGATGCGCGTCTTCGCCGGATCCCTCGGCGATGCGGCCCCACCTCGCGTCGCGCGCGATGTCGACCATCGGCGCAAACGTCCAGTGCAGGCCGGCGGCTTTGGCCTCGGCCGCCGCAATCGCCGCGGCCTCCTCGACCGCCTGCGGATCCCAGCTCGCCGTTTCGCCAAGCGGAATCGGAAAGACCGTTCTGTATCCGTGAATGACGTCGAACGCGAAGATCACCGGAATGCGCAGCCGCGACTCCTCCATCGCGACGCGCTGCATCGCGTTGACGTTGTCAGCGCCGCGGACGTTCAGCGTCGAACCGAGCAGTCCCTTGCGCACCAGATCGAGATGCTCGGGCCTGAACCGTCCATCGGCGTGGCCGTCGAGCTGCTGCAGCTGGCCGAACTTCTCCTCGATCGTCATGCGCGCGAGCAGATCGTTGACGCGCGACTCGACGCCGGATGGATTGTGCGCCCCGCTCTGAAGCACGAGCGAGGCGCCCACCATCACGGCGCAGAGGGTCGGGGATATTCCGACGGTCATGGCTTGTAGATCCTCGAGGCTCTCAGCCGTCAGCTGATAGCTGATAGCTGATAGCTGACAGCTTCTTAGAACGCATATCTCAACCCGAACTGCAACCGGGCTCCGGGATCGATCAGGCTGTTCGGCCGGCCGAAATTGATGTTGACCGCCGGCAGCGTCGGGATGAATCCCTGATAGCCCGAGAAGTTGTCGAAGCTGAAGATATTGAAGCCCTGGAAGATCACCGAGAAGGCCTGCGTGTTGTGGAAACGGAACGCCTTTTCGACCTGCAGATCGACGCTGCGATACGCCCACGCGTCGGGGATGATGAAGCCGAACTGCTCCGGCCTGCCACCGTTGCGCTGCAGCTTCCGTTGGTTGACGCCGCCGCCCGCCGACTGGTCGTCGATCGTGTACGGCGTGCCCGATCCGAGCGTGATGAACGTGCTGGCGATGATGTCCCATGGCAAGCCAACGATCCCCGTCATCACGAGCCGGTGCCGTTCGTCGGTGCTCGTCGGATAGCGCGGGTAGGCCGATGCCGTCGGGAAATCGAGACTGAAGAGATCGCCTCCGTTCTGCTCCGCCTTCCCCAGCGTATACGCCAGGTTGAAGCCCCACTTCCGCCCGCGGTGCCCGTACGGCAGGTCGGCGGTGACGAACAGGGCGTCGTACCACGCCTTCCGGCCTTCGGGATCGGAGATCAGGATGTTGGCGAAGCCGCCGGGGACGCTGAGGCAGCAGGTGCCGTCCGGACGACGGGTGCCGAACAGGAACGTGAAGAGATTGCGGCTGCGCGCGCCCGAATAGGTCGCCGAGGTGACGATCCCTTTGAACGTGTGGCGCAGGCCGAACGAATACTGATCGGACACGGGAGGCTTCGTGTCGTTGGCGATGAGGAACACTTCCGGGTTCGGCGCGCGTCCGCTGGCGATGATCTGATTGAGCCCGGCGACGGTCAGAAACGACGGATCCCACACGATCGTCTGCTGGCCGTCGCGGATGCCGCCGTCGGTCGAGAACTGGAACGTCCGCACCGCATACTGCAGCCGGAACCGCTCGTCGAGCGTCGAGTTGTACAGCACGCGATCGTAGTAACGGCCGAAGCCGCCGAAGATCACGGTCTGGCCATCCTCCGTGAGCGCGTACGATGCGCCAATCCGCGCCTGAATCATGCCGTAGAACGGCGGGCGATCGTCGCCGTCCGTGAAGTACCGCGCATCGTCGACGAACGACGCCGTGGCCACGCGAACGTTTTCGGGCGTCACGTAGCCGTTGTTCAGCATGTCCGACTCGTAGTCCCAGCGGAGCCCCAGGTTCAACGTCAGCCGGCCCATCGTCCAGTCGTCCTGGCCGTAGATGCCGAACTGGAAGTTGCTCGCGCTCAGATCGGGGTTGCCGGAGCCGAACTGCGCCGAGGCTGGAAAGCCCCAGCTGATGTCGCCCCGGAACTGATATAGCGGGTTTCCCGTGAACTGCTTGTTGACGTCGTAGTCCAGAAAGCTCATGACGGCGCCGAGCTTCGCGCTGTGACTCCCCTTCCACGTGATGAAGCGCGTGTAGTCGTCGCGAATCGACGTGCGCTGCTGGACGATCAGCTGCTCGGTGTCGCGGCCGCCAATGCGGAGCAGCCCCTGATAGTTGAGGCCGACGATCTCTTCGTTCTCAGGCTCCGGGTTCCAGCGGTAGCGCTGGTACGAAATGTACGCCTCGTTCAGGGACTTCGTGTTGGCCATCTGCCATTTTCCCTGCACCGAGTTGACGCCATTGCGCACGTTCTCGGCGGCCTCGACGGCGGTCGTGCCGCCGAAGCCGCGAATGTCGGTTTCGTTGCGCCAGCTGTAAGTCACCTCGCCCTGGTGTCCCGGGGCTGGCTGGAACGAGGCCTTCGTGAACAGCAGCTTCTCCCTGAAAGGACTCGTGAACACGCCTTCACGCGTCCGCAGGTCCGCGACGAGCGCCGGCGGAGCGGTCGACACCGTGCCGACGAGCACGGTGTTCTGGCGATCCTGGCGGTTCTCCTCGTACGACCCGAAGAACTGCGCCCGGTCCTTGATGATCGGACCGCCAACCGACGCGCCCCATTGCCACCGCTCGTACGCCGGCTTGGGGTTCGTTCTCGCCCTTGACGAACATCTGATTGGCGTCGCGCACGATCGTCTCGTTGTCGACGAGCGCCTTGTCCTGGTAGAAGCTGAACACTTCTCCCGAGAGGCGGTTGCCGCCGCTCTTCGTGACCGCGGTGATGATCGCGCTCGACGCCTTCTCGTATTCCGCCTTGAAGTTCTGGGTCAGGACCTGGAACTCGCGGACCGCGTTCTGCGGAAACGGGTTGCCGCGGCTGGCGTCCTGGCCGACGACGCCGCCGTCGATGACGTCGTTCTTGTAGCTGACGCCGTCGATGAAGACGTTGACGTTCTGCGACGGCAGCGCGCCGCCGGTGAACTCCTTGCGCAGTCTCGTTGTCCGACACGCGAAGGCCGGGCGCGAGCGCGGCGAAGTTCAGGAAGTTGCGATTGTTCTGCGGGAGGTACTGATCTGATCCTGCGTGACGTTGGTGGAGATCTCGGTCGAGCGTGTATCCGCCAGGCGCTCGCTGACCACCTCGACCGTTTCGTTGTAGGTCACGTCAGGGCTGACCTTGAAGTCGACGGTCAGCGTCTGGCCGACCAGCACCTGAATTGTCCGGGCCTGCGGCTTGTACTGATCCATCATCACGCGGATCTCGTAGGTGCCCGGCCTCAGTCCGGCTATCGTGTAATGGCCCTTCTCGGTGGTCACCGTTTCGCTGGTGAACCCCGATTCCGTGTCCCGTGCCGTTACCGTGACGCCGGGAAGGATGCCGGACGCGTCCGACACCTGCCCTTGAATGGTTCCCGTCGACACCTGCGCGCCCGCTCCTGTCGCGGCGCCCAGCACGACGGTCATGACCAGCGCCGTCCAGACCGTCGCGTACCGAACCCGTCCTGCGCCTCGCATCGCAACCTCCTCCAACGCTCGCGTGCACGAATGTACTAAAACGTTTTAATAGCCGGCTTCTATCACCGGCCGACCACGGGTGTCAAGACGGCCCGCCGCCGAACGCGTGCCTGTTACCCAAGCTTGCCGGCCGCACTGAGCCGTGGGAGACTACGCGCGTGCCGCCACAGAACAGTCGGAAGGCCCGCGGTTCGCGCGTGCGGGTCGCGGTCCATGCCGGACCGGTCACGCTCAAGACGCTGTCCGACCATCTCGGCCTGTCGCCCGCCACCATTTCCCTGGTGGTGAACCGATCGCCGGTGGCGCGCGCCATTCCCCGCGCCACGCAGGAGCGGGTCCTCGACGCGGCGCGCCGCTTCAACTACCGGCCGAACTCGATCGCGCGCTCGCTTCGCGCCCAGAGGACCTTCACGGTCGGCGTGCTGGTGCCGGAGATAAGCGAAGGTTATGCCGCCATGGTCATGGGCGGCATCGAGGACTACCTGCTGCAGGCGGGCTACCTCTACTTTGTGGCCAGCCATCGGCACCGGCGTGATTTGATCGACGAGTACCCGCGGCTGCTGCTCGATCGCGCCGTCGAAGGCCTCATCGCGGTCGATACGCCTTGTCCGCGGAAGCTGTCGGTACCCGTGGTCGCTGTATCAGGCCACGACACGACTGCAGGGGTCACGAACATCGTGCTCGACCACACGCACGCCGCGCGCCTCGCGCTCGAGCACCTCGCGGCGCTCGGTCATCGGCGGATTGCCGTCATCAAGGGACAGGCCTTCAGCTCGGACACGCGCGATCGCTGGGACTCGATCTGCGCGACCGCGAAGACGATGGGCCTCACCGATCCCCGCTGAGCTCGTCGTGCAGCTCGACGGCGATCTGCCGTCGCCCGAACTCGGCTACGGCGTCACCCGGGTCCTGCTCAGCAGGGGCAAGCCGTTCACGGCGCTCTTCGCCTTCAACGACATTTCGGCGATCGGCGCGATGCGCGCGATCCGCGAAGCGGGCCGGCGGGTGCCGGAGGACGTGTCGGTGGTCGGGTTCGACGACATTCAGAGCGCCGCGTTCCAGCAGCCCGGCCTGACCACGGTTCGACAGCCGCTGCGGCGAATGGGCGAGCTGGCTGCGGAAATCCTCCTGAAGCGGATCGGCGCGGGGGCGCGCCGAGTGCACGCGAAGCGCATCACGGTGGAGCCCGAGCTTGTCGTCAGGGGCTCCACCGGAATCTGCCAATAGTGAATCGCGGTTTGTGATTGTTTTTGTGATTTGTGATTTGTGATTCGCGAGGCAATCAGAATTCACAAATCACTAATCACCATTCACATCGCCTTCGTGCTCACCGGAGCGACGAACACGCTGCTGGGCCCGCTCCTGCCGGTGCTCGTCGGGTGGTGGGGCCTGGCCGATCCCGATGCCGGCTTCCTCTTCACGCTGCAGTTCGCCGGGTCGATCGTTGGCGCGGCGCTCGCCAGCCCGTGCATCGAACGGTTCGGTCTGCGTATCGACCCTCCTATCGGGCATCGTGATCATGGCGACCGGCGTCGGCGCGCTCGGCGCGGGCACGCCATCGATCGGCTACCCGGCGGTGTCCTGGTTCGGCCTCGGCCTCGGGTTGACGATTCCCACGACCAACCTGCTGGTCGCTGAAACCGCATCCAGCAATCGCGCGGCGGCACTCAGCCTTCTCAACTTCTCCTGGGGCGTCGGCGCCGTGGCCGGACCGCCGGCAATAGCGCTGTCGCGAAGGATTCACGACGCGCACCTGTTTCTCTTCGCGCTCGCCGCGGCGCTGCTGCTGTCCGCCGCGATGCTCGGCTCGATCCGCGCGCCGCGATCGGACCGCGCCGCCGGCATCGCGCACCAGCCGCTCGCTGCGTCAGACCTGTGGCGCCGCGTGCTTCTGTTCGGTTCGTTCCTCTTTCTCTATGTCGGCACCGAGACGTCGGTGAGCGGCTGGATGGCCGTTTACGCGCAGCGCGCCGACCTGCTGTCGAGCGGCATTGCGATCGCGCTGCCATCGGTTTTCTGGGGCGCGCTGCTGGCCGGCCGCGCGCTCGGCCCGTGGGTGCTGAAACACCGCGCCGAGGCGACGGTGCTCCGCGTCGGGCTCGCGGTTGCCACCGCGGGCGTTCTGGGACTGCTCGCCGCCGGCTCGCCCGCTGCGCTCATCGCAGCGGTCTCCGTCGTCGGCCTCGGCTTCTCGATGGTGTTCCCGGTTTCGTTCGCGATCTTCACCCGGGAGATGGGCGCGGCGGCGGCGGCCGCCACTGGACCGGTTTTCGTCTTTGCCGCCTTGGGCGGCGCCATCCTGCCGTGGCTGGTCGGCGGCGTCTCCGCGCGCACCGGCAACCTGGCGGCGGGACTGCTCGTCCCGCTGGCCGGGTGTGCAGGGGTGCTGATTCTGGACGCGGTTCTACGCGGATCTCGAACGGGACGCGGATTCCCGCGGAATCCGTCCTGACACCAGACGCGGATTTCCGCGGAATCCTTCCTCAAACGGAACGCGGATTTGCCGCGGATCCCTTCCTCAAACGGAACGCGGATTCGCGGATTCCTTCCTAAACGGAACGCGATGCGCGGATCCTCTTTTTAGAGTCCGAAGGACGCCAGCGCGATGCACTCCTCGAGGTGCTTTTTGTGCGGCTCGACCAGCTTCCGATTGATTTCGGGGCCGTCCGGCCCCATCGCTCCGCGCAGCTGACCGGGCTCGGGTGACGTCACGCCCTGCTTGATGTCTTCCGCCATCTTGGCGACGTCGAAATCGACGTAGGGCATGCCCAGCGCCCGATACGCCTGATCGCGAATCCAGCGGGTACTCGTCGATCGACAGCTCGGCGCTGTTCAAGGCTTCGACCTGCGCGCGCTTCGCGTCTATCCACGTCTGCACCAGTTCTCCATAGGCGGACATCAGCGTGGCGATGTCGCTGAGCGACGTCGGCTCCTTCTTCTCGGCCAGGACCTTGTATTTCGTCTCGAGCTCGGCGAACCGTGTGCCGAGCCGCTGACGCAGCGCGCTCTGCACCTGCACGAGCTTCTCGACCTGCACGCTCGTCAGCTCCGCGGACTCCGGCGGCGTGAAGCTGGTTTGCACCTTCAGTCCGCGTTCGATGTCGGGAATCTTCGACAGTTCCGCGAACTTCGCCGCGGTCGCGCTGATCCGGCGATACGCCAAGTACACGCCACACCGCCAGCCACGGCGCAGCCGAGAACGAGGACAACAAGGCACCCGATCGCGATCTTTTTCATGAGAGCTCCCGCAGGTTGGTCGGCAGTGCGGGAAATGGTATCACTGCGGACGCACGATTGTGACCGCGACGTCTCTGTTCGCGCGCGCCTCGTTGCCGTTGACGTCCCTGGCAAGGATACGCAGCGTGTAGTCGCCCGGCGGCAGGCCGGTAGTGTCCCAGCCGCCCGCGTCGGCGCCGTTGCGCGGCGCATTGGTGACGCGATAGAGGAAGCGGGTCCGGCGCTGCCCGTAGTACGGAATGCCGCTGCCCGACGCGTAGACGAGAGCCGGATCGATCGCGCCGAGCCGATCGAAGCGTATGGTCTCCCGGGGCGCTTCGTATCCCGGCGCGGGCGTGCCATCCCGGTTCAGAACCTGATAGCCAGCCTCATAGAGCCCAAGCCGTCGTCGTCCCAGATTGCCGTTCACCTGATCCCACGCGTCGACGACGACCTGCACGATGCCGTCGACCAGGAGTCTGCCTTTGACGCGTTTCGTGAGCGGCTGTCCGCTGGCATCGAAGAGGCGGATGCCGCGCCGATTGATCGTCGGCGGCACGGTGTCCTCGAACTGCACGAGGCGGAAGTTGAGGGGGTTGTGCTCTTCGCCCGGCCACCCGACGTTCAGGTGCACATGGTTGAACGGATTCGCGGTGCCCACCACCTCGCCGGTCGCGAAGTGCGCCCCACGCTTCACGCGAATGCCAACGAGGCGTCCGGCCGGATCGTAGGTCGGCACGAACTTCGATGCGTCGACGATGTCACCGCCGCGATAGCGTCCCACCCTGAGGTGCACGTAGGCCAGCGGCCCGATTCGAACGGACTCGTTCAGCGAAGCCAACTCGTTGGCCGCAAGCGGCGTGACGACGACGCCCGGGCGCGCCGCGAGGACCACCTCGCCTTCCGCCGCGTGGACGTCGATGCCCGCGTGGAACCGTTCGGTCCCCGCGCCGCCGCGCAGCTCGCCCAGCGTGCCGGTGATCTCGAATGGGCCATCCATCGGCGCGAGCGGCCACAGAAGCGGTTCGCGGGCGAAATCGGCGCTGTCGAACGCCGGCGCGACGCCCGGCGGCGCCACCTGAAGATCGCGGCGGAACGGCGCCGCGATCGAGCGCACGAGCGCATTCCGTGCGTCCGCGACCAGGATGTATCCCGGCTGGCGCACGGCAAGACCGGCGAGGGAGCGAAATCGCGCTTCCTCGCCGGCGCCGTCCGCGAACCCCGGCCGCGATCCCGCAAGCACGCGAACGCGCCGACCCGGAACGATCTCGACGACGCGCCCGCGGTCGTCGGTCACGTAGAGGACGCCCCGGGTGTCCAACGCGATCCCGATGGGCCGCACGAGCCCTTCGTCGGGCAGCGGCTCGAGCGTCGAGACAAAGCCGTCCGCGCCGACGAGGCGGACGAGACCGCTGCCCGTATCCGCGACATAAATGTTTCCGGCATCGTCGACAGCGACACCGCAGGGTGTATCGAACTGCGCTGAATCCGCCGGTCCGTCCGTGAAACCCTTCTGGCCACTGCCGGCGATCGTCACGACGAGACCTTCGGGGGTGATCGCGCGAATGCGATCGTTGTAGGTGTCGGCGACGATGACGCGCCCCGCCCGATCGACGGCGACGCCGATGGGACCGTTGAATCGGGCGGTGGACGACGGACCGTCCGCGAAACCGGCGTCCGGCGCTCCCGCGAGCGTGGACACGACCCCGTCCGGTGCGACGCGTCTGATTGTGTTGTTGCCGGTGTCGGCTACGTAGATCGCACCCGCCGCATCGATCGCCAGCCCCGAAGGGGTGTCGAACCGCGCGGCGGGGCCGGGGCCGTCTGCATAGCCGCGTGTGCCGCCGGCGATCGAGGTGACGGATCCATCTGCCGCGATGCGACGGATGCGCTGCGCGTCGCCGGCGTCGGAGACGTAAACGGCGCCGTCAACCGCGACGGCGAGGCCGAATGGATCGGAGAACCTCGCGCGGCTGCTCGCCCCGTCGCGCATCGCGCCGACGCCGTCGCCCGCGACGACCGTGACGATTGCCGTCCATCCATCCTCCAACGGATCGCGTTGGCTCGCCTGTACGCCACCACCACCAGGCGGCGATACCGGCGACGACGACGACCAGAACGACTATCGCAAGGCTGCGCGCACGACGCACACCTTAATAATGCTGGATTTCGGCGGGCACCTTGATCCAGACGCGGCCGTTTCGCTCTGTGACCTCGTACGTGCTGATCGCAGTTGTGGCCGGTCCACGGCGGACGTCGCCGGTCGTGACGTCGAATTGGGAGCCATGCCACGGACACTGCACCGTGTCGCAGGCGAGCACGCCGTCAGACAGCGGGCCGCCCTTGTGCGTGCATCGATCGTCGAACGCGACGTACCCGTTCTGGGTCCGCCCGAGCACGATGCGCAGATCGCCGAGGCGCAGCAGCTTCATCTGATCGACCTTCAATTCGTCAGCGGCCGCGACGTCGACTTCGCCCGATTCGGGCAGCGGCAGGTTCTCGACGCGCCACTTTCCTGCGTCGGCATACCGGTGGTCGACCGAGATCTGGTTGCGGCTGACGAGCGTGCCGCCCATCCAGCCGCCAGCGGCGAGCAGGCCTGCCGCGCAGGCCTCGGCGGCTATCGCCCAGGCGCGCGGCGGTTCGACATTGTTCCTTCGTCCCAGCCGCGCCGCGGCGAACAGGCCGACTGCCGACAGGTTTGCGAACATGTGCTTCGTCGCGCGGTCGCGCGCTGAGCTTCGAGGCGGGACGGTGAAGACGTAATCAACCAGGCCAGGAACCGCCGCCATGAGCGCGGACGCGAGGCCGAGCTTGCTCATGTGGTCAGCGGTCCGGAACCAGCGCCGCCGTCCGGTCGAGCGGGCCCAGACGTCGATCATGGCGCTCCCGATCAGGTAGGCGAACGGGAACGGAACCAACATCGGGTGGATTGGGTGTCCCTTGACGTGTGCGGTGCTTCGCATGCGCCTCTGGCCTGCAATGCAGGTTCCATCCTGCCAGCCCTCGCTACGCTCGGGCCGCCGATTTGGACAACCCGGGTGCTTTCTGAGCAGTCGGTAGTGACAATTGGTTGAGTCAGCTTCAAATGCCGCGGACACATCGCTCGATCGTCGTCCTGTGCATCGCCTTCGTCGCCCTGGCTGCCTTCCATCCGGGCGGGTCGATCCTCGACCACGCCGTGCTGGAAGTGCAGTGGATCCTCTTGCCGGATCCAGTTTCCATCGCTGCTCCGGAACAGAAGTCTGTTTCCGACGAACAGCCGCTGCCGCTCCTCTCCGCTCTCGCTTCCCGCGCACCGCCGTTCTCGCTCGCGTAAGCCACTTCCAATTCAGCCGCGCGTCGCACTCGCACGTCGCACGTGGCAACCAGCACGTCGCACGTCGCACGTTTCCTGGAGGACTTATGAAGCGAACACCCGCGGAGTCCGCGGTGCGTAATGTGATCGGCTGGCGTCAACGGCTCAGCCGCCTGCGCGGTGACGCCGTGCGGTTCGATCTGCGCGCCTATGATGCACCGCTTGCGGAAGTCAATACGCTCGAGGAGCGTCTTCGAAAGTGTCGCGACAGCGAGCTGGCCGCGCTCGGCGCGGAAATCAGGGCCGCGGCCGCCGCGGCGCTTCCGCGCCAGTCGGTGAGGCCGCGCGCCTACGCGCTCGTCCGCGAAGCGGCACGCCGCACGCTGGGCCTGCGGCCGTTCGACGTCCAGATTGTTGCGGCGCTCGCGATGGACGACGGGGCGGTCGTCGAGATGCAGACCGGCGAGGGAAAAACGCTGGCGGCGGTGATGCCCGCCGCGCTGAATGCGCTGACCGGTCGGGGTGTCCATGTCCTGACGTTCAACGATTACCTCGCCGAACGCGACGCCGCCTGGATGGGCCCCGTCTACGGCGCGCTCGGCCTCACGGCGCGCCACGTGCAGCAGGGCATGACGCCAGCCGCGCGGCGTGAGGCATACGCCGCTGACGTGACCTACGTCACGGCGAAGGAAGCCGGGTTCGATCATCTCCGCGACCTGCTCGCGGTCGATCCGCGCGACATCGTCCATCGTCCGTTCCATTTCGCGATCCTGGACGAGGCCGACTCGCTGATGATCGACGAGGCGAGAGTGCCGCTGGTGATTGCCGGCAGCGTGGATCGCGTCGACTCGTCGGCGGCCTCGTTGGCGGCGCTCGTCAGGTCGCTCGAGCGGGGCGTGCACTTCGACACGGACGAATACGAACGCGACGTCGAGCTGACGGACGAAGGCACGGCTCACGTCGAAAAGGCGCTTGGCTGCGGCAACCTTCATGACGAGAAGAACTATCGCCTGCTGACCGGCTTGAACTGCGCGCTGCACGCCCTGGTTCTGCTACGCCGCGATGTCGACTACATCGTCCGATCCGGACGGATCGAGCTGGTCGACGAATTCACGGGCCGGGTCGTGGACGACCGCCACTGGCCCGACGGGCTGCAGGCGGCGCTCGAGGCGAAGGAGGGCATCAGGAGAAGCTCCGATGGCTGCGTGCTCGATTCGCTGACGCTGCAGCACTTCCTTCGCGGCTACCCGCGGGTCTGTGGCATGACAGGAACGGCGCGTGACGCCGCGTGGGAGCTGCAGCAGACCTACGGAGTGGAGGTGGTGGTCATCCCGACCAACCGGCCGGCGATCCGGATCGACCAGCCGGACGTCGTGTTCACGCATCGCGAGGCCAAAGAGCGCGCGGTCGTGGACGAGATCCGGCGTGCTGCGACATCGGGCAGGCCCGTGCTGGTGGGGACCTTCACGATCGAAGAATCCGAACGGCTGGCCGCGCACGTGAGGAGCGCTGGACTCGCGTGCGAGGTCCTGAACGCGCGCAACGATGCGGCGGAAGCCCGGATCGTGGCGAAAGCGGGGGCTCCGGGTGCGATCACGATTGCGACGAACATGGCCGGCAGGGGAACTGACGTCAGGCTCGGCGGCGAGGACGAAGCGGAACACGATCGGGTCGCCGCGCTCGGCGGCCTCTACGTGATCGGCACCAACCGGCACGAGAGCCATCGCGTCGACCTGCAGCTCCGGGGCCGGGCGGGACGCCAGGGCGATCCGGGGGAATCGCGCTTCTTTCTCAGCCTCGACGACGATCTGATGGTCAAGTTCGGGGTTCGCAACCTGATCCCGCAGCGGTTCATTCCGACCCGAGTCGGATGCACCAATCGACAACCCTGTCGTTCGGCGCGAGGTTGCGCGCACGCAGCGAATCATCGAGGGTCAGAACATCGAGATCCGCCGGACACTTGGCCGATACGCGGGGGTCACCGAGAGGCAGCACACGCTGGTGATGGAGCGACGCACCGGCCTTCTCGCCGGAGCCGCAGCTCCGGACGTGTGGAGGGCCAGCGGAAAGCACGCCGCGCTCGTGGCCGCGGCGGGAACCGGGGCGGTCGACGACGCCGAACGCGCCGTCACGCTCCATCACATCGATCGGGCATGGCGGGAGCATCTCGCATTCTGCGCCGACCTGCGCGAAGGGATTCACCTCGTCCGGCTCGGCGGCCACGATCCGCTCACGCGATTCTCGGAGGAAGCGATCCGATCGTTTGCCTCGTTCGACGAGGAAGTCGACGCGGCAGTCCTGGCAGATCTGGAACGTGTCTCCCTCAACGCAGGGTCGATCGACCTGACGCGAATCGGCATCAAAGGGCCGTCATCCACCTGGACGTATCTCGTCAACGACGATCCATTCCGCAACCAGATTGGCGCGATGCTGACCGGCCCCGGCGGCAGGACGGTCGCCACATACTCGGCGGCGGTAATGATGCCGCTGTTGATCGCGTGGGCGCTCGTCGACAGGTTGTTCGGACGACGGGCGCGACGACGTTGATCATGTCGCGCGCGCTGGAAGGACTGTTGCACTGGCGCGGCGGCGGTCCTCACAACCGGCTCCACAGGCGGCCAAAATACCGAGGACGGGAGACTTTTGTCAGCGAGTCACCGTTCTCAAAGTGCTTGACGCCTTCGCAGGGGCCGGGTAGGTTAGGGCCCCCACAGCATCAGAAGGGAATACTCATGATCAAGAAGATGGCTCTTTTCATGGCTCACTTTCTTGCGCTGCCGGTGCTTGCGGCAGCGCAGGACGTGAACACCGTCAAGTCCGATGCGTGCAGTCGGCAACACCGTCGAGATCGAGTTGGAGAGCTCGAAGCAGTTCGAAATCCGTGACGACCTCACTCTTCCTCCAGAATCGGTAACAAGGAATTTCTTCGAGAAGCAAGTCACCGGAGGATGGCAGCCTCAACCGGTTGATCTTCATGATCCCGGCGAAGTGCCTTCGAGCAACTTGCCGATGGCGAAGCCATGACCGTCTTGTACCGCAGCGACAACGCAGCGGTGACGTGTCGGCAACCGGAGGCACCCGTCGCGGCGGACCGCGGTGGGATTTCGGCAAGTTGAACAAGTCGCTGCTGCAGCGGTAGGTCGAGGAAAACGCCATGCGAATGACAAGACAGCACGCCATCACGTTTTCACTGACCCTTCTGCTCGCCATTCTGAGCGGCGCCCCTGCGTGGGCGCAGGATCCAGGCACTGCCGGTCCGCTGGCAGTTACCGTCCAGGAATACAACTTCGGCGACACCGCGTTCAACCCACCCAGCGCCTTCCCGGGCCGGTTGAAGTCCGTGCGCCAGGTTCACCGCCCGACGAATTTGGCCGGAGGGCCGTTTCCGCTGGTGATTCTCCTGCACGGGGCCTCATGGCTTGTGCAGTGGCAGCTTTCGCTGGCCGTTGGCCGGCGCGGCCGGCACTTCGATCATCCCGAGCTTCACGGGGTACGACCTACGTCGCCAGCATCCTCGCCAGCCACGGATATATCGTGGTCTCCATCAGCGCCAACGGCATCAACGCGCAGTGACAACGGCGTGTTCGACCTCGGCGCGCAGGCGCGCGCGGAGCTGATCCAGCACCACCTCGATATATGGAACAACTTCAACACGACGGGCGGCGCGCCGTTCGGCACGACGTTCGTGGGACGAGTCGACCTGGACAACGTCGGCACGATGGGCCACTCGCGCGGCGGTGAAGGCGTCATGCGCCACGTTCTGCACAACCGATCGCTCGGATCGCCATACACCGTCAACGCGGTGTTCCCGCTCGCCCCGGTGGACTTCAACCGTCCGATCGTCAACGGCGTGCCGTTCAACGTGCTGCTGCCGTACTGCGACGGCGACGTCAGCGATCTTCAGGGCGTCCATTTCTACGACGACGCACGGTATTCGTCGCCGGGCGACCTCGACGCCGAAGCACACGGTGCTCGTGATGGGCGCCAATCACAACTTCTACAACACGGTGTGGACGCCTCCATCCCTCGGAGCGGGCGACGATTGGGGAACCCGCGGCGACCCCGTGTGCGATGCGGGCCAGCCTGGCCGCCTGACCGCGGCGCAGCAGCGCGGCACCGGTCTCGCGTACATGACGGCATTCTTCCGTGTCTACCTGGGCGGTGAAAACGCAGTTCGCACCTATTCTGAAGGGGGACGTCCCGCCGCCGCCATCCGCGATCAGCGACGACATCTTCCCGTCGTATCACGCGCCGGACAGCGCGACGCTTCGACGCGACGTCAACCGGTGGCTGGTCAGCTCTCACCTGGCGACGAACCAGCTCGGTGGCGCCGTCACGCAGTCGGGATTCACGCCGTTCGATCTGTGCGGTGGTGACTCGCCGCAGCCGCAGCACTGCAACCCGACGCAGTCGACGTCGCAGGCAGCCGCACACGACGCCGAGCGCTCGGTCGTCCGCGCGCGGGCTCAGCCAGCTCCGCGGCGGCTGGACTGCCGCGACGGCGCACGTGACCAACGCCTTGCCCGCCGGCTCGAGAGATGTCAGCGGCTTCCAGGTGTTCCAGTTCCGCGCCTCGGTCAATTACAACGACGTGCGCAACCCGGCCGGGCTTCCTCAGGACCTGTCGGTCAGGCTGACGGACGGAACGGGCGCGACCGCGGACGCGCTGGTCAGCACCCACTCGCCCGCGCTGTTCTACCCGCCGGGCGCCGCGAGTGCGGTTCCCAAGGTCGTGTTGAATACGATCCGGATCCCGTTGAGCGCGTTCGCGGGCGTCAACCTCACTGATATCCGGACGGTGGCGCTGAGGTTCAACCAGACGGGCTCCGGCGCGCTGCTGTTGACGGACTTCGCGTTCGCCGACGCCGGCGGTCCGCCACCGCCGCCACCCGACCTCGTCGTGACCGCGCTGACGAACCCGCCGGCGACCATCGCACCGGGCGGCAACTTCAGCGTGACGGCGACGACGCGCAACCAGGGCGTTGGCGCGGCTCCTGCGTCGACGACGCGCTTCGTGCTCTCGCTCGACCAGACGAGAAGCGGAGGTGACGTGCTGTTGACGGGCACCGATGCCGTGCCGGCGCTCGCGCCAGCGACGCAGGCCGCGGACACCACGAGCGTCACGGTTCCCGCTGGAACGGCGCCAAATACGTACTTCCTGCTGGCGTGCGCTGACGACCCGGGTACCGTCGCTGAATCGGCCGAAGGCAACAACTGCCGCGCGTCGACGACGACGGTGGAGGTCCAGGCCGCCGCCGGCCCGAATTTCACCATCACCGCGCTCAGCAACCCGCCGTCTTCGGCCGTGATCGGCTCGAAGTTCCCGTTGACGGTGACGATCCAGAATACGGGCGCGGCTGTGTCCGTCACGACCCTGACGCGCTTCTACCTGTCGCTGGATCAAACCAAGGGTCCGGGCGACAAGCTCCTGGGCGGCAACATCAAGCTGGCGTCGTTCCCCGCGGGCGGCACGGTGACCAACACGAAGCAGCACAGAGTGAAGCTGACTACGTCACCCGGACTGTCACTGGGTGATCGTGTGCGCTGACGACAAGAACACGGTGGTCGAAACAAACGAACTCGACAACTGCCGCGTCTCGACGACGCGGGTCAACGTCACGTTCTAGCAGGCACGGCGCCGCGGCCATTCTCGGATGGCCGCGGCGCTCCCCCCACGGCTCTCCACTCAGCTCGAACCCGCGCGGTATCATTGAGGCTTGCCTCAACCGCTGAACCTCGCCTTCCTCGGATGCGGCTTCATCACCCGCGTGCACAGCCGCAACCTGCGGCGGCTCGGGCCGGACGTCGTCTGCGGCTACGCGAGCCGCGACAAGGCGAAGGCGGAAGCGTTCTGCACGGAGTTCGGCGGCGCCGGAAGCTACGCCGACTACGCGGCCGCGATTCGCGATCCGAAGGTCGACGCGGTGGTCATCGCCGTGCCGCCGCGGTTCCACCTCGATCTGACGCTGCAGGCGCTCGCCGCCGGCAAGCACGTGCTCGTCGAGAAGCCGGCGTTCCTGACGATGCAGGACTACGAGACGGTGCGCGAGGCGCGCGACCGGGCGGGACGGGTCGTCCTGGTCGGCGAGAACGATCACTACAAGCCGCTCGCGGTCACGCTGCGGCAGGCTGCTGGCGGACGGCGCGATCGGCGAGATGGTGTTCGCGCACTTCACCACCATCGCGCGGCGGCTGAAGACCGCCGACGACTGGCGCAACGACGAGTCGATGGCCGGCGGCGACGCGTTCTTCGAGGAAGGCATTCACTGGCTGCACCTCGCCGGCAGCCTCGGGCCGAGAATCACGGCGATTCACGGCTTCCGGCCGGCGGCGTCACGGCGGGGGCCGGACACGCGCGTCAAGAGCATGATGGTCGCGTTCCGCTACGACAACGGCGCGGTCGGCTCGCTGTATTACTCGCGCGAGATCCCGTCGCTGTTCAGGGGCCTGCGGCTGTCGAAGCTGTTCGGCCGCGAGGGCGTCATCACGTTCGAGTCGAACGGCGCTGTTCGTCGCTGGCGCGCGGAACCGGCCTGCCGCGCGTGATTCTCCCGGGCTTTCGCGACATCCGCGGCTACCAGGCGATGTATCGCGACTTCGCGTCGTCGATCCAGAACGGCCGCGCAGCCGGAGATGAGCCTCGAGCGCGCGATCGAGGATCAGCGGCTGATGGATCAGATCTACGCGACGCTCGGTCCGATCACGGCAGTGAACACTCGACTACGACATCGTCATCATCGGCAGCGGCGCCGGCGGCGGCACCATGGCGCACGCGCTGGCCGGGACCGGCGCGCGGATCCTGTCTCGAGCGCGGCGACTTCGTGCCCGCAGGAAGATGAGAACTGGAGCCCGGACGCGGTCTGGAAGCATCTGCGCTACCGCGCCGACCGAGCGCTGGCTCGACGACCGCGGCGAGCGAGTTCCGGCCCGTACACGCACTACTGCGTCGGCGGCAACACGAAGTTCTGGGGCAGCGTGCTGTACCGGCTGCGCCGCGAGGACTTCGAGGCGGTCGAGCACGTCGACGGCATCTCGCCGGCGTGGCCGATCGACTACGACACGCTCGCGCCGTACTACGACCGGGCCGAGCGGCTGTATCACGTGCACGGCCAGCACGGGCTCGATCCGACCGAGCCGCCGCGCGGACCGTTTCCGTATCCCGCCGGTTCCGCACTCGCGCGGCGATGGCGGAGATCGTCGAGAACGCTGCGGCGCCAGGGGCTGCATCCGTCGCCGCTGCCGCTCGGGCTGATCCGCCCCGGCGAAGAGGACGGCTGCATCTGTGCAACACCTGCAATTCGTTCCCGTGCCAGCATCCACGCGAAGAGCGACGCCGAGTCTGCGGGTTCGGCCGGCGATCAGCACGACGAACGTCGACGCTGTGGACCAACGCGCTTCGCCAGCCGTCTGATCACCGATGCGTCGGGCCGCAGGGTGGAGGCGGTCGAGGTCGAGCGCGACGGCGAAGTCGCTGCGCATCGGCGCGTCCGATGTTCGTCGTGTCGTGCGGCGCGGTGAACTCGGCGGCGCTGCTGCTGCGATCGGCGAACGACAGGCATCCGCGACGGCCTCGCGAATTCCTCCGGCCTGGTCGGCAAGCGCTACATGGCGCACCTGGCGACGATGATGCAGGGCTTCCATCCGCTGCGGAAGAACGACGACGGTGTTTCAGAAGACCGTCGCGATCAACGACTTCTACCTGCGCGGTCCGACACGCCGTACCCGCTCGGCCAGATCCAGTCGCAGGGCCGGACGCACGGCGTGATGGCGCAGACAGTCGTGCCGTGGGTGCCGCTCTGGGCCTACGAATGGTGGGTCGCGCGCGGCGTCGACTGGCTGGCGATGACCGAAGACCTGCCGCGCGCCGAGAACCGCGTGACGGTCGATGTCGGCGGGCAGATCCGGCTTCACGTACCAGCCGAACAACCTGTCGGCGCGCACCGCGCGGCTGGTGAAGGAGACCACGCCGCATCCTGCATCGCCTCGGCTTCTGGAAGGTGATGAAGCACTCGCACCACATGAAGAACACGACGCACCAGTGCGGCACGCTGGTGTTCGGCACGGATCCCGCGCACCTCGGTGCTCGATCCGCTCTGCCGCACGCACGACGTCGAGAATCTCTTCGTCGTCGACGCGTCGTTCTTCCCGTCGTCCGCGGCCGTCAATCCGGGGCTCACGATCGTCGCGCAGGCGCTGCGGGTGGCCGACCACATCATGATTTCCGACGGAGATGCAATGAAAGCGCGCTCGTTCAGCCACGTCGGCATCACGGTCTCGGACTTCAACCGCGCCGTGCGCTTCTACTGGGAGGTGTTCGGCTGCCCGCTGGTCGGCGTCGCCGACACGCCGCCGGAGCGCGTGCGCGCGTTTTTCGGCGTCGACGATCCGCAGCCGCGATGCAAGATCGGCTGGATCCGGGTGCCGGGCGGCGGCGTGCTCGAGATCTTCGAGTTCCAGCCGCAGCAGCCGCCGTCGAGGATTCCGTGGAACCGCGTCGGGCTGACCCACTTCTCGTTCAACGTGCGGAATCTCGCAGAAGTGGCACGACTACCTGTCGGCGAAGGGCGTCGAGTGCGTCAGCCGGCCCGAGCGGTCGCCGCGAGGCCACTCGTTCTTCTTCGTCAGGGATTTCGACGGCAACCTGATCGAGTTGATGGATCTCGGCTACATGTATCACGTGCTGGGCTGGCTCGGCCCGCTGGGCGGCTGGCTTTTCAGGCGCGGGATGTACAAGCAGTATTACCGCGCGAGTGCCTCGTAACCATTTATCTGATATCGTTCCCGCCCGCGCCGTGCCTTCGCGCGACAGGGCTTGCCCGCCGAAGCCTTGGCGAAGGCGGGAAGGAGTGTGCCCGTGAAAATCAGTCGACGTGAGTTCGTGTCGGCCTCATCGATGTCGGTGGCCGCGGTCGGATTCGGACCGCTTCGGCTGCTGGGACAGACGCCGGCCCCCCGCCCCAGACGCCGGCCGCGCAGCCGCCGCCGATGACGAAGTTGGAGGACCTCCGCCGCGGCGTCGGTATCTTCACCGCCATGCGGCGGGACGATCGGCTACCTGCTCACGCAGGACGGCGCGATGGCCGTCGACAGCCAGTATCCGCAGACCGTCGGGTTCTTTCTGTTCGGCCTGAAGCCGCGAGCGCCCAAGGGCATCGAAGTGCTGATCAACACCCACCATCATGCCGATCACATCGGCGGCAACCTGCGCCTGAAGCCGGTCGTGAAGCGGATGGTCGCCCACGAGAACTGCGTCGTGTGGCAGCGGAAGGTGGCCGAGCAGGCCGGCACGACGGCGGACCAAGCGTTCGCCGGCGAGACCTTCAACGACGCGTGGAAGGCGGACATCGGCGGCGAGAGCGTGCACGCCCGCTACTTCGGTCCCGGCCACACCAGCGGCGACGTGGTGATCCTCTTCGAGAATGCCGATGTGCATGCACGGCGGCGATTTGCTGTTCCGCCGGGTCCACCCGCGCGTCGACGCCGCCGCCGGCGCGTCCATCGTCAACTGGGTGGCGACGCTGGAGAAGATGACCGGCGCGCACGGCGGCGACACGATCTTCATCTTCGGCCACGGCAAGGACAACGCCATGCTCGGCAAGATCGCCGACGTGCCCTTCTTCCGCGACTATCTGTCCGCGGCGCTCGATCACGTGCGCAAGGGGATGAAGGCCGGGCAATCCCGCGAGGAGATTGCCAAGGCCACATCGCTGCAGGGGTTCGACGACGTCACTCAGGTGAGCCCGAGGCTCACCCTCACAGGAGTGCTCGAGGCCGCCTACGACGAGCTGAACAAGAAGTAATCAGATAGCGCGCAGCACCTTCGCGAGCGCCAGGAGCCGCGACGCATCCGCTCCTGACGCCTTGCCGGCATCGCTCTCGAGCTGCCCGGCAAGCGTCTCGATCTGCGCGGCCGCGGGCTTCTTGTCCAGCGCCGCCTTGACCGCCGCCGCACGATCCGCCTGGATCGCGCTGTTCCGCGTCAGCTGATCGAGATACGCGCGCGCGACCACCGGCGTCGCCGGCCAGGTGACGCGGAGCTGCTGCTGCGCGTTGAACTCGTCGGCGCGCACGGCGACCGCCGCGTCGATCTCGTTCTGCGACAGCTGCTCGCTCGGCGTCAGCGTGAAGATGTCGAGGCCGCGGGCGATCTCGATGCCGTAGATGTGGCCGTTGTACCAGTAGGCCGACCAGTAGCCGCCGGTGATCAGCTGCTTCGCATCGATCGGCCCGCGATCGAAGAACGCGATCTCGACCGGATTCGCCGAGTCGGTGAAATCGAACACCGACACGCCGCCCTGATACCAGGCCTGCACCATGATGTCGCGGCCGGGCACCGGAATCAGCGATCCGTTGTGCGCGACGCAGTTCTCCTGCTCGGTCTGCGCCGCCGGCATCTTGTAGTAGCTGCGGAACGCGAGCTTGCGATCGACGATGTCGAAGATCGCGTCGGCGCCCCACGTCGGGCAGATCGGTCGCGCGGCAGCGCGGCCGCGTGCCGCCGCCCCACTCGTCGGTGAAGATCACCTTCGTGCCGTCGTTGTTGAACGTCGCCGAGTGCCAGTACGCGAAGTTCTTGTCGGACGACGTCGTCGAGCCGGACCGGATTCACCGGATCGGAGATGTCGAGCAGGATGCCGTTGCCCGAGCAGGCGCCCGCGGCCAGGCCGATCTCCGGAAACACCGTGATGTCGTGGCACTGGTTCGTCGCGCGACGTCTTCTGCGTGCCCGGCCCGTGATCGCCGCCCGGCCACGAGCCCGGCGATCGCGCCGGTCGCCGGGATCGGCGAAGATGCGCGGCCGGTTGACGATGCGCGCCTTCTCGGGCGCGGCGAGCGGCACCTGGATCACGTCGATGCTGAAGAGCGCCGTGTTCGGATCTTCCTTCGGGATCGAGTCCCGAGCAGCCCGCCAGCTCCTCGGCCGAGCGCACCGTGCCGGTGCCCGATCCGTAGATGTAGACGTTGGCCTTGTCCTTCGGATCGACGACGAGCGTGTGCGTGTGCGATCCGCGGCAGGTCTGCACCGCGGCGACCTGCTTCGGCTTGCTGCAAGTCGCTGATGTCGAAGATGCGGACGCCGCGGAAGCGCTCGGCGCTGACCGTCTCCGTCGACGCCCTGGGTGCCGCAGTCGATCCGGCCGCGCGTCTGCTCGACCGACATGAACAGCAGATTGCCGTGGACCGACACGTCGCCCTGGCCGCCCGGGCACACGACCGAGGCGACCAGCCGCGGCTTCTTCGGGTTCTCGATGTCGTAGGTGTTGAACCCGTTGAAGTTGCCGACGAACAGCAGGTTGCCGCTGAACGCGAGGTCCGAGTTGGCGAAGCTCAGCCGCGCTGCCGCGAGCGCGGCGCGTCCGGCGTTCGGCGGGCGGCGGATCCTGCGTCGCTCGACGTCGGGCAGCTCGTTCGGGATCGCCGCTCCGGGCGGCGTCGGCTCGCCGGCCGGCGCCTTCGGATCGAAGAAGCCTTCCGGCTTGGGCAGGTTGGCGACGAGCTCCATGTTGCGCGCGGCCTCGCCGGCGTCGCGCAGCCCGGCTTGAGGCCGACGCGCGGATCGTCGCTGGGCGAGCCGTCGTCGCGCCTTCCTGCGCGCCGCCGGCGATGGCAATGCGACGAAGCACGCGGCGAGAGCACAACCAACCTGGATGACAACCGGTCTCATTTCTGCAGCTCCTTCGACCGTTCGAGCATCGCGCCCATGCGGTCGATTTCCATGCGCTGATCGGCGTCCACGTCGGACGCGAACGCGAAGATCTCCGACTCCTGCCCGCGCCGGGCTGCGAGAACAGCTCCTTCACCATGGTCAGGGCGCCTTCGTGATGCTTGATCATGACCTTCGAGGAACAGCCGATCGAACTCGGCGCCCTTGGCCGCGGCCAGGCGCGCCATTTCCTCCGGCGGTGAGCATGCCGGGCATCAGCGTCGCGCCGTGCGCGTGATGCGCGTGCGGGTCGGGCAGCGTCTGGCCGCGCGCGCTGCAGCCAGTGCTGCATCATCTTGATCTCGTCCGCCTGCGACAGCTCGATCCGCTGCGCCGAGCTTCCGCATGTCGTCGCTGCCGGTGCGCGTCGGCAGCAGCGCCGTCATCTCGAGCGCCTGCGCGTGGTGGCCGATCATGCCCTGCATGAACCGCACGTCCGCGCCGGTGTGCCGACACCTGCGAGAGATCGACCGCCTGCTCGGCGGTGATCGACGCGGCTCGACTGCGCCGGGCGCGCCCGGCTGGACGAGCGGCGGGCTCGCGCTTCGGCACGCGGCCGAGCCGGCCGATCAGCAGTATGGCGGGAAGGTATTTCACGGGGTTCGAACCCCCCTAAGAATATCCCGTTGACGCGATTGACGTCACGTTCTTAGACTCCCGCAGGTCATGCCGCTCCTTCTGCTTGCGTTCCTCGGCGTACTCGCGGCCGATCAGGGGTCGAAGTGGCTGGTGATCGCCAGCGGCGCATTTCACGTCGTCAATTCGCGGCGCGGATGGGGATCGCCGGCGGCGCTGCGCGCGCGGTTCGCTGGCTGGTTCGTGCTCGCCGCTGCCGCAGCAGCGCTGGCGTGGCGATTCGATACCGTCGCCGTGCAGGTCGGTGCGGGCGCGGTTGCCGGCGGCGCGGCCGGAAACCTGATCGATGCGATCCGCGGACGCGGCGTCACCGACTTCATCGATCTCCGCGTCTGGCCCGTCTTCAACCTCGCCGACGTGGCGATCGTCGCCGGCACGCTGCTGACCGCGGCGCAGCTGATCGCGGGGTGAGCCGATGCATCGGGTGCTCTTCGAGTGGCGCGGCATCCGGATCTTCAGCTATCCCGCGATGCTCTACCTCGGCCTCGTTACCGGCGTCATCCTGCAGACGCTCGTCGCCGAACGCGCCGGGCTGCCCGCCGTGCGCATCTACTTCGCCACGCTCACGCTGCTGCCGATCGCGCTGGCTGGCAGCCGCGTGTTGTACGTGTGGGCGAACTGGCCGACGTTCCGATCCGCCCGTCACTTGATCTGGCGCCGCGGCGAGGGCGGCCTGGCGATGTACGGCGGCGTGCCGTTCATGATCGCCGCCTCGATCCCGGTGCTCGCGGCATTCGGGCTTCCGTTCTGGACCTTCTGGGACACCGCCGTGTTCTGCATCTTCCCGGGCATGGCGTTCGCGCGCATCGGCTGCCTGCTGAACGGATGCTGTTCGGGCCGCCCGACCGACGGCCGGCTGGCGATGTGGCTTCCCGACGAGCGCGGCCACTGGACGTGGCGCGTGCCGCTGCAGCTGCTCGAGTTGAGCGTTGCCCTGCTGCTCGCTGGCTGGCGCCTGGCTCGCGATCGATCGCATCACGCAGCCCGGACGCCTGTTTCTCTCCACGGTGATCGGATACGCCGCCGCCCGGCTCGTGCTCGAGGGCCTGCGCACGGAACGCGAGCGTGCCGCGCGCGTCGATCTTCATGCCGCCATCTCGCTGACGCTGATCGTGCTCGCCCTGTCCGCGATGTACGTGCTCTGACCCTGCACAAACGGGTAGGGTGAACCCGTCGGTCGATCCAGCCTCGTAAATTCATCGCAAAGCAGTTGACAGCGTGCATTCGGCGCGAGTAGCGTCGCGCACGTACCTCCGCGATGGTCGCGGGTCGCGCAAGGAGACCCCGCATGGCAAATCCCCTCACCGGCGACTTCGACGCTGTCCTGCAGGTCAGCGGTTCGACTATCAACCGCCTGCTGGCAAGCATGCACCAGAACACGGGACTCGACACCAAGCTCCCGACGTTCCCTCACAGCGTCGCCATGCGAATCGGCGATCCCACGCCTATCGAGGGCCTGCGTGGCACAGCGTGGGCACAGCTGTCAGTGCCGCGGATCGACCTGATCCATGGCGAGGACGATCGATTCAATCTCGAAGTCGCTATCCGTGCGAGATATAAGCCCGATCCGGGAACGACACCGTTGCCCGAGTTCATCCACGGCACGGTGCGCGCGCAGTACCAAGATCGACAACATCGACCCGAACTGCTGGGGATGGGGCAAGGCCGCGGCCGACTACCTGTGGATCCGCGTCGTGGGAGGGAGCGTGTCCTTCGACGGCACGGCCGTGGACGACACGTCGCCATTCACGGTGCTTCAGCCGACAGACGCGGCCGCGAACGACGCCCGCATTACGCGGCTCGTCTGGTACCTGCTGAAGTACAAGTTCGAAGCGACGCCGCAGAAGGTCGAACAGCGATTCCGCCGCGGCTCGATGCGCAGCCTGAACGTTGGCGTCAATCGCTCGGTGGTGGCCGTGGCACTCGCCGGCCAGGGACAGTTGTCCAGTGTCAACCAGGACCTGCTGGAGGGCCGGGACTTCGGCGTCGCCGTCAGCAGCGAGTTCATCGTGTCGAGCATTCAGCGCGAGCTCGACGCCATGAAAGCGGCGTATTCGTCGACTTACGGAATCACATTCAAGCTGAACGCAGACTTCGGGCTCTTCGATGTCGACGTGCTCACGGTGAATGTCACCTGGAGAATCACGATCGGCCTGGCGACTGTCCAGTGGTCGGGTGGAACGCTGCCGATGTTCGGCGGCACTTCGGTGGGCGTCCTCACCATCAGGGTCGTCGGGCATGCCCGGACCAAGGACGCCAAATTCAACACCGATTGCGATCTCACGCAAATGGTGATGCTCTCGTTCAACGGCGCCACCGAGGAGTTCGTGGCCACGTTGATCGGAACGCCGACCCTCAATCTCACGGGGCTCCCCGGCTTACTTGTCGGTGCAGGGGACAAGCAGAAGATCGCGGCACACTTCAAACCGACGATTGAGGCCGAGGTGACCAAGCTGGTCGGCCATCTGTCCGTGAAGAACCGCAAGGACGACCTCATCAATCAACTGAAGAAGCTGGACACGAACCCGGACGCACATTTCGACGAGGCCGTCTTCTCTCCCGACGGCGTCGTCGTGCGGGGATACATCTCGCTGGCGGGACGACGGCCTGCGCTCAGCACGTTCGTCAAGACGGCCGAGCAGGATGGATTCAACGCCTTCGAGAGCTGGATTCCCGGCGGCCGCATCGATTCCTTCGACTGGTCGTGGAGCTGGTTCAACAACGCCAACGCACCCGGGACGGCAAAAGTGGGCGACCGCTTTCTTTTGCGCCGCCCCGTCGGGATGCAGCGCAGCAACTTCGGGATGGTCAAGGATCTCTCGCGGCCGCTGCCCATCCTCGATGGCTGGGGAGTGTTGTGTCTCACGATCAGAGGCGTCCGTGTCGATTCGGTCACGGGCGTGCTCGTTCCGGTCACGATACGACGCAAATGCCTGCGCGCCGGATTTGACGTCAGAATCCAGGGGATCGCCGGCGACCGGGTCTTTCTCAAGGAATGGGCGAAATCGAAGCCCGATCCGATAGGACCGGTCGAGGAAGTCTCGCTGATCGATGTCGGCGGCGGACGTTCCGATCGCGCGCCGAACACGCTGGTGATTCGCAGCGGCGAACGGTGGGATCGTGAAACCGGAGCGGCGCTTCGCGACGCGCTGCTGTCCTCACGACGTGTGGACGCCGGCCTGCAGATCCTGATGCTGTTCCCTGACGGCACGCTGGCCGCACGCGGGAACATCGTCGACGAAGTGATGCAGTTCGCCGCCGACCTGGAAGCGCCCTTGGTGGTGAACGAAGACGTCCGCGGAACGTGGTCCGCCGCGCTCGCGATGGACCCGAGTCAAGGCGACGTGCAGTGGCGGCTGGTGACCCCGACCGGCGGCGTGAGCTGGGCCCATACCGGCACCATCGAACCCCCCGAGCTCGCACGGGTTTTTGACAACTACCTGTTCCCGAGCCCGCCGCCTTCGCCGCGGACACTCGTGACCAAAGTGGTGCCCGGCACGCGGCTCGACACATCAGTGCTCGGAGCCGGCTTGTACCACGACGTGGCACGCCTCGAGGCCGAGGAGCGCTGCCCGCCGCCGCTCGGCCCATACAGTTACGACGCGCGGGCGGTCTTCGTACAGGCCGACTCCCGGTCGTCGCGTGCCGCGATCGAGCGCCTCGCGCGCGAGTATTCGGCGCACGAAGGCGACCGACCCTTCGTGGCGCTCATCGTCGACGGCGCGTCTCCCGAGGAGCTGGACCGTCTCAAAGAACGGTTGCCCGAGGAATTCGTCGCGATCCCCAATCCACGAGGGGCCATCGCGTCTCAATTCGGCATCCGTGCGTGGCCGACCAGCGTCACGGTGACCGAGGGCATCGTCACGGCAGTCGATGTCGGCGCCGAGCCAGGCAGCCGAACGTCCGATTCGGAGTCGGCCTCATGAACGTCGAACTGATCCTGCTGACGCCGCTGCTGCTGCTCCTGATCGTTCTCGTCTTCGGGTTCACAGGATGCACTTCGTTCGGATCCGCTGATTCCGATCCCGAGCCGGCGAAGAAGGACCCGGGGACGCCGCCGGCGGGGCCCAAGTACGCAGACATCGTGAAGGGCACGTCTCGGCTTCGTCGCGCACTGGCCCATGAACGAGACCGCGGGCGCGCCCAAGGCTGCGGCCATCGGGCTCACGAATGTCGACGGCTCTTACCTCGGTGGAGCCGCGCCCGGTGGTGCAGGCGCATTTGCGCACAAGGAGCCGATGGCGAACTTCGCAACGGGTTTGAACGGCACGACGGCGTACGTCGAGGTGCCATTCAGCCAGCTCCTGAACGTCCAGAATGGATTGCCCTTCAGCGTCGAGGTCTGGGTCAAACCTGCCGGGGCCATCCCCGCGGGAACAGAACAGATCGTGATCAGTTCGCACCATATCTCCGCGGGCGGCAATCAGCGCGGTTACGAGATCGCGCTCGTCGGCACGGGCGGCGCGCAGGCAACCGTGCGCGGTCGAGTGTTCTGGACCAATGCTCCGGGTGTGACCAATGTCGACATCACCCCCACGCAGGGGAGTTCAACGGACTGGCGTCATATTGTTCTGACGCACAACGGCAGCGGGGCAGCGGGCAACAAACTGGGACTCTACCTGAGCGTGGCTGGTGTGCCGGGCACGACGTACCAGGAACAGGCCGGCGCTGAATACCGGGAAGTCCAGGCCGGCGGCAACGGCGAACGCCCACTGAGATTCGGCGCAGGCCATCTGCAGGCCGGCGGACCCGAGAAGTTCTTCGCAGGGCTGATCGACGAAGTGGCCTACTACCACGGCGCCCTGGGCAAGGGAGACGTCGAGAAGCACTTTCAGGCCTTCTGAGCTCGAAGCGGTTCTAAACCTCGTGCAAGGAGCAGGCGCCATGATCGATGTGCTGATCCTGCTTGCGCCGCTGATCGTACTGGCGATCGTGGTGCTCTTCGGATTCGTCGGGTGCGGCGGGGAGCCCTTCACGTCGAGGGACACACCATCGGAGGATCCGGAGACTCCACCGACAGAGCCTTCCGAGCCATACGCCAAAGCCATCGAAGCGACTACCGGGTTCCTCGCCCTTTGGCCGCTGAACGAAACGAGCGGCATTGTCGCCGTGGCGACGTCGCCCATCCTCAACATCGACGGCGAGGTACAAGCCGGGAGCTACGCCCGGCAGCGAGGGCGCGTTCTTTCACAAAGAGCCGAACGTGAACTTCGCGCCGGAGCTGAACGGCACGACGGGATACATCGAGGTGCCGTTTCACGAACAGTTGAATCCGTCGACGGACCCGGTCCGGTTCAGCCTCGAGCTATGGGTGAAACCGGCCGGCGGGATTCCGGATGGTGAGGAGCGGATTCGTGATCAGCTCGCACCACACGTCGGACACCGGCAACCATAGAGGTTACGAAATCGCCCTGGTCGGCACGGGCGCAGGGGATGCGACGGTTCGTGGCCGCGTTTTCCACATCAACGACGGCGCGGCGGAGATAGACGTGACGCTCACCTCGGGCGATCCGAGCGAATGGCGGCACATCGTTGTGACGTACGACGGACCGGCCGAAACACTCACCGTCTATGCGACGGTCGTCGGCACGATCTTCGACAAGGCGGCGGCTAAGCAGACGGCCGCCAAGTACTCGCCTGTTCAAGCCGGTGGCGGCCAACGCCCCCTGCGATTTGGCGCCGGCCACCTGCAGGCCGGCCAGGCAGAAAAGTTCTTTGCCGGCCGCATCGATGAGGTGGCGTTCTATCAGGCTGTGCTGCCGGACGTCACGGCCGAAGCGCATTTCAACCTGTTTTAAACCCTGAGGCGCCCGGCCTCGTCTAAGGTCCTGTCCGCGACTTCTACATTGTAGAAATGACCGGCCCGCGCCTGCCCCGCTTCGCCACGTTCGTCTTCCGGTCGCTCGTCCCGATTGCCGAACGCGACGAGGTGCTCGGCGACCTGCAGGACGAGTACACGCACCGGGCGTCGGCCGAGGGCCGATGGGCCGCGCGGCTGTGGATTTGGCGGCAGACGATTGGATCGCTTCCCGCCCTGGCGGGACGGACCTGGTGGCGCGGGATGACCGGCTTCGAGCCGCGCGCGAACCGCATGCAACCTGGAGGATCGATGTTCGAGAGCTGGATCATGGATGCGCGCTACGCCGTGCGCCGCCTGGCACGGCGGCCGACCTACGCGCTGCTCGCCGTGCTGACGCTGGCGCTCGGCGCCGGCGGCACCGCCGCGATCTACAGCGTCGTGCGCACGCTGCTGCTCGATCCGCTGCCCGATCGCGCAGGAGGAAAAGGTCGGCGTCTTCTGGTTCGCGGTTCGTGGACCGAGCAGGAGTTCCTGCGACCTGCGGCGGGCAGTTCCCCGGCTTCCAGCGGGTTGCCGCCTACCGCCCGAACGACTCGACGCTCGAAACGCCCGGCGCGCCGCTGCGGCTGATTGCCCGGCGATCGCCGTCGTCCGCGGAGCTGTTCGACGTGCTCGGCGCGCAGCCGATGCTCGGCCGACTGTTCCGCGACGGCGAGGACGCGCGCGGCGCACCGCTCGTGGTGATTCTCAGCCACGACCTTCTGGCAGGAGCTCGGGGCGGACCCGTCGATCGTCGGCAAGCGGTGCAGCTCGGCGGCATCCAGCCGAACGGTCGTCGGCGTGATGCCGCGCGGTTTCTGGTTTCCCAGCCCGGCGACCCGCCTCTGGACCGCCGCGCCGCTCAATCCGCAAAACCGCACCGGAATCTACACGCTGTCGGCCGCGTCGCCGACGGCATGTCGCTCGAGCAATCTGGACGGGCCGCTCGCAACCGCTCGCCAATGCTCTTCGCGGCCGAGCTTCAAGTATCCGGACGCAGTGGGACAAGACGCAAGGCGCCGAGCGTCACGCCCGTGCGCGAGTTCTTCGTCGGCGACGTGAGGCCCAGCCTGATCGCGACGCTCGCGGCGATGGGCGTGATCCTGCTGATCGCCTGTGCCAACGTCGCCGCGCTGATGCTCGGCCAGGTGGATGCGCGCGCCGACGGAGATCGGCGGTCCGCTCCGCGCTCGGCGCCAACCGGCGGCGGCTGATTCAGCAGCTCGTGCTCGAGTCGCATCGCTCATCGGCCTCGCCGCCGGGCTGGCCGGGCGCGCTGCTTGCGGCGGTCGGCTTCACGATGCTTGCTGCAGTCGCTGCCGCTCGGCGCGCTGGCCGCAGACAGCGCGTCTCGACTGGACGGTGTTCTGGGCGTCGATGGCCGCGGCGCTCGTCGCCGGCGTCGCCATTGCCGTCGTTCCCGGCGTCGCTCTGTGGCGCGGCAACCTGCAGTCGACGATGGCGCACGACGCGGACGGGCGGCATTGCGGGCCGCGGCGGCAGGCTCGAAGGCGGGCTCGTGGTCGCGCAGATGGCGCTCGCCGTGCTGCTGGCCGCGGCCGCGGGACTCCTGATCCGCAGCGTCGCCAACCTTCACGGCATCGACCCGGGCATCGAACGTGGCGGATATCGCGGTGGTCGACGCGACGATGCCGGCGCGGCTGAATGCGAACGACCGGCGCCGCACAATCCTGGACGCGTCTGAATCGCTCGCGTCGCTGCCGGGTGTCAAGGCGGTCGCCGCGACGCAGAAGCTGCCGCTGCGTGGCTCCGGCGACAACTACGGGATTGCGTCCAGGGCAGGCCCGACGTCCGCCAGACAACCACCGCGTTCCGGATGGTGACGAGAAACTATTTCGACACGATGGGCATCCCGCTCCGGGCCGGGCGAACGTTCGACATTTCCGATCGCGACACGAGCGACCCCGTCGTCGTCATCAACGAGGCGCTCGCGGCGAAATACTTCCCCGGCGAGAATCCGATCGGGCGCGTGCTGCTCTCGGGGTTCGGCGAAGCGCGGCGAGCGCATCGTCGGGATCGTTGGTAACGCAGCCGAGGCCGATCTGACCGACAAGGCGGTTCCGGCGCGCTACATGCTCTACGACCAGCTGCCCTTCGCCGCCGACGGCACGGTACTTTCGCCCTCCGCGTGGCCAGGGCGGAGGACGTTCCCGCGCGTGCTCGACGCCGCGCGCTTGTCGCGTCGCAGCGGGCCGGCTCGCAGCTCGCCGTGCAGCAGACGACGAGCATGCGCGCGGTGTTCGACAAGGCGATCGGGCCGGTGGGCCGCGTGGTGACGCTGCTGTCGATTCTCGCCGGGCTCGCGCTCGTGCTCGGCGCCGTCGGCGTCTACGGCGTGATCTCCCACTACGTCGCGCGGCGATCGCGCGACTACGGCATCCGCATCGCGATCGGGCATGCCCCCGTCGCGGGTCGTCTCGCAGGTGGTCGGACGGGGATTGTCGCTCGTCGCCGTCGGGCAGCGTCCTCGGCGTTGCCGCCGCGATCGGCGCTACCCGCGTGCTCGCATCGCTGCTCTACGGCGTGCGGCCGACCGACCCGCTGGCACTCGGCGGAGCCGTCGTGATCCTGCTGCGTGATTGGCGCGCTCGCCGCGTTCGTGCCGGCGCGGCGGGCGAGCCTGACCGATCCCGGCCGGTCGGTGCTTTGCGAGCAGTGAAGTGGGACCATGAAGCGCGATCGGACGCACCGTTCCTGCTGGGATCACTCGAGGAACAGGTGATGCTTGCGGTCGTCCGGACCGGCGCGGACGCGTATGGCATGAACGTGCGGCGCGAGATCGAAAGCGTGACGAGGCGCGATCTTGCGATCGGCGCGATCTACGCAACGCTCGACCGGCTGGAGGCCAAGGGGCTCGTCGCGTCGACGCGATCGACCGGCAGAGACAGCACGTCGCGGCGGATCTTCGCCGTGACGGCTGCAGGCGCACGGGCGCTGGCGGATACGCGCACCGCGCGCGAGCGGCTCTGGACAGGCGTCAAGCTTCCGGGACTCCGCCGCACCTGATCGACGCCGCCGTCAGTGCGACAGCCCGCGCGCTTCGTCATACATGCTCTCGAGCGCCCGGGTCTGGCGGCGGAGATCGAAGCGTTCCCGGGCGTGGATCGCTGCGGCGCGGCTCATCGACGTCCACAGCGGACGATCGTCAGCAGCCGCACGATGGAGGCGGCCAGCCCCTCTCGTCCCCTTCGCGCGCGAGCAGTCCGGTCGTTCCGTGGATCACGCCTTCAGGGATGCCGCCGGACGCGAACCCCGCAATCGGCAGTCCCATCGCATGCGCTTCGGCGCGACCGCCAGCGCTTCGACCGTCCGTCCGGCGCCGTTACGCTTGGCGTGCACAGGAGCATCGCGCGGTTCATCCAGCTCCTCACCTCCTCGCCGGCCAGGCCGCCGAGAAAGCGCGCGCGCAGGCGACGGTCCTCGCACTGCCGCTCGAGCTCGGCGCGCAGCGGCCCTTTTCCGATCACGACGAGCTCGGCCGCCGGCACCGCCGCCGAGACCCCGGCCATCGCCGCGATCAGATGTGATACGCCCTTCGTCGGGATCAACCGTCCCGCGAACAGCACGACCGGTTCCCTGGGCATCTCGGGTTCGGCGCGAAACACGTCGGTGTCGATGCCGATGTAATGGACGAGGGTCTTGTCTTCCGGGAATCCCTGCGACAGGAGCCGGCTGCGGATGAAGTCGGAAACCGCGAGGAACCGGTGCGCGTGCCGCTTCAGCGCCTCGCGGCGTCGCAGATAGACGCGGCCGCGATATCGGTACTGCTTCAGTTCGTCCTCGGATGCCGTTGCTTCATAGCCGGTGCAGGTGACGAACAACGGCAGGCGGAGCCGCCGGGCGAGAGGAAGCGCCTGGGCGCCGCTGACGCCGGTGAATGCGATGCAGGATCGTGGGCCGGACACGGCGGAGCGCGCGCATGAACGACGCCGGCGCCAACCCAAGGAGCTTGAAGATCGACTCAGCCGCCGCCGACGGACGCGTGCCGCTGTTGAGCACGATCGTCCGATCCGGAAGCGTGTCGAGGCCGTCGACCCGGCGCATTCCTACATACCAGGCGCAATAGCGATCGAGCGCTTCGCCGAGCGCCAGGATGAAAGGCTCGTTGTAATTGACCAGCATCTCGCGGTAAATCGCAACGGCTGGGGTCGAAGACTGCCCGGACCAGGTCATGGGGACGGTGCACGATCAGCAAACCTCGCACCGTTTTTCTACAGACCTTCGATCAGGAAGCGCCCGTCGTTCATGATCAGACGATCGTCGAACCAGACGGTAGGCTGCTTGACCAGACCGTCGAGGTGGCTGGCGACTCGCACACTACCACCCATCGATTTGTTGTCGCCGAACGCGATGTGGATCGTCCCCATGACCTTTTCGTCCTCGAGAATGACGCCGCTCAGCGGCGCGCGATCGTTGGTGCCGATGCCGAACTCCGCGACGTTGCGGCCGTCGCGGCCGTGCGGCTCGAGCAGCGCGACCAACTGCTCCGCTTCGCGGCCCGCCGCTGATGTCGGTGGCCTAGCCGTCCTTCACGACGATGCGAATCGGCTGCGACGACAACGCCGATGCCCGCCATCGATCCGTCAACGACGACGACGCCATTCGATTGACCCTCGAGCGGCGCAAGATATGCTTCACCGGTCGGAAGGTTGCCCGACTGGCCCCGTTCCCGAAACAATCCGCTGCTCGCGTGCGGCTGCCGTCCGGCGATGGCAGGGGATGTCGGTCCCGGCGGGCGCCTGACGCGAATCATCTGCGTCTCCGCCATCAGCGCGCAGAGACGGTGGGTCCGGTCGGCGATCCGTTGATAGTCCGCGTTCATGCACCGCACCATGATGTCTTCGGTGACGCCCGGCAGCGTGCCCACGCGTGCGCCCGGCGGCGGTTGCCGCCCGTCGAGCGTCGGTATGCGTCAAAGACTTCGACGTCGGACAGAGGACGACGTCCGCCTTCGCCATCAGCTGGGCGACCTGCGGCGGCGGCTCGGCGCCATTGGTGCGCACGCGGCAGCATCTCGACCAGCAGGACCTCGTGGCCCAGGTCTTTGGCCGCCTGGCGCAGCGCATAGCCAATCTGCCGAGCGGCTCATCGGTCACGACGAGAACGCTTTCGCCGGCGCTTCGCGCCCATGCAGTCGCGGATGGCAATCGTCGACGCCGACAGCAGCTCTGGTCGAAATCTGATCTCTGCCGCACTCACCAATCACCATTCACTAATCACAGATAGAATCATCGCCGCCATGCCGACCGCCTGCCGTGCGATTCACCCGTCGCCGAATTCACGCTCAAGGCGGTCGTCGCCGGCGTCCTGCTCGGCATCGTGTTCGGCGCCGCCAACGCCTATCTCGGCCTGCGGGTCGGGCTGACGGTCTCGGCGTCGATTCCGGCCGCCGTCATGACCGTCGCGCTGTTCCGGCTGTTTCGCGCTCGAGGAACGATCCTCGAAGCCAACCTGTCGCAGACCATCGGCTCGGCGTCCACGTCGCTCGCCAGCGGAACGATCTTCACGATCCCGCGCTCTTCATGTGGGACATGGTACCGCCGTATCTGCAGGTCGTGGTCCTCTGCTTCCTCGGCGCGCTGCTCGGGCCTCGCGGCCATGATCCCGCTGCGCCGGCTGCTCATCGTGCACGGCCACGACGAGCTGCCGTACCCGGAAGGCACGGCGTGCGCCGAGGTGCTGCGGGCCACCGTCGGGGGGCTCTTCCGCGAGCGCCTGGATCTTCAGGGGAATGGCCCTCGGCGCGGCGGTGAAGATGCTGATCTCCCTCGCCTTTCTGACGCCCGGCAGCGTGCAGTGGCTTCGTTCCCGTGCTGCCGAAAGCCGAGCTTGCCGTCGAGCTCGCGCCGGCGCTCCTCGGTGTGGGCTTCATCCTCGGCTACCGGCAGTCGGGCGTGCTCGTCGCGGGTTCGCTCGTCTCGGCGATCGTGCTGACGCCGCTGATCGCCTGGATCGGGCGCCACGCTATCGCGCCGCTCTATCCGGAGACCACGAAGCTCGATCGCCGAGATGAGCGCCAATGAGATCTGGGCGCGCTACGTCCGCTACATCGGCGCGGGCGCCGTGGCGGCGGGAGGCATCATCACCGTCCTGAAGGCGCTGCCGACCATGGCGGGGGCATTCCTCGCCGTGGCGCGCGGGATGAAAGCCACAA
>CAVREM010000031.1:0-56090 GCA_963720005.1 uncultured Acidobacteriota bacterium | reverse complement strand
CTAGAGCTGTATCGACGTCTGCGGCGCGGTGAGCTGAAGGCCGCGCACGCGGGCTGACGTCCCGGAAAGGCACCGGAAAGGCAACCGCGAAGACGCGAAGACATCGAAACCACGAAAGCGCCACGAGAGTCGACCCGGTCGTGGCCCTTCGATGCGAGTAAGATTCGAGCGAATATTGTTTTTCGTGTTTTCGTGTTTTCGTGGCCTGTCTTTCTTCGAGTCTTCGCGTCTTCGCGGTTGCATTTCTGTGTTTTGAGACGAAGCAATGATGAAGCTCCTCACCACTGCGATCGCCGCCACTGCACTCCTCGGCATCGGCGCGGCGGCCCACCAGGGCGGCGCAGGCGCGTGCTCCGCGGCCTGGCATCGACTGGCCTGCGTTCCGCGGGATCGACGGGGGCGGCATCGCCGAGGGACGGCCCACCCCGACCACGTTTGCGCCGGCATCAGCCGTGTGGCGCACGAAGATTCCAGGGCTGGGCAATTCGAGCCCGATCGTCTGGGGCGATCTGCTCTGCGTCACGACCGCGATCAGCGGGAAGGACAACTCGTTCAAGCCTGGCCTCTACGGCGACGTCGAGCCGGTGAACGACACCAGCCCGCACGAGTGGAAGGTGATCTGCCTCGACAAGCGGACCGGCGCGCGCGGTGGGAACAGACGGTCCACAAGGGTGTGCCGGCCGTGAAGCGGCACCCGAAGAGCACGCAGGCCAACGCGACGCTCGCCACGGACGGCACGCACCTGGCGGCGATCTTCGGGTCGGAAGGGCTGCACGTCTACGACCTCTCGGGCAAGCAGCTCTGGAGCAAGAACTTCGGCGTGCTCGACTCCGGATTCTTCACGGCACCGGAAGCGCAGTGGGGATTCGCCAGCTCGCCGATCATCCACAACGGCGTCGTGATCGTTCAGGCCGACGTGCAGAAGAACTCGTTCCTCGCGGCCTTCGACGTCGCGACGGGCAAGGAAATCTGGCGCGTGGCGCGCAGCGACGTGCCGACCTGGGGCACGCCGGCGATCGTCGACGCCGGCGGCCGCAAGCAGATCGTCGTCAACGGCTGGAAGCACACCGGCGGCTACGATTTCGAGACCGGCCGCGAGATCTGGAAGCTGACCGGCGGCGGCGACATCCCGACGCCCACGCCGATTGCCGGACACGGCCTGATTTTCATCACCAGCGCGCACGGCGACGAGTCGCCGGTGCACGCCATCCGCGCCGACCGCCACCGGCGACGTCTCGCTGAAGCGCGACGAGACGAGCAACGCGCACGTCGCGTGGAGCGTGCCGCGCGCCGGATCGTACATGGCGACGCCGCTCCTCTACGGCGACTACCTCTACGTCATGCGATGGAACGGCATCCTGGGCGTGTACGAAGCGCGAACCGGTACGCGCGTCTATCAGCAGCGCCTCGGCCAGGGCGCGACCGCGTTCACCGCCTCGCCGGTCGCCAGCGGCGGACACATCTACTTCGCCACCGAGGACGGCGAGGTCTACGTGATCAAGGCCGGCCCGACCTTCGAGCTGGTCGCGACCAACAAGCTCGATGCGGCGATGCTGGCGACGCCGGCGATCTCGGAGGGCCGCCTGTTCATCCGCACCAAGGACGAAATCCTGGCGTTCGGGCAGTAAACGCAAGCACGCGAACTCGAAGAACAGAAAATGTCGAGTCTTCTGCGTGTTGCGAGTTCTGCGGTTACTTAGCCAGTGAACTGTGGCGGCCGCTTCGACAGGAACGCCGCCACGCCCTCCTCGAAATCCGGCGACCGCACGCAATCGAGAAACGCCTGCTTCTCGGCCGCCAGTTGACGCCGAGCGCCTCGAGGTCGCGCCCGACCATCAACGCCTTCGCGTGGGCGACGGCGGGCCTCGCGCCGCGGGCGATCGCCGCGGCCAGCGCCGCGGTTTCACGCTCCAGATCGGCGGCCGGCACCACGCGGTTCACGAAGCCGAGACCGAGCGCGTCGGCGGCCGAGTACGTCCCGCCCGAGAGAAACATCTCCAACGCCTTGCTCGGACCGACCAGCCTCGGCAGGAAGAACGTGCCCCCGCCGTCGGGCGAGGCGCCCAGCCGCAGGTAGGCGGGCGTGAACGTGGCGGTGTCCGCCGCGATCCGGAGGTCCGCGGCGAGGGCCAGCGAAAAGCCGCCGCCCGCCGCCGCGCCGTGCACGCTCGCGATCACCGGCGCCGGCAGCCGCTGCAGCCCGACCGTCGCGGCGTGGAAGTGGTCGATCAGCTCGCCGATCGTCGCGGCCGCGCGGTCGCGATCGCCGCCGAATAGCTTGATGTCGCCGCCTGCCACGAACGCGCTCCCGCCCCGCGCAGCACCACCGCGCGCACATCGTCGCGCGACGCCAGGCGCTCGACGACCTCCCGAAAGGCTCGCGCCATCGCCAGGTCGATCGCGTTCAACCGTTCGGGCCGGTTGAAGGTGACGAAGGCGACGCGCTGGTCGACTGCAGCAGGATTGAGTCGCTCATGGCGGATATATGATCGCGCCAAAGGTGGTCTGATGCGAGTGAATGCGCTGCTCGTCGCGATTCTTGGCCCGGTTCTCGCGTCGTCTGGCGCGGCGGCCCAGCAAGCCGCCGGCAAGGTCTGGACCCAGGAAGAAATGTTCCGGCGCAACGTCGGCACGCGAGAGGACCAGACGACGCCGTTCACGCCGCACAAGGTGATCGGCAACATCTACTACGTCGGGACGCGCAGCCTCGCCTCGTTCCTGGTCACGACGCCAGAGGGCCACATCCTGATCAACACCAACTACGAAGCGGGCGTGCCGGGCTTGAAGGACTCGGTCGAGAAGCTCGGCTTCAAATTCGGCGACATCAAGATCGTCCTCGGCAGCCACGCGCACGGCGACCACATGGAAGGCGACGCCCTCGTCAAGGAAATGACCGGCGCCCAGGTGATGGCGATGGCCGAGGACGTGCCGGCGCTCGAGCGGATGAGGCCCGGCGGCAAGCCGCACCCGATCGATCGGATCCTCCACGACGGCGACCGCGTCATATTAGGCGGCACGACGCTCGTCGCGCGGCTGACGCCCGGCCACACCAGAGGGTGCACGACCTGGACGACGACCGTCCAGGAAGAAGGCCGCGAGCGCAGCGTCGTGATCATCGGCAGCATGGGCAGCAATCCGGGATTCCAGTTCGTCAACAACAAGGACAACCCCGCGATCGCGGACGAGTACAAGCAGGGGTTCCGCGTCCTGCGATCGCTGAAGCCTGACGTGCCGCTCGCCTCGCATCCGGCGATGTACGACATGGCGGGAAAGTTCGCGCGGATCGGGAAGGGCCCGAACCCGTTCATCGATCCTGCCGGCTACGCCGCCGAGCTCGATGCGGTCGAAGGGCTGTTCCTGCAGGTGCTCGCCGCGCAGCAGAAGGCCGCGGCCGAAGCGAACCGCTGAAGGAGAGAATCCGATGTCCGTCCGGCCAGTGAAGAGCGTCCGTGAGACGAAGGCGACCGTCGAGGGCGCCGGCGTGAGGCTGCAGCGCGCGTTCGGGTTCGGCGACACGACGGAATTCGATCCGTTCCTGCTGTTCGACGACTTCCGCAACGACAACCCGGACGACTATCTCGCCGGGTTCCCGTGGCACCCGCACCGCGGCATCGAGACGATCACCTACGTGCTCGCGGGCAGCGTCGAGCACGGCGACAGCCTCGGCAATCGCGGCAGCCTCGGCGCCGGCGACGTGCAGTGGATGACGGCGGGCAGCGGCATCATGCACCAGGAGATGCCGCAGGGCGACGCGCAGGGCCGCATGCACGGCTTCCAGCTCTGGGCGAACCTGCCGTCCTCGCTGAAGATGACGCGCCCCCGCTACCAGGACGTCGCCGCCGCCGACATCCCGGAGATCGTCGACGACGACGGGACGACGGTGCGGGTGGTGTGCGGCGAGTTCTGGGGCAAGCGCGGACCGGTCGAAGGCGTCGCCGCCGATCCGCGCTACCTCGACGTGTTCGTGCCGCCGGGCCAACGCAAGCGCCTGGCCGTCGAGACGTCGCGCCACGCGTTCGCCTACGTCTTCGCCGGCTCCGGCACGTTCCGCGACGCGTCGGATCCCCGGCCGATCAAGAACGAGATCGGGCCGTCCGACGTCGGCAACCGCTCGCTGGTGCTCTTCGACCGCGGCGACGAAATCACCGTCCAGGCCGGCGATCAGGGCATCCGGTTCCTGCTGATCTCGGGCAAGCCGATCGAAGAGCCGGTCGCCTGGTACGGACCGATCGTGATGAACACGAAGGCGGAGCTGCAGCAGGCGATGTCAGACCTCAGGGACGGAACGTTCATCAAGTGAGCGGACCTGAAGGTCCGCACTACGCCTGTCCGTAGTGCTTCACCTTCGTAGTGCAGGCCTTCAGGCCTGCCCCACCACTTCGGCCAGGATCTCGTACGAGCGCAGGCGCGCAGCGTGATCGTAGATCTGCGACGTGATGATCAGCTCGTCGGCGCCGGTGCGCGCGACGAACTCCTCCACGCCGCGCCTGACGGTTTCCGGCGATCCCACCGCGGAACACGCGAGCGCCTGCTCGAGCATCGCGCGCTCGGCCGGCGACATGCTGTCTCCGAAGCCGGCGACCGGCGGCGGCAGCTGCGCGGGCTGACCGCGGCGCAGATTCAGGAACGCCTGCTGAATCGACGTGAAGAGGTAACGCGCCTCTTCGTCGCTGTCGGCGGCGATCACGTTGAACCCGAGCATCACGTACGGGCGATCGAGCTGTTCGGACGGCGTGAACTCCCGGCGGTACAACGCGATCGCGTCCATCAGCTGCGCCGGCGCGAAGTGCGACGCGAACGCGTACGGCAGGCCGAGCGCCGCTGCGAGCGACGCGCCGAACAGGCTCGACCCGAGAATCCACACCGGCACGCGCAGCCCTTCGCCCGGCACCGCGCGCACGGCTGACGCCGCCAGCGGATAGGCCGATCGGCGGGTAGGCCGACCTTTCGGGTCGGCGCCGTTCCGCGCCGGCTGCGAAGTAGTGCATCACCTCGAGCACGTCCTGCGGAAACGCCTCAGCCGCGTCGCCGCTCTGATGGCGCCGGAGCGCGCGCGCGGTCAGCGGATCGGTGCCCGGCGCGCGGCCGAGCGCGAGATCGATCCGTCCGGGATAGAGCGACTCGAGCGTGCCGAACTGCTCAGCGACGACGAGCGGCGAGTGATTCGGCAGCATGATGCCGCCGGCGCCGACGCGAATGCGCGACGTTCCAGCGGCGACGTGCGCGATGACGATCGACGTCGCCGCGCTCGCGATGCCCGGCATGCCGTGGTGCTCCGCGAGCCAGAAGCGCCGATAGCCCCACGCTCGACATGCTGGGCGAGATCGCGCGAGTTGTCGAAACGCTTGAGCTGCGTCGCCGCCCTGCACGATCGGCGCGAGATCCAGAACCGACAGAGGAATCACTCTTGCACACCCTTCCACATTCTACGAGCACGCTGATCCGGATAAGATTCAGCCGGGACAGGTGCTGCAAGATTCCACAGACCGGAAGTGTCCGCGCTAGCTCGCGCGCTGCGACTGGCGCGGCGCGTCGACGGCCTGCAGCGCCGCTTTCAGCTGGCGCCGCCGGAAGATCCGGCTGCAGTGGCCGCCGCTGCGGAACACGGCTGTGGCTTTCGGCTCGATCGACGCCAGCACCTGGCGCAGCTCGGGCGTCGACGCGTCGACCACCTGGCGCTCCGATCCGGCGAGAGCCTGCAGCTCGCGCATGACCGCGGCGGTTCGCAGCTCGGACCACACGACGAGATACGACAGGTCGTGGATCGCGCCGCTGCCGGCGGCGCAGCAGAATCAGCTCCGGAGCGATGATCACCGCGCCCGAGTCCTCGCCACGAAGATCCAGCAACGAGAACTGACCGAAAGGCAGCGCGGCCATGTGGGAACGCGCATTCTACGCGGTCTCGGCCGGCGCGTGACAAGATGAGTTTGCGGACCGATGAGTTCTTTACCGGATCTTCGTCGGCCGGCACGATCCGCGCCGCCGGTCACGAACCGGCGATAGTCCGAATACTCCTGCGTCATGCGATTGCGGCGCGTGCCGAGCCCGCGCCACACGGCCGTGGTTTCGACCAGCCGCGGCAGGGTCAACGTCTCCTCGGGGTCCTCGAACTTCACTGCGCGATAGCGGATCGAGGAATCGTAGCGCTCCAGCGACATGTGCAGTCATCGCCGTTGACGCCGCGCGATCGTCTGTCGACGTCGGGAAATCGAACATGCCCGGTGAGGTGCTCGTCGAGCCGCAGCACGTCGAAGGTCTCCGCGTCGATCCAGATCCGCCCGCGCGTGCGCCCCGGAACGGTGACGCGCACGCAGTCGTCGGTCCACACGACCTCCGGCGTTTCCTTGGACACGTTGCGGAAATCGATGGTCAGCGCTCGCGCGGTTGTCGAGGCGCGCCGCGCCCGCCAGCGTGAATTCGTAGTCGTCGCGCTTCTGCGGCAGCAGCATCGACAAGGCGTCCGGTCGAGACGTCTTTCCGGATCCGTGCATTCGCGGCTCGTCCTCGCGGCCGAGGCGGGCGGCCGTTCACCGTCATCAGCTGCCGCAGCACCTACGCTTCGATCGGCGACGATCCGTCGGCCGGCGGGTCCCAGGCGAGCGCAGCTCGTAGACCAGCCGCCGGGCAAACGCCATCGGGCGGAAGTCGGCCTCGCAGCTGCTGGAAACGGACGGTTTCCGTGGACGTCACGGTCCGCGCGCGCGAGTAGAACTCCTCGACGCGCGCGCTGACCCGCGCCAGGAGCGCCGCCAGACCGCCGCCGAGTCGGCGGCCGGCTGGGCCGCCTCGCCCGCGACGGCGGCAACCAGGACGACGGCGCAGAACCGGCCAGCGGCGCATGGCTCAAGATGCCCGTTTCCGGCGCGCAGTTCAAGCGGGTCGCCGGTTTTCTGTCAAGATCGGCCGCATGCGATTTCCACGCCGGATTGTCCTCGTCGGCGCGCGTGCTGCTGGCCATTATCCTCCTGCCCGCGGCCGTGACCTTCTACACCGACTGGCTCTGGTTCGGCGAAACCGGCTACCAGCAGGTCTTCCTCGGCACGCTGAAGGCGCAGAGCCAGCTTGGCGCCGCCGCGATGGGGCTGGCCTTCGTCGTGCTGTTCGCCAACGTGCTGATCGCGCTGCGCACGCTCGCGCCGCGCGACTGGGTGCTCGTGACGCGCGAAGGGCCGATCTCGATCTCGCTGGATCGCCGCCGGGTGCAGCCGGCCGCGACCGCGCTCGCCGGCGTCGTCGCGGTCCTGTTCGGCGTGTGGGCGTCGAGCCAGTGGCAGGCCTGGCTGATGTTCCAGCACGCGCAGCCGTTCGGCGAGCGCGATCCCGATCCTCGGCTACGACATCGGCTTCTACGTCTTCCGCCTGCCGTTCCTCGAGCTGCGCGCGCGGCTTCCTGCTGGCGCTGGTGCGTCGCGTCGGCGCTCGCCGCGGGCGCGATCTACGCGCTGGCGGGCGCGCTCAACTGGAACCGCGGCGCGCGCATCGGCCGGCCGGCGCGGCGCCACCTCGCCGCGCTCGCCGCGTGCGTCTTCCTCGCTGCTCGCGTTCGGCGCGTACCTCGACGTCCCCGAGCTGCTCGATCCGGCCGGCCGGCATCGTCCACGGCGTCGCGAACGTCGACGCCGCGGTCAGGATTCCGGCGCTGCGCGTGCTGATGGTGGCGGCGCTGGCCGGGCGCCGGCCTGGCGCTGTTCCAGACGGCGAACGTGCGGCTGTGGCCGATCGGCGTCGCGGCCGCTGCTGTACCTCGGCGTGGCGATCGGCGGGTCGGCGGCCGCCGGCGTGATGCAGCGCTTCGTCATCGCGCCGAACGAGCAGGCGCGCGAGACGCCCTACATCGAGCACAACATCGCCGCCACGCGAAAGGCGTTCGCGCTCGACCGCGTCGAGGAGCGCGAGCTGTCGGGCGACTCGCTGCTGACCCGCGCCGACATCGACGCCAACGCGCGAGACGCTCGGCAACGTCCGGCTCTGGGATCACCAGCCGCTGCTGCAGACGTTCGCGCAGATCCAGGAGATCCGCACCTACTACGACTTCGTGTCGGTCCACAACGACCGCTACCGGATCGACGGCCAATACCGGCAGATCATGCTGTCGGCGCGCGAGCTGAACTCCGAGAGCCTGCCGAACCGCAACTGGATCAACGAGCGGCTCACCTTCACGCACGGCTACGGCGTGACGCTCGGCCCGGTCAACCAGGTCACGCCGGAAGGCCTGCCGGTGCTGTTCATCAAGGACCTGCCGCCGCAGTCGACGGTCGACCTGAAGATCGACGAGCCGACGATCTACTACGGCCAGCTGTCGAACGATCACGTGTTCGTCAAGACGCGCGCGCGCGAGTTCCACTACCCGAGAGGCGACGACAACGTCTACACGTCCTACGAAGGCACGGGCGGCGTGCCGATGTCGAGCCTCTTCCGCCGCGTGCTCTTCAGCATCCGCTTCCGATCGTTCAAGGCGCTGCTCAGCGACGACATCACCAGCGAGAGCCGCGTGATGTTCTACCGGCGGCTGTCGGAGCGCGTCGCCCGCATCGCGCCGTTCCTGCGCTACGACGCCGATCCGTATCTCGTCATCTCCGAACGGCCGCCTGGTCTGGGTGCAGGACGGCTACACGGTCAGTCGGGCCGCTATCCGTACTCGACGCCGGCCGTCGAACGGCATCAACTACATCCGCAACTCGGTGAAGGCGACGGTCGACGCCTTCCACGGCACGGTTCGCTTCTACCTGATCGACGACGCCGATCCGATCGCGCTGACGCTCCGCAGCGCGTTCCCGGACCTGTTCCGTGCCGCTCGCCGAGATGCCCGAGGACATGCGGACGCGCCTGCGCTATCCCGAAGGCATCTTCGCGATGCAGGCGGCGATGTACGCGACCTACCACATGACCAACCCGTCGGTCTTCTACAACAAGGAAGACCTGTGGGAGGTGCCGGCGATCGACGGCGACGCGCGTCCGCAGCTGATGCAGCCGTACTACACGATGATGCGGCTGCCGGGCGAGCGCCAGGCGGAGTTCATCCAGATGCTGCCGTTCACGCCCGCGCGCAAGGACAACCTGGCGTCGTGGATGGTGGCGCGCAGCGACGGCGAGCACTACGGCCGGATGCTGGTCTTCCAGTTTCCGAAGCAGAAGGTCGTCTTCGGCCCGCGGCAGATCGTCGCGCGCATCAACCAGGATCAGGCCATCTCGCCGCAGATCACGCTGTGGAACCAGCAGGGATCGGAGGTGCTGCAGGGCACGCTGCTGGTCATCCCGATCGAGGAGTCGCTGATCTACATCCGGCCGCTCTACCTGCGCTCCGCCGGCGGCCGCATCCCCGAGCTGAAGCGCGTCATCGTCGCGCACCAGAACCACATCGTGATGGAGGAGACGCTCGACGTCGCGCTCGACCGCCTGTTCCCGAAGGGAGGCGGACCGTCGGCCCCGGCGCCCACAGCACCGCCGGCGCGTCACCCTCGCCGGCGCCCCGCTGTCGCCGGAAAGCAGCGACGAACTGTCCGCCCGCGCGCTGGATCACTACCGCCGCGCGCTCCAGGCGCAGCGAGAGGGCAACTGGGCGCAGTACGGCGAGGAGATCAAGCGGCTCGGCGAGGTGCTGGAGGCCATGCGCGTCCAGGAAATAACGGAGACTTTCGAGGATCGCATGCCGATCCTCTTCGTGCGTCGTTCGAAGACGCACTACAGCCGCGCGAACGATGAACGGCGCAGATCGTCAGCGTCCGTGCAATTGCGCGGCCGTCGATAGTTGACGTACTCGATCGCCCAATGCGTGAGCGAACAGCGTCACGACCGCGACGAGGAATTTCGCCAGGCTCACCTCTGCCCAGATCACGTCGTCGATCATGTCGCCGATGACGAGGGCGATCACGAACTGGAACGTCGTGCCCTGCCGGATCGACTGCTTGCCGCTGGCGCGCACCAGCACCAGCAGCGCCACGTAGGCGACGATCGCGCGCGCGGCGATGCCCGATCAGACTCCAATGCGGTCACTCGAGACACAATGCCCGGCGGGAGTCGGTGCGCTTGAGCGGCGGCGGCTCGGTCTGCGTCGCCGATCGCTTCGGCCCGCGCGCCTCTGGTCCTCCCGGAGCACGTCGGCCTTCCGGGCCGGCTCGGCCCACGGCTGCTTGAGGACGCTGACCGAGCCGTCGTGCTCGACGACAGCGAGGTGCACCTCGCGCATGTCGAGGATGCCCTGGGCCCTGCAGTGGCCGAGCACGTCCGTCTCGTTCATCCGTTCCCTTCGCATGCCGTCGCGATCGAACTCGCCGTCGCGGACGACGATCGTCGGCTTCCCCTCGATCAGCCTTTCCATACGGCGATTGGTGTACGCGAGCCATGAGTCGGCGTACGCGACCGCGCCGATGCGTCACGATCGCGACGGTCCCCTGGAGGAAGCGGACGTCACCGTAGATGATCTCGTCGACCACCTCGCCGAGCATCAACGCGACCAGCAGGTCGAACGCGGAGAAATTCCCGACCGTCCGCTTGCCGAGCGCGCGAATGACGACCAGCATCAGGACGTAGACGGCGATAGCTCGAGCGGCCGTGAGGAGCAGCTCACCGGTGTCCATGCAGGAGGAGCTTGCACGAGCCGTTCCGATTCAGCGCGGGCGAATGTCGAAGGCGGCCATCTCGCGGAGATTACGGACCAGCAGCCGGCCGTTCGCGACGACCGGGTGATTCCAGGTCTTGCCTTCAATCGCTGAGAAGCGCGCCACCTCTTCATGCCGTTGGGGCGTCGCCTTGACCAGCACGACCTCGCCGCTTTCGGTCAACACGATGAGATGGTCGCCGGCGATGAGCGGCTGACCGTACCCGTACCGGCCGCCCTTCCACTTCAGCTCCCCGGTCGCCGCGTCGACGCACGCCAGGATCGACTCGTCGAGACCGTACAGATAGCCTTCGTGCAGCAGCGGAGCTGGTGAACTTGTTCTTCATCCGCGAGTTTTCCCAGACGGTGCGGGTCGTGAAGCGGTCGCCGTCGCGGCGGACCTCGAACACGGCGGCGCCCTGGCCGTAGCTCGCGGACAGGAACACGCGATCGCCGCCGAGGAGCACCGGCTGCGCCACGTTGATGCCCTGGCCGGTAGGCCATGAGTACGCCCACAGCTCCGTTCCGTCAGCGGGATCCAGGCCGGACGCCCGCGTGGCGCTGACGATCAGGACCTGCCGGACGCCCGCGAGCGTGACGAGCATCGGCGACACGTACGCCTGCCGGTCGTCGAGCGCCCGCCAGATCACGTCACCGGTGGCCTTGTTGTAGGCCACCACCGATCGCCCGCCGCTGCCACCAGGGAGAACAATCACCTTGTCATCGACAATGAGCGGCGATGCCGACATGCCCCACTCGAGATTGGAGGCCTCGTTGTCGTCGAGGATGTTACGGCGCCAGACGACGGTCCCGGTGGCGGCGTCGATGCAGCGGAACTCACCGAGTGCGCCAAGGGCGTACAGACGGCCGTCGTGATACGTCGGCGTCGCGCGCGGCCCGTCGCCGCCCATCGTCTCGACGAACTCGCCGTCCCATGCGTTGGTCCAGAGCTCGCGGCCGGTGTCGACGTCGTACGCGGCGACCACTTCCTGCCGCCGTCGCTGCTCGATGGTGAAGGCCCTGCCGCCGGCGACGACGAACGAGGCGTAGCCGAGACCAATCGGTTGCTTCCACAGCTGACGGAGTCCCGAGGACGGCCAGTCGGTCAGGATCGCTTCCGCGCTTCGGCCATCACGCGCGGGCCCGCGGAAGTCCGGCCAGACGGCCATCGGCGCGCGCGGCGCAGGCGCGGATTCGCGGATCGATTCGCCGGCTTCCGGCGCAGATGGCGGCGCAGCGGACTCTACTGGAGCCGCTTCTTCCGTCGCGGATTGCTGCGGAGCGCTCGTGCGCTGGCGGGCGCGGTCGGCTTCGAGCGCGTCGTAATCGGGAGCGCTCGAGACGAAACGCGGGAACATGCCGCTGCCATCCAGCGCGATGCGAAATCCGGCGGCGTAGAGCGCGACGGCGATCGCCGCGACGATCGAGACGACGACGACGGCCTTTCTCAGCACTCGCGCAGTATACCGCCGCTCACCGAGTGATATCTTGTGCGGGCATGATCTCGTACGCGCTCGTCGTCGCCGGCGTGCTGATCCTGATGCGCATGCTCGCGGTGTCGAGCCGGAGCGGCGCGCTGATGCTCGCCGCGATGCTGGCCCTCGGCGGCGGCCTGGCGATGCTGTCGCCACCGAGGCCAGTGGGCGATTCGCGCGACCACGTCGCCATGGCGACCGCGATCGCGCACGGGTCGCCGCTGCTGCCCGCCGGCGATGTGCGGCGCTCCTGGTTCTACGCGCTGACCGCGGCTCCCCTGGTTCGCGCCGCGGAAACGATTGGACGTGATCCGCGCTCCGGATTCACGGCGCTGAATCTCCTGCTGCTGGCGGGCGCCGCCGTGGTGCTCGTGAAGCGCGTCTCCACGGTGGCGGCGGTGCTGCTCGCCGCCGGACCGATCCTGTGGTGGATCGACAAGCCGCATCCCGAAGTGTTCACGTTCGGGCTGATTGCCGTTGCGATCGCCTCCATCGGCAGGGCGCCGTGGCTGACGATTCTCGCGCTGGGCCTGGCGTCGGCGCAGGAACCGGTGATCGTCCCCGCCCTCGTCGCCGCCTTGATTTTCGCGGCGCTTCCCACCGGCTTCGTGAACCGGCGTGTCTGGATCGCCGCCGGGGCCGCCGTGGCGCTCGTGGCGCTGAACCCTGCGTATCAGTACGCGCGATTCGGCGGCAGCATCACCGCGATGGTTCGCGGCAACCCGCACCTGCCGCTGGCTCGCGAGCTCCTCTCGACCCCGTTCGATCCGAACATCGGCATCTTCGTGCATGCGCCGCTCGTCACCGCGGCCATGGTGCTGGCGCTCGTGCTCGCGCTGGTCCGCGCGCCCCGGCAGGTGGTCACGCTGACGCACGGCACGGTGCTGTTGATGGGCGCGCTCTTCGTGCTGATGTTCACGCAGATGCTGAACGTGAACAGCGGCGGAACGCCTGGACCGTCCAGGTACGGCCTGTGGCTGCTGCCAGTGGCGATCCCGGTGCTCGAGGCGGCGCCGCCAGCCGCCGCGTTGAGAATCCTGACCGCCGCGTCGGTCGTCTGGTGCACGATCTTCTTTGCGCCCTCCCGGCCGGAGAACTACCTGCAGCCGACCCGGCTGGCCGCGATGCTTTGGCAGCGGTGGCCCGCCGCGGACAATCCGCTGGTCGAGATTTTTTCCGAGCGCGTCTCAGGGTCCCAGCCGGCGCCGGAGCCGCCGCTCGCCACTCCCGGCTGCGAGAAGGTGCTCATCATCGGACGCGGAAGCGGCAGCCCCACGGCGTGGCCCGGCCGGTGTGAGCCCCATACCGCGCCGCCGTTCTGCCGCGAGGTGGGCGTGCTCTGCTACGCCAATCGCTCGGGCGGCGACTATGCGTACTCGCGGCTGCCTGTTCTGTGGTCGCGCTCGCCCGCCGACGTCGATGCCGCGACGGGGACACGCCGATCCGATGGCCGTCGCAACCGGGAACGTGGCACCCTTTGCGGCCGTCGGCCTCGGCGCGGGCTGGTCGTACCCAGAAGAGCTGCCCGACCGGGATATCCGCTGGCAGTGGATGAACGATCAGGCCGAGATGGGTATCGAGACCTATGAGGCCGTCCGTGTCACGGCTGCGGGTCGACACGCGGTCGCACAGCCGCCCGCGGCGGCTGCGGATCAGCATGCCGGCCGGCGAGATCGCCACGTGGATCGTGACGCCGACGAGGGCGACTTCGAAACGGGAACGTTCGAGCTGCCGGCGGGCCCGACGATCATCAGGTTCGACAGCCTCGATGGCGCGGACACAGGCAGAAGGCGATGATCCGCGCCGCCTCAGCGTCGCGGTGTTCGGCATCCGCGTGTTTACCGAGCCGTAGACCTGAGGTGGTCATGAAATTTCAGATTTAAGACTTCAGTTAAGATTCGATGGAGTGCGCGGCTGGCACCGCGGATCTTGCTTCCGCTTCGTGTCAGCATTTAAACTGAAATCTGAAGCTAATGGCGGGTCGCGTTTACCGCCTCACCGCCACCACCTCGTCGTCGGTTCGGATGAACAGGCGTCCTTCCGAGACGGCCGGCGACGCGAGGACGCGGCCCTCGACGCGGTTCCGCGCGATGACCTGGGGGGCGCGGCCGGCCTTGAGCACGAGCGTCTCTCCGCTCTCGCCGAACAGGTAAATCCGCCCGTCGCCCGCAATCGGCGAGGCCGTGTAGATGCCGCCGAGCCGCTCGCGCCAGACACGCTCGCCGGTCTTCGCGTCCACGCAGGTCACCACGCCGACATCGCCGGCCATGTAGATCAGTCCGTCGTAATACACGAGCGACGAGATATAGGGCGCGCCGGTCGGCACGTGCCACACGACGTGGGTCTTGGAGATATCGCCGCGACCGCCCGGCCGGATCGCCGCGTACGGACCGCTGCGGTAGCCGCGCGAGAGATAGATGACGCCGTCATGATGCATCGCGACCGGGATCGGAAACTGGTTCGGTTCGTTGAAGTGCCAGAGGGCCCGGCCGGTTGCCGGGTCGTAGGCCTCGATGCCGACGCTCGAGTTCACGACGAGCTCCGGGCCCTGCGCGGCGGGCACGATGACCGGGCGTGCTGTACGAGGTCGTCCCGCGCGGCCGATCGGTCTTCCAGAGCTGCTTGCCCGTGGCGGCATCGAGCGCGATCAGATACGAGGAAGGTCCGTGGTAACAGGCGAGGATGAGCGTGTTCTGGTGGACCACCGGCGAGCTGCCGTTGCCCCAGTTGATGTCCCATTCGCCGAACTCCTTGCCCAGGTGCCGCGTCCAGACGGCGCGTCCGGCCATGTCGACCGCCACCACCTGGCCGGTCCCGAATACGGCATATACGCGCTGCCCATCGGTGACCGGGCTGGCGCTGGCAAGGTTGTGCTTGTCGTGCACCGGCGGCAACGACCCGTCTGCTTTAGTCTCGTGGGTCCAGACGCGGCGGCCGTCGGCGGCGCTCAACGCCTCGATGACGAACCTGCACCCCGCTTCCGCGGGCGGCAGCCGTCAACGAGCGTTCCGCGTCCGAGCGGTCGGCGCCCTGGCCCAGACGCGGACCGACAGAGCTGGCGCCCGACCCGACCTGAGCGGTCACGAAGACCTGACCGCCCCACACCATCGGCGACGACACACCCGCGCCGCTCAGCCGCGTCCGCCACGCGACGTTCGTCTTATCGCTCCACGTCTCGGGCAGCTGCGTTTCGCTGGATACGCCCGTGCTGCGCGGGCCGCGCCAGCTGGGCCAGTTTTCGGCCGACGCGATGTCGGCCATGCCTGTGATGGCACCCACCATCGTCAACGCGCGAAGAATGATGACCATGGGAGGATTGTAAGCGAACGAGTTGGAGAGTTAGAGAGTTGAGAGTTGGAGAGTTGGAGAGTTCGAAGCGGCGTCACCAACTCACCGACTCACCAACTCTCTAACTCACCAACTCACCAGTGCAGCATCCACCCCTCGCGCTCGAGCTCCGATCGCCTGGCGGTGGCGTCAGCCAGCGCTTCGCTGCGCGTGGGCCAGCGGCGTCGGTACGAAACCTCGCCGTTGTAGAGGAACGCCACCTCCACACCTGCCTCTCCGTCGTCGGTGAGCTGCGCGTCGACGACGAGATTCTGTTTTCTCAGGCGCCACAGGCGATGCATGGGATGTGGGATACTCGGATTTTCCCATGTCCCTCGAAGCCTTTCATCCGATTACCGCTGAGTGGTTCGCTGAAACGCTCGGCGAGCCGACGATCGCGCAGTGCCGCGGCTGGGCGGCGATTCGTGAGGGGCGTCACACGCTGATTGCGGCCCCGACGGGCTCGGGCAAGACGCTCGCCGCGTTTCTGATCGCTCTCGACGACCTGCTGAAGGACGCGCTGGCCGCACCCGCTCGCCGACGCCGTCCGCGTCGTCTACGTCTCGCCGCTGAAGGCGCTGAGCGCCGACATCCACAAGAATCTCGCGGAGCCGCGCCGCGGCCTGCGGCGCGGCGCCGAGGCGCGCGGCTTGAGCGCGCCGGCGATTACGGCCGCGGTTCGGACCGGCGACACGCCGCAGCACGAGCGCGCGTCGATGCTGCGGACGCCGCCGCACATTCTGGTCACGACGCCCGAGTCGCTGTATCTCCTGCTCACCGCCGAACGCAGCCGCGAGATGCTGCGCACCGTCCGGACGGTGATCGTCGACGAAATCCACGCGGTGATCGGCGGCCGCCGCGGCGCCCATCTCGCGCTGTCGCTCGAGCGGCTGCAGGAGGCCGCCGGGCAGCCGCTCCAGCGAATCGGCCTGTCGGCGACGCAGAAGCCGATCGATGAGGTCGCGCGATTTCTCGTCGGCACGTCATCCGAACAACAGTCGAGATCGTCGACGAGGGCCACCGTCGGGAGATGGACCTCGGCCTGGAGCTGCCGAAGTCGGCGCTCGAAGCGGTCATGTCGCACGAGGTGTGGGAGGAGTATTACGAGCGGCTGACCGACCTCATCCGGGCGCATCGCACGACGCTCGTGTTCGTCAACACGCGCCGGATGGCGGAACGGGTCGCGCGGCACCTGAGCGACCGGCTCGGGGCTGATGCCGTCACGGCCCACCACGGCAGCCTGTCGAAGGAGAAACGCCTGGACGCCGAGGCTCGCCTCAAGGGCGGGACACTCAAGGCGCTCGTCGCGACGGCGTCGCTCGAGCTCGGCATCGACATCGGCCACGTCGATCTGGTCTGCCAGATCGGATCGCCGCATCGAATTGCCACCGTCCTTCAGCGTGTCGGCCGGTCCGGCCACACGATCACCGGCACGCCGAAGGGCCGCGTGTTCCCGATGTCGCGCGACGATCTCGTCGAGTGCGCGGCCCTGCTTGCGCGCCATCCGCGCCGGCGAGCTCGATCGCATCGTGTCGCACGACGCGCCGCTCGACGTGCTGACCCAGCAGGTCGTCGCCGAGGCCGCGCTGCCGCGACTACAGCCGAGGACGAGCTGTTTACGCTGGTCCGGCGGGCATGGCCCTACCGGGATCTCGCCCGCGCCGACTTCGACGCCGTGGTCGCGATGGCCGCGGATGGGTTCGCGACCAGGCGCGGCCGCCGCGCCGCCCTCATCCATCGCGACGAGGTGAACGCCCGGCTGCGCAGCCGCCGGCACGCGCGCCTCCTGGCGATCACCTCGGGCGGCGCCATTCCCGAAGTCGCCGATTACCGCGTCGTCCTCGAGCCCGACGACACGTTCATCGGCACGCTCAACGAGGACTTCGCGATCGAGAGCATGGCCGGCGATGTCTTCCAGCTCGGCAACCTGTCGTGGCGCGTGCTCCAGGTCGGCGCGGGTGTCGTCCGCGTCGCCGACGCCAAGGGCGCGCCGCCGAATATTCCTTTCTGGCTCGGCGAGGCGCCCGGCAGGAGCGACGAGCTCTCGGCTCGCCGTCAGCGACTTGCGCGCAGAAGTCGATCGGCTCGCTCTCGTCGCACCCGAGCAGCCCTGTGCACCGCAGCGAACCCTGCGCACCCTGGTCGATCGAATGGCTCGCGCGCGAAGCCGGCATCCCGGAGGACGCCGCCGAACAGACGATCGCTTATCTCGCCGAAGGACGCGAGGCGCTCGGCCTGCTGCCCGACGCAGGACACGCTCGTGCTCGAGCGCTTCTTCGACGAGTCGGGCGGCATGCAGCTCGTCCTGCATGCGCCGTTCGGCAGCCGCATCAACAAGGCATGGGGGCTCGCGCTGCGCAAGCGCTTCTGCCGCCAGTTCAATTTCGAGCTGCAGGCGGCAGCCACGGAAGAAGGGCTGTTGCTGTCGCTCGGACCGCAGCACTCGTTCCCGCTGGCAGACGTCTTCCGGTATCTGCACCCGGCGACGGCGCGCGACGTCCTGGTCCAGGCGTTTCTCGACGCACCGGTGTTTCAGACCCGGTGGCGATGGAACACGACGATCTCGCTCGCCGTGCCGCGCAATCGCCACGGCAAGAAGGTGCCGCCGCAGCTGCAGCGGATGCTCGCGGACGATCTGATGGCCGCGGTCTTCCCTGACGCGGCGGCCTGCCTCGAGAACATTCCAGGCGACCGCCAGATCCCGGATCATCCGCTCGTCAATCAGACGGTCCGCGATTGCCTGCAGGAGGCGATGGATTTCGAGGGGCTGACCCGCGTGCTCGAACGGATCCACCGCGGCGAGCTGCGGCTCGTCGCGCGCGACACGCCCGAGCCGTCGCCGCTCTCGCACGAGATTCTCAACGCGCGGCCGTACGCGTTCCTCGACGATGCGCCGCTCGAGGAGCGGCGGGCGCATGCGGTTTACACGCGGCGAGCCGGTGAGCCAGCCGCCTCCGAGCTCGGGCGCACTCGACGCCGCCGCGATCGAGCGCGTGCGCGGCGAGCAGCAGCCGAGCCCTCGCGACGCCGACGAACTGCACGATGCGCTCCTGACGATCGGTTTCCTGACGCCGCGCGACGCCAGCGGGATTCCCGCCGGAGCTGTTCGACAGCGCTGGCCGGCGCGGCAGGGCGACGACTGTGCTCGGCGACGCGATACGCCAGTCGGCCTGGTTTGCCGCCGAACGGTCTGCCCGGAACTGCTGGCGATCCACCCGGGAGCGGTGCTGCAGCCGCCATTACACCGCCGCCCTCGCGCACCGCAAAGACCTGGGCGCGCGAGGACGCCATCGTCGAGCTCTCCGTGGCCGGCTGACGCTCGTCGGCCCCACGACGGCCGCGGCGCTCGCCGGCGACCTCGGGATTTCAATCGCGGACGCCGACGCCGCCCTGCTCGCGCTGGAGTCCGAGGGCGCCGTCCTTCGCGGGAGCTTCGAAAATCCCGACCCTGCCCGACTGCCCACCGGGCCCCGCCCCGCCTGCCCGAGGTTCAGTGGTGCGATCGCGCGCTGCTGGCGCGCATCCACCGCTACACGCTGAACCGGCTGCGCGCCGAGATCGAGCCGGTTGACGCGGCCGACTTCATGCGCTTCCTGTTCGCGTGGCACCACCTCGACGCGAACGGCCGGCTCTCGGGCATCGACGGCCTGCGCGCGGTCGCGGCGCTCCTGGACGGCTTCGAGGCGCCGGCGGCCGCCTGGGAGCGGACGATTCTGCCCGCCCGCATGGATCGGTACGACCCGGCGCTGCTCGACATGCTGTGCCTGACCGGCGAAGTCGGCTGGGCGCGGCTCTCGCCGGCCGCGACCTCGGTAGGCGGGGCGACGCCAATTGCGATCTTCCTGCGCGAGCACGCCGCGCAGTGGCTGGCCCTCCGCGATTGGGCCGGGATGGGCGGCGAGGACGTCCCGCTTTCGGCGGCCGCCGCTCGCGTGCTGGCGACCTCGAGGCGCGCGGCGCGATGTTCTTCAGGGATCTGGCGGCGGCTGCGGACCTGGACGACGAAGCGCTGCATGCGGCCATCGGCGAGCTGGTCGCCGCGGGCGGTTGACCGCGGACGGCTTCGCCGGCCTTCGCGCGATCGCCGATCCGCGCAGCAAGGCCGGATCGCTCGCCGGCCGTGGACAGGGCGGGCGAAGCGGCCGCTGGAGCGCGATCGCCCGGGCCGAAACCGATACGGGCCTGCCGCCGACGCGGCGCTCGAGACGCAGGCCCGCGCGCTCCTCGCGCGCTACGGCGTGGTGTTCCGCCGCCTTGCCGCCCGCGAAGCGAATGCCGTTCCATGGCGCGCGCTGGCGCGCGCGTATCGCCGGCTGGAGGCGCGCGGAGAGATCCGCGGCGGCCGGTTCGTCACCGGCATGTCGGGCGAGCAATTCGCGCTGCCGGAAGCGGTAGAACGGCTCCGCGAGGTGAGGCGCACGCCGAAAGACGGCCGGCTCATCACGATCAGCGCCGCGGATCCGCTCAACCTCGCCGGCATCCTCGACAGCGGCGATCGCGTCCGCACCATCACCGCCCATCGCATCGTGTATCGCGACGGCATCGCGCTGGCGGCCCTGGAGGGCGATTACATGCGGCCACTGCGAGATCATCGAGCCTGAGGCCGCGGCTGACGTCGCCAGCGCGCTGGTTGGCCGGCGGATGCCGGCCGTGACGAGTGGGTTTGTGGGGCGTAAACCTGCACTACAGTTCACGCTTCTCGGTTCTCGCTTCTCGGTTCGTGTTCAGGTTCGGTTCGAACTTCGACGTTCGGGGTTCGGGTTCGAGGTTCGAGTTCGGGTTCGAGCCGTGCAGCTCGAACTCGAAGCACTCTGAACGTGAGCGCGAACCGAACTTGAACACGAACCGAGAACGGAGCACCGAGAAGCGTGAACGGCAGGTTCCAGCGTTCTACTTCACGTTCACCTTCACGTGCACGTTCGACCAGCAGCACTGGAAGCCGCCGCCGCCTTCGCCGGACGAGTCGTTGGCCTGCACGCGGACGACGTATTCGCCTGGCGCCGAAAACGTCGCGGTGGCCGTCGCCTTGCCGCCGGCGGCGAAATCGGCCTTCGGCCTCGCTTCCGCGAACTTCACCTCGCCCGGTCCCCTGTGCTTGACGAGCAACAAGGTGGCGGGCGGCGCATTGCCTCGGCCGCGGCCTTCCTCGGCCACCGTGCTCGGCTTGTCGCTGACCCAGACCGGGAACGACAACGGCTGCCCCACGGCCGCGCTCAAAGTCGCCGCGAAGCCGCGCGGCGGACCGGTGAATTCCGGACCACTCTCCTGGAGCTTCAGGATCGGCGGCGTATTGCCCATCGCGACGTCCTTGAACGGCTCGATTTGGTACTTCACGTTGAGCGACAAGGGGATTTCCGTCGTCTCGCCGTTCGCGGTGAGCGTCCACGTGTACTTCTTGTTGCCGAAGTCCTTCGGCACGGTGATCGTGAACACCCCCCACCGCCGGCGCGGAAGGAAATGCGTGGGCTGACCGTAATCGGGACCGCCGGGCTCGATCCGGTTGTTCGGGCCGACCGGGATGTCGAGGATCTCGACGCGGTTCCGGTTGAAGTAGCCGATCAGCAGGGTAAAGGTGCCGTCGGGATTCGGATACCAGCCTTCGTAGGCGGCGGTGACATTGGCGCCGCGTTCCTTGGTGGGCTGCAGCGGCAGCTGCTGCGCGGCGCCAGCCACGACCCAGCCGCCAGCCGCGACAATCGTGGCAAGCGCGGCGACAATCGATCTATTCACATGCATGTTCGGAGTATTCCTTCCAGCCGAACATTGTAGCTGTCCCGGAATGCGTGCGTCTATAATCCGCGCATGATGAAAGCCACGATCGCCGCCGTGGGACTCGCCGCCGCTGTTCACGGGCGTCGCCGTCAGCGGGCAGCAGCAGAACGGGAACGCCGCGGCGCCAACCGCGCCGGCGCCGCGCGGCACGCCGGCGACCTACGTCAGCGCAGCCGATCTCGACGCGGCGCTGAAGAAGGCGACTGCCGCCAACCCCGACATGTCGACGGCGCGGATCGACAACCACGATCAGTACCGCATCAACATCGTGCGGCGCGGCAAGCCGGCGGGCGCGATTGCGCACGCGGTCGGGACCGAGCTCCACTACATCGTGGAAGGCAGCGGCACGATCGTCACCGGCGGCACGATCGTCCGTCCGCCGGCCGGCGCGCCGCAGGGCACGCTGGCGAAGATCGAGGGCGGCGTAACGCAGAAAAGTGGCAAAGGCGACGCGATCCTGATCCCGGAGAACACGCCGCACTGGTACAGCGAGATCAACGGCGCGATCGCGTACCTCGAAGTCAGATTCTCGGTGCCGACCAAGTAGGTTCTCGTTCGGCGTTCGTCGTTCGGACGTTCGTCGGCCGACGAACGTCGAACGAGGCGATCGCCACTCGAACGACGAACGGCAACGTCAGCGTCAGAAGCGAACGAGGCGATTGATCTTCGCGACGACCGCCCGGTTCCTCAATATCGGCGCGCCCCTGGGAAGCGTGTCGCGCTCGTCGGTGTAGACGAGGAAGAACTCGCTGCCCGGGCGGTATTCCCATCGGAAGCGCAGGTTGGTGCTGAACAGGCTGTCGTTCGACGCGTACTGGAGCAGGCCGCTGGCGAACATGCGCGGCGAGAACGCGTAGTCGGTCGCGCGCGCGAAGCACCTGGGTGGTGAAGCTCCCGGACGGCAGGTCGATGAAGTTGATGGAGATGGCCGGCTCGACCGAGAGCTGCTCGGTCACCGAGACGCGGGCCGTGCTGTAGCCAGACCGCCGTGAGCGTGCCGTCGTAGAACCCGCCGTGCTGCAGCGTCAGCTCGCCGGAGACGCGCCGCTGGTTTCCCAACAGGTACCTGACCTGGGCGTCCGCGAAGTCGTAGCTGCCCGGCGGGATGAACACTCCCGGCGCGACCTGGAACGGGGCGATCAGCATCTCGTAGTGGCGCGTCGCCTCGAACCCGATTTCGTCGCTCGTTTCCATCTCGATGTTGAAGCTGCCGCGCAGGTTGCGCGTTTCGAGCTGGCCGGCGCCGTTCTCCAGGTACTCGAAGTCGCCCTGCCACCGGAACTGCCGCACCCAGTCGATGCTCTGCGGCCGGGGGCTGAAGCGCGGCCGATCCGAAGCTGCGCGCGAAGTCGTCGCGGCGGACGAGCCCGACCTCCGGGTTGAAGTTGTCGCCGACCCTGAGGTACTCGGCGCGCGCGCCGTACCGATCGCCGTTGTAGTCGAACCGTCCCTGGTAACTGAGGTCGTCGCTCGTCGACGCCCGGCGTGCTCGTCTTCGCGAAATAGCCGTCCAACGACAGGTTCTCGTAGAAGCCGAACGCCGCGTCCGCGCCGTAGGTCTGGTTGGAGCCGAGGCCCGTCACCGAATCCGACCGGTTCGTGAAGATCGCGCCGATGTTGCTGCGCCGCAGGATGTCGCGCTTGACGCGCACCACCGCGAAGTTGGTGACCGGCGTGGCCGAGACCTCTTCGTCGCCGGTCCGGATGTCGAGCAGCCCGATGCTGAACGTGGCCCACCCTGCCGGTCATGCGGCCGCCGACGTCGATCGGAATGACGCGGCCGCGGTTGAGGCCGATGCGGCGGCTGTAGAACAGCGTCGGCGCGACGCTGTCGCCTCCGCCCCCGCCGCCGGTCGCGACGCCGCGGCCGAATTCGAAGATGCCGCGGCCTTCCAGAAAGAAATCGCGCTTCTCCGGAAAGCTCAACGCAAACCGCGTCAGGTTGACCTGCTGCTCGTCGACTTCGACCTGCGCGAAGTCGGTGTTGTAGGTGAAGTCGGCGGTCAGGTTCGGCGTGATGCCGTACTTCAGGTCGCCGCCGACGTCGGCATCACCGTCGTTGGTGACGGGAGGGGACGCCTGGCGATCGGTCGTCGATCGGGCACTGACGTACGGCTTGATCTCAATGTTCCTGCTGGCGGGCGGCGCCTCGAGTCCGACCAGCGTCGCCGAGCCGGAGACGCGAAACCACGCCTGCGAGCCGCCGCTCGCGGGCGGCAGCACGGTCAGATGCGTCCACTCGTTCTTCCGGCGAATGCCGCGGCGGATCTGAATCCCCCAGGTCTGCGATCGGCCCGGCGCGTAGCGGAGCGACTTGAACGGGATCGCGATTTCGGCCGTCCATCCGCCTTCGAAGCGGCCGGTCCGCACGTCCCAGACCTGATTCCAGTCGCGGTTCGGGTTTCCCTCGTCCGTATAGGTTTGATCGGTGAGCGCGCCCAGCGGCGTCGTATAGAACACGAACGCGTTCCGCCGGTCGTGGTACGTGTCGAGGCTTACGCCGAAGTTGTCGTTGTCACGCAGCCGCTGCGAATCGCGCCGCATGTCGTTCGCGACCCACTGCTCGGGCGGCGCACTGTCCCAGCAGCGGCAGACCACGTAGAAGTTGTCATCGTCGTACAGCACCCACGCCTCGGTCCGCTCGGTCGACGCCGCGCCGGGATCAGGAAGCGTCTGGACGAAGCTCGCTGATGGCAGGGACCGTCTGGTAGACCTCTTCGTCCAGGCGGCCGTCGATGCGAAGCGGCGAAGCCACTCGGGTGGCCCGAACCACCGCCCCGGCCTCTTCGGTCCGCGAAAACACGGCCGACTGATCCTGTGAAGCGGCGGCCCGCACCAGAAGCAGCAGAATCCCGGCGAGCGCCAAACGGCGCGGTGTGATGCCGCCCATGAACCCAGGACCCAGGCGAATCGACTACTTGCGCCCGACGTCTGAGCGCTCCGCGGCCGAGATCGTCTGATCGGCATCCACCTTCAGGATGTACCCCGCCTTCAGGTTGCGCTCGGTCACGTCGCGCACCGCGGCGACGTACGCGGCATGTGTCGGGTAGAGCCGGCGACCGTCGCCTGATCGAACGGCTCGTGCGATCCGTAGAGCCGGCAGAACCCGGCGCCGGTATTCAACCCCGTGTTGGTGGCGGTCGGCACGGCGTGTTCCGCCAGCCGGATGCCGCCGAGCGCATTGCCGAACTTGTCGCGCGCGGCGACGGCAGGCGGACCGACGGCCGTCGTCTCGATCGGCGGCGCCGTCGGCGGCGGCACGCCGTCCTTGACCCATCGCACCAGGTGATCGAAGGCCGCGTTCATCACGTGATAGAACGGCACGTGGCTGTACGGCGGCCGCTCGCACCCGCCGGCGTTGCCTGATGCGAGACCTCGTCCGGTGGCCACACCCCGGCCCGTCGTCGGCGTGTTCGGCGCGTTCGCCCGGCCGCGCGCGTTTTCAGCGGCGGCCGCCGGCAGTGGCGGCGCGCTCGGACTGCCGTCTCTCGCCGCCAGCTTCGACGACGACTCCCGGAACTGCACGTCGACGTGCGAGCTGCCGGCCACTTCCCAGCTCCGGTACTTGCTGGTATCAGGCTGTCGGTTCGCCGCCTGCTGGCCGAGCACGTCGGTTTCGGCGAGCAGCTTGAAGACCGGAATCGTCAGGTCGGTCCTGATGCGTCCGCCACCGCCGTGCACGACGACGGCGTCGAAGACCGAAGCGATCGGATGAACGCCGTTGACGTAGTTGGCGAGCCGGCCGGCTGATTGCGAGTGGCCAGTGGCGAAGATCCGCGCCGGCTTGAGGCCGCCGAGGACGTTGATGCGGCCCGGCGTACGAATCGCCTGCGCGGCCTGGGCGAAGACGTCGTACGACAGGTCGTCGTTCTGCACGGCGCCGGCGTGCGTGACGTCGAGCGTGCCGTAGCGCTTCGCGTTCCAGACCTTGAGCGCCTCGACGCCGACGCGCTGGGGCGTCACGCCGACCCACGCGTAGCCCGATCGAATGAAGTGCTCGTAGCTCTGGAACCAGTCGATGTCGAGATCGCGGCCGGCCGTGACGTTGTTCCATTCGACGACGACGGTGCCGTTGAACGCGCCGGCCGCTGCCGGTCTGCGCACGAGGATCCGCGTCTTGTACGGGTGTCCGGAATCGCGCACCGTCGCAGTCCCCTGACCTTGCATGGTGTAGCGAGTCGCGGTGCCCTCGATGAAGAACTCCTCTTCGACCCAGCCGCGGGCCTTCAGGTCCACGATGCTGGCGAAGAACGGATAGTCGTGAGAAGCCTCGCCGACCGCCACGCTGGCAATCGGACCCGTGACCGTCGGCACGGACACTCCCGCCGCGTCGGTCCTGGTGGTCAGCGACGCCGCCAGCGCGGCCGCCGAGATGAGCGCGACACCGATCCGGATCAGGGCTGGTTGATGCATAACGCGCGCAGTGTAGCGCATCCTGGCCCGGGCGCACGGACGTGGCGGAGATCACGGAGAAATGCAACACCCGGAGACGCGGAGCCACGGAGACACGCACGGACAAGACCACGCTTAAGCGACCGCCCCGCGAAGCGGGGCGCACACCCGTAAGGTTTTCTCCGTGTCGTCTCCGTGTCTGCGTGCCTCCGTGTGTTGCATTTCTCCGCGCCCTCCGTAATCTCCGCCCGGGTAGATCGCTACACTTGGCGTGCGCGTGACCTCCCTCCACGCATCTTGGATGGTCGCTCATTCTTCGAGGAACAGCCAGACGTGCGTACCGCGACGCGGCGAGCCTGCGCGTGACGCGCATCGTCGAGCAGCAGCGCGGGCTGTACAGCGTCGACGGCGAGTTCGAGGGCCTTGCCGAGGTGAGCGGACGCCTGCGTCACGAGGCCCTCGCCGCCGCGGACCTGCCGGTCGTCGGCGATTGGGTGCTCGTGGCGTGTGGGGGGGACGGCGATCGTGGCCTGGTGCAGGCGCGCCTCGAGCGGCGCAGCACCATCTCGCGCAAGGCCGCCGGCCGCGCGTCCAACGAGCAGGTGATTGCCGCCAACGTCGATACGCTGTTCGTCGTGACGGCGTTCGCCGGCGACCTGAATCCCCGCCGCCTCGAACGGTATCTGACCGCTGTGTGGGACGCCGGCGCGGTTCCCGTCGTCGTCCTGAACAAGTCGGATCTGGCCGACGACGCCGCTGCGACCCTGGCCGCCCTGCGGCATCGTCTCCCCGTCGTGGACGCCGTTGTCGTCAGTGCGCTCACCGACCAGGGGCTCGCGCCGCTCGATCCGTATCTGAACGTGGCAGCCACGGTCGCCCTCGTCGGCTCGTCGGGCGTCGGCAAGTCGACGATCGTCAATCGTCTCGTTGGCCGGGACCGTCAGCCGGTGAAGGCGGTCAAGGAAAGCGATGGCCGAGGCCGGCATACGACCACGGCGCGGCAGCTGATCGTCCTGCCCGGCGGCGGTCTGCTGATCGACACGCCCGGCATGCGCGAACTGCAACCGTGGGCCGACGCTGAAGCGGTCGACGGCGCATTCGACGATATCGCGGCGGTCGCCGCCGGCTGCCGGTTCGCCGACTGCACGCACACCACCGAACCGGACTGCGCCGTGCTCGCCCAGGTCGCCGCCGGCGGCATTCCCGCCGACCGCCTGGAGAACTATCGAAAGCTGCTGCGCGAGCTGGCGTTCGAGGAACGGAAACACGACAAGGCCGCCGCAGCCAACGTCAAGCGGCGCTGGAAGCAGATCCAGAAGGCGCAGAGGGATATGTACAAATCCAGAAGCTGAGGAACTGAGGAACGCCTCAGTTCCTCAGCTTCGTTGGTCCGGTTGTGAAATAATCCCGGGACGATTTCGCCTGGAGGCATTGATGAGACGGTATCTGTTCGTCACGATGGTCGTCGTCCTGGTCGTGACGTCGATCGCGCTCGGACGGGGGCAGGCCCCCGGCGGGGCGCCCGGCAAGGCGTACCGGTTCGAGAAGATTGCGGAGGGCGTGTTCTTCGCAACCGGCACGGGCATCATGACCACGATGAGCAACTCGATGGTCATCGTGAACGCGACCATCTGATGCTGGTCGACACCAGCGTGACGCCGGCCGCGGCGCGCGCGCTCGTCGCGCAGATCAAGGAAGAGATCAGCCCGCGGCCGATCAAGTACGTCTTCAACTCCCACTATCACTTCGATCACGCGCACGGCAACCAGATCTTCGGCGACGACGTGGAGATCATCGGCCACGAGTACATCCGCACGATGCACCTGTCCAACGTGCTGCAGCAGCGCACCAACAAATCGTTCAGCGATGTGCTGCCGGCGCAGATCGCCGACATGAAGCAGCGGATTGCGAAGACCACCGACGCGAAGGAGCGCGCGCAGCTCGAGGCCGCCATGCGGGTCACGGAAGCGCACGCGAAGGCGATCCAGGAAGTCGCGCCCAAGCCGCCGAACGTGACCTTCACCGACGTGATGACGCTCCACAAGGGCGGCCGCGAGGTGCAGGTGCTCTTCCTCGGGCGCGGCCACACCGGCGGCGACACGATGGTCTTCCTGCCGGCCGAGCGGATCGTGTTCACCGGCGACTTCTTCGAAGGCCGGCCCGGCGGCGGCGTCCTGTCGTATCTCGGCGACGCGTTCATCGACGAGTGGCCCGCCAGCCTCGAACGCCTCAAGGCGCTCGAGTTCGACATCATCGTCCCGGGCCACGGCGCGCCGCTCAAGGAGCGCCAGCAGATCACCGACTTCCAGAACTACCTGCGCGACTTCTGGCGCCAGGCGCGAGCGCTCCGCCTGCAAGGCGTCACGGCGCGAGCAGGCCGTCGAGAAGATCGATATGAGCAAGTTCGCGGCGCAGTACGGCCTCAAGAGTCCCAGGCCGGATCCGCGCGCCGTCCTGCGCGCCTACGAGATTCTGCAGATCCAAATGCCGATGTAGCAGTCAGTAGGAGCCCGGCCTTTAGGCCGGGCTGTCGAGAGAGTTCATGTGACACCAAGACGTTTTCTTGTCACCGGCGGCAGTCAGGGCATTGGCGCGGCCGTCGTCGAACAGGCGCGGCAGGCGGGGCATCAGGTCGTCTTCACTGGCCGCGACGACGCCCGCGTCCAGGACGTCGCGCGCAAGACCGGCGCGCACGGCGTCCGCGCGGATGTCGGCGTCCCCGACGACAACGCACGGACGCTCCAGGCCTGCCAGGAGCGCATGGGCGGCGTCGACGTGCTCGTCAACAACGCCGGCTACGCGTATCGGGCGGAGATTGGCAGCCTCGATCTCGAGGAGATGCGCCGCGAGTTCGACACCAACGTCTTCGGCCTCGTCGACATCACCAATCGCGTCGTGCCGCTGATGAAGGCGCAAGGCAGCAGGCGACATCGTCAACATCGCGTCGACCTCCGGCATGAAGGGCGCCGCCGGCGGCACGGCGTACAGCGGCAGCAAGTGGGCGGTCCGCGGCATCAGCCAGTGCTGGCAGGCCGAGCTGCGGCCGCACGGCATCCGCGTCGTGTCTGTCTGTGCCCGTCGGAGGTGCAGACCAACTTCGGCGGCCGCACCGGCCGGAACAACCCGAACAAGCTCTACGCCGACGACATCGCCGCCACGATTATGGCCGCGCTCGACATGCCGCGCCGCGCGCTCTGGCCCGAGCTGGCGGTCTTCGCGAACAACCCGTGGAAGGAAGATTGATCGAGCGGGATTCCGGCGCCTGAAAAGTGTTAACGCTGAATAATTGATGACGACGCGCCGGCCCGGCCACTTCCACGCGGTGAAATTCTTCGAATCCGGCGACGCGCTCGGCCGCATCGGCGCGGAGTTCCTCGGCGAGGGGCTTGCGGCTCGCCAGCCGGCCGCTCGTCATCGCGACACCCGGACATCGGAAGAAGATTACTGGCCGAGTTGCGCGCCCGGCACTTCGACGTCGAGGCCATGGAGGCGGCCGGCGACCTGGTCAGTGTTCGACGCCGACAGCGATGCTCGGGTCGTTCATGGTGGGCGGACGGCCCGATGCCAATCTGTTTCAGGCGACCGCGGCGCGCGAGCTCGATCAGCGGTTCGGCGGCCGGCCGATCCGCGCCTTCGGCGAGGGGGTCGACGTGCTCTGGAAGGCCGGCCTCGACGAAGCGGCCATCCGGCTCGAGGTGCTCTGGAACCGCCTGGCGGCGACCCGCGACATCAAGACGCTGTGCGCCTACTCGGTCAGCCAACTTCTACAAGGACACGCAGCCTGCGCGCGATCTTCGACGAGCACTCCCACGTCGTGTCCGACAAGGGCGCGCTCGTTCACGCCCACCCGACCGTTCGCTGGGGCGGCCCGGCCGGCTCGCAGCCGGCCGTCGTAGCAATCAACTCCCGCCTACTGTCCCGCGGCTGCGGCGGCTCGACTGCTGCGGCGATCGCCAGCGTCGCGTAGGCCGTCCCCGCCGCCGAGATCCACTGATCGCGCTCGGTACGGATAGCCGCTCTCGAAGTACGGCTGGAACTCGAGCGAGCGGGTCCTGACGTGCCAGGTCCCGTCCGCCGCCTGCGTCGTCAGCAGGAACTTCAAGCCGGCCTGATACACCGGATGCGTGGACCGCATGCCGGCCTCGTGCAGCGCGAACAGCGCGAGGCCGGTTGCGTACGCGTCGGAGCCAGCGTCGGGAGCTGCGAGAAGCCGCCATCGGGCTGCTGAAGCGCCTGCAGATCGCGAACGGCGCCGTCGATCGCCCGGGGATCGCGCGCCCGACCACTTCAACCCGAGGACCTTGAACGCATGCTCCTGCAGGCGCGTCGCCTTGGTGCCCAGGAGCCACTGGCGCGCCTTGGCGATTCTGGCCGTGGTGTCCACAACATCGCTCGGCGCGCCGTACGCCTTCAGCGCACGAACCATGAATGCGGTTGGCGTGAAATCGTCGAACATCAACGGCGGCCGCGCCGCACCCGGCCGGCTCAGACCCGCCTGGCCGTTGTTGGTCAGCATGCCGCCGCCGCGCCAGTAGCCTTCTGGCTGCTGCTGGCCCTTGATGTACTGGATCTGCGCGCGCACGCGTCCGTCGGCCGGCCGTTTCGCCAGATCGTCCTCGAACAGTTGGAAGGAGAGCGCATTGACCCCGCCGCCTCCGGCCACTGAATACTCGGCGTACCGCTCGATGGTCGCATCCGAGACCTCAGGTGGCAGCTGTTCGATCGGATCGCCGACCGGGATGCCGCGGCTCCGGGCAAATGTCTGCGCCGCGGCCGGCAGGGTCTGGTTGTGACACGAGTTGCACCCGCCCTTCTTGATGAAGGCCGGGCTCGTCTTGACGAGCAAGTCGAGGCTCTTCTGAGCCGCGGCCGTCAACGCCTCACGTGATACCACGTCGTCGGCGCCGATGACGCCCTGGCCGACGAGCAGCGCCGCCGCAACGCACAATACCGTTCGCATCGTCATAAATCCTCACACCTCTCTACTGTCGCGAGCCACTCGGGCGCGTCGCCGCAGCGGCCGTTCGCAGCATCCTGGTCACTTCCGTCTCGCCGCGCCGCGCGGCGAGGCTGAGCGCGGTTTCACCCTCGGCAATCGCATGCGAGATCGGCGCCCGCAGCGAGCAGCAACCGAACGAGCTCCACCGCATCGCCGTCGAAGTGCGCAGCGAGGACGAGCGCCGTATAGCCGCGGTGATCGACGGCATTGACGTCCGCTCCCCGCTCGAGCAGCAGTTTCGCCGCCGCGAGGTCTCCGCGCGCGGCCACGTCCATCAGCGCCGTCTCGCCAACCTTGGACCTGGCTCGAACATCCGCCCCTCTGGCGACGAGCAGCGAGACGACCGCCGCATCGCGCGTGAACAGGATCGGCGTCACACCGGCACGCGTCGCCCGATTCGGATCGGCGCCATGATCGAGCAGCAGCCTGGTCGCTTCAGCGCTCGCGTTGACCGCCGGAAAAAGCGGCGTGGTGCCGACCAGCGTCGCGGCATTGACGTCTGCACCCGCCTCGAGGAGGTGACGCATGGCAGGAGCGCTGCCCGGCATCGTGGCCGCGGCGAAGAGCGGCGTGCGTCCTTCGACGGTCTTCGCATCGACGCTGGCCCCGTTCAGCAGCAGCAGCTTCACCTTCGCCGCGTCGCCCGCCGCCCAGTGCAGCGCCGTCGCCGCCCGCGAGTTCTTCGCGTTCACGTCCGCCCCCGCATCGACCAGCGCCTGCATGATAGGGACGGTTCCGCTCGCGGCGGCGTGCATTAAGGGCGACGACCCGGATCCGTCAGCGGCCTTCGCGAGAGTCTTATCGGCCGCAAGCAGCGTCTTCAGTCGCCGCGAGATCATGATTGGCAATCGCGTCGATCAGCGCGCTGAACGGCCGGACTGGTTTCGCGTTCCACGGCTACTGTCTCAATCGCACGGCCGGGCATCTCGGCGCCCGCGTCGATCCACGTGCGGAGCGTCTCGATCTCGTGTTGAGGGATCGGACCGGTCGGCGGCATCTGGAGCGCCGACTTCAGAGCCGATCAGCCGCTTGATCAGCTTGCTCTCGGCGGCCTTGCCCGGCACGATGACCACGCCGTAATCGCCGCCCCTGAGCGCGTTCTGCCGGAGATCGAGCCGCAGGCCCGACTGCTGCTGGCGCGGCCCGTGGCAGCCGAAGCAGCGTTGCTGCGAGGATCGGACGGACATCCCGGTCGTAGTCAATCGCGGCGCGGCCTGAGCCTGCGCGAAGAGCAAAGGCGTCGGCTGCCAGCAACGACCGCGGCGAACGCGAGAAAGCGACCCATCAGGCACTCTCCCCGGGCTAGTGCAGAAACGGTCCGTCCCGCTTCAGGTTCAAGCCCGACAATATCACGGTAACGCCAGAGCGACATCACGGCAACGCCAGCGCCACGAACTCCGCCGGATGCTGCTGACCGCCGATGGCGAACACGATGTACTGCTTGCCCTTGTGCATGTAGGTCATCAGCGTGCCGGTGCGCCGGCCTCGAGCTCGGTTTCCCACAGCACTGCGCCCCGGTCGCCTTGTCGTAGGCGCGGAACTTCTTGCCGCCGCCGTTTGGCGGCGTGCGCACGTTGATCTGATCGCCCTCCGTCACGAACAGCAGCGTCCTGGTGACGAGCGGCGCGGCGCGCACCGGCTTGCCGAGCGGCGGCAGATTCAAATGCGCCTTCAGCGCGGGTGATACCGCGGACCGTCGCCATTCGGCACCGTCCACGCCAGCTCGCCCCGATTCAGATCGAGCGCGGTGATGCGGCCGTACGGCGGCTTCATCGAGCGGCAGCCCGCGCGGACCCTGGATCAGCTCGCGCGTCGAGGCGCGATAACGCAGGTTCGTCTTGCCTCGGATCGCCGGGAATCAGGTTGGCGACGAACGGATTCGTCATCGACGGCACGTAGAGCATCCCGGTCTCGGGATCGAACGCCGCGCCGGTCCAGTCCGCGCCGCCGACCGATCCCGGCAGCTCGATCGTGCCCTTCTTGTCGTCCGGCCCGGCCCCGGCGATCGACGGCGGCGTGAAGACCGGTCCGGTGCGATACTGCTTCAAGATCGCCATCGCCTCGGCGCGCAGCTCCGGCGTGAAGTCGATCAGATCGTCTTCGGTGATGCCCTGCCGATCGAACGCCGGCGGCTTCGTCGGAGATCGGCTGCGTCGGCGACGCCTTCTCGCCCGGGACCGTCGACGCGGGCACGGGCGCTCCACGATCGGCCAGACCGGCTTGCCGGTGACGCGATCGAGCACGTAGGCGCACGACTGCTTCGTGACCTGGACGACCGCCTTGATCTCGTTGGCCGTCGACGGTGATGTCGGCGAGGATCGGCGCCGCCGGATTGTCGTAGTCGAACAGATCGTGATGCACGGTCTGGAAATGCCAGACGCGCTTGCCGGTCGCCGCGTCGAGGCACACGATCGACGAGCTGTACAGGTTGTCGCCGAGCCGGTGCCCGCCGTACATGTCGTTGGTGACGCTCGTCGTCGGCAGATACACGTAGCCGAGCTCATCGTCCGCGCTCATCAGCGACCAGACGTTGCCGGCGCCGGTGTACGGCCACGATTCGTTTTCCCACGTCTCGACGCCCGGCTCGCCCGCTCGCGGGATGACTCGAATGTCCAGCGCAGCTTGCCGGTCCGCACGTCGAAGGCGCGCACGTCGCCGGGCGCGCCCTCCATCTTCGACGCGGAATCCTGGTCGACCATCGCCGAGCCCATGACGATCACGTCGCGGACGACGAGCGGCGCCGAGTTCCAGCGTACCCGCCCGCGAGCGGGCTGAGGCCGAGCGAGAGATCGATCCGCGCCGCCCGTGCCGAACGACGGGATGACGTCGCCGGTCTTCGGGTCCAGCGCGTAGAGGTAATGGTTGCGATACGTGAGAATGCGATCGTTGCGGCCGTTGTCGGTCCAGTAGGCGACGCCGCGGGCGCTGGCAGACCCGCGGAGCGGATCGTCGCCCGGGCTTCTGGACCCAGATCGTCGCGCCGGTCTGCGGGTCAATCGCTTCCGCGAGGCCGAGGCCGTTCGAGGCGTACAGCACGCCGTCGACCATGATCGGCGTCGCGCGATAGTTGTTGTTCAGGCGCAACCCCGGATTCGCGGCGACGATGTCGGGCGGCGCCTGCGGGTGGCGCCAGGCGACCTTCAACTGCGCGACGTTCGACCGGTTGATCTGATCGAGCGGCGAGTACTTGGTGCTGCCGTTGTCGGCGGAATAACGGCGCCATTGGCCGTCCTGCGTATCGCTCGACGCCGCCCGGAGCGCGACCAGCCCAAGGAGCGCTGCGGCCGCAATCGGTGCAATCCTGGCCATCGACCTGCCTCCAGCGAAGAAAAGATCAGTGCTGTGTAATGGCGCGAGAATCATAGCGCCCAGGTGACGGTCTGACGCAAAGTAATTAGGAATTTGGAATTAGGAACTTGGAATGCGTAACCGGATTCCTCGTCAGGATTCCGATCAGCATTCCAAATCCCCTAATTCCTAATTCCCTTTGTGCGGCCTGCCGCTGCTTTTGCGCACGCGATGCGCCGCGATCACGCGTTTTTCGCGGGGGGAACGCTCGCGAGCAGGCGCGACCGGTTCCGCCCAGCGTTCGGCGAGAAACAGCGCGCCCAGGCTCGGACCGACTTCGTACTCGCGGCCGACCTCGAACGCGTCGACGGCGATGCCATCCACGTCACGGACCGGCGGCGGTCGTACAATCCGAATACGCATTCTGGGCTTGGGGGAGCCTTCGAAGGCGTGTTACGCACCTTTGATGCCAGAACGAATAGTCTGTCACGACTCGCCTGACCCGAATGATCCGCGCGGCCGCACTACCGGTGGGGCCGTTCCTGGACTCTCGTGCTCTCGAGCCTCTAGCCGCTAGTTTCTAGCCTCCAGCCTCCGAGCCCCTAGGTTTTTGCGACCGTATCGCCCACGCGAATCGTGCCCGGCTGCACGACCTTCGCGTTGATGCCGCGCAGGTTCAGCTGCCGACCGACCGGCGAGTTGACGAACGCGTGCGCGTCAACACCAAATCGCTCGACGAACTTGCCGCAGCCGGTGTGCGGCTGTTCTGTCACTTCGATCACCGCCGAACCGATCGCGAGCCGCGTGCCGGGCGGCACGTTCGCGCCGCTCAGGTCGAGATCGATGACCAGCTGATCGCCGGCCAGCGGCCAGCGCGACCTGTCCTGCGCCATCAGGTGGACCGCGCGGGCGCCGATGATGTTCAACTGCATGTCGGGATGCGGCGAGCCGTCGGCGGTGCGCGTGCTGCGGCGGTGCCGCCAGGTGTCGCCGGCCAGCCCTTCAACGACGTTCAGCTCGGCCTCGTCCAGCACGTCTCGCGCGCCGATCTGCGGCCGCCGGACGATCATCGCGAGGACGCCGCGATCCTTCGGCGCGGCACGAACGTGGTCCAGGCCCGCTTCGAGCTCGGAGTGACTGCGATGGGTCATGGGCGGTCGATTATACGGCTGTAGACTTTCCAGCGTCCTTCCCGCGGGATGGCGCGCGGCTGATCGAGATCGAAGCGCGCTTCGGCCCAGCGCCGCAGCTCCGGCAGGCAGCGCGTCTGCACGTCGGCCGGCACCTCCCACGTGTACGAGCACTCGCCGTCGACAATTCGCCGCAGGAACTCGGCCAGCGTGAGCGCACCGGTGCCCGGCTCCACGATGTCGGCTCGACGCTGGAAACCATTCGCGGCGATCAGCGCTTCGACGTCGTTTTCCTGTCGGACGCCGGGGTGAAACGGTTCGACCACGCCTGCCCGTTCGAAGAGCAGACGCGCGTGCTCGCGGATCTGCACCCATTCCTCGCCAGGGTCGCCATTGCCCCACTCGTGAAGGATCACGCCGGCCGGCCTCAGCACCCGGGCGGCTTCCGCGATGACCTCACGCCAGTCTCGCAGCAGATACAGCACCCGCGCGAAGACCACGGCCTCGAACGATGCGCTGGCGAACGGGAGATGAGCACCCTCCGCCACGACGGCGGCAACTGACCCCGCTGACGCCTTCGCCGCGAGCGCGGCGAGCATCTCTCTCGAGGGATCCAGAGCGGCCACGCACCGCCCCGTTGCGGCGATCGGGATCGCGACCCGGCCGGTCCCGGCACCCACGTCCAACAGGGACGCGTGCGACGGCAGGTTGGCAGCGGCCATCAAGCGGTGCGCCAGATCGTCAGAGATGAGCGCCCCGTGACGGCGATCGTAGACGTGCGCCCCGCGCGAGAAGTCGACCCGCACGGTTCTTACCCGAGGGGCTTCGCCCCTCGGACTTCCCCACACGCTCTCGTCGCGCGCCGCTAGTGCCGGCGCGCTCCGTTCGCGTGGCTCGCTCGCGCGCTCGCTCGCGACACCGCTGATTCATGAGATGGCTTCTAGCGCGGCAGGCGCGGAAACTGGCGGGGACCGAACAGCATGATCGCGAAAACGAAAACGGCGATCAGAACTTCGAGTGGGAATCCTGGCATGACGAACCCGCTACCGCGTCATCAACAGGGCGGCGCTCGAGGCGTTCTCGATACCGATGCTGGCGCACCCGGTTGCCGTGAGGCTGAAGGTGCCGGCAATCGAGTTGCCGCCGATCGTCCCGCTGCCGCTTCCCGACGCCGTGCACGCCGGCAGCGTCGGCACGCTTCCAGGAGCCGCCGAGAAGCTCAGGCCGGCTTGATTGCCATTGATCGTCGCGGTGAAAGTGCCCGGGATCTCCGTGCCCACTGCAGGTTTCACCAGACGGGCGGGACCCGAGGCGGTACTGCCCGATTGCGTAGCGGTCCACGTGAAGCGTACGGCCGTGCCGCTCATCGAGCTGCCAATCTGCCCGGTCCACGAGCCCGTGAGATCGGGCGGCGGCTCCGAGGGCGACGTCGAATCGTCATCACAGGCGGCGCAGGCCAAGAGCGCGGTGAGGAGAACAGCGCGCGCAAACATGCCCGAACTATAGCGCGTTCAGACGCCTGCCACGAGATCGACGCGGCCGGTGCTGTCGCCGAGCGCGTCGAGCGGCACGCCCACCTTGTCGAGCAGCGTCAGCTGCAGGTTCGTGAGCGGCGTGTCCGGCAGCGACGCGCACGTGACGGCCGCCCTTGATCGACCCGGCGCCGCCGCCGACCACCAGGACCGGCAGGTTGTCGTGCGTGTGCCGGTTGCTGTCGCTGATCCCGCAGCCGTAGAGCAGCGTCAGGTGATCGAGCAGCGTGCCGTCGCCGTCCGGCGTCGCCTGCAGCTTCTCCAGGAAATAGGCGAGCTGCTGGACGTGATACGTGTTGATCTTCGCCAGCTTCTCCATCGACGCGGCGTTGTTCTGGTGGTGCGACAACCCGTGATGCGGATCCGGGATGCCGATTTCGGTGTAGGTCCGCGGGCTCACTTCGCGCGACATCAGGAACGTGATGACCCGGGTCATGTCGCACTGGAACGCCAGCACCTGGAGATCGAACATCAGCCGCGCATGCTCGGCAAACGTCGACGGGATGCCGCCGCTCGGCCGATCCATCGACGGCAGCTCGACGTCGATCTGTTCCTCGGCCTTCTGAATCCGCCGCTCGATGTCGCGAATGGCGTCGAGGTACTGCGTCAGCCTGCCGGTGTCGGCCGGCCCGAGCCGCCGCCGCATCCGCTGCACTTCCTCGATGAGCGAGTCGAGGATGCTGCGATCGTCCTGGATCCGGGCGAGACGCGCCGCCTTGGTCGTGTTGTCGCTGTCGCCGAACAGGCGCTCGAACACCGCGCGCGGCTGGTTCTCCATCGGCAGCGGCGTCGTCGGGTTGCGCCACGAGAGCGTGTTGGCATAGGCGCAGCTGTAGCCGGCCTCGCAGGCGCCGATCAACTCGTTCGAATCGAGGCACAGCTCGAGCGACGTCAGCTGCGTGTCCTTGCCGAGCGCCTGCGCGGCGATCTGATCCATCGACACGCCGGCGCGAATGTCGGGGCCTTCGGTCTTCTTCGGGTGCACGCCGGTGAGGAACGTGGCCGACGCGCGCACGTGATCGCCGGTGCCCTCGCCGTCGGCCGGAAACGCCGGCCGGTTCGTCAAGCCGGTGACGACGAGCATGCGCTCACGGAAGGGCCGCGAGCGGCTCGAGCGTCGGGGTGATTTCGAAGCTCGCGCCGTCGGCGGCGGGCGTCCACTTCTCCATCTGGATCCCGTTCGGCACGTAGGCGACGGCCAGCCGCCGCGTCCTTGTCGGAGCGGCCGCGCGCAGCGATCCGAGCGCCGGCACCATGCTGTCGAGCAGCGGCAGCGCGATGGCCGCGCCAACGCCGCGCAGGAACGTCCGCCGGGGCAGCGACATCTTGGTGATCAGCATCTGCACCCTCAATTAGCCGATTCGATGCGACTCGCATCTGAAACGGCACGCTCTTCGCGATGCCCAGAATCAAGGATGACCAGCGGTAGTCGTCGGCCGCGGCTTCCTTGACCATTTTACGGATCGCCGGGGCGTCATAGTACTCAGCGCCGCGTCCCGTTGCATACGTCAGCAGCTTGCTCGCCACGGTGAACACGAATTCCTCGCGCCTGGCCAGCAGCGCCTCGCGCAGCGACCGCGGGCCGTCGACCTTGGCGCCGTCGGCCAGCACGCCCGTGGGATCGATCGGCCGTCCCGCTTCATCGGCGCGCCAGCGGCCGATGCCGTCGAAGTTCTCGAGCGCGAAGCCGAGCGGATCCATCACCTTGTGGCAGGCTCGCGCAGGCCGGGTTCGATCGGTGCTGCTCCATCCGTTCGCGGACCGACCGCGGCGCCGCGACCGCCGCCGTTCTCCTGCAGCGCCGGCACGTCGGGCGGCGGCGGCGGCGGCGGGGCGCCGAGCAGGTTCTCGAGCAGCCACTTGCCTCGAAAGACCGGTGACGTGCGATTGGGGTACGACGTGACCGTCAAGAGGCCGGCCTTGCCCAGCAGCCCTCGCCGGGCGTCGTCCGGTCACGCTGATCCGGCGGAAATGACTGCCGTACACGTTCGGGATGCCGTAGTGCCGCGCCAGCCGCTCGTTGACGAACGTGTAGTCGGCCGTGAGCAGTTCGGGAATCCCGCGATCGTCGCGGATCTGGCTGTCGAGGAACAACTGAATCTCGCGCTCGAGCGCCTGCCGGAGGTTCTCGTCGAACTCCGGAAACACGCTCGGGTCCGGCTGATGCAGCCGGATGTTGCGCACCCACAACCACTGCCCGGCGAAATTCGTCGACCAGCGCCCTGCGACCGCGGATCGGCCAGCATGCGCCGGACCTGGCGCTCGAGGACCGGCGGCTGCCTCAACTCGCCGCGCGCCGCGGCATCCAGCAGCTGATCGTCGGGGATGCTGCTCCACAGGAAGAACGACAGGCGCGAGGCGAGCTCGAGATCGCTGATCGCGATACGCCTGGCCTGGCCTCGCGCCGGCCGGATCCTGCTCGGTACGGAACAGGAAATCCGGGCTGACCAGGATGCGCCGCAGGGCCGCCTCGACACCGGCGGTGAGCCCGCGTCGCCGCCTTCGCGCCTGACGGCGCTCCGGCGATCGCGGCGGCGCGATAGAAGTTCATCAGCGGGTCGATGTCGCGATCGGTGACCGGCCGCCTGAACGCGCGCCGGGCGATCGTCGACAGAATCTGCCGCGCGCACCGGTCGTTCGCGTCATGGCACGTGAAGATCCGCTGCCGGCTCGGCGATTCACCTGGCCCGGTGACGTCGTACGGACCGCGCAGCTCCACGCTGCCAATGGCCGGCGGCAGTGTGACGTCGCCGGCGTACTCGTAACTCGTCACCGCATAAAACGGCCGGCGCATCCCTTCCGCCCGTGAGGCCTTCTTCACGAAGCTGACCGCAACCATCTTCGGACCGGCCGTCGCGGAGAATCGCACCTCGGTACCGTCGATGCTGACGTTGCGGCCGCCGCGGCCCGAGGCCTCCGGTCCACCAACGGTGATCTCCTGCACTTTCGCGCCATCGAGCCGCACCTCCAGCGTGTGCGGCTCCGAGAGGCCGCGGACGCGGCCGTCGTAGGTGCGATCGAAGAAGATCTTGACGACGTAGTTCCCGTCGACCGGGAAGTAATAGCGGATGGCGGCGCCGCCGCGCGATCCGAACGGCAGGTCGTCGCTGACGCGGTCGTCCTGCTTCAGGTACTTGTTGACCTCGAACGTATCGGTCGCGGGGCGAATGGTCGGATCGCCGACCGCCAGGCGGCTGATCTTCAGCGCCGCGGACAGATACCGTTCGGTCAACATCGGGGACACCGACAGGACGTCCGCGATATTGTCGAAGCCGAATCCTGAATCGTCCGGTGGCAGAAAAGCCGCCGCATCGATCTCGACGGCGAGCAGGTCGCGGATGGCGTTGCTGTACTCGGCGCGATTCAATCGATGAATCGCCGGCACGCGCCCAGGACGTGGCCGTGCCCGCGCCGCCTCGTCAATCCGTGTTTCGAGCCACGTCGCCAGCGCGTGATAGGTGGCGGCGTCGGGCCTCGCCGATCCCTTGCGGCGGCATCGTCCCGCCGCGCAGCTTGCGGATGACTTTCTCCCACGTCGCGGCGTTGGCCGGCACGTCGGCGGCCTGCAGCGTGTCGAGCGCGAGGCCGGCAGTCTTGAGCCTGGAGTTGTGGCAGCCGACGCAAAAGCGGTTGAAGGCGGCGCGCGGGTCGTCCTGCTGCGCGAACGCTGTCCCGCCAGTCGCCGTCAGGAGGGCCGCCGCGAAGAAGAATCGTTCGCATCAGAACCGGCCGATCTGCGGGCGACCGCTATTCAGGGTCGCACAGGTCAGGGCGACCCTTTCAGGGTCGCCATCGGGAGCCGGCGCTATTATAGGGCCGTCGGGGACTCGCCGACATGACGCACGTGGCGCGAACCGGCGCGATCTCTTCGGTTATAGCCTTCGTCGCGTGGTCGGCGGTCGCTCAGCGGCCGGCCGGATCGCCGTGTTGTCGAGGCGGCCAAGGCCAGAGACCTCGCCACAGTCCGCACGCTGATCGCAGCGCGCGCCGACGTCACGGTCCCCCAGGGCGACGGGGCGACCGCGCTCCACTGGGCGGCTCACTGGGACGATGCCGCCATCGCTGAGGTGCTCATCGCTGCCGGCGCAAAGGTCAACGCCGCTGACGATCATGGCGTCACCCCGCTGGCGCTGGCGTCTCTGAACGGCAGCACCGCGATGGTTGAGCGCCTGCTGAAGGCAGGCGCGAACCCGAACGTCGCATCCGTGGTCGGCGAGACGCCGCTGATGATTGCGGCGCACACGGGCAATGCCACCGTCGTGACGCAGCTGCTGGCGCACGGCGCAGCGCACAGCGCGGCCGAGAACCAGCCTCGGCCAGACCGCCTTGATGCGCGCCGTCGTCGAGAATCATGTCGACGTGGTGCGGACGCTGCTCGCGGCGGGCGCCGACGCCAGGGCGAGATCGAAGAACCGATTCACACCGCTGCTGTTCGCCGCGCAGCAGGGCAACATCGAGATCGCGCGGCTGCTGATTGCCGCCGGAGCCGATGTCAACGAAGCGGCGCCCGACGGGATCGCCGGCGATACCAACGCAGGCCGCTCGTTCAAGCCCGACACGGAGGCCGCCGCCCTCCTGGTCGCCATCGACAGCCAGCACGAGGCGATGGCCAGGTTCCTCCTCGACAGCGGCGCCAACCCGAACCATCACGGGGCCGGCAGGACAGCGCTCCACTCCGCCGTGCAACAGGCGATGCCCGAGCTGGTCAGTGCGCTGCTCGCGCGCGGCGCCGACCCGAACGCGCGACTGACCCGGCCCGATGCCGTTTCTGTCGCGGCTGATCCTGCAGGCGCACGGCCTCGAGGTCAGCACGATCGGCGCGACGCCATTCTGGCTGGCGGCCAGCTACGGAGACGTGCGAACGATGCGGATCCTCGTCGAGGGAGGCGCCGACCCGCTGGCGAAGTCCGCTGACAACACGACTCCGCTGATGGTGGCGGCCGGCGTGGATTTCGTCGAGGGCCAGGACAAGTATGGCCGCCGCTGGTTCGCCAGCGACACCGCCGCCCTGCAGCAGGCCGCGCGCGACGACGGTCGCCTATTGCCTCGAGCTCGGAGACGATATCAACGCGGCGAACGACCTGGGACAGACGCCGATTGTCGGCGCGGTCTATTTCCGGTCGCCGGCCATGGTGCAGTTCCTCGTGGATCGCGGGGCGAAGATCAACGTCGTCAACAAACGCGGCCAGACGCCGTGGCTCATCACGCAGGGCGAGTATCGATCGGGATCGTTCTTCGTCGACAAGGAGACCGGCGACTACCTCGTGAAGCTCGGCGCGGACGTGACCCTCGGCAAGGACCTCGGGACCGGAATTCAGAAAGCCGGCACGATAGTCTTTCAGCGCAGCTTGGCCATCCACAACTCTTGCCGGCCTTCGTTGAACCCCGCGAAGACGATCTCGTCGTTCGGCGAGACGCCCATGGAAACCTGAATCCGATGCTGGAACGGCCCAATCGTTCCGTGCATCTTCACTTCGCCCCCGTGAACACCAACCGACATCACCTCGCCGAAAATGCCGGCGCTCGTATGTCGCACAAAGAACAGCCGCGAACCGTCCCCAGACCAGGCGGGCGACATGAGGCCGAAGGGCTGTTTCGATGTCAGCGTCTCGCAGTGGTCGCTCGACACACGACACAGCATGAGTTCGCCGTCTCGAGACTCTCCGGCGAGCCATCGACCGTCGCGCGAGAATCGATGCTCGTACATCGCGAAGGGAAGGTTCGTTTCCCGACCCGTGTCGAGTTCGCGCAGGCGCGAGTGTAGCGCCCCGCCGTCAACCGCCGTATAGACCGCCGTACGCCCGTCAGGATCCACGGCGGCGCCATATTGAAGCCGATAGGACCAGGGGGCCAGCTCTCGTGACGGACCGCCCGACAGGGAAATGCTGCGGAAGCCTGGGCCTGGACGCACCTGGTAGAAATAGAGCGTCGCGCCGTCATTGCTCCATTGCGGCCTGATATTGAGCTCGCCTGGACCGTTGGTCACGGACGTCAGATTCGATCCGTCGGCGTCCATCACGAACAGATGCGTGTCTCCTCGAGCGTTCTTGCCTGCAAACGCGATCCGGCGGCCGTCTGGTGAGAAAACCGGGAACACAAGATGCGTCCGCCTCTCGATCAGGGTCCGGCGCGCGCCGTTTCGCACGTCCTGAGCGACCAGAGTCCATGTGCGTTTTACGTTTGCGAAGAGCAGCGTACGACCATCCGACGAGACCACAGGGTCGAGATCGTCACCCGGCCCGGTCGTCACAGGCACGGGAGGACCGCCCGAGGTCGAGACCCGCCACAAATTCAGGCTGCCTCGTCGTGCGGAGGTGAACACGAGCCACTTCCCGTCCGGAGTCCATGCCGGCGCTCCGCCTTCTTCGAAGTCCGTCGTGAGTCGGCGAGCCTCGCCGCCTTCCGACGGAACGATCCAGTAATCGCCATACCGTCCCTCCTCCCCCAGGAACACCGCAATCGACTTGCCGTCGGGTGAAAACGTCGGCCACGCGTCACCCATATGAGGCAGGGGTCGGGAAGAAAGGCTGGAAAGCGAAACCACGTCGCTCCCGTCGGCGTTGCCAACCACGATTTGACCCCTGCGCTCGAATACCAGGCGTCGGCCATCGGGCGACAGCTCGCCGTTCGAACCAGAGTCCACCAGGCGGCGAGGTTCGCCGCCGAGCGGCGCCACGGACCAGATGCCGGCACCTTGAATCGAGTAGACGATGCGGTCGCCCTGTGGCGACCAGCGAGGGCGCAGCACCGGCAAGTCGCCGAATGTCACTTGGATTGGATCACCGCCGGCCAGATTCTTGACCCATACCTGCGGTGTGCCTCCGGCGTCGCTGACGAACGCAATCATTCGCCCGTCTGGCGAGAAGCTGGGCGACCGGTGCGTTCCGGGGAACGTCGAAATCAATTCAAGGTTTGCGACGCCAGCGGCTGGAACGGATCCGCGGAGCAGGAGGTAGGAAAGCGCGGCGATGCACAAGGCGACAGCTGTTCCGATAAGGGCGATGGTCCGTCGCCGTACAGCCGAGCCAGGTTGAGCGGTATTGTTTCCCGACTCCGATTGGGGAGAGCGTGTGCTGAACCACCCATCGAGTTCGGCCTTATACGCAAACACGGACCCGAGTTCGCGGTGCTGGTGGCGGTGAACCGGCAGCCCCTCGTCTTTTTCCCAGCGATGGACGGTTCGAACGCTACGGTTCAGGTAGGCCGCAATCTCTTTCCATGAATCCAGCTTGTCGCCAGCCGGCGGCGCAGCGTCTTCCTGAGTGCGGGACGAGGGGGCCGACTGCATAGGATCTCAGCGCATTGGATGACGCATTCTACCGCCGCTGCCCCGTCGCCCGGCGTCACCGATCACCTCGGTGAGACAAAGTGTGTCATCGCAGCAGCGACACTCCTTGGCGCTTGCGCGCCGTGCGACGCGTTCCTAGGCTCGCGTCCTGGGAATCACCAAGGAGGTTCCATGAAGAAGCGATCTCGCGTCACGCAGCTCGGCTGTTCATCGCGATCGGAGCACTGACCATGGCGTGGAGCGCCATCGCCAACGTCACCACCAGCGCGCAGGGAAGACCGCTTATCCAGACGTTTCCGTCGCCAGGAGTACAGGGCCCTCCGTTCTATGCCAACTTCGCCGCGACCTTCATGCCCAACGACGATGGGATCGTGGGCATCGCGTTCTACAGGGAACCATCCTGCATCCCAATCAATTTCAACCTGCTGGTTCAGTTCAACCCACCGGCCGCCTTTGGCTGCACACTGACCGTCGAAGGCAAGCGATGGTGGTGGAATCCGGCGACCGATCCCTTCCCGTTTCAGATCCGATTTTCGGGACTCGGGGCGGTCCCCATCTACTTCGTCGCATGCGGATGAGCTCGCCACGGCAGCTGATGACGGCGTGCTCACAATCGCCGAGCTTCAGACGCTGCCTTCTCTTCTCGTCGGAATCGCCGATGACTTTCACCAGGTGATTCACAATTCGAATCAGGCACCCGGAGCGCAGAAACAGGGGAACGACAAAGGGCACGAAGAGCTCGATGCGACCGGAACGATTCTCGGAAGCGGTCTTCCGTTCTTCTTTCACTACATCGAAGAGTTCGACCCTTACGCCAACATTCACACGTTCAGGGGCGCCCGAATCGACATCGGGTGAGTACCGGGCGTCTGACGTCGCGAGATCGGCCCGTCTCCGCCCGCCGATCTCGCGTACCCCAAGCCCCGAGCCCGGGGGTTTTTCCGTCAGCGGCGGACTATACTGCACGCCAGTATGGGACGACTGCGTGCGTTCGCAGTGTGGGTCGCCGTTTTCCTCGTCGCGGGCGCTGGTGCCGCCGCCCAGCAACGGCCCCCAGGCGATCAGGCGGATACGGCCCCCGAGCCGCCGCTCATTCGCGCGGTCCTGACGGGCTCGCTCGAGGACATCAAGAAGACGCTCGCCGAGGGGCCGACGTCAACCTTCCCGCCGGCTCGGGCGTCACCCCGCTCGCCGCGGCGGCGCTCCAGGGCAAGGTCGACGTCATCGAAGCGCTCGTCGCGGCCGGCGCCGCCGTGGACGGCACCGGATCAGACCGGCACGACGCCGTTGATGACCGCCGCGTCACAAGGCCACACGGCGGCGGTCGAGGCGCTGATCCGCCGCGGCGCGGACCCGAATGTCCAGGATCAAGACCGGGATGACGGCGCTGATGGCCGCGGCCTCCTCGGACCGCACCGACATGGTCCGGTTCCTCATCGACAAGGGCGCCGACGTCAACGCGCGCGACAAGCAAGGCACCACCGCGCTCATGGCGGCGGCATTCGGTGGACACGTCGCCACGGGCCGCCTCCTGATCGAACGCAAAGCCGACGTGAACGCGGCCGATGTCGGCGGCCGGACGCCGTTGATGGCGACCGCGCTCGGCGGAAACGTCGCGATGGGCCAGGCACTCCTGGCCGCCAAGGCCGACGTCGCCGCCGAAGACAAGGGCGGCCTCACCGCGCTCAGCTATGCGGCCGCCAACGGCCACCTCGGGGTCGTCGAGCTGCTGCTCAAGTCCGGATTGAAGAAGGGTCTCGATACCGCGGTCGGGTTCGCGGTGCGAGGCTGCTATACCGACATCGTGCGGGCGCTGTCTCGAGCGGCGCGCCGACCGCCGTCACACTCCAGGGCTCACCGGCGATCATCCTGGCCGCGGGCGAGAACTGCACCGGCACGCGTCGCGTTCCTGCTCGAGCGCGGCGCCGACGTCAACGCGCGAGCGGCAGACGGGACGACGGCGCTCATCGCCGCCGCGCAGCGCGGCCTGGTGACCATTGGCGAGATGCTGATTGCCAAGGGCGCCGACATGGAGCTGCGGAACAAGGAGGAGCAGAACGCGTGGCTCCTCGCCGCGATGAACAATCACCTCGAGTTCGTCGAGCTGCTCGGAAAACCAGGGACAAGAAGTGATTTACGAGATTTGAGGATCTGAGGATTGCCGGAGATCGTGGATTCGTAGATCCTAGATCCTGACGATTCTCAAATCCTGAGATCCTGAGATTCCCCGCTACCGCGCGATGTTGATCTGGACGGCCTTGCGGAACTTGACCGGCTTGCCGTTCAGCGTCGCCGGTTGATACAGCCACGCCGCGCGCGGCGATCAGGGCCTGCCGATCGTAGGCCGCATTGAGCGGCACCCGGATCAGCGCCTGCTCGACCGCGCCGGTCTCGTCGATGACCACCTCGATCACTCCCTGCGCCTGCTTTGGCAAGGCCGCGGTGCTTGGAAACGGCGGGAGGACCTGGCGCACGGGCACCGGCGCCACGATGCCGGCATCGCCGGGGCTGTAGATGCGGGGCGCGGCGGGCACGGCCGGTGCCGCGGCCACGGCGACGGGCGCCGCCACGGGCGGAGGCACTGGCTCGGGCTTCGGCGGCGCCGGAGGCGGCGTGGCCGCGGTCACGGCAAGGTCGCGGAATCCCATGGCGAGCGTCCGCAGGTCCGACAGCGGCGGCTGCGCCGCCGACGCGCGCACCTCCGGATCGTTGAGCACGTCCAGCACGTAATTGAACCGCTCGGCCGCCTCCGCGTAATTCTTCCGGTCGTACCGACGACTTGGCGATGGCGTACTGCTGCTGGATGACGGTCGGCAGCACGCGCCGCCGGACGTCGGCAAAGGTAGTGCGGACGCGCGGAGAAACGTCCGCTTCGCTCGGCTGATACCGTGGCTGCACCGCGACCACCGCGGCAATGGCCTGCTCCGCGTCGGCCGTCCGGCCGAGCGCCAGCAGGCAGAACGCCCGGTACCTGCTGGATGGAGCGCTCTTCGTCCGGCCCGTGCGGCCCCTCGCTGAGCTGGTTCAGGATGATCAGCGCATCCTCGTAGGCGGCCGCGGCGTACAGATCGCGCGCCGCGGCAAGCGTGTTGTCGGCCGCGGCCGTCGCGAGCGGCGCCAGAACCACGATGAGCATCGCGGCCGCGCAACGCATCGCCCTCATTGCTTTTTCCTCATATCGACGCTGAGACGCGCCGGCGCCCTTCGCCGTCACCAGCGCGCTGTGGTGCTGCTCGCCCAATTCCGGGTGGCGGAACAGCACGCTGTGCGTGCCAATCGCTACCGAAAAGTTGCCAATCGGGGTTTCGCCCACGCGCTCGCCATCGACCCACACTTCAGCCCAGGGCTGAGCGTTGATCGAGATGGTTCCCTGGGGCATCTCCAGCTTGACGGCGGCAGACCTTACCGGCCGTCACCTGCAGCGAACGCGTCTGACCGGTAGCCGACGGCCTCGTTGACGAGCTCGATGTCGTGGCGGCCTGCCGAGACCATGATGCGATCGGTGAGGTTGTTCCCGATCAGGCGGCCCCCTTCGAAGACCTGCACGTCCAGCGGCGCCGAGACCGAGATCCAGCCTAGACGCCGGCGCGCTCGCGTTCCCGTTCGCGGCCGCGCTCATCGGCACGACCAGCGAGGCCGTGACGCCGGATTCCACCATCACCGATTCCTTGACGGACCCGAGATCGCTTTCCAGGACCACGGCGTGTTCGCCAGGCGCGAGCTCGATGACCGTGATCGGCGACGTGCCGCGGGGAATGCCGTCGACGGTGACGCGCGCGCCGCTCGGCTCGGTACGGATTTGCAGTTGTCCCGTCTTGGCAGGCGTCTTTGGCAGCTCGATGTACTGGGTCGCCTGCGTGCCGGCGGTGATCGTCACGGGAATCGTTCGCGGCTCACCCGCACCGCGAAGCTCCACGACGTGCTGGCCGGCCGACAAGGTCAGCGTGACCGGCGTCATGCCCTTGGGTTCGCCGTCAACGAACGTCGCCACGCCGTCAGGGTTGCTGGTCATGACCAGCGTGCCTGTGGCGGTCTCGACCGCCTTGCGGGGCCTCGGCAAAGAAGCTCCTGGACGCCCAGTAACCGCCGCCAAGAACAGCCAGGACCACGGCGGCTGCAATCAGCATCTTTCTCGAAATGGCCGGACGCTCCGGCGTCGCCACGAAAGCGAAGGCCTCGCGATCCTCGTCCGCGGAGCGCGCGTGCTCCGCCTGAAGAGACTCAAACCCGAAGGACACGTGCGCGGGCCCGGTGGCGGGCGCCACTTTGGGAGCGGCTGGGACCGCAATCGGGTCGGGCTTCGGCCGCAGATCGGCGAAGGACGGCGGCGCAGCGATCGACGACCCCGCATCCGACCACGAACGCAGATCCGCCGCCGGAGGCTCTATCCGGACCTCGTGCTTGATCTCGGGCCGCGGCTCGGGCCTCGCCTCGCGTCGCGGCTCGGGCATGGGCGCGGGGGCAGGCGGCGCCGGCGCTTGATCCGCTGAATGGAAGCGCTCGAGGAACGCCTCGAGGCTCGCCGGTGTCGCGAGCTGCTCGCTGTCGCCAAGCAGCTTCTCGAGCTCGGCGCGGGCTTCCGCGGCGGTTGCAAATGCGGTGCGCGGCTCGAGCTGCAGCGCGCGCCCCAACCAGCCGCGAAGGCCAGGCGGCAGCGGCTCGAAGCCGCCGCGCGCCGAGATCGCCCACGTCGACGCGACGACGTCGCCGACGCGCCCCGGGTATTCGTCGTCGCGAATCAGCCGGCCGAGGATGAGCGAGAGCGCGACGATGCCCATCTGCGCGACGTCGACACGCTGATCGAAGCGCGGGAAACTGGACGTCCGCGGCACCGCGATCCGCAGCTCGTGCCAGTAGCGGTCGGGTGGGAAGCGCACTTGCTCGAGGGCCGCGCCCATGACGTACTCGACGACGAGCAGGCGGCCGGTCGGCGTGACGATCAGCCGCTCGGGCGCGATCGCGGCGTGGGCGAATCCCTGGATGTCGCGCGCGTGTTCGTGCAGCGCCGCCACCGCGGGCACCAGCTGCCGGATGAGGCACAGGGCCGAATTGATGTCGAGGTTGATGCGGCGGTCGGCCGACTGGACGAGCAGATCGGAAAGGCGTGTGCCGGCGACGGATTCCGAGACGATGGCGAGCGTTGCGTGCCGGTCGGTCATTCGCTCGACGGCGCGCACCCGGACGAACGAGGAATGGCGAAACGTCGCGAGCCGGCTCACGCGCTCGCGCAGTGCGAACTCGAACGAGGGCACAGCGGCGAGTTCGTCGCGCACGCACAGCACCTCGAGCGTTTCGGAGCCGCTCGGGTCCAGGACGTGGTGGCGTTCGCCGAGACCGTCAACAAAAGCGACGGCCGCGGGAGAAAAGTTCGAAGCCGCAGCTCGCTCCATGTCAGCCTCTAAATTCCGACCGCTAGGTACGGATCACGGCCCCGGAATGCGCGAACTGTGCCGTTTCTGTTAGTTGCAGGTAAGTCGTTCGGCTGGAGCGCGTTGCGGATTATTCGCGGCCGCGAAGTGTCAAAATTGAGCTTACACGATCGTGTGCGGCGGGCGAATTCTGTAACCGGGCGGCGGGGGGCCGCCCGGCACTGCACACGTTTACTCGGGGGAAATGGACGTCCGGCCGCAGTCGTCGCACCGCAGGTAAATCACGGGCAGCGACTCGGATCGGCCGATGACGCGGGCGCTGGGCACGCCGCAGCGCGGGCAGATGAGCGCTCCCCCACCAGTTCTCTTGGCCATAAACCTCCTGACAATTGGTTAGACGCCCGATGGGACCGTTTGGATTCGGAGGCGGGCGATCAGATCCGCCATATCCGACGGCAGAGGTGCCTCGAAGCTCAGCGGTTTATCGGTCGCCGGATGTCGAAATCCCAGCCGGTGCGCGTGAAGAGCCTGACGCGCGAAGTCGATCGCGCGCAGGTCGTCCGGCCCATAAATATAGCGCTGTTCGCCGACCAGCGTATGACCGCGAAGCCGGGCCTGCAGTCTGATCTGATTCCGCTTTCCGGTCTTGAGTCGCACTTCGATCAAGGACGCGCCAGGGAAGCGCTCGAGCACACGGTACTCGCAGATGGCGTCCTTCCCGTGCGGATCCCGCGGATGCGTTTGTTTCTGGATGAGGGCTGCTTGATCCCAGACGAGACGATCGCGCCAGGTTCCGGACTCGGGCGACGGGTGTCCGTAGACGACAGCCAGATACACGCGCTCCGGCTCGTGCCGCCGGAATTGATCCCGCATCCGGCGCTGCGCGTCCGGCCGTGTCGCGAATACCACCAGGCCCGACGTGTCGCGATCAATTCGATGAACGACGAGCGGCGTGCGCTTGCCGCGCCTCCGCAAATGGACGGCGAGCTGATCTGCGACGTTCGCCTCGTCGCCGCGTCGCGGCAGCGGCACGGTGAGCAGGCCGGCGGGCTTGTTGACGACGATGAGCTCGGGATCCTCGTAGACGATGTGGAGGCGCCCCTGGGCGCGTGACGCCCCGCCCCATCGCCGGTGCGCGCTGCCCGGGCGATCCATCCACACCCGGACGCGATCGCCAGCCTGCAGGCGGCGGCCGGCATCGGCCGGCGTGACCTCGACGTCGTTGACGAAAACCTTCCCGCGCTCGAGTGCGTTCGATGCGCGTCCGCGTGAGCCGAGCTGCCCCGGTCCGGCGAGGAACCTGTCGAGCCGCATGCCGGCAGCCCCGGACGCGACGACGAACCGGAAGTCGCTCTCGGTCGCTATACTTGCTCCTTGCTGCGGGACCTGCCCCCTCGCGCACGCTGGTACATCGTCTCGGTCATCGCACTGGCCGCGATCGTTTTCGCGGTCCTCATTCCCCGGGCGCAGCTCGACCCGGTGCTGCCGCTCGTGTTCCTCGTCCTCATCTCGAGCCTCACCGCGGCGTTCAAGGTCCATTTCCCGATCGCCGGCGGCTCGAACATGTCGGTCTCGTACGTCGTCGACATCGCGTCGCTCATTCTACGCGGCCCTCACGCGACGATGATCGTCGGTGCGGCGAGCGCCTGGAGCCAGTCGACGCTGAACACGCGGGTCAGCAACCCGGTCTACCGCACGCTGTTCAACATGGCGTGCCTGGTGCTGACGGTCCAGGCGGCCGGACAGGTGTTCGAGCGGCTCGGCGGCACGCGATCGACCGACCTTGGGGCGATCATCGTCCCTGCGACCGGCATGGCGCTCACGTATTTTTTCGCGAATACCGTGCCGATTGCGATCGCAATCGCCCTGACGACCAACCAGAGCGCGTGGAAGGTCTGGAAAAGCGACTTCGTCCCGAGCGCGCCGGACTATTTGCTTGGCGCGGCAGCGGCGGTGGTCGTCGCCGCGGTGATTGAGAGCGCAGGGATGGGGCTGACGCTGCTGCTCGCGGCGGCGCCGCTGTACCTGACCTACAAGGTCTACCGTGCCGGCGCCGAGACCGAGGCGCGGCAGGGTGCCATTCTCGAAGCCGCTCACGACGCGATCATCACCATGGACCAGCGGTGGTGCATCAGAGAGTTCAATCCTGCCGCCGAGACGATGTTCGGCCGCCGGCGGATCGATATTCTTGGCCACGAGGTCGACCAGTTGCTGCCGGAGCGCGAGCGACGGGCGCTGAGGTCCGCGCTCGAGCAGTATTCGGCGACGGGACGTGGGCCGCTGGCCGGCCGGCAACTGGAGCTCCACGGCCTCCGCGCGGACGGCACGGAATTCCCGCTCGAGCTGACCGTCGCCCGCGTCGGCGGCGACACGCGAGGCGGGATCACCAGCTTCATCCGTGACATCACTGAACGCCGGCTGCTCGAAGAGCAGCTCCGTCAGTCGCAGAAGCTCGAGGCCATCGGGCGGCTGGCGAGCGGTGTCGCCCACGATTTCAACAACATCCTGATGAGCATCATGGGCTCGGCCGACCTCCTCCTGATCGGAGTGGGCGACGACGACCCGGCGCGCGCGGAAGCGGCGGAGATCAAACATTCGGTGCAGCGGGGCGCCGGGCTGACGCGTCAGCTGCTGGCGTTCAGCCGCCGGCAGCCGTCCAGCCCGCGGCTGATCGCACTCGGGGACGTCATCGGCGGCATGGACACGATGCTGCGCCGGTTGATCGGGCCGGAAATCGAATTCGAGCTGGTGCGGCCGCCGACGCCGATGGTGGTCCTGGCCGATCCCGCGCAGATCGAGCAGGTGGTGCTGAACCTCGTCATCAACGCGCGCGACGCGATGCCGGGCGGCGGGCGGCTGATCGTGCGTCTCGACGAGCTGGAGCTCGACGAGTCGGGCGCCCTGGCGCACGTGGAAGGCAAGCCCGGTTCGTACGCCAGGATCAGCGTCGCCGATACCGGCACTGGTATCGACGCGGCGACGCGCGCGCGGCTGTTCGAGCCTTTTTTTACGACGAAGGAACAGGGAAAAGGCACCGGGCTCGGTCTGTCGATCGTGTACGGGATCGTGAAACAGAGCGGCGGATACATCACCGTCCAGAGCGAGCCGGGCCGTGGCGCGACCTTCCTCATCCATCTGCCCATGGCCGCCGTGGCGCAGCCGACGCCGGCGTAATCAGCGGGGCCGCATCGGACGGACGGACGACGATTTTGTTCGTTTCATCGCAGGAAATCGGCCGAGTTCACTATTGCTGTGTTTGTGCTAGTAACAATCTGCCGCTATAATCCGGGCCCAGATCGTTCGGGATGGCGAAGCGGAGGAGCGTGAAGCCACACGCCAGCACCCTCAAAGCAGGCCGGGGCAGACCTCCAGTCCATCAGGAGACCTGGTCGAAGGTTTCCGTCGTCCTCTTCGATCGACAAATCCATCACCTCGATCGCCTCTCGACCGACATCCGCGGCAAGAGCGGTAAGGTTCTCAACCGCGCCGAGATCATCCGCGCCTTGATCGATGGACTGATCGACAGTGGCATGGACATCACGTCCAGCGGTTCGGAAGCCGACCTGCGCGCGAAGGTGGCGCGCCATCTCGGCACGCCGTTTCGGTGAGCGCCCGCATTCTAGCAAGTTCGACAATTCGTTCCATACCTTTTCTGATCGCGCTTGCACAGCCGGCGGTCAACGCTGGTTGCCGCGACACCGTCTAAGACATTCGTATGTCCTCACTCATCACCGATCTCCGGCATGGCGTCCGCCTGGTCCTGCGCGCGCCCGGGTTCGCCGCGGTCGCGATCCTGACGCTGGCCCTCGGCATCGGCGCCAACACCGCGATTTTCTCGACCATCAACGATGTGCTGTTCAGGCCTCTGCCATACGGCGATCCCGATCGGATCGTCATGGTGTGGGAGGACGTCAGCTATCTGGGGTTCCCGAGAAACACGCCGGCGCCGGCGAACTATCTGGATTGGAAAGCGCGCAACCGCGTCTTCACCGACATCGCGGCCACGCGCGGCGCCGCCGCGAACCTGACGTCTGGCGGTCCGCCCGAACAAGTCCTGGGGCGGCGCGCGACCGCGAATTTCTTCGGGGTCCTCGACGTCAAGCCGCTCGTCGGCCGGACGTTCACGGACGAAGAAGACCGCACCGGCGCGCCAGTCGCGGTCATCAGCTATGGCCTGTGGCAGCGCCGCTTCGGCGGCAGTCAGTCCGCCGTCGGTTCCGATGTGACGATGAACGGCGCCGCTCGAACGGTCATCGGCGTGATGCCGGCAGAATTTTCGTTCCGCAGCGAGGCTGGCAACCCGATCGAGTTCTGGACCCCGATGCAGTTCACGCCGGCCGAGGCCGCGAACCGCGGCTCGCATTACCTGAACGTCGTCGCCCGGTTGCGGCCGGACGTCACGATCGATCAGGCGCGCGAGGAGATGCAGTCGATCGCGGCGCAGCTCGGCCGCGAGTTTCCCGACACGAACGGGCGCGTCGGCGCCGTGGTCACGCCGATCAGAAACGATCTGCTCGGGAATACCCGGTTCGCGCTGCTCGTGCTGATGGGAGCCGCCGGCTGCGTGCTGCTCATCGCCTGCGCGAACCTCGCGAGCCTTATGCTGTCGCGTGCGGTGGCGCGCCGCTCCGAGATGGCGGTACGCGTGGCACTCGGCGCCGACACCGGCCGCCTGGTCCGCCAGATGGTGGCCGAATCGATGGTGCTGGCCGCCGCGGGAGGGTTCCTCGGTCTGCTCGTCGCACCGGCCGCGATGAACCTGCTCGCCGGCCTGGTTCCGCCGACTGTTCCCGTTGTCGACCGCAACGCGCCTGAACCCGACGCTGCTCGCCTTTACCGTCGGACTCTCGATCGTGACCGGCCTGGTGTTCAGCATCGTGCCGGCCGTTCATGCGGCGCGCGCCTCGCTGAACGACGCGCTGCAGCAGGGCGGGCGAAGCGGGTCCGGCGGCAGCACCGGTCACGCGCGATGCGCTGGTGGTCGCCCAGGTCGCGGCGGCGCTGGTGCTGCTGATCGGCGCCGGCCTGATGATCCGGACGCTCGCCAACCTGCACGCCGCGGACCTCGGGTTCAGGCCCGCAGGGCTGCTGACGATGCGCACGACGCTGCCGCAGACGAAGTACCCGGACGAAACCGCGCGGCTGGCGTTCTACGACAACGTCCTGCGGCGCGTGAGCGCACTGCCCGGCGTCGAAAGCACCGCCTACGCCTCGTTGCTGCCGTTCATGAGCCAGGGCAACACCGTCGGGTTCGCGATCGAGAACAAGGTGGTCGAGCAGGGCCAGGATGTCGTCTTTCGGACCGGAACGCCGCAGCACCTTCAGACGCTCGACGTGCAGCTCGCTCGAAGGGCGGATTCCTGACGAGCGCGATGCGCCCGGCGCGCCGCTCGTCGCGGTGATCAACGAGACGTTCGCGCGGCTGTACTGGCCCGGCACGAGCCCGCTCGGAGCGCGGATCAGGTTCGGCGGCGCCACGGCGCCGTGGCGGACTGTCGTCGGCGTCGTCAGAGACGTTCGCGAGCGCGGGTTCGATCTGTCGTCCAAGCCTGGCGCGTACGTCGTCTACTCGCAGCTCGGCAACGCCTGGACGCCCGAGCAGCTGGTCGTCCGCGCGTCGGGCGACCTCTCCGCGCTGGTCGGGCCGATCCGCGAGATCGTCGCCGAGGTGGATCGCGAGCAGCCGATCGCGGCGATCCGGACGATGGACGAGATCATCGATCAGGCGATCGTCGGACGCCGGCAGCAGATGACGCTCCTGGCGGCATTCGCGGCACTCGCCCTGCTCCTGGCGTCGGTCGGTCTCTACGGCGTGCTTTCGTACGCCGTGACCCGCCGGCGGCGTGAAATCGGGGTGCGCCTCGCGCTGGGCGCCAGCCGGGCCGGGGTCGTGGGCATGATCGTCCGGCACGGTCTCCTGCTGACGGGCGCGGGGCTCGCAGCCGGCTTCATCCTGGCGTGGGTCGTCACGCGCACCATGACCACCATGCTGTACGGCGTCGCCGCCACGGATCTGCCGACCTTTGCGGGCGTGTTTGCCGTGCTCACCACGGTCGCGGCAGCGGCGTGCGTGCTCCCGGCGCTGCGCGCGTCACGGTTGGACCCGATGGAGGTCTTAAGACAGGAATGGCTTGCCGTTCGTCGCGAGCCGCGAAGTTCGAAGAGACAGTTTTTCTTCGGGACTTCGAGTCTCGTGGTCGCATTTCGAACGAGGTGAGGCCGAAGACGGCTAGTGTGGCGCACGAGGCCGAGAACGCTGCGGAGGCCGTTGAGCGTCTGAATCATCCCGGCGATCAGCGAAGCGTTGCCGCCGTCGCGCGGAAAAATCTGACCGACCTGCAGTTCCAGCCTGCTGATGAGATCCTCCACCTTCTGCTTTTCCTGATCCGTCACGTCTCCTCCACTCGATGGCCGACGCTCAAGAGGAGCGTCATGATGAGAAAGCCGGCGGCGGAATGTAGGGCGACGCCTCCCCGAAGCGCTGCAGCGACGCACTCCCCCACACCGGCCCAATGGTTCGCCCGAGGCTTTCCACGGCGCTGGCCGCGCCCTGCACGCGTCCCTGTTCCTCGGCCCGCGCCGCCCGGCTGATCAGGCTGGACATCGTCGGATGACCGAAGCCGATGCCCAGCGCCAGCGGGACCAGCGACACTGCGAAGAAGCCGACGGTGTGCGTCAGCGTCGCCGCCACGAGGCCGGACGCGCGAAGACCAGACCGAGCATGAAGGTCCCTTGTCGCCGAGCCGCTGGACGATGCGTCCGGATGAACACGCCCTGGACGAACGCGCCGAGCACGGCGAACGCCGCGAAAAACAATGCCGTCCGCGCCGCTCGAAGCCGAAGCGCGCCGCCGCGAACAGCGCGAACGTGGTCTGGAAGATCGCGAACGCGAACCAGTAAGCGAAGTCCATCAGCAGCACC
>CAVREM010000030.1:0-23424 GCA_963720005.1 uncultured Acidobacteriota bacterium | reverse complement strand
ATGGGCGGATTATACGTACCACGGGGTCAGATCTTGTTTCTTGCACGAATGACCACCGTAGAGGACGCGTGCCGAATGCCCTCGAAACAGGTCATTCATGCAAGAAACAAGATCTGACCCCGACTTCGACCCCGACTGCGATCAATCGCTCCCGTATAATCCACGCGACCTGGCCCTGATTTCCGGCACCCGCCTCGGCGTCTATGAAATCGTTGCACCACTTGGCGCGGGCGGCATGGGCGAGGTGTATCGCGCCCGGGATCCCCGGCTCGAACGCCAGGTCGCCATCAAGCTCTTGCCGGCAAGGATGGCGGCCGACAGCGAGGCGCGGGAGCGTCTTCGCCGCGAAGCGTTGGCCGTCGCTGCGCTGGATCACCCGTATATCTGCAAGATCTTCGAAATTGGCGCAGACGGCGACGACCTGTTCCTGGTGATGGAGTACATCGCCGGAACCACGCTGCATGACCGGCTGCTCGAGGGTCCCATGCCGCTGCCGGAGGCGATTCGCGTGGCCGGCGAGATTGCCGAGGCGCTTCTGGAAGCGCATGCCGTCGGGTTTCTGCACCGCGACCTGAAGCCCGCCAACATCATGCTCACCCAGCAGGGCCATGTGAAGGTGATGGACTTCGGGCTTGCCAAGCGGGTCGAGGATCTCGTTGTCGCCCGACGCTGCCACTCGCGCGATCGGAGAACCGCAACTGACGGCCCAGGGAGTGATCGTCGGCACGCCCGACTACATGTCGCCGGAACAGTTGAAAGGGCGGCCGCTCGATGCGCGATCCGACCTGTTTTCCTTCGGCGTAATGCTGGCGGAGATGACGGGCGGGCGGCATCCGTTCCGCAAGCAATCCACGATCGAAACCTGTTCAGCCGTACTCTCCGGACCGCCCTCACTGGGCGGCGACATCCCTCTGGGAGTGCGGCTTCTGCTGGAACGCCTGGTCGCAAAGGAGGCGGCGGATCGCCCCGCCTCTATCGCGGATGTGCGCGCCGAGCTGGCGGCGCTGGCGACAACGTCCGGTGCAGCCCCACAGATAACTCCTGCACCCGTCTCCACGCTGAGGAAATGGCTGGCGCTGGGCGTTCTCGCCGTCGTCATCGTCGCGACCGCTTACTTGGGGGCGCGTTCAGTGGGCTGGCTCCCGGCCTCCAGCTCGCCGGCGGTGGCGATCGCGCCTGGTGTGATTCGATCGATTGCGGTGCTTCCGCTCGACAACTACTCGGGCGATCCCAGCCAGGACTACTTCGCCGAAGGGATGACCGACGAGCTGACGACCGATCTCGCAACCATCAGCCAGCTTCGGGTGATCTCGCGCGGCTCGGTGATGCAGTTCAAGGGCTCGAGTCGGCCGCCGACGCCTGAGATCGCCAGACTCCTGAACGTCGACGCGATCGTGGAAGGGTCAGTACGCCGAGCCGGCGACAGGGTGCGGATCACGGCGCAATTGATCGACGCGCGAGCGGACAAGCACCTGTGGGGCAGGACGTTCGAGCGCAACTCGCGCGATGTGCTCGCGCTCCAGGATGAACTGGCGTCTGCCATCGCCGGCGAGATCAACGTGCAGTTGACGCCGACCGAGAAGTCGCGGCTGTCGGCCGCGCGCAATGTGAATCCCGAGGCGTACGATGCCTATCTGAAGGGACGGTACTTCTTCAACCGCCCGAGTGACGAGAACCTGAAGAAGGCGATCGGGCAGTTCGAGGAAACGGTCAAGCTGAGTCCAGACTTCGCACCCGCGTACTCCGGACTGTCAGACGCCTACCTCTGGGCCGGCTACAACGAGGGGGTTCTGACCGCCACACAGGCGAGGCCCAAGGCGAAGGCGACCGCTGAGAAGGCAGTTCAACTCGACGACAATTCCGCCGAGGCTCACACCTCGCTCGCCGTCTTCAAGCTGTTCTACGAGTACGACTGGGAGGGCTGTGAGCGAGAATTCCGCCGCGCCATCGCCCTCAATCCCAACTACGCATTCGCGCACGACCAGTTCGGTCTGGGACTCGGCTTCCAGGGACGGCTCGACGAAGCGATCGAGGAGGGCAAACGTGCCATTGCGCTGGATCCGCTGTCTCCGCAGATCCGAATCGACCACGCGCTGCCGCTGATGTTCCAGGGCAACTACCAGGCGGCGAAGGACCAGGCGAGAAAGGCCGCCGAGCTCGATCCGACCTATTTCTTCCCTCCCATGCTCGAGGGGTGGATCGACCTTCAAGCACGGAAGTTCGGCGACGCGATCCCGTCGTTGAAGAAAGCCAAGGCGCTGGAGTCGCCCGCATTTGTCACCGCGTGGCTCGCGTATGCCTATGGGGCGTCCGGGGATCGACCCCGCGCGATGGGTGAAATCGAGGATCTCAAGAAACGGTCCACCGGTGGAGAGGTCCTGCCATTCAACCTGGCGATCGTGCACCTCGGCCTCGGGGATCTGAAGCTCGCGATTGATTACCTCGAACGCGCGTACGCGGCCGATTCACAGTGGATGGGATGGCTCAAGAAGGATCGAATGTTCGATCCGCTCCGCTCGGATCCGCGCTTTGTGTCGTTGTTGAAGAAGTTGAGACTCAACGATCCCTGATCAGTGATTCGGCACTGGTCTACAGCGTGACGCTGTCCGGGTAGAGTTTCTCGAACTCTGGTTCGTCGTGGAGGATCGAGAGATCCGGATCGCGTCGTACCCAGCTCGGCTCCCTGAAGCCGCCGTTCCACGCCTTTCGCAGCGCGTCCATGCAGTCCGACTTCCGTCCGAGCCTGCCAAACACGCACGCCACGTTATACATGACGATCGCTTCGTCCGGGCGCAGCGTCATCGCCAGTTGTGCTTCGCGGATGGCATCCTCGATTCGCTGCAGCTGCGCGTAGTCGCTCGCGAGCAATGCGCGGCCGCGCGCGTCTTCGGGCACTCTCTTCAGATGCGCCTCGAGCACCTGGATCCTTTGCAGAGTGTAGTTGAGAACCGCATCCTTCTTGCCGAGCGCTCCGAGCGCGTTCACGATCGGCACATAGATGTTGTAGTCCTCCCCGGCGGCTGCGGTGGCCCTTTCTGCCATGTCGGCAACATCCTGGTACCTGCCGGCCGCGAAGAGGGCACGCCCCTGCAGGTAATAGCCCCCTTCGACGTCGGGCTTGCGCTCGATGGCTTGTCGCACGCGCTGGATGGCTTCGTCGTACTTCGCTTCCGCGTCGAGGATCCACGCTTCTGCTACGAGGATCTCGGGCCCTGGTTTGCCGACCGTGCTGGCGCGCTGGCTCGCCGACTTGGCGCGGTCGATCCACAACTGCGTGCGATCGAAGTGCTGGTAATACTGCGCGCACGAGTTCGCGATTGCGGCGTAGGCGAGCGCGAACGACGGGTCAAGCGCAACGGCGTTCTCGAACATCTGCAGCGCGAACTCCGAGATCCTGACGGGTCATACGCCGCGCATAGCTCTTGCCGCGCAGGTAGAGATCGTAGGCCTGCAGGTCCTCGGTCGGCTTCTCGGCGAGCGCCTCCTGTTCCTGCGGCGACAGCGTGATCCGCAGCGCCTGGGCGATCTTGCGCGCGATCTCGTCCTGGATCTCGAAGACATCCGCCATCTCGCGGTCGTAGCGCTCGGACCAGACGAGTGAGTCGTTCTGCGGGTCCACCAGTTGCGACGTGATGCGCAGGCGGGTTCCCGCGCGGCGGATGCTTCCGGCAAGAACGAAGGCAGCCTTGAGCTGCTGGCCGACCTGCGCCGCGGTGACGGGTCGATCGCGGTAGGGGAGGACTGTCGGCCGTGAGAGGATCTTGAGCCCACGGATCTTTGACAGCTCGGTGATGATGTCTTCCGTGACGCCGTCGCGGAGGTACTCGTCCTCTTTCACGCCCGAGAGGTTCTCGAAGTACAGCACGGCGACGGATCGCTCCGTCGCTTTCGCCGGGGATGTGGGACTCGAGGCTGCCGCGGCACGCCTGCCGCCGGATTCCGTGTCGCGCTTCAGACGAAGCAGGTCCGTCTTCAAGTCCGTCGCCGTCTGATAGCGAAGACTGCGGTCCTTTTCGAGCGCCTTGCTCAGAATCCGGTCGAGTTCAGCCGGCAGCGCCGGGTTCGACCTGCGTGACGGCAGGCGGTTCACGATTCAGGATGGCCTCGAAGACGACGGCGGAGGTGTCTCCGTGGAACGGCAGCACGCCGGTGGCCAGCTGGTAGAGGACCGCGCCGAGCGAAAACAGGTCCGTCCTGGCATCGGTGACCTGGCCCCGCGCCTGCTCGGGCGACATGTAGGACACCGTGCCGATCGCCGTCCCCGCCATGGTGAGGTCGTGCGGCTGCACGACCGTGGCGCCATCGGCGCCGGCCGCCGCCGCAGACCCGGCGCGCTCGATCTTGACGAGGCCGAAATCGAGGATCTTCGTCTGTCCGCGTGTGTTGATGAACAGGTTGGCGGGCTTCAGGTCACGATGGACGATTCCCTTCGCATGCGCTGACTCCAGAGCATCGGCGACCTGGATGCCGACGTCGAGCACCGTGGCCAGATCAGCGCTGCACTTGCGGATGCGATCGGCCAGCGTTTCCCCCTCCAGCAGCTCCATCGCAATGAAGTGCCGGCCTTCGTGGTGGTCGATCTCGTAGACCGTGCAGATGTTGGGGTGATTGAGGGCCGACGCAGCGCGCGCCTCGCGCTGGAACCGCTCGAGCGACCCCGCGTCGTGCGCCGTCTCCGGCGACAGGAATTTGAGCGCGACGTGCCGTTCGAGCTTCGTGTCTTCCGCCTCGTACACCACTCCCATGCCGCCGCTGCCCAGTTTCGATGTGATGCGGTAGTGCGAGACGGTCTGACCGACCATGGAAGACTCCAATGCCGATGATTTGTTCATAGCGTCGGGCGTAAGTATAGCGTCCAGCAAGCACTCCCTTCCCACGTACTGCCGACAGTCCTTCGAGGCCAGCGGGGGGTGGGTGGTAGGATCCCTCCGTGATCGGCGAGACGATTTCGCACTATCGGGTGCTCTCCGAAATCGGCGCCGGCGGCATGGGCGTCGTCTACAAGGCCGAAGACCTGCGGCTCGGACGCTTCGTTGCGCTCAAGTTCCTGCCGCCGCAGCTTGTCCGTGACGAGGACGCCAGACGCCGGCTTGTTCGCCGAAGCGCGCGCCGCCTCGTCGCTCGACCACCCGAACGTCTGCACGATCTACGACGTCGAGGAGCTGCCGGACGGCCGTGTTTTCCTCGCGATGGCGTTCTGCGACGGTGAAACCCTCAAGGAACGCCTCGAGCGAGGAGTAATCCCGACGACGGAAGCCGTCCGGCTTGCCGCGCAGGTCGCCCGCGGCCTGGCCCGCGCGCATCAGGCCGGCATCGTCCATCGCGACGTCAAGCCTGGCAACATCATGGTGACGACCGACGGCGATGCGAAGCTGCTCGACTTCGGCATCGCCAAAGCCTCCGGTGGCGTGGACATGACGCGCACCGGCACAACGGTCGGGACCGTCGCTTACATGGCGCCGGAGCACGTTCGAGGTGGAACGGCCGACGCGCGCAGCGACGTCTGGTCGCTCGGCGTCGTCCTCTACGAAATGCTCGCGGGCCGGCACCCGTTCACCGGCGGCGACGACTACGAGCTGCTACAGCAATCGTCGAACGGCCGGTGCCGCCGCTGCCGTCGGATGTGCCACCACCCCTCGCCGGTATCGTCTCTCGAGCGCTCGACCGGAATCCGAACGGCCGTTTTGCCACTGCCGGCGAGATGGCATCGACGCTCGAGCAGTTGCTCCAGCCTGCCCCGACGACCTCCTCACGACGGCGCAGTCGCGAACGGGCTGGAATCTTTGGCACTGGGTCGGACTCGCTGCGGCGGTCATCGTTCTGGTCGCAGGGGTGGCCGGCTCTGGAGCTGGCGGTCGGGCGGCGAGGACGAGCGCGACGCGCGCACGGTTGCTCTGCCCGAAGCGCTACGGCTCGCGGATCTCGACCGGCACGGCGAGGCGTTCATGCTCGCGACGAGAGCGGAGAAGGCGATCGCGGGGGATCCCGTGCTCGAGAGCTTGTGGCCGCGGATTTCGACGCCGACCAGCATCACCTCGCAGCCCGAAGGCGCTGATGTCTCGGTCAGCGTCATCGGCGGCGACGGCACCTGGCTTCCGCTCGGCCGGACGCCGCTGAAAGACATCCGCGTCCCGCGTGGAGTGTTCCATTGGCGGATCGAAAAGGCCGGATTCGACAAGCTGGATGTCGTCCGTGCCACCGAGGTACACGACCGCTCTTACCAGGTCTGGAGAATGTCGTGGTTCTTGCGGCGTCCGGCGTCGTGCCAGCCGGTATGGTGGCCGTTTCAGTCCCGGCTGGCGGCCTCCACCTCACACTCACCGGTTACGACTACAACACGTTCCTGCCCGCACCGAGCTTCCTGATCGATCGTCAGGAAGTCACGAATGCGGAGTTCAAGGCGTTTGTCGATGCCGGCGGCTATCAGAAGCGCGACTACTGGACCGAGCCCTTCTCACGTGATGGCAAGACACTCGAGTGGGAGGAGGCGATGGCGATCTTCCGCGACCGAACCGGGCGGCCCGGGCCGGCCACCTGGCAGGGGGGCAGCCCGCCGGCCGGTCAGGAGCAGCATCCGGTCACGGGCGTCAGCTGGTTCGAAGCCGCCGCCTACGCGGCGTACCGGGGCAAGCGGCTGCCGACGATTTATCACTGGTCTCACGCCGCGCGTCCCGAACTCGGCGAGGCGGTAACCCGGACGGCGAATTTTGGCGGCCCTGGACCGCTCCCGGCGACAGCGTCCAGAGGGCTCGGCGCTTATGGCACCGTTGACATGGCGGGCAATGTCAGGGAGTGGGTCTGGAACGACACCGGGGACGGCGCCCGCTACATCCTCGGCGGCGCATGGAACGATCCGGATTATCAGTTCCTGTATTCGGACACGCGGTCTCCCTTCGATCGATCGGCGACCAACGGGTTTCGCTGCATGAAGGACGGCGAGATCGCCGCCCCGGCCGCGTTCAGCGCACGCTGCCAACGCCGTTCCGCAACTATGCCGGTGAGAAGCCGGTGTCGGACGCGCTCTATCGCATCTACGCGAAGCAGTATGAGTACGATCGGACGCCGCTCGAGGCGCGCACCGATCGCACGGACGATCGCTCGCCGCACTGGAAGCACGAAACCGTCACGATCGCCGCCGCCTATGGCGGCGAACGCCTGCCGATTCACCTGTACCTTCCGAAAAAGGTGAAGCCCCCCTTCCAGGTGATCCTCTTCTTCCCGGGATCGAACGCGATCAGATCTCGAGCAGCGAAATCTGCACGCCCGAGGCGTTCGGCTTCGACTCCCTGCTCATGAGCGGCCGGGCGGTCGCATTTCCGGTCTACAAGTACACCTTCGAGCGACGGGATCCGAAAGTCACATCGTCGTGGCCGGTACCGACCCGCGCCTACGCGACCTGGGTGCAGCAGGTCGTGACTGGATGCGCGACGGACGCTGGACTACCTCGAGTCACGCGGCGAAATCGATCGCAGCCGCATGGGTACTTCGGCAGCTCATGGGGTGCGCGGCTGGCACCGATCACGATCGCCCTCGACTCGCGGCTGAAGACGGGTATCCTGCTCAATGGCGGCCTCGGCAGCGCGGCACCGGCCCCGGAAGCCGATACCTTCAACTTCGCGCCGCGGGTGCGCGTCCCGATCCTGATGTTGAATGGCGACCAGGACTTCATCTTTCCGCTGCAAACGCTCCAGCGGCCGCTGTTCGCAACGCTCGGCACCCCTGCAGCCGACAAGCGGCACTTGACCTATCCCGGCGGCCACGAGATCGCGACCACCATGCGGAATCAGATCGTTCAGGAAATGGTGGGCTGGCTGGACAAGTACCTCGGTCGCGTCCAGTAGCCGCGTTAGTTTCTCGGGGCTCGAAGCGCGCCGACTATAATCGCCGCCATCCGTGAGCTTACCGATCGGTGCGCACCTCGGTCCCTACGAGATTCTCGGTCCGCTCGGCGCCGGCGGAATGGGGGAGGTCTATCGGGCGCGCGACTCGCGGCTGAAGCGCGATGTTGCCATTAAGGTCCTGCCCGACGCGGTGGCGGCTGATCCGGAACAGCGCGCGCGGTTCGAGCGAGAGACGCAGGCCGTCGCCGCGCTGTCTCACCCCAACGTCTTCGCGATCTTCGACACAGGTTCGGACGGCGGCCGGCTGTATGCCGTTACCGAACTCCTCGAAGGGGACACCCTCCGCGCTCGTCTGCTCGAGGGACCCATTCCCGTGCGAAAGGCGATCGAGTGGACCATCCAGATTGCGCGCGGTTTGGCTGCGGCCCACGAGAAACAGCTGGTTCATCGCGACCTCAAGCCGGAAAACATCTTCGTCCTGACGGACGGTCGCGTAAAGATCCTGGACTTCGGGCTGGCGCGCTCCACGCGCGCGCCTGCGGACGCGTTCGACGCCGCGACTGAAACGGTTGGGGCCATCACTGGCGACGGGTCCGTCGTCGGCAGCGTGGGCTACATGGCTCCCGAGCAGGTTCGCGGGCAACCGGTCGATGCGCGCGCGGACCTGTTCGCGCTGGGTGCCGTGCTGTACGAATTGCTCACCGGTCGGCGAGCGTTCCGTCGCGAGACACCGGCTGAGACGATGACGGCGATCCTTCATGAGGACCCGCCGGATCTGGCCGTCACCGGCGTCGCCGCGTCTCCCTCGCTGGCGCGCATCGTGCGGCATTGTCTGGAGAAGAACCCGCGGGAACGGTTTCAGACCGCGCAGGACGTCGTGTTCGCGCTCGAAACCGAGTCAACCTCGACCAGCCTTTCGAAAGGGACGACGCTCGATCCGATTGCGAGCAAGGCCGCGGCCGTGACCTCACGGCGGCCGGCGATGGTGTTGCTTGGCGGCGTCATCCTGGCAGGTGCCGCGATGCTCGCCTGGTGGCTTTTTGCGCGCGACGACAGCGGAGCCACCCGCGGTGACACGGCGCTATCACTGGCGGTCGGCGCGGCGACGCAGGTGACCGCCGATGACGGGCTCGAGATCGATCCGGCATTGTCGCCCGACGGCAAACTCCTGGCGTACGCTGCGGGCACGGCGACGAGGATGCGCATTTTCATCCGGCCGGTCAGCGGCGGCCGAACGATCACGCTGTCGGAGACCGGCGCCCCCCTGGAGTACCGACCGAAGTGGTCCCCCGATGGCAGTCAGATTCTGTTTCTCACGCCGGATGGCGCGTTCGTCTCCTCGGCGCTCGGTGGCACGTCTAAACGCGCGGCCTCCGGGCCGCTTGGTGCCGCCACCTGGTCGCCCGACGGGACACAGCTGCTCCTCGCGCGGGGCGGCAGGCTTGCGATCAAGGCGCTCGACGGCAGTGACGAGCGCGTGATAGCGCAGGGCGGTTTTGAACTGCATTCCTGCGACTGGTCCCGGCGCAACGACTGGATCGCCTGCGCGTCGGGCAACGTGAACGGTGTGGTTCCTGGCGCCGCGTTCGGCAACGTCGCACCGAGCGCGGTTGTCGTGGTGCCTGCGACCGGCGGCGAGCTCACGACGGTTGCCGAGCGTACCGCGTCCAACCTGAGCCCGGTCTGGTCGCCCGATGGGAGCCAGCTGTATTTCGTCTCGAACCGGGACGGGCCGCGGGACATCTATGAACTGGATGCGCCCGTCGGCAGGCCGGTTGCGCTGACACCGCGCCGAGTGACCACCGGGCTCGGCCTCGTGCACGTCGCGCTGTCATCCCGGGCGGATCGCATGGTTTACGTCGCCTATGCCGCGAGGGCCAACGTGTGGTCGATGCCGGTTCCGCGCGGCCCCGTTGATTCGTCCCAGGGCGGAGCCGATGACCAGCGGCAATCAGGTGGTCGAGTCGATGCGCGTGTCTCGCGACGGGAAGTGGCTGGTGTTCGATTCGACCCTGCACCTGAACGCAGAGATTTTCCGCATGCCGATCGGGGCGGCCCCGTCGAACGGCTCACCACGGATCCGGCCGATGATTTCGCACCGGATCTCTCCCCGGACGGAGCGTTGCTGGCCTACCATTCGTGGCGATCGGGCACGCGCGATATCTACGTGAAGCCGCTCGAAGGCGGTCCGCTGCAGACCGTCACTTCATCTCCTGACCATGAAAGTTATCCAATCTGGTCTCCCGATGGCCAGGCGATCGCGTTCGTCACGCAGCGTGGGTTGGTCAACTCGGTCGTCCTCGGGTCACTCCTGATCGCGCGACGCGACGCTCGAGACCAGTGGTCACCCCCCGCCCAACTCCGAGCCGACGTCGCTACTAATGGGTCATGGCTGCCCGATGGTCGATCGCTGGCGTTCCCGCGCGGCGGTGGCATCGAGATCATCCCGGTTGACGGCGGATCGCCGCGAGTTGTCTATGTGCCCACCGCTCCCAGCGATCCGCGCGTTCGCAGCGTCGCGGTCTCTGACGATGGTCGAATGCTGTTTTTCAAGAGCAAGGATGAGGAGGGGCGCAGCGCGATCTGGTCCGTTCAGGCGACGGGCGGCCGGCCGCAGCTCCTTGTGCGCTTCAACGATCTGTCGCGTCCGTCTGATCGCCCGGACTTTGCCGCCGGCGCCGGCCGGCTGTTCTTCACGCTCGAGGACCGGCAAGCGGATCTCTGGGTCGCGGAGCTCGTGCGGCGCTGATCCTGGAACGAATGACCGGGATCCGAACCGCGGATCACCGCTCGAGGAATCGAGAGCAGACTATAATCTGCGCAATCCTTGAGCTTACCAACCGGAGCGCGCGTCGGCCCGTACGAGATTCTCGGCCCGCTCGGGGCCGGGGGCATGGGTGAGGTCTATCGCGCACGCGACACCCAGCTCGATCGACAGGTCGCGCTCAAGATCCTCCCTGAGACGCTATCCGGCGATCCCGATCGGTCTGACGCGATTCGAGCGGGAGGCGAAAGCGCTCGCGTCCCTCAACCATCCCCACATCGCGCAGATCCACGGCATCGAGGGGGCCGGGCACACACGAGCCATCGTGATGGAACTGGTCGAAGGGGAGACCCTCGCCGAGCTCATCGCGCAGCGGCCGACGGGCAGTCCGATCGAGGTCAGCGAAGCGCTCGACATCGCGCGGCAGATCGCCGAGGCGCTCGAGGCCGCGCACGAGGCTGGCATCGTCCATCGCGATCTCAAGCCCGCCAACATCAAGGTGAGGCCCGATGGCACGGTCAAGGTCCTCGACTTCGGTCTCGCGAAAGAGGCGAGTCAGGCAGGCGGCGACCTCAGCGCGTCGCCGACGTTCACCAGCCCGGCGATGACCGCGGCGGGAGTCATCCTCGGCACCGCTGCCTACATGGCTCCAGAGCAGGCGCGCGGCAAGGTCGTGGACAAGCGTGCGGACATCTGGGCCTTTGGCTGTGTGCTGTACGAATTGCTGACGGGTCGTTCGCCGTTTCCCGGCGAGACGGTCACGGATGTCATCGCCGCGGTCGTGAAGAACGAACCCGACTGGAGTGCGTTGCCTGCCGCCACGCCGCCGCGGATCCGCAGGCTGCTGGTGCGGTGCCTGCAGAAGGATCCCCGCGCGCGACTGCGTGACATCGGCGACGCACGTCTGGAGATCACTCGACCGGGACGCCGTCGTCGAGACTGCCGCAGCCCCAGTGTCACGGCCGCGGCTCGCGCCGTGGATCGCCCTCACCGCGCTGCTCGCGCTCGTCGCCGGTGGCGCGGCCGGCGCGCTGTGGCCACGGACGCCGGCGAGATCCGCACCGAACTGGCGAGCGGCGCTGGTGGGCGGCCCCGCGAGCCTGTTGCAGCCAGTCCTTTCACCGGACGGACAGCAGCTCGCGTTTCAAACCATCGTCGACGGCCAGACGCAGATCGGCGTCATGAAGGCGGACGGCGGCACGTGGCGCGTGTTGACGAGCGATCGCACGCGCGGGCTGTCGGCGATTCACGACTGGTCGCCGGATGGCTCCCGCATCTTCTACGATCGCCAGACCGACACGCTCAACGGCGTCTTCGCGGTGCCATCGCTCGGCGGTGACGAACGGCTGGTGCTCGAGAATGCCGGATTTCCGGTCGCGCTGCCGAACGGCGATCTCCTGGTGCAGCGTGTCAATGCCAATCGGCAATCGCAGTTGCACCGCTTCTCGCCGTCGACCGGCCGTCTCGATCCGCTGCCCGCCATTCCCGATTCGACACTGAGTGATGATTCGGTCGTGGTGTCGGCGGACGGGCGACTCGCCTACTACTTCGGTCAGCCCCTGGACGATCTGAGCTCGCCGTCTGCGTTCTACAAAGCTCGATCTGCAGACCGGTCGCAAGCCAGCCGGTGTCGCTCACTCTGGATCTGAAGCCGCCGGTCTCGCTGGCCTTCGACCGGCAGACCGGCGATCTTTACGTCGGCGGTGTGGATGGCGATGCGTTTCAGATCGTGCGCGTGCCTGCGGCATCCGGCGCCCCGCCGCGAGCCGCTGCTCACCCTTCCTGACGCGGCCCGGATCGAAGTGGACCGACGTGGCGGACTGTTCGTGGCCGTCCGCTCGCGCCCGGCGGAGCTGTTTACGTTTCCGACGCGCCCGTCGCCCGATCGTGCGCCGCTGCATCTCGAGACCTTGCCGATGGTGAACGCGCGGAAATCACAGACGCTCGTCCCCTTGCCGGATGGCCGCTGTCTCGTCAGCTCCCGTTCCGGCGAACGCGATCGCATTCTGGTTATGCAGGCAGGAAAACGACCCTCCCTGCTGGTGGACGGGGACGAAGAAACCCGAGCTCCCGCAACCGCGGTCGGACCCGACCATGCCGCCGTGATGATGGGCGCGCAATCGTCGCCGGATATCGCCATCGTCAATACAACGGATGGACGTCTCGTGCGCCGCTTCAAGGCGCCGACGCCGGCGATATCGACGCTCGGCGCGTCCCCGGACGGTCGCACGCTCTACTATGCGGCCGCCGGTTCGATCTGGGCGTTGCCCGCCACCGGCGGCACGCCGATCGAAACTCGGCGACGGCGATTCGTTCACCGTCGATCCGGACACCGGCGATCTCGTCGTCAAGCTCGACGAAGGGGCGCGGATGCGGCTGGTGATGATGCAAGGCCGGCGGCGGGCGCCCCAGAGCAGATCACCGTGCGGGGCGACCTGCGGCTGATTCCGCGTCCACTCGTGCCCGGCGCGATCCGCCAGGGACGACTGCTGCTCGGCGTGGCGTCAACCGATTCGTGGTTCTGGCACGCCGCGATGCTCGATCTGAAGACGGGCGTGGTCACGAAACTCGCCGACCCCAACCCGTCGGATTTTCACTTCGTCACGTGGCGGGCAGATGGCGTGCCGATTGGTCTGGGCTACGGCATCGACACCGCGCTCTGGCACTTCACTGCCAGGCAGCAGTGAGAATCCCTAATCCCTAATCCCTAATCAGCTGATCAGCGATTGACGATTAGGGATTGGCGATTAGCGATTAGGGATTCTTACTTCGCCAGCGTGTATGTTCCGGCGCACTCGAAATCAATGCCGCCGTCAGCAGTGCCCTTCGCCTTGCACGTCCCGGAACCCTTCGCCCCCTTCATCATGCCGGTGCCACTGACGAAGGTCCATTTGTTGCCGCCCATCTGGAAGGCCTTATCCTTCGAGGTCCCTTCGAACGTGTAGGTGACATGGATCTTGTCGCCGTTGGCCAGCGTTTCGACGAACATGCCGTGGCCGGTTATCTTGTCGCCGACCACATCAGCGAACTCGGTGGCCGTGCCCTCCTGCTCCTTCACCCCGCCAATTTCACCCTTGGTAGCCGTGCACTTGGTCTGCTGCACGACGTACATGTGATTGGGGGAGTCGCCGACCGGCACGGCGTGCGCGGGGCTCGGCGCCGCGCATTTCCATCCCGACGCCGTCTTGCCTGACTGGGCCACCGCTGGCGCCTGCGCGACACCGAACATCAGACACGCCGCTACGAGGACGAACGCCTGTCTTCGCATCTCTTGCCTCCTGATTCACCGGAAGGTGCAGACCTCACTACCCCACGCGTCGGGCTTCAAGAAGAACCGGGGCTCGGGGCTGGGCTCGGGGCTGGGGGCTAGGGGCTAGGGGCTAGGGCTAGGGACTGGTCCTGAGATCGGGATCCGCGATCAGGGATCCGCATGGGGATCAGCGATTAGCGATTCGGGATCGCCTTAGTGTGCTCGACGATCCAGATGTCAGCCTCCGCGCGCGCCGCGCCGTAATAGATCGTGCGGTTGTCCGGCGTGATCGCGAACAGATCGTCGGTCGAGGGGCCGGGCAATGCGCACATCAACGGTGGTCCGCTTGCCAGTGGCGGTGTCGAGGACGACGAGCTCATTGCCGTTTCGCGTGAAGTAAACGACCCGGCGACCGTCGCTCAGCCATTTGACCGCATGTGCCTGGTCGGTCGAGACCATCCGACGTCTTGCCGGCAGCGAAATCGTAAACACCGACGCCGGCGGGCCGTCCGCTGTCGGTGACCAGATAGCCGGCGAGCCGCGTGCCATCGCTCGACCAGACTCATCGCGCGTGAAGAACTTGCCGCCGACGGAGTCACCGCGCAGTGGTGTGGGTTGCACCGGAGACGGCCGACGATACCGGCGCGGTGAAAGGCCGAGCGACCGTCATCGCCGACGAAAACGATCGTGTCACCTTTCGGTGAGACAAACGGATACACGGCCCCGCCTGACGGGGCATGACGATCTTGCGCAGGCCGCCGCCGTCGACGCCGATCGTCCACGCCCCCCATTTACCTTCACGATTCGAATAGAAGATCAGCGATCGCCCGTCCGGCGTGAACACCGCGCCGCGATCGCGCGGCGCATCGTCGGTGATGCGCCGCATCGTGCCCGCCGGCGGACCGACGAAGATGTCCTCCTGGCGTTCGCCGATGCTGAAATACGCGATCTGTTTGCCGTCCGGCGATACGTCGCTCGGCACGCGGATGTTGTTCTGCGTGTCGAGCAGCGCTGGAGCGCCGGCGCGCAGAGTCACCGGATCGAACGGAATCGCGACCGGATTGATCGGAGGCGACGCGCGATCTGAACGACCAGACGCGAGCCGTCCTTCGAGAACCGCGGCATGCCCGCGGACGCCTGCACCCCGGAGGTGACCGGCTCGGCGCGCCGGTCGGTCGTTCCGCTCGACTGCATCGACGGCGATCCGCCACAGGTTCATTGCGCCGCCGCGATCGCTCGAGAAATAGATGAAGCGTCCGTCCGGCGACCAGACCGGCGACCAGTCGATCGCGGCATCGTTCGTGACCGCCACGGCTGTGCCGCCTGCCGCATGCGACCGTGTAGATGTCGCGCTGTCCGCCGGTGTTGCTCCAGTAGACGATGCGCTGGCCCGACGGCGACAACGACGGCTGCACGGCATCGCCGTCGACGACCTTTCGCGGCGAGCCGCCGGCCGATCGTCGACGATGTACAGCGTGCTCTCGCCCAGGCGCGACGCCGGCTCGCCGATTTCTTCGGTGGCGAACGCGATCTGCTTGCCGTCCGGCGACCACGCGGGATCGAAACCGATGTCGGTGACGCCGCCGCACCGATTCGCCCGTCGCGCCCGCCACGAAAATGCCTCCCACATCGTCCGACTCGTGGAACGCGATCAGCGATCCGTCGGGCGAGAAGGCGGCGCCGCCCTCGTCGCGCTGCGGATCGTTGACGATCGGCGTCGCGTTCCGGCCGCCGACGCGCTGCGAATAGATGTCCCAGCTGCCGTTCACGCGCATCGAGTACGCCACCGTGCTGCCGTCCGGCGATAAGCGTCGGCGACGTTTCTTCGCCGGCCGCCTCGCTGATCCGCGTGAATCGGTCCCATGGCCGCGTCCGGTCGCCGCCGTGCCCGCTCGGCAGCCACGACCGCCGCCGCCGCGAGCACCGCAACCGCCGCGATCGCCCACGGCAATCCAGCCGTCCGCTCGCCTTTCGAGCGAGCTTCGGCTCGGCAGCGCGAGCGTCGTCGCCGAAGACGTGGACCCGGTGGAAAGCGTCTCGAGCGCGAACGCGAGATCGTTGGCCGACTGAAAGCGAAGCTCCGGCGACTTCTCGAGACAGCGCCGGACGATGCGATCGAGGCCGGGAGAGATGGCCAGCCGCGCGGTGTCGAGGTCCGGCGGCTCCTTGGAGAGGATCGCGCGTCATCGTGTCGGCGGCGGTCTCCCCCTTGAACGCGCGCTCGCCGGTGAGCATCTCGTAGAGCACCGCGCCGAACGCGAACATGTCGGCGCGATGATCGACCGGCTAGGCCGCGCACCTGCTCGGGCGCCATGTAGCCGAACGTGCCCAGGACCATGCCGGCGTTGGTGGCCACGCCGCCGGCCCTCGCGTCATGTCCGGTTCGCCGATGTCGATCGACTTGGCGAGACCGAAGTCGAGAATCTTGACCTGGTCGTCGCGGCGTGATCATCACGTTCTCGGGCTTCAGGTCGCGATGCACGATGCCGCGCGCGTGCGCGGCGGCAATTCCCTTCGCAATCTGCAGCGCGTAGGCGACAGCCCGCCGCGGCGGCAGCGCGCCGCGCGTCCAGCCGGGCGCGCAGCGTCTCACCGTCCACGAGCTCGGTGACGACGAACGCGCGTGCCGCCGTCCTGGGCGAACTCGAAGATCGACGAGGATGTTCGGGTGGGACAGCTTCGCGACGCTCATCGCTTCGCGTTCGAACCGGGCAAGCGCGTCAGGATCCGCGGCGAGGTGCGTCGGAGAGGACCTTGATGGCGACGTCGCGATCGAGCCGCGTGTCGCGCGCGCGATAGACCTCGCCCATGCCGCCCGCGCCAAGGGCGCCCAGGACGTCGTATTGTCCGAGCCGGGTGCCGGCCAGAGTGGTCATTCAGGATGTGAGCGGATTATAGGCCGTATCGCGCTCGCGCACCTGAGTTCGGCGGCGTGGTGGAAACAGGTAATCCCCGCAAACACCCGGCCGCGGCGCCCCTGGACACTTTGACCATGTTGATTGACCATGTTAGGATGCCGGCGTGGACGAAATGGCGGTGTCGAAGTTCAAGGCCACCTGTCTATCCGTGCTTGATCGTGTGCGCCGGACGGGGCGGCCGCTGCGGGTTACGCGGTTCGGCAAGCCGCTCGCCGACGTCGTGCCCCCCCGCCATGTGCAATCTGCGGCCACGTGGATCGGGGTGATGCGGGGTCGCGGGCGCGCGACCGGCGATCTGGTGGCGCCGGTCGCCGGGGCGGGCGACTGGAACGCCCTGCCGTGAACTTCCTGCTCGATACCCACATCTGGCTCTGGAGCCTGCTCGAGCCCGAGCGGCTCTCGCGACGGGTCGTCTCGGCATTGGCCGCTCGAGGCGCGCGGCGGTGGTTGTCGCCGCTGAGCGTCTGGGAGGCGCTTCTGCTGATCGAGCGTGGCCGTCTGAGTGTGGACCGGCCGGCCGACGAGTGGATCCGCGAGGCGCTCGAACGCGCGCCGTTCGAGGAAGCTGCGGTCACCCGCGACGTCGCGTTTACGAGCCGCTCGCTCACGACCCGCCACCAGGATCCGGTGGACCGCTTCCTGGCGGCCACGGCGCGCGTTCGACCTGACCCTGGTCACCTCCGACCGCCAGCTGTTTCGGCTGCCGGGTGTGCGCGTTCTGAAAAATCAGATACCGCGGACGCGCCGCCCGTAGTCACCGTCGCTAGCGTGCCGGCGGGCGTTCGTGACGACGTAACAACGTGGGGTGGCGACTGGAACGGCTTGCAGTGAACCTCGGCTCGAACCCGAGCGGCTGAACCGGGAGGCACGGCTGACCGCGATGGGCGAGTCCTTCACCAGCCGGTACGGAACTCCCGTCCTTCGTAGAACGCCTGCACGCCCAGCCGCTCGTCGCGACCGTGCGCGCGCACGTCGTTGATGTCCTCGAACGGAAACCCGAGATGCCGTAGGTCGGAATCCCGGCGTTCCGGAGAATCGCGCCATCAGTGCCGCCGGTGGCCATCACCGGGACGACCGGCACGCCCGGCCAGAGCTCGCTCGTGATGCGCTCGACGGTCTGCATGAGATGGCGAGGCGGAACACCGGGCTGGCGGGGGAATCGGTGGCCAGCGTGACGGTCAACGCAGGATCGCCGAATACGCGCTCGAGCGTTCGCTGGACATCCGCCGGTGCCTCACCGGGGATGAGGCGGCAGTTGACCATCGCGCGCGCCATCTGCGGCAGAGCGTTCTCGGCGTGGCCACCTTCGAGCAGCGTGGGGATGCAGGTGGTCCGGAGCATCGCGTTGTAGAACGGGGTCTTCGCGAGCCGCTGTCCCGCTGCCGGGTCCGGCGTCGGCGACGCGACAATCGCCTTCATATGAGCGCCATCCTGACCCCCGACAATCGCGGCGGTGCGCTCGAAAAAGGCGGTCGTCACGTCGATGAGCTGGACGGGGAAGTCGAAGGATGCCAGCTTCGCGAGGGCGGCTGAGAGCTGATAGATGGCGTTGTCCTTGACCGGTCTGGAGCTGTGCCCGCCCTTGTTCGTCGCCTCGACGCGGAACATCACGTGGTCCTTCTCGGCCGCCTGCACCTCGTTCAGCACGCGCCGCCCGTCCTTGATCTGCCCGCCGCCCCCCTCGTTGATGCAGGAACTCGGCATCGATCAGCGGGCGATTGTTCTTCAGGAGCCAGTTGACGCCGTTGGCCGGCCCCAAGCCCTCCTCGTCTGCGGTGAGCGCCACGAGATCGCGCGAAGGGGTGAAGCCTTCCTGCCGCAACCGGATCAGCGTCGCTACCCAGATCGCCGCCTGTGCCTTGTCATCGGTGGTGCCGCGGCCGTAGAAGTAGCCATCCTTCTCCTGGAACACGAACGGATCGACGGTCCAGTCTTCCTTGCGCGCGTCGACGACATCGATGTGGGCGAGCAGGAGTATGGGCTTGGCCGTGTCGGTGCTGCGGAGCCGCGCGACGAGATTGTGCTCATTCGGTTCAGCGCCGAGAACCTGCACATCGGCGGCCGGAAACCCGGCATCCAGTAGCCGCTTCGCCATGGCCCGAGCGGCGCGCGTCGTGCCCGCTTTCGAGCTCGTGTCGATGTTCACGAGTTCCGCGTAGATGTCGCCGGCGAGCCGGTCGTGTTCGGACGGCGTCTGGGCGGAGAGCGCCGAGGCACTGGCCAGGAGCAGAATCGGGAGCAGGCGGCCGATCATGCGGGGTTCTGGGGGTTCTGCTCGGGGTACAGCCGCTCGAACTCCGGCTCGCCGTGCAGGATGCGCGAGGTCGGGGTCGCGGCGCGCCCAGTCGGCGTCCTTGAAGCCGGCGCTCCCACGCCTTGCGCAGCGCGTCCATCGCCTCGGCCTTCCGGCTCAGCGTGCAGAACGTGCAGGCGGCGTTGTAGAGCACCGTCGCCTCGTTCGGGCGCAGCGTCATCGCCAGGTTCGCCTCGCGCATCGCGTCCTCGAGTCGCGCTCGCGTCGGCGTAGTCGATCGGCCAGCAGGATGCGCGCCCGCGCGTCCTCGGGCACCTCGCGCAGGTGCGCCTCGAGCGCCTGGATGCGGCGCAGGCGCATGTTGCGCAGCGCCTCCGTCTTGCCCAGCGCGCCGAGCGCGTTCATGATCGGGACGTAGACGTTGTAGTCCGTCGCCGCTGGCTTCGAGCGCCGCGTCGGCGACGTCCGCGACCTCCTGGTAGCGGCCCGCGGCGAACAGCGCGCGGCCGAGCAGGTAGTAGGCGCCCTCGCAGTCGCGCTTGCGCTGCGATCGCCTGGCGCGCGCTGCGCACCGCCTCGTCGTATGCGCCCCGCGGCGTAGAGGATCCAGGCCTGGGCGACCTGCACCTCGGGCAGGTCCGGGCTGCAGCGCCACGGCCGCTCCGACGCGGCGCCGCGCCCGCGTCGATCCAGACCGGGTCCCGCCCGTAGTGGTAGTGGTGCTGCGCGCAGACGTTGGCGATCGCGGCGTAGGCGAGCGCGAAGTCGGGTCGAGCGCGACCGCGTTCTCGAACATCTGCAGCGCGAACTCGAGGTCCTGGCGCGTCAGCCGGCGCGCGTAGCTCTTGCCGCGCAGATAGAGGTCGTAGGCCTGCAGGTTCTCGGTCGGCTTGGCGGCGAGCGCCTCCTGCTCCTGCGGCGAGAGCGTGATGCGCAGCGCCTCGGCGATCTTGCGCGCGATCTCGTCCTGCACCTCGAAGACGTCCTGCATCTCGCGGTCGTAGCGCTCCGACCAGAGCGGGAAGTCGGTCGCGCGTGTCCACGAGCTGCGCGTTGATGCGCAGCCGGTTGCCGGCGCGGCGCAGGCTGCCGGCGAGCACGTAGGCGGCGCCGAGCTGCTGGCCGACCTGCGCGGGCGTCACCGGCTTGTCGCGGAAGGCGAGCACCGTCGGGCGCGGAAAGATGTTCAGGCCCTTGATCTTCGACAGCTCGGTGATGATGTCCTCGGTGATGCCGTCGCGGAAGTACTCGTCCTCCTTCACGCCGCTGAGGTTCTCGAAGTAGAGCACGGCGATCGACTTCTCGGCGGCCTCGCGCCGCCGCCGCGCGGCTTCGCTCGTCGGCGTGCCGCGCCGGCTGCGCCCGGAGTCGAGATCGCGCTGCAGCCGCAGCAGGTCGGTCTTCAGCTCGGTCGCCGTCTGGTAGCGCAGGTCGCGGTCCTTCTCGAGCGCCTTCTCGAGGATGCGGCCGAAGCGCGGCCGGCAGGCGCGGGTTGACCTCGGTCGACCGGCCGCGGGTCGCGGTTCAGGATCGCCTCGAACACCACCGCCGACGTGTCGCCCTGGAACGGCAGCACGCCGGTCGCCATCTGGTAGAGCACGGCGCCGAGCGAGAACAGATCGGTGCGCGCGTCGGTCAGCTGCCCGCGCGCCTGCTCCGGCGACATGTAGTGCACCGTGCCGAGCGCGCGTGCCGGGCATCGTCAGCTCGCCGCGGGCGCATGGTCTCGGCCGGTGCCGCCGAGCGCCCGCCGGTCTGGCGCGGCGCCTGCTCGATCTTGGCCAGGCCGAAGTCGAGGATCTTCACCTGGCCGCGCGGGTTGACGAAGATGTTCGCCGGCTTGATGTCGCGGTGCACGATGCCCTTGGCGTGCGCCGACTCGAGCGCGTCGGCGATCTGGATCGCCGACGTCGAGCAGCGCGCCGATCTCGAATCGGCTGCGCGCCGATGCGCTGCGCGAGCGTCTGGCCCTCGAGCAGCTCCATGACGATGAAGTGCTCGCCCTCGTGCTGCTCGATCGCGTGGATCGTGCAGATGTTCGGGTGGTTCAGCGCCGAGGCCGCGCGCGCCTCGCGCTGGAACCGCTCGAGCGATCGGCGCGTCCTGCGCCAGGGCTCGGCGGCAGGAACTTGAGCGCCACGCGGCGGCCGAGGCTGCGTGTCCTCCGCTTCGTAGACCACGCCCATGCCGCCGGCGCCCGAGCGACCGCACGATGTTGTAATGGGAAACCCGTTGCCAATCATGTGAGGACGCGTGAAGGAGTACAGGGATGGTAGCTGCCCGCGCCTTCCGAGTCAACGCGTCGCGATCGGCTTTCCGCGGCTGAAAGGAGGCACCGGGGGCCCGGGATGCGGGATCGTTCCTGAGATCAGGGATCAGCGATAAAAGATCACCGCGGCACGTCGAGCGCCGGATTCCTGGTAAAGAACCCGCCCGGAATCATCTTGAACCCGACGTGCGTCACCGGCATCACCGGCCACTCCTCGGGGCGTGGAATGTGCGTGATGCCGAGCGTGTACCAGACGACGACGTCCTGGTCGACCAGCGACTCGTTGTTGGCGGCCCAGCGAGGCAGACCGTCGCCACCGGAGCTTTGATTCGGATACGTTCCCGCGGCGCTCATCTCGTCCTCGTGATACCGCGTCGCCCAGAAGTGGCTGTTCACGAAGCCCGCGCGCCGGCGCACCTGTGAATTCGGCGCTGACGTACGGCAGGGAGTTTCCGCCCGGAACGATGATGTAGCCAGGGTGGTAGCCGAGGGCGCTGCGCTCGGCCGCTGTTCAGCACCTGCCACGTGCGCGCGGCCGGCATGTTCATCTCGCGCTGGGCTGCCGTCTCGGTGCCGAGCAGCGTCTCCTGCATGACGATGCCGTTGAGATTCGGATTGCTTGGCCCCGCGGCGCGCGCGCGCGTGTTCATCTCGTGGACGACGTTCTTCGGCCCGTCCACGTCGAAGTCGAGCCGGAAACTGAAGAAGTGCTGGTGGTGGGGCGCGACGACATTGGCGGCGACGAGATGCCCGGACGATCCGGCGCCAGCATGTCCGTTCACGGTCGTTTCGCGCACGCCCTTCGGCAGCATGATTCCGGAGAGCGCCGCGTCGACCTCGAGGACGCCGTCCTGGTGGAAGACCCAGTTGACGGCGTAGTCGTAGTTGCCGATCGTCGCGATGGAAAAGATCACCAGCTGGCGCGCGCGGCGCGATTCGTTCTTGGTGGAGTAGCCCTCGTAGTGCTTCCACAGCAGGCCGCCGTCGCGCTCGTAGATGCCGAGCGCGCGCGGCAGGACATACGGCACGCCATCGTCGCCTGCGAACGTCGCATCGATGAGCGTCGCATTCTCGGGTGCGTCGGTCTTCGGCTCGATCGAGCTGGCCAGCCGCCCGACGCTGTACTCGCCGACGTCGAAGGCGCTGCGCCACCGCCAGTTGCCGTCAGTGTCGCCGTACGGCACGACCATCTCCGAGAGCGATCCACGGTAAAGAATCGGACGCACCCGTCCCTGGTCGTCGTAGCTGACCGTGTGCAGGACCAGCCCTTCGCGCGGATGCATCGCGTAGCGGAAGCGCCACTTCTGCCAGCGCACTTCCTGCCCGTTGATTTCGAAGCTGGCGCCGTCAGGCTGGGTGATGACCAGCGGCTTGGGTGCGGTGCGCGCGCCCGTGGACTTTTCGTCGAGCTCCTGACTCGGCGGTGGCAGTGGCAGAACCCCGGTGTCCACCACCTCCACGACTTTGTCGGCATTCATATCGACCAGCGCGACGACCCCTTCGATCGGCCGGCCGTAGAAGTTGGTGGCGTCTCCCCTGAAGTAGGAGAGCGCTCGAAGCATCCGGCGGCCCCTGAACGCCGCCGGCAACTGACCGGTGGCCCACCCGTCGATTTGAACTTGCGCAAAATCGGTGATGTCGCGCTTCTTCATCGCGGCCTGCCACCGCGGGTCAGCCTTCACGAGTTTCGACAGGACCTCGTATTCGCCGGCCAGGACCAGCGGCTGCACGCCTTTGATCTGGTTCCACGAAATGACTTTGCCGGCGTTCACGTCGACGACCGCTTCGAACGTGCGATTGCCGCGCCGGTCGAGAATGACCGAAAAGGAGTGGCGCGCGAGCGGCGTGCCGGGCGCGTAGGCCAGGACGGCGCTTTTCGGCGGCTCCTTGACGACCATCATGACGAACTGCGCTCCCTGCGGAAACGACGGATGGGCGCCCAGCACCTTCGTGGTCGCCTGAATTTCCGCGGCGGTGAGCGAGTCGAGCGGATGCTGGGCCTCGGCGGACGCACTCGGGAGAGTCACACCCAGGAGCGCCCACAGGAGAACGAAGACGCGGCCTTGCATTCGGCTCCTTATTCTGCGGGATGCGGGATTGTTCCTGAGATCAGATTAGAAGATCAACG
>CAVREM010000029.1:0-13768 GCA_963720005.1 uncultured Acidobacteriota bacterium | reverse complement strand
GCTGATTTGACACTCCCTGGGTTTTGGCTACCATGTCCTCGACTTCCGTCGACGACGCCCGGTGCAGCCCGCGAGAACAGCCATGACTCATGGAGCGGCGCTATCGGCGGACACGGCGCAAGCGCGTGGTGCGCAGCCGCAACCGACAGGCGTCCGGATCCTGCGGCCGCAGCAGGCTCTGGCGCTTCCCTTCGCGATCACGGCCGGGCTTCTCGCCGTCAGCTTCCTGCCCGGCGTCCGTGCGAACCCGCGGCTGGTCCTGTCGTTCTGGGGCGCCGGCGCAGCGCTTCTCGCGTGGAACGTCCTTGTGCTCGGGCTCGCGATCCGCCGTGGGCGGATCCTGACGCTCGAAATCGTTCTCCGGAAGCAGCACTATCTGCAGGCGTGCGCGCAGGGATCCGTCCTTCTCTATTGGGGCTGGTACTGGCGGCAGGTGTACGACTCGGCGCCGCTCATCGCCGCGCAGCTCCTCTTCGCGTATGCCTTCGACATGCTGCTCGCGTGGTCGAGGCGCGACGCTACACGCTCGGGTTCGGGCCGTTTCCGGTCATCTTCAGCATCAACCTGTTCCTGTGGTTCAAGCACGACTGGTTCTACCTGCAGTTCCTGATGGTCGCGGTCGGGCTTCGCGGCGAAGGAGCTGATCCGGTGGAACAAGGACGGACGTCCGGTCCACATCTTCAACCCGTCGTCGTTTCCGCTGGCGATCTTTTCGCTCGTGCTGATTGCGACCGGATCGACGACATCACGTGGGGCCAGGAGATCGCCAACACCCAGTTGATGCCGCCCCACATCTACCTGTTGCTGTTCCTCGTCGGCCTGCCGGGGCAGTTCTTGTTCGGCGTGACGTCGATGACGATGTCGGCGGTCGTGACGACCTACCTGTTCGGCCTGCTGTACTTCGCAGCGACCGGCGTCTACTACTTCTTCGATTCGTACATGCCGATCGCCGTGTTCCTCGGCATGCACCTGCTGTTCACCGATCCGTCCACGTCGCCGCGGACCGAGCTGGGCCGCATCATCTTCGGCATCTTTACGGATTGAGCGTGATCGGCTGCTACGCGCGTGCTCGAAGGCGGCGGGCGTGCCGAGCTTCTACGACAAGCTCCTGCCGGTGCCGATCCTGAACCTCGCGATCAAGCTGATCGATGCGCGCGGCGCGATCGAGCGCGCTGCGGCGCTTCGACCCGGCGGCGCTCGGCCGGACGCTGATCGCCCCGGCGGCGGCACCTCGCGTACATCGGCGCGTGGACGGTGGTGTTCCTCGTCATGAGCGCCACCAACGGCGTCGGCGACAACCACCCCGGCCACTGGATGCCTTTCTGGCAGAACGCGTGTCAGGAGGGACGAAGGGACGCGTGCCAGAATCTCGCGCTGATGGAAGCGACCTACTGCAAGGCCGGATCGGGATGGGCGTGCAATGAGTACGGCTTGATGCTCGCGCAGGGCGGGTACTCCGCGATCGGCCGCGGGACGCGCGATCGCTCGCGACGGCAACGAGTCGTTCAAGCGGGCCTGCGATCTCGGCTTTCGCCAGGATGCGGCAATCTCCGCACGGTCGCCGCGGGAGCGGGTTCCCTTCAAGGCGGGACGCCGCGAATCGAGGACTATCGGATCGTCCTGCTGCACGGCAAAGGGCCGTTGCCGGACAAGACGTCGCTCGAACTGTTCGAGCGGGCCTGCCGGCAAGGGTGGATGGCCGGCTGCGAGAACGCCGGCGCGCTCTATCTGCGAGGCGAAGGCACGCCGCGGGACGCAGCCCGCGCCGCCGACGAATTCGACAAGGCCTGCAACGGCGGCATGCCGACCGCCTGCTCGAATCTCGGCTTGATGTACCGGAACGGTGACGGCGTCGCACGCGCCGACGAGCGCGCGGTGGCTTACATGCAGAAGGCCTGCGACCTCGGCATGGCGAGCGCGTGCCGCTGGGTCGAAGACAAGCGCCGGCAGTGAACGCGCGTTCGCGACGCTGGTGCCTTACCGCCGAAGAGCCGCCAGCCGCAGCCGCGCGTCCGCCAGCTCGCCAAACTCATCGTCGGCTCGCTTCCACGCAGCGACGGCGAGGGTGTACGCCTTCGCGGCGGCGTCGGCCTCCCCGAAATGTTCCGCAACCAGGCCCAGGCTGTACTGCGTGCCGCCGTAGGCCGCGTCATGGTCGCGCATCTGGTCGGCCGCGTAGCGCGCGAACTCCCAGTCGCCGCTCTGCCGCGCCTCGCGCGCAATCGTCTCCAGCCTGAAGAGCGCAAACGTCCACGCATCCGGCCCCGGTTCGGCGCGCATCTGCCGGATCGCTTCGCGCAGCATCGTGCGGCCGCGTTCGCGCTGGCCGCTCCGCAGGAAAAACGCTCCCTGCAGCGCTTCGAGATCGGGCGCGATTCGCCTGGCCATCTCGCCGGCGCGCCGAAGTTCGGCCAGCGCGGCGTTGGCGGCATCGGCGGCCGCCGGCAACGAGCCGATCGCCAGGGCGGCCTGACCCGCCATGACGTGCCCTGCAGCCCGGACGATGCCTTCCGAATGCGTGGCGAGCGTTCGCGCCGCGTTCAGCGCGTCCTGCGCTCGTCCCCTCGACAACAGAAACAGCGGCCACGCCCGCTTGTTGAGCTCCTCGGCGATCTCCAGCGAGGGCATGCTGAAGGTCCGTTGAAACAGACCGGCAGCCAGCTTCGTCTCGCCCACGTACTGATACGAGGCTGCGAGCAGCGAAAGATTGTGCTGGTGGTGCCAGTCGTGCTCCGGCGCGATCTTCTCCGCCTCGTAATATCGCCGTTCGAGATCGTACGCGTTGCTGAACGCCGCAATCGCCTCGTCGATGCGGCCGAGACGACGCAGATCGTGGCCGTACATGTGGTGAGCATGCGGCACCGCGGGAGCGAGGCGCGCGAAGGCCTCGCTGTGCCGCAGCGCCGGATCGATCCGGCCGATGTCTTCATACGCGTGCACCAGGTAGTGGTGCGCCGCGAAGTAATCGGGCACGATGCCGAGCGCGCGCTCGTAATATCTTGGAGCGTCCCCGGGTGCCGACGCATGCCCTCGGAGGAGCCACACTTCGACCGCACCCGGGTCGTCAGCGAGCGCCGCGTCGACCATCGTCAGGTATGCGGTTCTTGTCGACGCGTCCCTCGAGTCGCCTTCACGCGGCAAGCTCGCTGGCGCGGATGTCGATGCGGCGCCGCTCCGCGCGCGCTGGCGGCGCCGGCAAGACCGCGCGCTCGATCGAGCGCCGCGCGCGCCTCGGCCGGCGCGTTGAGCCCTGAAAACGCGTAACTCAGTCCGAGATGCGCCATCGCCAGCCGCGGGTCCAGACGCAGCGCCTGATGAAACGATCGGGCCGCCTCGATCCAGCTGAACGAATGGAGGTAAGCGAGCCCTTGATTGTGGAAGCGCTGCGCGTCAGGGGAAGACGTGGTGACGCGATCCTGGACGGCGCCGATGCCCGGGCGGATCGATGTCGGCCGTTCGACCAGCTCGCGCGGAAGCCGCAGCGTGCCCGACCGATGCCCGGCGTGCGCCTGCTGAGCCGTCTGGGTCCACGCAACGCGAGATGAGAGCAGGCTCGCCGCCAGCAAAACCAGCGCGCGTATCACCTTCGCCTGAAAGTGATGCTGTTCAATTCGTCCGCACGTTCGATCGCCTTGCCGCCGGCCGGAAACGCGTTCCGTTCGAGCAGGTATGTCACGATTGCGAGCGTGTCCGCTTCGCTGAGACTGCCAGGATCGTTGGAAGGCATCGTGCTGATAATGCGGCTGTAAAGGGCCCGGACCGGCTTGTTCTCCCACTGCGCGACGAACTCGCTTCCGACCAGGGCCGTCGCCATGGCATCCGCCCCGGAGTCGTGGCACGACGCGCACTTCCTGCCATACACCTCCTTGCCACTGTTCGCCTGCGCCGTCGTGTACACGCTGTCCCAGACGGTTCGTCCCGCGCCGGTGGGAGCAGGCGCGGCGTTTGCGGTGGCAGGGGACTCGCCGCCCAGTGCGAACGCGATCCATTCGGGCGGATGGTTCCTGCCGCCGATGGCGACCGCGATGTACTGTTTGCCGTTGGCCATGTAGGTCATCGGCCCCCCGGTCGTTCCCGCAGGCAGCTCGATTTCCCAGAGCACTTTTCCAGTGGCCTTGTCATACGCCCGGAACTGCTTCCCCCAGCCGTCTTTCGGTAGGCCCGGGATCGCGTCGCTGCCCTCGCCAAGAAACAGAAGCGTCTTGGTGACGAGCGGGGCAGGGCGGCCGGGTATGCCGAGCGGCGGCAGATTCAGGTGCTTCAACCGCGGATGATGGCGCGGGCCATCGCCGTTGGGAACCATCCACGCATGCTCACCGCGATTCACATTGATGGCGGTGATCCGGCCGTACGGCGGCTTGGTGAGCGGCAAGCCTTCAGCGCTAATCAATTCCCGCATCCTCTGGGTGCGGTCGCCGCGCGCCCGTTGCGCCGCGGCGCCTTGAGGTGTTGCCTGCTGTTCGGGCGGAACCTGCGGCATGCTTCGCCGGCGGTTGCCTGATGTGATACGCCATCGTCGCTTTCGGATCCGACGCTTTGACGAGATCGGCGAGATACGGAATCGTGTGGGAGACGGTGTAGAAGATGCCGGTCTCGGGGTCGAATGCGCCGGTATGCCAGTTCGACGCGCCCCACGTCCCGGGATTCACGTACGTGCCTTTCTTTCCGCCCGGCTCCTCGCTGATGAGCGACGGCGGCGTATACATCGGACCGATCACGTACTACTTCGAGATACTTGATCGCTTCGGCCCGCAGCTCCGGCGTGAAGTCGATCAGGTCGTCCACCGTCAGCCCCTGACGATCGAAAGCCGGTGGCTTGGTCGGAAACGGCTGCGTCGGCCACGTCTGCTCGCCCGGCACCGTGGACTGCGGCACGGGAAGTTCCTCGATCGGCCACACCGGCTCGCCGGTGACCCGGTCGAACACATAGAGAAATCCATTCTTGTTGGGCTGCATCACGGCCTTGATACGCCGGCCATTGACCGTGATGTCGCCGAGCACGGGCGCGCTTTCGTTGTCGTAGTCCCAGATGTCGTGGTGCACCATCTGGAAGTGCCAGACGCGCTTGCCCGTCTTGGCGTCGAGGCACACCAGGCTGCTCGCGAACAGATTCTGGCCCGGACGGTAGCCGCCGTAGTCGTTGAGGGCCGTGAGCGGCACATAGACGTACCCGAGCTCTTCGTCCGCCGTCACCGCGCCCGTACGCACCTATTCGAGCCGGAGTACCTCAAGGAGTCGCCGCCCCAGGTATCGGCGCCGAACTCGCCCGGCCGCGGCACCACGTGGAAGGTCCAGAGCAGCTTTCCGGTCCGCACGTCGTAGCCGCGCACATCCTCCGGCACCGCTTCTTTCCTGATTCCCAGCTCGCCTGCCCCGCCGCCGTTGCCGGCGACGACGATGACATCGCCGACCACGGTCGGACCGCCTGTCCACCGGAACGACCCGGCATATTCCCCGTCCCGGTGCAGGTTCACCCGCCCGTTGTCGCCGAAGTCGCGAAAAGGCTTGCCGGTCTTCGCGTCGAGCACGTAGAGATACTCGCCGCGCGTGAACGCAAGCCGCTGGTCGTCCCCTCGGCGCCACACATCGACGCCCCGCGTGCTCTGCCCGGCAACGCCCTGCATCCCCGACTTGTCGGGCTCCTGGACCCACACGGTCTTGCCGGTGGTCGCGTCGAACGCTTCGAGCAACCCGACCGCGTTGGGCGCGTAAAGCACGTGACCGAGGAAGACCGGCGTCGCACGGAAGTACGGGGGCGGACTGAGGTCCGGGAAGGCGTCGGTGAGCTGCGCGTCCACTCCTGGGCGCCGCCATGCGATTTTCAGCGTGGCGACGTTCGCGGGCGTGATTTGCGCCAGCGGGGAATACCTCGTGAACGCCTTGTCGCCGCCATAGTGCCCCCAGCCGCCGCCGGCCGGCGACTGAGTGCGCACGACGACGGCCGCGGCAGCGGCAAGCATCGACGCAAGGCTGACAACGATCAGCTGTCGGAACCACACCACGGGACCTCCTCGCGTGTTGAATTCGAAGACGCCGGGGCGCCGATCACGCGTTTCAGCCCGGGTTACCGCCCGGCAGAAGACGGCTGCGGCGGCGGCTGCACCGACCAGTGCACGTGCACGATATTCCAGCTATTGCTCCGGTGCGCCCACACCGTCGACATGTAGTAGGTGATCTCCGGGTTCCTGCCGCGAGCCGCCTCGGCGTTGGGAAACCGCGACTTGACGGGCATCTTGAACGTCGCCACGGCCGACTCGGCGCCTGGCAGCATCTGAACCTTCAAGTCCACGACGTCCGCCGACAAGTTGCCGCCGCCGCCCCCCACGACCTGCTTCCATCTCTCGTAGTACTCGGCATGGGTCCAGCGACCGGTGTTGCGCAGGATGGTCATGTCCTTCGCATAGATCGTGAAGTACTTGTCGACGTCATTCGCGCCGTAGGCTGTCACCAGCTGGCGCACGCCGTCTGCGACCTGCTGCTCGGCGCTCCCGCGCGGTTGGCCCGTTGCCGCGGAGGTCATCGCTAGGGCCACGGCCACGATGAATGCCATGCTGGCGCACCGTCTGGTTCGCCCGTCTCGAAGGACATCCGCTAGCTTCGCAATCATGTCAGCTCCTCTACGCGAGCATGCGCGCTGTCAACGTGACGTGACGCAAAAGCAACGCGTCGTTGATTAGAACTCGTAACGAACACCGAAAAGCACGCGACGCGGCGGCACCACCGAGAGCGTCTGTCCGAAGTCGGCGTCGCCGGTTTGCGAGCTGTTGTTCCGCACCGAGAGAACGGTCCCGGTGTTGAAGATATTCGCGATGTCCATCGACAGCCGGATGCGCTGCGCGCCGCCCAGCGCGACGTCCTTGTCGATCCGCAGCTGCAGATCCTTGACTGCCGGCATGTCGTACGCGCCGCGCGGCTCCGCCAGAACGGTGACGTTTCCCTGCGCCAGGCCGCGCTGGGTGATCAGCCGGCCAATCGGCCGCGGCGCCTCGTAGGAGAACTTGGTGCCGAAGTTGAGGCCGTACGGCGCTTGATAGGTCGCCGACAGCTTGACCGCGTGCGTGTTGTCGGTCGGCATCGGTCCGAACGCGTTGATCATCTCGTTCGGCGTCCGGCCGAATGCGCTGGTCGGGCTCAGGTTCTGGAAATCCTCGTTCCCGTTGCCCGTCAACGTTCCGGTCGCGTATCCCTTCGAATCCTGCCACGTGTACGACGCCTGCCCCTGCCACGCATGGGAAAATCGCTTCGACATCTGGATGACGAAGGACGTGAAGTCCTGCTCCGTCAGGTCGGTCCGGTTCATCACCTCGAACAGGCGCTGCGAGGGGGGGTTGGTCAGGTTGTAGACCGTCAACGGATAGGTTACATCCCGGAAAGTGTTCACCACTGCGACCGGCGCGTAGGTGCCGCCGACGTCGTTCAGCCGCAGCAGGTCGTGCGGCTTCTTGTAGACGAACGTGAGGTTCACGCCCATGTCGGCGATCAGTTGCCGTTCGAGCCCGACGTAGACCTGATCCGTGTACTGATTCCGGAGATCGGGATCGACGGCGTAGTTCTGCTTCGGATCGACTACGGTCACCGGGATGTTGTAGCTCGACGTCGCCGGGTTCCACCTGCGCGTGTCGATCGGCGTGCTGCCGGGTGAGAGCGCCGCAATCATCCCGCCCGTGACCTTCCCGTGGTATCGGCCGTAATGCGTCTTGAAGACGGTTTTCCCAGATCGGTCGAGCCGCAGCGTGAAACCAACCCGCGGATCGATGTGATTGAACGCGAAGACGTCCTCGATTGCCGGGTAGTCGATGTTGGTCGCGCTCGACAACGCGGTGAGCCCGCCGGCCAGGCCTTTGAGCGTCACCTGCGAAGGCATCGACGGGATATCGCCCAGGATCCGGTCGTAGCGGACCCCGAGGTTCAGCGTCAGACGCTCGTTCACCGTCCAGTTGTCCTGCACGAACGTGCCGAAGGTGCGGAACCGCGCCCCGGTCACCGCGGGATCCCGGAACGCCGCCAGGTACGGCGCGGTGTTCAAATCGGTGAAATAGACGTCGCTCATCGTCAGCGTATTGGTCTGCGTCGTCGCCAGCATCGTCTGCACGCCGAACTTGAAGTCGTGCGAGCCCTTGAGGAAGTCGCTGGCGCTGTGCGCGAGCGACGCGTCCACGGTGGTGCGGTTCTGTTTGAACTGGCTGGCGGTGTTCGCGTTTGCGCTCGCGAACCCAGTGCCGAGATCGGTGCGCCCCGAGGTGACGAAATCGTCACTGACCGGCGTGATGTTGTCGCGGATATAGATGCCGCCCCCCTTGAGCTCGAACGCCGTCGCGTTGCCGATGATGCGGTTCCACCGCGCCACGGTCTTGGGGGTCTGCATGTGCTCGGCGGTCTGGGTGAATATCGGGTTGGTCCGGCTGGCGTTGGCTGGAAAGCGCCATATGTCGCTCGAGAACATCGCTTCGACGTTGTCGTGCTGCGACACCTTCCAGGTGCCCTTGGCGAACGGCTTGAACCCCTTGCCCGGCGATCCTGCGAACGAAGAGTCCACGCCGGGGTTGTAGTCCATGAACCGCGCCCAGGGAAGCATGCCGTAGAACCACAGTTTGTCCCGCGCGATCGGCCCCCCCATCTCGATCGTCGCCTGCTGGTCGTAGGCGAGGGTGTATGGGAATTGCTCGTTCGGCGTGTTGTTGCCGACGAGGCTCGTCGGCGTCATGAAGAACGTGCCCGTGCCGCGCAGGGTGTTGCTGCCCGACTTGGTGACAATGTTGATGACGCCGCCCTGGAAGCCGGAGTACTCCGCCGAAGCGCCGACGGCTTTGACCTGGACTTCCTGGATCATCTCCGGGCTCGGGTAATCCCACACGCCGCCGTTGGTCGTCGCCGAGATCTCGATGCCGTCGGTACTGATAGGCGTTCTGATCGCTGCTGGAGCCGAAGACGATGAACTTGACGCAGTTCGACACCTGGTTCAGCTTTACCGACGGCGCGTAGGTGATGACGTCGAAGTAGGCGAGACGAATCGTTGGGACGTTGGCGAGGAGCTCGTGTTGAAATTGCTGGTCAGTCCCGCGTGCAGCGCGTCGACGACGGGCGCATCGCCGCTGACCGTGATCGACTGCTCGACGTTGCCGACCTGCAGCTGGATGTCGAGCTGCATCGTGCGGCCGACTTCGACGCGGATGGCTTCGCGGCGGACCGTGCTGAATCCCTGCAGCGAATACGCGACGGTGTAATCGCCGGGCGGCAGGTTCTCGAAGGTGTACAGTCCCTGCGCGTCGGTGATCTCGACCGCCGCGCCGCCGATCCGGGCCGGGCTCGACGCTTCGACCGTGACGCCTACCAGAACGGCCCCGGTATCGTCCTTCACGAAGCCGCGGACACCGCCGGTAGAGGTTTGCGCCCATGCTCCGCCGGCGCAGACGACGAGCAGCCACAGCGCGAGGGTTGTGCGCGACCATGCGTCACCGATCGCGCGGCAAGCCGGCGATCGTGAAGACGACTTCGGGTCGTCGGATTCGCCACCATCATCGCAACCTCCTGGGCTGAACGCTCCAACAGGGTTCGGACTGGGCAGAAATCTGGACCGAGAGCCGCGCGCGTGTGTGAGGCTGTAGAATTGCGCACAACCATAAGACCGTTCGCAGCGACTGTCAATCACCGGCGGCGGCCCGAAACACGCGGTGCAGCCGATTCGCGCGCGTTCACGCGCCGGGAAGGACGTGAACGGCGCAACCGGTCTTCCGAGACAGCAACGAAATTGCGCCGGCATCGTCGCCGGCTCGTGAATTCGCAATATCCTGCTGGTCGTCGAATCGAAACGCCATGGTAGATTCGGGCGCTCAGACTTCAGACGTGAACATGAACCCGTCCAGTGCCCTTCAGAAGAAGACCAACTGGTGGGGCGCCTTCGTCATCGGTCTGGCCGGCACGATCCTGGTGACCGGCATCGCGCCGTTCGCGGTGCAGAGCATGGGGGCGGCGTCCATCCCGCTGTTTTTCTTCACCACCGCGGGCGGCGTGATCCTGTGCCTGTGCCTGGCGGAGCTCGCCGCGATGATGCCCGACCGGACGGGCGGGCTGCCGTCGTACGCCGTCGAGACCTACCAGGTGTTCGGTCCGGCCGCCGCCCGCCACGTCGGCGGCGTCTCGGCGTGGGCCTACGGGCTTGGCTGGTTCCCGGTGGCGCCGATCAACATGATCCTCGCGGCACGCTATATCGTCGAGCTGTGGAACCTTCCGCCTGGACGCGAATGGACGCCGATCGGCGCGCCGATCAGCACGACTGTGCTCATCATCTCGATTGCCGGCCTGCTGCTGCTGTTCATTCCCTGCTACAAGGGCATCCGGCTCGGGACGGCATTCGCCACGGTGTTCGGCATCATCTCGATGGTGCCGTTGACGGCGATCGTCTTCCTGCCCTTCTTCCAGCCGTCGACCATGGACTGGAGCCGCATGCGCGGGTTCCCCCTGGCCGATCCCGGCACCGCCAGCTTCTCGTTCTTCGTCAGCTGGGTGTTCATCATGACGTGGTCGGTCCTCGCCATGGAGGCGGCGGCCTGTTACATCGGTGAATGCCGGAATCCCTCGCGCGACGCGAAGATCGCGATGATCGCGTCCGGGCTCTACGGCTTTTTCATCTACGTCAGCATCCCGGTGATGCTCGTGGTCGTGCTCGGCACATCGCAGACCGATCCGCTGACGGTGTTCCTGGCCTACACCGCAGCGATTTTCGGGCCGGCAGGGCCGGTGAAGTGGCTGATCGGCATCCCGTTGATCGTGGCGCTCCTGCTGTCGGTGCTCAACGCCATCATGGGATGCGGCCGGTCGCTCTACCAGATTGCCCACGACGGGTTGCTGCCGCGGGCGTTTCAGCACCAGAACCACCACGGCGTGCCGGACGTGGCCATGGGATTCAATCTCGTCGCCTCGATCCTCGTCGTCTTTTTCGGGTCGCCGCTCGAGATCTACATCTTCTCGAACATGGGCTATCTCCTGAGTCTTGCCCTGGCGCTGATCGGCTACTTCCTCTACCGGCAGTTTCAGCCGGACCTGCCACGGCCGGTGCGGATGCCGGGCTCGCTGCGGTACGTCGCGCTGTTCCTCGGCGTCGCGTTTCTGTTCGTCTGGATGTACGGCGGCTACTACGCGTCGGATCTCGCCGTCGGGCCGGGAAAGCGGTGGCTGTTCTTTCTCGGCCTCGGCGTCCTCGTCCTCTACGTCCCGCTGTACGCGTACCGCCGCCTGATCGAGGACCGCAAGCCGGTGCCGATGGCCACGCCAATCGGCGAGATCGACACGTAAGGGAGATCGACGCATGTGCGGAATCATGGGCTACTTCGACAAGACGTCTGCGCGGCAGGCCGAGCTCGGCCCGACGATGATGCGGCTGCTGATGGCGCTCGGCCGGCGCGGTCCCGATAGCGCCGGCATCGCCTTCTACGCCGAGCGGCGCGACGGGACGACCGCGCTTCGAATCAAGCTCGGCGACGACGGCAACTATGCGACGCGTGCGGCGGAGATCATCGAACGCGTGAGCGCCATCGTCACGATTCACGAGCGCGACCACGACGCCGAGTATCTTCGCCTCATCGTCGGCGACGTCGACGAGCCGCGGGCGCTCCAGGCGGCCATCGAAAGCGTCGATCCGCGCGTCGAGGTGATTTCGCACGGACGCTCGCTCGAGATCGTCAAGCAGACCGGCTCCCCGCAGAACCTCGATGCGCGGTTTCATCTCTCGCAGCTGTCCGGCACGCACGCCATCGCGCACACGCGGCTGTCCACCGAGAGCCGCATCGACCTGAGCCACTCCCAGCCGTTCTGGGCGCACGGCTCGCTCGACATCGCCTCCGTGCACAACGGCCACATCACGAACTACCACAAGCTCCGGCGTCAATACGAGCAGCGCGGCGTCCGCTTCTACACCGAGAACGATTCGGAGATCATCGGCATCTACCTGGCCGAGTCGCTCGCAGCCGGCGCGACGTTCCGCGAAGCAATGGCAGGATCGCTGAAGAAGTTCGACGGCTCGTTCTGTACCTCGCCGCCACCGCCGGTGAGATCGGCTTCGCCAAGGATCGGTTCGGATTCAAGCCGCTGATCGTCACCGAGACGGACGACTTCGTCGCGCTGGCGACCGAGGAACACGCGCTGCGGCAGGCCTTCGGGGAGGAGGTCACGACCTACGAGCCGCCGCCGGGTGTCGTGCGGACCTGGGAGGTGGCACAGAGAACCGGGAACTTGGAAACAACCGGGTCAGACCCCCGGGTGCCGATGACTCACGGCGTCTGACCCCGAAAGTGTCCGGCCTTCGTTTCGAGTTGCAAAAGGAGCGATCGTGGGAGTCGTTGACTGCGAAGGACGTTCGACCCGCGAGATCAACTCCGCCATCAGGGAGCTGGTGGCGTCGGGAGACGCCGACATCCATGTCCGGCACCCGGCCGCGCGGCACAACCTCGGCGTCGGCCTGACCGTTCCCGTTCACCTGGTGTTCGAAGGGAGCGTCGGATACTACTGCGGCGGCATGGGAGATGGTCCGACGATCGAGGTGCACGGGTCGGCGGGCTGGGGCGCGGCGGAGTGCATTCTTGGTGGGACCGTCGTCATCGAGAAGAACGCCGGCGCGGGCGTCGCCGCGGCGATTCGCGGCGGCACGGTGGTGGTGCGGGGCGACGTGTCGGCTCGAGGCGGCATTTCGATGAAGGGCGGAACGTTGGTGATCGGCGGCAACACCGGCTACATGACCGGCTTCATGATGCAGAAAGGCACCGTCATCGTCCTCGGCGATACCGGCGAAGCGCTCGGCGATTCGCTGTACGAGGGCCGAGTCTTCGTCGGCGGCCGGATCGGCGAGCTCGGAAACGATGCCGTGATCGTCCCGGTCGGCAGCGACGACGCTCGCGACCTGGATGCGACGCTGCGGCCGTTCGGCTACGACGCGGCGCGCTATGATTTCAAAAAAATCGTCGCCGGACGGCGGCTGTGGAATTTCGACAAGAAGGACTTCGATTTGTGGAAGGTGGCGCTATGACGCACGGGTTGCGGACCAGCCGCGTCTGGAACCAGACGACCGTCGACGACATCCAGGCGAAGGCGGAGCTCGGCCGGTATCGGATTCGCGGCTTCAGCCAGTTACGCGAGCGGCCGCTTCCGAGCTTCGAGGATCTGACATTCCTTCCGTGCACGCTCACACGGATCCCGCTGAGGGCTACCGCGAGACATGCCACACCGAGACCGTGATCGGATCGCGCTTTGCCAGCAAGCCGATCGTCAACGACATCCCGGTGATGATCACCGGCATGAGCTTCGGCGCTCTTTCCTACAACGCGAAAGTGGCGCTGGCGCGGGGCGCGTCCGCGGCCGGCACCTCCACCACCACCGGCGACGGCGGGATGCTCGCGGCGGAGCGGAAACATTCGAAGACGCTCATCTACGAGGTGCTGCCCTCTCGATATGGCTTCAGCGTGCACGATCTCCAGTCGGCCGACGCGATCGAGCTGACGGTCGGCCAGGGTGCCAAACCGGGGACCGGTGGACTGCTGCTCGGGTCGAAGGTGTCCGACGCGATCGCGCGCCAGCGCGACTTGCCGTCCGGCGTCGACCAGCGCTCGCCTGCCCGGCACCCGGACTGGCTCGGTCCGGACGACATGATCATCAAGATCGAGGAGCTGCGCGAAGCGACGCCGGGCGAGGTGCCGATTTTCGTCAAGATGGGCGCCACGCGTGTGTTCGACGACGTCCGCCTGGCGTGGAAGGCGGGCGCTGATTGCGTCGTGATCGA
>CAVREM010000028.1:0-31945 GCA_963720005.1 uncultured Acidobacteriota bacterium | reverse complement strand
ATCAGGCGTGGCTGGAATCCCATAGCGCGCCAGGACGACGGTGATGTTGTCCTTTTCCCCGTTTTCCAGCGCGCTTTCGACCAGCAGCCGGCAAGTTTCGTCGGAGCCAGCCTCGCGAGCGAGCACGTCGGCAATGTGGGCGTCGTCGACCATGTCCGTCAGACCGTCGCTGCAAAGCAGCAGCCGGTCGCCGTCGGCGAGCTTCCATCGCTTGATGTCGACGCGCACGTCTTTCTGGAATCCCCCAGGGCGTTGGTCAGCACGTGGCGCAACCGGTGCCGTGCGACATCCTGTTGGCTGATCACCCCTTGGTCGGCGAGCTGCTGGGCCTGAGTCTGATCGCGCGTCAGGAGCCGAAGCGTTCCGGCGCGAAATAGGTAAGCCCGCGAATCACCGACCTGAGTCACGAACAGGTCGTCGCCCAGGCTCAGGCCGCGGTCATCGTCGTGCCCATGCCCTCCAGGTCGGGGTGGAGTCGACCCTTCTTCTGCAGCGCTTCATGGATTTGCTGGCAGCGATCGGCGGCACGCTGGATCACTCTCTGTGCGTGTTCATCACCCTCCAGCCTGAGGATCCAGTCGGGAGCGTGAAGAATGATGTTCATGAGCGTGGCGATCGCCATCCGGCTCGCCACCTCGCCTCCCGCGTGGCCTCCCATCCCGTCGGCAACAATCATCACGTAGCATGTCTCGTCGGACTGTGGCGGGATGTCCCCTGGCGGCACATTGGTCAGCAGGGTCGTGACGTGGCGCCCTCCACGGGCGACGAAGTAGTGGTCCTCGTTCCGTTGCCGGACCTTCCCCGTGTCCGAGAGCGCCGCAACGTCGATACGCACGTGCGCGGAGGTCGCCGGCGCGGATTCCAAATCCAAAAGCGGAAAGGAAAACTCATCGGTGTCGATGTCAATCATGGCTGAAGTGTAGCCCGCCCTCCCTATCCTTCTCACCCACATCTCACCGGTTGCTCACAAGCGCTGAAGACTCGGACGGCTCGAACGTCCAGACTGCAGCGGTGCATCGACGGGATGTGCGATGGCGGGACCCCGAGCAGCCGGGGCGGGGCCGCGACCGATTCCATGTCGCGATCAACATGGATGGAAACGGCCGGTGGGCCCTGGTGCGCGGCCGACGTTGGTGTGATGAGCGCCGCCGGGCTTCAAACGGTGCTCTTCGATATTGCACCTCCAACACGTCAACACTCTTCGCCGCAGCGTCGCTGCTTTTCCTTACCGTGATCACCGCAGCTTATCTGCCATTGCGCCGGGCGGCGTCGGTCGATCCACTCGAAATCCTGAGGAGCGAGTAAAGAGAGAGCGACTGGCAGTCCGGCCACGCGACTCGCTCCGGGTTCAGGTCTCGAGCAGGGGCACAGGCACGCCGCGCTTGTGGCCGGCGCCGCTGCTGGGCGGCGGTGAACTGGATGGTGCAAGTGGCCCGCAAGCCGCCGAGATTTTCTTCCCGGTCGGAGGCGCACTCCACAAGACTCCGGCGCAAACGTGGCGGGCATACGGTGCCTGGCGATCTACGAAGCAGTGCGTCCAGTCACTGGAGGTTCTTCAATCACCGGGCTCTCGAGGATCGCCTTGTAGCGAAACCTCCGACTGCGGCGCCGATCACCGGAGCGACCCAGAACATCCAGAGCTGACTCAGGGCCCAGCCTCCTACGAACAGCGCGGTGGCAGTGCTGCGGGCCGGATTGACCGAGGTGTTCGTCACCGGGATGCTGATCAGATGGATCAGGGTGAGGGCGAGGCCGATCGCGAGGCCCGCGAATCCTACCGGAGCGCGTTTGTGGGTGGTGCCGAGGATGACGACCAGGAACATGCCTGTCAGCACGACCTCGCACACGAGCCCCGCCGCCAGCGAATACCCGCCGGGCGAGTGCATCCCGTAGCCGTTGGAGGCGAAGCCGCCGGCGAGGCTGAAGTCCGCGCGGCCGCTTGCGATGAAGTACAGCACGCCAGCGCCGACGGCGCCGCCGACCACTTGGGCCACGGCGTACGGCAAGAGCAGCCCGGCGGGGAAGCGGCCTCCGGCCCACAAGCCCACGGAAACCGCCGGGTTGAAGTGACCGCCCGAGATCGGGGCCGAGCGCGTATGCCCCCGTCACCACGGTGAGACCGAAGGCCAGTGACACCCCGAGCAGTCCGATTCCGACGTCGGGAAAGGCGGCGGCGAGGACCGCGCTGCCGCAACCCGCCGAAAACGAGCCAGAACGTGCCAATCGACTCTGCGGCGAGCTTAGAGAACACGGCGCACTCCTTTGCCGGACGGCGGGAATTACGTGGGGCGTACCTCCCGGCATGAGTTCGACGGGATGATCTCTAACTCAGACCGCGTGCCAGACGGTACCGGCCGGATTTATTGAAGATTTCGCCGCTTGCCGCTCAGACCCGCGCGTGGCCATCGAGTGTGAGCGGAGGGCGTCCGGAATACCGTAGCGGCTTGCGGCAAGGTCTTCACCTGGCCAGCTCAGCGGCAATGCGCGCGGGCCATCGGGTGCCGGCGGCGCTCGATGCGCTGAGGTGGGTGGACGAAAGCATCAGCGAATCGTTCGTCGCCCGCGTCTGCTTCGACATGACGCCGCAACGGGAGGCCACAAACAAAAGGGGCGGCAGTCTTTCGACCGCCGCCCCTCATGGTCTTAGTTGGAGAACTATTTCGCCGTGGGTTGCTTCCGGAGGTGGCCGTACATCAGTTCCTCAGCGAACTCGACGCACTTGTATTCCATCAGCTGGGCGTTCGGTTCGCGGTGGCGGTAGATCGGCATCCGCATCTTCCACGGCTTCGTGAAGGCCTTCGGGTCTTCGATCGTCGCCTCGTAGTTGATCGTGTTGGCGTCGGCGAGCGTGTAGCGCTCGGTCACCTTGAGCGCGTCGCTGTGGAAGTTGCCGGCGCGATCGAACCAGGTCTCTTCCATGTGATCGGTGACGTCGACGACGAGCGTGTCGCCGTCCCAGCGTCCGAGCCCCCATCCCATCCAGGAAGGCGCGGGGCTCTTTTCCTGGCTGTTCATCCGGATCACGCGGCTCGCGCTGGCGAACTCGTACGCCATCAGGACGTTGTTCTGCGACTGCACGATCTGGAAGGGGTACGGCATGTAGGTCGCCCGCGGGATGCCCGGCATGTAGCACTTGATCTCCGGGTCGCGCGTCAGCCAGTTGGCCTGGTTCTCCTGCTTCTGCTTGAGCGCCGCAGGTGTATACGGGATCTCCTCGCCGTCGACCACGCCGACGCCGGCCGGGATGCTGAACGCCGCGCCGAGCGCCACGACCGGACCCATCCGCGCCGAGTGTGTCTGGATATCCCAGTTGGCCGTGTTCATCACCTGCCAGATGCCGGTGAAGTTCGGCTTGCCATCCTTGGTGCGCGGCACGCCCGACGCGGTCTGGGCCATCGTCGCCGCGGCAGCCACGGCGACGAGCGCCACGGCCGCCAACCCGAATTTCAGGACTCGGTATCGCATCTCATTTCCCTGTTTTCGCGCATGTGGTGGCGATGCGGATCACTGCCGCCACCTTCAGCGTAGGCGGCTGCTTGTTGGCGCCAGGCGCAATCGGTCCGCGGACCTCGACCGTCTGCCCGACGAGCATGGACAATTGTTTCGCGTCGCCGTCCAGTCGATAGACGGCGGGTGGATCGCGCCGGCGATCGTTGAGGAGGTACGGCGCCTTGGCGTTCTCCTGGCTCACGCAGCCGATGATGACGAAGCGGCGCGAGGTCGCGTCCGTCGACTGCGACTGCGCCGCGGCGAGAGGCGCCAGCGCGACGAGCGCCAGCGCGGCGAGCGTCCGCGCCATGGTTAGTGTTTCGGCTTCTCGGTAGGATCGCGGCCGTCTTTGGGCGCACCGGTGCCCGAGGACCCCATGAACAGCGTCTTGCCGTCAGGGAAGGTGATGTCCCGGCCGTTGGCGCGCAGGCTTCCGTCCTTCGACTGGTAGCCGTCGACCTTGATCACCATGCCGATCTTCACCTGGTCGCGCGAAATGCCGCGGCGCATCAGGGTGTTCGGCGTGCCTCCTTCGATCGCCCACGTCTCGGTCTTGCCGTCGGCGCCCTTCACCTCGATGTGGATCCATGCATGCGGATTGACCCACTCCACCTTCGTGATCGCACCCTGCAGCTTGACCGGAGCGTTCGAGTCGAACTCAGCCGAAAACGCATGGTGGGCCGCCACCGACCCGGTGGCCGCAACGATCGCGGCGCCCGCCACCGCTGCCCAGATTTTGCGTCGCATTTGCACCAACCTCCTGTTTGTCTGTGAGGGAGCATAACACTGGACGGGAACTGCGCGCTGGGCCAAAATAACGCAGCCGGAACGGCGCGCGCCGAGTGCGCTGCGGCCGCATACCTGATTTCAGGAGGGACGTGTGAAAACGCTTCTTGCCGGGTTCCTCGCGGCGGGTCTTGCCGCGGCCACCGTTCACGCGCAGTCCAGCACGTGGAAAGTGCCGCGCACGCCCGATGGCCATCCCGATTTCCAGGGCGTCTGGTCGAACAACAGCGTCACGCCGATGACGCGGCCCGCGCAGTGGAAGGACAAGGAGCGGCTCACCGACGCCGAGGTCGAAGAGCTGAAGCAGCTCGTCGCGCGATACACGGATCAGGGTGGCGACGCGATCTTCGGGAGCCTCGTTCAGATGGCGCTCCAGGCGAAGGAGAAAGGCCAGTTCGACCAGACCTCGTACGACCGCACGACCGGCAACTACAACCAGTTCTGGATGGCCGATCGCGACTGGGACAACCGCACCTCTCTGATCACCGATCCGAAGGACGGTCAGCTGCCGCCGCTGACGGCCGAAGCGATGGCGCGCCGGTCGTCGCGTCAGCGGCCGGTGGTCGTCGAAGGGTCGAGAGCGGCCCGCGGGGCCGCGCCGACGGTCCCGAGGATCGGCCGTTGTCCGAGCGCTGCATCACCTACGGCGCGCCGAGGACCGGCACCGGCTACAACAGCTACGTCCAGCTCATTCAATCGCCCGAGACCGTCGTCATCCTCCAGGAGATGATTCACGACGCGCGCGTCGTGCCGATGAGCAGTCTGCCGCATCTGCCGAAGAGCGTCCGCCAGCTGCACGGCGATCCGCGCGGCCGCTGGGAAGGCGACACGCTGGTGGTCGAGTCGACCAACTTCATCGGCGGCTTCCAGGGATCGACGCCCGACGTGAAGCTGACCGAGCGCTATACGCGCGTCAGCCAGGATTACATCAACTGGGAGCTCACCGTCGACGATCCCGCCACCTGGGAGCGTCCGTGGACGATGATGATCCGCCTGAAGCGGACCGATGATCAGGTCTACGAATACGCGTGCCACGAGGGCAACCATTCGATGATCGGCATCCTCGCCGGCGCGCGCGCCGACGAGGCCAAGGCCGCCGCGGCGGCGTCGAGAACGGGGTCGCGGTGGAACGTAGGGCGGACCTTTTAGGTCCGCCTGCCACCGCCGAGGACGCCCGGCCTGAAAGGCCGGGCCTTCGTTCGAGGAAACGTCATGCTGAAAACTGCTTCGGGGTTCGTCGTCGCCGCCGCGCTCGCGATCGTGCCGCTCGCCGGCCAGTCAAAGCCGTCATATCGGACACCCGATGCCGGCTACGTGGTGCCTCGCATGCCTGACGGGAAACCCGATCTGCAGGGCGTCTGGGCCAACAACAGCGTCACGCCGATGACGCGTCCCACGCAGTGGAAGGACAAGGATCGCATCACCGACGCGGAGGTCCAGGAACTGAAGTCGATCGTCCAGAAGTTCACCGACCAGGGCGGCGACGCGATCTTCCAGAGCGTCGTGCAGATGGCGCTCGACGCCAAGGAGAAGGGCAAGTTCGATCAGACCTCTTACGACCCGACCACCGGCAACTACAACCAGTTCTGGATGGCCGATCGCGACTGGGACAACCGAACGTCGCTCATCATCGACCCGCCGAACGGCCAGTACCCGCCGTTTACGCCCGAGGGGATGAAACGCGCCGCAGCCTTGGCGCAGCAGTCGGCGCCGTCCGAGAGCGGACCGGCCGGCAAGGCCGACGGCCCCGAGGATCGACCGCTCAACGAGCGCTGCATCACCTACGGCGCGCCGCTCGCGTTTGCCGGCTACAACGCCTACCAGCAGATCATCCAGTCGCCGGAAACCGTCGTGATCCTGCAGGAGATGATTCACGACGCGCGCGTCGTGCCGATTTGCTCGCAGCCGCACCTGCCGAAGCGCGTCAAGCAGCTGCACGGCGATTCGCGCGGTCGCTGGGAGGGCGATACGCTCGTCGTCGAGACGACGAACTTCAGCATCGGCAACCTGTTCCTCGGCACCTCGCCGGATCTGAAGCTGACCGAGCGCTACACGCGAGTCAGCACGCGACTTCATCAACTGGGAGCTCACCGTCGACGATCCGGCCACGTGGACCCAGCCGTGGACGTTCATGATCCGGCTGAAACGCAGCGACGATCAGCTGTACGAGTACGCGTGCCACGAGGGCAACCACTCGATGGTCGGCATGCTCGCCGGCGCCCGCGCCAAAGAGGCGAAGGAGGCGGCGGCGTCGAGAACGGGATCGCGGTAGGCGAAGGTCGAGGCATGAGCGCTAAGGCAGTCCGAAGACACGAAGACTCGTAGAACCTGTCTGCGTCTCGAGCCTTCTGGTCTTCTCGACCTCCGTGTCGCCCCCATCAATCGTCAGGTCATCCTCAAGTCCCGGCCGCCGGGATTCCGCAGGCGGAACACTTCGAGATCGTCGAGCGGCGCGTTCCCGACCCCGGTCCCGGTCAACTGCTCGTCCGCAACATCTATCTGTCCGTCGATCCGGCGATGCGCGGCTGGGTCAGCGCCGTGGCCAACTACTCGCAGCCGGTTGGCATCGGCGAGGTGATGCGCGCCTACGCGGCCGGCCGTATCGAAGCGTCGCGCGATTCACGGTTCCGGGAGGGCGAGTACGTCACCGGGCAGTTCGGCTGGCAGGACTATGCCGCGGTCGACCCGCAGATGGTGATCCGGCGCGTCGCCGATCGCGATCTGCCGCTGTCGACGGCGCTGGGTGTGCTCGGGATGAACGGCTTGACCGCCTACTTCGGCCTGCTCGAGGTCGGCCAGCCGAAGCCGGGCGAGACCGTCGTCGTGTCCACGGCCGCGGGGGCAGTGGGGTCGTGCGCCGGCCAGATCGCGCGCATCAGGAGCTGCCGGGCCGTCGGCATCGCGGGAGGCGCCGAGAAACGGCGTTTGTGCCTCGACGAATTTCATTATGATGCGGCGGTCGACTACAAGGCCGGCCGCCTGGATGCCGATCTGGCTCAGGCGGCGCCGAACGGGGTGGACGTGTATTTCGACAACACGTCCGGAGCCACGAGCGACGCCGTGCTCGCCCGGCTGAACGTCGGCGCCCGCATCGTGGTGTGCGGCACGGCGTCGATCGATTCATGGGATCCCTGGCCGCAGGGCCCGCGCGTCGAGCGCCACCTTCTTGTGAAGCGGGCGCGAATGCAGGGTATCCTCGTGTTCGATTTCCGCGCCCGCTACCCGGAGGCGATCGAGGAGCTGACGCGGTGGGTCCGGAACGGATCGATCCGCTATCGGGAAGAAATCGTCGACGGGATCGAGCAGGCGCCCGGGTCGATCGCGAGCCTCTACCGTGGCGAAAATCTCGGCAGGCGATTGATTCGGATCGCGCAGTCGTAGGCCGGACCTTGTAGGCCCGACCTTCGGCCGGAGTCGTCCTACGCAGGAGGCGAATGTGTCGTCCAGAATCTTCGCGGCAACCGCTGTCGGCGGCGCCCTCCTGCTGGCCATGCCCGCCCTCGACGCGCAGCGAAAGGGCAACGTCGACTGGGCGCTCCACAACCTGGATCTGGCGGGATCCCGGTACTCGACGCTGGATCAGATCAACGCGCGAAACGTGAAGACGCTGACCCCGCGCTGGCTGTTCCAATACGGGATCATCGACGGGGTCAGCAACCAGACCACCCCGATCGTTGTCGACGGCACGATGTACGTCACCGATCCGCGCGGCGGCGTGTACGCCGTCAACGCCGCGGACGGCCATCTGCTCTGGTCGTTCGACGTCACGAAGCTGATTGGCGGCGGCTCGCGCGAGGGCTACATCTTCCGGCAGCGCGGCGCCGCGTATGCCGACGGGGTCGTCTACACCGCCGCCGGCTCGTTCCTGCTCGCTCTCGACGCGAAAACCGGCAAACCGATCCCGACCTTCGGCACCAACGGGCAGGCGAACGTCATCCTCGACGTGTTGAAGGATCGCTATCCGGAGGTCACCACGCCGATCAGCATGGGTTACTGGTTCACCAGCGCGCCACAGGTGCACAACGGCGTGATTTACATCGGCAGCACGCGCAGCGAGAGCCATATCCCGGGCGGGCACGTCCTCGCGGTCGACGCGAAGACCGGCAAGGTGAAGTGGGTGTTCAACACCATCCCGCAGGACGAACGCGACCAGGGCTGGGACATCGCGGGGCCGACGTGGGTCGGCGGCGAACGCAATGGCGGCGGCATCTGGGAGACGCCGTCGATCGATCCCGAGCTGAACCTGCTCTACGTCGCCGTCGCCAACCCGTTCGGCGACAGCACCAAGCGGGCCGGGATGAACCTCTTCTCGGATTCGGTCATCGCGCTGACGCTCGATACGGGAACGCTCAAGTGGTACTTCCAGCAGACGCACCATGACGTCTGGGACTACGACACCGGCAGCCAGCCGACGCTCTTCGACATGACCGTCAACGGCCAGCGGGTCAAGGCCCTGGCGAGCGCCAGCAAGAACGGCTTCGTCTACATTCTCAATCGCGAGACCGGGAAGCCGGTTCATCCGATCATCGAGACGCCCGTGCCGACGCATACCGATACCCCGGGCGAGAAGCCGTGGCCGACGCAGCCGATTCCCCACACGGCCAAAGGCAAGATGATGGAGCCGGCGAGCCCCGTCGTCGCCGTCGACATCCCGCCGGAGCAGTTGGCGAAGCTCAAGATCGCGCCGATGTTCACGCCCTTCAGCCGCGGGCTGATTCATGCGCCGGGTACCGGCGGCGGGCCGAATTACGGGCCGGTGTCGTACAGCCCGCGGACCGGCTACCTGTATGTGAACGCGATCGATCAGCCGACAAATTCGGGGCGCGGTCCGAAAGGCTATTTTTCCGCGTACGATCCGACCACCGGCGAGCTCGTCTGGCGGAAGATCTTCGAGGGGTTCGGCCAGGCCGGATCCGTCGTCACGGCGAGCGATCTCGTGTTCGTCGGAACGGGCAGCAACGAGGCCGGCTACTTCTTCGCGTACGACGCGAAGAAAGGCGACCTGCTCTGGAAGTTCAACACAGGGTCCGGCGTGTTCTCGTCGCCGTCGGTCTACATGGTCAACGGCGAACAGTTCATCACCGTCGGATCCGGCGGCGGCGAGCGCGGCCGGCGAGGCGGAGATTTGATTCTGTCGTTTGCGTTGCCTCGCGAACATATAGCAGCGACGCGGAATGCTGGGAATGACAGCAATTCGATACGAGGCCGCGTGTTCGACGAACGCTTGGCCAACTTTTTCCACTTGCGCCGGGGCCCGCACCCCCGGCGCGAACTGACGCTGATGCCTCGCCTCGGATTCGATGGTCCCGGCTCGGCATGGCCGCGGCGGGCTTGGTCTCGGTGCCCCGCCGCCAGAAAATGAGGAGAAACAAGTGACGCGACCGCGCGTTTCGAAGAGCTTGCGGCAAGTGCCGCGATCGTTCTCCTGTCCGCCTGCGGAGGCTCTGAGCCCGCGCCGGCGGAGCCGAAAGTCGAGCCGCCGGCAGTGGCGGTCTACGTCACCAACGAAACCTCCGGCGACCTGACGATCATCGATGGCGTCAAGAACACCGCGATCGCGACGATTCCGCTCGGCAAGCGGCCGCGCGGCATCGCGGCAAGCCCGGACCGCCGGTCCCTCTACGTGGCCTTGAGCGGCTCGCCGGTCGCCGGCCCCGGCGTCGACGAGAGCAAGCTGCCGCCGCCCGATCGCAGCGCCGACGGGATCGGCGTGGTCGACATTGCCACGCGCAAGCTGGTGCGCGTGCTCGAGAGCGGCACCGATCCGGAGCAGGTGGCGGTGAGCGCCGACGGCCGACACCTGTTCGTCGCCAACGAGGACGCCGCGGCGATGAGCGTCGTCGATGCGACCAGCGGGAAGGTGCGCAGCACCTTCAAGGTGGGCGAGGAGCCCGAGGGCGTGTCGGTGCATCCAGGCAATGGACACGTCTACGTGACGTCCGAGGATGCCGGCGCCGTGTTCGTGATCGACCCTTCGTCGAGGGTCCTCGCCACGATCGAGGTCGGCCCGCGGCCGCGATCGATCGCCTTCCTGCCCGACGGTTCGAAGGCCTACGTCACCAACGAGAATGGCGCAAGCGTGACGGTGATCGATACCGCAAAGCTGTTGGCGACGACGACGATCATGCTTGGCGACGGGATGCGGCCGATGGGCGCGGTGGCCTCGCCTGACGGCGCGTTCGTCTACGTCTCGACCGGCCGCAGCCGGATGGTGCAGATCATCGATGCGCGCACCGAGGCCATTGTGGGACGGGTCGAGGTGGGCACGCGGCCATGGGGCATTGCGATCTCTCCCGACGGGAAGACGGTGTACACCGCGAACGGGCCCTCCAACGACGTGTCGGTCGTCGACGTCGCGTCGCGGAAAGTGACAGGCAAGATCCAGGCGGCGCGCGGGCCATGGGGGATTGTCGCCGTCGAGGCCGCGCGATAATCAGTCGTCGAGTCGTCAGTCGTCAGTAGAAACGGAGACTGTCGACTGTCTGTCGACTGTCGACTGTCGACTATTGTGCTGAAACCTTTCCTCGTCGCCGCGCTCATCCTGCCGTGGCCGCGTGCGGCTCCGGTGTCGAGCCTTCGCCAACCGATTCCAATCCGATCCCGCTCGCGGTCGTCCTGGGCGATAGCCTCGCCTTGTCGCCGACGTCTGAGCTGAACTTCACGACGGAGTTGCAGGCGCGCGCCGGGTCCGCAGGCCTTCGCCTGCGGATCTCGAACGCGAGCACGTGGGGCGACACGACCACCGACGGCCTGCGGCGGCTCGATGCCGCGCTCGAGGGTGATCCGCAGATCCTCGTCGTCGCCCTCGGTGCGAACGACGGAGTGCGCGGGGTGCCGGTGTCAACGGTGGAGCGGAACCTTGGTGAGATCATCGCGCGTGCGCGCGGGCGCCGCGCCCGCGTACTGCTGACAGGGATGGAGGCGCCGCCGGTCAGCGGCTTCGACTATTCGATTCAGTTCCACCTCGTCTTCCCGCGGCTGGCGGCCCAGCACGACATTCCGCTCGTGCCCTTCCTGCTCGCCGGCGTCGTCCTCAACCCGGACATGAATGGCCCGGACGGCGTGCATCCAAACGCCGCCGGCGCTCGGCGCATTGCCAATACGGTCTGGCCGTACCTCGAGCCGCTCGTGCGGCAGGTGCTTGTCCACCGGAGCTTTAGCGAAGGTGGATCAGGGCGGCAGTCGGCGACGTCCGCCTTCGCCAAGGCTCCGGCGGACGGCTGAAACTGTAATCGGCGATTACGGCTTCGCAATCAGCACGCGAATCGTGCGGCCCTGGGCTGGTGAATCTGCTGACAATTTGCGCAACCGCGACTGGCAAGATCGTTGTTCTGCGCTAACCAAGGCGCGCCGCCCACGGCCGCGGCGCCTTTGTAGGGCGGACCTTTCAGGTCCGCCGTATCGCAGGAGATGAGTGCATGGTTGTGCGCAGTTTGGTGGCATCGCTGATCGCGTCCGCGGGGCTGCTCGCGTGGGCGCCGGCGGCATCGGCGGAGCTGGTGATGGTGCGCGTGGTCGGCGACAACGTCACGGTCAAGTCGCGTCCGTCGCGCATGGCCGACACGCTCGCGAAGCCGCAGGCCGACACCGTCCTGGAAGTGCTGGACAAGGAAGGCCCCTGGTTCTGGGTGCTCATCACCCGCGACAACCACGGGACGCAGCGCGCCGGCTGGGTGAAGGAGAGCGACGTCGAGTTCGTCGACAGCGCGGTCGCGCGCTTCTTCCTGCCGACCACGCCGATCCTTGATGGACGGGCCGCTGAAGAAGTTGCCGCCGAGGCCAGGCCTGCGGAAGATAGCGCGGCGGACACAGCCGTTGCTGAGGCGGCGCCTGTTGCCGATCCGAACCTTCCGGCGGAAGTGAAGCTTCAGGCTGAAGAGAAGCTGCCGCGGGAGGCGAAGGCGGAAAAAGTAGCAAAGGTCGAGAAGCCGAAGAGGGTCGACGACCGCAAGCTCCGGAAGGCGGCGGAGGACTACGAGAAGGCGCTCCAGGCCTACGAAAAGCTCCAGTTCGCCGTGATGGCGACGGACCAGCCGCTCCTGCCCGTTGGCGAGCCGATCGTCGAGCCGCTTACTCGCTACCGAACTGAGATCCTAGTAATTTGGAATTTGGGATTTGGAATTAGGAATGCTGCATGGATAACGCATTCCAAATTCCTAATTCCAAATTCCTAATTACCAGATCCTATCAAGCTCAGCTCCGCCCCCGCAATCCCCTGCTCACCGCAAATCGAATAGAACAGAAACGTCCGGCCGCCGTCCTCGAAGATCGCCGGGTCGCGCAGCTGCCTCACCGGACCCTTCACGTCGCCGGCTGTCGAAGGCCCGCCCGGCAGAGTGGGGCACTCGTAGGGCGCTTCGGGCCGAAGGATCTCGATCGCTTCCGAGGCCCGCCACCCCGTCCAGTCGCCCGTGGCATCGATGGTCGTCATCATCACCCGTTCGGGGTCGTCGCCGATCGCGGTGAAGAAGACGCAACAACGTCGAGCCGCGCTGCAGCACCGCGACATGACGAACGCGCCCTGCGTACGGCCCGCCGGCGAATGGGTTTGGTCCTGGCTGGAACGCTGCGGACGCGTCGGCGGAGCGGAGCAGCAGCCCGAGACGCGCCATCCCGTACAGCCTGCCGTCATGCGGGAACACGCGCAGATAGCTGGTGCGCGTGATCGGCGGCTGCGTGACGAAGGACAGTCCGTCACGAGATTCGGCGGACTGCGTGTACTGGCCGTATCCGTTTTTCTGCGCCCAGGCCCTCGCCGCCGCTTCGCCGACCGGCCATCGCTGCCCCTCGGTGAACCAGCCGTGGAACCACATCACGAGGCGACGGTTGGTGTGGTCCACGTATATCTCTGGCGACGCGACGTGCGTGTAGAAGTTCTCGAGGTTCTCGGGTGGGTCGGGCTGCGGACGGTAGAAGGCCGTGTTCGCCACCGGCACGACGCCAGGCTCGTGAATCCGCCACGGACCTTCGATCCGATCGGCGTAGGCGAGGCGGATGAAGGCGCCCATATGGTGGGCGAAATACATGTAGTAGCGGCCGAGCGGCCGCTCGATCCAGTCGGGGACGCGGATGATCGACGGGCCGTTGACGTTGTCGCCGAGCGAGCGCGACGAGTCGAATGGTGATCAGCGGATTCTGCGGCAGCCGTCTTACCGTGACCTTCGGAGTCGGAGCCGCCGACACGAGGTTGCTTGCTACACCGGCCGCGAGGAGTATCGCGCCTGCAAAGAGGATCCGCGCTCCCAGCATGGGGCCTGTAGCATACACGGTCAGGTGGCGCCGCATTAAAGCCACATCGAAACACCACAGCATCCCCAGGACTCCGCACACCTCTTCTTCTAGGCTGGTCGAGCCTTTCGTCACCAGGAGGTGTGTGATGTCACATGCAAGAACGCGATCGCGCATTCTTTCGCCGACCGTCGGAGCCGCCGCAGTATTGACGTTTTTCGGCCTCGTAGCGGCAAGCTGTTCCGAGACTGCGACAACAGTGGCGCCAAGCCACGCGTCGGTCACCGCCGCGCTCGACCACACCTCGCACGGCCCGGTCCGCCTGGCAGCCGCCGACGAGAAGGGCTACATCGACGGTTGGTTCGACGGCGGAGATGTGCAGCTCTATTACACGAAATCGTACTTCTGCGCAGAGCCGCCAACGAGTGGGGCGCCGACCGACTGCGAGATCGGCGCCCCGCCCGAGATCGCGCCGCGCGAAGGCCCGATCCCGACCATCTACGCCATTGCCGCCGCCGGCGGCATCCAGCCGCCTGTGGAGACGGTCTCCTGCCTCGCCGGAACACCTTGTCTCAACCACCCGGGCATGATCGACTTGTCGAGGATCGGCGGCCCCGCCAGTGCGAAGCCGGTTTCGCACAGCCACATCCTCGACGGCCACGGTGCGGGCTGGTTCAATACCGTGAACATCCGTGTCTTCAGCCTTGACGCCTGGAACCAGATTGCCGCCGCGAAGACGCTGGCCAAGGTGCGTGAACTGCAGGGCGGGGATCCGACCAGAGGCGTGCCGGGGGTGATCAGCGCGGATACCCCGACCAACATCTACTTCTTCATCGCCGGATTCCGGCCCGGAAATGAGTGAGCGGCGGAGGACCCTGGAACGCGTACAATTGCACGCCGCACTCCACGCCTCCCTGGAGGTTGTCTACGTACCGGTTCGATCGATTCCAACTCGATCCGCGCACGCGTCGTCTGCTTCGCGATGGGCAGGAGACGCACCTGTCGCCCAAGGCGTTCGACCTGTTGAATTGTCTGGTCGAGAACCGGGCGCGCGCCATCTCGCGCGCTGAGTTGCTGGAGCGCGTATGGCCATCGACCTTCGTGCTGGACACGAACCTCGCCAGCCTCATTGCCGAGATTCGGCGGGTTCTCGACGATAGCGCCGAGGACCCGCGATTCGTGCGCACGATGCATCGGTTCGGATACTGGTTTATCGGGAGCGTCCCGGAAGGGAATGCCGACGTCCCGGAGAGGATCTCGACCCGATACTGGCTCATCTGGGACACGCGGCAGATTCCGATCGCGGAAGGTGAGCACGTGGTTGGACGATCGCCGGACGCCGCGGTCTGGATTGACGCTGCCGGCGTCTCGCGTCATCATGCGCGGATCACCGTCACGGCCGCCGAAACGACGGTCGAGGACCTCGGCAGCAAGAATGGCACCTTCGTACGCGGGGCGCGGATTATGACCCGACATTCGCTGGCCGATGGCGATCAGATCCGCTTCGGACCGGTCGTCGTCACGTTCCGGATTCCGCCGCCAGCCGGCTCGACCGAGACCGCTCCATCGAGAACCGAAGGCTCGAGCCGAAGTGACGCTATAGCCCGGGCACGTTGAACGCTCCGCCGAAGCTCCACGTCGCTCCGATGGTGAAGAGTCGGGCGCGATGTGCGCCGTTCTTTCCCGATACTGTCTGCACCCACAATGCCGACACATCCATCCAACTGCTCGAGACGAGCGTCACCCCGACACCGGCGTTGAAGAAGTTGCCGACGATGAAGCGATCGTGGTTCGCCCAGTCGGCGGCGAGCTCCGGGGCGAGCGGTCCCTTGTTCCTAATCTGCCACGCCAGCAGACCACGCACGGCGACGCGGGACAGCACGCTCACGCCCGCCTCGAGATCGATCAGGCTGCGAACGGAGGAGTAGCCCTCGTCCGGGGGTGCGGCGCCCAGCCCGTAGCGCAAATGCATCGATGCGCCGGGCAGCAGTCGGTCGAGCGGCACTCCGACGCTTGCACCGAGTTGGAGCTCCGGGCGGCCGCGGCCCGGCACCGCCTCGCCCCGGGTTTCGTACTCGTGAGACGGCACGATACCGCCAACGAAAGGCGTCAGGGCGACGGAGCCGGCGGTGAACATCCGGCGGACTTCGACGCGGAAGTCCTGGAGAGCGCCGTGGTAGGTGCCGTCGTCCAGCGGGCCCGGGAACGTCTCGATCCCCGCGACGAAATACGACGGTGGGCCGGTGTATTTCGATGAGATGAACGGCACGCCGACGACGAGCGCGATTGTGTCGGTGACGCCGTAGTCGAGATCGACGGCCATCGCCTTGGAGTGCGTGGCGCCGTTCGTGTTGGGCCTGCCCTGCAGGTCGTAATGGCCCAGCGTGTAGTAGTTCTGGTAGAAGACCGACACGGTGCCCTCACCCTCGGCCGGCACCCAGGGTTGCGCGGTTGAAGTGGTGGGAGCTGCCACGATCGATGCCGTGACACCGGCGGCGCAGGTCAATTCCCGGTAGAGTCGGCGCTGGTTCGTCGCCGGCATCGATCTGCGGCTTATCGGCCGCCGGTTGCCGCTCCGTGCTGCCGTCCGGCCATCACTTCGTCGATCTCGGCGAGCGCTTCAGACTTTGTCATCGCGTCGATTTTGAGCAGGTGACGATACGCGACGCGCTGCAGCTCGCGGCCGCTTCCGCCGTGGGTTTGACGAGAAGCGGAAGGAGGTCCGGTCTCGATGGGGACGCCCGCCAACTCGGTCTCGAGGCGACCCGCATCTGCATATGCTGCGATCACCAGATCAAATTGGCCGCTGATGACCGTTGGCTGAATGGCCGTGCCGTGCGCAACAGCATGCGGCTTGTGCCCGGCGCGTTTGAGCAGAGTCTTCGAGTTCTATGATGCCTTCACGGATGCCGTCGCCGGGGTGTAGATCAGGATGGACGCGGGATGGACGGCGGCATAGCGCTGGTAGCGCGTGCTGCGGCCGACGCGGAGGAACTTGTCGCCGCAAGCGGCGAGATCGAATAGGACCGGTCAGAATCGCCGTCAACCAGCGCAGCCGCGATCATGCGATGCATGATTCACCTCGAACGTGCTGCACGCTACACCCAGCCGTCAGGGTGAGTCAAGGCGGCGATGTGCGGATTTCGTGGTGTTTCTATGGGAATGCGAAGCGGCCACCACCACCGTCTGCGGTCGCGCACGCAGGCCGTCGAGGAGCCAGATGTCGCCGGTGACGCGTCCGATGATCGATGTCACGATCGTCCGACCGTCGGCGCTGACCGACAGTCCTTTGACCGGATTGTTCACCGGCGGGGACGGACCGAGGTCGGCGAGCACCCGCCTTCGAGCCGAGTGTGCATCGACGGCCACGACTTGCAGTCGCAAGTCCTCTGTGTCGCGGATGCCGAAGATCTCCGTGCCGCTCCTCGACCACGTGTGGGCGAGCCACTGATCGTCGGTGAGCAGTCGTTCTGTGCCGCCGTCGGGTGACACCAGCACGAAGCCGCGATCCGTTTCCCAGGTAATCCAGTCGTTCGCCGGAGACCAGTGCGGTGTCGCGTTCGGCACGCCGTCGGTCCTGAGCACCGTCGGTGGCTCGCCGGTGCCCACGCGCACCTTGGCGAGCGTCCACTGCTGGTCCTTCCATTCCGTATAGGCGATCCATTGCCCGTCTGGCGACCAGGTCGGCGCGCTTTGATAGCCCTCGTGCGACGGCGGCAGGAGCGGCACCGGTGCGCCGCCGCTCGTCAACGAGATCCAGATGCGCAGCGGCCAGATCGGCTTCTGCGCGTTACGCTGGTAGGCGATGCGCTGGCCGTCGGCGAGAAGCTCGGCGCCCCGAGCATGATCGTGCGATCGTCGCCGAAGTCGCGCTGCGTGATGAGCGGACGATCCAGCCAGCGCTCGCCTTCGCGGCTCGTCAGCCAGATCTGCTCCTGACCATTGCGATCCGAGACATAGGCCATCAGCTGGCCGTCGGACGACCACGCTGGATCCGATTCGTTGCGTGTCGTCGCCACGAGCGGGCGCGGCGACGTTCCGTCGAGCGATAACTCCACCACGTCGTAATTCGACTCCCCTCTCGTGAACACCACCTGGTGCCCGCTCGGAGCCGAGGACGGATCGAGCTCGCTGTCGGGGCTGGTGGTGAGCGGCCAGGCGCGATCCTCGACGACGTCCGCCACCCACAGGTCCGATCCAGCGGATGTCAGCGAGGCCCTCGCCAGCACGACGTGACGGCTGTCGCCCAGCCACGAGAACGCCGCGGCGCGCGGCACGGGATCCGACCACCATTGCAGCCGTCGGACGGGTTCGCCGCCTGAGAGCGGCAGCAGCCAGAACTGCCAGCCGCGCCGTTCGGGCGGCAGGTTGATGGTTCGTGGAACCATCGACAGACCGAGCGTGCGGCCGTCCGGCGAGAACGCGAACGCGCCCTCGTTGATCCGGAGATCTCCGAGCGCGTCGTATCGTCTGGCGGCCGCCTCGACGACGTCGCTCGGCCATGGGCCCGTTCGCCGGGCGTCGCCAGCCACAATCGTCGAGGCTCCGACGATGTCGCCCTGCAGCTCGTCGCGCAGGAACGCCAGCGTTCGACCATCGGGAGACATCGCGCCGCGCACGGCGTTCGCGACCGCGACTTGCGGAGTACCGCCGGCCGCGCCGATCGACCAGATCGCTTCTCGGTCCCGGCCAACGACACGTAGTAGACGCGCTTTCCGTCTGCCGACCAGAACGGGTACCGGCAGTCGTAGGCCGCGCGGTCACCTGCGCTGCGGCCGCGCCCGGGCGCGACCCTTCGCGTGAAGATCTGCAGGATGCCGTCGGACCTCGGCGGCGTAGGCGATCGTCTGGCCGTCAGGAGACCATGCCGGAAGCCCTTCGTATCCAGCTTCGGTGGCCAACGGCGTGAACCGCAGCGCCGACAGATCTGGTGGCGACGGCGGCATCACGAACAACGCCGACAGCGCACCGGCAGCGAGGGCGAGCGCCGCGACCAGTCGCTGCCAGCAACAGCCACCGGCTCGCTGATGCCGGCGACCTTCGCGGAGGCGTCCTCGTCGCGCAGTCTCGGCCAGCCGATCGCGAAGTGTCCTGAGGTCTCGATGCAGATCCGCCGTCGAGCCGTATCGCTCGGGCGGATCCTTTGCCAGGCACCGCTCGACGATCCAGCGCAGCCAGACCGGCGCCCGAGCCTCGAGCGCCGTCATAGGCGGCTCGTCGTTGATGATCGCGTGGAGCGTCGCGGCCGGCGTCTCGCGCCGGAACGCGGCTGCGGCCCGTCGAGCATCTCGTAGAGGATCAGACCCGAACGAGAACTGATCCGAATGGAAGTCCGATGGCGCGCGCCGCGCGCCTGCTCCGGGCTCATGTAGGGAACCGTGCCGGCACGCAGCCCGAGCTCCGTCTGCGTCTGCTCGTCCTCGTCGTGCGGCAGCGCCGTCGGATGTGCGTCGGCGAGGCCGCCGGTGCGAGCCAGGCCGAAGTCGAGGATCTTCACGCGGCCGCGCGCGCGTCACCATGATGTTCTCCGGCTTCAGATCGCGGTGGACGATGCCGGCGTCGTGCGCCGCCGACAGACCGTCGGCGATCTGCGTCGCCAGGTCGAGCACGCGCCTGAGCGGCAGCGGGCCGCGTCCGATCTCGTCCCGCAGCCGCCGGCCGTCGATCAGCTCCGACACGATGAATGGCGTAGTCGCCGTCGACCGCCGCGTCGAAGACGGTGACGATGTTGGGATGGTTGAGCGCGCTTGCGGCGCGCGCCTCAGCGATGAAGCGCCGAAGCCGTTCGGGATCGGCGCCCGACCGATCGTGCAGGATCTTGAGCGCGACCTCGCGCTGCAGCCTCGGATCCCACGCGCGATACACCTGTCCACTGCCGCCCTCGCCGATGAGCGACAGCAGCTCGTAGTGACCGACTGACGCCAGTGGCCGGGCGCCCGCACTGTCCATGGAAGGCAACGCTATTTTATCCAGCGCCGCGAGATAACCTGGCCCGATGAGCATCTCGCCTTTCGGCGCGCGAACTATGCAGATCTGCCCGACAGGGCGCGGGAGAGGCCTTCGCTCTCGACTAGAACAGCGTAGACGGATAAGCGGTAACGGACGAGGAAGGGGAGTGACATGCGCAAGCTGTTCTCGCTGCTGCTGACCATCGCCGTCGCCCCCGTGATGCTGCTTTCGCAGGCCGCATCGCCCGGCGCGGAAGGTTCTCATCGACCGCGCCAAGTCGCTGGAGCTCGACACGCCCTATGTGCCGCCTCCCGGCGATGCGCTCGAGCACCACACCGCGGGGTTCGCCAAGATGATGTGCTCGGCCGTGTTCATCACCGGCCTCGATCCGGACTTCGCGGCCGAGAACGTCGGCTACTTCATCAGCCCGTACGCCGAGCGCGCGAAGGTCGGCAAGCCGGTCGATCGACCGCGCCGCGAAGGCCGTGCACATCACCCTGCCGAACGGCACGCGTGCGCACGGCGCGCTACCTCGGCGATCAGGGCTGCGTCGACGCTGCCGGCAGGCAAGACGGAGCTGAACTTCACGCCCATGCCCATGCAGAGAGGCACGCGGCCGAACCCGTCGACGCCGCTGGCCCGCGGGCGACGCCCTGTCGGCGCGGTCCCGCCGGGCGTCGATGCGGCCAAGCTGAAGCAGGCGGTGGACGCCGCGTTCGACCCCGCCGAGGGGCTCACCGCGGCGCTGCGATCGTCACTGGAGGGGCCAGCTCATCGCCGAGCGCTACGGCCCGGGCATCACGGCGCACGACGCCGCTCGAGAGCTGGTCGATGGGCAAGAGCCTGACGGCGACGCTGATGGGCATGCTGATTCGAGCAGCGGCGCCTACGAGCTCGTGGCAGCCGGCGCCGATCCCCGAGTGGCAGACCCCGGGCGATCCGCGCGCCAAGATCCGCATCGCCGACATCCTGCACATGTCGAGCGGCCTGCGGATCCGGGCGCCGCAGGACCCCGACTACGACGCGCCGGGCCCGTATCCCGATCACCTCTATCTCTACACGGGCGCCGTCGATGCCTACCGCTACGCGGCGACGCGCCCGCAGCAGTGGCCGCCCGACACGGTCGGCCGCTACCGCAACACCGATCCGGTCCTCACCAGCTATCTGATGCGCCTCGCCGTCGAGAAACGCGGCGAGGACTACCTCTCGTTCCCGCAGCGCGCCCTGTTCGACAAGCTCGGCATCCGCACGATGGTCCTGGAGACCGACCCGCACGGGAACTTCCTGACGCCAGGGCTACGAGCTCGCCTCGGCCCGCGACTGGGCCCGCCTCGGCAACCTCTACCTGCAGGACGGCGTCTGGAACGGCGAGCGCCTGCTGCCCGAAGGCTACGTGAAGTTCGTGAGCACGCATCGCGCCCGCGTGGCAAGCCGACAAGCGGCCCATCTACGGCGGCTTCTTCTGGGTCAACGGCGACGGCACGTTCCCCGTGCCCCGCGAGGCCTATTACATGTCCGGCGCCGGCGGCCAGACGACGCTGATCGTCCCGTCACACGACCTGGTCGTCGTCCGCCTCGGCCACTTCAAGGGCGCGACCCCGGGAGGCGCGAGCTTCCGCAAGTCGCTGGCGCTGTTGATGGAGGCCCTTCCCCAAGCGCAGTGATTCTGAATGCAACACGAGATCGTCTTCGCGCCTTCGAGTCTTCGTGGTTGCATTTCTTAGCCCTAAGTGACTCACCTCCCAGCTCGGTCGTGTAGAACGGCTCGAGGCGATCGATCGCCTCGACCGGCATCGTCTTCACGTCCCACTTGAACAGTCGAACGGCGATCCGATCGGGGGTGAAGTCGAGCAGCGTGAAACCGTGCTGCTCGATCGGCTTCACCGTTTCGACGAGTTCGAGGTGAGCGGGCGGGCCGGGGCGACACCGCGAAACGCCGACGGCCAGCCGCCGGGTCCGGTACCGATCGGTGCCGGACAGAATCGTGGTGATCGAGCGTCTTGTCCAGCGCCAGGCGGCCGGCGCGGCGAATCTCGCCGGCGGCGACGGCATGCAGATCGCCGCTGACCATCAGCCTGCGTGCTCCGCTTCATTGCGGCGATCGCCGAGACGATGCGATCGTGCTGCGCCAGCCATCCCGGTCTGCCAGTACGGCTTCGGTGTCGCGGCGCTCAGGCGGCCGTCGGCTCCCAGGACGTCGGGATACCACTCGCCCCATTTGCCGGCCGACCATCCAAACGGATTCGATGGCGAATGCACGACGTGCGCCGCGTCGGACGCGGCGCTGCGAGCGTGCAGCCACTTCTCGACCTCGTTATCGAGGAACACGGCGGTCGGACCGGCGAGCGTGATCGTGCGGCGGACGTCGTACAGCAGGATCTCGGCGAGCCGGCCGTAGCGCAGCGTGCCGAAGCTTTCCGACAGTTCGCCGCGTTCGCTCGTCGACGACCACGGCAGGCTCGCGGGCCGCGTCGGCGTCCGCAAGGAACTCCGGGTAGTACAGCTGCTGCGTGGCGCGGGCGAGCTGCAGCTGGAACCACGGCGGCGGGAACGTCACGATCAGATCGGTTCCCTCGTCGTTGTCGAAGTAGTCGTGGTCGTCCTGCAGGAAGAAGATCGGCGTCGAGCGGAAGTCGGTGCCGTAGACCGGGACGATCTGCTGGAGCAACTGCCCGCTTGAGCACCGCTTCGTTGCTCGTGCCGAACACGCCGGCCGATCGATCGAAGCTTTTCCACCGCTCCGTGTAGAGGCCGTCTGCTCCCGCCCGTGGCGCGTGCAGATCCCAGTAGACATGATCGCCGCTGAAGCAATCGCTGCGTCGGGCGCGAACGACAGACCGCGGCGCAGCAAGCGATTGCGCACGGCCGTCGGCAGGTTGCCGGCCGTCAGGCTGTCGCTCTCCGGACCGCCGGCACACGGTGAAGAACAGCAGGCGGAACCGATCCGGCCGCGCGTCGGCCGCCGGAAACGTCGAAAGCTCCCAGGGTTCGCACAGAGCAGCGCCCCCAGGGGCCGCGAGCGACGAGGTTGTAGCGCGTCGCCGGCTGGAGGCCGGCTGCGTAGAACTGCCAGCACTCGCCGCCGGTGTCGTTCATCCGGCCCTGAACGGTGACCCCGGCCGGCGCGTGATCCGTTCGTCGAAGGGCTGACGCGGAGTGCCGGCGCGCCGCTGAGGGGCTGCGTGAACGACGCTTTCAGAAGGAGGCGTGTGTCGCTGACCGTCGGCAGCAGGTGCCGGACCCTTCCCGGATCCCAGGCGCCGCCGGTAGGCCGAGCCGTTTGCTGCGCGAGGACATCGGCGGGCCATGCAGCTGCGACGGCCGAGCGTCCCACGCAGAAATCCCGCCGATCCATAAGGGCGATTTCTTGCGATTCGAGGATTCGACGTTCGACGTTCGTCGAACTGAATCGCGATCCTGACGCCGTTTACCGCGCTGCCGTCGTGGGCGCAGTGGTCGACCGCGCCGGGCACTTCGAACACCCAGAGCATCGCGCCGGCATCGGCCGGATTGAGAATCTCCGGGACGAGCGTCGAGTAGCTGAGCGACTGATAGCCGCCCGGGCCGACGATCGCGGCGACGAACTCGCGGCCGTTCGCCGCATAGGCAATCGGCGGCGCGCTCGGCGCGTTGTTCAGGCGGAGTCGACCAGAGCGTCGCGCCGGTTGCGGCATCGTGCGCCCGGAACGTGCGGTCGAGCGAACCGGCGAACACGAGGCCGCCCGCCGTGACCAGCGTGCCGGCCGTGAGCGGCGCCCGCTGCCGATCGACCCACACGGTCTTGCCGGTTTCGAGGTTGAGCGCGTGAAGGCGTCCGTACTTGCCGTCGCTCGCCGGCCGCGGCCTCACCGTCCAACGCACGCCGGTCGACAGGCTGCCTCGCTCGCCGGCTGGAACCGGCACGAGATCCATGCACGCTTCGGTGATCGGGATGTAGAGGATCTTCGTGGCCGCGTCGTACGCCGTCGGCAGCCACCCGCGCCCGCCGCTGACGTGCGGGCAGACCATCTTGGTCTGGCCGTCTCCGGGGACCAGCTCCTGGCTGACGCGCTTGGCGCCGGTCTTCGGATCGATCGCCATGACGAGGTTCTGCAGGCCGAGATCGATCGACGAGAGGTACTGGCCGGACTGCACGTCGAGGATGTCGAAGATCATCTGCTTGCCGCCGGTGACGACGACGTCGCGCACGGCGCCGCCGACGCGCAGCTGCATCACCTGCCGCTCGAACGCGTAGTCGAGATCCCACTGGCCGTTCGCCTGGTGCTGGAAGTACCAGGCGAGCTGTCCCGTGTCGGGATTCAGCGCGAGCGTCGAGTCGAGGTAGAGCGCGTCGTTGTTGACGCCGTCGGCCTGGACGAGATCGCGAAGCGGGCCGGTGTCGTAGGTGTTGCCGGGCGCGAAGAACGCGAGGTTGCGCACCGGATCGTAGCTCCCGGGAATCCACACCGATCCGCCGTTGCGCTTGTCGAGCGGCATCGCGTTCCACGAGTTGCCGCCCGGCGCGTCGGGCCGGGCGATCGCGTAGAAGCGCCACGCTTCCTTGCCGGTTTCGGCATCGAGCGCGACGATGTAGTTGCCGCCCTCGGCGCGGCCCGTCGTACCGACCATCACCTTGTTTCGCGCGACGAGCGTGCCGCCGGTGAGGCGGACGCCGGTCTTCGGATCGCCGACCGCCTGATCCCACACCACGCGGCCGGTCTTCACGTCGAGCGCGACGATGTGGACGTCGGAGGTCGGGCACGTAGAGGCGCGTGCCGTAGATCGAGAGGCTGCGCTTGTGGCTCGGCGGGACGCCCTGCGGCAGCCGGCGCGAGTACTGCCAGAGCAGATCGCCGGTCGCGGCGTCGAGCGCCTGGACCCTGTCGCCGAACCCGAGCACGAACATCACGCCGTCGTGGACGATTGGCGTCGTGGCGTTCTGGCCCGCGGGCAGCGACCAGCTCCACGCCAGCCGCAGATCGCCGACGTTCGTCTTGTTGATCTTCTTCAGCGGGCTGAAGCCGTACGCGTCGTAGGTGCGGCGCCACGTCAGCCACTCGCCGTCGCCGGGGCGCGTCGAGCATCGCCTCGGTGACCGGCGTGATTTTCTGCAGCGGGTTGGCGCGCGTCGGGCGCCGGCGGAATGGTCGCGCCGGGAGCCAGTCCGCCGCCGCCGCCGCGCGGCCACGAGGGCGGCGCCAGCGCCTTGAGCGCCGACGCCGAGGCAGGCAGCGGCCGCGTCGCCGGCGCGCGCGCCGTTTTCGCGCAGGATGTAGGCGAGCAGGTCCGCGTAGGTGTCGTCGCCGAGCGAGCCGGGCCGCGCCGGCGGCATCGAGGTGCTCGTGCTGCGTGAACAGCGCCTCCGGCGATCTGATCGCCCCACTTCTGACGGAAGTCCATCCCCGACAGCGGCGGAGCGAACGCCCCATCGTCGAGGTTCGCGCCGTGGCACGACGCGCAGTGCTCGGCGTACGCCGCCTGCCCGCGCTCGGCCTGCGCGGCGGTGAAGCCGACGGCGTCGGCCTGGGGGCCTGCGCGGCGAGCTGCCCCGAAATTGCGGGCGAACACGCCTGCCGCGGCGAGCGCCATCCCGGTGCAGATGCCGATCCGTCCCGACTGCCGTTTCATGAGGAGCCCCCTCGTCTGTAGCGCTTCCACCGGCGGACGGCGGCTATTATTGCACTCGGACGACGGCGGGGAGCCGTCAAATCTGGGTCGGCGCAACGGAGACGACGGAGGCCACGTGCCCAGATGCTGTCGGTGACGAGGTGCGTACCGTCAGTTCGCGGGCGCGCCGGCAGAGTAAGACGTCAACGTATAATCGCGCGGTGCGCGCACTCACCGCTGTCTACCTCTCGCTCGCCTCGATCGCGGCGGTAGAGCACGCCCACTCGCAAGTGGCGCAAGCGGATGCCGTTCTTTACGAAGGCGCGCGTCTCATTGCCGGTGACGGCGGCGCGCCGATCGAGAGCGCCGCGTTTCTCGTCGAGAACGGCCGCTTCGCGCGCGTCGGGCGAAGAGGTGACATCACGGGGCCCGCCGGCGCCTCCCGCGTCGACCTCACGCGGCAAGACCGTGATCCCCGCGCTGATCGACGCGCACTCCCACATCGGCTACATGAAGAACCTCACGAGCGGGCCGCAGAACTACACGCGCGAGAACATTCTCGACCACATGCATCGGTTCGCGTACTTCGGCGTCGCGGCGAGCCAGGCGATGGGCAGCGATTTCGGCGAGCTGCCGTTTGCGATCAGGGACGAGCTTGCGGCCGGCAAGGATCCGGATGCGGCGCGCTTTCTCACGGCGGGCCGCGGGCTTGCGCCGCTGCAGGAGATCAGTCCCGCGAACATGCGGCACGCCGCGTACGCCGTCACGACCGTTGAAGGTGCACGCGCAGCGGTCGAGGAGCTCGTGCTGCGCAAGGTCACGCTCATCAAGACCTGGGTGGACGACCGCGGCGGCACCATCACGCCGATGGCGCCGGAGCTGTACGGGGCCATCATCGACGAGGCGCACAAGCGCGGCATGCGTGTGGCCGTGCACGCGACCGGTCTCGCGGACGCGAAGAATCTGCTCCGGGCCGGCATCGACGTGTTCGCGCACATGATCAGCGACGTGGACGAGGAGCTGCTCGCGCTGTTCAAGCAGCACCCGAATACCGTGGTGCTCACCGCGCTCGGCGGGCCGCGGCGCATCGTCGCTGCGCCTTGGCTGAATCCTGCCGCATGCGCTCGTGCGCGAAACGGTTTCTGCCGGAGCAGATCGCGCGGCTGCAGAATCGGCTCGCGGGCACAGACGCCGCAAGCAGTGGAGCAGGGGCGGCAGGCCTGGGATCGTCTAGCCAGAGGTTCTGCGACTGCTTGCGGAGGCCGGCGTCAAGATCGGCATCGGCACCGACGGCGGCGGGCAGACCGGCGATCAATTCGTCGGCTGGACGATGCATACGGAGCTCGAGAACCTCGTGAGCGCAGGGCTGACGCCGGCGCAGGCGCTCGAAGCCGGCACGCGCACGGCGGCCGAAGTGCTCGGGCTCGACGATCTCGGGCACGGTGGCCGCCGGCAAGAGCGCGGACTTCGTGGTGCTCGATGCGAATCCTCTCGATGACATCACGAACACGCGCCGGATCTCGCGAGTATTCCTGCGGGGCCGCGAGGTCGATCGCGCGAAGCTGCGCGCCGGATGGACTAACGAATCTCGTTGAGCCACTGTCGTGAGGGGAAGCGTAGAACGGGCGTTATGCTAACCGCGAGACGGCCGTAATGTTTCCCATCGACTTGATATGGTGTGGCCGATGAAATCTTCTTCGAAACCGGTAATAGCGCTCGTCGTCATTCTTCTCGCGAGTCCAGCCGGTGCGCAGCATTGGCCGCAGTTCCGCGGCACCCGAGCGGGCGTCGCGGCCGACGATCCGCGGCTGCCCGAGACGTGGAGCGCGACGGAGAACGTCGCCTGGAAGATCGACGTCCCGGGCCGCAGCTGGAGCTCGCCGGTCGTGTGGGGCAATCACGTGTTCGTGGTGACCGCCATCAATGCCAAGCAGCCGATCCAGACGCTGAACGCCGGTCGGCACCTATCTCGCGCGCTCGCTCGGCGGGCCGATGACCGGCGCCGACATCAGCCAGCCGACCGACGAGCATCGCTGGGTGCTCTACGACGTGGACTTCGCAGACCGGCAAGATCCGCTGGGAGCGCACGATTCACGCGCCGTGCCCGTCGCAGCCGGTGCACCAGAAGAACTCGTTCGCGTCGGAGACGCCGGTCACCGACGGCGAGCGCGTCTATGTCTATCTCGGCTACGCTCGGGCTCTTCGCCTTCGACATGAACGGCAAGCCGGTCTGGTCGAAGCCGATGCGCCGCGCCGAAGATGCGCACGGGCTGGGGCTCCGCCGGCATCGCCCTCCTCCACAACGGCCGCCTCTACATCGTCAACGACAACGAAGAGCGATCGTTCGTCGCGGCGTTCGATGCGCGCACCGGCAACGAACTGTGGCGCACCGAGCGCGAGGCCGAGGCCTCGAACTGGTCGACGCCGTTCGTGTGGCAGAACGAGCTGCGCACCGAGATCGTCACGACCGGCAGCAAGAAAGTGCGCTCGTACGACACCAACGGGAAGCTGCTGTGGGAGCTGACGGGCATGACGTCGATTCACGCCGTCACGCCGTTCGCGAGCCACGGCCTGCTGTTCGTCAGCTCCGGCTACTTTCCGGATCCGCTGCGGCCGACGTACGCGATCAAGCCGGGCGCGTCCGGCGACATCTCGCTGAAGGGCGAGGAGCGAGCAACGAGTTCATCGCGTGGTCGCATCCGACGCTGGCGTCCGCCTATCCCTCGCCGCTCGTCGTCGGCGATCAGTACTACACGCTGATGGATCGCGGCTTCCTGACCTCGAACGATCCGAAGACCGGCGAGGAGATCTACGGCCGCCAGCGGATCGCGGCCGATGCCGGCACCTTCTCGGCGTCGCCGTGGTCGTACAACGGGAAGATCTTCGCGGTCAGCGAAGACGGCGACACGTTCGTGATGCAGGCCGGCCCGCAGTTCAAGGTGCTCGGCCGGAACTCGCTCGGCGAGATGACGCTCGCCAGCCCCGCCGTCGCCAACGGCAGCCTGTTCATTCGCACGGCGACGAAGCTCTATCGGATCACGCGCAACAGAGAAATCGAACGAAGCAGAGATCTCGGTATCAATCGCCCGTCCGTTTTGCGCGCCTGTGCGAGCCCCTCCGTTGTGAATCCATTCCCTCCGCGCTCTTCGTGGCCTACGTCGAAACGAAATCAGCCCTAGAACGTCATCTGCGCCCCAACCGCGAACAGCCGGCCCTGCAGGATGGCGGTTGGCTGGTCCAACCGCGGGCCGTAGGCTTCGACCGTGGCCAGGATGCTGTCCGAGTTGAGCAGGTTGAACATGTCGACCTGCACCTGGAAGCTGGTCCGCGCGGACCGGAACTTCTTGGCGAGCCGGAGGTCGATCTGGTTCCAGCGGTCGAGATACTTGGTGCCCGGCTGCAGCAGCGGCACGGTCACGCTCGTGACCGTCAGGCTCGGCAGGATATTCCGATTGACCACGTAATCGATGTTGAGCGACGGATCCGGCACCCTGTTGAGCGCGGGATCGTAGACGTTGTCCTGACGCTCCGTCCCGGTTGGTGAACCCGGATATCCCTGCCACGTTCCACTCAACTGAATTCCATAGGGCAGCGGGTATGAACCCGCGATCTTGAACTGAGTCAGGTATGGAATGTCGAGCTCACGCTGATCGCAGAACCGCAGACTGTTCGGGTTCTCGACCTCGCAGGACGCGGTCAGCGTGCGGCCGATGCTGGTGCCGCCGAAGAGGCTGCCGCCGCCGATCCGCGCGTTGAACCCGACGTCGACGCCGTTGTACCACTTGCCGCTCTGGTCCGAATTCTTGTCCACGTTCTGCACCTGGCCCACCTTGTCCGCGGCGAGGTTGTAGATCGGGATCATCTCGCCGGGCACGGCCGGGTTCGGAATGTTCACGATGCTGTAATCGCTCGGAGACACGAGGATGTTGTCGGTCCAGAACAGACGATGGAAGGCGCGGTGCACCCAATTGGCCGACACCGAGACGCCGCGGAACACCTCGCGCTGGATGCCGACGCTCGTTTCCCACTGATAGGGCCGCCTGATGTCCGGGTCGGGGATGCGGTTGCTCTGACCGCTGATATTGAACGGCGACACGACCGGGCCAATCTCGTTGTCCTGCGCGATGTCGTCGCCGTTCAGATCCCGCCAGGTGCGGCGATCCGTCTGGATCACCATCGGGTTGTAGACAGCGGCAAATCCGACGGTCGAGAACGCCATCATGTACTTGCCGACGTGCGCCTTGATGGCCGTCTTGCCGTCGTCGAACAGGTCGTAGGCGCCGCCGATCCGCGGCGCCCAGTCGCGCCAGTTTGGCAGGTTCTCGATCTTGTCGAACTGCCGCGCGGGGACGAACCGTCCCGCCGGTGAGAACTGCTCGGGCACGTAGGTGTTGAACGCCTCGTAGCGGATGCCGGGGTTGATCGTCAACCGCCTGTAGGTCCACGAGTCCTGGACGAAGATGCCGAGGTCGTACTGGATCGTTTCCCTCGCCCACTGCGGCGTGTTGTACACCATGACCGATTGCGGAGAGCGAACGCCGTTGACGGTCTGGTATTCCTGATACAAATCCATGCCGCCGTTGATCGTCCGGGAGTGCTGGTTCCCGCCCTTGCCGAGTTGCATGCCGGTTTTGAACGAGTGAGAACCGGTCACGTACGAAGCCGTCGCCGAGAAGGTGTGGCGGTCCGGCACACGCCAATAGTACGGGCCAATCGGCGCCGTCCATCGCTCGGTCGTGTTGCGATCGAGCCTGCCGACGTCGCCGGCCTGCCAACTCGGCTGCGCCTCCTGTGTCGAGTAGGTTTCGTCGTTCTCCGACCATCCGCCCTCGACGAGCAGCTTGTTGGTCAGCGTCCCGGTGTACTTGGCCTGCGCGGTGAAGTACCGCTTCGGGCTGCGGACGCCGCATGCTTCCTCGGAGGAGAGCGCCGGGCACTCATGCCCCCTGAACTTGACGATTCGATCGAGATACGCGGAAAACTTGTGCGGACGTGACACCTGGAACGTCACGCGCGCCGCGCCGCTCTTGATGACGTTGTCATCGACGGTAGGACGACCGAGATCCGGAGCATAGTTCTGGCGGGTCGGATCCGCGTTGTAAAAAGAATCGGTAATCGTCTGATCGACGCCCCAGCGGCGGAACGTGCCGTAGATCCAGATGCGATCCTTCCGAATGGGGCCGCCGGCCCCGAAGTTCTGGTCGAAGATCCGCTCGACTCGGTTTGGCGCACGCAGTCCCGTGGCCTTGAGTGCCTCCGTAAAGTTGTCGCTCTGCCAGGACCCTGGCGTATGCGAAATGAATACGGAGCCCTTGAATGCGTTGCCGCCTTCTTTCGGAATCATGTTCAAGCGGACACCCGAGGCCGGGACCTCCGCGCCAAGCGCGCTGGTCTGATAGCTCATTTCCTCGAACATGCCCTGGTTGAAATAGTTCTGGATCGCGCCGTCCCCCTCGATGCCGTTTACGCTCATGCCGTCGACTTGAATCGCGTTGTCGCGGCGCATCGATCCGTGCACGGCAATGTAGGTCTGCTGCATCCCCGCCGTGCCGCCCACATCGGGCGCGCTGATGGTGACGCCGGTCAACATGGCGCCTGTCCCCCAGATATTCCGGCCGGTTGGAATGGCATCGAGCAGGTCGCGAGTGAGCACCTGCTGCTGCGTCGAGCTCTGCACGTCGACAATCGGCGTCTGCCCAGACACGATGATGCTTTCCTCGAGCGCGCCGACGCGCATTTCCGCGTCGATCGTCGCCGTGAAGTTGACCGGGAGGTTGATGCCTTCGTGCCTGATCGTGTTGAAGCCGGTCAGCGTGAAGACGATCACGTAGTCACCCGGCCGCAAATCGATGATGCGATACTGCCCCGCGCCGTCGGTGACGGCGGCCCGCGTTTTCTCAATGAGGGCTGGGCTGCTGGCCTCGACGGTAACTCCGGGCAGGACTGCGCCGCTGGTGTCTTTCACGACACCGGCGATTCCGCTCTGGGCCTCGGCAGGGCGGGAGAGTGGACCCAGCGCGATCACGACGCTCGCGGCACACGCGAGCCGTGTGGCAACCCCTTTCATGGTGACCTCCTTCCAAAGAAGCCGACGCCTCGCGAACGACGCGTAAGAACCTCTATAAGGACGGACGGTCGAGACGCTCGACGCTAGACCTGAGCTGAAATGAAGTCAAGAACTATACGCGCTTGAGCAGGCTCAAGAGCGCACGCCAGCACGCGGCAAACTTAGCTATTGGATTTTCAGCTCGTTCAGGAGCCGCGTCACCGGGCAGGGCGACGACGCCAAAGCTCTGCCATTTTGTCAGGCACTTCAAGGGCGGGGTACCGCCATCATCACGGCAGTCCCAGTGCCACGTACTCGGCGGGGGTGTCGTCATCGCCGACCGCAACGATGATGAACTGCTTGCCTTCGAACATGTAGGTGATTGGCGCGCCGGTCGTGCCGGCGGGCAACGACATGCGCCAGAGGGTGGCCCCGGTCGTCTTGTCGAGCGCCTTGAAACCGTCGCCGCCGTAGCCGGGCGCGATCTCAGCCGGCATGTCGGGCGGACGGCGCGGCGGGCCGGCGGCCATCGCGGGCGAGCCCTCGCCGATGAACAGCAGCGTCCTCGTCAGCAGCGGCGATGGACGGCCCGGGTTGCCGAGCGGAGGCAGCTTGAGGTGCTGGATCGCCGGGTTATTCCTGGGGCCGTCGCCGTTCGCCACCATCCAGCGGTGATTGCCGGTGTTGAGGTCGATCGCCGTGACCCGTCCGTACGGCGGCTTGAACAACGGCAGGCCGCGCGGGCCCGCAATCCACTGTCGGTACGCCGTGTACTCCAGGTTGGTCCGCTTCGGATCCCCCTCGACGATGTCGGCGACGAAGGGCGTGGTGATCGATGGCACGTAGAGCCACCCGGTCTCC
>CAVREM010000027.1:0-70437 GCA_963720005.1 uncultured Acidobacteriota bacterium | reverse complement strand
GTCATCTGCGCCCCAACCGCGAACAGACGGCCCTGCAGGATCGCGGGGCCGGTCCAGGCTCGACCCGAAGGCTTCGACCGTGCCCAGGATGCTGCCGTTCAGCACGTTGAACATGTCGAACTGCCCCTGCAGCTGGTCCTCCCGGACCTGGAACTTCTTCGCGACCCGAACGTCGACCTGGTTCCAGCGCTCGAGGAACTTCGTGCCCGGCACGAGCAGCGGCACGGTGATGCTCGTGAGCGTCAGGGTCGGCAGGATTCGTCCGGTTGACGTTGTAGTTCACGTTGAGCGACGGGTCCGGAACCCTGTTGAACGCCGGTCGTACACCGCGTCCTGGCGCGCCGTCCCGACTGGTGCCCCGGATAGCCCTGCCAGCTCCCGCTCAACTGGATGCCGTAGGGCAGCGGGTACGAGCCCGCCAGCTTGAACTGAGTCAGGTACGGAATGTCCAGCTCGCGCAGATCGCAGTACCGCAGGCTGTTCGGGTCGTCCACCTCGCACCACGACGTCAGCTGAGCGGCCGATGCTCGTGCCGCCGTAGATGTTGCCGCCGTTGACCGCGCCGTGAAGCCGAAGTCGACGCCGTTGTACCACCGCCGTTGCTGGTCGAGTTCTTGTCGACCTGCTGCACCAGCCGCGCTTGGCCGCGTTCAGGTTGTAGATCGGAATCATCTCGGCCGGGTTCGAGCGGGTTCGGAATGTTGACGATGGTGTAGTCGCTCGGAGACACGAGGATGTTGTCGGTCCAGAACATGCGCTTGTAGTCGCGGCTGCACCCAGCCGGCCGAGACCGAGACGCCGCGCATCATTTCGCGCTGCACGCCGAGGCTCGTCTCCCACTGGTAGGGACGCTTGATGTCGGGATCGGGGCTGCGGTTGCTGACTGCCGCTGATGTTGAACGGCGTCACGACCGGCCCGATCTCGTTGTCCTGGGCGATGTCGTCGCCGTTGCGTCCGCCCAGGTGCGGCGATCGGTCGGGATCACCATCGGGTTGTAGACCGCGGCGAATCCGACGGTCGAGAACGCCTGCATGTACTTGCCGACGTGACCCTTGATCGCGGTCTTGCCGTCGCCGAACAGGTCGTAGACCGCGCCCAGCCGCGGCGCCACGTCCCGCCAGTTCGGCAGGTTCTCGATCTTGTCGAACTGCCGCGCGGGAACGAACCGGCCCGCCGGCGAGGCCTGCGCCGGCACGTAGGTGTTGAACAGCTCGAAGCGGATGCCGGGGTTGATCGTCAGCCGCTTGTAGGTCCAGGAGTCCTGCACGTAGATGCCGAGGTCGTACTTGATCGTCTCCCTCGGCCCCCTGCGGCGTGTTGTAGACCATGACCGACGCGGAGAGCGGACGCCGTTGACGGTCTGGTATTCCTGATACAGATCGATGCCGCCGTTGATCGTCCGCTGAGTGCTGGTTCGCCGCCCTTGCCGAGCTGCATGCCGCCTTTGAACGCGTGAGAGCCGGTCACGTACGAAGCCGTCGCCGAGAAGGTGTGGCGGTCCGGCACGCGGAAGTAGTACGGGCCGATCACGCGCGTCCATCGCTCGGTGGTGTTGCGATCGAGCCGGCCGACGTCGGTCGGCCTGCCGCTCGGCTGCGTCTCGTTGGTCGAGTAGGTTTCGTCGTTCTCCGACCAGCCGCCCTCGACGAGCAGCTTGTTGGTCAGCGTCCCGGTGTACTTGGCCTGCGCGGTGAAGTACCGCTTCGGGCTGCGGATGCCGCATGCTTCCTCGGAGGAGAGCGCCGGGCACTCATGCCCCCGGAACTTGACGATTCGGTCCAGATAGGCGGAAAACTTGTGCGGACGTGACACCTGGAACGTCACGCGCGCCGCGCCGCTCTTGATGACGTTGTCATCGACGGTCGGACGACCGAGATCCGGAGCATAGTTCTGGTGGGTCGGATCCGCGTTGTAAAAAGAATCGGTAATCGTCTGATCGACGCCCCAGCGGCGGAACGTGCCGTAGATCCAGATGCGATCCTTCAGAATGGGGCCGCCGGCCCCGAAGTTCTGGTCGAAGATCCGCTCGACTCGGTTTGGCGCACGCAGTCCCGTGGCCTTGAGTGCCTCCGTGAAGTTGTCGCTCTGCCAGGACCCTGGCGTATGCGAAATGAATACGGAGCCCTTGAATGCGTTGCCGCCTTCTTTCGGAATCATGTTCAAGCGGACACCCGAGGCCGGCACCTCCGCGCCAAGCGCGCTGGTCTGATAGCTCATTTCCTCGAACATGCCCTGGTTGAAATAGTTCTGGATCGCGCCGTCCCCCTCGATGCCGTTTACGCTCATGCCGTCGACTTGAATCGCGTTGTCGCGGCGCATCGATCCGTGCACGGCAATGTAGGTCTGCTGCATCCCCGCCGTGCCGCCCACATCGGGCGCGCTGATGGTGACGCCGGTCAACATGGCGCCTGTCCCCCAGATATTCCGGCCGGTTGGAATGGCATCGAGCAGGTCGCGAGTGAGCACCTGCTGCTGCGTCGCGCTCTGCACGTCGACAATCGGCGTCTGCCCAGACACGATGATGCTTTCCTCGAGCGCGCCGACGCGCATTTCCGCGTCGATCGTCGCCGTGAAGTTGACCGGGAGGTTGATGCCTTCGTGCCTGATCGTGTTGAAGCCGGTCAGCGTGAAGACGATCACGTAGTCACCCGGCCGCAAATCGATGATGCGATACTGCCCCGCGCCGTCGGTGACGGCGGCCCGCGTTTTCTCAATGAGGGCTGGGCTGCTGGCCTCGACGGTAACTCCGGGCAGGACTGCGCCGCTGGTGTCTTTCACGACACCGGCGATTCCGCTCTGGGCCTCGGCAGGGCGGGAGAGTGGACCCAGCGCGATCACGACGCTCGCGGCACACGCGAGCCGTGTGGCAACCCCTTTCATGGTGACCTCCTTCCAAAGAAGCCGACGCCTCGCGAACGACGCGTAAGAACCTCTATAAGGACGGACGGTCGAGACGCTCGACGCTAGACCTGAGCTGAAATGAAGTCAAGAACTAGTACGCGCTTGAGCAGGCTCAAGAGCGCACGCCAGCACGCGGCAAACTTAGCTGTTGGATTTTCAGCTCGTTCAGGAGCCGCGTCACACGGGCAGGGCGACGACGCCAAAGCTCTGCCATTTTGTCAGGCACTTCAAGGGCGGGGTACCGCCATCATCACGGCAGTCCCAGTGCCACGTACTCGGCGGGGGTGTCGTCATCGCCGACCGCAACGATGATGAACTGCTTGCCTTCGAACATGTAGGTGATCGGCGCGCCGGTCGTGCCGGCGGGCAACGACATGCGCCAGAGGGTGGCCCCGGTCGTCTTGTCGAGCGCCTTGAAACCGTCGCCGCCGTAGCCGGGCGCGATCTCGGCCGGCATGTCGGGCGGACGGCGCGGCGGGCCGGCGGCCATCGCGGGCGAGCCCTCGCCGATGAACAGCAGCGTCCTCGTCAGCAGCGGCGATGGACGGCCCGGGTTGCCGAGCGGAGGCAGCTTGAGGTGCTGGATCGCCGGGTTATTCCTGGGGCCGTCGCCGTTCGCCACCATCCAGCGGTGATCGCCGGTGTTGAGGTCGATCGCCGTGACCCGTCCGTACGGCGGCTTGAACAACGGCAGGCCGCGCGGGCCCGCAATCCACTGTCGGGTACCGCGCGTGTACCTCAGGTTGGTCCGCTTCGGATCCCCCTCGACGATGTCGGCGACGAAGGGCGTGGTGATCGATGGCACGTAGAGCCACCCGGTCTCCGGGTCGAACGCGCCACCCTGCCAGTCGGCCCCGCCCACCGAGCCGGGCAGCTGAATCGTGCCGCGCGTGCCGCCGGGCGCGTCGCTGCGGATCGAGGGCGGCGTGAACAGCGGGCCGATGACATATCGCTTCGTGATGGCGAGCGCTTCCTCGCGCAACTCGGGCGTGAAGTCGATCAGGTTGTCGATCGTCGAGCCCTGGCGATCGTACGGCGCGGGGCGCGTCGGGAAGGGCTGCGTCGCGGCCGTGATCTCGCCCGGCGTCGTCGACTGCGGCACCGGCCGCTCGACGATCGGCCACACGGGCGTGCCGGTGACGCGGTCGAAGACGTACGCGAACGACTGCTTCGTAAGTTGGACAACCGCGTTGATCCGCCGTCCGCCGACCGTGATGTCGGCGAGGATCGGCGCGGCGGGCGGATCGTAGTCCCAGAGATCGTGGTGTGTGAGCTGGAAGTGCCAGATGCGTTCGCCCGTGTCGGCGCGCACGCAGACGAGGCTTTGCCCGAACAGGTTGTGGCCCAGCCGGTGTCCACCGTACATGTCGCTCGTCGGCGAGGTCACCGGCATGTAGACGTAGCCGCGCTCCTCGTCCGCGCTGAACAGCGACCAGACCGGCGCCTGTCCGCTGTACTTCCATGAGTCGCCTTCCCACGTTTCGACGCCGAACTCTCCGGCTTGCGGGATGACGTGGAACTGCCAGCGGACTCGGCCGGTGCGCACGTCATACGCCCGGACATCGCCGCGCGGCTGCTCTTTGTTGTTCGGCGAGTCGGTCATCGATCCGCCGATCAACACGACGTCGCGAATCACGAGCGGCGCGCCGGTCCAGCGGAAATCGCGCATCAGCGGACCGAGGCCGACGTTGAGATCGACGCGGCCGCGCTCGCCGAAATCGGGATAGACGCGGCCGGTGGCGGCGTTCAGCGTGTACAGGTACTCGCCGCGCTGGACGAGGATCCGGGCGTCCTTGCCATCGGTCCAGTAGGCGACGCCGCGGGTGCTGTCGCCGGTCAGTTGGTCGCCCTCGAACGGCTCCTGGACCCAGAGCGTGCGGCCGGTGCCGGGATGAAACGCCTCGGCAAGGCCGACGCCGTTCGGGCTGTAGAGCACGCCGCCGATCATCAGCGGCGAGGCGCGGAAGTTGCTCGAGAACCTCAGCTTCGGGTCGCGCGTCGCCAGACTGGCATCGACCGCGGGACGGCGCCAGAGGATCTGCACCTTCGAGACGTTGTCCTTGTTGATTTGATCGAGCGGCGCGTACTTGGTGCTGCCGAGGTTGCCGTTGTAGCTGCGCCACTCGCTGGTCCCGGCGCCTCGTTGGGCCGCCAGCGGAATGAGCAGGGCAGACAGCGTGAGGACCAGAGCGAAAGACACGCGCAGGCGGCGAATCATGGCGGCCTCCGGTGCTGAACGGATGGCGCGAGTTTACACCTCACGGGCCGCGGCGCGGGGCCTCGTCACGCGCGGTAGAGAGTCAGCCCGGGCACATCGTCGAAATCGCCGGGATTGAGCGTCCAGAGCGAGGCCCCGTGCTGGATTGCGCAGGCGGCAATCGCGGACTGAATCTTAGGGAACGGATGTCGATGGATGGCCCTGGCCGCCGGCGGTGCGTTTTGAAGCTCTCGTCGTCTCTCGTACTCTCCCGGACCGGGACGAGAGACAACGGTCCCGCCGCTCAACAGAGCGGGACGTCGGGGTTGTAGTTCTCGAACATCCCCGCCGGGTTGTGCCAGAAGAGCCAGATGTGCAGGACGTACGCCTGGAAACCGTCCTCACGCGCGAACGGTACTCCGAGCAGAGACGGCGGCTCCGCCTGCGACCACGTCGTGTACGGAACGAAGTAATCGAGCGCACTGAACTTCACCCCGCCGTTTTCCTATCGGCGCATAGACCAGGAACTCGGGCTTCAGCAACTCGACCTTCCCGTCGCCAACGAGATCTTCGTTGGCGTACGTGTAGTGAAACCCCATGCCGCCGCGTATCGGGTCGGAGATGCAGACGCCGGGCCCCGGGGCTGCGACGCTGTAGCCGGTACTCGACGGCTCTATCGAAATTGTGGAACTGAGCAACGAAGCTGCGCAGGTCGGACAACTGCTGATTGATCTCGGGCGTCAGCCTCAACGCCGCCGGCGCGCTTCGAGCGGTCATGGAATGGCCAGCACCCGCATGGGCGTGCAGGCCGCCCGGCGGCACCGGCGCGAATGACGGCGCGCCGGTCGCGGCGCCGACTGTCGGCGTCGATGTGGGGCTCGAAGGCGGCGTCGATTCGCAACCGAAGGCGACGACGCATCAGGAGTGCCGATGCCACGGTAAAAGCCAGACGGTTCATGGTTCCCCTCCTATTCGTGAGCGTTATTGACGGTCACGGCCTGGCCAGCGCGCATCGTTCCGGGCCGCAGACGCAGAGCGGCGAACGGGCCGGGCAGGATGCTGCCACCACCGGACATGCCGGCAGGAGTGACCGGGGGTGACGTCACCGTGAACGCATGCGCCGGCGAGCGTGGCCGCTCGACTCGCGCCGCGCTATACTCCGCGTTGCAGGCGGGAAATCACTGTGGATGAACGAGATACGGCCCAATCGGCGCGAGCGGCCAGAGGGGCGAGGCCGGGTGCCCGTCGATTGTGTGGTGGACCAGCTCGCTCGAATCGGCGCGAGCAGGGCCTTCGCCAACGCACCGATGCTGCGCAGATTCGTCGAGCACGTGGTCGACAGAGGCGGTGGAGGGGCGTTCCGACCAGCTGAAGGAATATTCGATCGGCGTCGAGGTCTTCGGGCGGGGGCCTGCCTTCGACCCGCGTGTGGACACCATCGTGCGCGTCGAGGCCCGCCGCCTCCGGTCGAAGCTGCAGGAGTACTACGCAGGTGAGGGGCGTGCGGATCCCGGTCGTCTTCGAACTCCCCAAAGGCCACTACGTTCCGGAGTTCCGACTGGCCGAGCCTCGGCCGCAGCGGCCCTGGCGCGCCGTGAGTCGAGGACGTGCCGCAACCGCGTCCCGCTGGGGCGGGCTCGCTGCCTGTACCGGCGATGCCGCTCCTCGGCCGGGAGCGGGAGCTGGCAGCAGTGACCGAGTTGCTCTCACGGCCCGAGGTCCGCCTGGTGACGCTCACCGGGCCCGGCGGAAGCGGCAAGACACGACTTGGGCTCGAGGTGGCCGCGCGTGTGTCCCGACGACTTTCCCGGAGGCGTCTGCTTCGTCGGGCTCGCCTCGGCTGTCGATGCCGACTCGGTGACCCGATCGATTGCCGAGCACTTCGATGTCCGCCATACAGGTGGCAGACCGCTTGCTCGACGTTCTGGTGGAGTCGCTGAAGCTCTCGCTGCGGAAGCGGACGCTGCTGTTTCTCGACAACTTCGAGCACGTGATGGATGCGGCTCTCACGCTGACGAGAATGCTCGAGTCGTCGGCGCTGCTGCAGATCCTCGTCACGAGTCGCGCCGTGCTCCACCTGTCCGGCGAGCACGAGTATCGCGTGCCGCCGCTGCCGCTTCCGGATGCGGAGGACACGTCCCTCGAGGCCGTCTCCCGCAGTCCGTCGGTCCAGCTGTTCGTGCAGAGAGCGGCGGCCGTCGTACCGGACTTCGAGTTGACCGGCGATCATGCGCGTGCCGGTGGCCCAGATCTGCGCGCGGGTGGATGGCCTGCCCCTGGCCATCGAGCTCGCCGCGGCGCGGATCAAGATGTTTACGCCGGCCGCGATTCGGGTGCGCCTCGAGCAGGGGCTGGACTTCCTGTCGCGCGGTCCGTCGGACGCGCCGGTCCGCCAGCAAACCCTGCGCAAGACGATCGACTGGAGCTACGAGCTGCTCAGCCCCGCGGAGCAGAAGCTGTTCCAGCGGCTCTCCGTATTTCGAGGCGGATGGACGCTCGAAGCGGCCGAGGCGGTGTGCAACACGCGGCACGACCTCGGGACCGATGTCGTCGACGCGCTGTCTTCGCTTCTGGACAAGAGTCTCGTGCAGCAGGTGACCGACGGAGACGAAGTACGGTTCTCGATGCTCGAGACGCTCAGGGAGTACGCACTCGAGCGGTTGGTCGAGAGCGGCGACCTCGCGCCGACGAGAAAGGCTCAGGCGGCGTACTGTCTGGTTGTCGCGGAAGAGGGAAATGCGCTGCTCACGGATCTGGATCGGGAGGAGTGGCTGGCGTCGTGCGAGACGGAGCACGACAACATGCGGGCCGCGCTCGACTGGCTGGTCGAACAAAACGAAGCGGACTGGGGACTCCGGCTCGCCGGCGCCCTGTTCACGTTCTGGGAACGGCGTGAACACCTTGTCGAAGGACGCGCCCGCTGCGAAGCCCTCCTGAAGCTGCCCGGGGCCTCGGGCCGCACGCGGTCGCGAGCCAATATCCTCAAGTTCGCGGCGGCGTTCGCGACGACGATGGGAGATTTCGAGAGCGCCGACGGGCTGAACGACGAGGCGTTCGAGATCTATCGTGAGCTCGGCGACCGCAAGGGCATCGTGTCGCAATTGAACTCCAGGGGCGTCCACGCCTGCCTGGCGAGGCAACTGGCTCGTGGCGCGGCGCGCGTTCGAAGAATCCCTGGCGGGGTGCCGGGAGCTCGGCGACCTGCGGGCGACTGCGTCCGTCCTCAGCAACCTCGCCGACGTGGTCAGCGCGCAGGGCGATCAGGCGCTCGCCCGCACGCTCCTCGAGGAGGCGCAGGAGAAGTTTGGCCAGGTCGAAGACTGGCGCGGTGTCGGCTGGTCGTTGAACCACCTTGGAGACGTTGCACGCGAGAGCGGCGACCTCGCCGGCGCGCGCCGGCTGTACCAGGAGGGCGCCAAGCTGTTTCGAGACCGCGGGGATCCCTGGGGGACAGCCCGATTGCTTGCCGACCTCGGTGACCTCGCGCGTGAACAGAACGAGCTGGCCGCCGCCTCCGGATTCCTCAAGGATGCGCTCGCGCATCTTCACGGGCCTGAGGCACCGCCGGGGCATCGCCAGAGTGCTCGACGGATTCGCCGGTCTCGCCGCACGCGCCGGGGACGTGCAGAGGGCGCTGACGCTGGCGGGCGCCGCGGCAGCGCTTCGTCAGACGCTGGGTGCTCCCCGGCGTCCACGCGACCGGGGCAGAGTGGACGAGACGGTCGATGAACTCCGGCGCCGGCAGGACGGCGCGTCAGTGCGCGCGTACTGGACGGCCGGCGCGGCCATGGCGCTCGAAGACGCCATCCGGTACGCGCTCGACGAGCGAATGTCGCCTCCGCCGGCCGGACCGGCAGAGAAGACGACCGAACCGAAGCTGTATCAGACGTAGTTTGCCGGATCGAGCAATCGCCTCACGGCGGCGACGCGATCCACCGGGATGCCCGCGAGGCGGGCGTGCTCCCGGATCGCGATCTCATCCGGTGAGTAGTAGATACAGTAGATCTTGTCGTCGGTCACGTAGCTGTGGATCCACTGGATTTCCGGTCCAAGCTGCCGCAGCGCTTCCAGCGACTTGAGCGACGCCTCCCGGATCTCGGCGTCGGTCATCCTGCCGGCGCCTGGCACTTCGCGCTCGATGACGAACTTCGGCACGTATGCCCCCTTTCGGTGCGGACTATACCGTGATCAGCTCGCCCGCGCGAGACGGCTCTCGTGTCAACACTGCGTCATGACAGCGGTATGGACACGCTCGTTGATGGACGATAGATTTCCTGGCAACGCGAGGGCACACCAATGACGGCCGTTCTCAAAGCACTGCTCGTGGCGGGGACCACAGCCTGGGTGTCCACGATCGCGTTCGCTCAATCGCCGGCTCCCCCTGATTGGACGGCCGTGCAGCGCGAGACGCTCGAGCATTTCCAGGCGCTCGTGCGCTTCGACACCCAGGATCCGCCCGGGGGCGAGCAGAAGGCAGCCGATTACCTCCAGCAGGTGCTGAGCCGCGAGGGAATCCCGGTCGAGGTGTTCACCCTCGACAAGGGACGACCCAACGTCGTCGCGCGGCTCAAGGGCAGCGGGCGGAAGCGGCCGCTGCTGATCATGGGGCACACCGATACGGTCAACGTCGATCCGGCCAAGTGGACGCATCCGCCGTTCGGCGCGGTGGTCGCCGACGGCTACGTCTACGGACGCGGCACGCTCGACGACAAGGACAACGTGGTGGCGTCGCTGATGACGATGCTGGTGCTGAAGCGCCTGAACGTGCCGCTCGATCGCGACGTCATCTTCCTCGCCGAAGCCGGCGAGGAGGGCACGACGCGCGTCGGCATCCAGTTCATGGTCAACGAGCACTTCGCCGGCGATCGAAGCCGAGTACTGCCTCGCGGAGACCGGCAACGTGACGCGCGAAGGCGGCCAGGCGCGCTTCGCGACCGTGCAGACGGCCGAGAAGCTGCCGCGGGCGATCGAACTGACGGCCCGCGGTCCGGCCGGCCATGGCTCGGTGCCGCTGACGACCAACGCGATCGCGCGTGCTGTCGACGGCCGTCGGCACGGTCGCGAGCTGGCGGCCGCCGCTGAAACTGAACGAGACCACCGGCATCTACTTCAAGCGCCTCGCCGAAATCTCCACGCCGGAGCAGGCGAAACGCTACCGCGACGTGTTCAGCTTCGATCCCAAGGTGCAGGCCGAGACGTTCGAGTACCTGAGGGAGCACGAGCCACGGCACGCGTCGATGCTCACGTCGTCGATGTCGCCGACGATGATCCAGGCCGGGCTACCGCGTGAACGTCATCCCGTCCGAGGCGAAGGCGACGATCGATGTCCGGCTTCTGCCCGGGGAAGATGCCGACAAGTTCCTCGAGGCCGTGCGGTCGCTCGTCAACGATCCGTCATCGACGTCCGCTACGGCTCGCGGGCGTCGCGTCCGGCGACCGAGCCATCGAGCGTCTAATACCGAGGTCTTCACGACGATCGAAGCGGCGGTCAAGCGGCTCTACAACGTGCCGACGCTACCGATGATGGCCACAGGCGCCACCGACATGGCCTTCCTGCGCGATAAGGGCATCCAGTGCTACGGCGTCGGCCCGGCGCATCGACGCCGAGGATGCGGACGAAGGGTTTTGGATCGCACTCTGATCAGGAGCGCATCCTGGTCAGCGAGCTGCACCGCTTCGTGCAGCTCCACTACGAGGTCGTGCGCGATCTCGCGCGCGCGCATAGCTTACCGAGGGGCTTCGCCCCTCGGGCTCCCCGCACGCTCTCTCGCGCGCCGCTGCGCCGGCGCGCTCCACTTCGCGTGGCTCGCTCGCGCGCTCGCTCGCGACGCAAGGTCAGCTGGTTTTTGAGATAAGTTCTACGCGGCCCAGAATCGCCGGTAGGCCGACCCTCTTCGCGCGTGGAGGACTGATGAATCGTGCGTTCGCGACTGGTGCTGTTGCAATGTGGATCCTCGTCGCGGCCGGCTCACCGGCCCGATCGGCTCAGAGCCCTGCGCCGTCGGATCTGCGCGCGGCGCTCGAGGGCACCTGGCAGCTCGAGGAGTGGCACGTGGGCGGCCAGGTGCTCCGACCGCCGCAGGCGGACGCCCGCTGGTCGAACCACGACGGCGTCGTGCTGTTCGTGCTGCACCGGGCCGGCACCGCGGAGTCCAACATGGGGTGGGGCGTCTACGAGATGACGGCGGACACCTGGGGCTACCGCTACACGCACATGCAGACGACGAGCGGTCCGATCGGCGGGCCGTTCAAGATCAACCGTGACGCAGCCTGGCGCGCCGATGCGCTGGTTCAAGATCCGGCGCGAGCCCGGCAAGGTCGTGCTCGAAGGCGCCGGCGACGACCGGCGCGAGTACGAGGGCCCGTTCTTCACGTTCATGCAGAAGGGACAGATCATCCGCAAGTGGCGCCGAGTCTCATAGCATCACCCTCAAGGAGCGGGCACACGATGACGCACGGACGAGCGACGGCATTCATTCTGACTTGGGTTCTTCTCTATGGGCATGGCGGTGTCGGGGCACAGCAGCCGGAGGCCACGCCTCAGGCGCTCACCTACGACATGGCGTTGAAGGCGATGGATGCGGCCGAGGCTGAGGCGCGACGGAACAAGTGGAACGTGACCATCGTGGTGACCGACGCCGCGGGCATTCCGATGCAGCTGCGACGATTGGATGGCGCGTCCGCACGCTCGTACGACATCGCGATGCGCAAGGCGGCGACCGTCGTCGCCTCCAAACTGGCGACGTCGACCTACGGCGTCCAAGTCAAAGAGGGCAAGGTGAAGGAGGTGCCGAACGGCATCACCTTCGCGGGTGGCGTGCCTATCATGCGCGGCAGTGAATTGATCGGCGCCGTCGGGACGAGCGGTGTCCAAGCGATTCAGGACGAGCAGGTCTCGCAGGCCGGCGCCAACGCGATCAAGTAGCCGATCGCGGCAGCGCGTACGCGATGTTGTCTACAGCCATGCCGGGGGAAAGGCCAGCGAGTGGTTCGAGGCGTTCTGCCGCGAGGCGCATGAAGGCCTGAGTCATGTAGCCGCATGCTCGATGCTCGCCGTGGCCGCCCTGGCCGCGTGCGCCATCCCCGCACGCCGAGCAGTGGCGCTCGACCCTGTCGTCGCGCTGCGCACCGAATAACAGAGACCGCCTGTAACGGCTTCAGCCGGACCGTCTCGTAGTGTCCGGCTTTAGCCGGACGACGCCAGTTGTTCGGTGCTAACATCGCGCGCCGATGGATCCTGGCGTGATGGGCGGCCTCATCGGCGGCGTGTTCGGGTTGGCTGGCGCCGCCATGGGGACGTACCTGAGCATCAGGAACACGTCCGGACCACGCGAGCGTGCGTTCATGGTACAAGTCGCGTCAGTCGCATGGGCCGCGATCACGGCGTTTCTGGTTGCGTTGTTCCTGGTTCCGTTTCCGTACAAGTGGCTGCTGTGGGTGGCATACGTACCGGCGCTGGTGACCGCCATTCTGTGGTCGAACCGCCGCCAGCGTCGGATTCGCAACGAGGAAGGCGCCCGGTAAGGCAGGGGAGGCGACGATGAGTGTCAGGGTGAGTCTTGGAAAGATGCTGGCGGTCGGGGCGCTTGGTTGCCGTCGCCGTCTGGCTTGGCGATCGAGTCCCCACCGCGGCGCAAATCCCGCGTCCGAGCGCGACGTCGTCCGAGCGCGAGCGATCGCGCCACGTTCGTCGGCACGTACCGGCTGGTCTTCACCGAGGTCAAGGACGCCAAGGGGCAGTGGTCGCGGACGCCGAACTTCAACTCGATCGGCTACATCACGTATGCCGACACCGGCCACATGGGCGTGCACATCATGCCGCGCAACCGCGCGCGCTTTGCGGACGAACCAGCCGACGCCCGATGAGGCGCTTGCCGCCATCCGCGGCTACACGGCGTACTTCGGACCGTTCACCGTCGACGAGAATAGCAAGATCGTGACGCACCATCGGATCGGCACCATCAGACCCGGACAACCGCCGCCTTTCCTGCGGTACTACGAATTCACGGCGACCGCCTGATCCTCACGCCGGTGCCGGCCAACAACGGCAGCAGGGAACAGGCGACGAACCGGCTGGTGTGGGAGCGCCTGCCGAACGCGCCGCTCTCGGCGGAAGAGAAGAAGTTCCTCGGGTTTCACAAGCTGCTCTACACGGACAGCTACCGGATGAAGGACGGCAAGGAAATCTTCCACGGCGATCGCGTCGAGACGCGAGCCAATACCTCGTGGATCATCTACACGCCGACCGGCCACATGATGGTCCACCTGATGGACAACAAGGGGCGGACCGAGTACGCCGGCGCGCAGCCGACGCCGGCCGAGGCGCTTGCCGCGTATCGCACCTACAACGGGTACTTCGGACGGTTCACGACCTACGAGAACTACAACCCGCCGTTCGTGCTGCACAACCAGCAGGGCACGACGCGGCCGGGCGGCGAGAACGACGCGACCAAGCGCTTCTATCAGTTCACGGGGAACGTCCTGCGGCTGGGCACGCCGCCGAACGTCAATGCGGCGGGCGAAACCACGGGCGGCCACCTGTACTGGGAAAAGCTGCCGGCCACCAAGAACTGAGGAACTGAGGAATGGCGGAACGACGGAACGGCATGATTGATCTATACAACGCGACGGCAATCAACTGCTCGGAAGCATCACCGAAGCCGATCTGCAGGTGCTGGTCGACAAGCTCGAAGAAGAGTCGTCCGAAGATCGCGACTACTACATCGACACGGCGACGATCGACTACCTGGCCGACGGCCGCGCCACCGACCATCTGGTTCACTCTGCTGCGCACGGCCGTCGGATCGGGTAAGGGCGTCGAAATCCGGTGGCAGCGGCGGTAAGAGCGGCGGCGGGCGCCCTGCTGCTCGCCGGAGTGGCGGTCACGGCACTGCAGGCCTGCCGCGCCGACTGTCCGCCGGAGCTTTAGCGCAGGCGGAAGCTCGCCAAGCGTCAGCCGAGCGAAGGCGGGCACGGGGTCCGCGCCGCGCACGCGCATCCTGCTCGATGAAGCGCACCACAACCTGTTCGCGGCGGCCGCCAGCGGCTACAGATCCTTCGTTCGGCTGGTCACGGAGGAGGGGTTTTCAGTCGCGACCAATTCGGCGCCGTTCAGCGCCGGGCGGCTTGCCACAACCGACATCCTGCTGATTACGAACCCGAATGGCGCCGGCGCGGCGGCACCCGTCGAGCAACGCGCGCGCGCAGCGTTCACCGACGCCGAAGTGGACGCCGTTCAGCAGTGGGTTGCCGCGGGTGGCGCATTGCTGCTGGTCACGGACCACTATCCGGCCGGCGCGTCCGCGCGGATCCTTGCGGAGCGACTGGGTGTCCATCTCTCTGCCGGGTGGACCGACGATGTCTCGCATCGACGGACGCTGCCGACCTACGGCCCCGTGTTCGGATACCTGCTCTTCTCGCGTGCTGCCGGGCTGATTGGTGATCATCCCATCATGAACGGGCGAGACCGGTCGGAGCGTATCGAGACGGTGTCGACCACCACCGGCGAGTCGATCGAGGGACCGCCGGGCAGCATCGCGCTGCTGCCACTCAGTCCGACTGCCCTGGACTGGTTGCCGTCGGGTTCGCGTCCATCGTCTCCACCGCGCGACTTCAATCCTTGTCCGGGGTGCGACACCCGGTCGGCCGCCGGTCGCAGCCAGGGAATCGCCTTCGAATTCGATCGGGGCCGAGTGGTTGTTGTCGGAGAGATGGGCGCCCTGACTGGTTACGCGCCGGACACCGGCAATCGGCAGTTCACGCTGAACATTGTTCGATGGCTGGCGCGGGAACTCTGACGCGAGAGGCTTTTACGACTCGGATGTGAATAGGAGAGTGCCATGCCGAAGTTCATGATCAAGGCATCGTATACGGCGGAAGGGGCTCGGGGACTTCTCAAGGAAGGCGGCACGGCAAGGCGCGCGGCGGTTCAAAAGCTTATCGAGGGCATCGGCGGCAAGGTCGAGGCGTTCTATTTCGCCTATGGCGAGGACGATGCCTACGTGATCGTCGACGTGCCGGATGCGGCGTCGGGCCTGGCCGTGAGCCTGGCCGTCAACGCGTCAGGGGCGGTGCGTCTCTCGACGATCCCGCTCATCACGCCCGAAGAAATCGATGCGGCCGGCAAGAAGGCGGTGCAGTACCGCGCGCCGGGCGCCTAGCAGTGATCACGTAGGCCGACCCTTTAGGGTCGGCGTGTCGGTTTTCGCGATCGCCGGTCCGAGACTGGACTTGGGAGGTCGACAATGGATTCGACGCGAAGAGGCTTTCTCCTCGGCGCCGCCGCGTTGAGTGCGACGTCACTGGGTCGCGCCGCCGGCGGCGCCACGGACGCACCGGGCCAGACGACTTCGGGTCAGACCGGCACGGCGACGGCCGGCCGACCCGCGGAAAACGCGTTCGAGTATCGGCGCAACTGGGGGCGATGGGGCGCCGACGACCAGATGGGCGCGGTCAACCTGATCACGCCCGCCAAGCGCGCCGCGGCGGCGGCACTGGTCAAGTCCGGCCGCACCGTCTCGCTCAGTCGGCCGTTTCAACCCGACCAGCACTTCATCCGGATCAACGATCGCGGAGCCGGCCGCTCGGTGGTTGACTACTACGGCTTCATTTACCACGGCGTCGCCGTGACGCACGTCGACGCCTTGTGCCACATCTGGGATCAGAACGGGATGTGGAACGGCCGCGACCCGGCGCGGGAGATCGATACGAACGGCGCGCGATTCGCGGACATCACCGCGTTCGGCAGCGGCCTGATCACCCGCGGCGTTCTGCTCGACGTGCCCCGCCATCGCCGCAGTTCACACGTGACGCTCGGATCGGCCGGTTGACGCCGCCGAGCTCGAGGCGATCGCGCAGGCGCAAGCGCGTGGCCGTCGAGCCCGGCGACGCGCTGCTGATCTACAGCGGCCGCGAATCGTTCGTTCGAGAAAGCGGGGCGTACGGCAGCGTGGCCGATGCGCGGCCAGGCCTCCACGTGTCGTGTGCCCGGTTCATCCGCGATCGCGATGTTTCGGTTCTCGGCTGGGACATGCTCGACGCCAGGCCCGACGCGGCCGGCCATCCCTGGCCGGTTCACGGCGTCCTCTACAGCTACGGCGTGGCGCTGCTGGACAATGCGCTGCTCGAGCCGCTGGCGCAGGCGTGCGCCGAGGAACAACGCTACGAGTTCATGTTCATGGCGCTGCCGCTGAAGGTGGTGCGCGGGACCGGCAGCCCCGTCAATCCAATCGCGCTCTTCTAACGGAGAAGAACAGGGGACATCAATCATGACTCATGTGATGCGACGAACAGCGGGAGTTGTGGTGGCGCTGGCGATCGCTGGATGGCTGATCGCCGTCTCCGCGCAGCCGGCGGCGCAGGATTCCCTGAAGGCCGAGGTCTCGGCCGCGTGGGAGGAGTACCTGAAGGTGTTCGCCGCGGGACGAGCCGACATGATCGGCGAGCGCGTGTATCTCGCACCCTCTTTCAACCTCACCGCGACAGGACCGAACGTATCGATGACGCCGGCCGACACCAAAGCGCGCTTCGAGTCGTCGATTGCCGCGCTCGTGCCGCAGAACTACGCGCGCACCGCCACCAAGCACGCCAACATCTGCATCCTCAACGACGCGACCGCGATCCTCAGCGCGCAGTTCACGCGCTACCGGAAGGATGGCAGCGTCCTCAGCGAGCCGGCCGGAACCTACGTCTTTTCCAAGACCAAGGACGGCTGGCGCATCGTCGCGCAGATCGGCCACGCGCCGGATCGGGTCATGAGGTGCGGTTCGTGACCGTAGCTGTGTATTCGCTTACGGTGTAGCCGCGCTGCCATCAGCTCCGCGGCGATCGACGCCGCCTTCCAGCGTGTTGGTTGCGGCGTCGAGCACGATCACCTCAGCCATGCCCTGCGCATTGGTTTCGCGGACGTCATGTCCCTTGGCTTTCAGCAACGCCACGGTATCCGGTGAAAACTGCTGGCGCTCGACGGTGATGCGATCGGGAAGCCACTGATGATGGAACCGGCCGGCATCGACCGCTTCCTGCGCGTTCATGCCGAAGTCGACGACGTTGAGGATCGTCAGGAGCACCGTGTTGATGATCGTGCGACCGCCCGGACTACCGGTAACCATTGCGAGCTGGCCGTCCTTCACGAGAATCGTCGGTGTCATGCTCGAGAGCATTCGTTTGCCGGGCTGCGCCAGGTTGGGCTCGGTGCCGATGAGGCCGTCAGCGTTGGTCAGGCCGGGACCGGCGTTGAAATCTCCCATTTCGTTATTGAGCAGAAAGCCCGCGCCGGGCACCGTGATCTTTGATCCGTACCCCGCTTCGAGCGTGTAGGTCATAGAAACCGCGTTGCGCTGCTCGTCGACGGCGGAGAGATGCGTCGTTTCGCTTCCTTCCGCTGGCCACGAGAACGTCGTCGGAGAGGACTTTGATGCGCGCTCGTGATTGATGGTCGCCCTGAGCTTCGTCGCGTGGTCCTTCGAGATCAACCGATCGACAGGCATCTGCGGGTTGAACTCGGGATCGCCAAGATGCAGGCCACGATCCGCATAGGCGCGGCGCATCGACTCTGCGACGAGATGGATCGTCTGAGCCGATCCGAAGCCGCTGGCCCTGACGTCGAAGCCCTCCAGGATGTTGAGCATCTGGATCAGCGCGACGCCGCCTGAACTGGCTGGCGGCATCGATAGCACCTCGTAACCGCGATAGGTGCCCCGACTCGGCGTCCTTTTCTTCGCCTGATACGCAGCGAGATCCTGCCGCGTGATCAACCCGCCGTGCGCCTTCATTTCCTTTTCGAGAAGGTCGGCGGTCTCGCCTTTGTAGAAGCCATCCGGACCTTGTGCAGCGATCCGCTGAAGCGTCCGCGCGAGATCGGGTTGCTTCAGAATGTCGCCTGCCTCGTACGGCACACCCTTCTTCGAGAACTGCGCTATCGAGGCCGGATAGGGTTTCATGTTGTCGAGGACGCCGAGCAGCGAGCGCGCGAGCCCCTCGGAGACCGGAAAACCGTCGCGGGCGAGCTTGATCGCCGGTTCGACGAGACGACGCCACGGCAGCTTTCCGTGATCCTTCCAGGCCATGTGCAGCCCGGCGACCGTACCGGGCACGCCGACCGCGACGTGGCTGGTGTGGTGCCGACCGGCGTCGTATTTGCCGTTGGCCAGGAACATCGTCGGCGAAGAGCCAGCCGGCGCTGTTTCTCGAAAATCGTAGGCGACCGGTTCGCCTGAAGCCGGTCGATACAGCAAGAACCCGCCGCCGCCGATGTTGCCCGCGAACGGAAAGGTCACCGCCATGGCAAACGCCGTGGCCACGACGGCGTCGATGGCCGTGCCGCCGTCCTTCAGCACGTCCGCACCCACATCAGAAGCAATCGCGCTCGCGGAGATCACCATGCCGCGCTTGGTGCGGATCGGCTGCGAGCTCGCTTGGGCCAGACTCTGACACGCGATCGCGACAATCAAAACAAGGACGGCGATCCGCCTGGTCATACCGTCAGCTCCAAGATGCTGTTCGGGTGATCGCAATGTCGTCAGACCGCTTCGTTGGCGGCCCCGAGCCGGAGGTCGTGGCAGCGCGTTACAACGCACTTCGTCCCACGCCAATCCGCTTGCGAAGAAAATGCGTGCGCCGTTCGGGCGGCAGCGCCTGCCACCGCCGGATCATCTCGTCCACCGCACGCTCATTTTCTCGGGCGAGCGCGTCGCGGCGGCGCTTTGGCGCCGACTTCGCGCGTTTTCGCATCACGTGCCTTCTCCAGAACTTCGATCACGGCAAGATCGCGCGGCCGCCGTGCCGCCTTCTTACTCCGGATCACGTCATCCAGCGACGCGACAAGGAGGGTCGTGCCATCGATCTCGATCGGTGTCGCTCGATCGCGAACCCCTTCAAATGATTTCACACCGTGGATGCGGGTCATGAAGTCGACCTGCAACCCATCGTCATCGCGCGTGACCCGGAAGAGACCGGATGCCGGATAGTACGGCCGCAGCACCGTCGCGCGCAGTCGATCAGCGAGAGCCCTGAGCTTCGCCAGGTTTCTGGGCGTGCCTCGAAACAGAAAATCGAAATCGACGGTCGTCACCGGCGCGCCCTGCAGCGCCGCCGCCGCATTGCCAATCAGCACCGCCTCCAGATTCACGGCGATGAGTGCCCGGCCCACCTCGACGAGGGCCGGTTTCGCGTCCATTGGCCCAGTATAGTTGTCCTCCAGCGTACGTCCTGCCGCCTACGAGCTCCGCCTCACTGCTTCGCCTGCCACTGGCGATGCAGATCGCGGACGAGGGCGATCGCTTCGTCCGCGGTGTCGACACAGCGGGGGATATCGAGGTCTGCGGGGCTGGCGAGCGGCAGCCGCGGATCCTGCATGCTCTCTTTCGCCCACTCGACCAGCCCCGACCACATCTTGCCCACGAGGATCAGCGGCACGTTGTCCACGTGCCGGACCTGCAGCAACTGCCAGATCATCAGCGTCTCGAGCACGGTGCCGATGCCGCCCGGCACCACGACGAACGCGTCGGACGCGATCACGAAATGCTGGAGCCTCGTGAAAAACGTTTCGTGCTCGAACGCCTGCACGACGAACGGATTCACATCCTGCTCGAACGGCAGCTCCACGCGGATGCCGACCGATGCCGACGCGCCGGCGACGCTCGCGCCCTCGTTGGCTGCCTGCATCAGGCCGGGTCCGCCGCCGGTGACGATGTCACACCCCATCGAGGCAAACGCCGTGGCGACACGCTTCACTTCTTCGTAGACGAAGGTGCCGGGCTGGGCGCGGGCCGAGCCGAAAATCGCCACGCGATACCGCTCGTGTTTCGATGGCCTCAGCCGCGTGAGGCTGTTGACGACTTTCCAGAGATTGAGGACGGTGGTTCTGATGATCTCCTTGACTGCTTCCTCGTCGGACAGGCTGACGAGGCGGGATCTTCCGACACCGTTGGCACGCTCGACATCGTGAGCTCCTCAGTAGGACGAAAAAAAGGCGGCCCTAAGAGGGCCGCCCTACGAGAACGAATTATTTCGTGAGGCCCGAATCCCGAGTCCCGAGCCTCGAGCCCCGAGCCCGAGTTCTTACGGCAGCGCCATCGCCGTGTAGCCGCCGTCGACCGGCAGGATGACGTACTGCTTGCCCTGGTGCAGGTACGTCATCAGGCCGTACTGACCCATCGCCGGCGTCGGCACCGCGCCGACGCGCTTGCCGGTCTTCTTGTCGATGCCGAACAGGTGCGGCCGGTTGTCGTCGGTCTGGCCGGTCGCGAAGAGCAGCGTCGGCGTCGCCATCAGCGCGGCGTGGCTCATGCGGCCCAGATTGGTCTCGAACGTCACGCCTTTCATCAGCGGATGATTGCGGAACGCCTCCTGCTGCTCGCGCGCCATGTCGCCGTGCGGAATCACCCACAGGTACTCGCCGGTGTTGAGATCGATCGCCGAGATGCGGCCGACTATAGCCCTTGAAGATGCTCGGGATGCCGCGCAGCGGGCTGTCGGCCGGCAGCGGCGGCGTCGCGCCGACGCTGGCCGCGTGCGGCGCCGACCACGGCGCGATCGTCTTGCCGGTCATCTCCGGCGTGTCGAACTCCTTCGCCGGCGCCACCTGCAGACGGAAGCAGTTCGCGTTCGAGGTGATGAAGATCACGCCGCTCGTCGGATCGGCGGCTGGCGGACCGGTGATGTTCACGCCGCCGGCGCCGCCCGGGCAGTTCTGCGTCGGCCGCGCGCCTTCCGGATTGCCGCGGTGATTCGGCGGCGCGAAGAACGGCGCGAGCGCTTCGGTGCGCTTCGCCTCGGCGAGCGCCAGCTTGCGGAGCTCGGGCGTGTAGTCGATCAGGTGATCTTCGATCCGTCCCTGGAACTCGTACGGCGCCGGCTTGGTCGGATGCGGCTGCACCGGCGACAGCTTTTCGCCCGGCACCTTCGACGGCGGCACCGGCTTCATCTCGATCGGCCAGATCGGTTCGCCGGTCTGGCGATTGAACGAGTAGAGGAACGCCTGCTTCGTCGCCTGGAACACGCCCGGGATGCGCCGGCCGTTGACGTTGACGTCGAGCAGGATCGGCGCCGTCGGCGTGTCGTAGTTCCAGATGTCGTGCTTCACCATCTGGTAGTGCCAGACGCGCTTGCCGGTCTTCACGTCGAGCGCGATCAGGCTGGCGCCGAACAGGTTGTCGCCCGGCCGGAAGCCGCCGTAGTAATCGATCGTCGCGCTGTTGGTCGGGATGTAGACGAGGCCGCGCTGCGGATCCGCGGACAGCGGCGCCCACGACGAGACGTCGCCGGTCCACTTCCACGCGTCGTTCTCCCAGGTCTCGTGGCCGACTTCGCCCGGCCGCGGGATCACGTGGAACTTCCACATGAACTTTCCGGTCCGCGCGTCGTACGCCAGGATGTCGCCCGGCACGTTCTCGATGCGCGTCTGGTGGTAGCCCTGCTCGGCGGAGTTGCCGACGATGATCACGTCGTTGACGACGATCGGCGGCGAGGAGCTCGTGATGTAGCCGAGCTCGAGCGGCAGGCCGCGGTTCGGGTTGTAGGTTTCCTTCGCGTTCAGCCACGGCTCCCAGTCGGCGATCAGGTCCTTCAGCATGTCGACCGAGCCGGTCTTCGGGAAGCCTTCGATCGGCACGGCCGCCGCCCCAGTTCGCGAGCGGCTGACCGGTTCTGCGCGTCGAGCGCGTGCAGGAAGAACGCCGGCGTGGTGATCAGGACGACGCCGCGGCCGTTGATGCGCGTGATACGCGACGCCCTTTGCCGTGGTTCGAGCGCATCGAGTACTCGTGGCGCCCGGTCGTCGGCTCCTGGAACGTCCACAGCGTCTTGCCGGTCGCCGGATCGAGCGACACGATCGTCCGCCGCGGACCGGAGACGGTGATGAGCATGCCGTCGACGTAGATCGGCAGCCCGCGCGCGTTGACCTCGCCGCCGAGGTTGACGCCCGCATCCTTCGCGCCGCGCCATTCCCAGGCGACCTTCAGGTTGTTGAAGTTCGACGCGTTGATCTGGTCGACCGCCGAGTACCGCGTCGCCGGCATCGCTGCCGGTGATGTTGGGCCAGTCGCCGGCCGGCTTCTGCTGCGCCGTGCCTTGGATGGCGAGGCCGACCAGTACTGCGATCGACCGCCGCACGGACGCCGCGATCGCAACGAATTTCGAACGTTGCTGCTGTGATCTCATCATGTCGCGTCCGCAGCCTCTGGCGGGCCTCGAGCTGGCCCTCTGCGTCCTCGTCACTTCTTCAGCCGGGGAATGAATTTGGTGATCCCCTGGATCGGTCCCACCTCGCCGCCGTAGACGTTGCCGGCGGCGTCGACAGCCACTCCTTCGCCCATCGATCCGTAGCCGCCCATCCCTGACGGCTGTTTCGAGACGTGCTCGGGCGTGAAGTACCAGACTTCGCCGGTCTTGGCGCTGCCGACCCGCAGTCCCTTGCGCCATCCGGGATTGTAGTTCTCGTCCGATTCCGAGTCGATGGCGTAGAGCACGTCGTTGCGATCGATATACAGGCCGCTGATCCGGCTGAACTGGTACCAGGTCGCGAGGTGCTTGCCTTCCTGGTCGAAGATCTGGATGCGCCGGTTGCCGCGATCGGCGACGAACAGGCGTCCCTGCGAATCCATCGCCAGCGAGTGCGGTCCGCGGAATTCGCTGTTCCCGTACCCAAACGCGCCCCAGCTCTTGATGAACTTGCCGTCGGGCGCGAACTTCGAGATGCGGCCGATCGCGTTGGGGCCGCCGGGCTTGTCCTCGAACTGGGCGTTGTGCGACTCGCCGACGAAGATGCTGCCGTTGGGCGCGACGAGCACGTCGTTCGGCTCGGTGAAGTGCGTCGGCGGATTGCCCGCCTCGCCAGGCTTGCCGAGTACCAGCAGCACCTTGCCCTGCGGGCTGAACTTGGTGACCGTATTGACCTTTGCCGGCGGCGTTCGGGAACTTGCTTCAGTTCCTCGGCGGTCGCCACGCGGGCGTCGGCGATCCACACGTTGCCCTGGCGGTCGACGTCCATGCCGTGCGGCCAGATGATCTGGCCCGCGCCGAAGCTCGCGACGACCTTGCCGCTCGGGTCGAGCTTGACGATCGGGTCGACGGTCGAACCCGGCGCACGAGTTCGTGCCGCAGCGATCGCCGGCCCAGATGTGCTTGCCGTCGGCGTCGACGTGAATGGCGCTGACCGAGCCCCACTTGCGGCCGTCCGGCAGCGTGCCCCAGTTCCGGACCGTCTCGTACGGGTTGGGAAGGTTGTTCACCGGCGTGATCTTGGCGTGCTCCGGCGGACCGGATGCGCCGCGCTGCGCCGCAACGGAACCCGAGATCAGCGCAAGCGCTCCGGCCGCGACGCGCAAAGAGCCGAATCAGTTTCATCGGATGCCTCTCATGAGATCGAGGCCAGAAGGGTATCCATGAGGTCACGGATGCACAGGGCGAGTGCACGGGGTGCGCAGGGTCAGTGCCGAACGCGCGCCGTATAATGCGAGCGCCTCATGACGATGCCCTTCCGTCCCGCCAGACGTCTCGCCGCGCCTTGCTGGCTGGTGCTGGCCGTCGCCCTGGCCGCGCAGAGCCCGCGCGACCGGCACATCGTCGGCCCCGAAGCGTTCACCATGCGCGTGGTCGCCGCCGGCCTCGACAACCCGTGGGACCTCGCGTGGGGACCCGACGGCAGCTCTGGGTCACCGAGCGGACCGGGTTCCGCGTCACGCGGCTCGACCCGGCCGACGGTTCGAAGCAGGTCGCGCTGACGCTGACCGACGTCTACCAGTCGGTCGTCCAGGATGGCCTGCTCGGGATCGCGTTCCATCGCGATCGCGGGTGGGCGCGATTACGCCTTCGTGGCGTACACCTACGACCGCGATCCTGGACCGGAGGTCGTCCGCCGCATTCGCGTCCGGCGATATACCTACGACGGCGGGACGCGAGACGCTGACCGCGCCGGTCGACGTCCTCGACGACATGCCCGCGCACGACGATCACGGCGCGGGCCGGCTCGCCGTCGGCCCGGACGGCAAGCTGTATTTCAGCCGCGGCGATCAGGGCAGCAATTTCCTGGCGAACTACTGCAATCCCAATCGCGCGCAGGACGTGCCGACGGCCGACGAGGTCAACCGGCGCGACTGGAGCACCTACCAGGGGAAGATCCTGCGGATGAACCTCGACGGATCCATTCCGGCCGACAATCCGCAGTTCGCGGGCGTCCGCAGTCACATCTACGCGATCGGTCTGCGGAACACGCAGGGGCTCGTGTTCGGACCCGGAGGATTGCTCTACGGATCGGATCACGGCCCGAGCACGGACGACGAGCTGAACGTGATCGAATCGGGCCGGAACTACGGATGGCCGAACGTCGCCGGGTTCAAGGACGATCGCGCGTACGTCTACGGGAACTGGTCGGCGTCGGCGCCCGCGCCGTGCCGGACGTTGAAGTTCGACACCGTCGCCATTCCTGCCAGCGTGCCGCAGACGAAGGAATCGGCGTGGAGCGCGCCGAACTTCGCGCCGCCGCTGACGACGTTCTTCACGGTCGAGAACGATTACGACTTCCGGGCCAAACGGCACGGCGACGATCGCGCCGGCGGGCATCGACATCTACACCTCGTCCGCCATCCCGGGCTGGGCGAACTCGATCCTCATCACCGGGATGCGCGGCGGCTCGTTGTACCGCGTCAAGCTCGGCGCTGATGGGCGGACGGTCAACCGGCTCGCCGCTCGAATACTTCAGGACGGCCAATCGATATCGTGACGTCGTCGTGAGCCCGGACGGCCGCCGGATCTACCTGTCGACCGACAGTTTCGGCACGACGGCGGGCCTAGATGGCGCGAGAACGAATCAGCTCGGCCACCCTGGATCGGTGCTGGAATTCACGTATTCGCAGGAGCGGCGAAATAACCGCGAGCCGAACTCGCCGAACATAAGAGGTTCCGCGGCTTCGGCGTGCTCGGCGGTTAATCTTCGTATGGCAGCCTGTTCTTGTCTGGGCGCGTCCCGCTTATCCTGAAGCCGACACATGCGCTGGTTGCACGATCGGTGCGCCGTCGCGGTGTGTTCCGTCTACGCGACGCAGTCGGTGGCGCCCGCCTCGTCCGTCCCAGTCGACCCTTCGGCTTCGCTCAGGGCAGGTCGGGCGACGCTCGATCGCTACTGCATCACCTGCCACAACCAGAAGCGCCCGACGGCGGATCTCGCGCTCGACACGCTCGATCTCAACAACGTCGCCGCAGAATGCGCGCACCCTGGAAAAAGTCGCCGCGCGGCTGCGCAGCCGCACGATGCCGCCGGTCGGGCTGCCTCGGCCGGATCGGTCGACGTATGACGCGGTCGCCGGACGGATCGAGGCGGCGCTCGACGCGCACAGCGCGGCGCACCCCGATCCCGGACGGCCGGTCATCCATCGGCTGAACCGCGCCGAGTACGCGAACGCCGTGCGGGATCTGCTCTCGCTCGAGGTCGACGTTCGCGCGCTGCTGCCGGCCGACGATTCGGGCTACGGCTTCGACAACATCTCCGACGTGCTGTCGCTGTCGCCGGCGCTGCTCGAGCGCTACATGACAGCGGCCGGAAAGATCAGTCGTCTTGCGGTGGGCGACGCGGCGATCCGCCCGGCGGTGCAGACCTACAGCGTGCCGCAGACGCTGCTGCAGCGCGATCGCATGAGCGAAGCGCAGCCGTTCGGCACGCGTGGCGGCGCGGCCGTCCGTCATTACTTCCCGGCCGACGGCGAGTACGAGATCCGCGTCCGGCTGCAGCGAACGCACGCCAGCCAGATTCGCGGCCTGGGCGAGCCGAACGCCATCGAGCTGCGGCTCGACCGGCGGCGCGTGCGTCAGTTCAGCGTCGGCGGCGAGGGTCCGCGCGATCCGTGGTCGGCGGTGCCGAGCGCCTCGCCGTACGAGCAGACCGCCGACGAGAAGCTGATCGCGCGGCTGGCGATCACGGCGGGCGCGCACGATCTCAGCGTCGCGTTTCCCGAGAAGAGCGGACTGCCGGAGGGCGCGCGCGAGCCGGAGCTGTCGGTTGCGACCTACGAATACGCGGGCGACCGCGACGAGGCGATGGGCGTCGCGACGATCGAGATCAGCGGGCCGTTCGGCGTCGTGGGCGTTGGCGATACGCCCAGCCGCCGCCGGATCTTCGTCTGCCGGGCAAGACAAAGACGCGTGCGCGGCGACGATCCTCAGGACGCTGGCACGGCGCGCGTATCGCCGTCCTGTCGGCGACGCCGACGTCGCCGCCCTGATGCAGTTCTACCGGGCCGGCCGCAGCACGGCGACCTCACTGGTCAACACGGCGACCCTCAATGGGTCGCGCAGCACGGCGACCCTCAATGGGTCGCCAGCACGGCGACCCTCAATGGGTCGCCTTACAACTTCGACAGCGGGCATCGAGTTCGCGCTGCGGGCGATGCTTGTCGACCCCGACTTCCTGTTCTTCGTCGAGCGCGATCCGGCGGGCGCCGCCCGCGCGTCGCTGTATCGCGTCAGCGATATCCAGCTCGCGTCGCGGCTCTCGTTGTTCCTCTGGAGCTCGATTCCCGACGACGAGCTGCTCGCGCTCGCCGAACAGCAGCGGCTGTCGGATCCGGCCGTGCTCGGCCGGCAGGTCGAGCGGATGCTTGCCGACCCGCGCGCCGCGGCGCTCGTCGGCAACTTCGCCGGCCAGTGGCTGCACCTGCGCAACATGCGGAGCGTCACGCCGGATCCCGAGGCGTTCCCCGAGTTCGACGAAAACCTCCGCGACGCGCTGCGGCAGGAAACCGAGCTGTTCATCCAGCACCAGCTCCGCGAGGACCGCGGCGTCCTCGAACTGCTGACGGCCGACTACACGTTCCTGAACGAACGCCTGGCGCAGGCACTACGGCATCGCCGGGCATCTGGGGATCGCAGTTCCGCCGCGTCCAGCTCGCACGATTCGGCGCGCGCCGCGGACTGCTCGGCCAGGGCAGCATCCTGACGGTCACGTCGTATGCGAACCGGACGTCGCCGACGCTGCGCGGGCAAGTGGGTGCTCGAGAACCTGCTCGCCGCGCCGCCGCCGGCGCCGCCGCCGAACGTCCCGAGCCTGGACGAAGGGGCCGCGTCGGACGGCCTGTCGGTGCGCGAGCGGATGGAGCAGCATCGCCGCAACCCGGTGTGCGCCAGCTGCCATGCGCCAGATGGATCCGTTCGGGCTGGCGCTGGAGAACTTCGACGCGGTCGGCAAGTGGCGGACGCGCGACGGGCAGGCGGCGATCGACGCGTCGACCAGCCTGCCGGACGGCAGCGCGTTCGAGGGCCCGGCCGGCCTGCGGAAGCTGCTCGCCGAACGAGCCGGACCGCTTCGCCGCGGCGGTCACGGAAAAGCTTCTGACCTACGCGCTCGGCCGCGGCGTCGAGTACCACGATCGCCCGGCGATCCGCCGGATCCTGCGCGATGCGGCGCCCGGCGGCTACACCTGGTCGTCGCTCGTCGCCGGCATCGTCCGGAGCACGCCGTTTCAGATGCGGAGGGCGTCGGAATCATGATCGTCACGAACAAACATCTGCCGCGCCGCACGTTCCTGCGCGGCGTCGGCGCCACGCTCGCGCTGCCGCTGCTCGACGGGATGATCCCGGCGTTCGGCGGCGCACGCGTACGTGCCGCCGCCGCGCCGACGCGCCGGCTGGGAATCATCTACGTGCCGAACGGCATCGTCATGGCGCGCTGGACGCCGCAGGGCGACGCGACCGCGCTGGACGTGATGCCGATCCTCGAGCCGCTGGCGCCGTTCCGCGAGCAGATCGTCATGGTCACGGGCTTGTCGAACGCGCAGGGCGACGCGCTGCCCGGCGAAGGCGCCGGCGATCACGCGCGCGCGTCGGGCGCCTACCTGACCGGCGTGCATCCGAAGAAGACCGAGGGCGCCGACATCCGCGCCGGCGTGTCGATGGATCAGATCGCCGCCGGCGTGCTGGGCCAGCGACACCGAGCTTGCGTCGCTCGAGCTGTCGCTGGAATCGCGCGAGCCGGTGGGCGCCTGCGATCCGGGCTACAGCTGCGCCTACGCGAACACGCTGTCGCTGGCGCAGTCCGACGACGCCGCTGCCGATGGAGAACGATCCGCGGGTCGTGTTCGAGCGCCTGTTCGGCGCCAGCCAGAGCACCGATCCGGCCGTCTGGCGCGCGCGGCGCGCAGCAGGACCGCAGCATTCTCGACGCCGTGCGGACGAAGGCGAACCGGCTGCGCCTCGAGCTCGGGTCGTCCGATCGCGCGAAGCTCGATCAATACCTCGATGCGATCCGCGACCTGGAGCGGCGGATCTCGAGAGGAGAGCAGCAGGCGGCGCGCGAGCTGCCGGCGTTCGATCAGCCGGCCGGCATCCCGCGGACGTTCGAAGAGCACGCGAAGCTGATGTTCGACCTGCAGGTGCTCGCGTACCAGGCCGACCTGACGCGCGTGATCACGTTCATGGTCGGGCACGAGACCAGCCAGCGCGCCTATCCCGAGATCGGCGTGTCCGACGCGCACCACCCGCTGTCGCATCACGGCGGCAACCGCGAGAAGATCGAGCGGCTGATCAAGGTGAACACGTACCACACGACGATGTTCGCCTACTACCTGGAGAAGCTGCGTGCGACGCCCGACGGCGACGGGTCGCTGCTCGATCACCTGACGCTCATCTACGGCAGCGGGATGAGCGACGGCAACATCCACAACCATCACGACCTGCCGACGCTCGTCGTCGGCGGCGGCTCCGGGACGATCAAGGGCGGGCGTCATCTGCGATATCCGGCGCAGACGCCGGTCGACCAACCTGTTCCTGACGCTGCTCGACAAGGTCGGCGTGCCGCTCGACACGTTCGGCGACAGCACCGGCCGGCTCGAGCCGCTGTCGGGAGTCTGAGCGGATGGACGTTCGCAGGCTCGCGATCGGATCGGGGCGCTGGCTTCATCGCCCTCGCCCCGCACTCGGGCGCGCGGGATCCCGCAGGCGCAGACGCGCGAGCTCGTCGGCCGACGCCGCCGAGACGGCGGGATCGTCGACGCGGTGCGAGCGCTGCTGAAAAAAGGCGCCGATCCGAACGCACCGCAGCCGGACGGCGCGACGGCGCTGCACTGGGCGGTGCACTGGGACGACCATTCGACGGCGCGAGCGTCCTGATCAAAGCAGGCGCGCGGCTGGACGCGGTCAACGATCTCGGCGTGTTTCCGCTGTCGCTGGCCTGCGGCAACGGCAGCGGCGCGATGGTCGAAGCGGTTGATTGCCGGCCGGTGCGTCGGTCCGCGCGGCGCTGCCGAGCGGCGAGTCGGCGTTGATGACCTGCGCCCGCACCGGCGCGGCCGACGCGATTCGCCGGCTCGCCGAGCGCGGCGCCGACGTCAACGCGCGCGAAACGCACCGCGGCCAGACCGCGCTGATGTGGGCCGCTGGCGGCAAGCATCCCGAGCGCGGTCAAGGTCCTGATCGAACGCGGCGCGGACGTCAACGCCGTCGTCGAGCGGCGGCTTCACGCCGCTGATGTTCGCGGCGCGTGAAGGCGATCCCGAGTCGGCCCGGCTGCTGCTCGCGGCCGGCGCCCGGCTCGACGATACGACGCCGGCCGGCGAGAGCGCGCTGCTCCTTGCCGCGGCCAGCGTCTCCGGTGTGACGGCGCGCGATTATCGCCTGGTCGCCGAGCCGAGCGGCCACGAAGCGGTCGCCATCCTGCTCGTCGATCGCGGCGCGAACGTCAACCAGGCCGACACGCTCGGCCATGACCGCGCTGCACCACGCGGTCGAGACCGGCAAGCGCGACCTGCTGAAGGCGCTGATCGCGCGCGGCGCGAACTTGGACGCGCGGCTGGCGCCGCAGGGCCTGCCGTTCCGGCGCGGCGACTACGTTCGCGCGCGGGATTTCGGCGGCGCCACGCGCGTTCTGGCTGGCCGCGATGTACGGCGAGGTCGAGATGATGCAGACGCTGGTGGCCGCCGGCGCCGACTGGCGGCTGCCGTCGAGAAACGGCACGACGCCGCTGATGGTCGCCGCCGGTCTCGGCCAGACCGACTCGCGCATCGTGCCCGGAGAGCCGGCTGCTCGAGGCGGTGAAGTACCTCGTGTCGCTAGGCGGCGACGTCAACGAAGCCAACACCGGCGGACAGACCGCCGTCCACGGCGCCGCCGGCATCTCCGCCCATTCGATCATCGGCTACCTGGCCTCACAGGGCGCGAACCTGGAAGCGAAAGACAAGGGCGGCCGCACGCCGATCGACGTCACGCACATCATCCAGCGCCCGCGGCCGGAAACCGAGGCGGTCATCCGCAAGCTGCTCGCAACAGTAGGGCGGACCTCTCAGGTCCGACCTCAAAACGCGACCACGAAATCTCGAAGACACGAAGATCTTCTCGATTTCGCTGTCGTGCTTTCGTGTCTCCGTGCTTGCTTCGTCTGTCAGGGCCTCACCCTGACGTACTTCCGCAGCTGCTTCGGCGCCGGCTCGCCGCCGTAGATGTTGCCGTCGCGATCGACGGCGACGAACTCCGCGCCGTTCCCGGCGGTTGAACGCGGATCGCCCCACGGGAACTGGATGAACTCGGTCACCCATCCGGTCTTCGCCTCGCCGATCCGGATGCCCATCTCCCAGCCGGGATTCTGCACGTCGTCGGACTCCGAGTCGGCGACGTAAGATCCGATCCTTGGCGTCGAAGGCGATGCCGCTCGGCCGCCCGAACTGCGTCCACTGGGTCAGGAACTTCCCTTCCTGATCGAAGAGCTGAATCCGGTTGTTCGCCGCGGTCGCCGACGAAGATGCGGCCGCGGGAATCCATCGCGATGGCGTGGATCGCGCGGAACTCGCTCGGGCGCGTAGCCGGTCTTGCCCCACTCCTTGATGAACTTGCCGTCCTTCGAGAACTTCACGACGCGGTTGTTGCCGTTCTCGTTGTGACCGTCGGCGACGAAGACGTCGCCGTTCGGCGCGACGACGACGTCGCTCGGGGAGTTGAAGTGGTCGGGACCGCTTCCTGCGATGCCCGGGGTGCCGAGCGTCATCAGCACCTTGCCGTCGGGGCTGAACTTGACGACCTGGTGCCCGCGCTTGTCGCCCTTCGGCGATCCGGTTGGCGGCGACCGCGTCGGTGACCCAGACGTTGCCGTCCGGATCGATCGCCAGCCCGTGCGGCCAGATGAACATGCCGCCGCCGAAGCTCGTGACGACCTTGCCGTCGGGGCCGAACTTGTAGACCGAATCGGTCTTCGAGTCGCGGCATTCGTCGCCGAATCGCGCCGGATCGGCCAGCGCCTCGCACCGGATGACGGCCCAGATGTGCCGGCCGTCCGGGTCGATCGCCACCTTGCCGACGGCGCCCATCGGCCGCCCATTCGGCAGCTGGGCCCAGCCGTCGACGATGCGATACGGATTGGGCAGGACTTGCGCCAGGACGCGCTCCTCCGCCGCAGAGATGCCACGAGCGACAGCGCCGCCGTCAATCCAATGAGTGGCGGGACTGTCAATCCCGGCCGCCGTGCAGATTTCATCTTGGTCCTCCAGAACCTCGACTTGCGAGGATTCGATGTCGTGAGGCAGTATGCGCCAGCGCCTCGTATCCGACAACTTCATGATCGTCAGGTTCAGGACGATAATGGCCTTAAACCGTCCCCCCACTTCCAGACGGGAGGCCCGTTGTGATCAGAACCATCGGATTGGTCGCTGTCCTCTTGTTGTTGGCTGGCGCCGCGCCGGCGACGCCCAGGGCGTAAACCAGCCGCCAACGAGGCGCTGTGGGAAGCGGCGCGCGCGGGCGACACGGCGGCGATCACCGCGGCGCTGGCCAAGGGCGCGGACGTCAACGCCAAGTCCCGCTACGACGTCACGGCGCTGATCTTCGCTGCCGGCAGCGGCCGCCTCGAGGCGGTGAAGCTGCTCGTCGCGCGCGGCGCCAACGTCAACGCGCAGGACACGCTTCTATCGCGCGCGCGCCGCCGAGATGGCCATCACCAACGGCCACGTCGACGTCACGCTGTACCTGCTGCAGAACGGCGCCGAAGCCGACGGCCTGCTGGCGATGGGCGTGCAGCAGAATCAGGAGGCGCTGGTCAAGGCGGCGGTCGCGGGCAAGGTGACGCGGCAGGCGCTGCAGGCCGCGCTCAACATGGCGGGCAACGATGAAGCGCGAGGCGCTGGCGCCGGTGATCAAGGCCGCGCTCGACAAGCTGCCGCCCGAGACCGCGCGCCGGCGTTTGCCGTCAATCCCGCGGCGCTGCCCGAAGTACGCCGGCAACTATCGCGACGCCGCCAGCGGCGCTCGCCGCCACCGTCAGCGTGCAGAACGACGCGCTGATGCTGCAGATGCAGGGAGAGCCGCTGGTCCGTCTGGTGCCCACCGCCGAGAACGTCTTCCGCGTCGTCGAGGTGAACGCCACGCTGACGTTCAACGAGCGCGGCGGGCTCGTCGAGTCCATCGGCCTCGTGCAGGGCCCGGCGAATCTGCTGCTGGCGCGCGTGACGGCCGACGCACCGCCGCCGCCGCCGCGGCTGCCGCGGCCGCCGCCGCGCCACGCTGCCACCGCCCGCGCCGATCACGCGAGCCACCGGCCCACGCAACTGGCCGTCGTTCCGCGGCGACGGCAGCGCCGGCAACGGCGACGGACAGCGCGCGGTCGACCGAATGGGATGTCGCGAGCGGCAAGAACATCAAGTGGAAGACGCCGATTCCCGGCATCGCCATCTCGAGCCCGATCGTCTGGGGCAACCGGATCTTCGCCACCACGGCGATCAGCAAGGCCGGCGACAACAGCTTCAGGACCGGACTCTACGGCGACGTCAAGCCGGTCGACGATCTGTCGCCGCACGAGTGGAAGATCTACAGCCTCGACAAGGCGACCGGGAAGATCCTGTGGGAGCGCACGGCGGCGACCGGCGCGCCGAAAACCAAACGCCACACCAAGAGCAGCCAGGCGAGCTCGACGCCGGTCACCGACGGCCGGCGTGTCGTCGCCGTGTTCGGATCGGCCGGCGTGATGATCGCCTGGGACTACGACGGCAAGGAGCTGTGGCGCGTCAATCTCGGCACGCTCGACAGCGGATGGTTCTTCGATCCGTCCTTCCAGTGGGGCCACTCGAGCTCGCCGATCATCTATCGCAACTCGGTGATCCTGCAGGCGGACGTGCAGAAGGGCTCGTACATCGCCGCCTGGGATCTGGCGACCGGCAAGCCGCTGTGGAAGACCGAGCGCGCCGACGAGATCTCGACGTGGGGCACGCCGACCATCGCCCGCACGCGCGGACGGCCGCGACGAGCTCGTCACCAACGGCACGAAGATCCGCGGCTACGACCCGGCCTCGGGCAAGCAGCTGTGGACGCTCGGGCCGAACTCGGAGATCACGATCGGCACGCCGGTCGCCGGCAACGGCCTCGTCTTCGTCACCGGCGGCTATCCTCCCGTGCGTCCGATCTACGCGATCCGTCCCGGCGCGAGCGGCGACATCTCGCTGCCGAAGGGCCAGGAGTCGAGCCAGTCGATTCGCGTGGAGCAACATGACCGAGGGCACCTACATCCCGACGCCGCTGCTCTACGACGGCTATCTCTTCACGCTGAACATCAACGGCATCGTCACGCGCCTACGACCCGCAGACCGGCAGCGCGCGTTTCGCGGCCGGGTCGGCGTGGGTGGCGCGTTCTCCGCGTCGCCGGTCGGCGCCGACGGCCGGCTCTACATCGCGAGCGAGGACGGCGAGGTCTACGTGATCTCCGCGACGCCGGGCTTGACGCAGATCGCCAAGAACGACATGAAGGAAGTGATCATGGCGACGCCGGCGATTTCCGATGGCCTCATCGTCATTCGAACGCTGGGTCACGTGTTCGGCATCGGTCAATAGAGAGATCAAGCCTGCCGGTTGATCGGCACGAGCACCGCCACCCAGTAGACGGGCGACTTCGTGTCGTTTCGCCAGGCGTGCAGCGTGTTGCGCTGAATCACCACGTCGCCAGGGTGGAGCGTCGTCTCGCCTTCGTCAACCATCAGCACCAGCTCGCCGCCGAGCAGGATGTTGTAGTCGAGCGTCATGGTGCGGTGCCAGCCGGGCTTGGCGCCGCGAGGCGTCGGCGGCAGGGTCACGAAATGGAAGCTGCTGCCGCCGAGCGAGGGCTCCAGCTGCGGGGCGTCGGTCGGCATGATCTTCTGCGGCTCGCCGCCTGGCGCCGGGCCGAGCGGCTGATCTCCCGTCGCCTTGTACAGGCTGGGAAAGGCGCCGCCGGTGATGCGGTCGTCCTTGATGATGTACGAACGTCCCTGCGCGTTGTGTCCGGTGATGATGCGCCGCACGCCCGGCTTCATGTCGAGACCGGGCATCGTCGCGCGCGCCGGATTGAGCGGCTGCCGCATCGACATCGAGGAGTCCGATGCCACCGAAGAGTGCCGTCAGGCCAAGCGTTCGCTCCAGGACAACCCGGCGGTCAAAAGCAATCTCATTGTTCTTCATAGCACTCCCTCGACGTTCGCGTTCACCACGAAGAACAAATGCAACCACGAAGACTCGAAGACGTCGGTGCAGTTCTTGGTTTACCTGCCCTTCAACCGCGCCTGGTGCACGACCGCGACCATGTGCATGTAGCCGCCGGCATCCGCGAACTGCGGCTGCGCGGCAAGCTCGATGTGCTCGCGCGCGCGGGCCGCATCGCCCATCGCTTCCGAGTACAGGCCGATGTAGAGGTGCGCGTAGAAGCGTGCCTGCGGCCGCGTACCGGCGGCCTTCAGGACGGCATCGGCGCTGGCCGATCCCTTGAATAGCTCGTAGATCTCGCGCATCGGCACCCGCGAGTCGGGGCCGACAGGCAGCAGCGCCGCACGCGCGGCCTTCGGCGACTCGGCGCGAGCGACGCACAGGAAATGCCACGCCGCATTCTCGACATCGTCGGCATTGACGGTTCGATGCGACTCGAACTGCGCGCGGCAGTCGCGGTAGCGGCCGGCGTAGTACAGCGCGATCCCGCGCTGCCAGAGATACGGCGCCTCGCTCGGCGCGACGCGGGCGAGCTCGTCGAAGGCGGCGACGGACTCGGTGATACGGCCCTTCGAGAACTCCGAGACGGCGCGATCGAGCAGTGCCCGCGGCGAGCTCCCTGTGCCGCGGCGCTCGACGACAAGCCACGAAAACACGAAAAGACAAGCCACGAAAACACGAAAACACGAAAACAGAATGTTCAGGCGTTTCGCGTTTCGAGCCCCGAGTCCCGAGCCTCGAGCCCCGATTTGGTCGCGTGGCGGTGACATAAGAGCGAAGTTGACGCCTGTTCGAGCCCGATTCGCGGTCGAGTTTAGTCGAACATCAGACCTTTGTCCCCATCAATGCCCTTTTGGCGCCTGTGACCAGTGACGAGTGGATGTCACGCGCCGGATGCGGCGGCTCACTCCTGACGGAGCGTGGCGATCGGATCGAGACGGGCAGCACGCAAGGCGGGCACCGAGGCGGCTAGTGCGCACGTTGTGACGATGACCAGCAGGCTGGCAGCGTACGCCAAGGGATCGAAAACGCGGACTGTGTTGTCGATCTCCGAAGCGGTTGTCGACATCAGCACGATCGCAAGCCCGGCGGCCAGTCCGCCACCGGCCAAGAGACCGAAGCCCACCGGGCGGACCGATTGCGATAACACCAGCACCGCGATGCTTTTGGTCGTCGCGCCAAGGGCCATCCGCACGCCGATTTCCTTGGCGCGCTGCTCGACGAGATAGGACAGGACGCTGAAGAGGCCCGACACCGTCAGCGCCAGCGCCAGCCCGCCGAGTACGAGCGTCACCCAGAAGGCGATCTGCAGGATATAGGCGCCCATGCCGGCGATGGTCCGCATGCGTCTGGACTTCGTGGTCCAGGGCCGGATCGACCCGCATGAGGCGATCGAGCAACGCGAGCCGCGCTTGCCCGGGATCCCCGCGGACTCGCAGCATCAGTGAAGTCCCCGGGCTTTGCAGATCGACTCGGCAGGTACACGCCCGAGAAGGAGAAGAACTGAAACATCGGGCCGCCGTCCACGTCTCGTGCAACGCCGACGACGGTGTAGGCGCGGGACGGAGGCGGTGACGCACCGGGCCGCGGCGGGTCTGCCGGAGGATCGGCCTGAATGCGGACGACCTGCCCGACGGCGTCACCGTTCGGCCAGAGCCTCCGCGCGGCGCTTTCGGAAACGACCGTCACGCCGGCATCCGCAGTGCGCTCCGCATCCGTGAAACCGCGCCCTCTCATGAGATCGATGTCGAGCAGCTGGAAATATTCCGGCGATACGAACTTGTAGTCGACTGGCACGCTTCTCCGCGTTTCTGCGGAGTCGTCCGTCTGCTTGTCCGCCGTTCACCGAAGACGGAAGCCTCCGCCAGCGCGGCCGGCGACGACGCCGCCACCGCGACCACTGACGGGTGGGCCGTCACCTCACGGACGATCGCCGCGCGCCGAGGCTCGTTTGCGATCGGAACCGTGATGGTATCGCTCGTCCGGACGCCGGGATCCGCCAGGGCGGCGGCAAAGGCACTTCGCAGGAACACGGCGGCGCAGATCAGGAGGAGGGCCGATGCGCCGACCTGGACGGCGATGAGGGCATGTCGCGCGCGGCCTGGACGCGCGTCCCTCGTGACTTCGCCACGAACCGCGCGGACCAGTTCGACGCGCGTGGCCTGCAACGCCGGCACGAGTCCGAAGGACACGGTCGAGACGATGGCGCCGGCAATCAGGAACACCAGCACCCGCCAGTCCGCAGACGGGACGCCGAAGTTCACCTGCTCCGCAATTTCCCCGGGCATCGTGGCGGTCGCCGCGTACAGATGCACCTTCCAGGCATATGCGGGAAACGGCGAAACCGCATGCCGCAGACGCGAGCGCAAGGATGAGGCTCTCCGTCAGCAGTTGACGGATGATTCGCCGGCGTGACGCGCCGAGCGACAACCTGATCCCGATCTCCCGTTGGCGCGAGACCGCACGCGCGAGCAGCAGGTTGGCGACATTCGCGCAGCCGATCATCAGGATCAATCCGAACGCGAAGAAGATCGGCGAGAACAACGCGAGAACTTCGAGCCAGTCGGCTGAGGCGGTGCCCTGCCGTGGTTCCAGCGTGATGGACGCAGGGCGATCGCCGGCCGTTTTCGGGTGGGTCGTCCCGACGCCCACACGCTGAGCCCGGCCGCCGCCTGCGCCGACGAGACCCCGGGCTTCAGCCGGCCGACGACGTCGTCGACAGGCATTTCGTCCTCACGGCCCGCATAGGTCGGGCGGAACTCCCCGGCGAGTGCCAGCGGCGCCCAGTAGTCGGGCGGGCCGATGCCCAGCCCGCGAAAGTCCTCCGGCATGACGCCGACGACCACGCACGGCACGCCGTTGACCGGCACGCTGCGGCCGATCACCGTCGGGTCGCCTGCGAACAACCTGATCCAACCTCTGTGACTGAACACGATCGGCCGGCCGGCAGACGGCTCGTCGTCACCGGGCGTGAGCGTGCGCCCGAGGGCTGCCTGGACGCCCAGCACCTGGAAGAAGTTCCCGGTGACGAGGGTGGAGCTCACCGGGCGGCCCTCGACGCGTGTTTCGATGCTGCGCGACCATGGCCACGACATCGACGAACACGCTGGTCTCGCGGCGCAGCGCCTCGTATTCCGCGCGCGTGAACGGCATCCGACGAATCCGCGCCAGGACGTGTCGGCCGCTCCACGGCGAACAGCTCGCCGGGGTTCTGCACGGCATCGACGCGAAGGAAGAACAGGCTGTACAACGTGAACACCGCAGCAACCAGCCCAAGGCCGAGGGCGATCGTGGCGACGATGGTGAGCGCGGCGAGGGGAGCGCGGCGGAACGTGCGGAACGCGTAGAGGATGTCGCGCGCCAGGTCATCGACGAGACCGGTGCCTCGCGCGTCGCGACACTGGTCGGCGGCAAGCGGCACCGGGCCGAAGCGCGCGATCGCCCGGGTGCGAGCGTCGATGGAACTCAGGCCGGCGGCGATGTGCTTCTGTGTCTCGCGTTCGATATGGAACGCGAGCTCCTCGTCGAGCTCGCGTTCGACGCGGCGGCGGAGCCGCCAACGCGCGAATCCGCAGGAACAGATCGCGGAGATTCATGCGGTCACGCCAGCTTCATCACGCGGCCGATGGCCGTGGACATGCGTTCCCAGCTCGCTGGCTTCCACCGTCAGTTGCCGGCGCCCGGCGGGCGTGAGCCGGTAGTACTTGGCCCGCCGGCCCAGCTCCGAGACAGCCCATTCGGCTTCGATCCAGCCTTGATGCTCGAGGCGATGGAGCGCCGGGTAGAGCGAGCCCTGGTTGATCTGCAGGACATCCTGAGAGATCTGCTGGATCCGCTTCGGAATCGCCCAGCCATGGAGCGACTGGGTCTGCAGCGTGCGCAGGATGAGCAGGTCAAGGGTACCGGAAGCAGGTCGGGAACCGTGTGTCGACTCATGGTGTCGGATGTCGACACTAACGCGAGCTGGTGTCGGCTGTCAACACCAAGATGCGGGGGTGTAGTGGCGCTCATTTCCTCAGGTCCAGGCACACCAGCTGTTCAACGACAGGCCGCGAAAGCGGGAAAAGCAGACTACGAAATGCCAGCCACGAAAACACGAAAAGACAGGCCACGAAAACACGAAAACACGAAAACAGAACTTTGAAGAGTTCCTGCGTTTCGAGCCCCGAGTCCCGAGCCCGAGCCCCGACCTCGAGCCCGATTCGCCTGCTTGCCGTCACTTGGGTTGTCTTAGATCGAGGCACACCAGCGTGTTCTCGTTTCTGATGTAGACGAAGCCGTCCGACACGGCCGGGTAGGCGCGGATGGTGGCCGGGAGGATCTGCGCGCGCGCGATCGGCTTGAACGCGTCCGGCGACGCCGGCGCCAGGATCATCTCGCCGCTCTCGCGCACGATCAGCAGTCGATCGCCGACCAGCGTCACGGTCCCGGCGCGGAACTGGTCCTGGCTCCAGCGCACCTTGCCGGTCTTCAGCTCGACGGCGCGCAGGCTCGGACCGAACTCCTGACGTCCGTGGAAGCCGTACAGGATGCCGTCGCGGTGGACGCTGGTCGCGTAGTGATTCGACATCGCCTCGTCCGACGTCCAGAGCTCGACGAGGTTCGAGCCGTCCACGCGCAGGACGCCGGCGCCCGGTCCGTACTCGGCCGAGACGAAGATCAGATCGCCGACGACCAGCGGCGTCGCGACGTTGACCGACGCGTTGGCCCGCGCCCGCCAGTTGCGGCGAAAGGCGATCGGTGCCGGTCGCCGGATCGAGGCCGACGAGCGCGTCGCGCGTGAGGAAGATCGCGCGCCTGCCGGACGGGAACGTCGCCGCCACGCCCGACGAGTAGCTCGCCTGATCCGTGGTCGCGGTCCACTGCACCTGGCCGGTCTTCGCGTCGAACGCGACGATGCCCGGCCTTCGGTCCGCCGACGTTGGCGATGACGCGGCCGCCCTCGACGAGCGGCGATCCTGCCGCGCCGAAGAATCCCTTCGGCACGTTGAACCGCTTCATCGTGTCCTCGCTCCACACGCGCTGGCCGGTGGCGAGGTTGACGGCGTGAAGCTGTCCTTCGGCGCCGAACGTGTAGACGATGCCGTCGGCGACGACCGGAACGGCGCGCGGCCCTTCGTCGAAGCCGAAGTCGTCGCGGTAGGTCGTCGGATACTGGTAGCGCCAGACCGATGCGCCGGTCGTCGCGTCGAGCGCCTCGACGACCTCCTGCGCGCCGACGCGATGGAACAGGATGAGCCGGTTCTGAACGACGACCGGCGCGGCGAATCCCTGCCCGACCGTCTTCCGCCACGCGACGCGCGGACCCTGCGCCGGCCAGGTTTCCGCCAGCGCCGGACCGCGGTAGACCCCGTTTCGCTCCGGGCCGAGAAACTGCGGCCAGTCGGCAGCGGCGGGGATGCCGGCAACGATCACGCAGAAGACGGCGGCGCAGAGGCTTCGCAAGGCTGTGTTCCTGTGGAGGCGATTATTCCTGTGGAGGCGATTATAGGAGGTTCGCGGCTGATTCCTCGAAAGCCTTGGGTTGACGCTACTGCATCGCGAAGCCGTCGTTCCGGCGCCGGACCGCGCTGCGAGGCCCGCTGCGGTCCGCTGGACGCGAGGTCCGTGACCTCGCTCGGTCCCCTGAGGCTTCTCGCGCGGTCAGCGATCACGAGTCGGCGCCTCCACACGGCTTCGCGCTGCAGCAGCGTCAACCCAAGGGCGCTCGCCACGTTCGTCGAACGACGTACGATGAACGACTAACGGCTTGCAAGCCCGCAGCGATCGGGTGTAGGCTTGCCCGCATGCACAAGCTACTTGACGATCGCGCTGATGACGCTCGGTCTGTCTCCGCTCGCCGCTCGGGCGCAGACCGGGGACTGGGTGACGCTCTTCGACGGAACGCACCTGAACAACTTCAATAGCGTCGGCACCGCCAACTGGACGCTCGCCAACGGCATCGTCGAGGCGACGAAGGGCCCCGGCTTTCTCGTCTCCAAGGAGACCTACAGCAACTTCGAGATCAGGGTGGAGTTCTGGGTGGACGAGGGCGGCAACAGCGGCGTTTATATGCGCTGCCAGGATCCGGTCAAGATTACCGATACCACCTGCTACGAGGCCAACGTCTTCGACAAGCGGCCGGATCAATCGGGCCGCACCGGCGCCATCGTTCACATCGCCAAGCCGTTGGCGATCGTCGACGCCGGCGGCAAGTGGAATACCTACGAGATCACGGCCAAGGGGCCACAGTTGACGGTCAGGCTGAACGGCACGCTCACCGCGCAAGCCGAGGACGCCAAGTTCACGAGCGGCCCGATCGCGCTGCAGTACGCGGCAGGCACGGTCAGGTTCAGGCGAGTTCAGATTAGAAAGCTGTAAGTCGTCGTTCGTCGTTCGCCGTTCGTTGTCGTTCGACGAACGCCGAACGCCGAACGTCACGAACGGCGCTACTGCGATCGTCCGCGCGCAGAGATCGGCCAGACCGCCTCGACGCGATCCTTCCGGATCGCGTACAGCTGGTCGTACTCGTTCACCACGGGATCGCAGTGCGGCACGATCAGCTCGAGCTTGTCGCCGACCGCGTACGACCGCTGCGCCGTCTCGTACCGGATCACGCCGAACTCGTCGGACCCGGCGTTGTAGTTGAACTCGCGCTCGCCGATCACCCAGGGACCCGGCCTGTTCAGCGTCAGCGCCTTCGCGCCCGCATCGGTGGTGATCGACTTGGGGAAGTACGTGTTGAGCACCGTGGTCACGACGGTCAGTGACGGCAGGAAAGTCGTTGTAGACCTCGTCGTTGGTTTCCCCGCCGATCTCCAGGTACTGACAGTCCATGAAGACATAGCTGCCGACCTGCACGTCGGTGACGCCGCTGGCGCGCGGCAGGATGTTGTAGGTGCCGGTGCCGCCGCCGCTGAAAATCTCGGTGCTGAGACCCGAACGCTTGAATCGTTCGAATGTCTCGAGCGACGGAGCGAAGCGATTGAGCGTCTGGTCGAGGCGCGTCTTGAATCCCTTGATGTGCTGCGCGCCGCCGTCGTAGCTGATGAGGCCGCGCAGCTTCAGGTGGGGCAGCTTGTCGACGAGCTGGCGAGCGCAATCGCCTGGTCGCCTGCCGGAACGCCGCTGCGTGTGCCGATCGCCACGTCCACGACCACATCGGCCACGATGCCGGCTTCCCGGGCCGCGTCGTTCAGGTCGCGGGCGTTCGGCGCGAAATCGACCGCCTGGACGAATTGCGCATTCGACTTGCGGAGCGCCATCGCCCGCCGGATCTTGGCGGGCGAGACGTTCGAGGTGGTCATCAGGATCGGCTGGATGCCGTTGGCGGAGAACACCTCCGCTTCGCTCAGCTTCGCCGCGCAGATCCCAATCGATCCGGCCGCGAGCTGCAGCTTCGCGATCGCCGGACATTTGTGCGTCTTGCCGTGCGGACGGCTGGCCACCTTCAACGCCCGCAGCCGTGCCTGCATCGTCGCGATGTTCCGCTCGAGGGCGTCCAGGTCGACGCACAGCGCGGGCGTGTCGAGATCCCACTTCGACACGCCGGTCAGCTTGTCTTCCGCCGTTCGCGGTTGCATTTCGGCCGCCGTATAGCCGCCAGCATTGTTCGATACGCAGAGCGCCGCCGCGCCGGCGCCGGACGTCGCGATGAAGTTGCGTCGCGATACGCTCATAAACTTTCCTTTGCCCTCTGCGCCTCTGCGCCTCTGCGTCCTCTGCTCCCTCAGCGTCCTCTACTGTCCTGGCAGCCTGAACGCGAGCAGCTCGCCCGGGTAGTTGCCGCCGCCGACGGCGACGACGATGTACTGCCTGCCGTTGAACATGTAGGTCATCGGCGAGCCGCTCTGCTGCGCCGGCATCAGCACCGAGCCCGGCGTCCTTGCCGGTCGCCTTGTCGTACGCGCGCAGCAGCGCGCCGCGCGGATGGCCGGCCGCGCTCGTCACCTGCGCCTCGCCGGCCACGAGCAGCGTCTTCGTCACCAGCGTGCCGATGATGCCGGCCTGTCCGGTTCGCGGAATCTCCAGCCCTTTCAGCGCCGGGTTGTTGCGGATGTTGTCCGGCGTGTCGCCGTGCGCGATCTGCCACAAGACCTCGCCGCGATCGAGGCTGATCGCCGAGATGCTGCCGTAGGGCGGCTTGACGATCGGCAGGCCCTGGACCGACAGCCCGGGACCGCCGCCCTCACCACCGCCACCGCCGCCCGCGCCGCGTCCGGCGGCTGGTGCCGCCGGCGCTGGCGGCAGTGTCGAGGGCGCTGCGCCGCGCCCGCCCGCGGGCGGTGCCGAACCTTCCGCGACCGTCACCGGCGCTCGTCCCGGAGCCGCGCCCATCGGCACCGCCGCGCGCGCGCCGGTCAGCGCGCTGCCCTGGACGTAGTTCATGTCGTTCTTCGCGGGATCGGGCTTGATCAGTCCGAGCACGCCCGGCGATCGGCGCGAGTACACGTACAGGATGCGCGTCTCGGGATCGAACGAGCCGCCCGCCCAGACGGTTCCGCCGCCGTTGATCGCCAGCTGCAGCGTGCCGAGCGGTCCCTCGGCGCGGCTGACCGTCGGCGGCGTGTAGATCGGTCCGATCTTGTAACGCGAGACGACCTTCTCCGCTTCGGCGCGCAGTTCGGGCGTGAAGTCGATCAGGTCGTCCTTCGAGAAGCCGTTCAGATCGTACTGAAAGATCCGGCCGCGTGCGTCGAGCGGAAACGGCTGCGTCGGCGCGTACCACTCGCTCGGGCACGTCGCCTTTCTCGACCGGCCGCTCTTCGATCGGCCAGATCGGCTGTGCCGGTCACGCGATCCAGGACGAAGAGAAATGCCTGCTTGGTCGGCTGCGCGAGCGCCTTGATCGCTTTGCCGTTGACGGTGATGTCGACGAGGATGGGCGCGCACGGAATGTCGTGGTCCCAGATGCCGTGGTGCACGGTCTGGTAGTGCCACTTCCGCTGACCGGTCTTCAGATCGACGGCGACGAGGCTTTCGCTGAACAGGTTGTTCCCGTGCCGATGGCCGCCGAAGTAGTCGCCGGTCGGGGCTTCGATCGGCAGGTAGGCCAGCCCCAGCTCCTCGTCGATCGACATCTGCGCCCCACGATGCCGGTGTTGCCGGTGTACGACCACGAATCGTCCAGCCAGGTGTCGTTGCCGAACTCGCCGGGCCGCGGAATCGTGTGGAAGATCCACATCCGCTTGCCGGTCCTGACGTCGAACCCGCGGACGTAGCCCTTGACGTTGCTCTTGCCGCGCGGCACGCCGCCCGACAGGTGCGCGGCGCCGATGATGATGGTGTTGCCGGCAACGACCGGCGCGGAGTGGAGCCCGACCTCGCCGGTGACGAGATCGATCGTCTGATCGTTGTCCTGCTTCAGGTCGACGACGCCGCGCGTGCCGAAGCTGACTGAACCGGGATGCCGGTCTTCGCGTCGAGCGCGACGAGGCGATAGCCGGGCGTGACGTAGAGAATCCGCTCGTCCTTGCCGTCGGTCCAGTAGGTCAGGCCGCGTCCGGAGAGCTGGCGCGGGCGCCGCCTCGGCGCGCTCGCCCTCGCGCTCGCTGTGCATCCACATCAGCTCGCCGGTCGCCGCGTCGAGCGCGACGACCGCGCGGCGCGTGCCGGCCGTCGAATAGACGACGCCCTTGACCATCAGCGGCGTCGACTCGAACTGGTACTCGGGCCGCGGGCCGAGGCTCTCGGTCTTGAAGCGCCACGCGATTTCCAGCTTGCTGAAGTTGTCGGCGTTGATCTGATCGAGCGGCGAGTAGCGCGTGTTGCCGAGGTCGGCGCCGTAGGTCGTCCACTCGCCGTTCTTCGCCCCCGATTGACCCGCGAGCGGCACGATCGCGACGACGAGCAGGAACGGGACGATCCATTTCATACGGCCTCCGTTGCTCACAGATTCGCGAGCCGAACCGACGAGCGCGCGACGCGCTATCGAGTCCCGCCACCATCCACGTAAACACGTACGCCTGGAGCAGCGCGAGCAGCCCCATCGCGTCGTCAGCACCAGGCTGTGGAACGCCACGCGCGCGAAAATCTCGCCTTCGCGGCCGACGGCGCCGACGCCGGCGGCGCCGACCGACAGGTTCTGCGGGCTGATCATCTTGCCCATCACGCCGGCCGACGCGTTGGTCGCGCCCATCAGCACCGGATCGAACCCCGAGATGCGTGCCGTCGTCGCCTGCAGCGGCCCGAACAGCGTATTCGACGACGTGTCGCTGCCGGTCAGGAAGACGCCGATCATACCCAGCCACGCGGCGAAGAACGGGAACAGGACGCCCGTCCTGGCGAGCGCCAGCGCCATCGATGAGGTCATCCCCGAGTAGTTCATGATGGTCGAGATCGACAGGATGAACGCGATCGTCACGATCGGCAGCCGCAGCTGCCTGATCGTCCGGGCGAACGTGCGGCCAAGCGCGGCCATCGGCACGCCGGCGAGCCACATCGGCACGAACGCCAGCGCCGCGGCAAGCAGCACCAGCGTGCCGGCCGTCGCCAGAAAGTCGAGGCGGTAGGTCAGCGGATACGGACTCACGCTCGCGACGACCGGCGGCTGCGCGCCGGACGATCGCGGCAGGACGGCCGTCGTCGAGCCGATAGGCGCCCGGCCAGTTGAACTCCCAGACCGGGAAGCGGAATCCCTGCGGGGCGGTTGCCGCGGACTCGCCGACCCACGGCTCGGGGCACAAGCCGGTTGCCGATCTGGCCGCAGCGGAAGAGCGCGGTGAGATTCAGCGGCGGCTCGAGGTTCGAGAGGCCGGCGAAGTTGCCGATCTGGCCGGCCAGCACGACGGCGATCAGGATGCCGTAGGTGCCGTACGCGCGGGCCACGCGCGCCGGCGGATCGGGTTATGCGCGGCAGCGACGGCCGCGCCGCCTTCGACGTATTCCTCGCGCGGCCGCCACACTCGCAGCAGCAGCGCGACCGACGCCAGCGAGAACAGCGCCGACAGCGACGCCGTCAGTTCGGGCCCCACGTAGTTCGAGACGATGAACTGGCCGATGGCGAAGCTGACGCCGGCCGTCAGCACCGCCGGCAGCACCTCGATCATCCGCTCCAGCCGGCAAACAGCACGACGAGATAGGCGGGAATGAAGATGCGAGAAGAGCGCCAGCTGTCGACCGGCCGTCGCCGACAGCGCCATCGTCGTCGACTGCGATCGTCGCGCCGAGCATCGGCGCGAGCAGGCCGCCGAGCGTCGTGATCGGGATGCCGAGCGATCCGAACGCGACCGGCGTCGTGTTGGCGACGAGCGCCAGCGTCGCGGCCATGATGGGCGCGAAGCCGAGGCCGGCGAGCATCGACGCGGTGATCGCGACCGGCGCGCCGAAGCCGGCGATGCCCTCGATGAGCGCGCCGAAACAGAACGCGACCAGCACGACCTGGATGCGCCGGTCGCCGGTCGCCCGCGCGAGCGACCGGCGGATGACGTCGAAGTCGCCGCTCTCCACCGACAGGTTGTAGAAGAAGACCGCGCTCAGGACGATCCAGCTGATCGGCCACAGGCCGAACGCCATCCCCTGCGTCGTCGCCGCGAGGGTGACGGTGAAGCGGCATGCCCCACACCAGCCACGCGAGGACGAACGCCGCCGCCGCGGCGGCGATCGCCGACTTCCACGGCGCCAGGCGCAGCCGGCCAGCAGGATCGCCAGCAGGATGGGCGGCAGCGCCGCGACGAGCGCCGACAGCAGGATGCTGCCGCCGACCGGGTCGTAGACCTGCTGGAAGACGTCGCCCACTGGCACCTCGCGCGCGCCGACTATAGCGCAGGACCGGCCCAGGTCGGCCGACCCTTTCAGGTCGGCACCGGCTCAGGGGCGAGGTGGCTGTTATGTGGCCAGCGGGGGTACGCGCGACGGACGTAGGCGAGCCGCGCCGCGCCGGTGGGATACTGCCTGGTGACCCAACGCCTGAAGGCGAGTATCTCTTCGCGTTCCGCGTCGCTCAGCGGAGCGTCGAGTGCCTCACGCAGCTCCGCGCTGGAGACACGGCGATCGACGAGTCGACAGATACGATCACGGGTCTCATCGGTCATGTCGTGCCATCCACTAGCAGCGTGTTCAGCAGCCGAGTGTCTCGAGATCCTTCGGCCGCTAGTGGATCTGTATGGTCAGAATCAGATCGTCCAGGATCGGCAGCAGCACATCGACATCGTCGAGAAGGCCGATCGGTCGTCTCCGCGACCACGCGCGTCGAACTCCGCCTGTCGGTCGGCACCGAGCGGGCGACCAGGACGTCCACGCGCTTGTCGTTCTCGAGCGCGTACCGCTTCCTGGGCCAAGTGTTGCACTGTCCTATAACGGGAATATCTTTCATAGTCTAAATAAATCAACAATTTAACGGAAATGTGTCGGTCATTACTGTTCCAAAAAAGAACAGAGCGATCGTTTCACATGGGGACCGTGGCCAGGCAAATTTCCTGCGTAAACGTAAGGGGAGCCTAAGCTTGTCGCTTAATAGTCATTCATTGTCATCTAAGGCACTTTAAGTGCAATAAGAGTCCGTTAGAGTCGTCTGTTGTGGTGGCGGCCGCGGATGATCCCCAGCGGGGAGGTCCGATATCCACTGCGAAGTGTGACGACGAACTGGCACGCGGAATTGGCCGCGGGCCGATTCACGCCAGGTGCATCTGCACCCAGGCGAGAGGTTCGTCTTTATGCGCTTCGTTCATCTTCCGCTGGTGGTCGTGCTGAACTGCGCGTTCACTGTTGCACCGGCGTCAGCTCAGGAGACCCCATCACCATCGCTGCGACTTGACTCGACGGCCATTCAACTAACCACGATCGCACCGCCCACTAAGCTGGTCGGCGGCCCACGACCGCAGCGGCCCGCCGCGCTCGTGCCGCTATACATCTCGTTCGGTGTGCTGCAGGGCCTGGATGTGCATTCGACCTCGCGCGCGCTCGAGAACGGCGCCGTCGAAGCAAACCCGCTCATGAAGGGTCTCGCGGACAGCGGAGTCGGCATGGCTGCGGTCAAGGCGGCGGCCGGTGCTGGTGTGATCTTCGCGAGCGAACGTATGTGGAAGCATAACAAGGTGGCGGCTGTTCTCTTCATGACCGCGACGAACTCGGCCACGGCGTGGGTCGTCCACCACAATCACCGCGTTGCGCGGCGATAGCCAGTCCGCGTTGCGGGCCCGGTCTGCCGCCGTGCGCGCCTGACTGGCCTCGCGGGCAAGTACAAGAGCGTTCATCTTGACCGCCGCCGCCGCGCGCACTAGCATCCGGCCTCGAGCGAGGAAAGATGCTTCCAAGAACAGCGTCGAAAGCCGGATGGCTTGCCGCGGCGGCGACGGTTGTGCTCCTGGCGTCGCCTGCCGCCCAGGGGACGTCATCAGCCGGCCAATCCCGCGCGACACGTGGGCGCCCCTCGGACGCCGTGGGGACACCCCGATCTTCAGGGCGTGTGGACCAACTCCACCACCACGCCTCTCGAGCGCCCCGCCGATTCTCGCAGACAAGGCGGTGCTCACCGAAGAGGAGCGGCGCGTCCGCGACGCGGACGTGGCCTCCCGCGTCCAGCTTCGACCGCGCCGGGTCTCTACCGGGCGTCGGCGCCTACAACGAGTTCTGGATGGAGCGCGGCGCGCTGAACTACCGCACGTCCCTCGTGATCGATCCGCCCGACGGAAAGATTCCCGCGATGACCGCCGCCGGCCAGGCGCGCGCCAGTGCGCTTGCAGCCGATCGCAAGGCAAACCGCGACGAATCGTTCGAAACGCTCACCGCGTACGACCGCTGCATCTCGCGGAGTCTGCCGGGCGCGATGCTGCCCGGCTTCTACAATCACAACTACCAGATCGTCCAGACCCGCGATTACGTCGTGATTCTGGTCGAGATGATCCATGACGCGCGGATCGTTCCGCTCGACGGCCGCCCGCACGCGAGCGCGGCGATTCGCTCGTGGCTCGGCGACTCGCGCGGCCGCTGGGACGGCGACACGCTCGTCATCGAGACCAGGAACGTCAACGACAAGGTGTTCGAGCGCGGCGTGCTGTTCGGCGTCGGCGGCGATCTCCAGCTGACGGAGCGATTCAAGCGGACCGGCGCCAACAGCATGGACTATGAGTTCACCGTCAATGCGCCGAGCGCCTTCACGCGGCCGTGGACCGTGGCGACGCCGATGGCGAGGATCGACGGGTCGATCTACCAGTACGCGTGCCATGAAGGGAACTACTCGGTGCCGAACATCCTGAAGGGTGCTCGAGCGCAGGAGAAATGAGAAGAATCGTCTGTCCTTTGGTTATTTGCCGATCAACGAGGGCCAGTTGAGCACCACGTTAATCGGCTCCACGGCCGAATCGTGCACGAGTCGATTGACGAGGAACGACTGTCCATCGGGAGCAAGATCGTAGTACGGCTCCCCGAAGCCGCCTCCCGGGTTGCGGAACAGCCGTCCGGCCGAAAAGAGCGGACGCGGCCGCCCCGTCTTCATGGCCGACCCGCTGGCGAACGTCATCGCCATCAACGTGTCGTTCAGATCGACGTAGACCAGTTCGCGTCCGCCCGGTCCCCAACGCGGCGCCAGTCCGCCATCCGTCGACACACGGCGCCTGGCACTCGAGTCGTCGATCGGCGCAACGTACACCTCCGCCTTACCCGATTCCGATGACACGAACGCGACCCACCGGCTGTCCGGCGAGACGCGGGCATCCTGTTCCACGGCGGTCGTGGCAAGGTAGGGCCGGGGCGCGCCCGGAGGGAGCAGCGGCAGCAGCCAGATATCGCGGATCGTCGCGCGATTGGCGTCGTTGTAGACGAGGTAGCGGCCGTCGGACGAAGCATCCATCGGCTGCTGGATGCCGTCGAGCGCCAGACGAACTTCGTACGGGCCCCGCCCGTCAGCGCGCTTCTGATAGATGTCGGGCGGACCGTTCGCACCCGCCATCCGATAGAACAACACATCGCCGCCGGTCGACCACACCGGCCGGCTGGCGCCGCCGGGATCCGAGGTGAACCTCGTCGGGATGCCTGATTCCCGATCGAAGATGGAAATGTCGGACGATCCCGAACGTGAATCGACGACGACGACGGCAACCTCGCGTCCGTTCGGCGAGATGCGAACGTCGTTGTACGAGCCGCTGGTGCCCATGGTGCCGATCCGTCGTCCGGTGCGATCCAGCCACACCAGCTCCGAGAGGCTGGGACCGCCGTGGTAGGCCAGCACGCCGGTATCCGAAATCGCGTACTGGGCGAGGCCCGTGGGCCTGTAGTACCAGAGTCGCTCGGCGATCGACACAGGATCGCCAGTGAGCTGATAGGTGCGGAGGTCGAACGGCCGTGCCAGCAGCGCGCCGTCCTGTCCATACAGAACATGGCCGGTCGGTGAGTAGGTCATCCGCGATTCGACGTCCGCGACCCTGGTGACTGTCGCGTCCGCGGTCGATCCGACGAAGACGACATGGCGACGGTCGTGTCCTTCTTCGGCAACCGTCGCCACGTAGAAGAAGTGCACGCCATCGGGGAGGAAACTCGGCCAGTAGTGCTCGCTCTCGCCCTTTGACCGGTCGACCACGGTGACCTGTGTCACCGTCGCCGCCTCTGCGCGGACACGCGATACATGCCGCCGCTGCGCTGTTGGGCGGCATCGGGGGTCTGCGCGAACAGAATCGTGTCGTCGGGTCCCCAGCTCGGTGCGGTATCGACCGATGCCGCACAAATCAGCTGCGGCGGTCCGCCGGCCGGATCGATCCGCAGCAGTCTGCCGGTCGCAAAGAATCCGAGCGATCTCCCATCGGGGGACCAGAACGGCATTCGCGCGTCCTCGGTGCCCGGAAGCGGCCGGGCGGTGGCCGAGTTCAACGGCCGTACCCAGAGCCGGTTGCGACCCTCGAATGTCGCGACGAAGGCGATCTGGCTGCCATCGTGAGTCAGTGCCAGGCTGCTGACCGCCTCGGGCGGTTCCAGCCGCGACCCCGCAGGCAGGGAAATCTGCAACGTGGCGGCGGCGAGAGGCGCTGACCGCGGCCGAAGAGTGGCGCTGCCGACCAGCGCCAGCACGACCACAGCCGCAGCCATCGCCCAGGCCGTCATCCGGCTGGAGCGCCGTGGCACTGCGCGTCCAACCGCATCCGGCTCGGCAAGTGCCCGCAGCTGAAACAGAATGTCGCGCACGGATTGCCAGCGTTCCTCGGGATCTTTGGCGAGGCATCGAGCGACGAGCCGATCGAAAGCCGGCGGAATACCCGGGCGGAGGCCAGACGGCGCAATCGGATCGCTTCCGACAATCACCGCGGACAGGCTCGTCTGACTCGCACCTTCGAACGCTTTGCGGCCGGTGGCCATTTCGTACAGGACCGTTCCGAGCGCGAACACGTCCGCCCGCGAGTCGACGTCCTGCCCTTCGAGTTGCTCGGGCGCCATGTACGGGGGCGTGCCCGGCGCCGCGTCCGTGGACTCGCACGAGCCGCTGAACGAGTGTGCGCCGCCGGCGTCGGCCGGCGCGTGCCGCTCCGTTTTCGCGATGCCGAAGTCGAGCAGCTTCGCGCCCGTCCTGCGTCAGCATCACGTTGCCGGGCTTCAGGTCGCGATGGACGACGCCCTGCGCGTGCGCCGCATCAAGCGCCTGCGCGATTTCCGTGCCGATGCGGATGACCGCGTGGAAGGGAAGGGCTCCGCTGCGCAGACGCTCGGCGAGCGTCTCACCCTCGAGCAGCTCCATGACGAGGAAATCGATCTGCTCGTGCGCGCCGATGTCGTACAGCGCGCAGATGTTGGGATGGTTCAGCAAGGATACGGCGCGCGCTTCCGCGATCAGCCGATTCCGCGCGTCAGGATCCTGGGCGATGCGGGCGGCGATGACCTTGATGGCCACCGTTCGGTCGAGACGCGTATCGCGGGCGCGATACACCTCCCCCATGCCGCCCTGGCCAAGCGGTGTCAGGACCTCGTAAGGTCCGAGGCGCGTTCCAGCCAGGATCGGCATCGGAACGCGCCGATTATAGCAACTCGCCTTACGGCTGCGATGCCGGGACCGCGCCGGTGAGCGTTCGCAGATAGTACGGTTCCCAGAAGTCGCACGCGGCTTCGCGGAGCCGCATGCCCTCGCGATTCGGCGCGGCGAGCACGAGATGCTTGTCGGCTCCCCGTCCCTCCCCGGTCGGGTGCTTGAAGGCCGGCCAGTGCGCCACGGAGTCGTCATCCGCGTTCGGGGTTCCCGTTGCCGCGAACCGCGCCCAGTAGCCGGCCATCGAGCGGGAGAAGTCCCTATCGGCCTCGCTGAGCACGTAGTTCGACGGCGCGCCGAAGTTGTTTCCGAAGAGAAGGTTGACCTCGAGGCCGTGAATCGCGCGGCTGCCGGCCACCGGGTCGACTTCGTACTCGAACGAGTACACGAACACTGGCGTTCCGGTGCGCTCCACGAACCTGGTGAGGCGGCGCGTTTCGCACACGTATTCGGCGTCGCCGACAATCGCCGCGAGCGTCTCCTTGCGTCGCTCCAGGGCCTCCTCGGGCGTGCCGGGGTCGAGTGGCGATGTACATCGACTCGACTCCTGGAGCATCAGCTCCGAATTCGCCGAAGAGCGCCGCCTCGTACTGTTCCGCGGTCAGGCCGCTCGCGAAGCTGCGATCGACGAACACCCAGCCTTCGTCCCGGTTGGTCCCGATCATCAGCGGCACTCGGGCAAAGGCGCCGCTCTCGAACAGCGTGCGCGGCTGATCGGGAAGCTCCAGGCCGTCGACGACTGGCGCCCACTGGACGCGCTGTCCTTCGAGAATCTGATCGGACCCGATCGGGAGTGCGTTCAGCACCTGATCGCGCGTGCGCAATCGCATGCACGCCAACACCTGCAGGGGATCGAGGCAGCCGAGCGCGGTCGCGAACCGGTCGCCCTGCGCTTCCGCTTCCTCGCGCGTGCGCCAGCGGAACGTGGGCGGTCCACTCTGAATGATGGCTCGATGAAAGAGTCCCGCGCTGCCGGGTGACGCCAGATGCAGGCCTACGCTCAACGCGCCGGATGATGATCCCGCAATCGTGACGCGCCCGGGATCGCCGCCGAATGCGGCGATGTGATCGCGCACCCACGCGAATGCGGCGCGCTGGTCGAGCAGCCCGTAATTGCCCGACGAGGGATACGCGGCATCCTCGGCAGAGAGCGCGGCGTGTGCCAGAAAGCCGAATGGGCCGAGCCGATAATTCGCGGCGACCACGATTGTCCCGGTTTCCTCGGCGAACCGCTGTCCGTTTGCCGCGGCCAGGTTGGCCGATGCGGCGACGAACGCGCCCGGATGCAGCCAGATCAGAACCGGCGCTGGCGTGGCCGGGAGCGGATCCGGCGTCCAGATAATCATCTTCAGGCAGTCTTCGCTGCCCTGTGGCAATCCCGTCGCGGCGCTGAAGCCTGGGCAGTTGGGGGCGGCCGTCGCATTCAGGATCGCGGGCGCCCAGGGATCGGCCGGCTGCGGCGGACGCCAGCGGCGTGCGCCCGCCGTGGATGCGCCGTAGGGGACGCCGAAGAACGCGCAAGACGCGCCGCGATCCACCCCTTGGATCGCGCCGTTGACCGTCGAGACGAAACAGGATGCCGACTGGGTCCGCGCCTCCCGCATCGAGAATCCCAGGACCAGCGCCATTGCCGCAGCGATCGATATGAACCGTAGAGACCTTCGCATCACTCCTCCTCTTCCTCTTCGATACGCCGTCGCGGCTCGGCGCGGCGCTGCGCGTAATATGGGGCGCGCAGCCGGATGAGTCTTGAGGAGCCGGATGGGTTTCGCATGACGTTTCCATGAGGAAGGAATGAGGCTGGCTTTCGGCGGGTGGATCCTCGATACGGATGCGCGCCAGTTGCTCCGCGGAGCAGAGCCGGTGCCGCTCTCGCCGAAGGCTCTCGATTTGCTCGCGTACCTGATCGACAACCGGCCGAACGCGCTGTCGAAGGACGTCCTGCACGACCGGCTGTGGCCAGGCGTCTTCGTGTCCGACACGAACCTGGCCGGCCTCGTCGCCGAGATTCGACGGGCGCTCGGCGACGATGCGCGGAGCCCGCGCTTCGTTCGAACGGTGCAGCGTTTTGGTTACGCGTTTGCCGGCACGGTCGAGTCCGCCAGGGATTCATCGGCGACCCTGAAAGGGTCGCCCTACGTGGGGTCGCCCGACACAGGAGGGTGCTGGCTGGTGCGCGGAACGCGCCAGATCCCTCTCGCAGGCGGCGAGAACATTCTGGGACGCGAAGAGAACGGCGGTCCGCTCGCCTCGAACAGCATCTCGCGCCGCCACGCGCGGATCACCGTCGATGGTGCCAGCGCCTACCTCGAGGATCTCGGCAGCAAGAACGGCACGTTCCTTCGCGGTCGGTCCGTCAGCGGGCGAGAGACGCTCGCCGACGGCGATACCATCAAGCTCGGCGCGGTGGCTTTCGTCTTCCGGGCGCCCGCGAGCGATCGCTCGACACGCACCTGGAAGAAGGGCAAGAGGCCTGGCAATAGGTGACCGATGGCCCCTCAGGCCTTATGATTCTTGCCGCCTGGAGGGTCCCGATCGATGTCCCGTGTCTTTGCGATTCACCGTACTTGTATTCGTCGGCGGTCTTGGCCGCAGCTCGACGCAGCTCAACGAGCACCGGGCGATGGGGTGTACACCGCCGAACAGGCCACCGCCGGGCAGGCGATATACCGGGCCCAATGCTCCGGGTGTCATGGGCCGACGCTGGGCGGCAACGCCGGTCCGTCGCTTCGCGGCGAGAACTTCCTGAAGAACTGGGCCGGCAAGTCACTCGACGAGCTCGCCGTCAAGATCCAGAACACCATGCCGCAGAACGCGCCGGGGAAGCTCACGCGCGAGCAGGCGGTCACGCTCGTCGCCTACGTGCTGCAGGCGGGTAAATTCCCGGCGGGCAAGGACGCGCTGACCGACGAAGCGTCGATCAAGCAGATTGCGTTTGCGGGCGGCGCGCCCGCACCGGCGGCGCCGGCCGGGTCGGCGGCCCAGGCGCTCGCGATGCAGCCGATGGGCAACCTCGCGCAAATCATGCGCGGCATCCTCTTTCCGAGCTCGAACATCATCTTCAGCGTGCAGGGGCAGGATCCCGGCGCACCGAAGCCGCCGTTCAAACCTGACGCCGGCGGGTTCAACTGGGCCGACTGGGGCGCGGGCATCTATCCGGGCTGGGAGCTGGTGGACTACGCCGCGATCTCGATCGCCGACGTCGCCCCGCTGCTGCTCGTGCCGCGTCGCTGCGAGAATGGCCGCGCCGTGCCGGTGGAGCGCGACGACTGGGTGAAGTTCACGCGCGAGATGGTCGACGCGGCGCGCGAAGTTCTCAAGGCCGCGCAGACGCGTAAGCAGGACCTGGTCAGCGACGCGACCAACGTGCTCGCCGACGCGTGCCTCAACTGCCACGTCGTGTATCGCGACAAAGAAGGTGGGACCGCGGCCGATCCGTCGAACAAGGCCGCACGCTGTCAGCCGTAAATTCTCGGGACTCGGTGACTCGGGGCTCGGTGCTCGAAAGGTACTGTCCACCTGAGGAGTTCAGTATGTGGTTGATGATCATCGCGTCGCTGCTGCAGCAGGCCATCCCCGGGGTCCTCAGCGCCCCCGATCCGGCGCAGATGGAGAAGGCTCCGGATCTTGGCTACAAGCCCGTGCCGCACGGATTGCAGATGCCGTCCACGATCACCATGGGCGCGCCGTCGGGCGTCGGCATCACCTCAGATGGGCACCTGATCGTGTTCAACCGCGGACCGAATGCGCTGCTGGAATTCGACGCCAAGGGCGCGTTCGTGCGGACGATCGGACAAGAGAAGTTCGTGCGGCCGCATGGCTTCCGCATCGACTCCCAGGGCAACCTGTGGGTGACTGACGTCAACGGGCACACGGTCACCAAGATGACGCGTCAGGGCGACGTGCTGCTGACGCTCGGGACGAAAGGGCAGGCGGGGGAGTGGAACGAAGCCGCCGGCACACGCCTGCTGAACGAGCCGACCGATCTCGGCGTTCGGCGCCAACGGCGAGATCTTCCTGCTGCAGGGTCACGGCCGCGGCGAGCCGCGCATGCTGAAGTTCGATCGGACAGGCAAGCTGCTGAAGACGTGGGGCGGCATGGGCACCGGGCCTGGCCAGTTCGATACCTCGCATTCCGTGGTCGTCGATCGCAAAGGCCTGGTGTATGTCGCCGACCGGCAGAACCGGCGCGTGCAGATCTTCGACGGCGATGGGAAGTACATCAAGGAATGGAAGTACGCGGGTCTGCCGTGCGGGCTGTACTTGGGCCCGGGGAACAGTTGTACCTGGTCAGCGGATTCGCCGGGCAGATCCTGAAGCTCGACGCGAACGGCAAGGCGACCGCGGCGACCGGGCAACCCGGCAAGGCGCTCGGCGAGTTCGGCGAGGCGCATTACATGGCGATCGGACCGCAGGGCGAAATCTGGGTGGCCGACACGGTCAAGCCGGAGCTGCACAAGTTCGTCAGGAAGTAGGGCGGACCTTTAGGTCCGCCTCAGGCTTTGTTCTGGAGCCATGCGACGGCGCGCCCGACAACGTCGCCGGGTTCGGTGACGATCTCGTCAGGAGCGACCGGTCCGGCGTAGGTTTGCTTCAGCCGGTCCGCATTGTGCGCCGTTCTTGAGGGTCAGCTGAGCGCCGTCGCTCATGCGAAACGACGCGAGCAGATGATGATGCCCGCACGTGGCCGTGCCGAACGATCGCGTGTCGGGCCGACCCCTGAACCAGACGGTGATGGCCTCGCCAGCGCTGTTGGTCCCTCCGCCCGTGAGCACGGCGACTCTTGGGGCGCTCTTCTCCAACACATACGGGTCTTCGACCCACGCGAACGGTTCGCCGAGGCTCATCGACGCGCCCGCGCGGTACTCGCGCTCGTCTTCCCGGTTGTTGTAGACGATCCACCCCATGATGCCTTCGCCGAGGATGGGCCCCAGGCCCGCCATCATCGGCCACATGTTGCCGCCGCCGTCCTCCCTGAGGTCGACAATCCATCCGGTGAGCCCTGGCCGATCCGCCTTTTGGATAGCGGTCTGCAGCGCCTCGGCATACGCATTCGCGGCGGAACCCTCGCAGGGGCATCCGCCGACTCTGACGTAGCCGATCGTGTCGGGGAGCGGCGGGAGAACGACCGGCGAGCGCGTGCACGCCGGTTCGGGAGAGGGACCGATCAGTCGCCTGGTCGCCTGAAAAGTAATGGCTTTCGAAATCGTCCAACAGCCGGAGCGCGAGCTCGATGGCTGGGTAGGCGGCTGAAATAGTCCGGGCGTCGGCAGCAGCCGCGGCGAGTTCGGCTCGAAAGCGGTCCCAGTCAATCCCGGCCGCGTTCGCAGCTTCGGTTCGCATGATGCGCGTCAGTTCGTCGAGGTACGAGAACCACGACGGCCGAATCTGATGGGGAGGGATTCGGAGGCGGATTACTCGGGAGCCGTGACCTTGTCGGCGCAGGCCGAAGCCGTGAGCAGCACTCCCAGTGACGAGCCGAAACTTCATCGTGCACCTCGCCAGCATGCGTTGTAGCCGGGCACGCGGTGCAAGTCCTCGCAGAAACCTCCAAGAAAAGTCCAACTTCCGGGAGGCGCTCTCCTATCGGCTCGCGTGGCGTTGCACGTCGAAATCGTCCACGATCCAGACGTCCGATCGCGACGAGAACACGGGATAGATGAAGCGCCGGCCGTCAGGCGTCATCGTGACGCTGCCGATTTCGTCGCCGGGAAGGGACGCGACGGTTTCCACCGCGCCGCCTGTCGACGCAATCCGCAGGATTCTTCACGTCGGTCATCGTCTCGCCGACAAAAGACGTCGCGCCTCGGAAGAGACCGTTCTTGCCTTCGACGACATAAATCCAGGCACCGTCCGCTGGACCAGCCGATCGGTCTGACTGACCGGGCACCGGAGGGATAGAGCAGCCTCTCGCTGCGATGGCCGCTGTCGATGATCCAGATGCCTCGCGTCGGAGGCCGATTCCACATCACGGCGATCCTGTCCGCCTGGGGCGAGTAGACCGGGGCGAACATCCACCCCGGCGCCCCGTCCTGCGCCAGCAGCCTCTCTGACGCCGTGTCGGGATCGAGCTCGTAGTAATTCTGATTGCCGGCACGCTGATAGAGAATGCGCTGGCCGGGTCCCCAAGTGACGTCGAGGTTGTCGCTCACCTCGCCAGCCGACAGGGGACGCATCGGCACGCCGGTCGCCGCCATGGTCCACACGCGCGCACGGCCGCCCTGCGTCGACGCAAACGCGATCCGTTGCCCGTCGGCCGACCAGGCCCCCGCCACGGTCAATGCATTGAAGAAGGTGAGTTGTTTCGGCGTGCCGCCGGCGATCGGCAGCGTGTAGAGGTTGGTGTGCGGGTCGTGGCCGACGTTGAAGACAACCGAGGCGCCGTCAGGCGAGACACGAGGCCGTTCGATGAGCGACGTGCCCTGCGTCAACTCCGTCGTGCGGCCGGTCGTGACGTCGAGCATCCGGAGATTCGAGTGGTACGGGGCCCGGGCGTAGACGAGCCTCCTCGCGTCGCCGGAGAACGCAAAGAACCGATCGGTCTCGAGCCCGGTCAGCACCGCGCTGCCCGTGGGTGACGCCTCGGCTGCGGCGTCGGCCGGAATCCGGAACAGCGACATGGTCTGATTGACCCGCTGCAGGTAGTAGATGGCGTTGGCGTGCGGGACCCATCGCGTCGAGGGAATCTCGGTCGGCGACGACAGGATCTTCTGCTGGTCGCTGCCGTCTGTCCGGATCGTCCCGATCTCGTAGCGGCCCTGACGGTTGCTGCTGACGAAGAGCAGCCTGTCGCCGGCGGCCGACCAGTCGAGATCCCAGATCGACCAGTGATCGCCCTCGAGCGTCAGCGACCGCTGCTCCTGCCCGCGCCGGTCGAAGAATCGGATCTTGTTGTCCAAGGCGCCTGCCGCCGCGATCGTCGAGCCGTCGGGCGACCAGCACGAGAGGAACACCATCCCGCTGGCGATCAGGCGCGGCCGTGCCGCCAAGCTGGGGCACGACGTAAATGCCATTCCAGTCCGCGCCGCGCGCCCAGACGAGCAACTCCTGTCCGTCGGGCGACCAGCGCAGGTAATTGATCTCGGGCGCGCTGAAGATCTCCATCGGCTGCCCGCCGGCGAGCTCCTGAACGATCAGTTTCTTCTCGGGTTTGTCGTTGCGAGACGTAGGCGATCCGCCTGCCGTCCGGTGAGACGGTCGGCGCGCCTTCCTGTCCCGTGAACGTCACCTGCCGGTGCACGGGCGCGGGCAGGGACGCGCGCGCTGGATTCTCCGTCGGCGCGTTTCGAAAGGCCGAACCAGATGCCGCCCACGAGCACGAGCGCGATGACCGCAGCGGCGATCGCCAGCGAACGGGTGACGCGGGGCTTTCCTGCGGCAGGGGAGCCGTCGCCGCGCGACAGGACTTCGTCGTCGTCGCTCGAGGTGACCTGGCCGACGAACCGATACCCCCGCTTCGGGACGGTCTCGATGTATTTCTGCCCGGGAGGGTTGTCGTCCAGCGCCTTTCGGAGCACGGAGACCGCGCGGTTCAGCGCGCCTTCCTCGACGAAGCTGTCCGGCCACACCTGCTTCAGGAGGTCGTCTTTCTCGACCAGATGTCCGCTGTTTTCGACGAGGACACGCAGCACGGCGAAGACCTTGGGCGTGAGCGGCACGATCCGGCCATCGCGCAGCAGCCGATGGTCTCGCACGTCCAGACGAAACGGTCCGAACTGATACGACGACTGGCGCTGCCGCGGTCATCGTGCCTCCGTCGGGTTCAGGAGACGGAGAAATCTTGGGGCTTTTTGTTCGGGGTTTCTGCAAGGACTATCAGCGGCGGCCTGGGCTATTCCTCTCGCTGGACCTTGCGGTCCGAGGAGGAACGAATGCGACGCCTACTTCTGATTGCCTGACTGGTGGCGACGGTGGCGGCGGCGTGACGGCCAACGACTTGTGCGGGACGACCGTCACCGGCGACCTGAAGCTCGATCACGATTCTCGTCTGCAGCGGCGATGGCCTGGTCGTCGGCGCAGACGGCATCAGGGTCGATCTGAATGGTCACACGCTCGCCGGCTCGGGCGCCGGGCTCGGCGTCCTGGTCGCCGGACGATCGGATGTGACGATTGCCAACGGGGTGATTCGAAACTTCGGCTTTGCCGTACGGATGAACGCGTCGACCGGCATCATCATCCGCACAACTCAGTTCGTCCAGAATGGCGAAGGCATCGACGTCTCAGGCCGGCGAGCGTCGGGAACACCGTCAAGGACAACCTGTTTCAGGGCCACACGATCCGGGCGATCATGCTCAGGGGCGGCTCGAGCGACAACGACGTCAAGAACAACACCTTCATCGCAAACCGGATCGGTGTCCTGGTCTTTGGTGCGACCGACACCGAGTTGAAGGACAATCTCATATCCGAAAGCACTCTGGCTGGCATCCGCTTCAACGTTGCCGCGACCGGCAATACGATCAAGGACAACATCCTGACGTCGAACCTCGCGGGCATCGATTTCGTCGTGCACCCCCACCGGTTCTTCAGTGGGGAACGAGCTCAAGGGGAACACCTTGACCGGGAACGGATGCGGACTCCTGGGTCCGACCGCCGGCAACACTTTCAAGGACAACACCTTCGACGGCAACGCCGCGAACGCCTGTCCCTGAGGCCGTCCAGGGCTCCTTCCGACGCTCCTTCGAGAAGCCCCGCGACAAGATGTAAATCTTCGTGCCGCCGCACGTGTGGTTGGGTGCTCTGATTGCCCGATAAACAGGGCATGGCACTGCGGCGGATCCCAGTTTCCCGGCGCGAGTTTCTCGGTGCAGCCGGCGCGCTCGTCGCGCCGCCCTTCCTGCGCCGCGGAGAGGCCCAGCAGGACGTTATCGTCAACGACCTCCACTCGCAGCTGAACGAAACCCGCGTTCGACGCATCCTGACGCCGCACACCACGCACGACGTGCAGGCGGCAGTCCGCACGGCCGCTTCCGAAGGCATCGCCGTCTCGCTGTGCGGCAGCCGGCACGCGATGGGCGGCCAGCAGTTCGGTGCCGACTCGGTATTGATGGATCTGCGGTCCCTGAACCGTGTCGGGACGCTCGATGCGGAACGCGGCACGATCCAGGTCGACGCCGGCGTTGAATGGCCCGCGCTCGTTGCCGCCCTCGTCGACCGTCAGCGCGGCCGGACGCGGCAATGGGGCATTGCACAAAAGCAGACCGGAGCCGATCGGTTGACGATCGGTGGAGCGCTCTCGGCAAATGCTCACGGCCGAGGGCTGAAGATGGCGCCGTTCATCGGCGACGTCGAGGCGTTCGACCTCGTCGACGCCGGCGGCGAGCTGCGGCGGTGCAGCCGCACAGAGAACCGCGAGCTGTTCCAGCTCGCGATCGGCGGCTACGGACTGTTCGGCGTGATCACGTCGGTCACGCTTCGTCTCGCGCCTCGCCGCAAGGTGCGGCGCGTGGTCGAGGTGCGATCGGTCGACGGGTTGATGGAAGCGTTCGACCGGCGCATCGCCGACGGGTTCCTGTACGGCGATTTCCAGTACGACATCGATTCGCGGTCCGACACCTTCATGCGCCGCGGTGTGTTCTCCTGCTATCAGCCGGTGGATGACGCGACGCCAATTGCGGAAGGGCAGAAGGAGCTCTCGGACGACGATTGGCGCGGGCTCCTGTATCTGGCGCATGCCGATCGCTCGGCGGCGTTTGACCGGTACTCGACGTACTACTTGTCCACCTCAGGACAGGTGTACTGGTCCGACCTTCACCAGCTGAGCACGTATCTGGACGGATATCACCGCGGCCTCGATCCGAAGCTCGGCGGCGTCCGCGCGACGGAAATGATCACGGAAATCTACGTGCCGCGGCCGGCGCTGCATCGCTTCTTCGAGCAGGTGCGCGAGGCGTTTCGCGGCAACGCCGTGCCGATCGTTTACGGTACGGTCCGGCTCATCGAGCGGGATGCGGAAAGCTTCCTGCCATGGGCGCGCGATCGCTGGGCGTGCACGATCTTCAATCTGCACGTCGAGCACACGCCGGCCGGGATCGATCGCGGTGCAGACGCGTTTCGTGCGCTGATCGACATGGCGCTCGGCCATGGCGGCAGCTATTTCCTGACCTACCACCGCTGGGCGCGTCGCCAGCAGGTCGAGGCGGCGTATCCGCAGTTCGCGGACTTTCTCCGCCGCAAGCTCCACCACGATCCGCGGGAGCGGTTCCAGAGCGACTGGTGGCGGCACTACCGAACCATGTTCGCCGATCGAATGCCGGCATGACGAAGGCCGCCGCGCTCTGGACGCTGCTCGCGCTGTTCGCCGGCCGCGTGCTCGGACAGCTGGCGGTCGCGCTCGGGGCGGCGCCGTTCCTGCCGCCGATGGAGCAGTGGCAGTCTGGACTGCTGCCGTATCCCGTGCTGCTGGCCGCGCAGTTCTCGCTGCTCGCCGGCCTCGGCGCGATCTGCGTGCAGTTCACCCGCGGCCGCGGCTACTTCGTTCGATCGCACAGCTGGCTCGGCACACCCTTGTGGATCGCCGGCTTGATCTACGCGGCGTCGATGGTCGTGCGCTACGCTGCTTGGATGGTCACCAGGCCCGAGGAACGATGGACCGGTGATCTGATCCCGGTTGTCTTCCACATCGTGCTCGCCAGCTTCCTGCTCGTCGTCGCCGACCATCATCGCGGAAGAAGTGTAGGCCGACCCTTTCAGGGTCGGCAGGATACGGACGAGCGATATCGTCAGGTGCAGACATGACGATCAGCGAGCCGGCAACCCTCGTCACCGACTACCTCCTCGCACTCTTCACCGGTGCGCTCGGGTATCGACTCCGACTGGCGGCGCGCGATGCCGAATGGTCCGCGTTCATCGAGACGGCCCGTCAGCAGCAGTGGTGGTCGGTTGCCTTCGTGGCGACGGCGGTCGCCGGCGCCGCCGGCGGAACCGTCCATGGCTTCCAGCACGCGATGGCCCGATCCCTGACCAACCTGCTCTGGCTGGTCACGCTCGAGAGCCTGGTCGTCGCCGCGTTTGCCGTCGTGAGCGCCGCAATCGTTCTGGTCGGATGGGGCGGGACGGTGCGGTTTGCTGCGACGTTCGCGGCGGCAGTGGCGTTCGGCAGCTATGGGCTGTGGGTGATCAAGAATCCCGTCTTTCTATCGGCGATCGCCGCCTACGGCACAGCGTTCGCGGTGCTCCTTGGCGTTCGACTCTACATGCGGCCGCTCGATCGCGGCGGGCGTCTGCTGATCGGCGGCGTCGCGCTCTCGCTGGTCGCTGCGGGCGTTCAACAGAGCGGCTGGTCAATTCATCGAAACTTCAACCACAACGACCTGTATCACGTGATACAGGCGGTTGCGGTGTGGCTGCTGTACCGCGCGGCGCGAGCGCCTGACGTATTCAGCGGCTCGTCGCCGGACTCCTGATCCCGAAGAGCGACAGATCGATCGCGTCGGCCATCGCCTGGTACCCGGCGTCGCTCGGATGCAGGTTGTCGCCGGAGTTGTACGACGCCAGGAACTTCGTCGGCTGCTTCGGATCGCGCGTCGCCGCGTCGAAATCGATCACCCCGTCGTATTCCTTGCTGGTGCGAATCCATTCATTGAGCGCCGCGCGCTTCGCCTCGCCTTCGGGTGTCGCGTAGGCGGCGCCCTCGTACGGCGTCAGCGTCGCGCCGAAGATCTTCAAGCCGCGTGCATGCGCGCGCATGATCAGCTGGCGGTGTCCGGCAATCAGATCCGGCACCGACGGCAGCGGATTCGAACGCCCTTGTCCGATGTCGTTGATACCCTCGAGCACGATCACGTGCGTGACGCCCGGCTGTGCGATGACGTCGCGATCGAAGCGTGCCAGTGCGCTCGGCCCGGCACCGTCGACGAGAACCCGATTGCCGGCGATGCCGGCGTTGACGACGGCCAGTTTGGAGCCGCCGGCCTGGGCGATCCGCTTGGCCAGCAGGTCGGGCCAGCGGCTGTTCGTGTTCGGCGTCGAGCGCGTGCCGTCGGTGATCGAGTCGCCGAACGCGACGATCACGCCGGTCGTCGGCGGCGCCACGACTTCCACCCGTGCCAGCAGGAACCACGACGCAGTCGTCGTCGCGACGGGGAAAGGTTCGGAGCCGACGAAATTTCCAGTACCGGAGACGTAGTTGGTTTGAAATGCCCCGGTGTGCATGGTCACCGGCGAGCCGCTTGCGGTGGTATCACCGGGAACGTAGAGATCCACCGCGAGATCGGCTCCCGTGACGAACGTCAGATCGACGGAGTCGCTGATGATGGCGGCGCCGGGCGGAATCGTGGTCGCGGCGCTGCCGCTGAACCTCAACGTGCGGGCCGTCTTCATGTCGACGGACGACTCCCTTCCGCGGAGCGCCACCTGCGCGGCTCCGACCACGAGCGGCGCGGTGCCGAACGCGTTGCTCAGTGTGATGCGGAGGCGGTCGCCGCCAAGCGTTGGCCGCACGATCAGCCGCAGCGTCTGATTGTTGAAACTCCGAACCGGAGGAGGCCCGGCGTTTGGTGCCGCTCCTCCCGGACCCGCACCACGCCCCTGCGGCGCAGTCGCAGGACCGGCCGCCGGTGCACCTGCCGCAGGTGGCGTCGTCGGGGCGAGCCCGCCCTGACCTCGGCCGCCGGGCTGCCCGGGGCCGCCAGGCGGTTGAGCGGGTGCCGCCACGACCGCGGTGCCCCACGCAGCCACCCAATGGTCGGTCGGCCGCGCCTGACCAAGCAGCGGCACCGCAGCCGCCGCGATGAGGACGATGAGCGCAGACAGACGTTTCATGGCGCCTCCTCGAAACATGCGCACTGTACCCCAGAAGGTGCAAGCCTCGACGGCGAGTCGCTTGGGCTGGATGCACTTATCACTTCAATTTCCGGTGGCAGTTGCGTTGACGCGGCTGCGCCGCGAATCCGGCTCCGCTCGCCGGACCGCGCTGCGATGGCGGCGGTGGCCGCTGGCCGGCCAGGTCCGTGACCTGGCCTGGCGCCCAGAGCCTTCTCGCGCGGTCACGCGATCACGAACGGCGAGCTCCGAACGGCTTCGCGTCACAGCCACGTCAACACAACCCGCTTCAGGGATTGGTCGCTATCGTTCGTCGTCCGCTCGGTATCCCAATCGTTCGACGTTCCAACGGCGCTGTTTTAGTGCGGATCTTCAGGTCAGACCGACGAACGATCGTCACTCCATGCGAACGACGAACGACACTGCTCTTACCGCCCCGCCGGCAATCCAAATACGACGATCGTCGACGCCGCCGGCGGGACGCGCCAGAAAGCGGTCGCGTTGCCGGCGGCCACCGCGATGTACTGGCGGTTGTCGATTTCGTAAGTCGAGATCCCGCCGTTCAGCCGGCCGCCGGTATTGAAGCGGTACAGCACGCGACCGTCGTTGGCATCGAGGGCCAGAAAGTCGCCCTCGAGCTCGCCCGTGAACACGAGGCCGGCGGCGGTCGTCGTGACTGCGGCGAGCATCGGACGGCGCGATTCGTACCTTCCACTTGATCGCGCCGGTGGCGGCGTCAATCGCCGTCAGCCAGCCGCGCGATTTCTCGATCGGGTCGAGCGTGTACCGAGCCGCCCATGTACATCTGCCCGGGCACGAAGCGCAGTTCCTTGGCCTTGGCGAACGTCGCGCACCAGTCCACGGCCGGGACGTACAGCATGCCGGTGAGCGGGTTGAACGCCGGGCCGCTCCACTGCATCCCGCCGATACCCCTGGGCACGCGTGGACGCCTTCGACCGTGATCGGGGCGTTGGCGTTGTCGCGCGTCGTTACCGGGACGGCATAGAGCTGCTCGCGGCTGTCTCGATCGAGCACGTGCAGCAGGCCGTGCTTGCCGCCCGCGGCGACGAGGTTGCGTCGCTTGCCCTGGATCGAGATGTTGAAGAGCGGACTGACCTGGGTGAGGTCCCAGTCGTGCACGTCGTGGGGCACGCTCTGGAAATGCCAGATCAGTTTGCCGGTCCGTGCGTCGAGGACGAGCATCGAGTTCGTGTAGAGATTCGCGCCGAGTCGGACATCTGGAAAGAAGTCCGGCGCCGGGTTGGCGACCGGGAGATAGACCCGGCCCGTTTCGGGATCGAGCGCGAACGGCGCCCAGACGGCACCGCCGCCGACCAGTTGATTGCCCGGGTTGCCCCATGTCTCCGATCCAGGCTCGCCCGGTTCCGGCACGGTGTTGAACCGCCACACCGGCTCGCCATTCGACAGCCGGAACGCCCCGACCCAGCCGCGCACGCCGTTCTCGGCGCCCGCGGGTCCGATGATCACCAGATCCTCGAAGACGATGGGCGCCATCGTGAACGTCTCGCCCTTGGTCGGATCGGCGGCCGCGCGCTCCCACAGCAGGTCACCGGTCCGCGCGTTGAGCGCGATGAGCGATCCGTCGGTCGTGCCGCGGACCAGCCGGCCGTCCTTGATCGCCACACCGCGATTCTGCGGCCAGAGCTGCTGGCGCTTCGGCCGCCAATCGTGGCGCCATCGCACTCTGCACGTCGTCGCGTCGAGCGCGACGGTCGAGGCCATGGTCGTCGCGTACATCACGCCCTGGTACACGATCGGGTTGGTGTGAAACGTGTTCGAATCGCCGAACTGGTAAATGCAGACTGGTGCGAGCGAGGCGACGTTCTCGCGCGTGATGCGTACCGAGTCGACGAAGCGCTGGCCGCCGTAATCGTGGTTGACATGGAGCCAGCTGGACCGGTCGGCGCCGGCGCGGTTCAGTTCCTCCTGCGTCGGTCCCCCGGCCCATCTCCCCGATTCCTGGGCTGATTCAGACGGTCCTTCGGTCGCCGGATCGCTTCGCCGCCATGCTCCCGCCGGCCTGCCGCTCGAGCCGCACGCGCGCGAGCGCCGCCGGGTCGGGACGAAGCTCCGTCGGACCGGCTGCGTAGCCGTTTTCCCGCAGCATGAAGGCGACGAGGTCGGCGTATTCCTGCGGCGCGAGGGAGTTGCCGGCTCCAAACGGCATGGACGTTCTGGTGATGTAGAAGAGATCGTCCACCGTCCGGTCGGGGGTCGCCCACTTCTGCATGAAGCGCTCGCCCGACAGCGGCGGTGCCGAACCGCCGCTCCGCGGGTCATGGCAGGACGCGCACTGCTTTTCGGCTAGTCGCGCGCCGCGCGTCGCCTGCGCGTCGGTGAAGACACCTGCCCCGAGCGACGTCGAGGGGGCCTGATTGGCAACCTGCGCCAGCCGGGAAACGCCGGCCACGAGGACACCGCCCGCCAGAACACCGGCGAGCGCCAGAAAGCCGATCCACGTCAGCGAACGCCAGATCCGCATTCAAAGCTCCACTTCGAACGGCAGCGAAGAACCCGAGTCAGTGTGGCACAATGCGCACCGGGTTCGCGCGTGAATTCAGGCGTTTCAATTTCGCGGACTCGGTTGGCAAGGGCGGCGCTGCCGCGGCTCGTCGCGGCGTTCGTGCTCTTGCCGGCGCTGCTCATGGTGCCGGCAGGAACCCTGGCGTACTGGGAAGCGTGGACGTATCTGGCGATCATCCTGATCCCGGTGACGCTGACCGCGGTGACTCTTCTGATCCGCGATCCCGAGCTGCTGCAGCGCCGGATGAAGAGAGGGGAGAAGGACCCGGCACAGCGCCGCATCGTTGCGCTCGCGGGCGTGTTGCTTCTGGGGCTCATCTTGACCCCCGCAGTTGACCGACGGTTTGGCTGGTCCCGCGTGCCACTGCCAGCCGTCATTGCCGCGGATCTCGTCGTGCTGGTCGCCTTCGGGCTGTTCATCCGCGTGTTGCGGGAGAACCGATCAGCATCGCGCGTGATCGAAGTGGAATCGGGGCAGCGCGTGGTCGCGACGGGTCCGTACGCGGTCGTCCGCCATCCGATGTATGCGGCCATTGCCACGATGGTCCTGGCCACACCGGTGGCGCTCGGTTCGTGGTGGGCATTCATCCCGGCCCTGCTGCTCGTCGCCGTGCTCGCGGAGCGGATCAAGAACGAAGAGCGCGTGCTTGCCGCCGAGCTCACGGGCTACGGCGACTATATGAGAACAACCGTCTACCGCCTTATTCCCGGCGTCTGGTAGCCGTATTTGTAGGCCGGGCCTTTCAGGCCCGGCGTTGTGCAGGGAGGGATTCATGCGTCCTCTATCAGTCGCGGCGACCCTGAAAGGGTCGCCCTACGCGTTCGGCGTTGTCATCGTCGCTGCGACCGCCGGCTGCGGCCCGCGGGCAGGAACGCTGGAAGCGGCGAGCGCGGCGCTCGGCGCCACGACCATCCAATCGATCGAGTACTCCGGCACCGGACGCTGGTTCCAGTTCGGGCAGGCGCCGAACCCGACGCTCCCGTGGCCGGCGTTCGAGGTCAGCCGCTTCACCGCGGCCGTCAACTACCAGACGCCAGCGGCGCGCGTCGAGATGACACGGCGCCAGGTCGTCGAGCCCGGCCGAGTTCGCCCTGCCCCCGCGGAGCAGCGTGCGATCCAGGTGGTCAGTGGCGCGTTCGCCTGGAATGTCCCCGCCCCGACCGGCGCCCCAGCAGGCGCCGCCGCGGCGCCCACGCCTCAGCCCGCTGCCGTCGAGGAGCGGACGATGGAAATCTGGACGACGCCGCATGGATTCCTCAAGGCCGCAGCCGCCAACAATGCGACGTCGACGCCCGCCGGCGAGGGATCGGAAGTCGCGTTCACCATCGATGGCAAGTACAAGTACGTCGGCCGCATCAACGCACAGAACGAAGTCGAGCGCGTGCAGACATTCATCGACAACACCGTCCTCGGTGACACGCCCGTGGAGATCGCCTACTCCGAGTACCGCGATTTCGGTGGGGTGAGATTCCCATCTCGAATCCTCCGGACCCAGGGCGGACATCCTCTACTCGATCTGACGATCGAGAAGGTCGCCGTGAATCCATCGGTCGCGGGTGAGGTGCCGGAACAGGTCCGGGGCTTCACTCCGCCAGCCGTGAACGTGGTGATGGAACCGCTCGCGCCCGGCGTGCATTACGTCAGGGGCGGCAGCCACCACAGCGTCGCCATCGAGCAGCGCGATCACGTCGTGGTCGTCGAAGCGCCGCAGGACGAGGCTCGCTCCGAGGCGGTCATTGCCAAGGTGAAGGAGACGATCCCGGGGAAGCCCATCCGCTACATCGTCAACTCACACGTGCACTTCGACCACTCCGGCGGCCTCCGCACCTACGCCGCCGAGGGTGCCACCGTCGTGACGCACGAGATGAACAGGCCTTACTACGAGAAAGCCTGGGCCGAGCCGCGGACGATTCGTCAGGATCGTCTTGCCCGCGCGCCACGAACCGTCACGTTCGAGACCTTCACCGACAAGCACGTGCTCGGCGACGGCCAGCGGCAGATCGAGGTGCACCGGATTGCCGGCAGCGGCCACAACGACGCGTACGCGATGGTGTATCTCCCGGCTGAACGGATCCTGATTCAGGTTGACGCGTACGCACCGCTGGCGCCGAACGCGCCACCACCGACGGCGGTCAGCCCCTTCACCGTTAATCTCCTCGAGAACGTCGACCGTCTGAAGCTGCCCGTCCGCACGATCGCGGCGCTCCACGGTCCGGGGGTCGCGACGATCGACGACCTGCGAGCTGCGGCGCGCCCGGCCAAGGCGGTTTCCCAGTGAGGGTGAAGTGAGGGTGAAGCTTGCCGGTGCCGCGCTGATCGGCGCCCTCCTCGGCGGAGTCCCGAGTCTCCTGGCGCAGGCGCCGGCGACGGCAGTCGTCGATGTCGGCAGCGCCGGGCTCGAGACAGTGACATGGGGCACCGGCGACCCGATCATCCTGCTGCCGGGGACCGGGTACTCTTCGTCAGCATTCGGGCTGCTCGGGCCCGAGCTCGCCCGCCGCGGCTTCCGCGCCATTGCCGTCAACCCGAGAGGCGTCCGCGGCAGCACGGGCACGCTGACGGACCTCACATACCATGACTACGCCGCGGATGTCCGCGCGCTGATTGATCGCATCGGCGGTGGACGCGCGCACGTGATGGGATGGGCCTGGGGCAACCGGATCGCGCGCACGCTCGCGGCCGACTCACCGCCGCGGGTCGCGAGCCTCGTCCTCCTCGCCGCGGGCGGCAAGGTGCCGGCCGATCCCATCGTCGCCGAGACGACGGCGCGACTTCGTGAGCCGGGGCTGTCTCAGGAAGAGCGGACGAAGACGTTGGCGCTTCGGCTGCTCGCCCCGGGCTCGGATCCAGCGCGCCTGCTCCCGATCCAGGAATCCTGGCCGGAGGCGCAGGCGTCGCAGGCCGCCGCCGGCCGGGCCACGCGGCTCGAAGAGTGGTGGTCGGGCGGCTCGGCGCCGATGCTGGTGATTCAGGGCCTGCAGGACAAGGTGGCGCCGCCAGGTAATGGCCGCGATCTCAAGACGAACTACCCCAATCGCGTGACGCTCGTCGAGATCGATGGCGCCGGTCACGGCATCGTCGTCGAACAGCCGGTGCGCATCGCCGAGGAGACCGTTCGCTTTCTCGCGACGCATCCGCTTCGTCAGTGATGCCGGCCGCGCTCACTCTTTCCGAGGAGGCCAGCTATGGCAACGCGTCCCGATCGCACCGAGGCCGGTGCGTACTACTTCACCTACATCGATCAAGTTCCCGAGGGAGATATCTGCGAGCTGCTCGAGGCCCAGCAGCCTGAGGTGCTCCGCCTCGCGCGCGGCATCACCGAGCCGCAGTCGCTCGGTCGATACGCGCCAGGCAAGTGGAGCATCCGGGACGTGATGAATCACCTGACGGATTGCGAGCGGCTGTTCGTCACCCGCGCCTTCTGGTTTGCACGCGGTTTCGAGAGTCCTCTCCCGAGCTTCGACCAGGAGGTGGCCGTCTCGGCCGCCCAGGCCGATCATCGATCATGGGCTGATCTCGTTGCCGAGTTCGAAGCCGTCCGCGCCGCGACCATTGGCTTCTTCCGATCGCTGCCGGTGGAAGCGTGGGACCGGCGTGGGATTGCCAGCGACAATCCGTTTAGCGTCCGCGCGTTGGCCTACATGTGTGTTGGTCACGTCACCCACCACGCCATCATCCTGCGCGAGCGATACCT
>CAVREM010000026.1:0-42112 GCA_963720005.1 uncultured Acidobacteriota bacterium | reverse complement strand
AGCTCGCCCGTGCGCTACTCGGACAGGCGCTTCTGCAGCGTGTAGATCGCCCACGTCGTCAGCGCGATCCCGGCCGCGCCAATCGTGAACAACATGGAGCTGCGCTGCTGGAGGAAGCTCGCGCCAAGGTAAACGGTGCCGACCGCGAAGGGCAGTTCCACCATCCCGAGAATCAGGATGTACTTCAGGAACTGGTAGCGGGCGATGCCGAGCACGTAGCCGGGGACCTCGGACGGCATCGCCAGCTGGAAGAGCAGGACCAGCCCGAACGGCGCGCGGCTCGAGATCCGGTTCTCGAACCGGTCGAGGGCGTCGTGCGAGGTCAACGCCCGGACCACCGGCCGTCCGAGCGAGCGGCCGATGCCGTAGGCGCAGACGCCGCCCAGCATCCATCCGATCCACAGCAGCACGATGCTGAGCCCCGCCCCATGTTCCACCGCGACCGGCGTGATCAGGGCGGTCGAAAAGAACGCGATCATCGCCGACAGCGCCGAGAACACGATGAACAGCGTCGCGCCGAGGCCGGGATGCTCGGTGATGATCCGCTCGGCCGGTTCGACCAGGCGAGGACCACCTGGTGCAGCGTGTCGGAGGACGCCAGCGCCGCCGAGGCGACGAGGAGCAGGCCGAGGCCGGCGACACGCTTCACGGCGGCCGTGACGCGCGCTGGCCGGCCGGTTTCGGGCGCCGGTTCTGCCATCTGCAAGTTGTCGATCTGCGGGGGAGTGGGCCTCGGGGAATTTACCACAGACGAGTAGACGGGAGGCCCCCGAGAGGAGTTCGACGAGTTCAGCGGGTCGCCGAGTCCTGGGTCGCCGGCGCGGCGATCAGGCGGCGATGCGGGTCTCTGCGGCCACAGTATTCGGGATGTCCGGCCGGCCGCCGCGTCGCGCACGCGCCGCAGCGCGCGCAGGTGATGGGCCACGTGTTTCTGTTCCCAGGCCGCGAGCGCGGCATAGAGACCGCGTTGACCGCAAGGTGCGGCATCGCGCCGCTTCAGCCAGGCGGCGGCGTTGTATAAGCCCATCAGGGCCGATACGCCAGGGCCGAGCCGTGAACGCTGGCCTTGAGGGTTTCACACTCCCCGCACTGCAGGACAGTGAGCTGCATGGTCGGCATGGTCATGCCGACGTCCATGCAAGAGTGGTGCTCGGCGCTTCGGACGGCGGCCGGGGCCCACGGAAGGGCCGTCGGCCGGCCCCGGATTACGATTTTGCCGCGCCCTCTTCCTGCTGGAGCAGTGCTTTGCGGCTCAGGCGGATCTTGCCGGTCGGGTCGATGTTGATGACCTTGACCAGGATCTGCTCGCCTTCCTTCAGCTCGTCGCGAACGTCTTTCACCCGATGGTTGGCGATTTCCGAGACGTGCAGGAGGCCATCGGTGCCGGGCATGATCTCGACGAAGGCGCCGAAGTCGGTGATCCGCTGGATCTTGCCGAGGTAGGTTTTGTTCAGCTCAGGGGTAGCAGTCAGCTCCTGGATGATCGAAATGGCCTTCTGGGCCGACGTCTCGTCCGCCGACGCCACGTTCACGCGGCCATCGTCCTCGACATCGATCTTCACGCCGGTCCGCTCGATGATGCTGCGGATCATCTTGCCGCCCGGGCCGATGACGTCGCGGATCTTGTCGACCGGGATCCGGATCGTGACGATGCGCGGCGCGAACGACGAGATCGACTTCCGCGGCGCCGGGAGCGCTTCCACCATCTTGCCGAGGATGTGCATCCGGCCGCGCCTGCGCCTGCTCCAGGGCCTTTCGCATCACCTCGGTGGTGATGCCGGAGACCTTGATGTCCATCTGCAGGGCCGTGATGCCCTCCGCGGTGCCGGCGACCTTGAAGTCCATGTCGCCGTAGTGATCTTCGGCGCCGGCAATGTCGCTCAGGACGGCGTACTTGCCGGTCTTCTCGTCCATCACGAGGCCCATCGCGATGCCGGCCACCGGGGTGCGCAGCGGCACGCCAGCGTCCATCATCGCCAGGGAACCGCCGCAGACCGAGGCCATCGACGAGGAGCCGTTCGATTCGAGAATGTCCGAGACGACGCGGACCGTGTACGGGAAGGTCTCTTCGCCGGGAATCAGCGGGGTGAGCGCCCGCTCGGCGAGCGCGCCGTGGCCCACCTCGCGGCGGCCGGGACCTCGCAGGAACGCGACCTCGCCGACCGAGAACGGCGGGAAGTTGTAGTGGAGCATGAAGCTCTTCCACGTCTCGCCCTCGAAGCTCTCGATCTTCTGCGCGTCTTCGGCGGTGCCGAGCGTGCAAGTGACGAGCGCCTGCGTCTCGCCGCGCGTGAAGACGGCTGAACCGTGAGTGCGCGGCAGCACGCTGGTCTCGATCCAGATCGGCCGCACTTCGTCGAACGCCCGTCCATCGAGCCGGACGCCGCGCTCGAGGACCTCGTCGCGGAGAACTTTCTCCTTGAGGTCCTTGAAGATCTGCTTGGCCTCGACCTTCCGCTGGATCTCCCCCTCGGGGAGGTCGGCCACGAGGTCATCGAGCACCTGGTCGACGCGGTCGTAGTTCTCGAGCTTGCCGCGGATGCGCATCGCCTCGGTCAGCGGCACCAGCACTTTCTCTTCGACTTCGCGATAGAAGTCGTGGCCGATCTCCTTCTTCGTGACCTTGAGCTTCGGCTTGCCTGCTTCAGCGGCCAGCGCATCGATCGCGGCGACGATCTGCCGGATGGCGTCGTGCGCGGTGTTGAGCGCCTCCACGACCTGTTCCTCGGAGACTTCCCTGGCGCCGGCTTCGACCATCACCAGGCCGTCCTTGCTGCCGGCGACGACGAGATCGAGCTTGCTCTGCTTGCGCTGCTCGAATGTCGGATTGATCACGTATTGGCCATCGACGAGACCGACGCGGACGCCCGCGATCGTCTTCTCCAACGGGATCTCCGAGAGTGCCAGCGCGGTGGACGCGCCGGTGATCGCGAGGACATCAGTGTCGTTCTCCGAATCGGCCGACAGCACGAGCGCGATGATCTGCGTCTCGTAGCGCCAGCCCGACGGGAACAGCGGCCGGATCGGGCGGTCGATCACGCGGCTGGTGAGGACTTCCTTTTCGGCCGGCTTGCCTTCGCGCTTGAAGAAGCCGCCCGGGATGCGCCCCGACGCGTAGGTGTATTCGCGGTAGTCGACGGTGAGCGGGAGGAAATCGATCCCCTCGCGCGCCGAGGCCGCCCGGCAGGCGGTGACGAGCACCACCGAGTCGCCGAAGCGAACGATGACGGAGCCGCCGGCCTGCTTGGCGAGCTTGCCGGTTTCGAATCGCAGGGTCTTGCCGTTGAGTGTGAGTTCTCGGGTAGTCATAATCAAGAAGTCAGAATTCGGAAGTCGGAAGTGTGAAGTAAAAGGGGAAGTGAGAAGGAAGGCTCTCTGTCCTTCAGACTTCAGACCTTCCTACTTCCTAATGTTCAGTCGCTTGATGAGATCGGCGTACCGCTGCGCGTCCTTGGTCTTGAGGTAGTCGAGCAGGCGGCGGCGGCGCCCGACGAGCATGAGCAGCCCGCGGCGCGAGTGATGGTCCTTCGCGTGCGCCTTGAAGTGTTCTGTCAGGTAGTTGATGCGCTCGCTCAGGATGGCGACCTGGACTTCGGGGGAGCCGGTGTCTGCGTCGTGCGTCTTGTAGGAGCCGATGAGCTCGGTCTTGCGGTCTTTGGTCAACGCCACGTGGTCTTCCTCCACGAACGCCCCAGCCGGTTGCGGCCGGTTGCGCCGTATGTCGCGAAACCTTTTAGTCGAACAAGCTCAATATGTTACATCAGTATCACCACCGGATGCAAAACGCCCGGACCGCGCTCCGGCTCGGCGACGCCCACCAGGTCGCCCGATGAATCCAGGAGGCGCGTGAATCCCGAAGCAGCCTGCGGCAAGGGAGCGCAGAAGTCTCCTGGTCCAAGCGATCGCCCGTGCCGCGCATGGCGCATCCCTTCGTCGCTCAGCGCGGCCGCCGGCAGCGTCGTCAGCATACGGCCCATCGGGATCACTGCCGCCGAAGCGGCCTTCGTATCGCTGACGATCGCGTCGAGCGCGACGGCGTCCTCGAGGCGGAGATCCCCGACCCGCGTCCGCCGCAGCGCCGCCAGGTGTGCGCCTGTCCCGAGCCGCGTCCCCAGATCGTGCGCCAGCGAGCGCACGTAGAACCCGGCCGAGCACGTCAGCGCCAGCTCGACGTCGGTCCCGTCGATACCGAGAACCCGCAGGTCGCTCACGGTGACGCTGACCGGCCGGGCCATTGGCCCTGGCCCGAGCGAAGTCGAGGGCCCCGCCCCGAGCAAGGTCGAGGGCCCTGCGCGCTGCTGTCTCGCCAGGGCGTGGCTCCGGATGCCGCCAATCTTCTTGGCGGAAAACCGAGGCGGCTGCTGCAGAAACGTCCCGCGAAAACTGTCCAGCGCGCGTTCGATCGCGGCGGGATCGGGCATGGCGCCGTCGTACGGATCGCCGACGGGCTGTCCGTCGGCATCGTGCGAGTCGGTCTCCATCCCGAGCCGGACGACGGCGATGTAGGTTTTCTCCGTCGCACTCAGGAAGCGCGCCAGCCGCGTCGCGCGGCCGAGGACCAGCGGCAGGACGCCGCTCGCCATCGGATCGAGCGTGCCGGTGTGGCCGATGCGCCGCTCGCCGAGCGCGCGCCGGACTCGCGCGACGACGTCGTGCGATGTCGGGCCGACCGGTTTGTCGACGATCAGCAGGCCATCCATCGCGCGATTGAATTCTAGCGAGAGAACGCAGGGGACGGGAATGAAGATCCTCCGTTGCCGGCGCTCAACGACCGACCGACGCCAGCGCGGTCGTGGCCCAGGCGGTCGCCGCGGCGGAGATCCACTGATCGGCGCGATGCGGAAATCCGCTCTCGAAGTACGCCTGGATCGGCTCGGCCCTCGACTTCACGTACCAGGAACCGTCCTCGAGCTGGGTGCGCAGCAGGAACTCGGCGCCTCGCCGGAACGCCGCGTCGCTCACGTCAAAGCCGGCCTCCTCGAGCGCGACCAGCGCCTCGCCCGTCGCGTAGGCATCACTGGTCATCGTCTGAAGCTGCGCCCATCCGCCATCGCCCCGTTGCGCGGCCAGCAGTTCGCGTGCGGCGTTATCGACGAGCGACCTGCCAGCCTGCGCCCATGACAATCCGAGCACGCGAAACGCCTGCTCTTCGGTCGTCTCGGCTTTCGCGGTGGCCAGCCAGTTCCGGGCGCGTTCGACCGCGTCCACGTACTCCCGCCGATATGGCTTGGGCGCGTACATCTGAAGCGCACGCATCGCCACGGCGGTCACTTCGATGTCGTTGGATTCGATCGGCGGCCGGATCGTCTGGACCGGCCAGGATCCATCGGGCATTTGCCGGCGTTTGAGCCAGATCGCCTGCGCGTCGGTCGCGGCGTCCGGCGGCTGGTCGGCCGCTCGGATACCGAGCATCAGGTAGCCGATGGTGTCGACGCCGCCGGCGATCGGAATGTTCTGAAGCGTCCGCTCGCGCCACGACTCGAGGTAGGTTGCGATGATCTGCTTCTGTTCCCGGACGAGCGCTTCATCGATGCGATGGCCACTTCGGCTGGCCGCGGCGACCGCCATTGACACAAGCGAGTTGTGATGGCACGACACGCAGCCGGTCTTCTTGATGAACGGTATGTCGATGCGCTGCAAGCCGGGCAGGCTTCGCTCGACCGCCGCGCGAATGGCCGCCGGAGTGGCCGATGTCGCACCAATCGCCCGGGTCGACCCTGTCGAAGACATTCGGGAAAAGTGGGCCTCAGGCCGCGATCCGGCGGCGGCACGCGCGCGAGCGGGCCGGCACCTGACTTACCGACCAGCCCGGCGCATTCGAAGCAATTCGTCCGCAGCAACACCTCGGGCACCACGTTCGGATCCGCGCCGTAGTCGAGCAGCAGACGGAAGACCTCAGGGCTCCCGACTCGAGCGGCCTCGCGCAGCGGCCCAGGATTGCTGCCGGCAAGCGGCGCCCACGCTGCAGCGCCGTAGTCGAGCAGCACGTTGACCGCGTCCCGCGCCCCAACGGTTCCCGCGGCAATGACGAGCGCCGTTCTGTTCTCTTCGGAGTGCGCATTGACGTCGGCGCCGGCATCGAGGAGCAGACGCAGTTTGTCGACGTCCGGCACCGCCCACATCAGCGCGGTGGCGCCGGCGGCATTGGCCATGTTCGGGTCGGCGCCTGCCGCGAGCAGCTGCTTCACGAGGCCGGCATCGCCATACAGGGCGGCGAACATCAGCGGAGTCGATCCGCCGGCGCCCCTCAGTCGGACGACGGCGGGATTGCTGCGCAGCATCCGGTCGGCGGCCGCGCGATCGCTGTCTCGAATCAGCGCGATCAGGCGCTCGGCGTCACCGTCGATATGAAAAGTCGCCGTGACACCCGCGAGGGCGTCTGGCCATTCGGCGCCTTGGTCGATCCAGGCTTTCACGATCGCGATTTGATCGGCGGTGAGTGGACCCGACGGCGGCATCTTCGGACCGAACGTCGTGCCAATCAGTCGGTGGTACAGCCGGCTGCCATCCGCGTTGCCGGGCCCGATGTTCGTCTGCCCGCCGCCTCGCATCGCATCGGCGCGCCGATCGAGCCGGAACCCGTTCATCTGTTGATCGGGACCGTGACAGCCGTAGCAGTGGTCGCGAAAGATCGGTTGAACGTCGCGACCGAAGTCCACGCGCGGGGCGACTTGCGCGGCCGGCCGCACCAAGATGACCGTCGCGGTGATGCCGACGGCCAACACGCCGCACGCCAATTGTTTTGTCATCGTCTTCTAGTCTAGGGGGCCGTTTCGCCAGGTCGACAGGCCGATCCGAGCGACCGGCCCTCTGACCCGACGAAAGCCAAACATTAGGGTGACGATAAATATTAAAGCCGTTCTGGGGCGACCGGCGAGATCGTTATGTTCAAAGGCCTGAGAGGAGGTAATCTCCCGGTCTGTAACCACCGTCGGTTCCCCTGTCATTCTCGATAATGCCGCTCCGCCTGTACACGAGGCGCCAGCGATTCTGGGATCTCGCGACGCGGGAGGTTTGAAGATGCAACGCACGGCCGTCTTGGTCGCGGTTGGGATCCTGACGCTGGCAACGGTCGGCGCAGCACAAAGACTCCCAGATCATGCCCGCGTGAGCTGTTCGCCGTCGCGTTGACGCATTCCGTGTCGAAGGAAGGAAGGGCCCGTCGATGCTCGATCGTCTGCTAAGGCTGGGGGCCGACGTACGGCCTGGTGAGGGGCCGACGGCGATCCTGCTGTCGATTGCTGGATTCCTGACGCTCGCGTCCTACTACACGGTACGTCCGTTGCGCTCGGCGTTTCTCCTGCCGGTCAACCTTGCCTTGCCGGGCGGAATCGTGATCGACGGTCCGCTCATCACGTCGTATTCCGGCGCCGTGCTGGCCGTCGTGTTCCTCTTCAGCGTTCCCGCGTATGGCGCCCTCGCGAGTCGTGTCAACCGCATGCGCCTGATCAACCTGGTCTCCCTGTTTTTCACGACGACGCTGCTCGTCTTCTACGCCTTTGGGCAGAGGCTGCCGCCGGCGGCGCTCGGCATCGGCTTCTTCCTGTGGGTGGGCGTGTTCAACCTGATGGTACAGGCGCAGTTCTGGTCGTTCGCCAACGACCTGTACTCGCAGGAACAGGGGAAGCGGCTGTTCGCCATCGTTGGCGTGGGCGCCACCGTAGGCGGCGTGGCGGGCGCCCGGATCGCGTCGGCCATGATCCGGGACTTCGGCGAGTTCGCGCCGATGCCGGTCGCCGCCGCGCTGCTGCTGGTGTTCATGCTGGTGCTGAATGTCGTCAACCTGCGTGAAAGCGGCCGAACGGCTGCGTCGGTGAAGGGCGCCGATGCACCGCTTGGAAGCGAGGGCGGCTTCCAGCTCGTCCTCAAGCACCGATATCTCCTGCTGATTGGCCTGTTGACGCTTGCGGTCCAGATCGCGAACACCAACGGGAACTACATCCTCGACCAGACGCTGACCGAATCGGCGCGGGCCGTCGCGGGTACGAGCGCCGGGCTGAGCGAGCGCCAATTCATCGGCGCATTCCGCGCCGAGATGGATTTCTACCAGAACATTCTCGTGGTGTTGATCCAGTTCTTCCTGGTCTCGCGGATTTTCAAGTACATCGGCGTGCGGCGGCGCGCTGTTCATCCCGCCTTTGCTCGCGCTCATCCACTACGGCGCATTCGCCGCCTGGCCGGTGTTGGCGTTGATTCGCATCGGCAAAATCGCCGAGAACGCCACGGACTACTCGCTGCAGAACACCCTTCGCCGGGCGCTGTTCCTGCCCACGAGCCGCGAAGCGAAGTACAAGGCGCTGCAGGCAGTCGAGACGTTCTTCTGGCGCGCCGGCGACATGCTGTCCGCGATCACCATTCTGGTCGTCGTCCAGATACTCGGCCTGGGAGTGCGCAGGTTCGCGCTGATCAATCTCGCCATCGTCGCTCTCTGGTTGCTGATCGCGACGAACCTCAAGCGGGAGAACCAGAAGCTCGCGCGGCCGGACGAAGTGGCCGCGTAACCGACCTGGCGATTTCGTTCGATCAGCTGCACGGCAATCTTCGCGCGCTGAACGTCAAGCTAGAGATGCGGCTCGAGTCGGCTGAAGAACGCAAACGGAGATCGATCCACAGCGCGATGTAGACTCTGCCACAGGAGGTTCGGCACGGGATCCTGGCTCGACCGACGGCGTCTCGGCGCGGTGGCGCTCGCCGCGGCAACCGCCGCCTGCAACGAATCCTCGCCGACTGGCTCCGCGCCGACTCTCAATGTGGTGTTTCGAGGCTCGACGACCAGGCGAGCCGATCTGCCGGCGTCGGCGCAGGCGTGCGTCTCGGCCGTCGGCGCCACGCACATCCATCCGAGCTGGCACAACTATGCGGCCACGGTGCTGCGGGCGGTCCCACCCGGATCGATACGAGATCACGCTCTCAGACGTCCCCATCGACACGCGCGTCTCGTTTCGCGTCAACGATCAGAATTCCTGCGATCTGAATCCGACTGGAGCGGTCGTCAGAAACGTGTTTGCAAACGGCGTCGAGCTCGTTCAGAACACGCTGACACCCGGCTCCGGCGACGAGCCCGGCTATGCGTCTCATGGTCTCGAGCAGCGGCCGGGTCAGCCAGTAGAAGCTACTCAAGACCCAACTGCATCGCGAGCGAGCGCGCGAGCGAGCCACCCACCTTTGCAGGGTTGAACGCCGCCGCTGCTATGTGGGCAGGCGCGAATGCGGAGATTCGGAACCGACCTCGCCTACGAGGACAACAAGTCAGCAAGCAGTTCCCGTCCCAGCCCCACCTGCGCCGCCCGTAACAATTCCGCCCTTGTCCGGACCATCGCGCACGTACGTTTTCGATCATGAGCTGCAGTATCGCGTCAGCGACTACACGAAGAACTCACGCTTCGTCCTTTACGACACCGGCGCGTTCGCGCTGCAGTACCTGGATTTGAGCGGCGGTGCACCCGCGGGGCTTACACGGCGACGGACAGCGACATCGTCTTCCACTGGGAAGGCTGGAGCGTCGCCGGTTCGTGGGAAGCAACCGGCACGCTGACTGTCGATATGCTGACAGTGAATGTACAGACCTGATCATGCAGATGACGGACTTCGAAGACGCTGTGGTACGTCCTGCGACCGTGACCGCCACAGGCGACGGGCGGAGGTTCAGCGTGAAGAAGTCCCACGCGCGCGACTACTTCATCGGCGAGTAATCTCATCGAGACAGCGTGTCGGGGAGTCCGAGGGGCGAAGCCCCTCGGATCAGAATGACGGCAGCGGCAGCTTGAACCGGGCGAACAGGGCGGCGTAGCGCGGATCGTCCTTGAAGCGGAGGATCGCCTGTTCGGTGCGGACCCAGGGCGCGAACCCGTGATGCGGCGAATAACCGATCGCCGCGAAGAATCCGTCCGCGTCGCCAAGGTGGAGATACACCATCGCCCGCGCCCACATGTTGTAGGCCGTGGTCGGGCGCGACTCGATCTTCTGCAGGACAGCGCGGGCCTCATCAACGCGGCCAGCCCTCGCGTAGGCGATGCCGAGCGCAAACGTCCACGGCGGCGCGTATTCGGCGGCGCGCTGGTTCGCTTCGATCGCCTGCTCATGCTGGTCCATCGCGCTGTGAACGAAGCCCAACGCCTGCCAGGCAACCCCGGACCGCGGGTTCATCTCGATCGCCTTCTTCGCCGTCGCGAAAGCATCGTCATAGCGGCCCGCAGCGACGTAGATGTCCGTCAGGTACGCCGTGTTCCGCGGCGTCAGCGGGTCCAGATCGCGGGCGCGCTCGTGCTCGACGATCGCTTCGTCGATCCGGCCATGAAGAAACAGATACCAGGCGTAATGGTAATGATTCGGCGCCAGGTTGGGGTTGAGCTCGTTTGCGCGCTGGTACGCTCGCTCCGCGCCGGCCCAATCCCACTCGTAGTACATCTTCACTTGTCCCATCGTCGCGTGGGCGTCGGCGAGATCGGGCGCAAGCGTCAGAGCGCGCTCCGCCGCCGCGCGGGCGCGAATCCACGCGTCTTCAGGCGCCGCCGGACTGTGCCCGAGGGCGACATAGCCCTTTGCCAGGCCAGCGTAGGCGTGCGGATCGCCGGGGTCTCTCTCGACGGCATCCTGGAGAAAGCGGAGTCCTCTGCTCGAGTTGCCTCCGTCGTCGACGTTCCTCAGATCGTGCATGCCGCGGAGGTAGAGCTCGTAGGTGGCGGGGTCGATCGTGGTCCGTGCGGCGAGCCGCTGCCGATCGGCAGGCCTGAGCCGAAGCCGGACCGCTTCGGCGACTGCCGTCGCGACATCGCCCTGAAGCGCGGAAAGATCGCTGGCCGATCGATCGAATGTCTGGCTCCACACCTGCCGCTCATCGGCGCCGTCGATGAGCTCGGTGGCGATCCGCACCCGATCGCCGGTCCGCTGGACCGAGCCTGTCACGAGAGCACGCACGCCCAGTGCGCGGGCGATCTCGGCGGGGGAGGCGGTGGAGTCGCGGAACCGGCGCGTCGTTGCCGCGGAGATCACCTTGGTGAATCCAGGAAACTGGGCCAGCTCCGTGATCAATTCCAGGTGGATGCCTGACGCGAGGTAGGCGTCGTCCTCATCGCCGGGCTCGCCGCCGAACGGCAGGACCGCAATCGAATCGAACAGGGGCTGCGGGCTCAGGCGATCGCGGAGGCCGCCGACATTCCACGCCACACCGAGAGCGAGCGCGAGCACCGGGACCGCTGCCGCAAGCATGCGCCATCGTCGCGTGACCGCCAGCAGTGGCGTGATCACCGGTGCGCGGCCAGCCTTCACGCCCTCGAGAGCCGAACGGATTTCCGCGGCGCTCTGAAAACGGTCGGCCGGGTCTTTCTCCAGGCAGCGCGCCACCACCTCTTGCAGCTCGCGTGGCACGTGGGGCGGAAGCGGAGGGGCTGGCGTACTCAGAATCGACGAGCTCAACTCGTACAGCGTCTGGCCTGCAAACGGCCGTTCACCTGCGGCCATCTCGTGCATGACGACGCCGAGCGCCCAGACGTCGCTGAGCGCATCGGCTGGCTGCCCGCGCAATTGCTCGGGGGCCATGTACGCTGGCGTCCCAAGCAAAATGCCCGACGCGGTCGCGACGCTCAAAGTTTCCGCGGTGGAGACTTCGCTGACGACGCGCTTGGCAAGACCGAAGTCGAGCACCTTGGCCCGTCCGGCCGGGGTGATGACGATGTTCTGTGCCTTCAGATCCCGGTGCAGAACACCGCGTTCGTGAGCATGCGCCAGGGCGTCGGCCACTTGAATCGCACAATCGAGGAAGCGATTGACGGGCAGACCGGTTCCGGGCGGAATGACGCGATGCAGCGGCTCGCCATCGACCAGTTCCATGGCGAGAAACGCCTGGCCGTTGTCCTCTCCTACCTCGTGAATCGTGCAGATATTGGGGTGATTGAGCGCCGCCGCCGCGCGCGCCTCGCGCAACAGCCGGCCGCGGGCCCCACCTTCCTCGGCTGCATCAGCGCGCAGAACCTTGATCGCCACCGCGCGTTGAAGCGTCTGATCGTAGGCCCGATAAACGTCGCCCATTCCGCCCGCACCGAGGCGCGCCGCGATCCGGTACGAACCGAGCTGCTGGCCCTCCAGGTTGTGCGATCGTGAAACCTGGGCGACTGAGAGGATTGAGTCTGCGGAGACAATCGCGGCCGCTGGGACGGCCAGAAACCCGACCTCGCTGGCGGGCGACTGGAGCAGCGACACCACTTCCCGCCGCAAGTCGACATCGCCCGAGCAGGCCGAGTCCAGAAACGCGTCGCGCTCACCTTCCGGCCTGCCGAGCGCGGCGGAGTAGATGGCTTCGATTTGCCGCCAGCGTTCGGCGGTCGGCCGCATCGGGGCCAATTCTACACGCGGATCGCGTTCGCACGGTGGGGCAGATGGACCCCCGACAACCAGGGCCTCGCTTACCTTGCGCCGGACCCGGGAAACTTCTGGGTTCAGCCGAACAACATCGTGATGTTCAAGGGGTTGAGACGGTAACCGACGGCTCGAGCGTCACGGCGTTCGCTCGGACACCGACCGCGTGAAGTACTGGATGACCCGCGGCTCGAACTGCGCGCGGGCGTTCGCGTCGAGCACGAGATGGGCGCCGATCTCCGCGAACGCTTCCCGATATCCTTCGAGCGCGTGCAGCGACGGCAGCCGTCCCCGCAGCCTGACGATCGCAAACGATCGGCTGGCGTACCAGTCGTCGGCGTGGCGGCCCGCGTCGACGAGCGCGCGGCGCTCCGCGTTCGCCGCGTCCACGTCGGCCTGGAGGGCCGCGGGCATGCCGAGCCGGACGGAGCGGCGGAACGTTTCGGTCCCGGAATAGCGCTGATCCATGTCGACCGCGTGCACGAGCTCGTGCGCCAGGACTTCCGTGGTCAGCAGATACCCCGGCGGCCCGCTGAATTGATCCCGCAGCGATTGCCGCTCGAAGAACCGATCGGTGACGTCGATCGTCTTGATGTCGCTTCGTTCGTCGTGGTGTGCGGTGGCGACGGTCGGCGCCTCCGCCTGGTAGCCGCGCTCACCATCGAGCCGCGCGGCGCGGGCGAACCGCCGGATGGTGCGGAAGCCGTTCGAGAGCGCGCGGTCGATGATCCGGCGGCCGAGGTCGGTGCCGGCGATTTCGTCCAGCGCACCGGAGACCAGCGCGATCTCGCCGGCCGTCCACTCCCGAGGCGCGGCGATGGCGCAGAATTGCGGCCCCAACTCGCACGTGCCCGCAGAAAACGTCAAGCCTCGATGCGACGGCCCGCCCTGCGACGCGGACGCCGCCGCCATCATGATGACGAGCGCGGCGGCGACCGCGATCGTGGTGGCTACGTTGCCTGGGCGCGCCGTCGCGCGAAGCGCGAAGGCGGCCGGCTCACCCCTGGTAGCCATGCGGCCCGATCTGCAGGCGGTGGTTGTCGAAGGCCTGGATATAGAGCTGGTCGCCGCCGCTCGTCCGCGCCTTCGGATCGCGGTTGACCGTCGCCGTGAGTCCCATCTGCTTGCACTTCGCGGCGAGCGCATCCGGGTCGTAGTTGTCGACGCCGATGCAGATGTGATTGATCGTCCCCGGGTTGGACAGCTGGTACAGGCCGAGGAACCCGTCGCCGAGCCCGAGGTTCAGTCCGCCGTTTCCCGGCCGGCTCACGACCTTGATGTTGAACAGCGGCGGAGTAATAGTCGGTCGCCTTCTGGACGTCCGTCACAGCCAGCGACGCGTGATTGAGGGAGCGGCCCTGCGCGAGCATCGACACGGGCGCTGCGGCCGGCGCCTGGGCCGACGTCCGCGCGGCGCCTGCGACGATCGCAGAGAGCGACGCGACGAGCTGGCGCCGGGATATTCTTCGCGACTCGAACTGTTCAACGAGATTGTCGATCTCCTCGGTCATCTGTCCCTCCGCACTCCGCGAACATCATAGCGGGGTTTCACCATTCAGATTCAGAGGCGGTTTCCCGGTACGAGCGACGGCTTCTTGCGACCAATCAGTCAGGAAGAGCGGGGGCGCCTGGGTGTCAGGCGATGAATCGTGAATTCACAATTCACTGCCTGACACTCTGTGGGTCAGCGGCACGGGATGTTCCCCTTCGCCCACGCCATCCATTCTTCCGTGACCGCGTCGCGGTCCTTGCCGAACCGCGACATCTCGTTCTTCGCAATCATCGCCTGATACTCGTACCTGCCGTCGGCTGATGGGCCGGCCTTCATCAGAGCGAGCATGCGAACGAGATCGACGGCGGCCTGCGGCGAGGCGTCGCGGAGTCCAATCGGTACGTACTCGAAGTATTTCCGGCAGAGATCCGGCCGTTCTTTCATCACCGCGAGGAGCGTCAGCGACGCTTCGCTGTCGGGAGCCGCCTGCAGCCGCTCGGCCAGTGCGAGCGCGAGGGCGTCAAAGAGTCGCGCGATGTCCTCATCGCTGAAGTCGCGGCTCGGAACGCCGCCACGCGACTCTGCAAACAGCGGATTCGCCATCGACCGCACGTTCTCGACGATGAAGCGCCACGCGCGAATAGCGGGGCCGGTCACACCGAGACGCCCACTCTCCAACAGGTCTTGCCAACCCCTGGCACCGCCCAGCGCGGTCAGCGCGTCGAGCATGGCGGCTTCGAGCGTTCCGTCCCGCTCGAAGTCGGCGACAAGCTTCTGCTGAAGCGCGGGCAGGGCATCGGGGTCGCCCGACTCGCGAATCCGGTTGACGGCAGCCATCGAGACGCCGGGGTTCGCGGCAGCCATCAGTCGGAGGTTGACCGATTGCAGGTTCAACAGGAGATGAGCGATACCTTGCGCGCTGACGTAGAGGAGGAGCGCAACGATTGCCGTCCGTCCACCCGCAGCCATCCGTCCCCGTACTCGGGCGATGAGCGAGGCAAGTCCCGCACCGACCAACGAATATTCCAGAGAACCAAGAAACATCAGGAGCGTTGAGGGGAAGTCCGAACCCAGCAGCGCTCGAGAGAGATATCCCGTCAGCGTGGGATAGAAGGCCCAGAAGAAGAGCACGGCGCTCAGCGGTGGATGGCCTCCGCCCCCGATCGAGTCAAGTGCAAGAACGACGAGCAGCAGGGCCACCGGGAGGCCAAGCAGGAGCCAGAGCGCCTTGGGTCGTCTGGTGTGGCTGTCCATTCGTGCGGTGAGGGCGTCAGCGCCCTGTCGTGGTTGGCTGAGGATACACCTCGGCTCCTCCGCCGGAAACGACGCCTCCAGCTCATTGTCACGAACGGAACGATACGCTCGGGAATATCCTGCGCGGCGCGCGCGTGGAGGAGCGAACGCGATAGCTCTCCTTGCCCCTCGTCACTTCTCCTGTGCGCGAGCGCCGAGCAGCATGCCGCGCATCACGTCGTAATTTCCTTCATGACACGCGTATTCGAACAGTCTATCCAGGCTCCGCTTGAGACGAATCACGACCGTCCACGGTTTCGTCCATGTCGCCGGATCGTTCAGGGTGATCTCGTATGTGAGCGTGTCCGCGGCGGTGCGCGTGAAGCGTTCGACGAGCCGAAGGTTTTCGGAGGAGCCCAGGAAGTTCACGTAAGGCGCCAAGTTCGTCGTCTCGACGACGAGTGTGTCGCCCTCCCACCGGCCGCGCGAATCTCCGTTCCACAGGCGAAGCGTTCGAGGAAGATGCGGACGCGGCGCCAGCGGAATGATGCGGACTTCGTGGATGGCCTCCAACGTGAGCACCAGGTAATCGGACGTCTGGATGATCTCGTAGTATCCCAGGGGTCCCGCGTTGGCGAGGTTCGCGGCGCCAAAGCGCGGGATCCCATACGTGAGGCATCGAAGCGCGGGACTGAAGTCCTCCGGACCCGCCGGAACACGCGACCCGCCGCCCACAGGGGCGGGACGGCTCGAGACTCGCTGTTGTCCTTCAGGCGTCAGGGGAGGAATCCGTCCATCGGCCGGGTCTTCAATCAACGACGTGCGATCTTCGATTTCGCGATCGACCATGGCGTCTGAACCGCCGGTCGAGTTGGGATTCCGGTATCGGTCCGGGTTGGCCAGAAGCGCCAGAAAGAACCCGTCGCCTCCCGCGAAATCGCTGTTGACGCTCGCGTCGAAGATCCGCGCGGCGCGCCTTTTCAGCTCGGCGACCTCCTCTTCGCTCAACCGAGGCTTCCCTTCGAGCGCCTTCGGCCGCTCCAGGGGAGTTGCGCTGTTATTCAGCCACACACCCTGCAAATCCGGATGACCGTCGGGCGTTCGGGGTGGAGTCCAGCCGGCGTTGCGGGTGGGAGCTGGCGTCTGCGCGGCGGCCGGAGCGGCGGCCAGCAGCGCGATGGCCATAAGAATTGCGTGCCGCATGCATCCCTCGCTGCGCCGCATTCTACGCCTGCCGGTCAATTCTTGCCCTGGCAGGCGAGGAGCGACACGACGCCTCGAGGGGCGAGGTACCTTATCAGGCGGAGGTCGTCGTCTGGATGGCCTGATCGATCCGCTCGACGAACGTCTTCTGGAGCGAATCGATCGGGCCGCTCACCGTGCAGCCGGCGGCGTTCTTGTGGCCGCCGCCGCCGAACTGCTTCGCGACGGCGCCGATGTCGATGTCGCCCTTCGAGCGCATGCTGACGCGGTACTCGTCGCCCTCGGTCTGCTTGAAGAAGACGACCGCCTCGATCTCCTTCACCGTGAGCGGCAGGTTGATCAGGCCCTCGGTGTCCTCGTAGGTGCCGCCCGCCTCGCGCGCCATCTCGTGATCGAGATAGACGATCGCGATCCGGCCGGTCGGGTCGAGCTGCATCGCGCTCAGCACCGCTCCGAACAACTTCAGCCGTCCCATGTGGTTGCTGTCGTAGACGTTGCGGGCCACCGCCACCGGGTCGACGCCCGCTTCGAGCGTCCGGCGGCAGATCTCGAACGTCCGCGGCGAGATGCTCGAGTAGTGGAACGACCCGGTGTCGGTGAGGATCGCGAGGTAGATGTGGGTGGCGATGTCGGCCTGCAGCGGCACGCCCGAGCGCGTCGACCAGATCGAACACCATCTCGCCGCACGCGGCCGCGGTCGCGTCGAACCAGTTCAGGCTGGCCGTAGCCGGTGTTCCCGGGTGGTGATCGATGTTGATGACGAAGAAGCGATCCAGGCCGCTGACGCCGGTCCGGCCGAGGTCGCCGCACTCCATGATGATCGCGGCGTCGTACTCCTCGGCGACGCGGTCGGCAATCTGGATCGCCGTCACGCCCGGAAACTGCAGCAGGGGTCCCGGCGCCCGGTCCTTGTTGACGACGTGGACGTCCTTGCCGAGGGCGCGGAGGGCGAACGCCATCGCCAGCTGCGAGCCGATCGAATCGCCGTCCGGCCGGCTGTGCGACGAGATGACGAAGCGCTGCCGCTGGCGGATGGCCTCGACGATGCGAAGGAGTTCAGGACTACGACTGCTCGGCATCTTCCTTATGCAGCTCGTTGAGAATCTGCTCGATCCGATCTTGCCCCGCGATCGACTCGTCGTAGAAAAACGTCAGTTCCGGTGTGCGCTTCAACCTGAGCCGTGCCCCGATCTGCCGCCGCAGGAACGGCGCGGCGCGCTCGAGCGCCCGCTCGGTCGCGGCGCGGGTCTTGGCATCCCCGAGCGCCGTGTAGAACACCCGCGCCAGCTGCAGGTCGGGCGAGACCTGGACCCGCGTGAGCGTGACGAACCCGATGCCCGGATCGTGCACCTCCCGCGCCAGGAGCGAGGCGAGCTCGCCGCGGATTTGGTCGGCGACGCGATCGGGACGGGAACCTTGGGACATGGCTGGAAATCTACAATTTACGATGTGAAATAAACAATGTCGGACTGGTCGGACGTCGTTCTGTAAATTTCCACTTGTAAATTGTCAATTACGTGAGGAACTCCACCTCAGTCCGCGCAATCAAGCCTGGCTCCACGCGCTCGATCTCGTCGGCGGCGGCGGCGAGCTCCCGGTCGGCGTGGGCCTGATCCGTGCTGACGGTGACGACCGCGAGCGCGGCGCGCTGCCACAAGTCGTGGTGCTCGACCTCGGACACGGCCACGTTGAACTTCTTGAGCCGGTCCTTCACCCGCCGCAGGACCATCCGCTTGTCCTTCAGCGAGCGTGCGCCCGGCACGTGCATCTCGACCGTGAGGAAGCCGATCGTCATGCTGGTCCGAGCCTGTCGACGAGCGCGGAGCGCGAGTGTCAGGCAGTGAATCGTGAATTCACGATTCACTGCCTGACACCCAAAGGCGGCGCCCTACGCCGTCACCGCCACGCGCTCCATCGCGAAGACCTCGATCACGTCGCCGACCTTGATGTCGTTGAACTTCTCGAAGCCGATGCCGCACTCGAAGCCCGACTTGACCTCGCTGACATCGTCCTTGAAGCGCTTGAGCGATCCGATCTTGCCCTCGTAGACGACCACGTTGTCGCGGACCAGGCGCGCCTGCGTGTCGCCGGCCCGCGTGATGCGGCCCTCGCTGACCATGCAGCCGGCGATCGTCCCGTACTTCGGCACCTTGAAGGTGTTGCGGACCTCGGCGATGCCGAGCCGGACTTCCTTGAAGGTCGGCTCGAGGAGGCCGGTCATCGCCTTCTTGATCTCGTCGGTGACGTTGTAGATGACCGAGTGCGGGCGGATGTCGACCCGCTCCCGCTCCGCGATCGATTCCGCGTTCCGATCCGGGCGCACGTTGAAGCCGATGATGATCGCGTTCGACGCCGACGCCAGCAGCACGTCCGATTCGTTGATCGCGCCGACGCCGGCGTGCATGATCTTGATCTTCACCTTCTCGTCCGACAGCTTGGTCAGCGTGTCGGCGAGCACTTCCGCCGAACCCTGGACGTCGGCCTTGATGATGATCGGCATCTCCTTCATGCCGCCTTCGGCAATCTGCGCCTGCAGCGACTCGAGCGTCAGGCGCCCGCCCTTCGCGACGAGCGCCCGCGTCTTCGCCTGCTCCTCGCGGAACGTCGCGATCTGACGGGCCTTGGCCGCGTCGGCGACCTGGAAGACGTCGCCCGGCTGCGGCAGGCCGGTGAGGCCGAGGACTTCGACCGGCGTCGACGGTCCCGCCGCCTTGGTCGGCTTGCCGCGGTCGTCGATCAGCGCACGGACGCGCCCGACGATCGGGCCGGCGATGAACGTGTCGCCGACGCTCAACGTCCCGTCCTGGACCAGGACGGTCGCCACCGGCCCGCGGCCCTTGTCGAGCTTCGCTTCCAGCACCGTGCCGGTCGCGTTGCGCTTCGGGTTGGCCTTCAGCTCGCCGATGTCGGTGACGAGCAGGATCATCTCGAGCAGCAGCTCGAGGTTCTGCTTCTTCTTGGCCGAGACTTCGACCGTGACGGTCTGCCCGCCCCATTCCTCAGGCATCAGCCCGAGCTCGGTCATCTCGCGCTTCACCTTTTCGGGGTTGGCGTTCGGCTTGTCGATCTTGTTGATCGCCACGATGATCGGCACCGTCGCCGCCCGCGCGTGATCGATCGCTTCCCGCGTTTGCGGCATCACCCCGTCGTCGGCCGCGACGACGAGGACGACGATGTCGGTGACCTTGGCGCCGCGGGCGCGCATGAGGGTGAACGCCTCGTGGCCCGGCGTGTCGAGGAAGACGATGTCGCGGTTGTTGATCGTGACGTGGTACGCGCCGATGTGCTGGGTGATGCCGCCGGCTTCACGCTCGGCGACGCGCGCTTCGCGGATGGCGTCCAGCAGGCTCGTCTTGCCGTGATCGACGTGGCCCATCACGGTGACGACCGGCGCCCGCGTCACGATGTCGGTCGGGCTCGCCTCGCCCGAGTCGGTCTGGAGCAGCTCCTCTTCGAAGCTCCGCATCGTGCACGTCGGCGCCGAACTCGCGGGCGAGCATCGTCGCGGTCTCGGTGTCGAGCGTCGAGTTGATGGTCATCATCAACCGCTTCATCAGCAGCTTGCCGAGGACGTCCTTCACGCGGACGTCGAGCTTGTCGGCCAGGTCCTTGACGGTCATGCCTTCGGCGAGCGTGATCGTGCGCGTGACCGGCGGCGGTGCGGCCTGCGGCGGCGGCGACATCGGGCGCTGCTCGCGCCGAACGCCCGAGGAGGGCCGCTGCGACGTCGCCGGACGGAACGGCGGCCGCGGCGGGGGCATGCCCGGGACGCTGCGGGTACTGACCGGGCCGTGCCTGCGTGGACGGCTGCGGCGGCCGGATCGGCTGCGACGGCAGCGGACGCGGCCCGCCCGGCGTCTGTCGCGGCGCGGACCCCGGGTACGGCGGCCGTGGCGCGGGCGGCGCCGCTGGCCGGGCCGCCGCGGGCGGCATCGGTGGACGCGCCGCCGGACTTCCAGTCTGGCCCGCGGCGCCACCGGCCGCGGGACGAGCAGCCGTCGGAATCGCCGGTCGCTCGGGTCTTGGAGCCTGCCTGGGCACCATGCGCGGCGGCGGCTGCGAGGGCAGCGGAGGCGTCGGCGTGGTCGGCCGCTGTTCCTCGATCCGCAGCCGGATCGTCGGCGGGACGACACGCCCGGGCACCGTCGTCTTGGCGGCGACGGGCTCGGGAGCCTCGACCCGCGGCGGCGGTGCGACAGCCGGCGCCTCGACCGGTTCCGGCGGCGGCGGTTCGACGGCCACGGCCACCGGCGCGACGGGCGGCGGTTCGGGCGCCGGTTCGGGCGGCGGCGGCTCTTCGACCTGCGGCGGCTCCTCCGCCACGGGCTGCGGCGGGGCGACCGGCTTGACGGTTTTCACCAGGCGCGGCGGCGGCAGCACCGGCGCGGCCGGTTTCGGCGGCTCCGGCGCTTTCCTGGCCGGCGCCGGCTTCTTACCGCCCTTGGGCGGCGGCGTCTCCGCGAAGATGTCGCCGGTCGGCAGCGCGACGTTCCGCTGCTTGGCAAGCCGCTCCACGAACTGGCGCGCGACGACCTCTTCGATCGTGCTCGACGCGCTCTTCACCTCGATGCCGTGATCACGCTTCAGAAGCGCCGTCACTTCCTGGCTCGTGGTGCCGAGCAGTTCCGCGACCTTGTAAATCCGGACAGTTGCCAAAAGCTACCTCGTACCAAGCGGACCTGAAGGTCCGCATTACTCTTTAGTTTCTGTTCGCTCGGGAGTTTCTGACGTTCCCTCGGGCGCGGCTTCAGGCTCGGCCTCGGGCGCGGCCTCGGGCGACACAGCCTCCGCGGCCTCCGCGCCGACAGCAGCCTCTGCGCCCTCTGTGGCCTCTGCAGCCTCGTGCGGCCTCTGCAGCCTCGGCGGCCTCGTCGCGGCCTCTGCGCCTCGACGCCTCTGCGCCTCTGCGCCCTCTGCGGCTTCTGCGACCTTCTCCCTCGCGTCCTCGGCCCGACGCCTTCGAGCCCCTCGAACTGCGCCTCCACTTCCCGCCGCTTTTCCTCCTCGCTCTTGATGTCGATCCGCCAGCCGGTGAGCTTGGCGGCCAGCCGCACGTTCTGGCCCTTCTTGCCGATGGCCAGCGACAGCTGCTTGTCCTCGACGACGACTTCCATCACGCGCTCGCGATCGTCGACGATCGACACGCGCTGCACCTTCGCCGGGCTGAGGGCGTTGGTCACGAACGCGATCGGATCCTCGGACCACTCGACGATGTCGATCTTCTCGCCGCGCAGCTCGCGGATGATCGACTGCACGCGCGTCCCCTTCATGCCGACGCAGGCGCCCACCGGATCGACGTCGCGCTCGCGCGAGAACACCGCGACCTTGGCGCGATCGCCCGCCTCGCGGACCGCGCCGCGAATCATCACGGTGCCGTCGTAGATCTCCGGCACTTCCTGCTCGAACAGCTTGATGAGCAGCGCCGGATCGGTGCGCGAGAGCGACGATCTGCGGCCCTTTCGCGCTGCGGTTGACGCCCTTGATCACCGCCCGGACGCGGTCGGCCGGCGCGTAGCTTTCGGCGCGCGACTGTTCCTTGCGCGGCAGCACCGCCTCGATGCGGCCGATCTCGAGGATGATGTCGCCGTTCTCGAACCGCTTGACCGTGCCGTTGACCACGTCGCCGATCCGCTGGTTGTACTCGGCGAAGATGTTCTCGCGCTCGGCCTCGCGGACCTTCTGGAAGATCACCTGCTTGGCGGTCTGGGCGGCGATGCGCCCGAGCACCTCGGTCGGCTTCGGGAACTCCATCTCGTCGCCGAGCTCGATGCTGTTGGCGACCTCGTCGCCGTAGAGCGGCCGGTACATCTCGCGCGCGTCGTCGAGCGCGATCTCGGTGGCCGGCGTCGGTGACGTCCTGCGACGACCGTCTTGAGCGCGAACAGGTCGACCTGGCCGGTCTCCATGTTGAAGCGCGTCTTCAGGTTCTCGCCGGTCTTGTAGTACTTGCGCGACGCGGTCGCGACCGCCTCCTCGATGGCGGTGATGACGACGTCGGGCTCGATGCCCTTTTCCTTGGCCAGCGCTTCGATCGTCTGTTGCAATGGATTCGACATTGATTACTCCGGGGTTTCCCCGGTGTCCCGGCCCTCCGGTCTAGAACTCCACTTCCAGATTCGCCCGCGTGATGATCGCCGATCGGCACCCGGTGCCGGCGCCGTCCTCGGCGTCGATCACGCACCCGCGCCGTCCTCGCACGCCGCCGAGCCGGCCCTTGAAAAACGTCTGCCCGTCGACCGCCTCGCGCATCACCAGCTTGGCGCGCCGTCCGGCGAACCGCCGGTAGTCGTCGGCGCTGCGCAGCGGCCGATCGAGGCCCGGGCGACGACACCTCCAGGGTGTAGGCCGCTCGGCACGACGTCCTCGACGTCCAGCACCGCGCTCAGATCCCGGCTCACCGCGCGCGCAATCCTCGACGCTGACGCTCTCCTCGGCCGTCGCCGCCGGGCCCGGCCGGTCGATCTGCACCCGCAGCACCATGCCGCTCGCTTCGCGCCGGAATTGCACGTCGAAGATCTCCAGCCCGTGGCTGGCCGCGACGCGCGCCGCCACCGCCCGAACCTGCTCGACGACGTCGGTCGCGGACATGAGTTCGCAGGCCCTTAAACGAAAAAAGTGGGCACACGCCCACTCGGTCCTACACCCAGGCTCCGAACGCAAAATTATAGCACAGCGAATTTCTCGGCGTGGCTCAGGACGGCCCGACCTGAGTCGTGCAGCAGTCCTCGACTCTGCTCAGGACGGGCCGCGCGATCAGGTCGTAATCGCGGGAGCCGACGATTTCGACCTCGGCAAAATCGCCGGCGCCGCAAGCTCGACGGATCGCACTCGGTCAGGTACACCGCCGCGTCGATATCGGGCGCCTGGGTCGTCAGCCGGCCCTTCAGGACGAGCTCGTGGTCGCCCGACGGACCGTCGACCAGGATCCGGGCGACGCTCGCCAATCCGGCCGCGCTGCCGCCGCCGGACGAGCCGCTTCTGCAGGCCCATGACCCGGTTGCGCCGCGCCCGCTTCGCTCCGGCGCCGGGACGTCGTCCTCCAGCGCAAACGCCGACGTGCCCTCCTCGTGCGAATAGGTGAACACGCCCACGTGGTCGAAGCGCTGCTCCTCGACGAACGCGCAGAGCTCGTCGACGTCGGCCTCGGTTTCGCCCGGGAATCCCGACGATGAACGTCGTCCGGAGCGCGACGCCCGGCACCCGGTCGCGAATCCGGCGCAGGAGCGTGTCGTACTTCTGGCGGGTCCCGGGCCGCTTCATCCGCTTCAGGACCGGGTTCGACGCGTGCTGCAGCGGCAGATCGATGTACTTGCAGACCTTGTCGCACTCCGCCATGGCGGCCAGCGTCTCGTCGTCGATCGTGGTGGGGTAGAGGTAGAGGAGGCGAATCCACTCGAGGCCGTCGATGCCGTTCAGCTCGCGCAGCAGCCGGGCGAGCGCGCCACGCTCGTGCGCGATCGATGCCGTAGAACGTCGTGTCCTGCGAGATGAGCAGCAGTTCCTTGACGCCGCGGCTCGGCCAGCGCCCGCGCCTCCCGCACGATCGAGTCGGCCGGCCGGCTGCGATAGGCCCCGCGCAGCGTGGGGATGATGCAGAACGCGCACTTGTAGTCGCAGCCTTCGGCGACCTTCACGTACGCGTAGTGCCGCGGCGTCGCCAGCAGTCGCGGCGTCTCGGCATCGTAGATGTAGGTCGGGCAGAGCCTGCGGGTGCCGGTGCGCGCTGCAGGGTGCTCGGCGTGACGGCTGTAGAGTGCTCGGTGGAACGTGCAGGGTGCTGGACCGGTAGAACCGTCAGCGGCGTCGCTGCGGCGCCGGCAATCGCGCTCGACGATCTCGGGCACCTCGCCGGTGCCGAGCACGGCGTCGATCTCCGGGATCTCCGCTGCGCAGCTCGTCGCGATAGCGCTCGCGCCAGGCAGCCGGTGACGATGAGCCGCTGGCACGCGCCTGTCCTCTTGTGCTGCGCCATCTCGAGAATCGCGTCGATCGACTCCTGCTTGGCCGAATCGATGAACGCGCACGTGTTGACGACGAGCACGTCGGCGTCGGCCGGCTCCGCGGTGAGCTCGTGTCCCGCCTTCTGCGCGAGACCCAGCATCACCTCGGAGTCGACCAGGTTCTTCGGACAACCGAGACTGACGAGACCAATCTTCATAGTTCTTCCAGACTCGGACTGGTGCTCGGGACTCGAATCCCGTCTCGGACTCGGAGTCGCCGAGCCCAGCACCGAACCCCGTTACGGATACAGCCGATACAGCATCCGCGGATACGGAATCGTCTCGCGCACGTGCTCGAGCCCGCAGATCCAGGCGACGACGCGCTCGATGCCCATGCCGAACCCGCCGTGCGGCACCGTGCCGTAGCGGCGCAGATCGAGATACCACTCGAACGCCTCCTGCGGCAGCTTGTGCTCCTTGATGCGCTGCAGCAGCAGATCGAGATCGGCGAGCCGCTCGCCGCCGCCGATGATCTCGCCGTAGCCCTCGGGCGCGAGCACGTCGACGCCGAGCGCCAGCTCGGCCCGCTCCGGATCCGGCTTCATGTAGAACGCCTTCACCGCCGCCGGATAGCGGTGCACCATCACCGGCCGATCGAACTGCTCCGAGAGCGCCGTCTCGTCCGGACCGCCGAAGTCGCCGCCCCACTCGATCGGCAGCCCCTTGCGCCTGGAGCAGCTTGACCGCGTCGTCGTACGTGATCCGCGGGAACGGCTTGCTGCACCGCCTCGAGCTTCGATGGTGTCGCGCTCGAGCACCTTCAGCTCGCGCGCGCCGCCGCTCGAGCACGCGGGCGACGACCGACACGACGAGATCCTCCGCGAGGTTCATCACGTCGTCGAGGTCCGCGTACGCCATTTCCGGCTCGACCATCCAGAACTCGGTGAGGTGGCGGCGCGTCTTCGACTTCTCGGCGCGGAACGTCGGGCCGAAGCAGTACACGCGGCCGAGCGCCATCGCGTTCGCTTCGTTGTAGAGCTGGCCGCTCTGCGTCAGGTACGCGGTCTGATCCTCGAAATACTGCGCCGGGAACAGCGTCGTCGTGCCCTCGCAGGCGGCCGGCGTGAAGATCGGCGTGTCGGCGAGGATGAAGCCGCGCTCGTTGAAGAAGTCGCGGACGGCGTTGATGATCTCGTGGCGGACGCGCAGGATCGCCTGCTGCCGCTCGCTGCGGATCCACAGGTGGCGCCGGTCGAGCAGGTAGTCGACGCCGTGCTCCTTGGGCGTGATCGGGTAGTCGTGCGCCAGGCGCCGACCACCTCGAGGTCCTTGACGTCGATCTCGTAGCCGCTCGGCGCGCGCTTGTCGGCGCGGGCGGTGCCGGTGACGATGAGCGACGTCTCCTGCGAGAGGTGGTCGGCGGCCTTGAACAGCTCGTCGCCGACCGCCGCCTTCGACATGACGCGCCTGGATGAAGCCGGAGCCGTCGCGCAGGATCAGGAATGGATCTTGCCGCTCGAGCGGCGGTTGTGCAGCCACCCCTTGATGGTGACCTCCTCGCCCTCGTGCTTGCCGATGTCTTCGATGTAGACGTGCATATAGTCGGTCAGTCGGTAGTCGGTAGTCGGTAGTCAGCAGTCCGTTAGCCAGTATCCGGTCTGTCAGCCGGACGTCAGTCCGCGAGCAGCCGTTCGATGCGCTCGCGCGCCTTGCGGGCGCGCTGCAGGGTGTCCTTCGCCGACCCGTGCGCGGCGATCTCGAAGCAGCAGCGTGCCCTCGTAGCCGACCTTCTGAATCGCGGTCAGCGCGCCGGGCCAGTCGATCGTCCCCTCGAACGGCAGCAGGTGATCGTCGGTCCGGCCGCGGTTGTCGTGCACGTGCGTCGTCACGAGGTGCTCCGACACGGTTTCGATGGCGTCGACCAGGTCGCCGTCCATGTGCGCATGGCCGAAATCCAGGCAGATGCCGACGCGCGACATCCTCCAGCTCGGTCTCGATGAAGTGCACGAGCGAGCCGGCCCGCGACAGCTCGTTCGGGATCACCTCGAGCGCGATCGTCACGCCCAGCGGCTCGGCCAGCTTCTGCAGCTCCTCGACGCTCCGGCGCGCGGCGTCGCGGCTGTTGTCGGTCGCCGCGGCCGGCTGCGATCGCGGCAGGCCGATGTGCGTCACCAGCACGCCGAACGGGATGCGGCGGGCGATCTGCAGCGCGCGCTCGGTTTCGTCCATCGCCTTCGCGCGCGCCGCCGGATCGGGGCTCGCGATGTTCAGCGGCGGCCCCCAGCGGCCGCCCGCGAAGCTCTCACCGATCGGCGCGTGCACGCCGTGCAGCTCAAGCCGGCGTCGGCCAGCCACTGCTGCAGGTCGGCCACCGCCGCCGGGTTCTGATAGTCGAAATGCGTCCGCGTGGCGAACACCTCGACCCGTCGAACCCGTGCGCCGCGATCTCGAGCAGGTGTTCGCGGCTCAACCGGTAGTTGTGGTAGAGGTGCGACGAGATGCCAAACGTGCGCGTTCCGGGCACTGGGAGAACTATTCATTGTAACCCGGTGAGCCGTACCGGCCGAGAGTCACCGGCAGGTGCGGTCTTACTCGTCCCGAAGGCGCGCGGCGCGCACGGCCGCCAGCAGCGACGCTTCCAGGTCGGCGGGCATCGCTACCGTGGTCGCGTCGCGCACGATGCGAGGCATCTCGGGGTACGACGCAATGAACGCCTCGCATCGAGGACAGCCAGCGACGTGGGCCTCGATGGCCGCGCGCACATCGGGCGCCAGGGCTCCTTCCAGGTACTCCATCAGCAGCTCGACGCCCGACACGCAGACGATCGTCTTTCATGGCCTGCCTCCGGCGAGCTCGCTCAGATATCCCCGCACCATCAGCCTCGCTCGATGGACGCGCTGCCGCACCGTCGCCGGATCCACGCCCAGCACCTGCGCCACTTCGGCGGTGGACAGCTCCTCCAGGTCGCGGAGCACGAACGCTTCGCGATACAGATCGGGCAACCGCTCGATGGCGTCCTGCGCCTTCTTCGCCGAGCAACGTGCCGATCCAGCACCTCGTCGGCGCAGGAGGCTACCCGCAGCGCATCGGGCGTTTCCTCATGTCTCCCGTCGGCGTCGAAGCGCGGCAGGAATTCATCGAGCGGCTCGGCAGGCCGGCGCGCCCGGGCGCGGCGATGCATCAGGCGGCATTGGTCGCGATGCGATAGACCCACGTGCTGAACTGCGCCTCGCCACGAAACGTCGAGCAGATGGCGATACACCTGCAGAAATGTTTCCTGCACGACGTCCGGCGCATCGGTTTCGCTCGTCAGGCGGCACGCGAGACGAAAAACGCGGTGCTGGTAGCGCACCACGAGCTCTTCGAACGCGGAATCGTCCCCAGCCGCGGCTCGTGCCGCGAAGGCCTCGTCGCTCGATTCCGCGGCGGGGACAATCATGCCTTCGATTCTACCGGTGCGTGTCGCCGCTCTCACCTTCGCCACCAGCTCAGGCGTCACTTCCGCCACGCCATGATCGTGGGCCGCATGGGCCGCCACCTTCGCGAGCAACTCCTCCTCGGTCTCGGCGCTGGCCGTAAATCCGCACCCGGGAACGACGTCGCTGCACGCAATGCACACTGTGGTCTTCGGGCGTTCGTGTCCTGACATGCTCGTGATTCCTCCGTTTGTCCTGGTCTGCCCTTGAGATGCCGCGGACCCGCCGCGTGTGACACGGCCGTGGTCACGAACCTGACTCGCCCGGCATCACACGGATATGGGACTGTTTGTGGCGGGCCTGTGGCGCTACCCGGTCAAGACCCTCGCAGGAGAGCCTCTGCCGGCGGCAGCGGTCGGGTTCGACGGGATTCCCGGCGACCGCGTTGTCCGGGTCGTGGGCCCCGAAGGCGTACGGACGTCGCGCCGGTACTACCGTTTGCTCGGCTTGCGCAGCACCCTGAATCAGCAGGGGCACGCGGTCGTCAATGGTCACCCGTGGGAAAGCCCGGAAGCGCTGACGCTCGTCAAGCAGGCGGCCGGCAGCGACGCCTGGCTGGAGCCTTCGGATGCCCGCGATCGTTTCGACGTTCTGCCGCTGCTGGTGGCGACCGATAGCGCGGTTGCGGCGTTCGGGCGCGACGTTCGCCGTCTGCGGCCGAACATCCTGATCGGCGGCGTCGATGGCCTCGCCGAGCGCGACTGGCCGGGCGCGGAGCTGCACATCGGCAGCCTGATCGTGCGCATCGATTCGCTCCGCGCCCGATGCCCGATGACGACCGTCGATCCCGACACCCTCGAACGCGATCCCGAGGTGCTGCGCGACATCGGCCGCCGCTTCGGCGGCCGCCTGGCGCTCAACGCGGACGTCGCGCGCCCGGGCACGATCGCGATCGGCGATCCTGTGACGCTGGTACGCCCCTCCAGATTTCTTCGATGAATCGAGGCGCCGACGTCAGCGGCGCGCGAGTCGCCTTCGTGCGGCGAGCCCTGTCATGGCAAGGCCGGAGACCAACAGGACCAGCGTGCCAGGTTCGGGAACCGGAGCCTCTGTCGTCCCCGGACCCGAGAACGTGATCGTCACCACGTGATCCGGACGAGTGGCCGATGAATCGGTGAGCCCGAATCTCGGATCAAAGGTCACCGTGAGTATCAGATCCTTGTCCGGCAGCAGGTTGAAACCCTCGAAGTCGCTGGCCCTGATCAGCAGGTCACTTGATTCGACGCTCGAGCCACTACTGGGTGGAATGTAATAGATCAGCTGCAGCGGGATCGGGTTCAGGTTCGTGTCGTAGATGTTCAGGATAAACGGCGTTGCGCCATCGAAGGGTGCCCCGTCCTGCACGTCGAGCGAGACTCCCAGGAAATCGATAGAGATGGCGAGCGCTCCGAAGTCCTCAGAGGCGAGCACCAGACGTGGTGCGCCCAGAACCTCAATAAGCTCCTCCGCCGGTTTCAGACGCCACTGGCCATCGACCTTCTCGCAAAGCGGCTGTGCGCTCACAGGCTCAGGACCGTTGGGAGGGAAACACGGCAAGTCAGCCCAGTCGACGTCGACGTCGTTCTCGAGACCAATGGGGGCCGCCGAACCGTCGGTGGCAAAGCCGATCAGAAGGATCAACAGCCACGCGGGGATGGCCCAACCTCTCAAAGCAACGCGCCCTGACATGGACACCTCCTACGCTGCTGTTCCACCGCACTTCGGTGGGGCTGTGACCGGAACGAAACGGGTCGGCCTCTCCGAGGCGGGGCCGGTTAAGCAAAACCGCCACCAGGCCGAGCCGATTGGTTTCGGTTAAAAAGCGAATGGGCCGCACGAGAAGTGCCGTCTGCGCGCCACTAAAGTCTCACTAAGTCAGGATGACTCGGCCGGTCTAATCTTTGGAGGGCGCCAACGGGAACGTTCGACCGGCAATCGCGACACCCCCCAGCGAGTTGATCCGGGAGCGAATTGCGGAGACCCACGAGGCGCTGCCAAGTTCTCTGGCCGTCGTCGTGCTCTCGAGCGTCTCACCCGGTAAGTCCCAGACGACCTGCGATTCTGCGTCGACGGTTCGCGGACCGTCCACCGCCGCGACCTCGTCGCGCAGTCGTTGCTTCTCAGGTTCAGATAGTGCTCGCGTCGTCGCCAGGAGAAGAATCGTCTGCGCCGGCGGCGGACCCACGGCGGGAACTACCCACCCTGCACGCGACAACTCGCGCTCCTCGAAGATCTCGGCGGGTCCCTGAGCCCCGAAGACCAGGAGATATCGCGAACGACCGGGCGACGCGATCGCGTCGGCGACGATGGGTGTCCGCACGCGCGGCGGTGGATCTCCGGTCTGCATGAGCACGCGGCGTCCATCGACCACTCTGAACAACTTGAGGTTCGTGACATCCCGTCCGGCCGCCAGCCTCGCCAACCGGCGATCAATCAGGGCGAGATCCTGGCCAGCGGGGCTTTCCTTGTCCTGTCCGGCGGCCAGAACCAGAGCAACCTCTCGTGCCTCGCGATAGGCGCCGCGGGCCGCGGCCTCGTCATCGCTCCTGACGGCATCGGCCAGTTGCACGAGCGTGGCCATGAGGTCCCGGCGCGAGCGCGCGTCAGCAGGGTCCTCCGCTGTCAGCGTCCTGAACTCGTCAGCCGCTGCACGAATCTCGATTCGGCCCCCCGTGTTCCCTTCGGCCTCGAGCATCACCCCGAGACGCGCCCGGCCAAACGCCACCTCACGCCGTAAGCCCGCACTGACGCGTCCGTTTCCCGCGAGTGCTTTGAGGATCGCCGTCGCATCCTGATACCCGCTGCGCGCTTCTGTCGACAAGCCTTGCGCTGCTCGCATGCCGGCCAGCCTCAGATAGGTGAGCGCCAGCAGACGGCGGTACTCGGGCTCTCCCGGAAATTGCTTCGTGTTGGCAAGGTCGATGGCAAGCGCCTGCTCGTAGTGGTCCTGCGCGCCGGCGAAATCGCCGAGCGCCCGCTTGAGATCGCCCAGCGGACGATGGATCGCCCGCGCGGAGCACTCGATGCGCGACACCATCGGCGTCATCGGTCAGGCTGTTGGCAAGCGTCAACGCGTTCTGGTACGACTCGCCTGCCGAAACGAACGACCTCTGGGCCAGGAACACATCGCCTGTCGCGGCTCGATCCGTGACAACGCGACCGTGACGTCCTCGGATTCCGGCGCGGCCTCGTGCAGCGGCATGAGAAGGTCTCGCGCCGCCCGTAACTCCGCAGTGCCGCGGCCGAGTCGCCGAGGTTCGGGCCGTTGGGGTTCCCCTGGATGTCACCCAGCCTCGATAGCCTTCGGCGGTTTCGAGGGCGAGCGTGCGATCGTCGCCGACCCGCACCTGCTACAGGTATGCGTTCAGCGCTTCGACGAGTTGGTCGACGCGGCGCCGTGGCGCCCGCGACGGCTGCGAGCGACTCGTCGAGTGTGAACGTCGAACGCGCGAGTGCTTTGAGCCCTTCGAGCTGCGCCACGGCGAGCGTCGCGCTCACGCGCGGTCGACAGCGCGACGCGGCTGGCGCTGATGCCGGCAACGATCAACGCGAGGATCGACACGGCCGAAGGCGATCGTCATCAGCGGGTTCCGTTCTACGAATTTCCTGATGCGGATCGCGCGAGTCGCGGGCCGCGCGCTCACCGGATGGCCCGTGAGATAGGCCTGGACGTCCCTCGACAGGCTGTCGGCCGAGCCGTACCGCCGGCCAACATCGGGATCCAGCGCCTTCAGGATGATGGCGTCGAGATCGCCCTTGACGTCGTGCGGCTAGTGCCAGCGTCGTTGGCTGCCGCGTCAGCGCTTCGCTGGGAGCCACATACCGCTCCGGCGCTTTGCCGGTCGTCGCGTCCCGCGACACCGGCGACGGGCGATGGCCGGTGACGAGCTCGTGGAGGACGACGCCGAGAGCAAATACGTCCATGCCCGTATGCGCCGCATTCCCCTGCAGCTGTTCCGGGCTCGCATAGGCCGGCGTGGCGCGCTTCAGGATCGGCAGCGTCGGGTCGCTGGCTTCGAGCCCGGACCTGGTCAGCGGCTTGGCGATGCCGAAATCGAGGAGCTTCGGCGTCCCACTCGAATCGACCAGGATGTTGCCGGGCTTGAGATCGCGATGAACGATCAGGCAGCGATGCGCCTCCTCTACGGCCTCACACACTCTGCAGAACATCGTGAGGCGGTTGCGCAGCGACACGGCCTGCCGGTCGCAGAACTCCGTAATCCGGACACCGTCGACGTACTCCATGACGAAGTACAGCTGTCCACTCTCGCTCTGCCCGGCGTCGAGCAGCTGGGCGATGCACGGGTGGCGCAGCGAGCCAAGGATGCGGCGCTCCTGTTCGAACCGGGCGATGAGCTCTCGTGACGGCGATTCGGCCTCGATCACCTTGATCGCCACATCACGGCTGAACGCGCCGTCGGCGCGGCGTCCCAGATAAACGCGGCCCATGCCTGCCAGCGCCGATCAGCCGCACGATCTCATATGCCCCGAAACGGGTGCCGGGAAGAAGAGTGGCAGTGGTCGGGTGACCGGGCGTGGGCGCGGTCTCCACCTCCTGATACACTTCCAGCAGATCGCGCACTTCAGAGAAGAGCGAATGGTCTGCACCGCACGCCGTTTTGAGGAAACTCTCGCGGGTAGTCGGAGAGTGCTCCAGCGCCCGATGGAACAGATCACTCACGCGATGGGGCGCGTTCGAGCTCATGACCGAGCCTTGAAGTCGCGAAGTGTAACACGCAGGCGATATCGGCCGCCTCGAGGAGGTCCTCATGACCGTTCAACACCCTCAAGTCAGTCAGCTCCTTCAGGAGTGGCGCCGCGGCAACCAGCAGGCGGCTGATCAAGTGGTGCATGCGGTCTATGATGAACTGCGGCGCATCGCGCGGGGCATGATGCGAGGCGAGCGCAGCGACCACACCCTCCAACCGACCGCGCTGATTCACGAAGCCTATCTGCGCGTCTGCCGGGACGAAGCGGTCGACGTGCAAACGAGAGCGGCATTCTTGAGGCTGATGGCGGCCCAGATGAAACGGCATCTGATCGACTACGCTCGTCGCCGCAGCGCGGACAAACGCGGCGGCGGCGTCCCGCACGAGGAATCGACCGTGTTCAACCCGCGGCGGCAGAAGACGATACGGGCGCGGAGCAATTCCTGGCGCAGCTCGACGCCGCGCTCGCCCGACTGGCCGGGGATTACCCCCGCGTGGCCGCGATTATCCAGCTGCGATTCGTCGCGGACCTCTCGATCGAAGACACCGCCCGGACCCTGGGACTCGGAACCGGAACCGTCAAGCGTGACTTTGCTTTTGGCCGCGCCTGGCTCGTTCGCGAGCTGGCGCCGGCCGACGCGCGGCCGCCGATGATCCAGTTTTCGACCTCCTGCGCCTGTACTGACAAGGGAGGTCACGGCTTGCTGCCTGGCGTGTCATTGTTCTGGCGGATCTTCGTCGCTGGCACGGTGTCGGTGCTCCTGGTGTCGGCGCCGACCGGCGCACGCGAACCTTGGCAGTCAACGCCCTCGAACAAGCCGCGTCAGCCAGCCGGGGCGACGACCGAGCGGCGCGCGCTGCTCGTCGGCGTCACCGACTTCGAGGATCCCCGGTTCAAACCGCGGGGGTTGAAAGGGCCCGGCAACGACGTCGAGCTGTTCCGCCAGGTGCTGACTCGCGCGCCCTTGTCGGTCCCAGCCGCCAACATCCGCGTCCTGAGACGCGGCGCTGACCCGGCGCTTCGACCGACGCACGCCAACATCGCGCGCGAATTTGCCCGGCTGGCAGAGGTCTCACGACCGGGCGATCAGAGTCGTGATCCTGATGGCCGGCCACGGCAGCCAACAGCCCGCCGACGCCGACCCCGCCGACAACGAACCGGACGGCCTCGACGAGATTTTTCTTCCGGAAGACATCGGCCCGTGGGATGGCACGATCGGCCGAGTCAAGAACGCGGTCGTCGACGACGAGATTCGGCGTGTGGGTGAACCGGATCCGGACGAGCGGCGCCTTCGTCTGGCTGATCTTCGACGCGTGTCACTCGGGCACGATGACGCGCGGCAGCGAGGTCGAGCGGCAGATCCCGATGTCGGAGCTGATCCCCGAGGCGGCGATCGCCGCCGCCGGCCAATCGACTCGGCGTGCGAACCCAGAGTCCGACGTCCTGGGTCTGTCGGATTCAGCAGGCGGCATCGCGGCGCTCTACGCGGCGCAGATGGCCGAGACGACGCCGGAGAAGCCGCTGCCAAATCCGAATGAGCCAGGTGCATGGACTCTTTACCTACACCATCGCCGATATCCTTTCCCAGAGCTCGAGTGCGCTGACGTATCGCGAACTGGCGCTGCGTGTCCTTGAACGGTACCCGAAGCATCCCGCGTTACTCGCCCGACGCCGCTGTTCGAGGGCGGAGGCCTCGACCGCGAGGTGCTCGGGCAGCTGGAGTGGCCCGAACGGCCCCAGATGCTGCTCGGTGAGCGACTGCCGTCGGGATTGTGGACGTTGCGCGCCGGCAGCGTGCATGGCTTGACGGTCGGTTCGATTCTCGAGATCTTTCCACCGGCCGGTTCCGCCGAAGCTGACCAGCGCATGGGCTACGTCAAGGTCGTGTCCGTCACCCCGACTTCGTCAAGCGTCGTGCCGACGGCGTTTGACAACGTCGCACCACCGACGGCCGCTCGGCTTCCTTTGGCCAGTCGTGCCCGCGTCCACTACTACGAGTTCGGTGATTTCCGATCGAAAGTGGCGTTTCGTCCCGGCCGGCCTCCTGCGGTGATCGAACGGGCGCTCATCGCTCTGTCCGCTTCAACGAACGGCCTCGCCGCAGGCGTCACCACCGGACCAGCGGATTGGATCGTGCGCACGATCGATCGCCGTGTCGTGCTGCAGGCTGCGGACGAATCGCTGTCGAGCGCGACGAACCAGTTTGCGATCGGCGACCTTGCCGACCCCGCGCTCCACGAGCGCCTCGCGACCGCCTTGAAGCGGATTGGCCGCGCTCGAAACCTGATGCGGCTGGCAGCAGCCTCCGGCTCAGGCCTGCATCTCGATCTTCGAGTCCTTCGATACGCGACCGCCTCGTCGTCCGCGGGACAGCCGCTGTTATCGGCGCCTGGCGATGTCGCCATCCGCGCTGGTGAGTTTGCGGAATTTCGAGTCCGCAATTCAGGCTCAACACCTGTGGACGTGACCGTGCTGTACATCGACGCCGCATTCGGCATTCAGCCGCTCTACCCCGCGCGCGATCGCGAGATCGACAATCAGCTGAAACCAGGGGAAGAACGCGTCATCGGCCGGTTTTCCGTGAGCGATATGCCGCTCGGCTGGGAGTCAGCCGTCGCGATTGCCGTGGAGTCGACGCCCGTGCGTCAGAACTTTGCGATGCTGGCGCAGGAGTCGCTCGAACTGCGACGCGGGTCCGATCGCGAGCCAATCTCTCCGCTGGGCCAGCTGCTCGAACGAGCGATGTTCGGTTCGGAGAGCCGCACTCGTGGTGCGGACGTCGACACCGGAACATTTGCAGTGAAGGTCGTCACGTGGCGCACCGACGCCGCTAGTCAACCGAATCGATAAGAACGCCACTGGGTGGACAACTACAGTCTGCATCGCGCCGGATAAAAGTCGCCTCTCGCTCGCCCTTCTAACGACGACTCTCGACGAACCGAACATTCACTCGGCGTCCGCCAAAAAACACCGACTTCTCTCTTGACTCCGTCCAACGTCGCTGATAAATCCACGTCAACCGGCTCTACTGTTCACCGCTGAGGAGTCCAATGACGAGGAATGCGCGGACGATATTCGCGGCACTCTGTGTAGTCTGCTTGATCGGTTTCGCCAGAGAGGCGCGGGCGATCGCAATCGAGAACGACGTCGACCTCGATTGGACAAACGTCAGGTTTGCATCGTCCGATCGATTCATAACGGTCCTCGGCATGCCGCGACTGTTTGAGGGGGACGATCCCGCAAACTTGCTGTTCGACATCAACGTGATCGCGCCTCAGGATCTCGGTGGACTCGGCCTGGTGATTAAGGTGGTCGATCTCGCCGGCAACGAGATCCTGACGAGCGGCGGCACCCCTCTTCAGCTTCTCTCGCCCAGTAGCAGCCCCTTCAATTGGGAAGAGCTCTACGACAAAGCGGATCCCAACGACCCGGAAATTGTCGACGATCCTACTCATGCGACCTTGCGACTGAGCGATTTCCAGAATTTCAACCTGCTGTCCACGATCACGACCGAGTACATCTTGCTTCTCTCGGGTAGTTTTTTGGCAACGTCAACGTCGGGTCGGGCGAACTGCCCGATCCTTCGAATCTTCCGCCATACTCAGGTCCGCTCCGGATTACGGTGACCGCGTCGGGCGCCGGAACGGCGCTACCGACGTCCGCGGTGCCGGAACCGGCGACACTGTGGCTGCTCGGCGTGGGTGTGACCGGCCTCGTGCTCCGACAGCGGCGCCGCGTTTAGGGGAGTCCGAGGGGCGAAGCCCCTCGGATAAATCAATCGAACGCCGGCCGCCAGTCGCCAGACAGGATGAAGCTCGCCCAGTAGTAGGGATGGTCGCGATTGCGGCCGCCCATCATCGCCAGCTGCACTTGCGTAGCGCCGCGGCGCGGCCTTCGTGCGCGCAAGCCCCGGTAGAAAGCAATCATCAGATCACGTGTGGCCGTGATCCGACACCTGCCACAGGCTCATGACCTGGCTCTCGGCGCCGGCGAGCACCAGCGCCCGGCGCAGGCCGTAGACCCCTTCTCCACTTCGCGCCTCGCCCACGCCGGTTTCACACGCCGACAGCACGACCATTCTCGTGCCCCACAGGTCGAGGCTCGAGGCTTCGAGGGCGGTGAGGATGCCATCTTCTCACCGCCTCCGCTCCAGCGCTGATTGGCGCCGGCCATTGCCAGACCCGAGAGCACCCAGGGCGTCTTGAGGACTGCCTTCAGCTGACGCGGGAGAAGTCGGGACCACAGCCTCGATCGGACGAGGACACTGCGGACGTCGACGCCGATCGTCGGACCGAGAAAGAACCCATGGGTCGCGACGTGCAGGATCGATGGCGCCTTTGAGGCCTTCAACACCGTCTCGGTCGCCTTCGCTCCTGTGTAGACCTGCGCGCCTGGCAGGACCGCGGCCAGCGCGGTCGCCTCGTCAGCGGTGCCCGGCAGCGGGCCGAATCGCAGGACTCGGTCGAGCGTGCGGCCATCGATGCCGCGGCTCGTCTCTGCGAGGAGGCGCCGCGGCCGCGCGTCACCGCCAGCCCCTCGAATTGCGGATCGGCAAAGATCATCGGCGGAGACGGATCGCGATCCGTCGGTTGCGCCATCGTCAACCTGGGCAAATCTCGTCCGCTGGTCACATAGGAAATCGTGCGGCTTTCAATCAGGTACTTCCCCTGTGCGTCAATCAGCGCCGCGAACGGAATCAGATTCAGTGCGCCATCGGGTGAAATCACCACGTGCGTGACGCCGGCCAGACTCGCCTCGACGGGCTGCAATAACCGCTCGTACAGCACGCGTGCCACCTGGCGCACGCCGAGGTCGGCGGGAGCAGACAACGCCGCGCGCAGCCGTTGCACATCGCGATCGATCTGCGCCGCTTCGCCGAGGTCGACGCTGGCCCCGATGCCGCTGCCGCGGAGCACGTAAGCGCCGTAACGTAGCGGGCCGTACGATTCAGCCAATTTCTTGGTGACGTGAAACGGTCTGTAGGCGACGAACTCGATGAGCGCGCCATTGGGAGGGAGAGCGGTCTGAACGTCACGAAGCGTCGCACTACGAGAGAACACCCGGAACTCGGCGCTGCGAGCGCTGACCGCCTCTTCGAGCCGCTGGATGTCCCTGCGCAGTGTGGCAACCGCTTGCTTTTGCTCATCGGTGGAAACGCCTCGAAGGATCATCGCCGCCAACCGGCCCTGCGCCTGGGAGAGTTGGGTGAGAACCTCGCGATCCGCTTCGTTGAGGCGGCCGCGGAGCGCCGCCATGTGTCCAGCCATCGCATCGATCGATCGTCCCTTTCGTTCCAGCACGCTGCTGAGCGCGAGGGTCGCGGCCGGCATCAACGCCGGCGCCGAGCCGAGATTGAGCGATACGGCGATATCGGTTTCGTCCGCGATGCTGCGCAGGTACTCACGTTTGGCGTCTTCCGAGCCACCGGTCAGGATGAGCGCGAGGTTCTGTTCGCGCAGCGTCGCGCCGCGCCCCAGGAACTCGACGGCGGCGGCGTAGTCCCCCGTCGCGTATCGCAGCAGGGAGCGCCCGATGAGGGCGTCTGCGACCCGGGGATGGGTTGGGCCGAGGGCCTGCTCGCGAATCGTGAACGCACGCTCGTACAGCGGGTCGGCGCGCGCATAGTCACCCTTTAAACGCAGCACTTCGGCCAGGCCCATCAAGCGAACCGCCAGGCGCGGGTGACGCGGATCGAGCTGCTTCTCGTCGATCGTCAGCGCACGCTGAAAGAGCCGTTCGGCGTTGTCGAAGTCGCCCTGATCGAGGTACATCGCCGCCAGATTGCCGGACGTGGTGGCCAGCGCGGGATGAGTGGGCGGCAGGTTCTTTTCCTGAATGGCTAATGCGCGCTGCAGGGTCTGCACCCCTTTGTCGTACTGCTTGGTTGCGTAGTAGACGGCCCCGAGATTCGCGGCGACTTCGGCGACCGCCGGATCGTCGGCGCCGCGGATACGTTCTTTGATCTCCAGCGCCTTGACGTACTGAGATTCCGCCCGCGGGTAGGTGCCTCTCCGGTAGTAGAGCAGGCCGAGGTTGTTGTAGACGTCGGCGGCCTGGATCTGCACGTCGCCGCTCGCCGAAGGCGACGCCTTCTCGTAAATCGCGAGCGCGCGCTGGAACAAAGGCTCCGGGCGGGCGTAGTCGCCCCGCACTACGAGCATCGACGCCAGATCGCTCAACGACTCCGCCACGTCGAGGTGATCGGCAGGCAGCACGGCCTCACGGATCTTGAGCGCGTCGGCCACCAGCGTCTCGGCCCGCGCGTAATCCCCCTGGTAATACGCAATGATGCCGAGGCGCGCGATCGATTGCGCCACCTCGGCATGCTGCTCGCCCAGCAGTTGCCGACGAATCGCGAGCGCTTTTTCGACCTTTTCGGTCGCCTCCTTGAATTGCCGGGCGGTGATGTGCTGCTCGGCTTCGGCTTGAAGCTGGGTGGCCAGGTCGAGCGAGCCGCTATCGGTGGCACCGCGCTGCTGGCGGGACAGGCGCGCGTTCGCGATAGGGCTCGAGCCGGCGAGAACAATCCCCACGCACAACACGCCGATTGAAAGGGACACGCTCGCACTCGTGCGCGTCGATGGAAAGAACAGGCTCATTGCAGCACCTGAAATGACCGTGTGGATCGTGGATTATACGGCCGAGATCGACGGCTTCGCCATCATTCTCTCCCCTGGTAGACCAGGGGGCGCCTTTGATCGGCGCTGCAGGTCACGCGTGTGTGCAGCGGCCTCGCTACCGTCGTGCGCCACGGCCGGCAGACCGCGGCCCGTTTCGAGGTACACGGCAATTGTGCCCAGCCAATGTTCGCCCTCGTAGTGGTTTCCCGTGACGCCTTCATTCCCGCGTGCCGTGAATCCGCGCGGCGGCGGTGAGCGCCGCGCTGCGCGGATCGGACGCCGGGAGGCTTCGTGCGATAGCGTGGAGCATCCACGCTCTCGAGAGGTTCAATCCGTAGAGATGCCCAAGCTTGGGATCGGTGGGGTCGCTCACAGCCTGGCGCCAGCCAGCCGTCTCGCCGTCGGTCGGTACGACGGCAGGAGTCGCGGAGCGAGCGCGTGAATCCGCCTCCAGCACCCGCCGCATCAGGTCGGCCTCCGCCATGCACGGCGACAGGAAGTCTTCGCCAGACGGCTCGTAGGCGATCGGCACCGCGATCGAGAAATCGCGCGAGCGTGATTCCAGGAGCGACGCCAGGTGCTTGTCGCCCGTCGCGCGTGCCCAGTCGAGCATCAACCCGAACGAGAAGGCGGTCTGTGCGTGCTCGCCGATCCATCGGCGCCGTCAGCTTGGGCAGCCAGTCGGCGATCCGTAGATTGCCGCGCGGGTCAACGGCTCGAGTGTGTCGGCCCATTTCCGCACGTCCGTGTCGGCCGGCCGCTCCGCCGCCCATTCGTGCAGCTCGGCGGATCGGACCAACCAGACCTCGGTGTCCGAGGCGGCCGGTTGTGAGGCACTGGCGAGGAGAAGGAGGGCGACGCCGATCATGAAGGATTTCACCTTGCATGGTTCGTCGATCCGTGTCGCCCGCTGATCTCGACCGAGCTGGTGGAGGACGACGGCGATCGCTTTGCCCCGCGTATCGGTTTCGAACGTCAGCTGCGCATCGACCACTTTCAGGAAATAGTCCTTCGCGGTTTCGGGAAACACCTCGAACGCCGGCTGCCCCGTCAACTGCGCGAACAGGCGATTGCCGTCGCGTGTCACGGTCAGGAGGACGGCGGGCGCGAATTGATACCGGCCGACGTACCCGTCGTAGAGCGTGGGATCGACGGCGACCTCCGTGCGTGGTTTCGGCGCCGCGAGGAGCGGCGAGTTCCGGGCGAGGAGTGGCCGCTTCGGATCGAGAAGGTGATAGCCGATATCGTCCGGTCCGGCCAACGTCGAGGCGTTCGACAACACGACGACGCCCGTTCGCGCCTTCGGTTGTACCCGACGAAGCTCCGGTAGCCGCCCGTGCCGCCGTTGTGCCACACGATCTCGCTCCCATTGCTCGCCAGAATGTGCCAGCCCAGCGCGATCTCGAGGCCCGGCATGCCGGTCGGCCGCCGGATCGCGGTCATCGCCGACATCGCGGGAGCGAGCGGCGTGTTGGTGTAGCCGAGCGCGGCCGCGAGGAACGTCAGCAGATCGTTCGCGGTCGATCGCAAGGCGCCCGCGCCGGCGAGCGTCGGCAGGTCCCAGTTGGCTGCCGGCTGCAGGGTCTGGCTGTGTCCGGCGGCGAGCCGCGCCCGCATTTCGGGGGACAGCGCGATGCTGGTGCTTCTTCATGCCCAGCGGGCCGGTGATTCGCGTGCGCACGAGCGTCTCGTAGTCCATGCCTGCCCGCCGCGCCAGGACGTGACCGAGCAGACCGCCGCCGAGATTCGAGTACTCGTATTGCTGCCCGATGTCGCGGGGAGCTGTACCCGGAGAGAAACTCGTACAGCTGCTCGACCGTGTAGTCCGCGTACGGGTTCGCGGCGTCTTTCGGACTGCATGTTCGCGGGAAGGCGCGGCAAGCCCGACGTATGGGTCGCCAGATCCTGCAGCGTGATCGTGCGTCCGCCGCGCTCAGGCACCCGGACTTCCGGCGGGAGGTACTTCGCGATCGGATCGCGCCAGCGCCACCTCTCCGCGCTGCACGGCGTCGGCGAGCAGCAGCGACGTGAAGACCTTCGTCACCGAGCCGATCTCGAACACCGTGTCGCCGTTGACGACGACGCGTCGTTCCTGGCCAGCCGTCCGTAAGCGACGATTCGCCGCCCCGCCGGCTCGATGACGCCGACGACGATGCCGACGCTTTGCTGGTGCGGCGTCGATTCTCTGGACGAGAATCCTGCGGATTTCCTCGTCGGGCGCCACGCGCGCATCCGTCGATTGAGACGTCACCGCAGGAGGTATGACCGCCACGGCGGCAAAGGCAAGCAGCACGCGTCGAATCGGCACCATCGCTATTTCTCCATTGCTGCCAGCCTGTCGATTCCTTGCTGGAGCCTGCCGGCGGCCCGCCGATTCAGCCGCTGGCGTGACCACGGCCCTCGCGCATGCGATCGAGGACCAACAATACGCCGGCCACGGACAGCCCTGTCAAGGGCGTTGGCGCACGTTTCTCTCGCCGAAAGAACCTGTATGCTTGGCCGCTTCGCTTTCTGTCGGCGCGAAAATCCGGGTCACCCAGCACAACGGGACTCACCATTCGACTTGTGTGAAACCCCCTCCATCACATTCGGAGTTCACCGCTGCCGTTCGGGAGGCGTTCTCCTTCCTTGGATCCTTCGGCTTCCAGGAAGTCGCCGCTCCGGCGCACAGGGCAAATGACGCATTCCAGATTTGGTTCGGCGCCGGAGACCGCTTCGTCGTGGTCGGCGGAGAGGGATATGGATCGATGGCAAGTGTCACGCTTGAGCACGATGGCCGCGAATTGTCCTCGGTCTATCTGGTGCCGGTCGACGAGCGATCGCCGTCCGAGGTGCGAAGGAACGACCAGGCCGACCAACTCGAGCAGCTTCGCAAAGGCGCGGAGCGGCTTGAACGGTACGGCGCCGATTTTCTCCGGGGCGACCTCTCGCGATTCATGGAAAAGGCGAAGCCACTTCCCCCTTACAAGAAGCCGCCGATTGCGGAAGCTCGCTAACAGGGATGAGCCAGATCAAACGTTCATTCAGCCGGCTTCTAGGAGCACGTGGTGGTTCGCGAGCCGGAATCCTGTCAGTCTGGCGTCGTATGCTCTCGAGAACGGCGTT
>CAVREM010000025.1:0-6356 GCA_963720005.1 uncultured Acidobacteriota bacterium | reverse complement strand
GTCGTGCCGGCCAGCCAGTTGGTCAGGTGGCCACCGTAGCTGGCGCCGCCGGCGGCCTGACGGCTGCTGTCGATAAACGCGTACTGCTTGATCGCAGCGTCGGCTGCGTCGTTGATGTCGTCGGCAGGACCGGCCAGCGGATCGCCCTGGATGTCGAGCGTGAACTTCTCGCCGTAGCCCGTCGATCCGCGGTAGTCGGTCAACAGCACGATGAAGCCGGGTTGAGACAGGAGGTGGTAGTTCCAGCGGTACGTGATCGAGTCGCGCCACATGTTGGCGTGGCCACCGTGGATCAAAACGAAGAGCGGATACTTCTTCGACTCGTCGAAATTCGGCGGCAGGGCGACAAAACTGTGGATGCGGCGACCGTCACGGCCCGTGAACCAGAACTCGCGCAACGGCAGCCAGTCGATCGACTCCGCCGACTTCGTGGTGAACGACGTCAGGAAGGTCCGGTTGCCGGTCGTCGGATCGAGGCGGACGATCTCGGTCGGACGAATTGCGCTTTCCCAGTTCGCGAACGCGACCGCCGCCGACCCGCGCACGGGCGTCTGCAGATTCGTGTACACGCCTTGCGGAGCGTCCACGGCCACCTTCGCCGCGCCCCCTGCCGCCGGGACCGCGTAGACGCGCTCGTGGCCGGAATCTTCGGCGGTGAAGTAAATCGTCTGACTATCGGCGGCAAACGACCAGCTCGCGAGTGACCGGTCGAACCCTTTGGCGACAATCGACACCGCCGCCTGCGACGACCCGCTGAGGGGCCAAGTGGAACATCCCAACCGGGTGAGCTGGTAGATCACTGGTTTGACTTCGGACACCGAATAGCAGAGTGCCTTGCCGTCGGGACGGAACGCTGGCGCGCCGAAGTCCCAACCGTCCGGCGTCAGCCGCTTCGGCTCTCCTCCCCTCGCTGGCACCTGCCAGAGATGGGTGACGACGGCGGCTCTAGCTGCCACGCCTTCATCCTCGGCCGCAATGAAGACGACCGACTGGCCGTCGGGCGACCAGACTCCATCAAGCGCAGTGCCGCCGAAGCCCGGCCGAGCCGCGGCCTTCGACGCACCGAAGAGGCTGAGCGCTTTGCGGTCGCCGGCGACGTCGACGACCCACAGCTGGCTCTTCGACTCCTCGATCCAGTGATCGAAGTCGCGGATTGGAAACGAATCGTAGATGCGAACCTTCGACTTGATGTTCTTCCGTTCCTGAACCACCTTCCGGTTCGACTCCTCGTCGGTCGCGCCCGGCCACAGCGCCGCCTGAAAGAGAATCTTCTGGCCGTCGGGACTCCATCGCGGCACGCTCGCCGCTGTCGGCGCTGCCGTCACGCGCTGCGCTTCACCGCCCCGCACGACGTCGAGCACGTAGATTTGATTGACCTCATCATCATCACGCTTCGCAGCAAACGCGATGCGCGTGCTGTCGGGGCTCCATGCGGGTCCGCTCTCGGTCCCCTTGGTCGATGTCAGGCGGCGCGGCCCCGCGCTGCCGTCCGCGGGAACGATCCAGAGATCGGACACATCCTTCTGAGGGTCGTACGACGGCTCCGAAACGCTGAAGACGACCCACTTGCCATCGGCGGACGGGACGGGCGCGCCGACGCGCTGGAACGACCAGAGGAGCTCGTGAGTCAGGCTGGCCGGCGTCTGACGGGCTTGCGCGCCAGCGTTCACCGCCAGCAGCAGGCACAACACTGAAGATGGGGCCAGTGTGAGGAGTTTCATAGGTGGAATTCTAGATGAAACCGGACTCGCCTGTATCAGCGACGCGACAATCCGCAGGCGAGGCGTCCCGCATCGATGGGTTCCGTCATGGTGGCGAGCTTCGCGTAAAGTCTTCGGAAAAACTGCTGGAAACACCCCCGAAACAGCGCTCGTCATATGATCACGCTGTCAGCCTCAGGTGCCGAGCTTCCGCATCCACGCGTCACGCTGGCACCCGAGCGAAGACCGACATGAGGATGATCATGCGAGCCCTGATTGCCTCTCTCATCGCCGTCCTGGCCCTGTCGATCGTTCCCGAGGCGGCGGCCAAGACCTACACTGCCGAGCGCTTCGACTCCAGAATCCGAATCCTGCCGAACGGCTCAATCGAAGTCGTCGAGACCGTGGTGTTTCGTTTCGAGGGTGAATTCAAGTACGTCTACCGCGAACTCTCGCGACGACGTACCGACGACATCGAAATCGTCAGCGCCGAGATGGACGGCCGCACGCTTCCGTTTGGCAAGGAATCGGGCCAGGTCGAAGTGCGGCGACGTTCAAAAGTCCGCGTCGAGTGGAAGTTTGCGCCGCGCGCCGACTCGAGCCACACGTTCGTCCTCACCTACATCGTGCGCGGAGTCGTTCAGCGCGACGGCGGACGGGATGTCCTCGAGTGGGTCGCGCTCCCGACCGAGCATGACTACCGCATCGGCGAAAGCCAGGTCAGCCTCGAGCTGCCGATCGCACCGTTGTCGCGGCCAATCGTCGACGCGAAGCGCGTGGCCGAACTGACGTTCGAGCCCGGCGGTCAGCAGCTGCAGGTGTTCGCGCGTGGGATTGGCAAGAACGGCTGGGTCAAGACGCGGCTCGAGTTCGGCGAAGGCGCGATCATCGCCGCCGCGCCAGCGTGGCAGCAGCGCCAGCTCGGCGCCCGCGCGCTTGCGCCTCGCTGGCTGACGGCGGCAGGCATCGTTCTCGTCGCCGGCCTGTTGTTCATGTTCGCGCTTCGTCAAAGCTACGACAGCCCCTGGGGCACCGCGCACGACGGACCGGTCGACGCGCCGCCAGACTCGCTGCGGCCCGCGATAGCTGGCGCCGTCGCTGCGAACGGCGGGACCACGCTTCAGCACGCGATGGCCACGATCTTCGCGCTCGCCGATCGCGGCGTCGTCACCATCACCGAGGAGCCACGCAAGTGGGGCCAGCGGCATTTCACGCTGCACCGGCGCCGCACCACTCACCCGCTGGCGCCTGAAGAAGACGCCGCCTTGAACCTCGCGTTCCGACATAAGGGCGCCGAAGAGGACGCCGTCGCGCTGACGAAAGCCAGGACTCGCCTGGCGGGGCGGCCTGGCGACTTCAAGCGCGCAGTCAAACAGGAGCTCCGCGCGCTCGGTCTCGTCGACGACGAGCGCATGCGTTTACGCGCGCGCTACCTCGGATTCTCGATCGCGTTTCTGATTCTGGCCATTCTGCTGGTCGTGCCGGCGGCGTTTCTCGTCTCTCGCTACGAGGGCTGGCCGTTTCTGATTGCGGGCGCGGTCGGACTGGTGTCGGTGATTGGTTTCATCTTCTACGGTTCGCTGACGCCACTCTCGAACGAAGGGGTGCGAAGAGCCGAACGCTGGCGAGCGTACCAGAAGCACCTCAAGGATGTCGCGCGAGAGCGGGTGCACCTGACGACAGACTCCCCGTCCCGGCTGCTGCCGTTCGCGGTCGCGCTCGGCCTCGCCAGCGCGTGGTCGAAGTACATGAAGAATCACCCAACCGGCATTCCACCCTGGTTCCGCGCGCTCGCGGTCTCCGGCGATGACGGCGGTTTCTGTGCGTTTGTCGCCGCGGGAGGAGCCGGTGCGGACGGCGGAGCCGGAGGCGGTGGCGCGGGTGGCGCCGCAGGCGGCGGCGGGTCGGGGGCAGGGTAGATCCGGCAGCTCTCAGCTTCAGCTCTAGCTCCTAGACTCAGACATGCCAGCGGTCAAAGTCTCTGAGCCGGAAGCTGGAGGCTGAAAGCTGAGAGCTGACGTCTCACCCGTTTCTCAGCGCCACGACCGGATCGACGCGCATCGCCCTGCGCGCGGGAACCAAGCAGGCGGTGACCGCGACCGCGACGAGCACGATTGCGACCCCTGCATACGTGGCCGGATCGAGCGGCCTGACGCCGAAGAGTTGTTGCTCGATGGCACGGGATACGGCGAGCGCCGCGCCCAGGCCCAGCAGCGCGCCAATCGACACCAGCCGCAGCCCGTCGCCGACCATCATTCGCAAGATCGTCCGGGGGCTCGCGCCCAGTGCGAGGCGGATGCCGATCTCGGCGCGCCGCTGTCCGACGGCGTGCGCCATCGTGCCGTAGAGGCCGATCGCCGCGAGGAGCAGCGCGAGCCCACCGAAGAGACTCACCATCGTCGCCATGAGCGTCTGATCGCCGACCGAACGCGAGAACTCGTCGGCCAGGGTCCGCGGGCGCGCGACGACGAGCTGGCTGTCGATCTCGCGCACCGCCTGGCGGACCGCGGGAAGCAACGCGAGCGGATCGCCGGCTGTCCGCACCAGCACCGTCATCCCCGACTCGTAGTTCTGCCGCAGCGGAATGAGGAAGAACGGCGGCGGATCGCGCTCGACAGCGCTCGCGTAGACGGCATCCGGCACCACACCGATAACGGTCGCCGCAGGAGTGATGCTCAGAGAACGGCCGATCGGCTCCTGGCCGGGCCACAACCGTTGCGCGAGGCCCTTGCTAACGATGGCCACGCGCGGCGCGCGCTGGTCGTCTCCCGGCTGAAACGAACGGCCGAGCAGGATCGGGATGCCGATCGTCTCGAGGTACCCCTCGGTGACGACGTTGATCCGTACCGTCAGGCCATTGCTGCCGTCGCGAGCGACCGGCTGGCCGTCGGCGCTGATCGTCCCCGTCCGCGCGCCGCCGCTGAGGACCGCGACTCGGGAGGCGCCGACGCCCTGAACGCCGGGCAGCACGGCGACCCGCTCGAAGATCCGGCGGAAGGCGTCCTGGCCGGCGTCGGCAGAATAGCCGCGGAGGTCGAGGTTGATCTCCGATAGCAACACGCCTTCCGTTCGATATCCCAAATCGACTGCGTAGGCGTTCCTGAGCGTGCGGAGGAAGAGCCCAGCGCCGACGAGCAACACCAGGCTCAGTGCCACTTGGAGCACGACGAACGCGCTGCGGAGGCGCACCGCCCGAACGCCGGACGCCACGGCGCCGCCTTCATCGCGCAGCGCCGTCAGGGCGTCGCGCCGGTTTTGGAGGATCGGCGCAAGCCCGAATAGCAGACCGCTCGCAACGCCGGCGATCAGCGTGAACAGCAAAACGCGGCGATCGATCGCGAGCGGAACGCTCTCCGGGATGCCGAATCCATAGAGCAGCGGCGTGAACCACCGCGCCACGAGCAACGCGCCGGCCGATCCGACGAGCGCGAGCAGGATGGACTCAGTCAGCCATTGGCGCACCAGCCGCCCCTGGCCGGCGCCGACGGCAATTCGAATCGCCACTTCGCGGCGCCGCGACACGGCACGCGCCGAGAGCAGGCTGGCGACGTTCGCGCAGGCGATGAGGAGCACCAGCAGCGCGGCGCAGCTCAAGACGACGAGCATGGGACGGCTCGACAGCCGCACACCTGGGCCGTCACCAAGGCGGACGACGGTCACGTTCCGGCCGGCATTCGAGTCGGGATACGCGGTGGCGAGGCGGGCGGCGACCACGCCGAGCGCGGATGACACGTGGGCAGTCGTCTCGCCGGGCTTAAGGCGTCCGATCATGTTCAGCCACCGGGGGCCCCGCACCGCGAGCAGGTTCGCGTTCCCGAGCTGCCGCCGCAGGCCGGCCGTGGGTGGCCGCAACTCGGACTGCAGCGCCATCGGCGCCCACACGTCGGGCGTGCGCCCGAGGACCGGCCCCGTGAAGCCGACGGGCATCACGCCGATGACCGTGTACACCGCGCCGTTCAGCCGAATCTCGCTGCCGATCACGCGTGCGTCGCCGCCCAGGCTCCGCCGCCAGAAAGCGTTCGAGACGACGACCACCCGCATCGGCGCGCCGATCCGATCCTCGGAAGCGACGAAACCGCGGCCGAGCGCTGGAGGGACACCCAGCACGTCGAAGTAGTTGCCGGTGACAATCTCGCCGGTGAGCTGCTCCGATGCATCTCGGCCCTCGTAGGCAACGACAATCGAAGCAAACGCCGCCAGGCCGGCAAGCGCCCCAGAATCGCGATAGTCCGCATATTCGAGATACGAGGAGCTCGAAAACGGCGTCCGCGCGTCGGAGCTCGACGTGTACACGCTGACGGCGCGCTCTGGATCAGCCACCGGCGCGTCGCGAAGCAGGATGGCGTCGACGGCGCTGAACATCGCCGCATTGGCCCCGATGCCCAGCGCCATCGTCAGCACGACGACGAGCGTGAGCGCCGGGGCGTGCGCGAGCATCCTGAGGGCGTAGCGAACGTCGCGAAGCAGATCAGGCACCATATGCGATCTCCGGCTGAGTGTGGGAGGCGGCAAAGGAACCCTCCGGGACCGGCTGGGGATGCCGCTGTCAAGGCGTGCCCCGGCGGGCAGCGCAGCGGTCGCGCGTGCCCAGGCGCGCTCGTGGTCGAGCCCAGACGCTCGCGCCTCTTGATAGAGGTCGCCCAGGTGCTGCGACCT
>CAVREM010000024.1:0-37422 GCA_963720005.1 uncultured Acidobacteriota bacterium | reverse complement strand
GCGGTGGCGGCTCGAAGCTGAACGCGGGAGGATTCCGGCTCGAAAAAACCCGTGGCGCCATGAGCTGCCCGAGCATTTCCACGAACGAGACGTTCCAGATTCGCCGTGATCCTTGATTACCGTGGGGTCGACACTCATGATCCAGAACGGCGTGCCGTTGAAGGGCGGCCTTCCCTCCACCGGCTGCCGCTGGTCCACCTGGTAACAGGCCGGCCTGTCGCCGAGCGTCCGGAACACGAACCGGCAGTTCCTGTCGTTCACGGAGCACACCGGATCGATCGCCCGCTCGAATCGAGCCCGCTCCTCGGCGCGACGGCGCGCGGCTTCCGCGGCCTCGCGCTTCCGGCGTTCGGCGTCCTCCTCCGCTTTCCCGAGCGCTTCGGCAACGGCGCGGCGGACCGCCTCGTCGATCGCGGCGTCAACCGTCTTCGCCTGGTCCCGCTCCGAGGACGACCGCAGCACGGGACAGCTGATCTCGCGAACGAGATGCGACTGGAGAAACCCGAAATGGCCGGCCGCGACCTTCTTGACCGTGCTCGCCGACGGCGTGGGATCCGCGAAGGCGTTCGTCGTGGGCAGCGGCGGAAGCCTGTCCACCAGGCTCGGGATCAGGTCGTCACCGTTGATCGTGTTGGCCACAGGAAGCAGATTCTTCGTGGCCGAGTCGCCTCGCGACGTAATCGCCACCAGCAGTGGATAGTCCCGGCAGCGGCCTGCTCGCGCCTCGAGGTCGATGCGCCCGGCGGGATCCGGGGGTTCGCTGCATTCCGTGGGATCGAAGTCCGGATGGTGGATGCGTAGCCTGTCCGCCCGCAGTTCCTGGACTCGCCCCATCGCCAGCCGAGAGTCGTTGGCCGAATTCACGTAAAGCACGAGGTCGACGCGCGGCCGGACGAAGCTGTCGCCGGGCAGAGCGTCGTAGAGCGTGACCCTCCCCGATTCGATCGCGTGCTCGAGCACCCGGGCGCCAAACGAATGGCCGACGAGCAGCACGCGCGAGTTGTCGTTCCCGGCATTGGTCCGGTCGATGATCTGATTGAGAATCACCGCCAGATCCGGACCGTCGCCGATGTTGTTGGCCGTGTTGCGCCGGCCCCAGAGCGACGCGAACGTTACCCAGCTCGGGCCCGTCAATGTCTTCCCGCGCCAGGCCATGTAGATGCCGATGATCGGCACCGTCGGCGCGTTCGCGGCGCGGGCGGCCTGCTCCGCCCGGTAGCCCAGTTCGAGCAGCGCGCCCTGAAATTTCTCGACATCCTTGGACTTGCCTCCGGGCTCGGCTTCCGAGGCGTTGTTCTTCCACCCGTGCACGTAGACCACGGTTATCACTGTGCCGTTTGTCGCGCGCGCCTTTTCGAAGTCGAGCAGCTTGCGGGCCGCCTCCTCCTGCCGCGGATCGAACATCCGGCCCTTTTCGTCGAACTCGATGAAGGCCATCTTGTACTGCGCGCGGCGGCAGTCGAGCGACGGCTTCTGGCCTGGCGGACCCGCGACCGGCTCGGCCTCCGCGGTCACGGGAAAGCACGCGGTCGTCGCTGGCACGAACCTGAAGCGCTGCTGCCGCACGCAGCCTGGCACGACGAGCGCCACAGCCGCCACGACGATCGCGGCGCGCCGACTTCACCGCCGCACCACCGACGACAGGACGTCCATATCGAACGTCACGCCAACATGCCCTCGCACGTCCTTCTCCTTCAGGAGCTCCGTGCGATTCGAATACGAGAGCGAGAGCGGGATCTTCACGCCCGACCCCTTCACCGACAACATCACCCTTCCCTGCACCGCGACGATCACGCCGCTCTCCACGGTGAAGGTGTTGCCGGCAAACGAGACCGCCGCGCGGTCGGTCAGGTTCTGCACAAGGAACGCGACGCCGACGACCGGCGCCCCGATGCCGGTGCCGGCGCCGACCCGCTTCTCGAGGCTGCCGAGCGGGACGTCCAGTTGTCCCCCCAGCTGGAAGTCGCGCCGTCCTCCGACCTCGGCCGGCTGCGGCAGCTGCACCGAACCCGAGTGCTGAAACGTCATCGCGGCGTTCGCGGTGAGGTCGACCCGGGATCCCCAGTGGCTCTCGGCGATGAACCGCAGCGTGGAACTGTCCGGAAGATCCTTGGCCTGTGCGTTGACGTACTCGAACGCGAAGAGCGGACGTTTCCGAATCGTCTCGAACAGGCGCCGCCGCGCCTTGTCGTAGGCGTTCAACGCCAGCAGGTTGCGCGCAACCTCGTCGTCGAAGCCGTCGATCCGATTGATCATCAGCACCCGCAACGCCTCGAGGCGCTGATAGAGGATGCGTTGAATCTGGGCGATGCTGAGCGGCAGAGTCGGGTCGCTGAGCTGATCGACCGTCTCCGGCAGCCACTTTCGCGTGTACTCAGCGGAGCGCAGGAAGTCGTCGAACGCGTTATCGGCCTTCAGCAGCTCGACCCCCTGGGTATCCGCCAGCGTGGCAATCGACGCGCGGTTGGCGGCCGTACGCGGGTCGCGCCGGTCGACGATCGCGATCCGCACGGAGTAGCCGGCGAGCTGCTCCCTCGTCTTCTCGAGTTGCGCGCGGATTGCTTGAGGAGTCAAAGCCGGGGACGGCTCCGCGATGGTCGCTCCCGTGTCGGTGTTGAGCGTCAGCGAGTAGGAGACTCGACGCAGCGCCCGGACGAATCCCGATCCGTCCTGATACGAGAGGATGAAGTCCTGGTTCTTGAGCAGGTCGAGCCAGCCAACCAGGTTTCCGCGCAGCGTGACCGTGGTGCTGCTCGTGGTCTGCGTGAGGGCACCGTTCTCGACCGCGAAGCCCAGGATGCCTGGCACCGACCCCTTGGAGACGAGGCTGGTCGACCCGGCGCCCGCGGGAGCGCCGACCTGTTTGTCGGTTCGCGCGTCCTCGACCGCGCTGGCGTCGACCGCTGACGATCGCGCCTGGGCATAGAGCAGAAAGGCGCCCCAGTTGCCGCTGGCCACTTCGACGGCGTTTTCAATCTCGGCCCGAGCACCCAGTTGCGGACCCGTACCTGTCGCTCGACGGCGCAATCCGGCGATCTCGAAGACGCGGTCGCACCAGTACTCCTGGTATGTCCGCAGCTTCACGTCGGCTGGTGCGCTGGACTTTTCTTTACACGTCGGCAACGCCGGCTGAGCGGCTGCGGACGATGCCGACGCCACCACGAACAGCGCGATCAGGAGACGTGTCACTTCGCCCGCTTGCGGGACGTCCTGGCCTTCTTCTTCACTGGCTTCTTCTTCGCTGGCTTCTTCTTCACTGGCTTCTTCTTCACTGGCTTCCGTTTCACGGCTGCCCGTTTCCGGGCTTTCTTTCTGGCCGCCCGTTTGACCGCTGATCGGGGCGCCGCTGCCCTGGACCGCGCGCTGACCGCGACCAGTACGGGATCAATGGTGAAGGAAATGAGTGGCGTCGACTCCGAGTGCCTCGTCGATTTCTGAAGGTCGTTCTTGACGCCGTTCTCGACCTCGAACAGGTCGTAGCGCGCCGATCCCGGCGCGCCGGGGTCGAACACGACCACTGCTTCCAGGCGTTCGCTGAAGTCTGCGACGGTGAAGGAGCAGCCAGGCAGCCCGAGGATCGTCTCACGAGGCAGAATCTGTCCGGCGTATTCGAAGCGTGCGTCGTTGACGCCGTTGTTGCCTTGGGCCTCCGCGACGACGCGGATCAGGGCGCCGGGCGGCGCTTCAAACAAGGCGGCGTTGACTCGTCTCAGCATTCGAACCCTCCGGTGCGAGTTGGCGCGAAGCGCCAACCTTATAGCGCACATTCATGGAGAAACGAACCGCTGAAACGCCAGGCAGCAAGAGAATCCGGGAAACGTCCTTGGGCGCCGAAGCGCGCAGCGCGAAGGCGTCTCGGGCGAGCGCCTACGACACACCTCGCCGTGTCATCAGAGCGATTTCAGGTACTCGACGAGATCCGCCTTCTGCGCCGGCGTCAGATGCAGTCGGAATCGAGTGTCATAGTGGTTGACGACCGCCGGCAAGTCGCGCGCGCTCCCGTCGTGGAAGTACGGGGGATGCTGCGTGAGCCCTCGCAGCGGCGTCGTACGGTACTGGCCGGTCGCCGACCGGTCTGCATACCGCCGGTCCATGCCTGTTTCCGCCGGATCGTGCAGGAACGGCACTCGCCGATCGGGTCCGCTCAGCACGTCCGTGAAACGGGGCGACTCGTGACAGGTGGCGCAACCGGCCTCGTGCCTGAACAGGTGTTTACCCCTGCTGACGGCCGCCTGATCAAGGCTGTTCTTCGAAACGCGTGGGCGGCCGAAGGCTCAACTGATACTCGAGCAGCGCGCGCAGTTTCGGTGTCACAAGGTCCGGCGTCTGCCTGATGGCGAGACCGATCCGTCGATCGATGAAGGTGCCCTGGCCGCCCATCTGGCCCACGCCGACGTAGGCGTTCCAATAGGAGATCGGACCGTCGGCCGTCACCGTTTCGAATCCGACGCCCTTGAGCCCGTAGATGGGCGGGATCACGATCGGCAGCGACGGGCTGTTCAATGAAATGAGATTCGTGCCGTCGAATGCATGATGCCGCGGATCGTACTTGCCGGGCCCCCACGTGCGGAATTCGGCCTTCGTCGCGTCGTCCAACGCCGGCGAGAGGGCGGCAATCGCGCCGACGTTCAGATCCGTATTCGCCCATCCGTCGAGACGGCTTCCGATGCCGGGGGCAAACGAGTTGTCGACCGTTGAATGACAGAGCGCACACGTCACGCCGACTTTCGTGAGCCGGCCTGCAGCGTCGACCGCGCCCTTCACGCCGACGACGGCATTCAGCCGCAGCAGCTCCACGGTCACCGCGGGGTTCGTCGAGATCGACCGCACCCGCACGAAGCGCGGTGAACACGTCCCTCGGCAGGGCCTCGACATCGACCTTGAGGCCGACCGCCAGTGCCGTCGCCGGATCGACAGTCGGGATGACTTCGTGCATCCGCAGGACGTCGGTCCACAACTGCTCGTCACCGAAGGTGTCGAACCGGAAGATGGCCTGCCCCGCCTGAGCTGTCGGCGAGAATCCCGACACGGCGAACGCAGCTGTGAGGATGAATACGATTGAGGCCGCACCGATCAGCCGCATGATCTGATCACTCCTTGATTGCGTAGGGCGGACCTCTTCCGCAGTGTGCGCGCCTCGCTCAATGATCAGAGTGTCGGGAGGTTGAAAGGTGACGCGATGATCGAGCTCGATTTCAGCTCAAGGATGCTGACCGGCAATCTCGACAAGGACCCGGGCGACAACCCGATCGCACCGGGGACGATAGAATCGAAATGCCTCCGGCGCAGTCGCTCCGGTCCGATCCGCGATGACGCGCCTGAGCGCCGCCCGTCCACGCGACAGGCGCGTCTTGACCACGGCTTCCGACACGCCCAGGCACTCGGCGACCTCCGAGGTGTTCAGCCCCTCGACTTCGCGCAGCATGAACACCTCGCGCATGCCGTCTGGCAGCGTATCGATCGCCCATTCGAGCAGTTCACGCAGCTCCTGTGTGAACGCCTGGCGCTCTGGATTCTCGGGAATTAATCCCGTCGTTCGAATGGTCCTCGTTCAGCGTCGTCGTTCAGGGCCTCGTACCGGCCCTGGCGGCGGACGCGAGCCAATGACTCGTTGATCGCAATTCTCGTCAACCACGTCGAGAACTGCGCCGACCCGTTGAACTGGCGGAGGTGGGCAAACGCGTTGACGTACGCCTGCTGCATGACGTCTTCCGCCTCTTGCTCGTCCCGGACGATCGAGCGAGCCGCCCGGTAGACGCGCTCGTTGTAGCGGCGCATCAGCAGCTCGAACATGGCGGTGTTGCCGTCGAGGACCTGGCGGATCACTTCGTCGTCGGATGGCTCGTCAGTAGTAGTGCGGACCCTCAGGTCCGCCGTGTCAGTAGTAGTGCGGACCTTTTGGTCCGCCATGTCCCTCACCGCAGAGCCCGCTCCCGTCATGGTCACCACCCCAGTATAGAGAGTCGCGAGGAGCGAAAAGGTGACAGGACCGGCTGGAACTCACCGGAACGTGCGTCCGACGTTCAAATAGGTGCGCCACCGCCCGTCGAAGCTCCACGACCCGGCCAGAATCATCGGGCCCCACGATCGTATCCAGCACGACCCCGGCGCCGCCGTTCGATCGCCACGTGGCATCGCGCCAGTTATCGAACGCATCGCCGTTCTCCAGCCATGCGCCGGCGAACACCGGGCCGCCGAGGAAATCCGGCAGGCGGCCGATTCGCCTGAGGTACCCGCCCGTGGCGGCGTAGCCGTGAGCGCCCCTGAACTCCCCCAGGTCGTACGCGCCGAGCCTGAAGGGTGCGCCGAGCGCGAACTCGTCCGGCGGCAGCGGCGCGGCGTCGAACGACGTGGCGAGGGCGCCGTAGACGAACAGCCGATTGCGGGCGCCGACGCTCCACATCTGATTCGCGGATCCGGACAGTTGCGTCAGCGACGTGTCGTACGGAAACGGCACGTCCCCGGCGAGCTCCGGGGCCTCGAAGATGTGCGTCAGGCGTACCTGCGAGTACACGCCGCCGGAAGGGACGACCGGGCTGTCCTGCGTATCCACGCGCCACGCCAGTTCCGCTCCGGTTTGCTTGCCGCTCAACTCCGGAAAGCCGGGATCCCCGGTTTCGATTGACGCCGAGCTGCGCCCGACGTACGCGCCCAGGCGCAAATCGCTGCGCGCACCGATGATTGACGCCGACGTTCAGTCCGAGCCGCGGGATGGTCTGCCGATACCGCGCGATGACCGCATCCTCTTCGATGAGATCGAACGTCGTCGTGGCCACACCGGCATATGGCGCAACGAACAGCGGGGTCGACGCCAATCGGCCGGTACAACTCGGCGGCCAGGCTCGCGTCCGACCCGATCGTTCCGTCGATGCGAAGTTCAGAGCCCGAGCCAACCGGATCGAAGGCGAGATAGCGGGCGGATGCCGAGAGGCGGAAGTCGTTCGACGTCGTGTTCTCGAGCGTGAGTCGCCGAGCATCAGGAACGGAGGACCGTACGGCTTGACACGGCCGCGCACGCGCAGGCCGACGCCGCGCGCGGTATCTCTCGTCAGCTGCCAGGTGACCGACTGGTAGCGGTCGAGGCCGGCCATCGCGGCGATGTCCTGCTCGACGCCGGCGACGTCCACCGGCGCGCCGACGTGCCGGGCGAGCAGCACCTCCAGCCGCTTCGCATCGCTCGGCCCGAAGCCATCGAGCTGGACGAAGGTGGGCAGCGGCATGGCGGTGCGGCGCCTGGCCTGCCGGGCGGCCCGCCAGGCCTCGAACTCTGATTCCGTCACGGCCAGCGGCAGCAGTTGATCGCGCATCGCCTCGGCGGCTCGGTAGCCTTCCTCGATCAGATCCGGCAGCGCGCCGCCAGTCGAGCGATCCGTACTCCTTGAGCGGCACGTTCACGACCACGTCGGCCGACATCAGCGCGCGTCTCGTCGAGGCGCGCATCATGGCGTCCATCGTTTCGCTGGCCAGGCCGAACATCGAGGCGTCGACGCCTTCGCGATTCGACAGGTCGCCGACGTTGACGGCCACCACGCGCCCGGCACCCATCGCCCTGACGACGTCGGCGGGCACGTTGTTCATGGCGCCGCCATCGACGAGCATCCGGCCATCGACGTCCACCGGCGGAAAGGCGAGCGGCAGCGACATCGTGGCGCGCAGCGCGTCGGCGAGCGAGCCGCTCCGCATCACCACGGGCTCTGCCGACAACAGATCGACGGCCACGGTTCGAAACGGCGTCGGCAGCTCGTCGAAGTCCTCGATGTCGAAATAGGGAGCGGTAATGCGCGCCAGCATCAGTTCCACCGACTGGCCGTTGTTCAGCGCGGTCGGCGGCACGATGCGGCCGCCTTTCAGTCCGAACTCGAGCCGCGACGGATACGCCCGCGCGTCGGCCTTGCGGCGGATGTTCTTGTATTCGAACGACGAGGCGCCGAAGAGCTCGTCCCAGTCGATGGAATTGATGAACGCCTGCAGTTCGGCGGCATCCATCCCGGTGGCGAACGCTCCGCCGACCAGTCCTCCCATGCTCGTGCCCGCCGCCACGTCGATCGGAATGCGGTGCTCCTCCAGCCATCGGATCACGCCGACGTGCGCGATGCCGCGGGCGCTGCCCCCTCCGAATGCGACGCCCACTCTCGGCGGCTGCGCCGTGCTGACCGCTGCCGACGGCGCGGGCCCGCCGCGCGCCGGCGATGGCGCCGTCGTCGTCGCGCGTTGCAAGGGCGCTGCGCAGGAAGAACATAATATGGCGCCGAGGAGAGTCATCCGCATCGCCCGCTCAGGTGCAATGGCTGTTCCTTGAAGACCCGATCTTCTTGTAGACCGACCCTTTTAGGGTCGGCTTCATCGCCGGGATGACGGCGCGACAATTGCTCGCCGCGCGTGAGTTCACCCGCGGGTCTTTGGCATCGTTCGCGGGGTCCCCTCCGAAATGTCGGAGCGCGGGCGTCCTGGATCGGATGGTGGTAAATGTCTGAACCTCTTTCGAGACAGTCGCCGCACGCGGGCGGCGTCATGACGATCGCCGGCGCACGGTATCCCTCGCTCTTTCAGATCAACACGAGAGTCTGGCTGACCGATCTGGCGCGTCGCCTGGGACGCCCGATGACGCTTGCACGACGTTCCAGATGAAGAACTGGATCGCCTTGCCCCTCCCGGCTTCGACTGGATCTGGCTGTTGAGCGTGTGGCAGACCGGTCCGGCCGGCCAGCGCGTGTCGCGTCGCAACCCGGACTGGCGTGCGGAGTTCGAGGAGACGCTTCCCGATCTCCGCGAAGAGGACATCGCCGGGTCGGGGTTTGCGATCACCGGCTACACGGTTCACCCGCAGCTCGGAGGCGACGCGGCGCTGGCGCGGCTGCGGACGCGGCTGCAGCAGCGGGGGCTGCGGTTGATGCTCGATTTCGTGCCCAATCACATGGGGCCGGATCACCCATGGGTCGAGAGCCATCCGGAGTACTTCATGGCCGGCACCGAAGAGGACCTCCGGCGGGAGCCGCAGAATTACACGCGGGTTCGACACGGCGCCGGTCAGCGGATTCTGGCGTACGGGCGCGACCCATACTTTTCGGGCTGGCCCGATACGCTGCAGCTCGATTACAGCAATCCGGCGACCCAGCAGGCGATGGCCGCCGAGCTCACGAGAATCGCCGGGCAATGTGACGGCGTCCGCTGCGACATGGCGATGCTCGTGCTGCCCGACGTGTTCGAACGGACCTGGGGCCGCCGGCCCGAGCCGTTCTGGTCGCGCGTGATCCCGCAGGTCAAAGACCAAGTCCCGGGCTTCTGCTTCATGGCCGAGGTCTACTGGGATCTCGAGTGGACGATGCAGCACGAAGGGTTCGACTACGCGTACGACAAGCGGCTCTACGACCGCCTGCGTGAGCAGCATGCGCGGCCGGTTCGCGACCACTTCCGTGCGGGGCTGGAGTATCAGGACAAGCTCGCCCGCTTCCTGGAAAACCACGACGAGCCCCGGGCGGCGGCCACCTTCGATCGTGACGTTCACGAGGCGGCCGCCATCGTCACGTTCCTCTCTCCGGGATTGCGGTTCTTCCACCAGGGTCAGTTCGAGGGAAGGCTGAAGCGGATCTCACCGCACCTCGTGCGCGCGCCGCAGGAACAGGTCAACGACGCCCTGCAGCAGTTCTACGACCGTCTCCTGTCGGTGCTCGGCCGGGCGACGGTTCGCGAGCGACAGTGGGACCTGCTGGAATGCGCGCCGGCGTGGGACGGCAACTCGACCTATGACGGGTTCCTGGCGTTCGCATGGCACGGCGGTGATGCGGAGCGGCTGCTCGTCACGGTGAACTACGCCGCCAACCAGGGCCAGTGCTACGTGCGGCTGCCGTTCGCGGATCTGGCCGGCGCCCAGGTTCGATTCGACGATCTGATGAGCGATGCTCGCTACGATCGCGACGGCAGCGATGTCGTGTCGAGAGGGCTCTATCTCGACATGCGGCCGTGGGGCTACCACGTCTTCGAAATGCGGACCGTGTGAGTGCAGACCTCCCGATGCGAAGGCAGGACTCTAGTCTTAGTCTGTCTAGCGCTAGAGAGCCCTTTCGCGAATCGACGCATTCGCCAACGGCGTTCGGGTTGACGCTCGCCGATCCTTTTCGGCGCGCTTCGCCCTACGCCGCCGTCGCGCGCTGGCCGTTTCGGTGACGTCGATGGCGGAGCCGTTCGCGGCTGCCCACCATAGCGGCGGCGGTGTTCAACGCTGCGAGAGGTCGGGTGGCTCCCGCGAGCTCACGGACTCGCGGCCCGCGGCCGGCTATCGCGAGGCCGTCGGCGCGGCCCAGCCACCGGAATACGGACTTCGCGAGGTGGCGGATGCCACGTCATCACAACTCCTCGCCACAACACTAGACAGTCTAGCGCGCTGGTTATGGAGTCGAGCCGACGGCGTCACTGCCAGCTCGGGAAGTCCGCATCCGATAACTGCCGATCGCCGAACGCTGACCTCGCGAGAAGCCGTCGCGGGCCGCGAGCGAGCGTCGACGGAACCACGCGCCAGCGGACTCGCGCCGGGCCCGCAGCGCGCTCCGGCGGCCGGAACGAGCGGACTGTCGCGAAGGCAGTAGCGTCGACCCGAACGCCGTTGGCGAATGCGTCGATAGCGCGTCAAGGGCTCTCTAGGCGCTAGGCCATCGGCTAAGACTAGTCAGGGCCGGTACATCATCGCTTCGATGGCCCGCCGCACGTTCCTTGGCCGCTTCGCTCGCGCGAGGCCCATCTCGTAGGCCTTCGTCGCAACGCTCACGGCAATCGCGAGCGAGAGCTTCCTGATGTCCCGCATGGGCGGATACAGCGCGCCGTGGTCGAGATCCTGCTGACTGACCCGGCCGGCGAGGGTCCGCGCCGCCACCAGGAAGAGTTCATCGGGCAACGTTCGCGCGCGGCACGCCACGGCGCCCAGACCGATTCCGGGAAACACGTAGGCATTGTTGCCCTGCGCCGGCCGCAGCGTCCTGCCGTTGTAGGTCTGTGGTCCGAACGGGCTGCCGCTCGCGAAGATCGCCCGGCCTTCGCTCCAGGCGTACGCCTGCTCCGCCGTGCACTCCGCGCAGGACGTCGGGTTCGAGAGCGCGAAGATCACCGGCCGCTGATTGATCTGGCTCATGCGCTCGATCACCGCGCGCGTGAACGTCCCTGGAGCGCCCGTCGCGCCGATGAGGACGTGCGGCTTGACGGCCTCGATCGCCTCGACGAACCCCATCGGCTTCAAGTCGTGCGCGTACGGGAGGTTGTGCTCCATCAGATCGGTCCGCCCCTTCACGACGAGCCCGTGAATGTCGACGAACGAGAGATGCCGCCGGGCCTCCTCGAGGGTCAGGCCCTCGTCGACGAAGGCCGCCGTCATCAGGTCGGCGATGCCAGTGGCGGCCGACCCCGCGCCCAGGAACATCACCTTCAGATCGCGGAACCGAGTGCCGGTCAGCCGTGTCGAGGCGTAGACGCCGGCCAGAGCGACTGCGGCGGTGCCCTGGATGTCGTCGTTGAAGCAGAGCACGCGATCCCGGTATTTCGTCAGGAGCGCGTAGGCGTTGGGCGTCAGGAAATCCTCGAACTGGAGCAGCGCATCGGGATATCGCGCCCGCACGGCGGTCACGAACTCGTCGACGAGGTCGAAGTAGGCCTTTCCTGCAAGCCGCTTGCGCGGATATCCGAGATACAGGACGTCCTGGCGCAGCGCTTCGTTGTTCGTCCCCACGTCGAGCGTCACCGGGAGGCAGGCTGAGGGATCGACGCCCGCGCACGCCGTATAGAGCGCCAGCTTCCCGATCGGGATGCCCATGCCGTTGGCGCCCAGGTCGCCAAGTCCGAGGATCCGCTGGCCGTCGGTGACGACGATGACGCGAATGTCGCGGCGGGGCCAGTTGGCCAGGATCCGGCGGATCTGCCCGCGATCGCCCGGGGTGATGAAGAAGCCCTTGGGCTCTCTGGCGATGTGCGAGAACTCGCGGCAGGCCTCGCCGACAGTCGGCGTGTAAATGAGCGGCAGGATCTGTTCGATGTGCTCGATGACCGTCTGGTAGAACAGCCGCTCGTTCCGCTCCTGCACCGACGACAACAACATGTAGCGATCGATGTCGCGGGGCAGGCGTTCGAGGTTGGCCATCAGCCGCGCCACCATCTGCCGGTCGGTGGCGACGCTGTACGGCAGCAGTCCACGCAGGCCGAGACGATCCCGGTCCTCCCGGCCGAAGGTGATGGATCGGTTGAGCGCCTTGTCTCGCAGGACGTCGAAGCCGCGCTTCATGTTTCCCTCGTTTGGCACGGCGCATGCAAAATCAGTTCTCGCGCCCCGTGGCGGCGTCATTCCACAACACCGACAGTGATCGAACAACTCGCTCGCCTGCTCCACGACCTGCCGGCGCTCTCCCTGTTCCTGAGCATCCTCCTCGGGACGGTCATCGGCCGTTTCCACTTCAAGGGCGTGGGATTCGGATCGGTCGTGGGGACGCTGATTGCCGGCATGGCCATCGGGATCGTGGGCAAGCCGGAACTCCCAGAGCTGCTGCGCTGGTCGTTCTTCTACCTGTTCCTGTTTTCGATCGGCTACTCGGTGGGCCCGCAGTTTTTCGGCAGCCTGAAGAAGGAGGCGTTGCCGCAGATCGTGCTGGCGCTCGTCGTGGCCGTGACCGGTCTTGCCGCGGTCATCGCCGTCACCGCGGCGTTCGGGTTCGACGAGGGCATTGCGGTAGGCATCCTGTCGGGCGGGATGACGCAATCCGCCGCGCTTGGCACCGGGCTCAGTGCGATTGCCGAACTGCCGATTTCCGACGAGGCGAAGTCGACCCTGATGGCACATGGACCGTTGGCCGACGCCATCACCTATGGATTCGGCGACCTCGGCCTGATTCTGTTCCTCACCTGGCTCGGGCCTGCGATCCTGCGCGCCGATCTGAAGCGCGAAGCGAAAGCGCTGGAACAGAAGATGGCGGCAGGCAAGCCCGCCGGCGACGTGCCGGCAGGCACTCACTTCGGCCTTCGTGCCTACCGCGTCGAGAACGCCAACGTCGCCGGCTCGACCCTTGCGGCGCTGGAACAGCGATTCGCGGAAGCCCGCCTGGCGGTGCAGCGGGTGCAGCGAGGGACTGAGTTGCTGGACGTGAGTCCGGCCCTGGCGCTGCATCAAGGCGATCGGCTGGTGGTGTCGGCGCGCCGGCTGGCATTCCCGAACGCCGAACGCGAGATCGGGCCGGAAGTCGACGACCCAATCCTGCTCTCCGTGCCCCTGAAGGCGGCGGCCCTCGTCGTCACGAACCCGGAGGTGAGCGGCCAGACGCTTGGCGAACTGGCAGCGGACCCTGAGGCGCGCGGGGTCTACCTCGAATCGATCCAGCGAAGTACCGAATTGATGCCGCGCGCGCCGTGGACGGTCCTCGAGCGCGGTGACATCCTGCACATCGTCGGAGCGCCCGACGATGTCGAACGGGCGAGCCGACGGATCGGGTTCGTGGAGCGCGATCTGTCGAAAACCGATCTGACGTTCCTCGCCGGCGGGATCTGCGCCGGCATCCTGCTCGGCATGCTCAAGCTCAGCGCCGCCGGGATCACACTCGGCCTGGGCACGGCGGGATCGATCCTGGTGCTCGGCCTGGTCGGAGGCTGGGCGCGCAGCCGGTATCCCGTCTTCGGCGCGATCCCGGAACCGGCGCAGCGCCTGCTGATGGACATCGGATTGATTGTCTTCATCGCGATCGTCGGCCTGCACGCCGGGCCGCATGCGGTCGAGGCCTATCGCGTCAGCGGGGGCGCCTTCTTCGCCAGCCTCTTCGTGGCTGGAGTGATCGTGACCACTGTGCCGCTCACCGTCGGGGCAATCGTTGGTCGGTACGTGCTGAAGTTGAGTCCACTGATGCTGCTCGGCGGTCTCGCCGGTGCGCAAACGTGCACGCCAGGCCTGACCGCGCTTCGCGAGGCCAGCCAGAGCAACGTGGTTGCGTTGGCGTACACGGTGCCGTACGCGATCGGCAACATTATCCTGACGATCTGGGGCCCAGTGGTCGTCGCGATCGTCCACGCCATGCGGGGCTAAGCATCGGGTAATTGGGTAATCTGGTAATCGCGTGATTGATTGTCCGATTGATCAATCCAACTACTCGATTACCCAATTACCCGATTACCCGATCCAGTGCTGTGGCACCAATTTCGCTCTCCAGTGTCCGCCCGCTTCGCGTAGCGCCAGGGAGCGCGGCTTGGCGGATAAAATCCGACGGGCGACTCCGATATGTCGGAGGTCCGCCGACTCATCGTGGCGCGCGGCAGCGACGCTGATGTTTCGCAGAAGGAGTACCTGCATGACGAAGACTGTGTCGGCATGGGTCGTGGCCGGGGCGCTGGCGATGCTGCTGCCCCTCTCGGCGGGGGCGCAATCGACCGCGCCGAGCGCCACCGACAAGGTGACCATCATGGGGTGGGCGCTGAATATGAGTAACACCGCCACGGGCGCCAACCAGACGATCCGCATCAATATCGACCGGTGGTCGAACCCGTCGCAGCGCCAGCACCTGATTGGGACGTTCGTCGAGAAGAAGCAGGAGGGCCTGCTGCGCGAGCTCGAAAAGCAGCCCGAGCTCGGGCGCTTCAATTTCCCGGGTTATCTGGGTCCCGATCCCAATAACACGATGCGGCTCGGCACCGACATCCGCTACGCGATGAGTTTTCCGCTCCCCGACGGCGGCCGGCGCATCGTCATCATCACGCCGCGCATCATCGGCTTCCGCGAGGAGGTCAACCGGCCGCGCACCTACGACTACCCGTTCTCGCTGTTCCAGATGCAATTCAACAAGGAAGGCAAGGGCGAAGGTCGGATGGCGTACGCGACGCAGATCACCTTCGACAAGAAGACCAACTCGATCGAGCTGGAGAACTATTCCAGCGAACCCGTGCGGCTGAACAATCTCGAGCTCGAGGTCAGAAAGTAGTCCTCCCCACCGCTAGCGCCCCTCGTGTCGGCGCGCATTGGCCGTGCTAGGATGCGCGGCGTATGCTCGTCGACCAGCTCGGAAGCTGGACCTCGTGGTCGGCGTGATGGGACCGGCGCTCGGCTTTCTGCTCCGGCACGGCGAAGCGGTCTTTCCTGGGGTTCCGATCATCTTCTGCGGCGCCGACACGGCGGACATTCAGGACGTCACTCTTCCGGCACACGTCACCGGGCTTCTCGTGAAGCGGGTCTTCGCGCCGACTCTCGAGGTCGTGCCTCGGATTGCAGCCGGAGACCCGTCACGTCGCCGTCGTCGGGGGACTTCTCCATTCGACCGGCACCTGATGGAACAGGCGCAGCAGGAGTTGAAGGCGTTCGACGAGCGTCTCACGTTCGAGTACCTGACCATCTGCCGATGGGCAATCTCGCGGCCGCCGTTTCGCGCCTGCCCCCGCAAAGCGTCATCCTGTTCGTCACGCTGTTCAGGGATGGAGCAGGACGCGCCCACATTCCGCACGACGCCGTGGCACGGCTCGCCGACGTGGCGAACGCTCCAGTGTACATGTTCGTCGACCAGTACCTGGGTCGCGGCACCGTCGGCGGTCATCTCTATAGCCTCGAGCGGCACGGCAACAGTGCCGCCGAGGTCGGCCTGCGGGTCCTTCGCGGCGAACCGCCCCTCTCCATTCCGGTTCGCGAGCTGGAATCGACCGCGAACATCTTCGATGCCCGGCAGCTCGCGCGGTGGGGCATCGACGAACGCCGGTTGCCCGCGAACAGCATGGTCAGGTTCCGCGAACCGACCATCTGGGATCAGTACAGTCGGTACATCATCGGCGGCCTGGCGCTGTTCGTCGCGCAGACCCTGCTGATTGCCGGGTTGCTCGTCCAGCGCATGCGACGTCGCCGTGCGGAAGCGGAATTGCGCCGCCGCTTGGCGCAGGTTCGTGACCTGGGTCGACGGCTGATCGTCGCGCAGGAAACCGAGCGAGCCCATCTCGCCCGGGAACTCCACGACGACATCAGTCAGCAAATGGCGGTCCTGCAAAGCGACCTGCGCGCGCTGGTCAGCCAACGCGCACCGGCGTCTCTCCAGAACCTCGACCACCTGGTGGCCGATACGTCGGCGCGAGCCGCGGCCGTCACCAGCAGCCTGCGCGACCTTTCGCACCGGCTGCACCCCGGCCATCTGCAGCTGGTCGGGACTGACCAGTGCGCTCGGACAGCTCCAGCGCGAGTTGTCGACGAGCGAGGTCGCCGTCGTCTTCTCGAACGAGAACGTGCCAGCGACGATCTCTCCCGACATCATGCTCTGCCTGTATCGCGTCGCCCAGGAGGCGGTGAGGAACGCGGTCAAGCACAGTCGCGCACACAAGGTATCCGTTCACGTCCGCGGCACACCGGGCGCCGTCGTCCTGACCATCGACGACGACGGCGTGGGATTCGACGTCCTGGCCGCTCAGCGCGGGCTCGGTCATCCTCAGCATGGGCGAACGGGTCGAACAGATCGGCGGCACGCTGCAGATCCGTTCCGAGCGTGGGCGCGGCACGCACGTCGAAGTGGCTGTGCCCTGCCGCGCCGCGGCACACACTCGAGGCCCGGGCCGGATGACGCCTGGCGAACGCCCCCGCGTCCTCCTCGTCGAAGACCACGCGTTGATTCGCGACCGCGTGTCCGCGCTTCTCGGACCTGCGTGCGAGATCATCGGTACCGCTGAAAACGGGCGCGCGGCTCTGGAAGCCGTGCGGACTTTGAAGCCTGATGTGGTCGTCCTCGACGTGTCGTTGCCGGACATGAGCGGCCTCGACGTCGCGGCCCACTTGCGTCGTGACGACGCGGCGGTTTCGATCGTCTTTCTGTCGGCTTACGAGGATGAGGAGATCAAGCGCGCCGCCGAAAGGGCAGGCGGAGACGCTTACGTCGTGAAATCTCACCTCTCGGACCTCGTGGACGCGGTTCTGCGCGCAGCCGCGACCAGTTCCTCCTCGGGAGGACGCACGTGACGGAACGCTCTGAATAGCAACACGTCGTAAGCAATCTTCAGCGCGCCGCCGATGACCAGCGGTCCGGCCAGCGCCACGTGCTGCATCACGACGCCCGCGAACGACGGACCGACCGCCCACGCCACGTTCCGCGTCACGTTCGTGACTCCGCTCGCAAACATCCGTTCGGTCGGCTTCACGACCGCCATCACATAGGACTGACGTGTCGGCACGTCCATCTCCACGAGCGCCTCCCGTGCCAGGAACAGCGCGGCGGCGAGTGTCGCATTGGGGGACGCGGGCGCGGCAATCAGGAACAGGCTGGACGGCAGGTGCGTCCACACCATCGTGTTCAGAAGCCCGATGCGCTGGGCCAGCCACGCCGCACCCAGGTGGGACAACGCGTTCAACACGCGCGCGGCGAAGAACAACAGCGCCAGATCGGCCTCGGACGTTCCGTACTGCAGGAAGAACCAGTATGCGATCAGCGCCGAGCTCAGGAAGCCGCCACCGATGCTGTCGAGGCCAAACAGCAGCGCCAGCCGCGTAATCACACGCCGGCTGCGGGGATCGACCGGGGTCCTCGCCCGTGACGACCTCGCGCCTGAGTCCGCCTCGATGGTGGAGCTGAGCGCGAGATACGGGACGATGCAGGCCAGCATGGCCACGGCACACCCGGCGAACGTGACACGGTGCGCGAGGTCGGGGCCGACGGCCGTCGCGCGCATCACGAGCGTGGGGAGCGTGGCCGCCAGCGCGCCGAGCGCATGGCCGGCGTCTACGACGAGGTTGTACCAGGCGAGCGTCCATGTGCGACGCTCATCCGGAACCGTCGCCGGCAGGATCGCCTGATCGAGCGCCGATTGGGGGCCGCGGTCCCGTCCCATGCCGTTGAGCATCCCGGCAAACGCCAGCGGAATGAGGGCGCCAACGCCGCTGAAGGCGGCCAGGGCCAGGTACCCTCCGCGCATTCAGCAGCGCGAGAGCGATGAGCACGCGCCGGCGTCCCCACGCGTCTCCTCGCAGGCCGACGACGACGGTGGCGAGCGAGGATCCGGCCAGGCCAACGCCGATGAGGATGCCGATTTGCGTGGTTGAGAAACCGACGGCCGCAAGATGGATCGCCAGTGTCACGCCGATGAGGCTCACCGTCGTCGCCCGGACAAAGGCAGCCGCGTAAATCAACCTGGCGTCGCGCCTCATGGAAAGCTTCCGGCTCCTCGTGTGCGTTGAAGATCGCAAACGTTCGCGACTATATCCGATCGACGAACGCCAGAAGCTATCTCAAAAAGCAGGCAAGGCAGAATCCAGGGTGGCGAAATCAGCGCACATGAACGTGCTGGTCATCACCGGCTCGATGGGATCGGGCAAGACCACCATGATGGGCGAAGTGTCGGATCTGCTGGCGATGCGCGGCGTCGTCCACGCGGCGATCGACATCGACGCATTCGGCAACGCTCACGATCCGGCTGGAGCGATGGACCTGGCCGCGATGGCGTACCGGAACGTCGCCGCCGCCGTCAGGAACTACGCGGCCGAAGGCGTGACCACACTCGTGATGGCGGGAGCCATCGAGACCCGCTCCGAGCTGGCGCAGCTGCGCGGCGCCGTGGGCGCCACGGATCTCGTCGTCTGCCGGTTGATCGCGCCGGTGGCCATCATGCAGCAGCGGGTCCGCGGGCGCGAACCCGGAATCTGGCAACAGAAGTACGTCGACCGGGTTGAGGTTCTCGAGAATGCGCTCGACAAGGCGGCCGTCGAAGACTTTGCTGTCGCCAACGACGGGGCCCGGCCGATCACTGAGGTCGCCCGCGAAATCCTGCAACGCGCCGGCTGGGTCGGGGCCTAAACGGGGAAAATCCGCTAAACTGCTCGCGCGTGCTTCCCGACACCCCGCAGACCCCGATTCCGCTCGCCCGTGAGACCCTCGTAGGCGCGATCACCGCGTTTCTTCACAGTCAGCCGAGGCGTTCGCTCGTCCTGATCCGCCGGGCACTTCACCGGGCTATCGACGAAGCCGGGCCCGATGCGATGGCGCAGCTCAGCGCCCAGCTCGCCACGACCGGTGCCGACTGGGATTACTACTCGGCCAATGCCCTGGCGCGCCGGATCCATCGTGTCCTCGCCGATCAGTTGCTCGACGGCCGGTCCACGCTGGTCGGCCTGGAGAATGTGAAAAAAGCCGCGGGCAAGCGCGTCGTCATCTTCGCCAACCACTTGTCGTATTCAGACGCCAACCTGGTCGAGGTGCTGCTGTCGCGAGGCGGCGCGGCGGCGCTCGCCGACCGGCTGACGGTCGTCGCCGGCCCCAAGGTCTACTCGAGCCTGCAGCGCCGCTTCTCGAGCCTGTGCTTCGGGACGATCAAGACGCCGCAAAGCAGCGCGCGCTCGTCAGAGGACGCGGTGATGAACCCGCGCGAGGTCGCGCGCGCGGCGCGCCGCTCGATCGAGATCGCCAACGATCGGCTGCGCCGCGGCGAGACGCTGCTCGTCTTCGCCGAAGGATCGCGCAGCCGCACGCGCGGGATGCAGCAGATGCTGGCCGGCGTGTCCCGGTACCTCGACGAGCCCGACACGTGGGTCCTGCCGATGGCCATCACCGGCACCGAAGAGCTCTTCCCGATTGGCGAAGACACGATTCACCCGGTCCCCAGCGTCGTCCGTGCCGGCCCGCTGATATCGGCCGACGAGCTGCGCGTGGTCTCCGGCGGCAACCGCCAGTTGATGATCGACCAGGTCGGCACCGCCATCGCGTCGCTGCTGCCACTCGAGTACCGGGGCACCTACGCAGTCGCTAGCTAGGTAATTAAAGACGCTCAGCCAACTTTTTTGCACTGCGCGGCGGGGCCCCACCCGCCGCCGCGAGCCTGAGATGATGCCGCGCGCTCGGATCAGCTAACGGTTGCCTCGGCTCGGCATGGCCGCGGACGCTGGCTGATAGCTCGAGCCACCGGCTGCACGCAACCGTCGATCTGTCGGTATGTCGATCCTGGCCCCTTCGTTCGTCTCCCATGTAATCGACACTCTAAAGGAGATCTGTCGATGCCCCAATTCATGCTGCTGCTCTACGACAACCCGACCGACTGGCAGAAGGTGAGCCCGGAGGAGATGCAGAAGGCCATCGAAAAGTACATGGCCTGGACGCGAAAGCCGTTCGTCGTCGACAGCAAGCGGCTGGCCGGAGACGCGGGAAAGGTCGTCCGTGCGTCGGGCGGTGCAAAGCGCACGACCGATGGACCTTACAGCGAGGCCAAAGAGGTCCTCGGCGGGCTACTACACGATCGAAGCGGCCAACTACGATGAGGCGATCAGCCGGGCGCAGGATCATCCGCACCTCGACTATGGCGGCGTCCTCGTGATTCGGCAGACGTGGACAGATTGATCGACTTTGATCGACGGGGCCGCAACCCAATCGCCGCTGATCGAGCACCTGTTCCGCCATCAGGCGGGCCGCGTCGTGGCCCGCCTGACGCGGCTGCTCGGACCCGCCAACGTGGAGCTGGCCGAGGACGCCGTGCAGGAGGCGTTGGTCCGCGCGGTGCAAACCTGGCCGTACCAGGGCGTCCCCGACAACCCTGCCGGCTGGATCTACAAGGTGGCCCACAACATCGCCATCGACATCGTTCGCCGCGATCGGACCTTCAGCGCGAAGAGCGACGCGATCGTCGCCGAGCTGTCGCGATCGGGCACCATCTCGGCTGGCGAAGCCGCCCTCGACGACGAGATCCGCGACGACGAGCTGCGGATGATCTTCATGTGCTGCCATCCCGAGATCTCGCCCGACGCCCGCGTCGCGCTCAGCCTGAAGATCATTGGCGGCTTCAGCGTCCGCGAGATCGCGCGGGCATTCCTGTGCGACGACGCGGCCATCGCGCAGCGCATCGTGCGCGCGAAGCGCCAGATCCGCGAGCGCCAGCTGACGCTCGACCTGCCGTCGGCTGCAGACCTGTCGCACCGGCTCGACTCGGCGCTCGACGTCATCTACCTGATGTTCAACGAAGGCTATTCGGCGCACGAGGGCGCCGCGCTCGTCCGGCAGGACCTGTGCTTCGAGGCGCTGCGGCTCGGGCGCATCGTCGCGGCATCCCCGCTCGCCGAGCCGCGCGTGCACGCGCTCGTTGCACTGATGGCGCTGCAGGCCGCCCGGTTTCCGGCACGCGTCGATACGTTCGGCGACCTCGTGCCGCTCGAGGACCAGGATCGCCGCCGATGGGATGAGCGGCTGATCGCCATCGGATTCAGGCACTTCGATCAATCCATGGCCGGCGAAAGCGTGTCGCCATTCCACGTGCAGGCTGCGATTGCCGCGACCTACGCCCGCGCGCTGTCCGACGAGGCGGTCGACTGGCGAGTCGTGCTCGATCTGTACGACCAGCTGCTGGCCATTCATCCCTCGCCGATCGTGATGCTCAACCGGGCCGTGGTGGTGTCGCGCGTCCAGGGCGCCGCGGCCGGCCTGGCGGCGCTCGATCCGCTGGACAACAACCCGATGTTGCGGCACTACCACCTGCTCATGTCGGTGCGCGGACAGCTGCTGCTCGAAGTCGGCCGCCCCGCCGAGGCGCGCGCGGCGTTCGAGGCGGCGCTGGCGTGTGACTGTTCCGATCCCGAGCGGCGGTTCCTGGAACGGAAGCTCGCGCTGTGCTGACTGTAGATTAGGAATTAGGAATTGGAATTAGGAATTCGTACGTCGCAGAATACGCATTCCAAATTCCTAATTCCTAATTCCTAATTACAGATCAAGATACCGCCGCAGGCTCGTAAACGCCTCGAGCATCTCGGTGTACGAGTAGTTCGCGTTGCGGCCGCTCGGATTCGGCAGGACGAACACGCGCGCGCCTTCGAAGGGATCGTCGCGCAGGCCGATGACTGGCGGCGTCCGCGCGGCCTTCGGAAAGAGCGATCGATACAGCGTGACGCCGACCAGGGCCACGACCGGCGGCTTCCACCTGCGCACCTTTCGCCGCAGCACCCGCGCGCCGGCAATGTATTCGTCGAGCGCGCAGCGTATCGATCCCCGCCGTCGGTCGAGCGATCAGGTTGGTGACGCCGTAGCCCCAGTCAGGCAGGCGTGCATCGTCCTCCGGCCGTATCCGCTCGGGTACGAGGCCCGACTCGAACAGGAGGTTCCAGAACCGGTTCGAAAACCCCGCGAAATGGTGGCCGGTCAGCGCCGATCGCATGCCCGGGTTGATGCCGACCAACAGCGCCCGCATCGGCAGGCGCACGCGATCGCGAAGCGGTTTCAAAGTATCCTTGCGGGCGATGACGGCCTCCAGCCTGCTGATTCGCGCCGACGGCGTGACGAAGCGGTTCGGCAAGACGCTCGCGCTCGATAATGTATCGCTGCAGGTCGGGCGCGGCGAGATCTTCGGCCTGCTCGGGCCGAACGGCGCCGGCAAGACGACGCTCATCCGGACGATTCTCGACATCATCAAGCCCGACGCCGGTCGGCTGGAGGTGTTCGGCCGGCCGTTCCAGCCCGCGGACCGCGATCGCATCGGATACCTGCCCGAGGAGCGCGGCCTCTACCCGCGCCAGCCCGTCGGGCGCCGTGCTCGAGTACATGGGCAGCGCTCAAGGGCATGGCCCGCGCCGACGCGCGGGCCGAGGCCGCGCGCTGGCTCGAGCGGCTCGGCCTCGCTGACGCGAGCGGCGCAGAAAGTCGAGCAGCTGTCGAAGGGCAACCAGCAGAAGGTGCAGGTTGCCGCGACGCTCCTCGCCAGGCCGGAAATCGTCATCCTCGACGAGCCGCTGTCGGGCCTCGACCCGGTCAGCGCGCGGCTGGTGATCGGGCGTCATCCGCGACTGCGCCGCCGCGGGACACACCGTCCTGCTGTCGACGCACCAGATGGGCATGGTCGAGTCGCTGTGCACGCGCGTGATGATGATCGCGCGCGGACGCGTGGTGCTCGACGGCGAGCTGCGCGCGATCAAGCGCCAGTATTCGAACAACGCCATCCGCGTCCTGTCGACCTCCGACTACCGATCGTGTCCGCACGTCGAGCGGGTCGACGGCCGTGGCGTCGGCCGACGGCTTCGTCGACGTCCACCTGCGGCCGCCGGCCAGCGGCGACGACTTCCTCCGCTGGCTCGTCGCGACCGGCGCGCAGCGTCGAGCATTTCGAGCGGCTGTCGACGCCGCTCGAGGAGATCTTCGTCCGCGTCGCGACCGAGCACGTCCCTGGAAACGATCATGAACAAGGCGCTGCTCATCGCGCGGTGGGAGTTCCTGGCCACCGTCACGCGGCCGCGCGTACATCTTCTCGGTCGTCGCGATGCCGCTGCTGTTCGGCGTCATCGGCGCGATCCCGATCTTCTCGGCCCGCTCCGCGGCGACGTCGTCGGCCGACGTGCCGGTCGCGCTGGTCGACCCGGCGGCCATCGTCGATCTCGAGCTGGCGGCGCGAGCTCGCCGCCGAGCGCGCGCGGGCGCGATCCGGCCGGGCGCACCGCCCGAGCTCGGTGCCGACGCGCCCGACGGGACTGTCCAAGTACACCGAGCTGCCAGCCGCGCCCTCGCGGACCTGCACGCCCGAAAGGTTGTCGCGGTTTACGCGCTCGCGCCGGACTACCTCGCCAGCGGCGAAGATCGCGGTCTACGGACAGGCCGGCGGCCTGTTCGCGCAGGCGTTCGCGAACCAGCGGCAGGCACAGGTCGCCGACGCCATCCGCGCCAGCCTGCTGCGGACCGAGCTTTCGGGCGACGCGCTCGCGCGCGCCTACGCGCCGGCAGCCCGGCTCGAGCGCTTTTCGATCGACGCGGCCGGCCAGCCCGCGCCCGACGATGCCGCCGGCGCGCTCGGCCCGTTCGCCGGGATCGTTCGTCGTCCTGATCCTGCTGACGATGTCGATCTTCTTCTCCGCCGGATTCCTGCAGCAGGGCACCGTCGAGGATCGCCAGAACCGGGTGATGGAAATCCTGCTGTCGTCGGTCACCGCCGAACAGCTCCTCGTCGGCAAGCTGCTCGGACTGGGCGCGGCCGGCCTGCTGCAGGTCGGGCTCTACGTGGTGCTGGTCATCGTCCCGGGGACGACGGTGCTGTCGTTCATCGACGTGCCGCTCGGCGGCGTTGGTGCTCTCGCTGGTCTACTTCGCGTTCGGCTACACGCTGTTTGCGTGCCTGATGGCCGGCTTCGGGATGATCGGACGGACGCAGCAGGAGACGGCGCAGCTGTCGGCGCATCTGGACGCTCGCCGCGGTCAGCCCGATGTGGTTCATCATGGCCATCACCACGGCGCCCAACGGCCTGACTCGCCAGGGTCCTGTCGTTCTTTCCGCTGACCAGCCCGGTGACGATGATCATCCGGTCTGTCGGTCGGCGGCGTGCCGTGCCGACCGACATCCTGCCGTCTCCTCGGTCATCGGCGTGATCACGATTTACTTCGCGATCCATCGGCGCGGCCCGGATCTTCCGCGCGGCAACGTTGATGTACGGCAAACGGCCGAACCTGCCCGAGCTGATTCGGTGGCTGAAGGCGGCGTAGGACTGAGCTGGAATTTAAGATTTCAGATTTAAGATTTAAGATTGGCGAGCTCTTGATCGGCTGTAGATGGCAGCGCTTGATTGGCTGACTGCCACTCAAGCATCGCCAATCTTAAATCTGAAATCTTAAATCTTACGATTGAACGTTTCATGAATTGGTTATTCAAAGAAGAACCGACGCACTACAACTTTGACGAGCTGGTCAAAGACAAGAGACGGTGTGGAGCGGCGTGAAGAACCCGCTCGCGCAGAAGCACCTTCGCAGCGTCAAGCGCGGCGACCGCATCTTCTACTACCACACGGGCGACGAGAAGGCGGTTGTCGGCATCGCGAAGGCGGCCGGCGACGCCTATGCCGATCCGAACGACAAGACCGGCAAGGCGTCGGTGGTCGACGTCGAGCCGGTCAAGAAGCTGCCCCAGCCGGTGACGCTGGCCGCCATCAAGGCGGACGCCGCGTTCAAGACGTTTCCGCTCGTCCGGATCTCGCGGCTGTCGGTGATGCCGGTGACCGACGACGAGTGGCAGCGGATCGAACAGATGGTCGCGTGCCTGAGTTGGGCTCCGGCAGACTTGCATCTCACAGGTTGTGTTGGCGCAGTCCCGTCGCGAATCCGTCTTCCGGTGGCCGGTGCCGCGCTGCGAGGACTGCTGCGGACCGGGTGACGCGAGCTCACGTGGGCCCGCGCCTGCACTGAGTCTTCACGCGGGCCGTGGAGCGCTGAGCTTCACGCGGTCGGCTTGCGCGGCCTGCGCCAACGCAGCGCGGGCCGGTTATTCGCCTGCAGACCCGTGATGCGCGGCGCGGCCAGGCCGTGCAACCGCAGCCGAGGGGCGAGCGTCACTCGAGGACTGCTCGGACCGCTACTTCGTCTCGCGGAATCCGGCCGGCACCGCCACGTCGGCCGCGGCCACGTCGGTCGTCACCTTCAGGACCTCGCTCGTGACCGTCATGAACGTCGCGCGGGCCTTCGGCTCTTCGCGGCCTTTGGTTGCGCGGCGGGCCAGGCCGCCGACGAGACCGCCGACGCCGCCTGAGGCGCTCGGACGGCTCTCGGCTTCGGCCGACTTCTTCTCCGCCGCCATCTGCTCTTCGGATTTCACGGACTCGACCGTCGTCGTGGTGAGGATCGCCGTGCCATCGAGCTTCACCGCTTCGGCGCGCATCCGCACCAGGCCGTCCTTGAGCATCGGGTACATCGCCAGCGCGGCCGCCATCTCCTCGGGCGACGCGCCGGTGACCATCGGTCCCTGGAGCGCCCGCGCGTAGCGCAGCTCGAACTCGGCGATCTCCTGCATCGCCGCAATCCGCGGCGCCAGCCAGATGTCCGACGTGATCACCATGCCGCCGGCCTGCTCGAGCGTCTTGCCCTTCTCGCGGAACGCGATCGTCATGATCGCCTGATGCGTATCGAAGCCGTTGATCGCCTTGCGCTGGCCGGTCTCCTTCACGCTGAAGTCGACCTCGATCTCCTTGCCCTTCTGATCGGGCGGCGCCTCGGCCGGCTTCTCCTCCTTCATCTTCGCCGCGTCGGCCTCGGCTTTCTTGCGCGCCTCCTCCATCCGCCGCCGCAGCTCGGCGAAGGTCATCACGGTGTAGGTCTTCTTGCGAACGTCGAGCTCGTAGATCTTTTCCTCGGCGAGGTCGACGATCTGGCCGTTGACGTCGGTGGTGGTGATCTTGCGATCGCCCTTGACCGCGACCGTCGACTTGACGCCCTCGCGGGCGGCCCTGCCGCCGAGGATGCCGACGACCTTGCCTAGCCCGCCCTCGAACTTGACCAGCCCGCGCTCATCGGCCTTTACGTCGGCAGAGAGCGACTGGACGAAACAGGTCAGGAGCGCTGCCGTCAGCGCGGCAACGGTGTGCACACGAGTCATGGACCGCCTCCAATGGGGACACGAGTCTTTTCGGCAGATTTCCAGGCGAGCAGGATTGTCGTGGCGAGCACCAGTGGCATCCAGACCAGCGTGAGCCGCGCAAATCCGAGCAGTTCGAACAGGAAACCGCCGATGGCGGGCCCGGCGAGCAGTCCGAGACCCCACGCAAAGTTGTAAACGCCGTACGAGACGCCGAAGGATTCGACCCCCGCCGCCGACGTCGCTTCCGCCATGAACGCGAGCGACGGCGTCACGACGAGCGCCAGGGCCACGCCCATCAGCACGTAGAGCGCGATCGCCGACTGGAAGTCCCACGCGCGGCTCAGGAGCGGCATCACCAACGCGGTCACGACCAGGCCGATCATCGTCAGGCGGCGCCCGCCCCAACGGTCGGACAAACGTCCGAACACCGGGTGGAGCGCCGTCGCCGCAACCGCCGCGACGCCGAACACGACGCCAACCCGCGAGGGGTTCAAGCCCAGATCAAGGGACAGCCAGAGCGAGACGGCGGGCTCCAGCATCGCGGCCGTCGACGCCGCCACGACGACCGTCAGCGCGCAGATCGCGACGGCGCGCACCCTCAGCAACCGGCCGAGCGGCACGGCTTCGCGTGCGCGTGCACGTCCGGCGAGCCGCAGCCACATGAACCCGATGGCGGCCACGCGCCGCGAAACCCGGCCACGGTCAGGAACGGCAGCTTCATGCCGCCCGTCTCGTACAGCCATCCGCCGAGCGAAGGGCCGATCATCAGGCCGAAGCTGGTGCCCGACATGACGAAGCCCATCACGCGCCCGCGCTCCGCGGGGCCGTAGAGGTCGGCGATCAGCGCGAAGCCGACGACCCACGTCACCGCGTCGGCCGCGCCCTGGGCGAGCCGCGCCGCGAACAGCCACGGGCAGGCTGTCGGCGAAGGCGAACAGGATCGTCGACAGCGCCAGCAGGATCAGGCCGCCGACGATCGGCCCCTTGCGGCCCATCCGATCCGACACCGATCCGATCGGGATCGACACGCCGAGCAGCGTCACCCCGAAGGCCGCGAACAGCAGCCCGATCATCGTCGGCGACGCGCCGAACCGCCGGCTCAGATCGGGCAGGACCGGGACCGCAATCGAATAGGCGACGAGATCGGTGAAGGCGGCGAAGCTGACCAGGGCGACGGCGACGCGCGCGGGAGTCTCTCAACGACATCGCCACGAAAACACGAAAACGCGAAACATCAAACCAGCCACGAAAACACGAAAACACGAAAAAGACAATTCGCGAATTGATGGCGTGCGGGGGGTAGGAGGCTAATTGAGCGGCACGCGGATCTTGAGCTCTTCGGTCCAATTCAGCACCACGTTCAAACGCCCCGACGCCGAATCGTCCTTGACCATCACGAAGCGTTGGCCGTCGGGGCTGACGTCGTAGTTGGCGACCGTCTGCGCGCCGCCGAAGGCGTAGCGCTGCTCGAAGAGCACGCGCGGTTGTGAAAGGACGATGTCGCCCGCGCGTATCGAAACGTCCACCGCCATCATCTTGTTGCCGGTCCGGTAGAAGAGTTCCTTGCCGTTCGGGTTCCACTTCACATGCGTGCCGCCCTGCGTCGATACCGGGACTCTCCGCTCGGGACCGGGATAGGGGCGGACGTAGACCTCGAATTGGCCCGACTCGTTCGACACGTACGCCATCCATCGCCCATCCGGCGAGAACTGGCCGCCGCCGTCATAACCCGGCGTGGCGACGAGCGGACGAGGTTCGGCGCTCCCGTCCAGAGGCATGACGTACAGATCGCCGCCAGCACCTCCCGCCTGACGAATGAACGCGAGCGTGAGGCCATCCGGAGTCACCGAGGTCGGGATATCGTAGACTGACGTCCCGGCGATGGGCTGCGGCCGCGCGTCGCCGTTCGGATCAAGCACCCACAGCCCCGCCACCGTTCGGAACACGACGCGTTGCGAACGGGGGGTCCATGTCGCGTAGGTATTTCCGATGGTTTCCGGCGACGTCAGCGACGTCAGCGGCTGGAACGTCGAACGCGTCACGTCCTGGAGCCACAAGTGTCCGCCCGCGTTCTCGACGACGATGCGATTGCCATCGGGAGAAAGCCGGGGATTCTGGTATGGACGAGGTGTGTCGTTGATGGGCGATTCTACGCCCTGCCGCGAGACCCACACGAGTCGGCGAGTGGCGGATCCAGGAATCACATAAGCGAGCGTTCCGGCACCCGACAGCGCGGCCATCGGAGCGCCAAGCTGGTCGAGGGCGATGTTCTCCACGACCACGACAGGCGCTCCCGTGAGCTTCAGCGTATCGAGATCGAAAGGCGCCGCGAGCAGCGCGTTGTCGCGGAAAAACACGAGATGGCCGCTCGAGGCGTACATCGGAAAGCTGCCCGAATCCACGACCACGTGGCGCTCGCCGGTGGCGCGAACCACCGCGTCGATGCGCATCGTCATTCGTGGTCGCGCCATCAAGGTCGTAAAGAGAACCGCCTTGCCTCCGGAGACCACGGTCGGCCAGGCGTGCCCGCGCTCTCCACTCGCTGGATCCAGAGATGTCAACTGTCGCGCGGATCCCGAGCCGTTTCCAGGAATCTCCCAGAGCCCGCCGGCCCGCCCGAACACGATCGAATCGTCGGCGGCCCAGACACCGCCCGCGATATTGTGATCCGCGTCTGACGCCAGAATGGTGACCAGGCCGTCGCCGAGCGACACCTTCTTGAGGACGCGATCGCTCGTGATGAAACCGATGGCCCGGGCGTCTGGCGAGAAAAAACAGCTGTTAACCGTTTCAGTGCCGCGAAGCTGCGTCGCGTCGGCGTCATCGAATCGCCGGACATACAAACGCCGCAGCCCACCTGTTCCGCCCACGAACGCGATGCGGCCGCCGTCGGCGGACAAGGTCACGTTGGGGCTGCCGGTGGTCACCAGCTCGATGCCCGCCGGCATGTTCAGGTCGAGTCTGAAGACGGGGGAGCGGGAGCACCCGAGCGCCCCATGAGCAATTGCGCGACGAACGCAATCGAGACGAGGGCGACGAGCGCCCACGGCAGCATCGACCCGATCGACGTACGCGGTTGCGGCGCGGGGACGGCCGACGGTCGCACCGCAGGTGCCGCGATGGCTTCCTCGAGCTCGATTCGCGCGTCGCCGGCGTGCTGCAGCCGCCGACTCGGATCCTTTTGCAGACATCGACGCAGCAACGATCTCACGGGCGCAGGGGTTGCGACCGGGAGCGCGTCCCAGTCCGGCTCGTTTTTCAGGACCGCCGCGACGATCTCTGTCAGCGTCTCGCCGCCAAAAGCCGGCTTCCCCGTCAGCATTTCGTAAAGCACGCAGCCGAACGCCCAGAGGTCGGCTTCGCTTATCCACCGGCCGTCCTTTCGCCTGCTCCGGCGACATGTACGCCGCCGTTCCGAGCAGCACGCCGACGCCGGTCATCAGCGCTGGTGACGTCATCGTCGGCGACTGCGTCAGATTCGCCGCGCTGCCCGATTCGGCTCGAGCATCTTCGCGAGGCCAAAGTCCAGCACCTTGACCGTGCCGTCCTCGCGCACCTTGATGTTCGCCGGCTTCAGATCCCGATGAATGATCCCCCGCTCGTGGGCCGCCTCGAGCGCTTCGGCGATCTGCCGCGCGATCGGCAACGCTTCGTCGAGCGGGATGGGGCCGCGCGCGATCCGGTCGGCCAGCGTCGGCGCCCTCGACCAGCTCCAGGACGAGCGCGCGTGAGGCCGTCGGACTTCTTCGAGCCCGTAGATGGCGGCGATGTTCGGGTGGTTCAGCGTGGCGAGGACTTCGGCTTCCCGCTGGAAGCGGGCCAGGCGCTCGGGATCGTCCGCAACGCATGCCGGCAGGACCTTGAGCGCGACCGTCGCGCTTCAGGTTGCGTGTCGCGTCGCGCGATACACCTCCCCCATGCCGCCCACGCCAATCTGGCCGGTGACTTCATAGGGACCGAGACGGCGGCCCGGCGCGAGGGACATGCAGCGATTCATACCGCGCGCTTCTCGAGGAAGAGGCACCTCGAGCGGCGGAGATGTCGTCGAGGATGTGAGCGGGACTTGGCTCAGCGAAAACACGAAATCACGAAAAGTACCAACAATTCAAAAGCCAGGCGAAAGCCTTCGAATCCGGTGATAATCTCGCACGAGGTCGTCACCATGCGCAGCATCACACGTTCATGCCACGCCTGGCCGCTTTTGTCTGTTCTGCCGCCTTGCTTCTTGCCGCGCCTGCATACGGCGAAGAAGTAAGGGTGATGACCTCGGGTGGTACGGCGGCGGCATACGTCGCGTTGGCGCCGCAATTCGAACGCGCGACGGGTCATACGGTCGTGACGCTCGCGACGTCAACAGGAATCGGGCCGGATGCCATCGCGAACCGCGTGCGGCGCGGTGAACCGGTGGACGTCATCATCCTGAGTCGCGCCGGGATTGACGAATTGATCGGCGAGGGCAAAGTCGTGGCCGCCAGCCGCGTCGACCTGGCTCGCTCGAGCATCGGCATGGCAGTACGGCGGGGCGCGCCGAAGCCGGACATCAGCACCGTCGACGCGCTGAAGCGGGCGTTGCTGCAAGCGAAGTCGGTGGCGTACTCCGCACAGGTCAGCGGCATCTATCTGTCCACCGAGCTGTTTCCGCGTCTTGGCATCGTCGACCAAATGGCGAAGAAGAGCATCAGAGTTGAAGTTGGGCGAGTGGGCGCGGTGGTCGCGCGAGGAGAGGCGGAGATCGGCTTTCAGCAGATCAGCGAGCTGCTGGAGGTTCAGGGCGTCGACTACGTCGGGCCGCTGCCAGCCGAAGTGCAGAGAGTGACCGTATTCACCGCCGCCGTTGCTGCCGGCGCGAAGAATCCCGATGCCGCTCGGGCCCTGATCGAATTCCTGACGTCGCCGCGCGGGATGGAAGTGATGGCGAAGAGCGGCCTGGATCCGATCTCTCGCCGCTGAAAGTTGCCACGAGTCTTTTTCGTGTTTTCGTGTTTTCGTGGCTTCTGTTCGTGCTTTCGTGGCGTGCTTACCGCGCTTCTTGAGCAACAGGCAGCCGAGCGGCGGCACCATCAGGCGCGAGCGACTGGTCGAAGCCGTGCGCGGCGACCGGCTCGCTGCGCGACGCCGCCGCCGTTGCCGACGTTGCTGCCGCCGAACAGCGCGCGTCGCTGTTCAGCAGCTCGGCGTAGTAGCCCGGCGTCGGGCACGCCGATGCGGTAGTCGCGCGCGCGGCACCGGCGTGAAGTTGAAGACGCATCACGACGAAGTCGTCCGGCGATCGCGCGCGTAGCGGACGAACGAGATGACGCTGTTCTCGTTGTCGTTGCAGTCGATCCAGCGGAAGCCCGGCCGGATCGAAGTCGCACTCGTGCAGCGCCGGCTCGGCGCGGTAGTGCCAGTTGAGCGCCTGCACGTACCGCCGCAGCCCGGCGTGCGCCGGATCGTCGAGCAGGTGCCAGTCGAGGCTGCGATCGTGGTTCCACTCGCGCCACTGGCCGAACTCGCTGCCCATGAACAGCAGCTTCTTGCCCGGGATGCCCGTACATGTAGCCGTAGAGCGTGCGCAGCGTCGCGTACTTCTGCCACACGTCGCCCGGCATCTTGTCGAGCATCGCGCCCTTGCCGTGCACGACCTCGTCGTGCGAGAACGGCAGGATGAAGTTCTCGGTGAACATGTAGAGCATCGAGAACGTCACGCAGGTTGTGCTCCCAGCGGCGATGCACCGGATCCTTGTGCGCGTACTCGAGCATGTCGTGCATCCAGCCCATGTTCCACTTGTAGGTGAAGCCGAGCCCGCCGAGATGCACCGGCCGGCTGACGCCCGGGACACGCCGTCGACTCCTCCGCCGCGGTGATCGTGCCCGGATGCTCGCCGTGCGTCAGCGTGTTCAGCTGCTGCAGGAAGCTCGATCGCCTCGAGGTTCTCGCGGCCGCCGATACCGGTTCGGAATCCACTCGCCCGTCGCTGGCGCGAGTAGTCCAGGTACAGCATCGACGCGACCGCGTCCACGCGCAGGCCGTCGACGTGATACTCCTCGAGCCAGAACAGCGCGTTCGACAGCAGGAAGTTCCGGACCTCGTTGCGGCCGTAGTTGAAGATCAGCGTGCCCCAGTCCTGGTGCTCGCCCTGCCGCGGATCGGCGTGCTCGTAGAGCGCCGTGCCGTCGAAGCGCGCCAGGCCGTGCTCGTCCTTCGGAAAGTGCCCGGGCACCCAGTCGAGGATGACGCCGAGCCCGGCCTGGTGGCAGGCGTCGACGAAGTACTTGAAGTCCTCGGGCGGGCCGAACCGGCTGGTCGGCGCGAAGAAGCCGAGCACCTGGTAGCCCCACGAGCCCGAGAACGGATGCTCCATCACCGGCAGCAGCTCGATGTGCGTGAAGCCCAGCTCCTTCACGTACGGCACCAGCCGGTGCGGCCAGCTCGCGATAGGTCAGGAAGCGGTTGCCGTCCTCCGGCACGCGCGCCCACGAGCCGAGGTGCACCTCGTAGATCGACATCGGCCGGTCGAGCCAGCCGCCGTGCTCGCGCCGCGCCGCCATCCACTCCTCGTCGCCCCACGTGTAGCCGCGAGATGTCGCGGACGACCGACGCCGTCTGCGGCGGCGCCTCGAACGCGACGCCGAACGGATCGGTCTTCTTCAGCAGCGCGCCGGTCGCGCGTGCGGATCTCGAACTTGTACTTCTCGCCGTCGGGCAGATCGGGAATGAAGAGCTCCCAGACGCCCGACGGCACGAGCAGCCGCATCGGGTGCACGCGGCCGTCCCACCCGTTGAAGTCGCCGACCACGCTGACGCGATCGGCGTTCGGCGCCCACACGGCGAAGTGCACGCCGGTCGTCGAGCCGACGCGGATGCGGTGCGCGCCGAGCTTCTCGAACGCGCGATGGTGCGTGCCCTCGCCGAACAGGTGCAGATCGAAGTCGGTGAGCACGCGGCCGTAGCGATACGGATCGTCGATCTCGACGACGTGACCGCCGGCGAAGGTGATGCGCAGCCGGTAGTCGGGAACGTCGCGTCGCCGGGCAGCGTCAGCCTCGAACAGCCCGTCCGGTCGCCGCCGCGCGCATCGGCACGCAGCTCGCCGGTCGCGACGAGCCGGACGTCGACGGCGCGCGCCGCCGGCTGGAGCGCGCGGATCGACGACGCCGCCGGCCGCTCGGTCGCGATGCGGGCCGAGCACGGCGAACGGATCGCGATGCGGCCGGCGGCGAGCGCCGCCAGCGCGTCGGACAGCGAGCTCAGAGTCGGAAGCTGACGCTGGCAGCTGATCAGCTCGTCGCCACGCCTCGATCGCTCACTTGCGCGATCGTCGCCGTCTTGATGTAGTCGAGCTTCGGGAAGTCCTTGTTCAGGTACGCGTTGCCTTCGCCTGAAGCGGCCCTGATCGGGCCCTTGCCGCGCGGCGCGCCTTCGCCGTAGCCGCTGTTGATCTTGTCGACGACGTCCATGCCCGGACGTCACCTCGCCGAACGGCGCGAACCCCTGCTTGTCGAGGATCGCGTTGTCGCTGAAGTTGATGAAGACCTGCGTCGTCCGCGTGTTCGGGCCGCGCGGTGGCGAACGTCACGTAGCCGCGCTTGTTGCTCTGCTTGACCGGATCGTCCTTGATGCTGCGCGCTGCGCCAGGCCTTCGTGATGGCCGGGTTGCCGTGGATGCCGAACTGCGCCATGAAGTCCGGCGATCACGCGGAAGAACCGCACGTCGTCGTAGAAGCCGTTCTTGACGAGGTTGTAGAAGCGGTCGGCGCCGAGCGGCGCCCAGTCGCGGTGCACCTGATGACGAACGTGCCCTTGCTGGTGTCGAAGTTCGCCTTGTAGGTGGCGGGCGCCTTCTCGGTGAGCGCCGCCGGGTTGCGCAGCTTGGCGACCTTCTGCAGGTCGGCGCGACTGCGCGGCGACGGCACGCCAGCGGCGGCGACGACCGCGACGCCGAGAATCATCAGCGATCGTGTCATCGGTTCCTCAGATTCAACGTCGCGTCGAAGATCTCGACTACAGTGCGCTCACGTCGAATACAGATACAGCGTGCCTTCGCCGGCGAGCACCGATTCGCCGCCGACCCGCACGCTCGTGATCTCGCCGCCGTCGACGCCGATGGCGATGTGGATGTGGCTCGGGCGTCCCATCTTGACGCCCTGCAGGCTGAGCATCGCGCCGGCCTTTCGGCGCGTCACGACCTTGTGTCGCACGAGGTAGCAGCCGAGCGGCCCGCTGGCGCCGCCGGTCGCCGGATCCTCCAGGATGCCGAGCGCCGGGCGCGAACATGCGGCTGTACACCGTCGCCGTTGTCGGCGCCTGGCTCGGTCGAGAACAGGAAGATCGGCACGTCGTCGAGCGCCGGCGGCGCGGCGGAACGCGTCGTAGCGCGTCGCGCGTCGAGCGACCGCGCTGTCCACGGCGCGGCGCGTGGTCGAGCGGGACGAACAGAAACGGCACGCCGCACGACACGACCTGGACCGGCAGGCCGGTGCCGGCGACGCTCGCCGCCGGCAGCCGCAGCGCCGCCGCGGCCGCCGGCCGGATCGGCGATCGGCTCGCCGAACGTCGGCGCGCAGCTGCGTCATCCACGCGAAGCTCAGCTCGTCGCCGTTCCACGTCGAGCGACACCGGCGTCGGACCGACGCCGAGCCCGAAGACGTCAGCGATCGCGGTCGGCGCCGACGACGCCGGCGCGCGCCAGCGCGAAGGTCGGTGCCGATCGTCGGATGCCCGGCCATCGGCAGCTCCTCGGCCGGGCGTGAAGATCCGCACGCGCACGTCGGTGTCGGGCCGCTCCGGCGGCAGCACGAACGTCGTCTCGGAGAAGTTCATCTCCTTGGCGATCGCCTGCATCGTCGTCGGCCGACAGCCCGCGGCCGTCGAGAAACACCGCGAGCTGATTGCCGCCGAAGAGCCGATCGGTGAAGACGTCGAGATGAAGTAGTACACGGTAATGATTCGTCAGCAACGAGTCAGCGAGGAGAGCATATCAATGTTGAATGCGCATTTCACGACGAGCGAGGGCAACTTCACGGTCCGGCTGTTCGACGACGACGCGCCGAAGACGGTCGCGAACTTCGTCGGGCTGGCGGAAGGCACGAAGGAATGGACCGACCCGAAGAGCGGCCAGAAGGTGAAGCGGCCGTTCTACGACGGCCTGATCTTTCACCGCGTGATCGACGGCTTCATGATTCAGGGCGGCGATCCGCTCGGCACCGGCACGGGCGGGCCGGGCTACAAGTTCGCCGACGAGTTCAGCCCGAAGCTGCGCCACAGCAAGGCGGGCATCCTGTCGATGGCCAACGCCGGGCCGAACACCAACGGCAGCCAGTTCTTCATCACGCTCGCGCGCGACGCCGTGGCTCGACAACAAGCACAGCGTCTTCGGCGAGGTCGTCGACGGCATGGACGTCGTCAAGAAGATCGGCAAGACGCCGACCAGCAAGCCGGACGATCGGCCGGTGAAGCCGATCACGATTCAGAGCCTGAAGATTACGCGCGCGTGATGCCGGATCAGGGGTGTGCGGAATCAGCGCGTTTACGTGGACCGACGGTCCGCACTGCGTTAATGCGCGTCTGCGTTAATGCGGGTCCATCCGGCGGCGGACGAACGTGTGGTCGCCGACTCGCGTGAACAGGTCGACGCGGGTCAGCGCGTCGAGGACGGTCTCGCACGTGGCCGGCGGCAGGCCGGTGTCGCGCGACGCGGCCGCGAGGTGGATTTCGTCCCCCGGGGTCAACGACTCCAGCAAGGACTGGAGCCGATCCCAACTCGACTGCATGGGCTCTGACATTGGAAACCCTCACCCGTTGCGTGTAGCCGTCCTCACGCAACGGACGTGCCCTGCTCGCGTAATCGTTCTCGATCAGCGAATTGTGCGCGGGATGCTCGGGCTTCGGCACCGTGTATCGTGAAATACTTACATCGCGAGACGCAGCAATCAATGACGACAACGCTGCTGGTCGTGGCCCAGAACGAGATCGAGGGCATGCGCGCGATCATGCCGAAGGTCGATCCGCGCTGGTGCGAGCAGATCCTGGTCGTCGACGGCCGATCGACCGACGGCACCGCTGAGTATGCGCGCACGATGGGCTACGACGTGCACGTGCAGCGCGAGCCGGGACTGCGCGCGGCGTACCGCGAGGCCTGGCCGCTCGTCCGCGGCGAATGGGTCGTCACCTTCAGCCCCGACGGCAACTCCCCGCCGGAGTACATCCCGCAGCTGATCGCGAAGGCGGCCGAGGGACACGACATGGTGATCGCCTCGCGCTACCTGGGCGGCGCCCGCAGCGAAGACGACGACGTGGTGACGGCGTTCGGGAACTGGCTGTTCACGTCGGTCATCAACGGGCTCTACCGCTGGCACTACACCGACGCGATGACGATCTTCCGGATCTACCGGAAGGAGCTGTTCTACGCGCTCGCCCTGGATCAGGACGCGCACCTATCGGCCCTTCGAGCGGATGTTCTTCACCAGGCTCGGCGTCGAGCCGATCCTGTCGGCGCGCTGCGCCAAGCGGCGGCTGCGCACGGCCGACATCGCCTGCCCCGAACCGCCGCGGATCGGCGGCGAGCGGAAGCTGCAGGTGGTCCGCTGGGGCCTGGGTTACATGACACAGGTCGTGTGCGACACGGTTCAGGAAGTCTGAAAGTTGACGTCAGGAATCCGCGATGTCCTTCCGTTCGATTCTCTGTCCGGTCGACCTCTCTGCCGACGTCGCGCGCGGCCCTCCGGGCGGCGGCCGCGATGGCCGAGCCGTTCAACGCGCAGCTGATCGGTGCTGTTCGTCGACGACCCGCTGCTGTCGCAGGCGGCGCTGCGGTTCGACGAGGACGAGCTGGCCAGGCGGACGCGCGCCGAGCTGACGCGCTTCGTCGAGCGGGCGATCGGCCCTCGCCGGCAATGCACCTACGAAATCGTCAACGGCGAACCGGCCGTGGAGATCATCAAGGCGGCGCGCCGCGTGCAGGCCGAGCTGATCGTGATGGGAACGCAGGGCCACCGCGGCCCGAAGCGGTTGTTCTTTGGTTCGACCGCCGACGCCGTCCTGCGGCGATCGACGCTTCCGGTGCTCGTCGTCCCGCCGACGCCCCTGTAGGCCTGGGCCGCGCGAGGCCCCGGCGGGCTCCAGGCGGACCTAAAGGTCCGCCACGAACTCTGCTCTACTACCTGGTTGTCGATCCG